>CP034537.1:1338750-2677500 GCA_004000515.1 Pseudomonas poae
GCTCGACTTGCATGTGTTAGGCCTGCCGCCAGCGTTCAATCTGAGCCATGATCAAACTCTTCAGTTCAAACATCTTTGGGTTTTTAAGAAACCCTAAACTTGGCTCAGCAATCGTTGGTTACATCTTTGATTTCTCGCGGAGTAACTTGTGATGCTGATAATCTTGTTGACTATCAGTCTGACTCCACAAGCACCCACACGAATTGCTTGATTCAATTGTTAAAGAGCGGTTGGTTAAGATCTTTCGTCTCAACCGAGGCGCGCATTCTACAGCAGCCTCATTTGCTGTCAAGTGATTATTTTCAGAAGTTTTCGAAGATTTCTTCAACAACTTCAACCACTTGCGCTTCCGATCACTCGTTAGCGGGAGGCGAATTCTACAGCGTTACACGCTGCTGTCAACACCTCTTTTTCAACTTCCTGCGAACTTCGATGGACTGAAGCAACTGACCGCCGAAACCTACATAACTCATTGTTTACCAAGGAGTTTTCCGTTTCGACTGCGCCGGAAGTGGGGCGAATTATAGGCCTCTAGAATCTGCCGTCAACCTTTAATTCAGTTTTCTATCAAACACTTCTGATTGATTAAAAAACGACCAAACCCAAGCCTTCACGTATCTATATAGAAGGAACCACTCAGATAACACCCGCAACCCTCAACGCATCAACACTCGCCACATCCAGCCCCAATACGCTCTGTAGCACCTTAACCGTATGCTCCCCCCAACAAAGGTGGCGCACTGCGGTATTCCACCGGCGTCTTCGACAGCCGTATTGGACTCGCCACCTGGGGCACAGCCCCCGCCAGCGCATGAGGTAGCTCCATCGCAAGCCCACGCGCCTTGACCTGCGGATCAGCAAACACCTGCGCCAGATCATTGATCGGCCCACACGGCACACCAACCTGCTCCAGCTGTGACACCCACTCAGCCGTTGTCTTGAACACCGTGGCCTGGCGTATCAGCGGAATCAGCTCAGCGCGATTAGCCACCCGCACCTTATTAGTCGCAAAACGGGGATCGTCCGCCCACTGCGGTTGACCCGCCACCTCAGCAAACTTACGGAACTGCCCGTCATTGCCTACCGTGAGGATGAAGTCGCCGTCGGCTGTAGGAAAGTCCTGATACGGCACAATATTCGGATGAGCATTGCCCAAGCGCTTGGGCGGCACTCCCGTCGTCAGGTAATTCATCGCCTGATTCGCCAGGCAAGCCACCTGCACATCGAGCAATGCCATATCAATATGCTGGCCGCCCCCGTCATGATCCCGATGAGCCAGCGCTGCCAAGATCGCCACAGTCGAGTAAAGCCCGGTAAGGATGTCAGTCAGCGCCACCCCAACCTTTACCGGCCCCGCACCGGCGTCACCCTCAGGCCGACCGGTCAGGCTCATCAGCCCGCCCAACCCCTGGATCATAAAGTCATAACCAGCACGTGCGGCATAGGGCCCCGTCTGACCAAACCCCGTGATCGAGCAATAGATCAACTCCGGGTTGATCTGCTTGAGCGACTCATAGTCCAGCCCATACGCCGCCAGACCACCGACTTTAAAATTCTCGATCAGGATGTCGGACTTGGCCGCGAGATCCCGCACCAGCTTCTGCCCCTCCGGTCGCGTGAAGTCGATTGTCACCGACTCTTTATTACGGTTGGCCGACAGGTAGTACGCCGCCTCGCTGGTGTTCTCGCCATACGCGTCCTTGAGAAAGGGCGGCCCCCAGGCGCGCGTGTCATCACCACTCCCTGGTCGCTCGACCTTGATAACCTCGGCCCCAAGGTCTGCAAGTATCTGCCCGGACCAAGGCCCCGCCAGCACTCTCGACAAATCCAGTACTCGCAGATGCGAAAGTGCGCCCATTCCAGCTCTCCTATTAATAGAACGCTTGAAGACCGGTTTGCGCACGACCGAGGATCAAGGCGTGCACGTCATGGGTACCTTCGTAGGTATTGACCACCTCCAGGTTGACCAGATGACGCGCCACCCCGAACTCGTCGGAGATACCGTTGCCACCGAGCATGTCCCGCGCCATCCGTGCGATATCCAGGGATTTGCCACACGAATTTCGCTTCATGATCGAGGTGATCTCGACCGCCGCCGTACCTTCATCCTTCATACGCCCCAGACGCAGGCAGCCTTGCAGGGCCAGGGTGATCTCGGTCTGCATGTCGGCCAGCTTTTTCTGGATCAACTGGGTAGCTGCCAACGGACGGCCGAACTGCTGACGATCCAAGGTGTACTGGCGAGCGGTGTGCCAGCAGAACTCGGCAGCGCCCAGCGCGCCCCAGGAGATGCCATAGCGTGCCGAGTTAAGGCAAGTGAATGGCCCTTTCAAGCCACGCACGTCCGGGAAGATGTTCTCTTCCGGCACGAAGACGTTATCCATCACGATCTCACCGGTGATGGAGGCGCGCAGGCCAACTTTGCCGTGAATCGCCGGAGCACTGAGACCCTTCCAGCCCTTCTCCAGGACAAACCCGCGAATATCGCCGGCATCATCCTTGCCCCACACCACAAACACATCAGCGATTGGGCTATTGGTGATCCACATCTTCGCGCCGGTCAGGCTGTAGCCACCGTCTACTTTGCGCGCACGAGTAATCATCGCGCCCGGGTCCGAACCATGGTTAGGCTCGGTCAGACCGAAGCAACCAATCCACTCACCCGAGGCCAGCTTCGGTAGATACTTTTGCTTCTGCGCCTCGGTACCAAACTCATTGATAGGCACCATCACCAACGAAGACTGCACGCTCATCATCGAGCGATAACCGGAGTCGACACGCTCGACTTCCCGGGCAATCAGCCCATAACTGACGTAGTTCAAACCACTGCCGCCGTACTGCTCGGGAATCATCGCGCCCAGCAGCCCGGTTTCGCCCATCTCGCGAAAGATCGCAGGGTCGGTCTTTTCATGGCGGAAGGCTTCGAGCACACGCGGTGCCAGCTTGTCCTGGGCGAACTGCTCGGCGCTGTCACGCACCATGCGCTCTTCTTCGGTGAGCTGTTGATCCAGCAGCAGTGGATCGATCCAGTTGAAGCTTGCCTTGCCAGCCATGAATAAGTCCTCGCGTAGATAAATCAGAAGTCGTGGATGGAGCCTAGGCCCGCCGAACGAGGAGAGCAAACGAGGTTTCCGCATAGCCTTGTGCTAATTTCTCACTCCGAAACACCCAAGAGCGCCGCAGGTGCGCTTCATATGTGAGGACAAGGTACATGCGCAGAAAAATACCCAGCACCACCGCCCTTGTCAGTTTTGAAGCGGCAGCCCGTCACGAGAGCTTTACCAAGGCGGCGCTTGAGCTTTCCATCACCCAAGGCGCCATCTGTCGACAGATAGCCAGCCTTGAGGAGTTTTTAAGTGTCGAGCTGTTTCGCCGCTCACGGCGCGGCGTCAAGCTG
Organism: Pseudomonas poae; assembly: GCA_004000515.1. Classification (GTDB taxonomy): domain Bacteria; phylum Pseudomonadota; class Gammaproteobacteria; order Pseudomonadales; family Pseudomonadaceae; genus Aquipseudomonas; species Aquipseudomonas cremoris. The sequence goes on from CP034537.1 coordinate 1,342,148, forward strand.
ACGGAAGCAGGGCTGTCTTACAGCCGCCGTATCGCCACACAACTGGATGCGGTGGAGCGCGACACCCTGTCAGTAATGGGCCAGCAGGGCGCTAATGTGATCGAACTGGCGGTAGTCCCGACGTTTGGTACCCAGTGGCTGATTCCGCGCCTCAAGGACTTCCAGCGCCAACACCCGGAAGTCACAGTCAACCTTACCAACCGCACGCGGCCCTTTCTGTTTGCCGACACTGAATTCGATGCGGCGATCTACTTCGGCGATGCTGACTGGTCAGGTACTGAATCCCACCGCCTAATGGGAGAAAACCCCGTACCCGTGTGTAGCCCGCGCTTACTCGGCAGCCATGTGCAATTCAGCCCCCAGCAAATCGCGGAGCTGCCACTGCTGCAGCAAACCACCCGCCCTTATGCCTGGCGCCAGTGGTTCAACGCCCAGCAACTGAACATCCCCCGCGACATGACAGGACCGCGCTACGAGCTATTCTCGATGCTGTCCCAGGCGGCCATGCATGACATGGGCGTCGCGCTGATTCCACCGTTCCTCATCCAGCGCGAACTGGAGGAGCACCAACTGGTCATTGCGAGCCCCGAAGCGCTGACCAGTTCGAAGGCTTACTACTTGATGATTCCCGACAGAAAAGTCGAATCAGCCTCGCTGCATGCCTTCAGGGACTGGTTGATTGATCAGTCGCAGCGCTACAGCCCCAGCATTTAAAGGCCAAAATCCAATTGCTGACTTTGTAGTCAGTTAAATTAAGATCCTACAGATATACGTATATGTCGCATTTAAACAGACTGTACCTGTCGACTAAAAATCAGCTTCAACGCCATGATTATCATGGTTTGTAGCGACTATCGCAGGCCAATGCACGACTATTCACACTGGCGATGACAAAAGACGCCATAAACGCCTACAGCCCTTTAAATCCTTGTATTTGAAGAGGTTATTTCAGAGTGTTGCGACAATCAGTCACAGGGTGACTTGTAGTTAATTTTTCGTCACCCGTCATAATCCCTTGAAGGCCGTAAAGTTCGCCTGCAAAATGCCGCGCCCCGCTGTCATTTCAGCGGGATCGTGCTGATCGGCCGCCCCAGTTGCGCCACTCGCGGTGCACTGGCCTTTTACAAAAAAGATCAAAAGCAAAAAGATCATGCAGGAGATTTGACGTGCACATTGGTGTTCCTCTCGAAACCCAGACCGGTGAAACGCGGGTGGCTGCCACCCCGGAAACCATCAAGAAGCTGATCGGCCAGGGCCATAAGGTCACTGTTCAAAGCGGAGCCGGCATTAAAGCCAGCGTCGTCGACAGTGCCTATGAAACGGCAGGCGCAACCATTGGCAGCGCCAATGATGCCTTTGGCGCAGAGCTGATCCTCAAGGTGGTAGCCCCCAGCGACAGCGAACTTGCGCTGATCAAAAGCGGCACCGTCTTGGTGGGCATGCTCAACCCGTTCAGCAACGAAACCATCACCAAGCTCGCCGAGCGCGGCATCACCGCCTTTGCCCTTGAAGCTGCGCCGCGTACATCGCGGGCCCAGAGCCTCGACGTGCTTTCTTCCCAGGCCAACATCGCCGGCTATAAAGCCGTGCTGCTGGCCGCTCATCACTACCCGCGTTTTATGCCGATGCTGATGACCGCCGCCGGTACCGTCAAAGCCGCTCGCGTGCTGATCCTCGGCGCAGGCGTTGCTGGCCTGCAGGCCATTGCTACGGCGAAACGTCTGGGTGCAGTGATCGAAGCGTCTGACGTACGCCCGGCGGTGAAAGAGCAGATCGAGTCCCTCGGCGCCAAGTTCGTCGACGTGCCGTACGAGACCGACGAAGAACGCGAATGCGCCGTCGGCGTCGGAGGCTACGCTCGCCCAATGCCGACCAGCTGGATGCAACGCCAGGCATTGGCCGTGCACGAGCGCGCCAAGCAGGCCGACATCGTCATCACCACGGCACTGATCCCGGGCCGCAAGGCACCGACCTTGCTCAGCGCCGACACCGTCGCACAGATGAAACCAGGCTCCGTGGTCATCGACCTCGCCGCTGCCCAAGGTGGCAACTGCCCGCTGACCGTCGCCGACCAGATCGTTGTGGAAAACGGCGTGATCATCTGCGGCCCGACCAACCTCGCCGGCGCTGTCGCTGCCGACGCCTCGGCCTTGTATGCGCGCAACCTGCTGGACTTCCTGAAGCTGGTCTTCACCAAGGAAGGGCAGTTTGAAATCAACCTCGAAGACGACATCGTCGCCGCGTGCCTGATGTGCCGCGACGGCCAAGTCATTCGCAAAAACGCCTAAGCAGGGATTCAGACGATGGAAGAGCTTATCTCCCCGGTATCTACAACCTGATCATCTTTGTGCTGGCAATTTATGTCGGTTACCACGTGGTCTGGAACGTAACGCCCGCGCTGCACACGCCATTGATGGCGGTGACCAACGCGATTTCCGCGATCGTGATCGTCGGCGCCATGCTGGCCGCCGCCCTTACCGTGACCCCGCTGGGCAAGACCATGGGCACCCTGGCCGTGGCCCTGGCGGCGGTAAACGTGTTCGGCGGTTTCCTGGTTACGCGCAGGATGCTTGAGATGTTCAAGAAGAAAGCCCCGAAAGTAAAAGAAGAGGCGCCGAAGTAATGAGCATGAATCTGGTAACGACGCTCTACCTGATCGCGTCGATCTGCTTCATCCAGGCCCTCAAAGGGCTGTCACATCCGACGACTTCGCGGCGCGGCAACCTGTTCGGCATGCTCGGCATGGCGCTGGCGGTACTCACCACCGTGGGCCTCATCTATAAGCTCGGCGCTGAGCTGGCAACTGCGGGTATCGGCTACGTGATCGTCGGCCTGCTGGTCGGCGGCACCGCCGGTTCGATCATGGCCAAGCGCGTAGAAATGACCAAAATGCCGGAGCTGGTGGCGTTCATGCACAGCATGATCGGCCTGGCAGCGGTGTTCATCGCGATTGCTGCCGTGGTCGAGCCGCAATCCCTGGGCATCGTCAAACACCTGGGCGACTCGATTCCTGCGGGCAACCGACTGGAGCTGTTCCTGGGCGCTGCCATCGGTGCCATCACCTTCTCCGGTTCGGTGATCGCGTTCGGCAAGCTCTCGGGCAAGTACAAGTTCCGCCTGTTCCAGGGCGCACCGGTACAGTTCGGCGGCCAGCACAAGATCAACCTGGTGCTCGGTCTCCTGACCCTGGGCCTGGGCTTGGCCTTTATGTTCACCGGTAACCTCACCGCCTTCGCGCTGATGCTGGCGCTGGCATTTGTGCTCGGCGTGTTGATCATCATCCCAATCGGCGGCGCCGATATGCCGGTGGTGGTGTCGATGCTCAACAGCTATTCCGGCTGGGCAGCGGCGGGTATCGGCTTCTCGCTGAACAACTCGATGCTGATCATCGCCGGCTCCCTGGTGGGCTCCAGCGGCGCGATCCTGTCGTACATCATGTGCAAGGCGATGAACCGTTCCTTCTTTAATGTACTGCTCGGCGGGTTCGGCAACGCGCCGGATGCGGGTGCCGCAGCCGGTTCCAAAGAAGCACGCCCGGTCAAATCCGGTTCGGCCGACGACGCGACCTTCCTGCTGACCAACGCCGACACCGTGATCATCGTGCCGGGCTACGGCTTGGCAGTGGCGCGAGCGCAACACGCGCTCAAGGAACTGACCGAGAAGCTCACCCACCGTGGTGTCACCGTTAAGTACGCGATCCACCCGGTGGCGGGCCGCATGCCCGGCCACATGAACGTCCTGCTCGCTGAGGCCGAAGTGCCTTACGACCAAGTGTTCGAGATGGAGGACATCAACTCCGAGTTCGGCCAGGCCGACGTGGTGTTGGTGTTGGGCGCCAACGACGTGGTCAACCCGGCGGCCAAGAACGATCCGAACTCGCCGATTGCCGGCATGCCGATCCTCGAAGCGTTCAAAGCCAAGACCATCATCGTCAACAAGCGCTCGATGGCCAGCGGTTATGCCGGTTTGGATAACGAACTGTTCTACCTGGATAAGACCATGATGGTCTTTGGTGACGCGAAGAAGGTCATCGAAGACATGGTCAAAGCCGTCGAGTAACACTGCTACAGCGCAATACTCGAAACCCCGGCCTCCCGTAGGCTGGGGTTTTTTATTACTCCATGAAACCCGACCAAAGGCTCTAAATCGCTGCCCGGCATTCGACCATGGTAGCGGGCCGAAATTTTTGAAATCACTAAACTGCGCACCTTGCTTCCGTAGCCTGAGATAAGAATCCATGTACCGTGATCGCATCCGCTTGCCTTCGTTGTTGAACAAGGTCATGAGCGCGGCAGACGCCGCCGCACTGATCGAGGACGGCATGACCGTCGGCATGAGCGGCTTTACCCGTGCCGGTGAAGCCAAGGCCGTTCCCCACGCATTGGCCGAACGCGCCAAGACGTCACCGCTGAAAATCACCCTGATGACCGGTGCCAGCCTGGGCAACGACCTGGACAAGCAACTGACCGAAGCTGGCGTACTGTCCCGACGCATGCCGTTCCAGGTCGACAGCACCCTGCGCAAGGCGATCAACGCCGGCCAAGTCATGTTTATCGACCAGCATTTGTCGGAAACAGTTGAGCAACTGCGCAACAACCAGCTCAAGCTGCCGGACATCGCCGTCATCGAGGCAGTCGCAATCACCGAGCAGGGCCACATTGTGCCCACCACCTCCGTGGGCAACTCGGCCAGTTTCGCAATCTTCGCCAAGCAGGTCATCGTCGAGATCAACCTGGCGCACAACCCGAACCTTGAAGGGTTGCACGACATCTATATCCCGACTTACCGCCCAACCCGCACACCGATCCCGCTGGTAAAAGTCGACGACCGCATCGGCAGCACCGCGATCCCGATCCCACCGGAGAAGATCGTCGCCATCGTGATCACCAACCAGGCCGACTCCGCCTCCACGGTGACGCCGCCTGACAGCGACACCCAAGGCATCGCCAATCATCTGATCAACTTCCTCAAGCAGGAAGTGGACGCCGGGCGCATGACCAACAAGCTCGGCCCTTTGCAGGCCGGCATCGGCAACATCGCCAACGCGGTAATGTGCGGCTTGATCGAATCGCCGTTCGAAGACCTGACGATGTACTCCGAAGTGCTGCAGGACTCCACATTCGACCTGATCGACGCCGGCAAGCTCAGCTTCGCCTCGGGCAGTTCGATCACCCTGTCGGAGCGGCGCAATGCCGACGTGTTCGGCAACCTGGAACACTATAAGGACAAGCTGGTACTGCGCCCGCAAGAGATCTCCAACCACCCTGAGGTGGTGCGCCGCCTGGGCATTATCGGGATCAATACCGCGCTGGAGTTCGACATCTACGGCAACGTCAACTCCACCCACGTCTGCGGCACGCGGATGATGAACGGTATCGGCGGCTCAGGTGACTTCGCGCGCAACGCGCACCTGGCGATCTTTGTGACCAAGTCCATCGCCAAGCGCGGCGCGATCTCCAGCGTGGTGCCGATGGTCAGCCACGTGGACCACACCGAACATGACGTCGACATCCTGGTGACCGAAGTCGGGCTGGCCGACCTGCGCGGCCTGGCACCACGCGAACGGGCGCGAGTGATCATCGACAACTGCGTGCACCCAGCGTATCGCGATGCGCTGAACACGTACTTCGACGCCGCCTGCGCCATCGGCGGGCATACACCGCACATCCTGCGCGAAGCACTGAGCTGGCACATCAACCTGGAAGAAACCGGGCATATGCTCAAGGCGTGATTGATACAGATCCGAGCTGATGCAAATACAGTTTCATCAGCTCGGCTGTACCTCTAAGCATTCTGAAAAAAACTGTACTGCTGTACCGGTCATTTCCTACCGAAACATCCTACTCAACTCATCAAAATGCCTATTTCGCACTGTTTCAGTGCGGACAGGTACAGTTGCCCCATTTCTGTACAGTACAGCACCCTTAAACAGTTAACTGGCCCCTCACAATACAGGTGAACTGTATCTAGAGAGTCTTGCGGCGGAGGAGGATCATTGGCATCAGTTAAACCACTACCTAATCCCGCCACAAGCGGAAGGATGTCATCATGGAACGTACACTCAGTTCCGATCTGTTCTTCGAAGAAAAAGCTGTAAACACCCAGGCTTCCCTGCCGTTGCGCGTTATCGCCAACCTGATGTTGTGGCAGCGCCGCATCTCCAGCCGCCACCAACTGGCTCGTCTGGATTCGCGTCTGCTGGCTGACGCTGGTATCAGCGAAGCTCAACGCTACGAAGAGCTGAGCAAGCCGTTCTGGCGCTAATTGGCGCTCGCTGGCCCTGACCTAACGGGTCCACCGCCAGCAACCAGATTTGTCAAAACAAAGCCCGCCCCGGGTAACCGGAGGCGGGCTTTGTTGTTTCTGGCATCCGGGTTTTGGACGGTCGAACAGAAGCCATTCTTAGCGACAGGTACAGTTCAAAAAAACAAAACAGTTAGGCAGTACAATTTGGATCCGGTGTATCTGTATTGGTCATGGCGACTCGCCCAACATGGTGTTCCAGTAGCTCATGAAAGGTGCTCGCCATGGATACCCAAACCCCTCTCTATAAACGGTTACTAAACAAGACGGCCCGCACGCTGGCACGCTGGGTACGCCAAGCCCATGAGCGACGCCAGCTGGCTCAAATGGATCGTCGGGAATTATCCGACGTGGGCATCAGCCCCAGCGACCGTCTGAGCGAATTGTCCAAGCCCTTCTGGCGTGACTAGGCGGTCAAGAGGCTTTCCGAACGGATAAACGGCGGCTTAATATCCAGCCACTGCGTGGCGAACTGTTTAAAGCAGGCGTCTGATCCACATTGGCGGCCGTGCGCCACCGTTATCCGTTCATTTAAAGGAGTCATCCCATGTCCCGTCTTCGCCTGCTGAGTGCCGCTGCCCTGTTGGCCGTGGCTGCCAACGCCAGCGCAACCAGCCTTATCGTGACCACTGACTCGATCGTCGGCGCACTCAAAGCCACCTCCGATGCGACCTCCGATGCCACATCGTCCCTGCGTGACAACAAGGTCGTACGCGCCGCGCGTGACGACGCTGCCAGCTTTGTCGCCAGCGAAGGCGCCATTCGTGGCGTGAAGCTGGAAAGCGCCCTGGCCCAGATCCGCCAACAAGCGCCGCAACTCAATACCGCGACTGACGCACAGCTGGCCCAAGCGATCCTGGCTATCTGACAACGGGCCCGATGCCCCGGCGCTGGCTCTCGCCCGGGCATTGCGCTAGCCTTGGCGCTCGCTTTCAGTTGTCGAGTCCCATGGCTTTTTCATACCGCCTGTTAATAGTCCCTGTTTTGTTTTTGCGCTGGCTGGTCGCCATTGGCTTCGGCCTTTGACGTGACCACCCAAAGCACTGTCGCGAGCGCGTACGCCACCAGCAAGGTGACGTCTGCGCCCTTCGACCGCAAAGTGATCGTCGCTGCCCAGGATGATGCGGCCGCGTTCATCGCCACAGACGGCCAATGGCGGGGGCAAGGCTTGAGTCGGCGTTGGATTATCTGCGCCGGACCCAGCCAAAACTTAACGCCAGCGACCGTGAACTGGCGCAAGCAATTCTCGTCCAATAATCATCTTTGTATTTCCATCTTTGTATTCGGAGTTATTCCATGCGTAGCCCGCTGATCGCCGCCACCCTTGGCCTGCTGTTGTTGGCCGACGTCGCCCAGGCACATACCCTGGTGGCCACCAGTAACATCATTGTTCGCGCCTCCGGCCGCACCATCGATTTCACCTCGGACACCACCACCTCCATCCGCGACTCCAAGGTCGTGCGTGAAGCACACGATGATGCCGCCAGTTTCGTCGCCACCAATGGCGAGATCCGTGGCGCACAACTGGAAGCGGCTTTCGACACCATTCGTACGCGCATGCCGGAAACGCGTGACGCCAGCGACCAGAGCCTCGCCGAAGCTATCCTCGCTCTGTGAGGCGACTCGCCGCCTGGCTCTTGGCGTGGGCTGTGCTGCTCTGTGCAGGCGCAGCCCAGGCCGGCCTGCAACTGCGGCTCAAGACCGATGGCTTGAGCCCGGCTGAACAACAGGCCAGCCAGGCATTGCTCGACGAGGCGATGCGCTCATTGCCGCCACGCTTTATCGAGCAGCTGGACAGGCGCATCGATGTCGGCTGGACCGACAAAATGCCCAGCAACGCCTACGGCCAGGCGTCCCTGGTGTCCGAGCTGGACCTCAACAGCAACCTGCTCGCCAGCCTCACTGATGGCAGCGCCGCCACCCAGAAAACCAATCGCCCCCACGGCACTGTGCGCCGGGAAATGCTCGCCACCGTGCTGCATGAACTGACCCACATCTATGACCGTGCGCGCCTGTGGTCCAAGGAAGACCGTGCGCTGATCAACCGCTGCAGTCGCCAGAACAACATCACCGGCCTGATCGGCCTGCCCGATCAATGCCGTGGCCAGAATGACCGCCGCTTCACCCTCAGCGACGACCCGCGCCTGCTGGACCTCGCCGGCTGGCCGCAATACGTCGGGCGCCGTGGCGAACGTGAACAGCACAACCATCAGGTTGCCCGCAGCCCGGACATCTACGAAACCACCAGCCCGCTGGAATTCGTGGCGGTCAACATGGAGTACTTCCTGCTCGACCCCAGCTACGCCTGCCGACGCCCCGCGCTGTTTCGTTATTACAAGGAGCACTTCGGCTGGGCACCGCCCGAGCAGGACACCTGCGCCAAGACCTATGCCTTCCTGAACGCAGGCAACGACTTTGCCAAGACGCCGCTGGGCCAGATCGACCCGGAGCGCGTCTACGAAATCGACTACCTGCTGGCCGAAGCCAACCAGAACCTGGTCAGCCGCTGGGGCCACAGCATGCTGCGCCTGGTGATCTGCGCCCCCGGTCGCCCGCGTGGTCCGGATTGTCGCTTGGACCTGGACCAGCATCTGGTGCTGTCCTACCGCGCCTTCGTCGGTGACGTTCAGTTGTCGAGTTGGGATGGACTGGTGGGCAAGTACCCGTCGCGGCTGTTTGTGCTGCCGCTGGCCCAGGTAATCGACGAATACACCAAGACCGAGCTGCGCGGCCTGGCCTCCGTGCCCTTGAAACTGACGCGCCAGGAAATCAACGACACCGTCGAGCACGCTGCCGAGATGCATTGGAGCTATGACGGCAACTACTTCTTCATCTCCAACAATTGCGCAGTAGAGAGCCTGAAGCTGTTGCGCAGCGGCAGCGCCAACCCGCAACTGACTGGCCTGGACAACATCACCCCCAACGGTTTGTTGGAAGTTCTCAGCGCTCGCGGCTTGGCCGATACCAGCGTGCTCGACGACAAACGCAATGCCCTGCGCCTGGGTTATCACTTCGACTCCTTCCGCGAGCGCTACCAGGCGATGTTTGAAGTGCTGCGCAAATACCTGCCGATCAAGCAGACCCAGGTCGAAGACTGGCTGTCCCTCAGCGCCGCCGAACGCCGCCCCTGGTTCGACCAGGCCGACCTGCGTACCAGCGCCGCATTGCTGCTGTTGGAGCAGGCCAGCTATCGCAAGCAGTTGATGCTGGCACAAGACGAAGTCAAACAGCGCTACCTCGGTGCCCGCGAGCTGAAAAACGGCGGCATGGAGAAAGCCAATAACACCCTGCAACAAATCCTCGCCAACAGTGGCTTCCTCAGCCGCCCGGCAGAACTTTTGGACAGCGGTGGCTACGGCCTGCCGCAACCGTCGGAAGCCAAGCGCCTGGAATCGGAAAGCGCCGAGCGCCAGAAGCAGTTGCAATCGCTGACTGGCGACTTGGATAAAGAGGTAAGGGCGCTGCTGGACCCGTCCCGTGCGGATGAAATTGCTGCGTGTGAGGCCAACCTCAAGCAGGTGGGTGAACACTTGCGCAAGCTTCACAAAGCTGCCGGCGGCCTCGAACTGCCCTGATATCTCCCTGCAAACACACTCTGAATGTGGGAGCTGGCTTGCCTGCGATGACGGCGGGTCAGCTAGCACATGGGGGGCTGATACACCGCAATCGCAGGCAAGCCAGCTCCCACATTGGATCTTCATACGCTTGAAGATTGTGCGTCTTCCCTTCATCACCTGTTTTCCCAGCGAAAGCTGGCTGAAAGCTTTCCCGTCTAGGATCGCCCCCAACTGCCGGCAACAGACCGGCTGTACACAACAACAATGGTGATTCCCGATGTCCGCTCGTACCCGCCTGTTCGCCCCAACTCCACCCGTACGCCTCGTGCCTTTCGTTCTGCGCTGAGCCCCACCCGGTTCGCCATTCCCTAGCCGCGCTACGCCTGGAGTATTCCTATGCTGACTTTCCTTGGCTTTGCCATGGTCATCACGTTCATGTTCCTGATCATGACCAAGCGCCTGTCCGCGCTGATCGCCTTGATCATCGTGCCAATCCTGTTCGCGCTGTTCGGCGGTTTCGCGCCGGAGATCGGCCCGATGATGCTTGCGGGCATCACCAAGCTGGCGCCGACCGGCGTGATGTTGATGTTCGCCATTCTCTACTTTGCCCTGATGATCGACTCCGGCCTGTTCGACCCGGCCGTGCGCAAGATCCTCAAGATGGTCAAGGGCGACCCGCTGAAAGTTTCGGTCGGCACCGCCGTGCTGGCTCTGGTCGTGTCCCTCGACGGTGACGGCGCCACCACCTACATGATCTGCGTGGCCGCCATGCTGCCGCTGTACCAGCGCATTGGCATGAGCCCGCGAATCATGGCAGGCCTGATCATTCTCGCCGGTGGTGTGATGAACATGACCCCTTGGGGTGGCCCGACGGCACGCGCCGCCAGTGCATTGCATGTGGACCCGTCGGACATTTTTGTACCGATGATCCCGGCCATGGCCGTCGGCGTCGTGGCGATCCTGGTGATTGCCTACATGTACGGCCTGCGTGAGCGCGCACGTCTGGGTGAACTGCACCTGCACGGCGATGAGATCGACCACAGCGAAATCAGCGTGTCGCAATTCCCGGACGCCCGCCGTCCAAAGCTGATCTGGTTCAACGGCGCGCTGACCTTCGCCCTGATGTGCACGCTGATCGCCGGCCTGTTGCCGCTGCCGGTGCTGTTCATGGTGGCGTTCAGTATCGCGATGATCGTCAACTACCCGTGCCTGCAGATGCAGAAAGACCGCATCGCCGCCCACTCCGGCAGCGTACTGGCGGTCACCGGCCTGATCTTCGCGGCGGGTATCTTCACCGGCATCCTGTCGGGTACCGGCATGGTCGATGCCATGTCCAAGAGCCTGCTGGCGGTCATTCCCGACGCACTCGGCCCGTATCTGGCGGTAATCACCGCGCTGGTGAGCATGCCGTTCACCTTCTTCATGTCCAACGATGCGTTCTACTACGGCGTATTGCCGGTGCTGGCCGAAGCCGCCAGCCACTACGGCATCACCGCTGTGGAAATGGCCCGCGCCTCCATCGTTGGCCAGCCCGTGCACTTGCTCAGCCCGCTGGTACCGTCCACCTACCTGTTGGTAGCCCTGGCTGGCATCGAATTCGGCGATCACCAGCGCTTCACCCTCAAGTGGGCAGTACTGGTGTGCCTGTGCATAATGTTCGCCGCATTGCTGATGGGGATTTTTCCGCTGTTCAGCACTCTATAATCCTACCGACTCACCGCGCGGCGCTGCAGCTTGCGCGGTTTAACACTGCTCAAAGGAATACACATGGAATGGCTGACCAATCCAGAAATCTGGATTGCCTTCTTCACCCTGACGGCCCTCGAGATCGTCCTGGGCATCGATAACATCATCATGATTTCGATCCTGGTCAGCCGCATGCCCAAGCATATGCAGGCGCGCACCCGGATCTTCGGCCTGGCGCTGGCCATGGTCACGCGCATCCTGTTGTTGCTGTCGATCACCTGGGTGATGCAACTGACCGCCGACCTGTTCGTGGTCTTCGGCCAAGGCATCTCCGGTCGCGACCTGATCCTGTTCTTCGGTGGCCTGTTCCTGCTGTGGAAAAGCTCCCAAGAGATGTACCACGCCCTGGAAGGTGAAGACGAAACCCACGATGAGCCGAAGGGCGCCGGTGGCAAATTCATCTACACCATCATCCAGATCGCCATCATCGACATCGTGTTCTCCCTGGACTCGGTGATCACCGCCGTTGGCATGGTCTCCCATGTACCGGTCATGGTCGCGGCAATTGTCGTAGCCGTATTGGTGATGATGCTGGCAGCCGGCACCATCAGCGAATTCATCGACAAGCACCCGTCGCTGAAAATGCTCGCGCTGTCGTTCCTGCTGGTTGTGGGTACCGTGCTGATCGCCGAAGCCTTCGACGTGCATGTGCCTAAAGGCTACGTCTACTTCGCCATGGCGTTCTCCCTGGCGGTAGAAGCGGTGAACATCAAGATGCGCACCGCCATCGCGAAAAAAGAAGAAACAGCAGGATCCTGTGAAACTGCGCAAGGACATTCCGGGTCAATAAACCCGAGCCAGACCAAAAAGGGGCTGAGACAAGCCCCTTTTTGCATCCGCAAAAAGCTGATTTCATGACAGTTTTGTTTCAATCCCCACTTTAGCTATGCGATGCTGGCGCAGAGCCTATTCGCCAACTACAGCTTAACTACAAGACGTAGAGCGACACGCGGCAATTCTTATTTGCTCTTCTTTGAGCTAACCCACACGGGGGGCCGAGCATGCTGACCTTGCTCAATCTGCTTTCCGCCGTGACCCTGCTTATCTGGGGCACGCACATCGTCCGAACCGGCATCCTGCGGGTCTACGGTTCCAACTTGCGCCAAGTCATCGGGCAGAACATGTCCAAGCGCTGGCTGGCCTTTGTCGCCGGTATCCTGGTGACGGCCATGGTGCAGAGCAGCAACGCCACGGCCATGCTGGTCACTTCATTCGTCGGCCAAGGCCTGATGGGGCTGACGCCCGCCCTGGCAACCATGCTCGGTGCCGATGTCGGTACGGCGCTGATGGCGCGGGTGCTGACGTTTGACCTGTCATGGCTGTCACCGCTGCTGATCTTTCTCGGGGTGATTTTCTTCCTGTCGCGCAAACAGACGCGGGCAGGGCAGATGGGCCGGGTCGGGATCGGCCTGGGCTTGATCATTCTGGCCCTGCAATTGATTGTCGAAGCCGCGGGTCCGATTACCCACGCCCAGGGGGTCAAAGTTATCTTCGCTTCGCTGACCGGCGATATCTTGCTGGATGCCTTGGTCGGTGCGCTGTTCGCGATGATTTCCTACTCCAGCCTGGCCGCCGTGCTGCTGACCGCCACGCTGGCCGGTGCCGGTGTGATCGGTTTGCACGTGGCCATCGGCCTGGTGATCGGCGCCAACATCGGCAGCGGCGTGCTGGCGTTTCTTAGCACCAATATGCAAAACGCCGCCGGTCGCCAGGTTGCCCTCGGCAGTCTGCTGTACAAACTGATCGGCCTGTTGCTGATCATCCCGGTACTCGACCCCCTCGTACGCTGGATGGACGGTTTGGACTACAGCGCCCAAGGCATGGTCATTACCTTCCACCTGCTCTACAACGTCACCCGCTGCCTGATCCTACTGCCGACCATCGGCCCCATGTCACGCCTGTGTGCCTGGCTGCTGCCAGAACAACCGGAAGCCAACGGCAAGGCCAAGCCGCGCCACCTGGACCCCACAGCACTCGACACACCAAGCCTGGCCCTGGCCAACGCCGCCCGGGAAACCCTGCGCCTGGGCGACCTGATCGACAACATGCTGACCTCGATGCAGGAAGTCCTGCGCGGCAAACAAACTGCCATCACCCAGGAGATGCGCAGTCTCAGCGACGACGTCGAAGCGCTCTACAGTGCGATCAAGCTCTACCTGGCGCAAATGCCCCGCGAAGACCTCAGTGAACAGGACAGCCGCCGCTGGGCCGAGATCATCGAGTTGTCGATCAACCTCAAGCTGGCCGGTGACCTGATCGAACGCATGCTGCGCAAGGTCCAGCAGCAGAAAACCTCCCAGCGCCGCCAATTCTCCGAAGTCGGCCTGGAAGAGCTCAGTGGCCTGCACAGCCAATTGATCGCCAACCTGCGGCTGGGGCTGTCGGTATTCCTCAGCGCGGACCCGGAAAGCGCGCGCCAATTACTGCGCGAGAAACGCCGTTTCCGTGCCCAGGAACGGCGTCTGGCCCACGCCCACGTCAGCCGCCTGCAGCGCAAAATCGTCCAGAGCCTGGAGACCAGCTCCCTACACCTGGAACTGATTGCCGACATGAAACGCCTCAACTCGTTGTTTTGCAGCAGTGCTTATGTAGTGTTGGAAACGTCCGACACCGGCGCACTCTCCGCCGAAGATATTGCCGACATCACACATTCGCCCTGAACGGATGATGGCCCGTGAAGTCAGTTAAAACTGACCTCACTCGCCAGGAAGCTTGTTATGCGTCGCCTGTTATTCGTCTGCCTGCTCATGGGTTCTGCCCATGCCTTTGCCTTGACCGCCTGCAAGTCGAGGGCTACACCTTGCCCAACGGCCTGCAATTGCTGCTCAAACCGGGCACCGAACGCGGGCATGTGGCGATCCGCCTGGTAGTCGGGGTAGGCCTCGACGACTTCCCCTGTGAGGAAAAGGAGCTGCCGCACCTGTTTGAACACTTGCTGTTCAGCGGTATCGACGGCGGCGGCGAAGGTGACCTCGAAGACCGCATGCAAGCCCTCGGCGGCGAGTGGAACGCCTACACCAGCAACGCCGACACCACCTTCGTGATCGAGGCCCCGGCGCAAAACCAGCGCAAGGTGCTCGACTTGCTGCTGGCGATCATCACCCGCACCGAGCTGACCGACGCCAATATCAGCGCCGCCAAACAGGTGGTGCAGCGCGAAGACGGCGGCCATTATTCGCACCTGCAACGCCTGCTCGATCGCCAGGACCTGGGCCACACCGCCAGCAACCAACTGGCCGTCGAACTGGGCCTTAAATGTGCCGAGCGCGCCGAGGTCGATCATCTGACCCGTGACCAGTTGGAGACACTGCGCAAAAACTGGTACGCCCCCAACAACATGACGCTGATCATCGTCGGCGACCTCGACAAGCTGCTGCCAGCCTACCTGGAGCGCACCTACGGCCAGCTTGATCCCGTCGACCCCACCGAGCACCTGCCGCTACCGGAAATCCAGCACGCCGCCGCCAGCCACCGCGAACTGATCCACGGCTGGGTAGGCAACAGCGCCAAACTGCACTGGCTATTTCCCGAACCGGTGCTGGACGATCAGCACGACGAGACCTACGACCTGCTCAAGGACTACCTCGATTGGGCGCTGTACCGTCAACTGCGCCTCAAGCACGCGTTGTCCTACGGGCCCTGGAGCGAGCGCGAAGTGCTCGGCGGCGTCGGTTTCCTCAGCTTGAACGCCGACCTTGAACGCGAAAACCTGCCTGAAGCCGAGCAAGTGCTGCAGGACCTGCGAGCCCAACTGCTCAAGACCGGTCTCGACCCCGCCGTGTTCGCCCGCCTGCAGCAAGCCGCCATCGCCCGCCAGGCCTGGGCCGTGCAGGGCAACAGCGCCCTGGCCGATTACTACTGGAGCGCTTCCGGCGACTACAACAATGGCCACTTCAGCGATCCGGTCAAGCGCATCAAGGCGGTGAGCCTGGACCAGACCAACCAAGCCCTGCGCCAAGTGTTCAAGCAACCCGGTTACTGGCGTGTCGAGAAACCACTGCTGAGCTACGACGCCCTCAGTTGGATCGGCGCCGGGGTGCTCGGGCTGATCGCGATTGTATTGATTGGCGTGCGGGTTTATCGCAAACGGATCGCGTAATCGAACACCGGACCGAAGGCTAAGACGTTATTCTGTCGGGGATTTTTTCCTACAAAGACTGCGAACCGCCGAATGCAAAACCTGACCCGCATAATCACCCGCGTCCTCGAACTGATGAAGCGCTACCCAGGGGTGATTGCGCTCGGCGGCTTCATCTCGGGGGTGTGCAGTTTCATCCTGGTGGACCGTCAGCAGGGCATGGCCAGCTGGATTGCGGTGATCATGCTGGTGAGCTGGTTGTGGCTGATGCTCGAAAACAGCTTCACCCAGTTGTTCACCAAGGTCTTCAAACGGGAAATCCCCGAACCGCTGTTGCGTTATGCGACGCAGATGATCCACCAGGAAAGTCTGTTTTTGTGCTGCCGTTCTTTTCGTCACCACGGCCTGGAACAGCGGCCAATCGATTTTCACTGGCCTGCTCGGTGCGGCGGCGTTGGTGTCGATCACCGACCCGCTGTACTACAAGTGGCTGGCGCCCAAGCGCTCGCTGTTCCTCGCGCTGCACACCTTCACCCTGTTCGCCGCGCTGCTGACTGCGCTGCCGATCATCCTGCACCTGACCACCGCCGAAAGTTACAAACTGGCCCTAGGCGTGGCCATGGCATTGTCGATTCCGAGCCTGGCCGTAAGCCTGCCACTGCGCAGCGTCAAAGGCTGGGCGATGCTGCTGGGGGTTACCGCTGCGATTGGCTGTGCCGGCTGGTTCCTGCGCAGTTGGGTACCACCGGCTACCTTGTGGATGACCGAAGTCGCCATCAGCACCACGCTGCAAGACCGCACGCCAGGGGATGACCTCAAGGAAGTCAGCGCCGCCCAACTGCGCAATGCCGGACTGTACGCCTACACCGCGATCAACGCGCCGCGGGGCCTGGATGAGCGGATTTACCACGTGTGGAAATTCAACGGCAAAGAGGTCGACCGCATCGCCCTGGATATCCACGGTGGTCGCAAGGAAGGCTACCGTGCCTGGACCCACAAGCAGAATTTCCCGGCTGACGCTGCAGGCCGCTGGCAAGTGCAGGTTTTGACCGAAGACGGACAAGTGATTGGCGTGCTGCGATTCAAAGTGACTGACACAGCACAATCGGACAACCCAAAGTAGGCTGTATCGTGCTATTACGTAGGAATTGTGGATAGCCAAACAAGCTCGGAGCTTATGACCAGTAGTTCAACGGCCGGCGCAGCCCACCTCGATACGTCCACTGTTCCTCCGTTACTCAGGATTACGGGGGACTGGACGCTTGCCCACTACGCGAGACTGAAAAAGCTGTCGGACAAACTCGACGGCCAATACGACGCCGGCGCCCGCATCGACCTCAATGGCCTTGGCGCGCTGGACACCGCCGGCGCCTCATTGCTGGTGGAACTGCTGGGGCCCACCCGCATAGAGCAGTCCGCCGAGCAGACCGATTGCAGCTTGTCCGCCGCCGACCGTGCGCTGCTCAAGACGGTCTACCGCTCCCTCAATGATTTCTGCGTACCCGAAAAAGCCCCCGAAGAGGCCACCGGCATCCAAGTGCTGGCGCGCATCGGCCGGGCTGTGGATAAAGTCTGGCAAGACAGCAAGCAACTGCTGGGCTTTATCGGCCTGATCCTCGAAACCTTCGCTCGCGGTATTTTCCGACCCAAGCGTTGGCGCATCACGCCGATGGTCGCGCACATTGAGCAAACCGGCCTCGACGCAGCGCCCATCGTGGCGTTGCTGACGTTTCTGGTGGGTGCCGTGGTGGCGTTTCTCGGCGCTACGGTGCTCAAGAGCTTTGGCGCGACGATCTTTACCGTCGACCTGGTGGCGTTCTCGTTCCTGCGGGAATTCGGTGTATTACTCACCGCCATCCTGATCGCTGGCCGCACCGCCAGTGCGTTCACCGCGCAAATCGGCTCGATGAAAGCCAACGAAGAAATCGACGCGATCCGCACCCTGGGCCTGGACCCCATGGAGCTGCTGGTACTGCCGCGCGTGCTGGCGCTGCTGGTATCGCTGCCGATGCTGACATTTTTGGCGATGCTCTCAGGCATTGTCGGCGGCGGGTGGTGTGCGCCGTGGCGCTGGATATTTCGCCGGCGATGTTTTTATCGTTGCTGCAATCAGACATCGGGGTGCAGCACTTTCTGGTGGGCATGGTGAAAGCACCGATCTTCGCCTTCCTGATCGCCGCCATTGGCTGCCTGGAAGGCTTCAAGGTCAGCGGCAGTGCCGAATCGGTCGGCGCCCACACCACCTCCAGCGTGGTGCAATCGATTTTTGTGGTGATCGTGCTGGATGCCGTCGCCGCGATGTTCTTCATGGAGATGGGCTGGTGAGTCGCCTACACCGAGCGCCCACTGAGGCGGTGATTGAAGTGCGCGGCCTGTGCAATCGCTTTGGCAGCCAGAGCGTGCACGAGAATCTCGACCTGGATTTGTACAAAGGCGAGATCCTGGCAGTGGTCGGCGGCTCGGGCAGCGGCAAGTCGGTGCTGCTGCGCAGCATCGTCGGGTTGCGCCGGCCCAGCGAAGGCGAGGTGCGGGTGTTCGGCAAGAACCTGCCGAGCCTGTCGGAACACGAGCGCTCACTGGTGGAACGGCGCTTCGGCGTGCTGTTCCAGAAGGGCGCGTTGTTTTCCTCGCTGACCGTCACCGAAAACGTCGCGCTTCCGCTGATCGAACACGCCGGCCTCAGCCGCCGCGATGCCGAGCACTTGGCAGCGGTCAAGCTGGCCCTGGCGGGGCTGCCGTTGTCGGCCGCCGATAAATACCCGGCCTCGCTGTCCGGCGGCATGATCAAGCGCGCCGCGCTTGCTCGCGCCCTGGCCTTGGACCCGGACATCCTGTTTCTTGACGAACCCACCGCCGGCCTCGATCCAATTGGCGCGGCGCAGTTCGACCAACTGATCCTGACCCTGCGCGATGCGTTGGGCCTGAGCGTGTTCCTGGTCACCCACGACCTGGACACGCTGTACACCATCACCGACCGCGTGGCGGTGCTGGCGCAGAAGAAAGTGCTGGTGGCAGATGCCATCGATGTCGTCTCGGAAACCGACGACGCCTGGATTCACGAATATTTCCACGGCCCCCGTGGCCGCGCGGCATTGGATGCCGCTCAACCGCTCAACGAGGTATGACATGGAAACCCGAGCCCATCATGTGATGATCGGTCTGTTCAGCGTAATCGTGGTGGTCGGCGCAATGCTGTTTGGCCTGTGGCTGGCCAAATCCAGCGTCGACAGCGCCTTCCAGGACTACGAGGTGGTGTTCAACGAGGCGGTCAGCGGCCTGTCCCAGGGCAGTTCGGTGCAGTACAGCGGGATCAAGGTGGGCGACGTCACCAGCCTGCGCCTGGACCCCAAGGACCCGCGCCGTGTGCTGGCGCGCATCCGCTTGTCGGGGCAGACGCCGATCAAGGAAGACACCCAAGCCAAGCTCGCCCTGACCGGCATCACCGGTACCTCGATCATCCAGCTCAGCGGCGGCACGCCACAAAGCCCGGAACTCAAGGGCAAGGACGGCAACCTGCCGGAAATCATCGCCTCGCCATCACCCATCGCACGCCTGCTCAACAACAGCAACGACCTGATGACCAGCATCAACCTGCTGCTGCATAACGCCAACCGCATGTTCTCCCACGAGAACGTCGACCGCTTGAGCAACACACTCGACAACTTGCAACAAACCACCGGTGCCATCGCCGAGCAGCGTGGCGACATTAAAGTGGTGATGCAGCAACTGATGCAGGTAAGCAAACAGGCCAGTGCGGCCCTGGAACAGACCACCGTGCTGATGCGCAACGCCAACGGCCTGCTCAACGACCAGGGCAAGCAAGCCTTCGGCAGCGCCGAGCAGGCCATGAAGTCCCTTGAACAAAGCACCGCCACCATCAACACCTTGCTGACCAATAACAAGGACTCGGTGAACAGCGGCATGCAGGGCCTCAACGAACTGGCGCCGGCCGTGCGCGAACTGCGTGAAACCCTCGGTTCGCTGCGCGCCATCTCCCGCCGCCTGGAAGCCAACCCCAGCGGTTACCTGCTGGGCAGCGACAAGAACAAGGAGTTCACGCCATGAAGCGTGCTTACCAAATGATCGCCCCTGTGGTACTGGTATTGATCAGTGCCTGCTCGATCCTGCCCAAGCCCGACCCGTCGGATGTGTACCGCCTGGCGTCGGCCCAGACCACCAGCCAAGGCACACCCGTGGCCTGGTCGCTGCGCGTGAACAAGCCGCAGAGCAGCGAATTCCTCGACAGCCCGCGCATTGCCGTAGTGCCCAATGGCGACCTGATCAGCAGCTACGCGAATTCACGTTGGAGCGACCCGTCACCGGTGCTGTTGCGCAACCGCTTTATGGATGGCTTCCAGCGTGATGGGCGGGTGACATTGCTGAGCACCGACGAAAGCAACCTGCAGGCCGACTATGAGTTGGGCGGGCAGTTGCAGGCGTTCCAGAGTGAATATCACGGCAGTGCCGTGGAGGTGGTGATTCGCTTGGACGCGCGACTGGTGCGCGGGAGTGATCAGCGGATTATTGCCAGCCGGCGGTTCGAAGTGCACCAGCCGGTGGGGGACACCAAAGTGCCGGCGGTGGTGGCTGGGTTTGGACAGGCTGGGGATCAGTTGAATAAACAGGTGGTGGAGTGGGTGGTGCAGCAGGGTAATGGTGCTGTGAAACGCTGAGGGCCTCTTCGCGGGCAAGCCCGCTCCCACATTTTGATTTGTGAACACAGTCAAGGTGGGAGCTGGCTTGCCTGCGATAGGAATCTCAGTCTCAGCCAAAAACCAGTAGCACACCGCAATAGCCGCCACCACGCCAGCCAACTCCGCCAACAACGCACACCCCACGGCATGCCTGGCCCGTTGAATCCCCACCGACCCAAAGTACACCGCCAACACATAGAAGGTGGTCTCGGTACTGCCCTGGATCGTCGCTGCCACCAGCGCCGGGAAGCTGTCCACACCCTGAGTCTGCATAGTCTCGATCAACATCGCCCGCGCGGCGCTGCCGGAAAACGGCTTGACCATCGCGGTGGGCAAGGCATCAACAAAACGCGTGTCCATGCCGGTCCAGGCCACCACATGGCGAATGCCTTCCAGGCCGAAATCCAGCGCACCCGAAGCCCGCAGCACGCCGACGGCACACAGCATTGCCACCAGGTACGGCAGCAGGTTCTTGGCAACGTCGAAGCCCTCTTTGGCGCCTTCGACAAAGGCCTCATACACCTTGACCTTGCGCAGCGCGCCGATCACCAGGAACAGCATGATCAAGCCAAACAACGTCAGGTTGCCGAGGATCGAGGACAAGCCGGCCAGAGCCGTGGCCGACAAGGTCGCCAACAGCGCCATGAAGCCACCCAGCACCAGCGCGCCAGGAATCAGATAGGCCAGCACCACTGGGTCCCACAGCCGCAGGCGCTGCATGATCGCCACCGACAGCAGGCCCACCAGGGTCGAGGCGCTGGTGGCCAGCAGGATCGGCAGGAACACCAGCGTCGGGTCGGCGGCGCCTTGCTGGGCACGGTACATGAAGATAGTCACCGGCAGCAGCGTCAGCGAGGACGCGTTCAGCACCAGGAACAGGATCTGCGCGTTACTCGCCGTGTTCGGGATGGGGTTGAGTTCCTGCAACGCCTTCATCGCCTTCAAGCCAATCGGCGTGGCTGCGTTATCCAGGCCCAGGCCGTTGGCCGCGAAGTTGAGGGTGATCAAGCCGATGGCCGGGTGACCGGCAGGCACTTCCGGCATCAAGCGGCGGAACAACGGCCCGAGGGCCTTGGCCAGCCAATCGACGATCCCGGCTTTTTCGGCGATGCGCAAAAAGCCCAGCCATAAGGTCAGAGTGCCGAACAGCAGCACCATCACTTCCACCGAGAGTTTGGCCATGGCGAAAATGCTTTCCACCATCGCCGCAAAAATCCCGGCGTTACCGCCCACCAGCCATTGCGCCAGTGCTGACACCATTGCCACGACAAAGAAGCCAAGCCAGAGGCCATTGAGCATCAGTTAAATCCCCCAAAAGATGGGGCGAATGATAGCGGGGCTGACAGAAACGACAAACCCCGGATTTCCCGGGGTTTGTTCAAATCACGCAAGCCTTAGCCGCGGCTGGTCTCGCCGGCTGGCAGTGCAGTCTTGGTGCGCCAGTGTGGCAGGGAGTTCCAGTAGCGCTCGCCCTTGGCGTCGTCGTACATGCCTTCCCAACGTGCGATAACCAACACGGCCAGCGCATTGCCGATCACGTTCAGGGCGGTACGCGCCATGTCCATGACACGGTCGACACCGGCGATGAACGCCAGGCCTTCCAGCGGAATGCCCACGCTGCCCAGGGTGGCCAACAGCACCACGAAGGACACACCCGGCACACCGGCGATGCCTTTGGAGGTGACCATCAGGGTCAGCACCAGCATCAGTTGCTGGCCAATCGACAGGTCGATGCCATACAACTGCGCGATGAAGATCGCGGCGATGCTCTGGTACAGGGTCGAGCCGTCGAGGTTGAACGAGTAGCCAGTTGGCACCACGAAGCTGCAGATCGCCTTCGGCGCGCCGTAGGCTTCCATCTTCTCGATCACGCGCGGCAGCACGGTCTCGGAGCTGGCGGTGGAGTAAGCCAGTACCAGCTCATCCTTGAAGATGCGCATCAGCTTGATCACCGAGAAGCCGAACAGGCGCGCGATCAGGCCCAGAACCACAAAGGCGAAGAACAGGATGGCGACGTAAACCAGAATCACCAGCTTGGCCAGTGGCAACAAGGAGGCGAAACCGAAGTTGGCCACGGTCACCGCGATCAGTGCGAAAACGCCGATCGGGGCGTACTTCATGATCATGTGGGTGACTTTGAACATGCTCTCGGACACGCCCTGGAACATGTTCACCAGCGGCTCGCGCAGCTCAGGCTTGAGGCTCGACAGACCCAGGCCGAACAGCACCGAGAAGAAGATGATCGGCAGCATTTCGCCCCGGGCAACGGCGGCGAAGATATTCGATGGGATCAGGTTGAGGATGGTCTGGATGAACGCATGCTCATGCTGCACTTCCGCCGCAGTAGCGGTGTACTTGGAAATATCGACGGTACCCAAGGTACTCATGTCGATGCCAGCGCCTGGGTGGAACAGATTGGCCAACAACAAACCAACCACGATGGCGATGGTGGTGACCACTTCGAAGTAAAGGATGGTTTTGACGCCGATACGCCCGAGCTTCTTCGCGTCACCGACACCGGCAATGCCGACGATCAGCGAGGAGATCACAATCGGGATCACGATCATCTTGATCAGGCGGATAAAGATATCGCCCGCTGGCTGCAACACATTGCTGATCCACCAGGCCTTTTCAGCACTGAAATGGTTGAGCACTGCACCGATTGCGATCCCGAGCACCAAACCGATGAGGATCTGCCAGGCGAGGCTTAGCTTTGCCTTCTTCATGTCATTACCCTTACTTCAAGTGGACGTATGGCAAATGCGCCAGCTGCAACGCTCGAGAGCGAAAAAGTGTGTGCATCTGCCTCCATGGAAGGTCACCGCAGCGTGGCCGAAATGGCTTACTGGCAGGCGAAAAAAGGCGCAACTATTCCGATGCAAGAGGACGACGTCTAATGCCGTAAACGCCTACCCTATGCCGAATCGGCATGGGTTTTTTTCATAATAACTGTCCGAACGGTCAGTTCAAATGCGACATATTGTCCGGCAAACATGCCGTGAACCTGCCAAACCCGGCTCGCTCAGAGAATCAGGACGTCTTGAAGAGGCTGGCAGAAATGCCTGAGATAACAGCGACTTTGTGTCGGAAATGTCCTATAGCCAAGGCAAAATTTTATCGATAGATGGTCACCCCGACACACCAAGAAATGGTTGGAGATGAGCAAAAGTGAAATTTGCGGCTATAGGCGGTATGAAGCGCGGGAGATGAGAGTGTTAAGCCCGTCGCAAGTTCAGCAAGCCGTGAGCTTGTGAACCTGCGTCGCAGCTTTTCGCCTGACCCGGCCCTTGCGCAGGCACTCCCTGTGCCCGTAGGTCACGCCGATCCCAATTGATCAGAGCAACCCGGCCCTTGGTCATGCACCCCTCTTGGCGAGCGGTGCAAACAGAAAGAAGCGAGGGCTTCTTTCTATGGACGATGGGTTCGCAGACGCGAGCCGCGTCGCACGAACCTTAGTACCAATTCGGATCTTTCTTCAGCTGCTCCATCAGCAGCTTCTGCATGCCTTCGTCGGGCTTACCGATAAACCGGTAGTCGGCGTGCCGCGTCGGGGACTTGTCTGCCGGCAGACCGGCCGGCACTTGCACCAACATGGCGTAGGCATCTTTCTTGTCGTAGCTGAACGCAACGATCAGGCGCTTGTTCAGGCACGTATCTGCGGTCTCGCAGAGCGGCCCAACCAAATACTTGTCGCCGTCTTCTTCTACAGCATTCATCTGTTCGGCGGTGCCAGACAGGTTCATCACCCATTCCGGCAAGCGCTCTTCTTTCTTCACCACGCTTTGCCAGGCTTCGCGGTATTGCGGGTCCGCGCTGAGCAATTCGTTGGCCCGAGATTGGCCGTCGTTGGCGGCTATCACCAAGCCGCTGCCGCCTAGAAGCAGGGCGGCAGCTATGGTTTTAAACGACAGGGAGGTCATGTTCAGCCTCGGCCGCGACGGCCAAAGAAGAACGAAGCGATGAACATCACCAGGAAGACGACAAAGAGAATCTTGGCGATACCCGTGGCGGTGCCCGCGATACCACCGAAGCCCAGGACTGCAGCCACAATGGCGATGATCAGAAATGTGATTGCCCAACTCAACATGGTGATTCTCCTTACGCTTTTATAGGGGTAACAGCGGTAGTGCCTTTCGGGCGCCCAACATGAGCGACCTTTTGTTGCTCTTGCCTAGAACACCCAACGTTCTTGGGCTGGCAGCTCGCCCAGAGTGGAATCCTGGTCAGCTACTCTCAATTGCGGGGCCGCAGCATTGGCAGAAACACTGCCAATGGAGCTGAAATGGGTCTGGGTCATCATCGGACGTTGGAACTGCGGGGCTTGCTGCTGACTCTGCTGCCAATGCTGCATCTGCTGGCCGGCAATCAACGTGACCATCAAGGCCAGGCTGGCAAACAGACCCTGCTGCAAGCGCGGCGGCGATACACGCAGTTGGCTGAGGCTTTGGCGAGTCATGCTGTTGTTCTCCCGCATTCTGATTATTCGTTGGGAGAGATATTGCAGAGCGCATGCCAGCTTTTTTGCAAAAAAAACCTAATAAAATCAATAGGTTATATATTTTAGATCGGCAGATCGCCCAGCATCCTGCACGATGCCCCCTTGGTGGCCGTGCGAAATGCACGATCGCCAGCGGTCGGATCGAAGGATCGAAAATGTTGAGTGCGTTGCCGAAGTGGCAAGACGGCATGAAAACGCCATCAGGCAGGGCTTTGTGGGAAGACATGCAGATACCTGCACGACGCTGCCTTTTATCGATCAGAATAAACCATGCAACTTGCCCGATTATTCCGGGACTAAACACCATCATTCATATTAAGGAGCGTGGGACAGATGGAATCAGCCAAGGAACTTCAAGGCCGCATTCTTTTAGTGGATGACGAATCCGCGATCCTTCGCACCTTCCGCTATTGCCTGGAAGATGAAGGCTACACCGTAGCCACCGCTAACAGCGCGGCCCAGGCCGATGCGCTGATGCAACGCCAGGTGTTCGACCTGTGCTTCCTGGACCTGCGCCTGGGTGAAGACAATGGCCTGGATGTGCTGGCACAAATGCGCATCCAGGCGCCGTGGATGCGCGTGGTGATTGTCACCGCCCACTCGGCTGTCGACACCGCCGTGGATGCGATCCAGGCTGGCGCCGCTGACTACCTGGTAAAACCTTGCAGCCCGGACCAATTGCGCCTGGCCACCGCCAAGCAGTTGGAGGTACGCCAGCTATCCGCACGGCTTGAAGCACTGGAAGGCGAAGTACGCCAGCCCAAGGACGGCCTCGACTCCCACAGCCCCGCGATGATGGTGGTGCTGGAAACCGCGCGCCAGGTCGCAGGCACGGATGCCAACATTCTGATCCTGGGCGAGTCCGGTACGGGTAAGGGCGAGCTGGCCCGTGCCATTCACGGTTGGAGCAAGCGCTCGAAAAAGTCCTGCGTCACCATCAACTGCCCGTCGCTGACGGCAGAGCTGATGGAAAGCGAGTTGTTCGGCCATAGCCGTGGCGCCTTTACCGGCGCTAGCGAAAGCACCCTTGGCCGGGTCAACCAAGCGGATGGCGGCACGCTGTTTCTCGACGAGATCGGCGACTTTCCGCTCACCTTGCAACCCAAGTTGCTGCGGTTTATTCAGGACAAGGAATATGAGCGCGTGGGCGACCCGGTCACCCGTCGTGCCGACGTGCGTATCCTCGCAGCCACCAACCTGAACCTGGAAGATATGGTGCGCGAGGGTCGCTTCCGAGAAGACCTGCTGTACCGTCTCAACGTGATCACCCTGCACCTGCCTCCGTTGCGCGAGCGCAGCGAAGACATCCTGACCCTGGCCGATCGCTTCCTGGCGCGTTTCGTCAAAGAATACGCACGACCCGCACGTGGTTTCAGCGATGAAGCGCGCGAAGCGCTGCTCAACTATCGCTGGCCCGGTAATATCCGTGAATTGCGCAACGTGGTGGAGCGGGCGAGCATTATCTGCCCCCAGGAAAAGGTCGAAATCACTCACCTCGGCATGGCCGAGCAGCCGACCAATAATGCCCCGCGTATCGGCGCAGCGCTGAGCCTGGATGAGCTGGAAAAAGCGCATATCGGCGCCGTGCTGGCCACCAGCGACACCTTGGACCAGGCCGCCCGTACCCTCGGTATCGACGCATCGACCCTGTACCGCAAACGCAAACAGTACAACCTGTGAGCTGTAGCCTATGAAGCTTGCGATGAAACTGCGCACTCGGCTGTTCCTGAGTATCTCAGCGCTGATCACCGTCGCCCTGCTGGGTTTGATCCTGGGCCTGGTCAGCGTCATGCAAATGGCGAAGACCCAGGAGTCCTTGATCCGTAGCAACTTCGTCACCCTGGACCTGGGGCTCAAGTTGCGCCAGAGCCTGGGCGACCAGTTGATGATGATGCTGGAAGAGAGCCCGGACCCGCAGGCCTTGCAGGCTTCGAAACAACGCTATTTCGAACTGCTGGACCAAGGCATAGCGCACGAGCAGAAGGACGGTGTTGGAACGGGGTTCAGCCGAGCCAAGGACGATTACCAAGACTTGCTCAAGGCGTTTGACGAATCCCAGCAAGCGACACCGCCTCCCGGCAGCAAGGAGCAGCTCACCGAAGCCTTCAATGAACTGCGCAACGGCCTGATCAACGAGCACAAGCTGGCCCTGCAGAACATCAGCAACAGCGAACACAAGTCCCGCGAGCGGGCCCTGCTCATCGCCGGTTTGCTCGGCTTGGTGGGGCTGGCGGTGCTGATCATCGGGTTTGTGACGGCCCATGGCATCGCCCGACGTTTTGGCGGGCCGATCGAAGCACTGGCCAAAGCGGCGGACAAGATCGGGCAGGGCGATTTCGAAGTGACACTGCCGATTTCTTCAGCCGCGGAAATGAACCAACTGACCCGTCGCTTCGGCATCATGGCCGAGGCACTGCGCCAGCATCAGGCAACCAATGTTGATGAGCTGCTGGCCGGTCAGCAGCGCTTGCAAGCCGTGCTCGACAGCATCGATGACGGCCTGCTGATGATTGACCGCCAAGGCCGCCTGGAGCACCTCAACCCAGTAGCACAACGCCAACTGGGCTGGGACGGAGAACGTCTAGGCCAGGGACTTGGCGAAGCACTGGCACGCCCGGAGCTGGATGAACAGCTGCAACTGGTCCTACGGGGCGGCAACCTGGAACGTGCGCCCGACGACCTAGAAGTGGAAGTCGAAGGCGAACTGCGTCTGCTGACTTACAGCCTGACGCCTGTCAGCCATACCCAGGGCACATTCTCGGCGCCGTGATGGTGTTGCATGACGTCACCGAGCAGCGCGCCTTTGAACGGGTACGCAGCGAATTCGTGTTACGCGCTTCCCATGAATTGCGCACGCCGGTGACCGGCATGCACATGGCGTTCGGCCTGTTCCGTGAACGCGCGAAGTTTCCGGCGGAGTCTCGCGAAGCGGACCTGCTGGACACGGTCAATGAAGAAATGCAGCGCCTGATGCAGTTGATCAATGACCTGCTCAATTTCTCGCGCTACCAGAACGGCCTGCAGAAACTCACCCTGGGGCCCTGTGATGTCACTGACTTGCTCGAACATGCCCGCGCACGCTTTGCAGAACCGGCCAACGCGCAAAACATAGAGCTGCTAGTGGAGGCCCAACCCGATCTGCCCCGGTTGTATGCCGATCAGGTGCAGTTGGAGCGAGTACTCGACAACCTGTTGGGCAACGCCCTGCGCCACACCGCCGACGGCGGACAGATTCGCCTGCAGGCGCGTCGCCATGGTGAGCGGGTGATTATCAGCGTCGAGGACAACGGCGAAGGCATCGCCTACGGGCAACAGGGGCGCATCTTCGAACCCTTCGTGCAGGTAGGTCGCAGAAGGGTGGCGCCGGCCTCGGGCTGGCGCTGTGCAAAGAGATCGTGCAATTGCACGGTGGCCGCATGGGCGTGTATTCACGGCCGGGGCAGGGCACTCAATTCTATATGGCGCTACCGCTTTAACTGCGATTCAACGCGCGCAGGATCGCGGCACTCTCCGCATCTGGCGTGCCATCGAACAGCGAAGGCCGGAAGTGCATCTGGAATGCCGCAATCACATGGCGCGTGGCGACATCCAATTCACCGGTCTGCGGCGTCTGGTAGCCCAGGCGCGCCAACTCTTCCTGGAACCAGGTGATGCTCGGCAACTCGCTGGCGTATTGCACCTGGAACCGCGCAACGGCTTGCGCATCCGGCCAAACGCCTAGCCCTTCAGCCGCCAGACGCTTCCACGGGAACAACGGGCCCGGGTCTAGCTTGCGCAACGGTGCGATGTCGCTGTGGCCGATGATGTTCTTGGGATCGATGCCATTGCGTTTGCTGATGTCCTTGAGCAACACCACCAGCGACTGCACCTGCGACTCCGAGTACGGGTACCACACGCGGCCGGTGGGCGTATCACGGTAGCCTGGGTTGACGATTTCGATGCCGATGGAGCTGGAGTTGAGCCAGGTGCGGCCCATCCACTCGCTTTCCCCCGCATGCCAGGCGCGCTGGCTTTCGTCGACCAGCTTGTAGATGGTGCCTGAGGCGTCGTCGCCGATCAGATAATGGCTGCTGACTTGGCCGTGGGTAAGCAGGGCCAGGGAGCGTTCGAGGTTGGTGGAGGTGTAGTGGACGATAACGAACTGCACGCGGTTGTCATGGTTCACCGAGGGGTGGCTGGTGTCCAGGCGAGGACCGCTGGCGCAGCCGGCGAGCAGAAGAAACAAAAAGGCGAAGCAAAGGATTTCATGGCGGGCGACGTTACACTGAAGACGATAATGCAACAGTGTAACGTACCGCCCGCGACCCGACGGTCAAATTACAAAATGGAACATCTTTTACGCCGCCTGCACCTGGTTGCGCCCCGCCGCCTTGGCTCGATACAACGCCGCATCCGCGCGTTTGAGCACCAAGTCACTGCGCTCTCCCGGCTGGAACTGCGCCACCCCCATGGACACCGTAATCGTCACCGGCTCGCCCTTGAAGTGAAACGGGCACGCTTCAATGGCTGCACGCAGCACGTTGCCAACCGCCACGGCATCGGCCAAGGAAGAATTGGGCATCAGCAACACAAACTCTTCACCGCCAAAGCGCGCGATAAAGTCCGTCGGGCGCAGGCGCTTGCGCAACACGTTGGCGATGATTTTCAGCACTTTGTCACCGGCCAGATGACCGTATCCGTCGTTGATACGCTTGAAGTGATCCAGGTCCAACATCGCCAATGACAGGTTGTTGCCGTGTTGGTGCCAGGCGTTGACCTCAAAGTCGAGGCGTTCGCTCCAGGCTGCACGGTTGGGCAGGCCGGTGAGCGGATCAATCAGGGCCTTTTGGCGCTGCACCTCCAGGTGCTCACGATAACCCTGCGCTTCCTGCTCCATATTGGCGACCCGTTCAGCCAGCCCTGTCAGGCGCGCCGCAACTTCCTGTTCACGCTGGTCACGTTGTTGCTGATGCTCGTCCATGGTGCCGAGCAGGCCTTCAAGGTGGCTTTCCAAAACATGCTTGAGACTGTCCAGGTCGGCCGCCTCCTGGACGCTGCTTTGCAGGCCATCGACCTGTTCGCGAATCTGCGTGTCCAGTTCCCGAGCGGCGGAGCGGCTATCGGCGTGGCCGTCGCTGGCCACCTGCAAATGGCCTTGGAACGCTTCAAGGCGTTCGTTGAGCTGCTTGAGATAGGCTTCAAATTCATGCTGGCCGCTGTCGGTGATCGCCAACATCAACACCGCCAAGTCATCCAGGATCGGCAGCAGCTCGTACCAGTTCAAACCGTGGGCCAGGCGTTCGCGCATGGCTTCGGCCTGGGGTCGGTGACGCTCGGGCAGTGACAGCTCCTCCAGCAGCCCAAGGAGCGTGTCTTCGATATGTTTGGCCACGGAGCTGTAGGACGGCTCCGGCGAGTCCGGCAAAGAATATGGGCCATCAGCTTGCAGCTCGTCGGGATCGGTCTCCTCGGCCTCCAGCACGGGCGGCAGCGACAGGCTACCAATGAGCGTTTCGTCCGGCGTCTCGACCTGAGCCTGCGGCACCTCGACAAAGGCGGCGAGGGCGCTTTCCGGAGCCGGCTCGTCCACCTTAGGCTCGGCAGCGGCGGGCTCGATACGCGCGACAGGCGTTGCAGGCGACGCCGTTTGAACAGGCGCCTCGTAGACGAACGTGTCACTGGCCGCCTCGGCGACTTTTGCTGGCACCGGGATTTCAGGTTGTGGCGCACTCGGCACTGGCACTTGTGGTGCAAAAGCGCGCAAGGCTTGTGTCAATTCCTCGGACTGCTCGGGCTCCTGGGGCTCCTGGGGCTCCTGGGGCTCTGCGACTGGCTTGGCCACAGCGGGCAACGGTATCGGGTTGGCGGTCGGCTCGCTGGCCACCGCATCATCCGCAACCTCCTTGGCTCCAAATAGACGCTGCAGTAGCCCCGGCCCAGGGCGCGGGGTTTCGCCGTCCGGCTCCAGGTTATCCAACGCCTGCCGTTGCAGGCTGCTGAGTTCACTGAGCAGCAGCGGGATCTCGCGGGCCTGGCTGACGCGTCCGTCCAACTGCTTGGCGAAGGTTTTCAGTGGACGCGCCACCTCACGGGGTAGCGGCAGTTTTTGCAACTGCGCCACCAGAGACGTGAGTGCGCTGCTGATCTGGTCAACCCGGGTTTCGCGACGCTGCTCCGAATCCAATACGGCCTTTTCCAGGCGTGGCAGCAGGGCGGCGAGGGCGGCATCCATATCGTCGGTACGGACGACGTCGCGCATTTCCTTCATGCATTGGTCAACCGCACGGTCAGTGCCTTCCGCCGCCAGGGTGCTGCGCACCAGCCCTCGACGCAGCAGGTCGAGGCGGGCAGCCTAACGGCGTTCGAGCTTTTCTTGTTGCTCGATACTTTTAAGGTATTTCTCTTTCCAGCGCTGGGCGTCGTCGCTCATGCAAGGGGTCCGCGAGGGCCTGGGCTCAACGCGGGTAATGCATCAGCCGTGAGCGAACCCGGCAGACGAATCTCTACCGCGACCGGCAGGTGATCGGAGATAGGCTGCGCCAGCACCTGCACACTCTCGAGTGTGAGGGTTGGACTGAGCAGGATATGGTCAAGACAACGTTGCGGACGCCAACTGGGAAACGTGGCTTCGGCTTGCGGCGCCAGTAGCCCGAGGTCGCGCAACGGGGAATTCTGCAGCAGGTCGCTGGCATGGGTGTTCATGTCACCCATCAGCACCTGGTGCTTGTAAGTACCAATCAGCTCACGGATGTAAGCCAACTGCATGGTGCGGGTGCGCGCACCCAGCGCCAAGTGCATCATCACCACCACCAAGGCCTCAGGGCCTTCACCAAAGCGCACGAGGATCGCGCCACGCCCCTTGGGGCCTGGCAACGGGTGATCTTCGATAGCGGTTGGTTTCAAGCGGCTGAGCACGCCATTGCTGTGCTGCGCCAGGCGCCCGAGGTTGCGATTGAGTTGCTGATACCAGTAAGGGAAAGCACCTAGCTGGGCCAGATGCTCCACCTGGTTGATGTAGCCGGAGCGTATGCTGCCGCCGTCAGCTTCCTGCAGGGCGACCAGGTCGAAATCATTCAACAGGTTGCCGATTTTTTGCAGGTTGCCGGCACGCCCAGTGTGGGGCAGCAGGTGCTGCCAGCCACGGGTGAGGTAGTGCCGGTACTTCTCGGTACTGATGCCCACCTGGATGTTGAAGCTCAGCAGGCGCAGGCGGCTGTCCGCTGGCAGGCCTGTGGATTCCAGGTGATGTTCGTTGACCTGCGGATCATGCAGACCAACGACACGTTCGGTACCCCAGCGGCGCATGGTAGGCCCCTTACTTCGCTGCACGCTCTTTGGCGATCAGCTGGTCAGCCACGTTGAGGGTCGCTTCCGGACCACCGGTGGTGCCCAGGTCAAAACGGTACTTACCGTTGACGATCATGGTCGGTACGCCCTGCACGCCGTACTTCTGCGCCAGTTCCTTGGCCTGCTTGATCTGACCCTGGATCGCGAAGGAGTTGAAGGTGGCCAGGAACTTGTCCTTGTCTACACCCTGGGTCGCCACGAAGTCAGCCATTTCGTCCGGCTTGGTCAGGCGCTTGCCTTCTTTCTGGATCGCGTTGAACACGGCGTTGTGGACCTTGTGCTCTACACCCATGGCTTCCAGGGTCAGGAACAGTTGGCCGTGGGCATCCCAAGGGCCACCGAACATGGCGGGGATGCGCTTGAAGTTTACGTCGGAAGGCAGTTTTTCGACCCAAGGGTTAATGGTCGGCTCAAAAGCGTAGCAATGCGGGCAGCCGTACCAGAACAGCTCCACCACTTCGATCTTGCCAGGCACCGCAACCGGAACCGGGTTAGCCAGTTCGACGTAGGTTTTACCGGCTTCAAGCGGCACGTCGGCAGCTTGTGCAGTCATGCCGAAGAGGCTGGCAGTGACGAGAGCGGCGCTGAGGATCAGATTACGCATGCTTTACTCCTGGACAAATAAAGTCGCCTCACGCGACCTTTGTTGTGACAGGTCTACGCGGGCATGAGTTCGTTAGTGTAACGGCACCGGCCACAAAAAAGGGCGGCCTAAGCCACCCTTTTATGCTTGCATCGATGGATTAATCGAGCGTTAACGTAGCCGCAGGCTTAGTGCAGGCCCTGGATGTACTGGGAAACCGCCTCGATGTCCTTGTTGCTCATTTTATTGGTGATGGTTTGCATGATTTTGGCATCGCCGTCATTGGTGCGATTGCCTTCACGGAAGTCCGTCAACTGCTTGGCAACATACTGCGCATGTTGGCCGCTCAAGTGCGGGAAACCGGCAGCAGCGAGGCCTGCGCCGTTAGGCGAGTGGCAACCGATGCACGAAGGCATGCCTTTTCCAGGTTGCCACCACGGAACAGCTCTTCACCGTGGGCCACGGTTTTAGGATCGGCGGCTCCCACGCTGCCTTTCTGGCTGGCAAAATACGCCGCGATGTCTGCCAGGTCCTGATCGCTGAGGTTGGTCAGCAGGCCGGTCATTTCCAGGACCGTGCGCTTTCCATCCTTGATGTCGTGCATCTGCTTGGTCAGGTAACGTTCACCCTGGCCGGCCAGTTTAGGGAAGTTCGGCGCCGGGCTGTTGCCATCCGGTCCATGGCAAGCACCACATACGGCGGCTTTCGCCTGGCCCGCTGTAGCGTCGCCTGCAGCATGGGCAACACCGGTGATGCCCAAGGTCAACAGCAGACTCACGATCAGTTTGTTCATCAGCTAATCCAACTACGGCTAAGGGGTTTAAGAGTTATCTACCGGGTTTACTCACCATCAACTCAATGACGGCCTGGTAATCCTCAGTACTGCAGTCCATGCACAAACCACGCGGCGGCATTGCCTTGAAACCCTGGGTCACGTGTTGGACCAACGTGTCCATGCCTTGCGCCAATCTTGGCGCCCAGGCTGCCGGGTCACCCCGTTTGGGGGCGTTGGGCAGCTGGCCGGCATGGCAAGCCACGCAAACTCGGTTGTACACCGCCTCCGGATCCTGTGTAGCCTGAGCGCTGTAAAGCGGAATCAGGACACCGATAGCGAGCAACCATCTGGTCATACGTCGACCATTTCAGGGTTTGAGAGCGTTTTGCGTTCTAATGCGCAATAAAGGTCTTTTCGCTCCCGTGAATTTCGTCCTTCGCTGGGACAAAACACACACAAAATCTGCGGCATTATATACTGGCGCTACTGAAACGGAAACGACACCGCTTGCCGCACCCTTTCTCGGCATCGCCCACATCGGAAATCTCATGCAACTCAAGAATCCCATCCTTGGCCTGTGCCAACAGTCCACGTTCATGCTCAGCGCCGCCAAAGTTGACCAATGCCCCGATGACGAAGGCTTTGAAGTCGCCTTTGCCGGTCGTTCCAACGCTGGCAAGTCCAGCGCACTGAACACGCTGACCCACGCCAGCCTGGCACGCACCTCGAAAACCCCGGGCCGCACGCAACTCCTCAATTTCTTCAAGCTAGACGATGATCGGCGTCTGGTCGACCTGCCGGGCTACGGTTACGCAAAGTACCTATCCCGTTGAAGCTGCACTGGCAGCGTCACCTGGAGGCTTACCTGGGTGGCCGCGAGAGTTTGAAGGGGTTGATCCTGATGATGGACATCCGTCATCCAATGACTGACTTCGACCTGTTGATGCTCGACTGGGCAGTCGCCAGCGGCATGCCGATGCATATCCTGCTGACCAAGGCCGACAAGCTCACCTACGGCGCAGCCAAGAACACCTTGCTCAAAGTGCAGTCCGAAATCCGTAAGGGTTGGGGCGACGCAATTACCATCCAGCTGTTCTCGGCCCCCAAGCGCATGGGTCTGGAAGAGGCTTACACCGTGCTGGCGGGCTGGATGGAATTGGCGGACAAGGGTGCGGAACTCGCGGAATAACTTTTCTGCGGGCAAAAAAACCCCGGACTTCTTATGGGGAGGGGAAGTTCGGGGTTCAAGTACTGGACCGCTAGGGCGGGGTCCAGATATCTGCCAACACTTAACACAACATAGGAGCATTGAAGGGCTTCACCACCCATTCAGTAACTCTGAGTGGCACTTCACGGGTTAAGTTCCGGCAGGTTCAAAAACTATTGGAAATAACTGACGGCGATATCTGATCTAAAGCACTCTGCCACCACCCAAGGCGACGGCAGAGCCCACGCAATTAGTGCGCTTCGTCCCAGTTGTCACCAACGCCTACGTCCACCACCAAAGGCACATCCAGTTTGGCCGCCGCACTCATGTGCTCGCGAATCTTCTCGCTGACCTCTACCACCAGATCCTCACGCACCTCAAGCACCAGTTCGTCGTGCACCTGCAGGATCACCTTGGCGTCCAGGCCAGACTCGGCCAGCCAGTTATCCACCAACACCATCGCCTTCTTGATGATATCCGCCGCCGTACCCTGCATCGGCGCGTTGATCGCCGTGCGTTCTGCCGCAGCGCGTTCCTGAGGTTTGTTGGAGTTGATATCCGGCAAATACAGCCGACGCCCGAAGAAGGTTTCGACATAACCCTGATCAGCAGCCTGGGCGCGCGTGCGCTCCATGTACTCGCGCACACCGGGGTAGCGAGCGAAGTAAACATCGATATAAGCCTTGGCCGTCTTGGTGTCGACGCCGATGTCCTTACCCAGCTTCTGGGCGCCCATGCCATAGATCAGGCCAAAGTTGATCGCTTTGGCGCTGCGACGCTGATTGGAAGTAACCTCAGCCAGTTCAACCTTGAACACTTCGGCCGCCGTCGCCGTATGCACGTCGAGGTCGTTGCGGAAGGCATTCATCAACCCCTCGTCCTTGGACAAGTGCGCCATGATCCGCAGCTCAATCTGCGAATAGTCCGCTGCCAACAGCTTGTAGCCCTTGGGCGCGACAAACGCCTGGCGAATCCGCCGCCCTTCAGCGGTACGCACCGGGATGTTCTGCAGGTTCGGATCACTGGACGACAAGCGCCCAGTCGCCGCCACCGCCTGGTGATAAGACGTATGGATACGCCCGGTCCGTGGGTTGATCTGCTCCGGCAGCCGATCGGTGTAAGTGCTTTTCAACTTGCTCATGCTGCGGTACTGCATCAGCACCTTGGGCAGCGGATAGTCGTCCTCTGCCAGCTTGGCCAGCACTTCCTCAGCGGTAGACGCCTGGCCCTTGCCGGTTTTTTTCAGCACTGGCAAACCGAGCTTTTCGTAAAGTATCGCGCCGAGCTGCTTGGGCGACCCCAGGTTGAACTCCTCACCGGCGATCTCGAACGCCTGGCGCTCCAGCTCGACCATCTTGTCTCCCAACTCGATGCTCTGAACGCCGAGTAACGCCGCGTCCACCAGCGCACCCTGGCGTTCAATGCGCGCCAGCACCGGCACCAACGGTATCTCGATGTCGGTCAACACACTGGCCAGGCTCGGGATGGCGGTCAGTTGCGCGAACAGCTCCTGGTGCAGACGCAAGGTCACGTCCGCATCCTCAGCCGCATACGGGCCGGCTTGTTCAAGGGCGATCTGGTCGAAGGTCAGTTGCTTGGCCCCCTTGCCAGCGATGTCCTGGAAGCTGACGGTGTCGTGGTCCAGGTACTTCTTGGCCAGGCTGTCCATGTCATGTCGGGTTGCGGTGGAGTTCAGCACGTAGGATTCGAGCATGGTGTCGAATGCGATGCCGCGCACAGTAATGCCCTGCGCCGGGTCGCCGCCGATCGCGCAGTTGGCCAGGATATTCATGTCGAACTTGGCGTGCTGGCCGACCTTGAGCTTGGCCGGGTCTTCCAGCAGCGGTTTCAGGGCCAGCAGCACCGTGTTGCGGTCCAACTGCTCCGGCGCACCGATGTAGGAATGGGTCAGCGGGATGTAGGCCGCTTCGTGGGGCTGCACGGCAAAGGAAACACCGACCAATTGCGCTTGTTGCGCGTCGATACCGGTGGTTTCGGTGTCAAAAGCGAACAATTTCGCGTCATTGAGTTTCTTCAACCAAAGATCGAACGTGGCCTGGTCGAGAATGGTGGTGTAAGCCGTCTCGACCGGAGCCGCGGGAACCGCCTCGGCAACTTCTTCGGCAGGCGCGGCCTTGAGCTCGACACGCTTGGCATCGCGCTGAACCTCATCGATCCAGCTCTTGAACTCCAGCAGCGAGTACAGTTCCAGCAGTTTTTCGCGATCCGGCTCGATCAGATGCAAGTCATCCAAGCCGACATCCA
Organism: Pseudomonas poae; assembly: GCA_004000515.1. Classification (GTDB taxonomy): domain Bacteria; phylum Pseudomonadota; class Gammaproteobacteria; order Pseudomonadales; family Pseudomonadaceae; genus Aquipseudomonas; species Aquipseudomonas cremoris. The sequence goes on from CP034537.1 coordinate 1,379,180, forward strand.
GCGGCACATCGCACTTGATCGTCGCCAACTGGTAGGAAAGAAACGCCATCTCCCGATGTTCTTCGAGCTTGGCCGGAAGCGTCTTGGCGCCGCGAATCGGCAACGTCGGCACAATGTCCAACTGCTCATAAAGCTCTTTGATGCCGCCATTCACGCCGACAAGCAAGCCGGACGCAGTCTTGGGGCCAATGCCCGGAACGCCCGGAATGTTGTCGGACGAATCGCCCATCAACGCCAGATAGTCGATGATCTGCTCCGGAGCGACGCCAAATTTCTCCTTTACGCCTTCGATGTCCATCGCGCTACCGGTCATGGTGTTGACCAAGGTAATGTGCCCGTCCACCAGCTGCGCCATGTCCTTGTCACCGGTGGAGATCACCACCGGGCGGTTGGCAGCTGCACTGCTGCGGGCCAGGGTGCCGATCACGTCATCGGCCTCGACGCCTTCGACGCACAGCAACGGGAAACCCAGGGCGATCACGCTTTGATGCAGCGGCTCGATTTGCACGCGCATGTCATCGGGCATGCTGGGGCGGTTGGCCTTGTACTCGGCGTACATATCGTCGCGAAAGGTCCCACCCTTGGCGTCGAACACTACCGCGAACGGACTGTCCGGGTACTGCTTGCGCAGGCTTTTGAGCATGTTCAACACGCCCTTGACCGCACCGGTAGGCAGGCCTTTGGAGGTGGTCATGGGGCAGCGCGTGGAAGGCGCGGTACAGATAAGAAGAACCGTCCACCAGGACGAGGGGGGCTTGGCTCATGAGCAGGATCAACCTTTTCGGCGGGTCAGGCGCTAGAATAGCCGGACCAATGACGACAAAGGGACAAGGTTATCATGCGTACAGTAAATCGCCTGTTGTTGACCGGCTTGATTGCACTCACTCCGATCGTGGCCTTGGCGGCAGATACTGCGCCCTCGGGCGACCCGGAAGTTACCATTCGCACGGAAGGCGACAAGACCATTCAGGAATACCGCCAGAATGGCTTCCTGTACGCGATCAAGGTGACGCAGAAAGGCTTTCCGCCGTACTTCCTGGTACGCGCGGACGGAACCGATGCGAACTTCATCCGCTCTGACCAGCCGGATATGCTGATCCCGTCATGGAAGATCTTCGAATGGAAATGACTTCTTAACTTCAATTGGCGCCGCGCACCGCGGCGCCCGTACTGGCAGTTTTAACCATGTCTGTGTTCACCCCCCTGGCTCGGCCCGAGCTGGAAACCTTTCTCGCCCCTTACGGGCTCGGCCGCCTGCTTGATTTCCAGGGAATTGCCGCCGGTAGCGAAAACACCAACTTCTTCATCAGCCTGGAACAGGGCGAGTTTGTCCTGACCCTGGTTGAACGTGGCCCCGTCGCCGAAATGCCGTTCTTCATCGAACTGCTCGACGTGCTCCACGACGCCGACCTGCCCGTGCCCTACGCCCTGCGCACCACCGACGGTGTAGCCCTGCGCGAGCTGAAAGGCAAACCGGCGCTACTGCAACCGCGCCTGGCCGGCAAACACATCAAGGACGCCAATGCGCAACACTGCGCACAGGTTGGCGACCTGCTAGGCCATCTGCACCTGGCGACACAAGGCGAAAAAATACTCGAGCGCAAGACCGATCGCGGATTGGACTGGATGCTCAGTGAAGGCGCGCAGCTGATTTCGCACCTGGCACCAGCACCGCAACGCCTGCTGCAAGACACACTGGACGAAATTGAAGCCCACAAGGCGCAGATCCTCGGCCTGCCACGCGCCAACATCCATGCCGACCTGTTTCGCGACAATGCGATGTTCGAAGGCACGCACCTGACAGGCCTGATCGACTTCTACAACGCCTGCTCTGGCCCGATGCTGTACGACGTGGCGATTGCCCTGAACGACTGGTGCTCGGACGCCGATGGCGTGATCGATGGCCAGCGTGCCCGTGCATTGCTCGGTGCCTATGCGGGCCTGCGGCCGTTTACTTCGAAAGAGGCTGAGTTGTGGCCGACCATGCTGCGCGTGGCCTGTGTGCGGTTCTGGCTGTCACGCCTGATCGCGGCAGAGTCGTTTGCAGGACAGGATGTGTTGATCCATGACCCTGCGGAGTTTGAACACCGCTTGGCGCAACGCCAGCAGGTCACGGTCCAACTGCCGTTCGCACTCTAACCGCGCACGCAATCAGAATAGGGCTTGCTCGCGAATGCGGTGGATCAGTACCAGATGTACTGACTGACACATCGCATTCGCGAGCAAGCCCGCTCCCACATGGGTTTTGTGTCGACTGTCAGAGCGACTCAAGACACCCGGCCAGATCATTCCCGAGCTTCTCCAACACCTGCTCATACCCCTGAGCCGTGGCCGGTGTGTACCCGCCCAACGCATCCAACTCCGCCAGCTTCACCGGCAGGCCGGCCACCAGCGTTTCCGCCAGGCGCGGACGCAACGGCGGCTCACTGAACACGCACGTCTTGCCCACTTCCTGCAAACGCGTACGCATCGCAGCCACATGCTGGGCGCCAGGCTGCACTTCGGCGGCAACACTGAACACGCCGGTGTGCTTGAGCCCGTAGGCATCTTCGAAGTAATCGAAGGCTTCATGGAACACGAAGTAAGGCTTGTCGCCAATCGATGCCAGGCGCGCTTTCAAACGCGCATCCAATGCGTCCAGACGCTCATCGAAGGCCTTCACGTTGCTCTGGTAACGCGCGGCATTGGCCGGGTCGGCAACACTGAGGTCGGAGGCCATGCGCGCGGCAATCACCCGGGCATTGACCGTCGATAGCCACAAGTGCGCATCCAGGCTGCCGGGGCGGTGATCGTGGTCATGTTCGTCGGCATCGTCGGCATGGGAGTGACTATCTTCGGCGAAACGACGCAGTTTCATCCCCGCAAGGTCCTGAACCGCCACGGTCGGCAAGCTACGCCCCTTGAGCACGCGCGGCAGGAAGCTCTCCATGTCCGGGCCGATCCAATACAGCAGGTCTGCCGACTGTACGCGCCGTACGTCGGACGGGCGCAGCGCGTAGTTATGTGGCGATGCGCCAGGCGGCAGCAGCACCTCCGGAATGGCCACGCCGTCCTGCACAGCAGCGGCAATCAACTGCAGGGGCTTGATACTGGTGAGTACCTTGACCTCGGCCTGAGCGGCGCCTGCGATGAACAAACTGGTGATGAATACGACAAAAACAGGAAAAAGTCGGGACACGATGACCACTCGATGGCGTAGGAACGGGTAACATAATAACGTCTCTATCAAATATCTGTCGCCGCTCATGCCTAAAACACCGCTTGCCAGCCGTCCCCATGACCACTCTCACTGCGTGCATACCGCGCTGTCGGAGGCCGACACCCTGTGCGCACAGAAAGGCCTGCGCCTGACCGCGTTGCGTCGCCGCGTGCTGGAACTGGTGTGGCAGAGCCACAAGCCGCTGGGCGCCTACGACATCCTCGGCGTGCTCAGCGAGCAAGACGGCCGTCGCGCCGCGCCGCCAACCGTGTACCGCGCGCTGGACTTCCTGCTGGAAAACGGCCTGGTGCACCGCATCGCCTCGCTCAACGCCTTCGTCGGCTGCAGCCATCCGGAACACGCGCACCAGGGTCAGTTCCTGATCTGCCGCGAGTGCCACGCCGCCATCGAGCTTGAACAAAAAGCATCAGCGACGCCATCGTCAAGAGCTCCGCCGATGTCGGCTTCAAGGTCGAAGGGCAAACGGTCGAAGTGGTCGGCCTGTGCTCCGGTTGCCAGGGGGCTTGATGAGCAACGCGTTAATCCGGCTGGAACAGGTTGGGGTCACGTTCGCCGGGCAAGCCGTGCTGGATAACATCGCCCTGAGCGTGGAGCCTGGGCAGATCGTTACCCTGATCGGCCCAAACGGCGCCGGCAAGACAACCCTCGTGCGCGCCGTACTCGGCCTGCTCAAGCCAGACAGCGGCAGCGTTTGGCGTAAGCCCAAACTACGCGTCGGCTACATGCCGCAGAAACTGCACGTCGATCCGACGCTGCCATTGTCCGTGCTGCGCTTCCTGCGCCTAGTGCCCAACGTGGACCGCGCCCGCGCCCAGGCCGCTCTCAAGGAAGTCGGCGCCGAACAGGTGATCGACAGCCCGGTGCAAAGCATCTCGGGCGGCGAAATGCAGCGCGTATTACTGGCCCGCGCCCTGTTGCGCGAACCGGAACTGCTGGTGCTGGATGAACCCGTGCAAGGCGTCGACGTTGCTGGCCAAGCCGAGCTGTACAGCCTGATCACCCGCCTGCGCGACCGCCACGGCTGCGGCGTGCTGATGGTCTCCCACGACCTGCACCTGGTGATGAGCACCACCGATCAGGTGGTGTGCCTCAACCGCCACGTGTGCTGCTCCGGCCACCCGGAACAAGTCAGCGGCGACCCCGCGTTCGTCGAACTGTTCGGCAAAAACGCCCAGAGCCTGGCGATCTACCACCACCATCACGACCACGCCCACGACCTGCATGGCGCCGTGGTCGATGATCCCGCCGCACCTCATACACATGTTCATGGAGATAGCTGCAAGCATGGCTGATTTTCTGCTCTACGCCCTGCTGGCAGGCTTGGCTCTGGCGCTGGTGGCGGGCCCACTGGGCTCGTTCGTGGTCTGGCGGCGCATGGCCTATTTTGGCGACACGCTGTCGCATGCCGCGCTTTTGGGCGTGGCCATGGGCTTCCTGCTGGATGTGAGCCCGACCATCGCCGTGACCGTGGGCTGCCTGCTGCTGGCAGTGCTGTTGGTGACCCTGCAACAGCGCCAGCCGCTGGCGTCGGACACCTTGCTCGGCATCCTCGCGCCCAGCACCCTATCCCTGGGCCTGGTGGTGCTGAGCTTCATGCATGAAGTGCGCATCGACCTGATGGCCTATCTGTTCGGCGACCTGCTGGCGATCAGCACCACGGACCTTGCCTGGATCCTCGGCGGTAGCGCCGCTGTGCTCGTGTTACTGATCGCACTGTGGCGCCCACTGCTGGCGATTACCGTGCATGAAGAGCTGGCCACCGTGGAAGGGTTGCCCGTGCCGACCCTGCGCATGGCGCTGATGCTGTTGATCGCAGTGGTGATTGCTGTCGCGATGAAGATTGTCGGCGTATTGTTGATCACGTCGCTGTTGATCATTCCCGCAGCCGCCGCCCAGCGCCATGCTCGCTCACCGGAGCAGATGGCCATCGGCGCCAGCCTGTTGGGGATGCTCGCAGTATGCGGGGGCCTGGCGCTGTCCTGGTTCAAGGACACGCCGGCCGGGCCATCGATTGTGGTCACGGCCGCCGCCCTGTTTCTGCTGAGTTTTGTCCTGCCCCGTCGAGGGGTGTAGACTTGCTCGCTTTTTGCGCAAATAGAGAGTCGCAGGAATGAAGCCGTTCACCTCCCGTTATCTGCTCCTTGCCGCATTTTCCCTGCTGCTGGGCGCCTGTCAAAGCACACCGCCCGCTGCCACCGAGGCACCGGATGCCCGCGCTGCGGCCATCGCGCAGCTGGAACAAAACCTGGCCAGCAGCGAGTTGGCCACCGCCGAGGACGAGCTTGCCGCCTTGCAGGCCCAGTCGCCCAACGACCCGACGCTGGAGCCTTACCAGCGCCAACTGGCCGAAGCCTACCTGCAGCGCAGCCAGATCGTGCTGCAAAAGGTGATGTCAACGCCGCAGCCACCGCCCTGAGCCGTGCCCGCGCACTGATGCCCAAGGCCCCAGCACTCACCGGCGGCGTCAACAGCGCCATCAGCCACGCACGCAAAGCCGAGCTGGATAAAGCCGAGGCCGCCTTGAAAGCGGCGGAATCGAAGCCGGTTGCCAAGGTCATCGACCCTGCGGCTGAAAGCACCACCGTGGCACTGAACCTCACCAATATCGAGGAACTGCGCCATCAGTTGGATGCGATTGCCACCGACGTGGTGAATTACCAGTGCGATGTGAGCATCCAGGCGCCGCGCACAGAGGATTACCCATGGCTGGCGACCTTGCTGACAAAGCGGGTGAAGCGCATTGATTCGGCGTATGACCTGAAGATTCACCGGCAGATCTTGAAGAATATCCCGGCGCAAATTGTGCTGATTCCGCGTAAAGCCGATTAAAGCATCGCAGGCAAGCCAGCTCCCACACTTGAATGTATTCACCATTCAAAGGTGGGAGCTGGCTTGCCTGCGATGGCGATCTGACCAACAACCAAAGAGTTAAGCCGGAATCGCTTTGGCCTTAGGTTCACGATCCCAAACCCGATGCTGCCCAATCGCGGCAAAGAACGCCTTGAATGCTTTCGCATCCGATCCCACGATCAGTCCCGCATCCGCCTCAAGCTTGAGCAAGTCCAGCAACGACTTCGCCTCACTGGCGACGGCAATCGCCTTAAGGTGCTTGTACGCTTCAAGGACGTAATGCAACGCGACCCCGTCGCCGCTCAGCGCTTTCACCGACTCCTTGCCCCCCGGGATGAACACCGCATCAAACGCAATGGACGGCAACCCTTCCATCGATGCATCCACCGGCAAACTCTTGCCATCCGCCGTTGTTACCGGCGCCGACGTCGGCCCGAGCAGTTTGGCATGCGCACCCTCAGCTTCCAGTGCCTTCTTCAATGCGGCGATTGCCGCACCATCCACGCCATTCGCTGCCAGGATCGCCACCTTGCGCGTTTTGATATCCGCCGGCAGCAAGTTTGCCTGGCTCAACGCAGGCGAGCGTGCCAACGAGGTCTTGTACTCCGCCACCGTGCCTTTTTTCGGCACCGGCAAACCGAGGTTTTCAGCCACGCGCTTGGCCAGTTCCAGGTCAATATTGGCCAGAATCTCGTTCACCTGCCGTGCACGAATAAACTCGCGCTCCACCTTGCCCAGCTCAAAGCTGTAGGCCGCAATGATGTGCTCTTGCTCATGCTTGCTCATGCTGCGGAAAAACAGGCGAGCCTGGGAGAAGTGGTCACCGAACGATTCACTGCGCTCACGCACCTTATGAGCATCGATGCGCTCGTAGTACGACTCGAACCCACCGTCTTGCGCTGCCGGCGGCGTTTCTTTCGGCCAGCCGCCATCAATCGAATTGGGCTCGTACGCGGCGCGGCCCTTATCGATCACAGTGCGGTGCATGGCATCGCGCTGACCATTATGAAACGGTACTACCGGCCGATTGATCGGCAACTCGTGGAAGTTAGGGCCACCGAGACGACTTATTTGGGTATCGGTGTAGGAAAACAGACGCCCCTGCAACAGCGGGTCATTGGAGAAGTCGATGCCCGGCACCATATGCCCAGGGCAGAACGCCACCTGCTCGACCTCGGCGAAGAAGTTGTCCGGGTTGCGGTTCAGCACCATTTTGCCGAGCGGGGTAATCGGAACCAACTCCTCTGGAATCAGCTTGGTCGGGTCCAGAATGTCAAACTCGAATGCGTGCTCCTTATCCTCAGGAATCACCTGCACGCCCAGCTCCCATTCAGGGTAATCGCCGGTTTCGATGGACTCCCACAGATCGCGACGGTGGTAGTCGGTATCTTTACCCGCGAGCTTTTGCGCTTCGTCCCACACCAGGGAACAGGTACCTGCTGTCGGACGCCAGTGGAACTTGACGAAATTGGAGACGCCTTCGGCATTGATAAAGCGAAAGGTATGTACGCCAAAGCCCTGCATGCTGCGCAGGCTTTTCGGGATGGCACGGTCAGACATGGCCCAGATGACCATATGCGCCGACTCCGGCTGCAGCGAGACAAAATCCCAGAACGTATCGTGGGCCGAACCGCCCGTAGGAATCTCGTTGTGCGGCTCAGGCTTTACCGCATGCACAAAGTCAGGAAACTTGATTGCGTCCTGGATAAAAAACACCGGCATGTTGTTGCCCACCAAGTCGAAGTTGCCTTCGTCGGTGAAGAACTTCACGGCAAAACCACGCACGTCGCGCACGGTGTCGCCGGAGCCGCGGGGGCCCTGCACGGTGGAAAAACGCACAAATACCGGCGTCTTATGCCCAGGGTCACGCAGGAAGCCGGCCTTGGTCAGTGCCGAATGGTTTTCATAGCTCTGGAAATAGCCATGGGCGCCCGTGCCACGCGCATGCACGATGCGCTCGGGAATCCGCTCATGGTCAAAGTGCGTGATCTTTTCACGCATGATGAAATCTTCCAGCAGCGAGGGCCCGCGTGCGCCGACCTTCAAGCTGTTCTGGTTGTCGGAAATCTTAACGCCTTGGTTAGTGCGCAAGGCTTGGCCGGTGGCGTCCGAGCGGAACTCTTCCAGGGCCTGCAACTTGGCGTTGGTGTTCTCACGGTCCAGGGTGTCGGTTCCGGCAAGTTCGCTCTTTGGCTTTTTTCGTGCTCATCAGTCAAAACTCCTTATTCAGACCCAGGCACGGCACCTGGGAAATCGAGTTGCCTAAGTAGTGACTGATGGGGGTTTGGGCCGTTCCTTTTTTATGACCTTTGATCGCGTTATTGCCAAATCGCTGGTGAGATGAGAAATAAATGCTAAATAACGCTATACGGACAGGCTAAAATGCGCGCCCGGCTAACCGCTGATCCCTTTCCATGCGCCCCACAAGGTTCGCTACGTGATCGAGTTTCATAACGTCCATAAAACCTACCGCGTCGCCGGTAAGGATATCCCCGCGCTGCACCCCACCAGCCTGACCGTCGAAAACGGCCAGGTGTTCGGCCTTATCGGTCATTCGGGCGCGGGCAAAAGCACCCTGCTGCGCCTGATCAACCGCCTCGAAGAACCGAGTGGCGGCCAGATCACGGTTGATGGCGAGGAAGTCACCGCGCTGGACGCCAACGGCCTGCGCCGTTTCCGCCAGCAGGTCGGGATGATCTTCCAGCACTTCAACCTGCTGGCGTCCAAGACCGTCGCCGACAACGTGGCGCTGCCATTGACCCTGGCTGGCGAACTGTCGCGCAAGGACATCGACCTGCGCGTGGCTGAACTGCTCGCCCGTGTTGGCTTGTCCGACCACGCCAAGAAGTACCCGGCGCAGTTGTCTGGCGGCCAGAAGCAGCGCGTCGGCATCGCCCGCGCCCTGGCGACCAAGCCCAAGATTTTGCTGTGCGACGAAGCCACCAGCGCCCTCGACCCGCAAACCACCGCCTCGGTGCTGCAACTGCTGGCCGAGATCAACCGCGAGTTGAAGCTGACCATCGTGCTGATCACCCATGAGATGGACGTGATCCGCCGTGTCTGTGATCAGGTAGCGGTAATGGATGCCGGTGTGATCGTCGAGCAAGGCTCGGTGGCCGACGTATTCCTGCACCCCAAGCACCCGACCACCAAGCGCTTCGTGCAAGAGTCCGAGCAGGTCGACGAAAACGAGCAACGCGATGATTTTGCCCACGTGCCGGGTCGCATCGTGCGCCTGACGTTCCAGGGCGAAGCGACCTACGCGCCGCTGCTGGTACCGTCGCCCGTGAAACGGGTGTGGACTACAGCATCCTCGCCGGTCGTATCGACCGCATCAAAGACATCCCCTATGGGCAACTGACCCTCGCCGTCACCGGTGGCGACATGGAGGCGGCGTTTGCCCGCTTCACCGCCGCTGACGTCCACATGGAGGTCCTGCGCTAATGGAAGCCCTGTTGAGTTTCTTCGCCAATATCGACTGGTCGGAAATCTGGCTCGCCACCGGCGACACCATGACCATGCTGTTCGGCTCGCTGTTCTTTACCGTGGTGTTGGGCTTGCCTTTGGGCGTGCTGCTGTTCCTGACCAGCCCACGCCAACTGTTCGAACAGAAAGGCCTGTACGCGCTGCTGTCGCTGATCGTGAACATCCTGCGTTCGCTGCCGTTCATCATCCTGTTGATCGTGATGATTCCGTTCACCGTCCTCATCACCGGCACTTCGCTGGGTGTGGCGGGTGCGATTCCGCCGCTGGTCGTAGGCGCTACGCCATTCTTTGCGCGCCTGGTGGAAACCGCCCTGCGTGAAGTGGATCGCGGCATCATCGAAGCCACGCAATCGATGGGCGCCAGCACGCGCCAGATCATCACCAACGCCCTGTTGCCCGAAGCCCGCCCCGGCATTTTCGCGGCGATTACAGTGACGGCGATTACACTGGTGTCCTACACAGCGATGGCCGGTGTCGTCGGCGCTGGAGGCCTGGGTGACCTGGCGATTCGTTTCGGCTACCAGCGCTTCCAGACCGATGTGATGGTAGTCACGGTCGTGATGCTGCTGGTGCTGGTGCAAATTCTGCAAACCGTCGGCGACAAGCTGGTGGTGCATTTTTCTCGAAAATAACGGCCATTGCCGGCCAAAAGCCGGCACATGCCCGAACAAGGAGCTTGTTGGATGAAAAAACTACTGGTTGCTTTTGCCGCCGTTGCTGCGTTTTCCGCCCACGCCGAGACCCTCACGGTCGCCGCTTCGCCGGTACCGCACGCGGAAATCCTGGAGTTCGTGAAACCTGCCCTGGCCAAAGAAGGCGTGGACCTGCAGGTCAAAGTCTTCACCGACTACGTGCAACCCAACGTACAGGTGGCTGAAAAGCGCCTGGACGCCAACTTCTTCCAACACCAGCCGTACCTGGATGAGTTCAACAAAGCCAAGGGCACTCACCTGGTCAGCGTCGGTGCCGTGCACCTGGAGCCCCTGGGCGCCTACTCCAGCAAGTTCAAGAAGCTGGAAGACCTGCCAAGCGGTGCCAACGTAGTCATCCCGAACGACGCCACCAACGGCGGCCGTGCGCTGTTGCTGCTGGCCAAGCACAACCTGATCACCCTGAAGGACCCGACCAACATCCTGTCGACCATCAAGGACATCACCGCCAACCCTAAAGGCCTGAAGTTCCGCGAGCTGGAAGCCGCCACCCTGCCGCGCGTACTGACCCAGGTCGACCTGGCGCTGATCAACACCAACTACGCCCTGGAAGCCAAGCTGGACCCTTCCAAGGACGCACTGGTGATCGAAGGCAACGACTCGCCTTACGTGAACATCCTGGTAACCCGCGAAGACAACAAAGACTCGGACGCCGTGAAGAAGCTGGTAGCAGCGCTGCACACCCCGGAAGTGAAAGCGTTCATTCTTGAGAAGTACAAAGGCGCGATTCTGCCGGCGTTCTGATCTAACTCGATCTCCCAAACACCGGAGATCAAAAATGTGGGAGCGGGCTTGCTCGCGAATGCAGAGTGTCAGTCGATAGATCCGTGACTGATACACCGCATTCGCGAGCAAGCCCGCTCCCACATTTGTTTTATGGTGCTAGCTACTTGCGCTGCAGCAACCCAGGCAACTGCGCCACCAGCTTCTGGTTATTCAACGGCGCCCGGATAAACCCACGCTGCGTCCCATCCGGCCCGATCACCGCCAGGTTGCCGCTGTGGTCCACGGTGTAGTTCGGCTTGCTGGTATCGGCCGGAATGAACGGAATGCTCACCGCATTCGAAACCTTCTGCACATCGTCCACATTCGCGCCCGTCAGGCCTTCAAATTGTGGGTCGAAGTAACCCAGGTACTGCTTGAGCTGGGTTGCCGTATCGCGATGCGGATCGACGCTCACCAGGATCACCTGCAACTTATCCACAACGTCCTTGGGCAGCTCGCTCTTGATCTGGCGCAGCTGGGCGAGGGTGGTAGGGCAAATGTCCGGGCAGAAGGTGTAGCCAAAGAACAGCAGGCTCCACTTGCCCTTCAACTCGTTGACCACCACGGGCTGGCCGTCCTGGTTTGTCATGGTCACCGGCGGCAGTTGGCGACTTTGCGGCAGCAGGATGATGCCAGCGTCGATCAACGCAGTGGGGTCACCCTGGCCTTTGCCACTGAGTACTTTGTTGACGGTCAGGCCCATGATCAACGCGACGATGGCCACCAGGATAAAGACGGTTTTTTGAGTTCGGGTCATAGGTTCAACAATAGGTAGTGGTCTACGAGCAGGGCGATAAACAGCAACAGCAGGTACCAGATAGAGTACTTGAAGGTGTTGATCGCCGCGTGCGGCTGAGCGCCACGGTACAACACCCAGGCCCATTGCAGAAAGCGCGCGCCCAATACCAGTGCACACGCCAGGTAGAGCAGGCCGCTCATGTGGATGACATAGGGCATCAGGCTCACCGCCAGCAGGGCGAAGGTGTACAGCAGGATATGCACCTTGGTGTAGTGCTCGCCGTGGGTGACCGGCAGCATGGGAATGTCGGCCTTGGCGTATTCCTCCTTGCGATGGATGGCCAGCGCCCAGAAGTGCGGCGGGGTCCAGGCGAAAATGATCAGCACCAGCAACAGGGGTTCGGCGCTGACATGGCCGGTGACCGCGACCCAGCCCAACATCGGCGGTGCCGCACCGGCCAGGCCGCCGATGACGATATTCTGCGGCGTCGCTCGCTTGAGAAAGCCGGTGTAGATCACCGCATACCCCAGCAACGAAGCCAACGTGAGCCACGCCGCCAGGGGGTTGGTGAACGCCAGCAGCAGGGCCAACCCCGCAACCGCCAGAAACAACGCAAACGCCAGCGCCGCCAGCGGCGACACACGCCCCTCGGCCATTGGCCGCTTGTGCGTACGCGCCATCACTGCATCGATGCGCCGATCCACCACATGGTTGACCGCCGCCGCGCCACCGGCACACAGGGCAATCCCCAGGTTGCCGAACACCAGCACCGTCCACGGTACCCCGGCGCGGGTCGCGAGGAACATGCCGACCAGAGAGGTGATGAGCATCAGCACCACCACTTTCGGCTTGGTCAGCTCCAGGTAGTCGCGCCACAGCGCCTGGCGATGACGCGCGCCGATCAAGGCCGCCATGGCATCTCTCCTTTAAGGGTAATCAGGCCCGATACGTGTTTGCGCGGGATAAAGCGCCAGCCAAACGGCAGTTGGTTGCGCACCCGGACCAGACTGGTGCGGGCGTGGTAATTGACCAGCACCAACGTCAGTAGCAACGCCGCGCCGCCTGCGTTATGCGCCACCGCCACCGGCAGTGGCAGGTGGAAATACACGTTGCTCAGGCCCAGGCAAATTTGTGCAGCCAGGGCGATCAGCAGCAAGCCCGCCAAGCGCGTCATGCCGACCACCTTGAGCTGCCAGGCCAGGCCGAGCAACACCAGCGAGACGATGACAGCGCCAACGCGATGGGTCAGGTGAATTGCCGTCCGCGCCTCGCTGTCCAACTGCCCGCCCAGGTAGTTGGGGCCGATGTGCTGGGTGAGATGAAAGCCATTGGCAAAGTCCGCCGCCGGCCACCACTCTCCATGGCAGGTCGGCAGGTCGATACACGCCACCGCCGCATAGTTCGAACTGACCCAGCCCCCAGCGCAATCTGCCCGATCACCAGCACCAAGCCTGCCGTCGCCCAATACTGCAGGCGCTTGGGCACAATCAACGCAGGCAATACGCCGGACAAGCGCAACGTCAGCAGAAACAACAGGCTCAAGGTGGCAAAACCGCCCAACAAATGGCCCGTGACCACTTGCGGCCACAGCTTCAACGTCACCGTCCACATGCCGAAGGCAGCCTGGGCAAACACCACCGCCAACACGAACAGCGGCAACTTCACCGGCTGGCCCGGATCACGCCGATGGCTCCACGAACGCGCGGCTAACAGCACGATCAGCAGCCCCAACGTGCCGGCAAAGTAACGATGCGTCATCTCGGCCCAGCCTTTGTCGGCCTCCACCGGCGTGTCAGGAAAATGCAGCTCGGCATGCGCCAGCTGGGCTTCGCTCTGCGGCACGCTGATAAAGCCATAGCAACCCGGCCAGTCCGGGCAACCCAGGCCCGCATGGGTCAGACGGGTATAGGCCCCCAACAGCACGACAATCAGCGCCAGCAAGGTGGCAAACAACGCGAGGCGAAATCCAGGTTTGGCCATGACGATGCCCTTATCCGATGTTCGACAGTTTCAACAGCAGGCGCAGGTCGTTTAGCAGGTCCTTGCCTTTGACCTTCGCGTCATAGCGCAACACCAAGTTGCCATGAGGGTCGATGATCCACAGATGCGCATCACCCGGCGCGGCGGCGTTCTTGGTGAAGGTTGTCAGGTCGAGCGGATAGCGCTGTAGCTGCGGGTATTCAGCCTTGAGCTTGGCCTCATATTCGGTGCTCACAGGCTGGGCGCTGGCCAATGCATGACTGGCGCGGGACGCATCACGGCCCAGACTGATTTGCAGCTGGCGCGCGAGGTACACCAGTTGCTGGCAATCGGCGGCGCAGGCAGTAGGGGCAGTCACCAGCAGCTGCCAGCGATCTTCGTCGGCCTGCACGCCGATATCGGCGCGGGTCTGGCCATTGCCAATCATCTCGCCGTGATAACTGCGGCTGTCCGGCACCCAGAACTGCAATTTGTACATGAAGGTGGCCAGCGCCATCGGGCCGATCACCATCATCAGGATCAGGATCAACTGCCAACGGCCTTTGCGCCGGTCGGGCACGTCAGACACGTTGAGTGGATTCATGGCCGCTCCCATGGGGCTTCTCCTTTTTGTGGTGTGCCATCCGAGGTAGAGGTAAAGCGCCAACAGCGCCAGCGACATGGCGAACCACTGCACGGCATACCCCAGGTGTTTTTCCGGGCCCATGGCGACAACGGCCCAGTCGGTGTCGTACGTACCGGGGCCGGGCTCGGCACGCAGCTCGTAGGCAAAACCGCTGCGGCCCAGCTCAGCCCACAGGGCAGCGGGATGCAGGGCAGTAAGCAAACGCGGCCACTGCGCGGTGACCGGGTCGGCGTGCAACTGGAAGGTTTCGCCGGGGGCCACGTAGACCCAGGCATCGAGATTCAACGGCTGCTCAGGCGTTGTGAAAGCGGGCGGGGTGCGCCGGTCTGGCCAAGGTAACCAGCCGCGGTTGAGCAGCAGCCACAGGCCACTGGCCTGGTCGTGGAAAGGTTGCAGCAGCTCGACGCCCGCCTTGCCATCGCGCATGCGATTGTCGAGCAGCACACTGTGTTCGGCGTCGAACTGCCCACGCAGACGAACACGGCGGAAAGCCGGATCAGCCATCTCGTCCAGTTGCGTGCTATTGACCGGCTCAGCCACACGCCGCTGCGCATAGCTGTCCACCAGCAGCTGTTTTTCATGGCCACGGGACAGCTGCCAGAACCCGAGGCCGACCATCAGCGGCAGCAGCACCAACACCACCAGCGTCGGTGCAAGCCCTGGGCGAAAGCGTTTTGTGGCGCTGGCTATACTTGTTTTCATTGCCTCGCCCTCCCGATAAAAAGCCCCGGAGCCAGACCATGCTCAAAGCCGCCATTGCCCTGATGCTGATCGCGACCGTCGTGAGCCTGTTCAGTGGCTTGTTCTTCCTGGTCAAGGACGAGGGCAACTCCAACCGCCTCGTCAACGCCCTGACCGTGCGCGTAGTGCTGGCCGTGATCACCCTGGCACTGATCGCCTGGGGGTTCTTCAGCGGTCAGTTGGTGTCTCACGCCCCTGGTAACCCCCTTCACAACACATACACGAAGAAAAACAGCCCGATCCACACCACATCCACAAAGTGCCAATACCAACTGGCGGCCTCGAACCCGAACTGGTGCTCGGCATTGAAATGCCCGCGCAGGATGCGCATCAGCATCACAAACAAAATGATGGTGCCGATGGTCACGTGGGCACCGTGGAACCCGGTGAGCATGAAGAACGTCGCGCCGTACACACCCGAACCCAAGGTGAGGCCCAGCTCCTTGTAGGCGTGGATGTATTCCTCGGCCTGAAAGCCCAGGAACGCCCAACCCAGCAACACCGTCAGCGCCAGCCAGATTTTCAGCGCGCCGCGATGGCCTTTGCGCAATGCATGGTGGGCGATGGTGATGGTCACGCTGGAACTGACCAGCAGAATCGTGTTGATCAGCGGCAGGCCCCACGGGCTGATGGTGCCTTCCGGTGGCGGATACAGTTTGGGATCGGGGTTGTTGAGCAGCGGCCAGGTGAACTGGAAGTCCGGCCACAGCATGTGGGCGATGCCTTTATGACCTTCACCCCCCAGCCACGGGCCGGACATGTGCCGGACATAAAAAAGTGCACCAAAGAATGCGATAAAGAACATCACCTCGGAAAAGATGAACCAGGTCATGCCCCAGCGGAACGAGCGGTCCATCTGCGGGCTGTACAAACCGGCACGGCTTTCCTTGATCACCGCGCCGAACCAGCCGAACAGCATGTAGGCCAGCAGCAGGCCACCGACGAAAAAGATCCACGGCCCGTGGGATTCCGGGCGCGCCGCCTTGAGGTCGTTGAACCACACGCCCAGGCCGTACACCGTGATCAACATGCCAAACGTGGCAATTATTGGCCATTTGCTTTGCGCTGGTACGTAGTACGTATCATGAGACGACATGTATTCGCTCTCCTGATTGAGGGGCCAAACAGTAGCTAGCCGCCGGTGTGGACGGCCACCGGCGGTTGGCGCGCAGTGATATCAAACAGCGTGTACGCCAGGGTCAAATGCTTCACATCCTTGGGCATCGCCCGGTCGACGATGAAGCGCACAGGCATCTCGATACGCTGGCCGGGTTGCAACACTTGCTGGGTGAAGCAAAAACATTCGGTCTTGTGGAAGTACATCGCCGCTTCGGCCGGGGAAATGCTCGGTACAGCCTGGGCGGTCATGGCCTTGTCGGTGGGGTTGTAGGCCACAAAAAGCATCTCGGTGACGGCCCCTGGGTTGACCACCACTTCGTCGGCCTTGGAATGAAACTCCCAGACCATGTCGATGGCGTTGGTCGACAGGAATTGCACTCGCACCTGCCGCGAAGGGTCGACAACCTGCTCGCCTTCGTACTGCCCGGCGGTCTTGCCGTTGATGCCGAATGCCTTGCACATCACGTCGTAGATCGGCACCAGGGCAAAGCCGAAGGCGAACATGGCCAGCACCAGAATCAGCAGGCGCGTGACCAGGCGTTTGAGCGGCACGGAGTCAGCCATGACACTCACCTACTGTGGGAGCGGGCTGAGTGGCCAGGGTGTTCATTTGACCTCCGGCGGCGTAGTAAACGTGTGATAAGGCGCGGGCGAAGGAATACTCCACTCCAGCCCTTCAGCCCCATCCCACGGCTTGGCCGGAGCAGGTGGGCCGCCACGGATGCACTTGATCACGATGAACAGGAAGAAGATCTGCGTGGCACCAAACATGAACGCGCCAATCGAGGAGACCATGTTGAAGTCAGCGAATTGCAGGTTGTAGTCGGGCACCCGGCGCGGCATGCCGGCCAGCCCCACGAAGTGCATCGGGAAGAACGCCATGTTCATGCCCACGAAAGACAACCAGAAGTGCAGCTTGCCCAGGGTTTCGTCGTACATGTGGCCGGTCCATTTCGGCAGCCAATAATAGGCCGAGGCGAAGATGCCGAAGATCGCACCGGGCACCAGTACGTAATGGAAATGCGCCACCACGAAGTAGGTGTCGTGGTACTGGAAGTCCGCCGGGGCGATCGCCAGCATCAGCCCGGAGAAGCCGCCGATGGTGAACAAAATCACAAAGGCCACCGCGAACAGCATTGGCGTCTCGAACGTCAGCGAGCCTTGCCACATGGTGCTGACCCAGTTGAACACCTTCACCCCGGTGGGCACGGCGATCAGCAGCGTGGCGTACATGAAGAACAACTCGCCCACCAGCGGGATACCCACCACGAACATGTGGTGCGCCCATACGATGAATGACAGGAACGCGATGCTCGCCGTGGCGTAGACCATCGAGGTGTAGCCGAACAATGGTTTGCGCGAGAAGGTCGGGATGATCGAGCTGACGGCGCCAAAGGCCGGCAGGATCATGATGTACACCTCGGGGTGACCGAAGAACCAGAACACATGCTGGAACAGCACCGGGTCACCGCCGCCGGCCGCACTGAAGAAGCTGGTGCCGAAGTGGATGTCCATCAGCATCATGGTCACGCAGCCCGCCAGCACCGGCATCACCGCGATCAGCAGGAACGCGGTGATCAGCCAGGTCCATACGAACAGCGGCATTTTCATCAACGTCATGCCGGGCGCGCGCAGGTTGAGGATGGTGGCGACCACGTTGATTGCGCCCATGATCGAGCTGATACCCATCAGGTGAATCGCAAAATGAAGAACGTCACGCTTTCCGGCGCGTAGGTGGTGGAGAGCGGGGCGTAGAAGGTCCAGCCGAAATTCGGCCCGCCGCCAGGCGTAAACAGCGTGGAGACCAGCAGCAGGAACGCCGCCGGCAGCAACCAGAAGCTGAAGTTGTTCATACGCGGCAGGGCCATGTCCGGCGCGCCGATCATCAGCGGGATCATCCAGTTGGCCAGGCCGACGAACGCCGGCATCACCGCGCCGAACACCATGATCAGGCCGTGCATGGTGGTCATCTGGTTGAAGAACGCCGGCTCCACGATCTGCAAGCCGGGCTGAAACAGTTCGGCGCGGATCACCATGGCGAACGAGCCGCCGAGCAAGAACATGGTGAAGGCGAACCACAGGTACATCGTGCCGATATCTTTGTGGTTGGTGGTCAGCACCCAGCGCATCAGGCCTTTGGCGGGGCCGTGGGCATGGTCGGCGTGACCATGGTCATCGATCACAGTGCTCATGGCCGTTCTCCTGCAAGCGAGTGGGCGGGGCGGTTCGGGGCAAAGGCTCTGAGCGCGGTCATTTGCTTTCTGCCTGTTTCAAAGCCAGCACATCCTTGGGCGTGACCATGTCGCCTTTGTTGTTGCCCCAGGCGTTGCGTTCGTAGGTCACCACGGCGGCGATATCCACTTCCGACAACTGCTTGCCGAAGGCGGCCATGGCGGTGCCGGGCTTGCCGAAGTAGACGCGGTGCAGGTGGTCTTCCTTAGGCCCGGTTGCGATTGGCGAGCCCTTAAGCGCCGGGAACATCGGCGGCAGGCCTTGGCCTTCAGCCTGGTGACAGGCCACGCAAGTGGTGTGGTAGACCTTGTCGCCACGGGCCACCAGTTCTTCCAGCGTCCACTCTTTGGAGGTCAGCTCTTTGAGCTTGGCGGCTTCTTCCTTACGCTCGCCGAGCCAGGTGTCGTAGTCCGCCTTGGACTTGACCTCGACCACGATGGGCATGAACCCGTGGTCCTTGCCGCACAGTTCGGCGCACTGGCCACGGTAGATGCCGGGTTTCTCGACGCGGGTCCAGGCCTCGTTGACGAAGCCGGGGATCGCATCGCGCTTGACCGCAAAGGCCGGCACCCACCAGGAGTGGATCACGTCGGCAGCCGTCACCAGGAAACGCACTTTGGCCCCTACCGGCAACACCAGCGGCTGGTCGACTTCCAACAGGTAATGTTCGCCTTTCACGGCCTGGTTATGGATTTGCTCGGCGGGTGTGGCCAGGTTGCTGAAGAACTCCACGTCCTGGCCCAGGTATTTGTAATGCCACTTCCACTGATAGCCGGTGACCTGGATATCGATATCCGATTCACTGCTGTCGTAGATGTTGATCAGGGTCTTGGTTGCCGGAATGGCCATGGCCACCAGGATCAGCAAGGGCACCACGGTCCAGAGGATTTCCACGGTCGTGCTCTCGTGGAACTTCGCCGCCACCTGGCCCGTAGACCGGCGGTGCAGGATCATCGACCAGAACATCGCGCCAAACACGACGATGCCGATCACCACACAAATCCAGAAAATGGTCATGTGCAGGTCAAACACGGCGTGACTGACCTCTGTAGCCCCTGGCGCCATATTCGTTGTCCAGGCGGCGTGCGCCTGGCCGAATACCGACCACAACAGGAGGCCCATCCAAACGTGTGGATGTCGCGTCATTGCGGGTTCCCCTTATCGTTCTTGTTATCCCGCCGGTTTGCACCTGCGTCGAAGGGAGCGGCTTCCATACTGCTTACAACCGCTTAGCCTCACCTGCTTATGCAGTCTGGCGTCATCAGCTAATTGCGTACAAACCCGAGTATAGACAGGCTCTGCAACCCCGCAATGTGTAGGGACAAATGAGTAAAAACAGACGGGCGGAGCCAATAAAACCGGGGGCGGAATCGTTTATCCGACGAACGATGGCAATTCGATATAACAGGGGCGCATAACCATGAAATAATTATGACAAATGCGTCTTAGGCGCTCGTATAAACGAGCTACCTTATCCTCTCCCTTTTCCTACGCCTGCATCACTGGAGCCTTCATGAACACCGCCGCATTGCGCGAGCAGATTTCCGTGCCCATCAACACGAAGCCAGCACGGGCCAGCTTGCCCAGCAACTGGAAACCCAATTGCCGCACCTGCATTCGGCCATCTCCCTGGCTGACGGTGATCGCAACATCGTTATGACCCGCTTCGTCACCGCCTACATCGACCTCGTCCCGGATTTGCTTGACGCCGCCAACGACGTGGCCCGCGAGGCCGGCATCGAAAGCCAGATCAAGCCGGTGCTGAAAATTGCCGAGCATTTCTTCCTGCAACCGCCCGCGATCTTGGCCGGCCATGTAGGGCTCGATGGCCTGCTGGACGAAGCCTACCTGGCTCACCGTTTGGTGGAAGAGGTCAACGATCTGTATATCAAGCACTTCGGCCAGCCGTTGATTCCAGCGGACACTACTGTGGCCAACTTGATCGCCCACCAACTAATCGGCGAAGAATTCGCCAACCAATTGGATGAAGCGGTGCATTTGGCAGTGGATGAGATGCTCAACGAAGACAGCTTTGCGCTGGAATCGGTGGAGGCCTACCGCGAGACGCTCAAGAGCCCGAATACGGAGGCGGCGTGGAAGCGTTGGCCGTGCCTGTCGCGGCAGTTGGGGGTTGAGTTGGCACTGGATCAGCCGGCTTAAATTTCGAAGTCGATAGCGATCAAATGTGGGAGCCGGGCTTGCCCGCGATGGCGGTGGACCAGTCAGCTATTTTTTGACTGACCCACCTCCATCGCGGGCAAGCCCGGCTCCCACAGTGTTTTGGGGTGCTCAGACTATCGCCGAACCTATCCCTGTAGTCATACGCACCCGACCTTCCAACCGACGCTTCAACCCCCGCGCTTCAATCACCAGCTTCGAGCCTTTCGCCGCGTTGGCTCGCCCCCATTCCTCCAGCAGCTCCAGGCAGGAATGGTCGATGTAACTCAGGTTATTCAGCGGCACATGCACTGTGGTCCCCGCCGGTACCGTCGACAGCACCTGGGTCAGTGCCGGCACTTTCAAAAAGGTCGCCGCACCGGTCAATCGCAGCTCCATCTCGCCGTCCTGGGGCAAATCAATCAGGCTGACTTTCAACCGTGATGCCTTGAACGCCAACTTCACCAACGTCAGCCCGAAGCCCACCAGCACACCGGTCAGCAGGTCGGTGAAGATGATCGCCAGCGCAGTGGCGGCATAAGTGAACATCGGCATCCGTCCATATCGTCCCAAGGCCTTGAACGCTTTGAGGTCCACCAGCTTGATCCCGGTGTACACCAACACACCCGCCAGGCTCGCCACCGGAATGCTTTGCAGCACGCTCGACAGCAACAACACGAACGCCAGCAGCCACAGGCCATGGAACATCGCCGACAGCCGCGTGGTGGCGCCCGCCTGTACGTTGGCCGAACTGCGTACGATCACGCCGGTCATCGGCAACGCACCGACCAAGCCGCAGAGCATGTTGCCGACACCTTGGGCGGACAATTCCTTGTCGAAATCAGAACGCTGGCCGCTGTGCATGCGGTCAACCGCTGCGGCGGAAAGCAGGGTTTCCGCACTGGCGATAAACGCCACGGCAAATGCCGCGATCAGCAGTTGCGGATCAGCCAGGTTCAGCAGGTCGCTGGGGCGCAGCCAGTCGATAGCATCGGCGAGGTTTTCCGGGACTTCCACACGCTTGACCTGCAATGCCAGCAGCAGGCTGACCGCAGTGGTCAGGCCCACGCCCAGCAGGGCACCGGGTACAAAACGCAGGCGTGCCGGGCGCAATTTGTCCCACAGGTACATCACCAGCATGGTCGACAACCCAAGCAAACCTGCCTGCCAACCCAGGCTTGGAATGGCCTGTGCCACTGCCGCCGGAAAGCCAGCCAGGTTATCCAGCCCGGAAGGCTTGGGCGCGCCATCGAGCATCACGTGGATCTGCGACAGCACAATCAGCACACCGATCCCCGCCAGCATGCCGTACACCACCGCCGGCGCCGTAACACGAAACCAGCAGCCGAGGCGCAAGCGCCCCGCCACCAGTTGCAGGAAGCCCGCCAGCAGCAGAATCGGCCCGAGCATCAACATGCCGTGTTGGCGCACCAACTCGAACACCAACACCGCCAAGCCTGCCGCCGGACCACTGACCTGCAACGGCGACCCCGCCAGCCAACCCACCACCAAGCCCCCGATGATGCCGGTAATCAGGCCCTTGGCCGGCGGCATCCCGGACGCAATCGCGATCCCCATGCACAAGGGCAGGGCGACCAGAAACACAACCACGGAGGCGAGCAGCTCCCGTGGCAGTACAGCTTTCAATTGAGCAGCACGCATGATGACTCTCCCGAGGCATTCGCCGGGCGTGGCAACGCCTGGCTGCTCTAATGGCAGCCATCGCGTTACCCGGCAGGGAAGTGTTTTAGAAGCGCGCTTTAGGCGTCGCGGAAGGAATCGGGCCTTCGCCGCTCAACGGTCGGAACGCCGATTGATCCGCATCGTAGGCCCGGATCTCGCTGGTCTCGATGTTGTAGATCCAACCATGGATAAACAAATGACCATTGGCCATGCGCGAAGCCACGGAAGGGTGGGTGCGCAGATGTTGCAGCTGGGCGATGACGTTTTCTTCGGTCAGCACCTTCATGCTCTCGCCTTCATTGGCGCAGTCGCAGTTGTCGTGAACCATGGTCTTGGCGACCTCGGCATGCCGCAGCCAAGCCTTGACCGTCGGCATCTTCTCCAGGCTATCGGGGTTGAGCACCGCGCGCATGGCGCCGCAATCGGAATGCCCACAGACAATGATGTGCTGCACGCCCAACGCCAGTACGGCGTACTCGATGGCCGTCGATACACCGCCGTTCATCTGCCCATAAGGCGGCACCACGTTGCCGACGTTACGGGTCACGAACAAATCACCCGGGGAGCTTTGGGTGATCAGCTCGGGCACGATGCGCGAGTCTGCACAGGTAATGAACATCGCCCGCGGGCTCTGGGCCGTGGCGAGTTTCTTGAAGAGTTCTTCCTGCTGGGGGAAGACGTCGTGATGGAAATGCAAAAAGCCGTCAACGATATGCTGCAGCGCTGCATCGGCGGATTCCGCCACCTGAGGGGCTGAAGCCGACGCAGCCAACGGCTGTTTATCCTTGTCACTCATGATTCATCCTCTTGATTAATGCAGGGGAGTGTTCAGGTTAGTCCGGCGCCAAGCAGAAAAATTTCCTACAACGACGACGCCGACTCGTCAGTCACTCGATGAACAAGGTAACCGCCGAAACTTAACTCAAACTGAATGAACCGCTCTAGAACGCGGCTTTCAGTGATGTCATAACGCGACTATTCCTACAGGAACGGTGCATTCTTCCCTATCAGTCTACAACAATGCCATCTGCCTGCCCGGCGGGCAGAACGCCGTGCAGTCCAGATTGAAACCCTCCCGACGATTGAGCCCCAACCGCTTGATCGCCTTGCTGAAGCGCTGGGCCAGCAAATCGGCAAATGGCCCCTCGCCACGCATGCGCACGCCGAAGCGACTGTCGTACACCTCGCCGCCGCGCACCTGGCGCACCAAACTCATCACGTGGGCCGCGCGCTGAGGGTAATGCGCCGCCAGCCATTCCTCGAACAGCGGCGCCACCTCCAGCGGCAGGCGCAGCATCATGTACGCCGCACTTTGCGCACCGGCTGCATGGGCTTCTGCGAGCAGGCTCTCCAGCTCACTGTCGTTGATCATCGGGATCATCGGCGAACACAGCACGCCTACCGGGATGCCCGCCTCGCGCATTACCCTGATCGCCCGCAGCCGCGCCTTGGGTGCTGCGGTACGTGGCTCCAGGATGCGCTTGAGCTCGTCGTCCAGGCTGGTGAGGCTGATCATCACCGCCACCAGGCGCTGCCTGGCCAACTCGGTCAGCAGGTCGAGATCGCGCAGTATCAGCGAGCCCTTGGTGATGATAGTCACCGGGTGCCGGTAGCGCAGCAGCACTTCGAGGGTTTGTCGGGTGATCGTGTACTCACGCTCGATAGGCTGGTACGGGTCGGTATTAGAGCCCAGGTTAATCGGCGCACACACGTAGCCAGGCTTCGACAGTTGCTGCTCCAGCACGTCGGCGGCATTGCTCTTGGCGATCAACTTGGTTTCGAAATCCAGCCCCGGCGACATGTCCCAATACGCATGGCTGGGCCGCGCATAGCAGTAGATACAGCCATGCTCGCACCCACGATAGGGATTGATCGAACGGTCGAACGGCAGGTCCGGAGAGTTGTTGCGGGTGATGATGGTCTTGGCCGTTTCGATGCGCACTTCCGTGCCCTGGGTTGGCGGGACTTCCTGATACCAGCCGTCGTCCTCGGCCACGCTGACGGTAGGCGCAAAGCGGTTATGCAGGTTGGTGGCCGTGCCCCGGCCACGGGGCGGCAGCGGAGTAGACATGAAAACGCCTCGATACTGTTTTTATATACAGTATCGAGGCGCACGCGTTCTGACCAGTGCCGTTTGGCAGTCAGGCAAGCATCAGTGCTTTTGTGTCACCTGGCCAAGGTCATCGCCCGAGGTGGTGCGCATATCGTTCTTGCGCAGGTCCGCCACGTCACCGGCTTTGACGGGAGCGCCCTTATTGCCCCAACTGCCACGGACGAAACTGACCACATCCGCCACTTCCTGGTCCGACAGGCGCCATGCAAACGCGGGCATGGTGAATGCGGACGGTGCTGCGTGGGTTGCCGGCAAGGTGCCGCCATTCAACACGATGTTGATCAACGACGTGGCATCCGCCGTCTGCAGCACCGGGTTGCCCGCCAACGCCGGGAACACCCGCGTGTAACCATGCCCATCGGTACGATGGCAGGCCGCGCAGTTGTCGATGTACACCGACGCACCCGGCTTGCTGTCATCACCCTTCCACAGCGCCTCAGCGACCTGTTTGTCGTACTGATGCGGCTGATCTTTCGGATCGATTGCCGGCAGGCTCTTGAGGTAGCGCGCGATGGCGGTCAGGTCGTCTTGCGACATGTACTGCATGCTGTGCACCACCACATCGCTCATGCCGCCAAACACCGCGCTGCGGTCACTGCGACCGGTCTTGAGGAATTGCACCAGTTGCTCTTCGCTCCAACTGCCGAGACCGTCCTTGTGATCGCCACGCAAGCTCTTCGCGATCCAACCCTCCAGCGGTGCGCTGCCAGACAGGAAAGCGCTGCCGTCGGTCGCGCTCAGGGCTTTTTCCTGCATGGTAAGGGCACGTGGCGTATGGCACGCGCCGCAATGGCCAAGGCCTTCGACCAGATAGGCGCCCCGGCTTACGACCGGATCAGTAGCCGCTTGGGCCTGGTGCTCCTCGACCGCTGGCGCAAACATCCAACGCCATGCCGCCAGCGGCCAACGCATGCTCAAGGGCCAGGGAATATCGCTGTCCTTGTTCGCTTGCGCGACGGGCTCCACCCCTTTCATAAAGTACGCGTACAAGGCCTGCATATCGCTGTCGCTGACGCGTGCATAGGACGGATAGGGCATCGCTGGGTAAAGCGTACTACCGCTTTTGGCGACGCCATGGCGCACAGCCTTGTCGAAGTCTTCAAAGCTGTAGTCGCCCAGGCCCGTTTTGTCCGGGGTGATGTTGGTGGAATAGATCACGCCAATCGGGGTTTCCATCGGCAGGCCGCCCGCAAACGGCTTGCCGCCTTTGGCAGTGTGGCAAGCCACGCAGTCACCGGCGCGGGCCAGGTATTCGCCCTGTTTGATCAGATCGGTGTCGGCGGCGCTGACCGAGCAGCTGCTGAACAACGCCAGGGAGGCGATAACGAATGCTTTCATGGTCATCGCTCCTTATGCCTGAACCAGTGGGCCGGGGTTTTTCAGGTATTGCTCGCGGATCGCCCGCGCCGACCAATAGGTCAATGCCGCCACCAAGCCCGTAGGGTTGTAGCCCAGGCCTTGTGGGAAAGCGGATGCGCCCGGCACAAATACGTTGTGTACATCCCAGCATTGCAAGTAGCGGTTCAATGCGCTGGTCTTCGGGTCGGTACCCATGATCGCGCCCCCGTTTAGGTGGGTGGTCTGGTACGACGCAGTATTGAAATGCTCACCGACCTTTTTGCCGAGCAAGGCAATGGCCTTGGGGCTCATCGCTTCGGCGACCTTGCTCATTTTCTCGACCATGAAGCGGTTCATCTTGATGTCGTTTTCCTGCCAGTCGAATGTCATCCGTAGCAGCGGCAGACCGTAGGCATCGCGGTACACCGGGTCCAGATCAAGGTAGTTGCCCCGGTAGGATTGATGTGCACCGTGGGCGTCCATAGACACCTGGTGGGTGTAGTAATCGGCGGTGGCGCGCTTCCACGCGCTGCCCCACGCCGGCGTGCCCGGCGGGTTGGACGTACCGGCAATCGGCCGGCTTCCGGCCTGGTTGACCCACATCGGCGAGCCGCCCACAAAACCATGAGGGCCGTGGTCGAAGTTATCCGCGTTGAAGTCATCGATGGCCACGCCATTGCCGCCGGCACCAATAAAGTTATTGGTGTGGGTGTCCTTGTCGAAGAACGCCTTGATGGTGGCCATGTTCTGGTAGGCAAAGTTGCGGCCTACCACGCCCTCGTTGGTAATCGGGTCGTAAGGCTTGCCGATACCCGAGAGCAGCATCAGGCGCACGTTATGGAACTGGAACGCACCAAGGATCACCAAGTCCGCCGGCTGCTCGCACTCGCGGCCCTGGGCGTCGACGTAAGTCACGCCGGTAGCCTTGCTCTTGGTGCTGTCGAGGTTGACCTTGAGCACGTGGGAATTTGGGCGCAGCTCGAAGTTCGGCACCTGGCGCAGTGCCGGCAGGATGTTTACGTTCGGCGATGCCTTGGAATACATGTAGCAAACGTAGCCGCTGCAGAACCCGCAGAAGTTGCACGGGCCCATCTGCGCGCCGTAGGGATTGGTGTAAGGCCCCGAGGTATTGGCCGACGGCAAGTTGTAGGGCTTGTAACCGACGCTGGCAGCCGCTTTCTGAAACAGCTGTGCAGAGACGGTGTTTTTCTGCGATTCCAACGGAAACGGGTTTGAGCGATCCGGCGCATACGGGTTACCGCCACGGCCTTCGCCTACCAATTGGCCCTTGACGGTCCACGCCTGGCCGGAGGTGCCGAAGACTTTTTCGGCGTAGTCGAAAAACGGCTCCAGCTCTTCGTAACTGACGCCGAAGTCCTGGATGGTCATGTCTTTGGGGATGAAGTTTTTGCCGTAGCGCTCTTCGTAATGGCTGCGCATGCGCAACTCAATCGGGTCGACGCGAAAATGCACGCCGGACCAATGCAGGCCCGCACCGCCCACGCCATTGCCCGGTAGGAACGCACCCAACTGACGGTTGGGCAGGGCAACGTCATTCACGCTGTGGCGAATGGTCACCGTCTCTTTGGAAATGTCCTGGAAGAGTTTTTTACGCACGCTGTAGGTCAGTTCGTCGATGACCTGCGGATAGTTGCCGTCCGGGTAAGTGTCCTGCATCGGGCCGCGCTCCAGCGCTACCACGTTCAGGCCTGCTTCCGTCAGCTCCTTGGCCATGATCGCGCCGGTCCAGCCGAAGCCTACGATCACCGCGTCTACTTTCTTCATGATGGTCGCCACGTTTATGCCCTCTCGCCGCGGATGGAAACAGCCGGGAAGGGGTATTGCTCGTTGCGTTCAACCCAGTCCATGAAATCGGCGCGCGCGCCGGGAAAACCGATCATGGTCCAACCGACCATGCCTTTGTTGCCGCCGTGGATCGGGTCGCAGAAGAAGCCTTCCTTGGTGTTTTGCAGCAGCAAGTTGAAAAAGACTTTCGGTGGCACCGCCTCGAAATGCGCCGACACTTCACTGCCGCCAGCCTCCAGACGCCGCAGCATATCGTCTCGGGTAGCGCTGTCTTGCGCAGCAAAAGCTTTGCCGTTGAAGGCTTTCGACCAAGCGTCCGTCGCAGCAATGCCCAGGCGATAGATCTCCTTGGGCACCAATTTGCTCTGCCAACCCATCTCCGGCGGCGCGTCAGCATTGAATGGGCCTTGCATGAACCACAGGGCACCGCTGGCATAGGGGGTGTTCATCTGGCGGTCGATATATTCCGGCGCACCGGCTTCCAGAGCGCCTGGCCCTTGAGCATCGGCAGGGATCAGTTGCGCGACGGCAGCGTTGATGAACGCCCATTCTTCGGCGGTGAAGTAAGTCGGCTCATAAGCCTTATCACTGGCCGCCGGCTTGTCGGTTGCCGCCTGGGCCGGCTCAGGCGCAACCATCAGCATCGAGCCGCCAAGGCCGGTGCTGGCGACCGTGACCACCGGGATCAAGGTCAAGGACTTGCGCAAAAAGTCACGCCGGGGGTTGTCTTGATCTTGATCAGACATGGGTGCACCTCATCATGTGGTCACGGGATTTTTCAGCCGCTTCTGGGAGCAGCGTGAATGTGGCTAGCCAATGGGATAGAACACACCGGCAAACAATAGTTACAAATGATAGCAGCCTAATAATCGAGATGAATCGGTTCAGCGGCAAAAACACCGGATCAGCTCAGATGATTAACGATTCTTTGACGAGTACCTCACAAGGCATTGACCCCCGTTAGACGAACCTGAGGCCCATCAGCCCTTTCCCTATTCGGTCACAACGCGCATGTCCTCGATTCGATTGCTGCCTGCCTTCGGCCTGGCGCTCATGGCAATGTTTACTACCGTCCACGCGCAAGCCGACGACACAACATCCCTGCGCTCACCCGAATGGGCCCAGCCTGTCGGCAATCAATTTAACCTGCACCAAATGACCCCCACGCTGTATCGCAGCGCGCTGCCAGACAGCAACGCAGTGCCAGCCCTGGAAAAGCTCAAGATCGGCACCGTGATCAACTTCCTGCCTGAATCGGACGCCAACTGGCTGAAATCTTCCAATATCAAACAAGTGCAGTTGTCCTATCGCACCAATCATGTCGACGATTCCGACGTGCTGGCGGCATTGCGCGCAATCCAGGACGCACAGGCCGACGGCCCGGTGCTGATGCATTGCAAACACGGCTCTGACCGTACCGGCCTGATGGCGGCGATGTATCGCGTAGTGGTGCAGGGATGGAGCAAGGAAGATGCGCTGAACGAGATGACCCTTGGCGGCTTCGGCACCAGCAACGGCTTCAAGGACGGGGTTCGCTACATGATGAAGGCCGATATCGACAAATTGCGTACTGCCTTGGCGAACGGCGATTGCAGCACCAGTGCATTTGCGCTGTGCTCGATGAAAAGCTGGTTGAACCCGGCGAAGGATGAGACAGCAGAAGAAAAAACCGCGTTGGTGATTACCCCTGAGAATTGATCCCAGGGGGTAACAGATTCAGTCTTTCTTCAGCTTTGGATTAGGAAAGAATTGCACGGCCTGCACCTTCGGGTCCGGCGCTTTCAACGCCGACGTATTGACCCGCGTGCCCAACTCCTTGGGCACCGACAGACCTTGGTCATTGAGCGTGTCGGTATAACCGCAGGCCACGCATTCGCGATGCGGCACGCTGTCTTCGGTCCACATCTTCAACTTGTCCGGCTCGCTGCACGCCGGGCAGACCGCCCCGGCGATAAATTGCTTTTTGGTCATCACAGGCCCTTCACTCATGCTGCCGCGTCCTCACTCAGGCCGCTGTGGCGCAAGAGTGCGTCAATCGACGGCGCACGTCCGCGGAAATCGACGAACAACACCATCGGCTCCTGGGAGCCGCCGCGCGCCAGGATCGCCTCGCGGAATGCGCGGCCGGTCTCGGCATTGAGCACGCCATCTTCTTCGAACTTGGAGAAGGCATCTGCCGAGAGCACTTCGGCCCACTTGTAGCTGTAGTAGCCCGCCGCGTAACCGCCGGCGAAGATGTGCGCAAAGCTGTTGGGGAAGCGGTTGTAGGCCGGTGGACGCATCACCGAAACCTCATCGCGCACGCCTTCCAACACCTGAGCCACACTGCGGCCATCACCGTGAGTGGCATGCAGTTCGAAGTCGAACAGCGAAAACTCCAGCTGACGCACCATCATCAGGCCGGATTGGAAGTTTTTCGCCGCGAGCATCTTTTGCAGCAGGTCCTGAGGCAGCGGTTCGCCGCTTTCATAATGACCGGAGATCAACGCCAGGCCTTCAGGCTCCCAGCACCAGTTCTCCATGAACTGGCTCGGCAATTCCACCGCATCCCATGCCACACCGTTGATGCCGGATACGCCCGCGTGCTCAACGCGGGTCAGCAGGTGATGCAGGCCGTGGCCGAATTCGTGGAACAGGGTGGTGACTTCATCGTGGGTCAGCAGGGCAGGCTTGCCGCTGTCGGCCGGGGTGAAGTTGCACACCAGGTTGGCCACCGGGCTTTGCAATACGCCGTCAACCTTACGGCGACGGTCGCGCGCGCCGTCCATCCAGGCGCCACCACGTTTGTTGGCGCGGGCGTACAGGTCGAAGAAGAAGCGGCCGACGTGCTGGCCGTTTTCCTTGATTTCAAACAGGCGGACATCCGGGTGCCAGGTGTCGAAGCCTTTTGCTCAGCGATTTCGATGCCGTACAGGCGCTGCACGATAGCGAACAGGCCGCCCAGTACCTTGTCGATCGGGAAGTAGGCGCGCAGGGCTTCCTGGGACACGCTGTAGCGCTGCTCACGGAGTTTTTCGCCGTAGAAGCCGCTGTCCCAGCTTTGCAGATCGGCACAGCCTTGCTCGGCAGCGTAAGCCTTGAGTTGCTGCAGGTCCTGGGCGGCAAACGGCTTGCTGCGCTTGGCCAGGTCACGCAGGAAGCTCAGCACCTGGTCGCTGGACTCGGCCATCTTGGTGGCCAGGCTCAGCTCGGAGAACGAGGCGTAGCCCAACAGCTTGGCCAGTTCCTGACGCAGGTCGAGGATCTGTTCCATCACCGGCCCGTTGTCGTTCTGACCGGCATTCGGGCCTTGGTCCGACGCCCGGGTGCAGTAGGCCGCGTAGACTTCTTCGCGCAGGGCACGGTCGTGGGCGTAGGTCATCACCGCGTAGTAACTAGGGAATTCGAGGGTGATCAGCCAGCCGTCGAGGCCCTTGGCCTGGGCAGCGGCAGCCATTTGCGCCTTGGCCGAGTCGGTCAGGCCGGCGAGGGTGACTTCATCGGTAACGTGCTTGGTCCAGGCCTGGGTGGCGTCCAGCAACTGGTTGGAGAACTTGCTGCCCAGCTCGGAGAGTTTGCTCTGTACCTCGGCGTAGCGTTTTTGCTGCTCGGGCGGCAAATCGATACCCGACAGGCGGAAGTCGCGCAGGGAATGTTCCAGGATGGTTTTCTGCGCCACGTCGAAACCGGCGGCTTCCGGGCTGTTGGCCAGGGCTTCGAAGGCCTGGAACAGCTCACGGTTCTGGCCCATCTCGGTGGAGTAGGCGCTCAATGCTGGCAGGCAGCCTTCGTAGGCTTCGCGCAGTTCGGCGCTGTTGCACACGGCGTTCAGGTGGCTGACCGGGCTCCAGGCGGCGCCCAGTCGGTCATTCAGCTCATCCATGGCCAGCACCAGACCAGCCCACGTCGGATTTTTCCCTTGGCTTTGCAGGATGCCTTCGATGGCAACGCGGTTGTCGGCGAGGATCTGTTCAATGGCCGGCTGGACGTGCTCGGCACGGATCGCCGAGAACGGCGGCAGGTCGTAGGACTGCAGAAGAGGGTTGTTCGCGCTCACGGTGGGCACCTTGGCTGAAGAAACATGTAAGAACAAAGATGGGGCCATCTTAATTACAATCAACGCCCACCGCAGCTATCAGCAGAAGAGAGAGAGGCTATCGTGACCCTTCGCACCTATCAGAACCACACGCCAACCCTGGGCGCCGGGGCTTTTGTCGATATTTCGGCGGTGGTGATCGGCGATGTCGAAATCGGCCCCGACAGCTCGGTCTGGCCGCTGACGGTCATTCGCGGCGACATGCACCGCATCCGCATCGGTGCACGCACCAGCGTACAAGACGGCTGCGTGCTGCACATCACCCACGCCGGGCCCTTCAACCCGGACGGTTTTCCTCTGCTGATCGGCGACGACGTGACCATCGCCCACAAGGTCATGCTGCATGGCTGCACGGTGGGCAATCGCATCCTGATCGGCATGGGCAGCATCGTGATGGACGGTGCCGTGGTGGAGGACGACGTGATCATCGGCGCCGGTAGCCTGGTTCCGCCGGGCAAGAAACTCGAGAGCGGCTTTTTTGTACGTGGGCAGCCCGGTTAAACAGATTCGCCCACTGACTGACAAAGAACGTGCCTTTTTCACTTACAGCGCCGCGAACTACGTGAAGCTCAAAGACCTGCACCTGGCTGAAGGATTCGACAGATGACCCTGCACTACCAAACCGTTCTGTTCGACTTGGATGGCACCCTCACCGACCCGCGCGAGGGCATCACCCGCTCGATCCAATATGCCCTTGGCAAATTGGGCATCGACGAGCCGGACCTGACCAAACTCGAACACTTTATCGGCCCGCCGTTGCTGCAAGCGTTCATGCAGTTCTACGGATTTGATGAAGCCAAGGCCTGGGAGGCGGTGAATTTCTATCGCGAACGCTTCAAGGTCACTGGGCTGTATGAAAACCACGTGTTCGAGGGTGTGATGCCGCTGCTGGAAGACTTGAGCAGCCAAGGCCGCCAGCTCTACGTCGCCACTTCGAAGCCGTGGGTATTCGCTCGCGAGATTGCCCGGCATTTTGATTTTGCCAAGCACTTCAAGGTGATCTACGGCAGTGAGCTGGACGGCACGCGCACCAACAAAGTCGAGCTGATCGCGCATTTGATGAGCGAAGAAGGCTTGGACCCGACCACCACCTTGATGATTGGCGACCGCAAGCACGACCTGATCGGCGCGCGCAGCAATGGGCTGGATTCGGCGGCGGTGGGGTATGGGTTTGGCAGTTTTGAGGAATTGAATGCCGAGGCGCCGACTTGGCATTTCGAGACGTTGGCTGAGATGCATCAGGCGTTTTTGCAGCGCGCTTGAGACCGCTATCGCAGGCAAGCCAGCTCCCACAATTGATCGGCGTACACGGTCAAAATGTGGGAGCTGGCTTGCCTGCGATGTGGCCACCACTGATCAACTGCCTCAACGCCGCCTTGCGCTCTTCCACCGGCAACCCACCCATCTTCTCCACTGCTGCATAAAACTTCACCCAATCCCCACCTACCTGCGCAAACAACGCCGCAAACGCCAGCACCCATTGGTCATACAGCCCAAATGGCAATAACCGTGCATTGTTCATCGGCTGGTTGATCCACACGTCATAACGCTTATCACCACCCCATCGGCTATCCCGTAACACTCGATAATCGCTGCGCAAGCGCTCGAACTCAGCCGCTTTGGCACGCCGCATCACATCGGTGGCAAGGGGCTGGGCATACAGCTTTTCCAGGCGCTGGCGGGTGTCGAGGACCAGTTGGGTAAACTCGTCACGTTGCTTTACCGCCGACAGACTGGCCGGTGCCAACCCCGCGCGGCACGCCATTGGCGCGTGCCTTCCTGCTCGACGAAGTTGGCGTAGGACTCGTTGAACTCAGTGTCATCCTTCACATAGAAACGCTGGTGCGCCAACTCATGAAAGATCAGCGTGGCCAGGCGCTCATCACCCCAGTTCATCATCGAGTTCATGATCGGGTCGTTGAACCAGCCCAGGGTGGAATAGGCCTCGACGCCACCGATCGACACGTCCATGCCCTGTTGCTTCAACAATGCCGCCTCGCCGCGTGCGGCGCCCTGGTTGTAATAGCCGCGATAGGCCACGCAGCCGGCGATGGGGAAGCAATGGGTTTCGGGAGATAGAGAAAACTCCGACGTGGCGAACACATTCCAGACCACATAGGGCCGTCCAATATCGGCGTACAGGCGGTAACTCTGGTTGTCGGGCAAGTGCAGGTGTTCACTGGCAAAGGTGCGCGCCTTCTGTGATTGCACCAGATGATCACGCAGCAGTTGAGGGCGGGAAGGGTCGGCGATGACCTCGGAAACCGGCTCCCGCGCCCGCAGCAATTGCCACTGGCCGCTGGCCAATTGGCCGTAATAACTGACACTGGAACAGCCGCTGAGCAGCACAACCATCAACCCTGGAAGAAAACGCCTGACCATGCCACGACTGCTCCTGGGTAATTTGCTCGCCAGACTATCCTGCCCGTACGGAATTTTTCCATGGCGTTGCGTGTTTATACTGATGAAGAGCTTGCTGCATTGGCCGCAAGGCTCAACTTTTTCCAACCTTGAGTGCCTGCCATGCGCCAGCTCTTGCTTCCCATCACTGCCATGTTCCTCAGCGCCTGTGCAATGACACCCCTACCGCCAGTGGACCCGCAGCAGGCCTGGATTGACTTCGCCACCCCGACACCCGGCGCCAAGCTGGTGATGGCGCAGCGCCTGGACGGCAAGAACCTCAACGACGGGCGCTTTTTCCAAGTCCCGCCGGGCAGTCACGAATTGATGGTGCGCTTTGACTTTGAGGTGCCCACCGGCGGTAGCTTCAGCGGGTTTGGGCAAACGACCGACCGCACGTGTTTCATAACGTTGCAGTACGACCATTTCGAGGCTGGCCAACGCTATAGCCTGGAAGGACGCTCGCTGGCCTACACACCAAACATCCGCCTGTACAACGCTGCCCGCCAATTGCTGGCCGAAGAGCGCAGCGTCAACTGTCTCTGATCAGTCGTTGTTCTTCTGATAGATGATGGCTTTGGTACCGTTCTCACAGCTGCCGACGACCATGGCTACGTCATGCTTGTCAGCTTCTTCCTTACTGACGACTTCCAAGGTGTAGGACGGCACCGCGTTAGCCTGGATCTTCACCTCGATCTCTTTCCTGAGCTCTTCACAATCTTTCGGCGCGGCCACAGCCGTTGTGGCCAATACACCGCAGATGATCGCCAAGGCAAAACGTTTCATGTGTGAAGCTCCCTGAATGCACTGCGCACGGGTGTGCGCCTAGGCAGTAATGGCTATTCGACCACAGTTTGTAAACGCGAGTTCTGATTTAACACAAACCAAATGTGGGAGCGGGCTTGCTCGCGAATGCGGTGTAACAGTCACAGATTTATTGACTGACGCACCGCATTCGCGAGCAAGCCCGCTCCCACAGGGGTTTTGCTGCGTTAGCTGACTAGGGTGGCATCCAAGCTGATTTTCGCATTCAGCACCTTGGAAACCGGGCACCCTTCCTTCGCCTTCTTGCTCAGCTCATCGAACTGCGCCTGGCTTGCGCCGGGGATCTTGGCCTTGAGAATCAGGTGCACGGCCGTAATAGCAAAGCCACCCTCAACCTGGTCCAGGGTCACTTCGGCCTGGGTGTCGATGCTGTCAGCCTTGAGCCCGGCGTCGCCAAGGATCATCGAAAACGCCATGGAGAAGCAGCCGGCATGGGCCGCGCCAATCAATTCCTCAGGGTTGGTGCCCTTACCACCCTCGAAACGGGCTTTGAAGCCGTAGGGCGCTTCGCGCAATACTCCGGTTTCCGTGGAGATGGAACCCAGGCCTGTCTTCAGGTCACCTTCCCAATGCGCGGATGCTTTTTTCACGATACTCATAGCGGTCTCCTCGAACGGTGGTTTTGCGTCAGTAAGGGTTCTGAGGATAGTCGGACTGGCAAAGTTCATCTTGTGAGAGAAACCTACCAATCAAGTAGGAAATATCCCAACCCGCTATTGAATCTCGGGTATATGCCCACATCTCATAGACCATGCACATGAAGCGGCAGGTTTTGGTTCGCTTAAAAGCCTGCGGCCCCCTTGGAGAAGCAGGCTTATGAAATCGCTGTCCGACGTAAAGTTCTCGACCCTCGACCTGGTGCCCGTGCGCGCCAACGGCAGTCCGGCGCAGTCGCTGCGCAATTCCCTGGACCTGGCCCAGCACGTAGAAAAGTTTGGCTACAACCGCTTTTGGGTAGCTGAACACCACAATATGGATGGCATCGCCAGCTCGGCCACCTCGGTATTGCTGGGCTACCTCGCCGGCGGCACCTCGACGATTCGCGTCGGTTCCGGCGGCGTGATGTTGCCCAATCACGCGCCGTTGGTGATCGCCGAACAGTTCGGCACCCTGGAAAGCCTCTACCCCGGCCGTATTGACCTGGGCCTGGGCCGAGCCCCTGGTTCCGACCAGATGACCGCCCGCGCCCTGCGCCGTGAACGCTCTGGCAGCGCCGACGACTTCCCCGAAGACGTGGCCGAACTGATGGCCTACCTGGGTCCACGCACGCCCGACCAACGAGTGATCGCGGTCCCCGGCACCGGCACCAACGTGCCCGTGTGGCTGCTCGGTTCCAGCCTGTTCAGCGCACAGTTGGCCGGCGAACGCGGCTTGCCCTACGCCTTCGCCTCCCATTTCGCACCGCGCCTGATGCATGAAGCGATTCGCGTGTACCGCAACCACTTCAAGCCTTCGGCCGTATTGGATAAGCCCTACGTAATGCTCGGTATTCCTCTGGTGGCGGCGGACACCGACGAGCAAGCCGATTACCTGGCCACCTCGGTCTACCAACGCATCCTTGCGCTGATGCGCGGGCAAAGCCTGGTGCAGCGCCCACCGGTGAAAACCATGGACGGCCTGTGGCTACCCCACGAAAAAGACGCCGTGGGCAGCTTCCTCGGCCTGGCAATGGTGGGCAGCCCAGCGAAAATCCGCGCCAAACTGGAAGTGTTGATCGAGCAAACCGGTGCCGATGAGCTGATCTTCACCTGC
This sequence comes from Pseudomonas poae, assembly GCA_004000515.1. GTDB lineage: Bacteria > Pseudomonadota > Gammaproteobacteria > Pseudomonadales > Pseudomonadaceae > Aquipseudomonas > Aquipseudomonas cremoris. Next base: position 1,415,796 of record CP034537.1, read on the forward strand.
GACCTGTATGAGCACGCCGACCGGATTCATTCCTACGAGCTGCTGGCGCAGTTGATGAAAGGGTAAAAGCATCGGGCATAAAAAACCGACTCACCCGAGTCGGTTTTTTATGTCTGCAACACGGGATTAACCGCGCTTGTAAGCAATTTCCTTGGTACCGGCCTCGCAGCTACCGACTACTTTGTAACCTTCAGCTGCAGCGCCCTTATCCACCACTTCCAGCGAATAATGCGTGGCGCCCTTGGCGTCGATTTTCGCTGCAATCTCGCCTTTCAGCTCTTCACAAGGCTTGCCCGCCGCCAGGGCTGTGCCCGCGATGCTCAACAAACCTACCGCTAACAGGAGCTTCTTCATCCGTTACGTTCCTTGCGCTGATCGAAAGAGCGTGCCGACGCCTATCGCGTCGGCACCCATTGTTTGTAGCGCAGGTTATGGCAATCGGCCAGTCGGCAAAGTTCAACCGGTGCGATCAACTACTGGCAATTCGGAATCCCACTTTGAGGGTGACTTGGAAATGCGCGGCCTTGCCGTCCTTGATGTGGCCACGGGTATCGACCACCTCAAACCACTCCAGGTGCTTGATGCTCTTGTGGGCTTCGGCCAGGGCATTGTTGATGGCGTCTTCGATGCTGGAGGTCGACGAGCCAACCAGTTCGACTTTCTTGTAGGTGTGATGATCACTCATGGCAGTTCTCCTAAGGGTCGTTAAGCAAGCGTAGCAGTCAATGTTCGTACTGCTTCTGGCGACGGTTCCTACGTGAAAGTTCAGATTTACTGCACTTTCTGAAACGGCCGTAGTCGGTATCTACACACGCCACTCAATCACTTCAGGAGAGTCCACATGGCCAACACTTCTTTACGCAAAGCGTCACTGGAAAGCATGGAAGCCGAGATTTCGAGCCTGCTCAAATCTCTGGAAAGCCTCAAGGACGATGCGTCTGACGAGTCGCGCAAAACCTTGAAGGCCCTGAAAAGCAATGCCGAGAATGCCCTCAAGCATTCCCGCCACTTGATCAGCGATGCCTACGAAGAAAGCAAAGTCAAAATCCGCGAAACCGGTGTTGCAACCCGGGACTACGCACAAGAACACCCATGGACTACAGCCGGTGTTGCCGTAGGCGCGCTGGGCCTGTTGGCCGCTTACCTGCTGTGCAAGCGCGGTGACTAAACCGGCTCGCGCAAAAGCTCTGCCTTGAGCCACTGCGCCAGCTGCTGAGCGCGCCCGTCTGCGGCGCGCTTGGTAGCCACAACGCCAGGTGCGCCGGGGTTTCGCTGAAACCCCATGGCGCCACCAGGCGACCTGCACGCAGGTCTTCTGCCACCAACGGTTCAGGCGCAATCGCCACGCCCAAACCTGCCACCGCTGCTTCCAGTAAATAATACAAATGCTCAAACCCCTGGCCGTGTTTCAACGCGTCGGGCTCGATGCCGTGTTGCTGCGCCCAACTAGGCCAGGCCTGCGGACGTGAGGTGGTGTGCAACAACGCTTCACCGCACAAGGCCTGGGCCGGCGCCTGACGCAGCCTCTCGTAACCGGCGAAACGCGGGCTCATCACCGGGCCGATTCGTTCACTGGCCAGTTCGTACACCTGCATATCCGCCGGCCATGGCGGCTCGGCGAACACCAGCAGGGCGTCGAGGCCAGGGCGTCTCGGGTCAAGATCGCCGTCACCCGCCGACAGGTGCAGGCGCAGGTCTGGCAGGTCGGCATTCAAGCGACCCAAACGTGGGATCAACCAGCGCGCCAGCAAGCTGCCCGAGCACCCGAGTACGAATGGCGCATCGGCGCTGGACTGGGTCAGTTCGGCACACACGTCCCTTAACCGCTCAAACGCATCGGTGCTGGCATCGCGTAACCGGGCACCTGCATCTGTGAGTTTAAGGCCGCGCCCATCCTTGACGAACAAGCTGATACCCAAATGCTCCTCCAGCACCTTCAATTGCCGACTGACCGCACCGTGAGTCACGTGCAGTTGTTCAGCCGCCTGACTCACGCTGTTCAAACGGGCAATAGCCTCAAATGCACGCAGGGCATTGAGGGGAGGGAGGTCTCGGCTCATCTGTGAGTTTTCCTGACAGGTTGCGGCGATCTTATCGGTTTTCAGCGTAGACCGTCAGGGGTAGAGTGGCCCTCATTGTTTCTCACCCCTATTCCTTCCTGGAGCGTCCCATGACTCAGTCCCAGACCGATCTACGCAACGGCCCAGACGCCAACGGCCTGTTTGGCGCGTTCGGCGGCCGTTACGTCGCTGAAACCCTGATGCCGTTGATCCTCGACCTGGCCCGCGAATACGAAGTGGCCAAGGAAGATCCTGCATTCAAGGAAGAATTGGCCTACTTCCAGCGCGACTACGTGGGCCGTCCAAGCCCGCTGTACTTCGCCGAGCGCCTGACCGAGTTCTGCGGCGGCGCCAAGATCTACCTCAAGCGTGAAGAGCTGAACCACACCGGCGCGCACAAGATCAACAACTGCATCGGCCAGATCCTGCTGGCACGGCGCATGGGCAAAAAACGCATCATCGCCGAGACCGGCGCCGGCATGCACGGTGTGGCTACGGCCACCGTAGCGGCGCGCTTTGGCCTGCAATGCGTGATCTACATGGGCACCACCGACATCGAGCGCCAGCAAGCCAACGTGTTCCGCATGAAGCTGTTGGGTGCCGAGGTAATCCCAGTGGTCGCCGGCACCGGCACCCTGAAAGACGCGATGAACGAAGCCCTGCGTGACTGGGTAACCAACGTCGACAGCACCTTCTACCTGATCGGCACCGTGGCGGGTCCACACCCTTACCCTGCCATGGTGCGTGACTTCCAGGCCGTGATCGGCAAGGAAACCCGTGACCAGTTGCAAGCCCAGGAAGGTCGTCTGCCGGACAGCCTGGTGGCGTGCATCGGCGGTGGCTCCAACGCCATGGGCCTGTTCCACCCGTTCCTCGATGACAAAAGCGTTGAAATCATCGGCGTTGAAGCGGCCGGCCACGGCATCGAGACCGGCAAACACGCCGCCAGCCTCAACGGTGGCGTACCCGGCGTACTGCATGGCAACCGTACCTTCCTGCTGCAGGACGACGATGGCCAGATCATCGACGCCCACTCGATTTCCGCCGGCCTGGACTACCCCGGCATCGGCCCGGAACACGCCTGGTTGCATGACATCGGCCGCGTCCAGTACACCTCGGTGACCGACGACGAAGCCCTCGACGCGTTCCACAAATGCTGCCGCCTGGAAGGGATTATTCCTGCACTGGAAAGCGCCCACGCCCTCGCCGAAGTGTTCAAACGCGCACCAACCCTGCCGAAAGATCACCTGATGGTGGTTAACCTTTCCGGCCGTGGCGACAAAGACATGCAGACCGTCATGCACCACATGGAAACCTCTCAGCAGGAGAAACACTAATGAGCCGCCTGCAAACCCGCTTCGACCAACTCAAAGAACAAAACCGCGCCGCCCTGGTGACCTTCGTCACTGCTGGCGACCCGGGCTATGACACCTCGCTGGCGATCCTTAAAGGCTTGCCTGCCGCTGGCGCCGACGTGATCGAGTTGGGCATGCCCTTCACCGATCCGATGGCCGACGGCCCGGCAATCCAACTGGCCAACATTCGCGCGTTGGAAGCCAAGCAAAACCTGCTGAAAACCCTGCAAATGGTTCGTGAGTTCCGCAAGGACAACCACGACACACCGCTGGTGCTAATGGGCTACTTCAACCCGATCCATAAATATGGCGTGCCGAAGTTCATCGCCGACGCCAAGCAAGCCGGTGTCGACGGCCTGATCGTGGTCGACATGCCGCCTGAGCATAACGGCGAGCTGTGCGACCCGGCCCAGGCCGCCGGCATCGATTTTATCCGCCTGACCACGCCGACCACCGACGATGCGCGTCTGCCGACTGTGCTCAACGGCAGTTCCGGCTTTGTGTACTACGTGTCGGTCGCCGGTGTAACCGGTGCCGGTGCCGCTACCCTGGAACACGTCGAAGAAGCCGTGGCACGCCTGCGTCGCCATACCGACCTGCCGATCAGCATCGGTTTTGGTATCCGCACTCCGGAACAAGCGGCCGCCATCGCACGCCTGGCAGACGGCGTGGTGGTGGGTTCGGCACTGATCGATCACATCGCCAATGCGAAAAATGATCAGCAAGCCATTGATGGCGTACTGGGCCTTTGCGCAGCGTTGTCGGAAGGTGTCCGCGGCGCCCGTAAGTAAACGCCGTGTAGCGGTAGGTAAAGTTCCTGATACAGAGGAATCATCCTGCCGATTCAGTACCTAAACTGACAAGACCAAGGGATTTCGAACCTCGTTCGAAATCCCTTTTGTTGTTTGTGCAGTTGAGGAACTCCCCGATGAAAATGCCTAAAACCGTGATTGCCAGTATTGGCGTGCTGGTCCTGGGCGCCAGCGCCCTGGTGCAAGCTGCCCCTTATGATCAGGGCGGCCCTGACCGTGGTGGCCCGCAAGGCCAGCACGAGCAGCAGCGGGGCGACGACCATCGAGGCCCGCAGGACAATCGCCGTGGTGGCCCGCCCCAGGACTTTGGTCCGGTGCGGCAGATCATCCATGACAACCACGGCCAGTTCTCCCGAGGCGCACCGCCACCGCCGAATGTGCGCCTGGTGCGTGGCCAGCCGTTGCCACACGGCTACTATGGCGAGCGCCTGGATAACCGCGCCCTGTCGCGCCTGCCGCAATACCCAGGTTACGAATGGCGCCGCTCCGGGCCGGACGTGGTGTTGATCGCCGTGGGCACGGGCATCGTCTACGAGATCCTCGACGGCGTGCTCAACTGACCTGTAGTGAGCGGGCTCGCCCCCCAGCGCGGGGCGAGCCCGCTCACTACAAGTGTTTATTTCAGTTCGATGCGTTCGACTTTGCCTACCAACAACACGTAGGAAAGCGCCCCAAGCAGCGCCAGCACCGCGATGTAGGTAATCGCTGGCGCAAACGAATCACCGCTAGCCAGAAAGCCAATCACGATCGGTGTGGCGATCGCCGACAAGTTGCCGATGAAGTTGAACACGCCTCCCGTCAGCCCCAGCAACCGCGCAGGCGCCAAGGTTGAAACGAGCGACCAGGTGATCGACGCCAAGCCATTGCCAAAGAACGCCACCGCCAGAAACGCAATCACCCACGCCGTCGAGTCCACGTAGTTGGCGCCGATGATCGCCGTGGAAATCAGCAGCCCGCCAATGATCGGCAATTTGCGCGCAAACCCAACCGACGCGCCGCGACGGATCAACCAGTCGGAAAAGATCCCCGAACACAACACACCGACAAACGCCGCCAGGAACGGAAGCGACGCCAGCAGGCCGGACTTGATGAAGTCCATGCCGCGATATTTCACCAAATAGGTCGGGAACCACGTCAGGAAAAACCACAGCGTGGAGTTCAGGCAGAACTGCCCCAGGTAGATGCCCCAGAGCTTGCGCTTGCTCAGCACTATCCCTAAGTCGACCCAACTGAACGGCGCCTTGGCGGCCTTTTCCTGCATATCCACCAAACCGCCGCCTTCACGGATCAGCTCGATTTCTGCCGCGTTGGCGCCTTTGAAATCCTTCGGCTCGCGGTACACCGCGTACCAGATCGCCGCCCACAGGATGCCCACGCCACCGGTCACCACAAACACCATGTGCCAGCCGAATGCGTGCTGCAGCCAGGCCAGTACCGGCGTCAGGAACGCCAGCCCGACAAACTGCCCAGAGGTATAGAAACCAATCGCTGTGGCCCGCTCACGCTCGGGAAACCAGGTGGTGACCACGCGGCTGTTGATCGGATAGGCCGGAGCTTCCAGCGCGCCCACTGCCATGCGCAGCACGAAAAGGGCGATAAAGCTGGCGGCGAAGCCGAGCATCACGGTGGCGATGGACCACAACAGCAGGGCAACAGTGTAGAGAATGCGCGGCGGCACGCGGTCCACCAGCCAGCCGCCGGGGATCTGCATGGCGGCGTAGGTCCAACCGAAGGCAGAAAAGATCAACCCGACATGCACCGGGTCGATGCCCAACTCGCTGGTCAGGGCCGGGGCGGCAATCGACAGGTTGCTGCGGTCGAGGTAGTTGATCACCACAGTGATAAACAGCAGCACCATGATGAAAAAACGCTTTCTGGTAGGCGTGACTAAAGAAGCCTGGCCGGTAAAGGATTCAGGATGCATGGGGGTTGCCTCTTCTTATGCTTATTGAGGTCGGAGTACACAACTCACTGAAGCAACACGGTCAGTGTGGGAGCTGGCTTGCCTGCGATAACGGTGTATCAGTGCCAGATGTGCAAGCTGACACACCGTTATCGCAGGCAAGCCAGCTCCCACATTTTTGACCGTGTTCCTTCAGTCAGGAATCACCACTCGGCAAAGCTGCCGTCGGCATGCCGCCAGATCGGGTTGCGCCAGCGGTGGCCGATGGCTGCGCGTTCGATCACGTATTCCTCATTGATCTCGATGCCCAGGCCCGGCCCGTTGGGGATCTTCACAAAGCCCTGGTCATAGTCGAACACGCCCGGGTCTTTCACATAGTCGAGCAGGTCGTTGCTCTCGTTGTAGTGAATGCCCAGGCTTTGCTCCTGGATAAACGCGTTGTAGCAAACCGCGTCCAGTTGCAGGCACGCCGCCAGGGCAATCGGGCCCAGCGGGCAGTGCAGGGCCAAGGCCACGTCGTAGGCTTCGGCCATGTTGGCGATCTTGCGGGTTTCGGTGATGCCACCAGCGTGGGAGGCGTCCGGCTGGATGATGTCGACATAACCTTCGCTGAGCACACGCTTGAAGTCCCAACGCGAGAACAATCGCTCGCCCAACGCAATCGGCGTGCTGGTCAGTGGCGCCAGCTCCTTGAGCGCCTCGTAGTTTTCGCTGAGCACCGGCTCCTCGATAAACATCAGCTTGTACGGGTCCAACTCCTTCATCAGCACCTTGGCCATGGGCTTGTGCACCCGGCCATGGAAGTCGACGCCGATACCGACGTTGGGGCCCACCGCGTCACGCACGGCAGCCACGTTGGCCAGGGCAAGGTCGACTTTTTCGAAGCTGTCGACGAACTGCAACTCTTCGGTGCCGTTCATTTTTACCGCCGTAAAACCACGGGCTACGGCCTCTTTGGCGGCGCGGGCGGTGTCGGCGGGGCGGTCGCCACCGATCCACGAATACACACGGATCTTGTCGCGTACCTGGCCGCCGAGCAGATCGCTGACCGACACGCCAAGAGCCTTGCCCTTGATGTCCCACAACGCCTGGTCGATGCCGGCGAGGGCGCTCATGTGCACGGCGCCGCCCCGGTAGAAGCCGCCGCGATAGAGCACGGTCCAGATGTCTTCGATGTTGCGTGGGTCCTTGCCGATCAAGTAGTCGGACAGTTCTTCAACCGCAGCCGCCACGGTGTGGGCACGGCCTTCAACCACGGGCTCCCCCCAGCCGGTCACGCCCTGGTCGGTTTCGACTTTCAGGAAGCACCAGCGCGGCGGGACGATAAAGGTCGTCAGTTTGGTGATTTTCATCTGTTATCTCTCTTATAGATGCGGCGCCTGTGGGCGCAAGACGTTAAGTCAGCTCAGGGCTTTCCAGGCGGCGACATAAGCCTGGGCACGGCTCGCTACCTGATCCACTGTCATACCCGGTTTGAACAACCCGGAACCCAGCCCGAACCCTTTGGCGCCAGCGTCGATGAACACCTGCATGTTGTCCGGGGTAATGCCGCCCACCGGCAGCAGCAAGGTGCCTACTGGCAGCACTGCCAGCCACGCCTTGATCACCGCCGGGCCCATTTGCTCGGCGGGGAATAGCTTCAATACGTCGGCGCCTTCGGCCAATGCGGCAAAGGCTTCGGTGGGCGTGGCCACACCTGGTGACAGGAACAGACCGGCGGCTTTGGCAGCGCGCAACACCTTGGCGTCGCTGTGGGGCATGACAATCACCTGGCCCCCGGCAGCCTTCACCTGTGCGACCTGCTCAGGCGTCAACACCGTGCCGGCACCGATCAGGCAATCGGCGGGCAGGCTGTCACGCAGGCTGCGGATGCTGGTGTAGGGGTCCGGCGAATTCAGCGGGACTTCGATCACACGGAACCCAGCCTGATACAGCACTTGGCCGACGGCTTGGGATTCGTCCGGGCGTATGCCGCGCAAGATGGCGATCAAGCCGTTTTGTGCGAGTGCTTGCTTGAGCATGTCAGGCCTCCAATACAGGTTGAGTAAGCCCAGCCGCCACCGCCAATTGCCACAGGCCGCGCTCGGTGGCTTCTTGCGCCAGGCTGACGTGGGCAAAACCGCTGAGAGCGAGGGCACGTTGGTAGCGCGTGCAGAGAGGGACGGCGCCCACCAGGATGATGGGGGTCTTTCGCGCGCGGGCCGGTAAGCCGGCGAGTTCATGACCAATCAGCAGGCCAGACAAGTAATCAGGCTGCTGCTCGGGCGAAAGCTCGGCGGTAAGTCCCAGGGTTCGGGCGCTGAACAGGGTCGACAGCACACCACGCTGGCCATCCTTCGACAGCGCCACGTGCACGCCACGGTCAAAGGCTTCGGCCTGGAATAGGTCGGATTGCTGCTGGGTGCGTCCGAGGATGCTGTGTTTGCTCAACACCGCGAACACCTCGCCGGTCATGAACGTATCGAAGTGCGTGATGCAGCCATCAACCACCTCGACCCATTTGGAATGGCTGCCGGGCAGGCCGATCAACACCTCGGCGCCAAGCCCCTGCAGCACACCCAGCACCTGGGTTTCTTCGCCGCGCATCACATTGGGCAAACCGGCCTGCTCGATCACACCGGGCACGATATGCACCTGCACACCCCGCACGCTGCGCACTGGGTGAAGCGCCTGGCCGAGGCTGGCGACATCAACGGGGGTCGTGCGATAGGCCGCTTCGCTCCAACCCTGGGCACTGCCGACCATGCCGCAGGCAATCACCGGCAGGCTTGGCTGCGCGTCGAGCCAGTCGCCGCAGGCCGCATCGAAGGCCAACTCAAAGCCATTGCTGCAGCGCACACCGGCGATATCTCGAGGCTCAGTGGGCAGGTGCATGATCCCTGATGCCAGCGAGCGCTGTTCAAGTACCACGCCTGCGGGGCCGAGTTTATAAGCACGAAGGGAGCTGGTCCCCCAATCGAGCGCGATCAATTGCGCCTGCATCGCTTCACCTGAGTTCTGAGCGGATGCAGCGAATATAAACCTACGGGCGCGTAAGTCTGAATATATAAATATCAATCCCATATTTAGGGATTGTATTTAAGAAAAGGCTGACAAATTCAGCTCGCGCATCGCTCCCATCCACACCGCATAGTCGGTGTGATCCTTCAGGTCATCGCCAGTATTGGGGTGCAGGAACACTACGAGTCCATCGCGATGGATCACCAACCACGGCAGTATCACGCCGATGTACTCGGCATCGAACGCCAGCTGGCAGCTCCAGTCCGGGTGCGGCCCTACAGGCCGTTCGTGCACGCGGCCCATGCGCAGGGGGGAAGAGTTTGGCGGCGTCTTCGCACAGGGTACGGGCCTGCTCGATAGTGCTCGCGTCGAAGTAGATATGGGCGTGGTAGCCCTTGATACGTTGCATGACGGACTCCAGATCCAATGTGCGCCAAATCCTAGACCGCAATCGATGGCAGGGCCAGCCCGGTCAATGACTGCGCGCTGCTGGCCTGCTCGGCCACTAGCCAATCGACAAAACGCTCCACCAACTGCCCTCGGCGTTTGCGCTGGGGCTGCACCACGTAATAGCCAAAACGCGAGATCACCGTGTCGCTGACCGGCCGGCACAGCCAGTTCTGCTCCAGCAGGTTATCTACCAGGTGACGCCAACCGATTGCCACGCCCTGGCCAGCAATCGCCGCCTGGATCAGCAAGGTGTAGTTGTCGAAGCGCAGTTGGCCAGGGGTGGGCGCAGCGCTGATACCCAGTTCGCGGAACACCCCGCTCCAGTCGAACCACTGGCTGTTGTTCTCCTGGCGCAAGTGCAGCAAAGGGAAATCGTGCAAATTTTGTACAGTCAGTGGCGTGGCCTGGTCCTTGAGCCACTGCGGGCTGCACACCGGGAACACTTCTTCGTTGAACAGCCACAGGCTGTCGCCCTGCTTGAAACGACCGTCGCCAAACAGCACCGCCACGTCGATATCGCTGCGCAAGGTGGCGTGGTTGCGTTCGCTGGTCACCAGGCTTACGTCCACTTGTGGGTTGGCCTGGTGGAAGCGGTGCAGGCGCGGCATCAGCCAATAGGCGGCGAAGGCAAAGTCGGTGGCCACTTGCAGCACTTCGTGTTGGTCCTGCTGGGTAATGAGGCTCAAACCGTGGTTGATGCCCTGCAAGCCGCTTTGCACATGCTCGAACAACAGGGCGCCAGCGTCGGTCAGTTCGATACCACGGTAGATGCGGTCGAACAGGCGGATCGCCAGTTGTTCTTCCAGGCGTTTGATCTGCTGGCTGATGGCCGGCTGGGTGGTGCCCAGCTCATTCGCAGCCGCCGTAAAGCTGCGATGACGTGCCGCTGCTTCAAACGCGCGCAGCAAATCGAGGACACATCACCAAGGGCTTCATACATAAGCTGTGCTTATCCTAGACATTGCTTTTCATGGGCTTTACCCCATTTTCCATGGGCTGCATGCTCATTCGCATAAACACCGCCTATGGAATGCCGAGAACCCATGAAGCGCAAGAACATTCTTTTCATCATGGCCGATCAAATGGCCGCACCGTTGCTTCCGTTCTACGGTTCTTCGCCCATCAAGTTGCCTAATCTGAGCCGCCTCGCCGCGCAGGGCGTGGTGTTCGACGCCGCGTATTGCAACAGCCCGCTCTGCGCTCCCTCACGCTTCACCCTGGTAAGTGGCCAATTACCGAGCAAGATTGGCGCCTACGACAACGCGGCGGACTTTCCCGCCGACGTGCCGACTTATGCCCACTACCTACGTCGCCTCGGCTACCGCACCGCGCTGTCAGGCAAGATGCACTTCTGCGGGCCCGACCAACTGCACGGCTACGAAGAACGCCTAACGAGTGATATCTACCCCGCCGACTATGGCTGGGCGGTGAACTGGGATGAACCGGACGTACGTCCCAGCTGGTATCACAACATGTCCTCGGTGCTACAAGCCGGCCCGTGCGTGCGCACCAACCAGCTGGATTTCGACGAAGAAGTGGTGTTCAAGGCCCAGCAGTATCTGTTCGATCATATTCGCGAAGACGGCGACCAGCCGTTCTGCCTGACCGTGTCGATGACCCATCCTCACGACCCGTACACCATTCCCAAGCCGTTCTGGGACCTGTACGACGACGCCGACATCCCTTTGCCTACAACGCCAGCGCAAGGCGATCTCGACCCGCATTCCCAGCGCCTGCTCAAGGTCTACGACCTGTGGGACAAGCCGCTGCCGCTGAACAAGATCCGCGATGCGCGCCGCGCCTACTTCGGCGCGTGCAGCTACATCGACAGCAACGTCGGCAAGCTGCTGCAAACCCTGGAAGACACCGGCTTGGCCGACGACACGATCATCGTGTTTTCCGGCGACCACGGCGACATGCTTGGCGAGCGGGGCCTCTGGTACAAAATGCACTGGTTTGAAATGGCCGCCCGCGTGCCGCTGCTGGTCAGTGCACCAGGGCAATTTGCAGCAGGGCGCGTCAGCCAGGCCGTATCCACCGCCGACCTGCTGCCCACCCTGGTGGAACTGGCCGGCGGCGAACTGGACCCACGCCTGCCACTGGATGGTCGTTCACTGGTCCCGCACTTGCAGGGGCAGGGCGGGCATGACGAAGTATTCGGCGAATACATGGCCGAAGGCACCATCAGCCCGCTGATGATGATTCGGCGGGGCGCCTACAAATTCATCTACAGCGAAGACGACCCTTGTCTACTGTTCGATGTGCACAACGACCCGCACGAGCGGGAAAACCTCAGCCAGTCACCGGAACACCGGCCGCTGTTCGAGGCGTTTTTGAACGAGGCGCGGGCCAAATGGGACATCCCGGCGATCCACCAACAGGTGCTCGCCAGCCAACGCCGCCGTCGCCTGGTGTTTGAAGCACTGACCCACGGCAAGCTGAAGAGCTGGGATCACCAGCCACTGGTGGACGCCAGTCAGCAATACATGCGCAACCATATCGACCTCGACGACCTGGAGCGCAAGGCACGTTATCCACAACCCTGCCAAAACCAATAAAACTGAGGGAAGGCCATGCAAAAGTTAACCGTGGTACTTTGGAATGCTGGCGCTAGGCAGCGCCAATGTGTACGCAGACACCAGTTGTGACACGGTGAAAATGGCCGATCCGGGCTGGAGCGATATCGCGGCTACCAATGCCATCACCGGTTTCTTGCTGACGGGCATGGGTTACAAGGCCAAGGTCGACACTCTGGCGGTGCCGATCACCTTTGGCGGGCTCAAAGATGGCCAGGTGGATGTATTCCTCGGCAACTGGATGCCTGCGCAGCAGGGCTTCTATGACAAGTTCGTGGCCAATGGCGACGTGGTGCAACTGGCGAAAAACCTCGACGGCACCGAGTTCACCCTCGCCGTGCCCGACTACGTGTGGGACGCCGGGGTGCATGACTTTGCCGACCTGAATAAATTCGCCGACAAGTTCGACAAGAAGATCTACGGCATCGGCTCGGGCGCACCGGCGAACATTTCGCTGCAGGAAATCATCAAGAAGAACGACTTCGACCTCGGCCAGTGGAAGCTGGTGGAGTCCAGCGAACAAGCGATGCTCGCCGAAGTGTCACGGGCCGTTAAGAAGCAGAAATTCGTGACCTTCCTCGGCTGGACCCCGCACCCGATGAACGTGCAGTTGAAAATGCACTACCTCAAAGGTGGCGAGAAATATTTTGGTGACACAGGCAGCGTGTATACCTTGACCCGCAAGGGTTATGCACAGGCCTGCCCGAATGTCGGAAAACTGCTGACCAACCTGAGCTTTACCCAAGAGATGGAGAACGCAATCATGGCCGAGGTGGCCAATAACAAGGTCAGCAACGCGGATGCGGCGAAGGCGTGGATCAAGGCCAATCCGGCGGTACTGGATAAGTGGCTGGACGGGGTGAAGACCGTGGATGGCAAGGATGCGCTGCCTGCGGTCAAAGCCAAACTCTAAGGCCTCACAGCACTCCCTTGTGGGAGCTGGCTTGCCTGCGATGCAAACACCTCGGTACTTCAGGTACACACGGGTGATGCTATCGCAGGCAAGCCAGCTCCCACAGAAGCCCGTACCTGCTGATACCCTGAGCCAAACTTTCAAACCGAGTCTGCGATGCCCCGGCCCAACCGCCACACACTCTTCCCCTTCCTCAGCTGGCTCCCGCGCCAAACCCGCGCCAGCGTCGGCCGGGATGCAATCGTCGGCCTCAGCGGTGCGGTGCTGGCATTGCCGCAATCAATTGCCTACGCACTGATCGCCGGTCTCCCACCGGAGTACGGGTTGTATGCCGCGATCATTCCAGTGCTGATCGCTTGCCTGTGGGGCTCGTCGTGGCACCTGATCTGCGGCCCCACGGCGGCAATCTCCATCGTGCTGTACGCCAGCGTCAGCCCGCTGGCCGTGCCGGGGTCCCAGGACTACATCACACTGATCCTGCTGCTCACATTCCTCGCCGGGGTTTTCCAGTGGTTGCTGGGCATGCTGCGCTTCGGCGCACTGGTGAATTTCGTCTCCCATTCGGTGGTGCTCGGCTTCACCCTCGGTGCCGCCGTCGTTATCGCCCTAGGCCAATTGCCCAACCTGCTGGGGCTGAATTTGCCGAGTCAGGCCACAGCAATCAAGAGTTTGCTGGCGCTGGTGGATCATGGCGGTGAATGGGACCACGCCTCGCTGGCCCTTGGGCTTGGCACGTTGCTGGTGGGCGCATTGCTCAAATACCGGGTGCCACGCTGGCCGACGCTGCTGATCGCCCTGGCGCTGGGCAGCCTGGTGGCGTGGCTGTGGCCGGCGATGTTCGGGCATGTGGCGTTGGTCAGTTCGTTTGTTGGCAAACTGCCGCCGTTCAGCCCGCTGCCGATGGACCTGGACATGATTCTGCGCCTGCTGCCCAGCGCCGTGGCGGTGGGCATGCTGGGCTGGTGACCAACCTGTCGATTGCGCGCTCGCTGTCGGCCCGCTCGCAGCAGTTACTTGATGCCAATCAGGAAGTTCGTGCGCAGGGTTTATCCAATATCGTCGGCGGATTTTTCTCCGGCTACCTGTCAGCCGGTTCGTTTACTCGTTCCGGTCTGAGCTATGAGGCGGGCGCCTGCTCACCCTTGGCCGGGGTGTTTTCGGCGCTGTGGGTGGCACTGTTTGCATTGTTTGGCGCCGCGTTGATCGCCCATATCCCGATCCCGAGCATGGCGGCGAGCATCCTGCTGATTTGCTGGGGGCTGGTGGATCATCGCGGTATTCGCGCGTTGTTCCGGGTGAGTCGCGCCGAGTTTGTGGTGATGGGCCTGACCTGCATCGCGACCTTGCTGCTGGAGCTGCAAACGGCGATTTATGCGGGGGTGCTGGCGTCACTGTTTTTCTATTTGAAACGCACCTCGCAGCCGCGCGTCCAGCAGTGGCGCGACGGGGATGAAGATGTGTTGCGGGTGGGCGGTTCGATCTTTTTTGGTGCCAGCCACTACCTGCAAGTTCGGCTGCAAAGTTTGCAAGGCGAGCGGGTGGTGATCGAAGCGCAGCAGATCAACTTTATCGACTATTCCGGGGTGGAGATGCTGCACCAGGAGGCGCGGCGGTTGCGGGGGTTGGGGCGGAGTTTGACGTTGCGGCGGGCGCGCCCTCAAGTCGTGGAGGAACTTAAGAAACTGGAAGGGGCCGACAAATGCCCCTCCATTTCGAAGACTGAACGCGGTTAAAACTGTGGGAGCGGGCTTGCCTGCGATGGCGGTGTTTCAGTACCCAATGAGCTGGCTGATACACCGCTATCGCAGGCAAGCCAGCTCCCACATTAACCGTGCCCACATGGGGTACGGGTCAAGCCAACTGGCGACGCAGTTCGGCCAACACCGGCGCCGACGCCGGACGCACGCCGCGCCACAGGAAAAACGCTTCCGCCGCCTGCTCCACCAACATCCCCAAGCCATCCATCGCTACCGCTGCACCTTGTTCAGTCGCCCAACGGCAAAACGCGGTCGGCTCCTTGGCGTACATCATGTCGTAGCAAAAGGTCTTGCCCGGTTCGATGAGGCTGCCGGCAATCGGCGGTACATCGCCTGACAAACTCGCGGACGTGGCATTGATGATCACGTCCACTGGCTCTCGCAACCAATCAAAACCGCTGGCCGACACCGGACCCAGGTCGTCGAACAGCTCGGCGAGCAGTTCGGCTTTTTCCACCGTGCGGTTGGCGATGATCAGCGAGGCGGGACGCTCGGCCAGCAATGGCTCCAATGCGCCACGTACCGCGCCGCCGGCACCCAGTAACAGAATGCGCTTGCCTTGCAGGCTCACCCCGGCGTTGACCGTGAGGTCACGCACCAGGCCGGCACCGTCGGTGTTATCGCCCAGCAGGCTGCCATCGGCCAGCTTGCTCAAGGTATTCACCGCACCGGCGCGTTCGGCACGCTGGGTAAGGCTGTTGGCCAAACGGTAGGCCTCTTCCTTGAACGGCACAGTGACATTGGCGCCACGGCCTTGCAGGAAAAACTCACGGGCACAGCCGGTGAAATCCTCCAGGGGCGCGAGCAAGGTGCTGTAGTCCAGCTGTTCACCGGTCTGTTCGGCGAACATCCGGTGAATCAACGGCGATTTGCTGTGGCCGATAGGGTTGCCGAACACCACATAACGATCCATCAGACAGCCGCCTTGGGCGCAGCAACGCCCAGCCAGTCGCGGTCTTGCAGGAAGTAGTCGGTGAGGCGCGCTTCTTCGCTGCCGGCCTCGGCTTTCCAGTCGTAGCTCCAGCGCACTTGCGGGGGCAGCGACATCAGGATCGACTCGGTGCGTCCGCCCGATTGCAGGCCGAACAAGGTGCCACGGTCGTAGACTAGGTTGAATTCAACGTAGCGGCCACGGCGGAATTCCTGGAATTCACGCTGTTGCTCGGTGTAGGCGATGGCTTTGCGGCGTTGCACGATCGGCAAATAAGCGTCGATGTAGGCGTCGCCGATGGCGCGGATGAAGGCGAAGCAGGTGTCGAAGTCCCATTCGTTCAAGTCATCGAAGAACAGGCCGCCGATGCCGCGCGGCTCGTTGCGATGCTTGATGTGGAAATAGGTGTCGCACCAGGCTTTATAGCGCGAGTAAACATCCGCGCCGAAGGGCGCACAGGCCTGCTCGGCCACGCGGTGCCAATGAATGCAGTCTTCTTCGTTGCCGTAGTAAGGCGTGAGGTCGAAGCCACCGCCGAACCACCACACTGCCTCTTCTCCTTCTTTTTCGGCGATGAAAAAGCGCACGTTGGCGTGGGAGGTCGGCACATGCGGGTTGTGCGGGTGAATCACCAGCGACACACCCAGCGCTTCGAAGCCACGACCTGCCAGTTCCGGACGATGGGCACTGGCGGACGGTGGGAGGCCGCTGCCAAACACGTGGGAAAAGTTAACGCCGCCTTTTTCGATCACTGCACCGTCTGCAATCACACGGGTGCGACCGCCACCGCCGGCAGGCCGGGTCCAGGCGTCTTCGATAAAGCGAGTGTCCGTCTCGAAGGTTTCCAGGGCGCTGCAAATGCGGTCTTGCAGGTCAAGCAGGTAGGCCTTTACAGCCTCGGTGCGGGTAGTCATGGCATCACCTTGAATCGGGCAAAGCTACGCGAGGCCATTGGGCGTCGGCGGCAAATGGGCGCACAGGATACCACCGCACCCCGTTTCACCGCAGTTGACGAAGATCAAGCTTAGGAGTTCGATAGGCGGCTACGCGAATTCGAACCCAGGAGAAGTGCAGATGGCCAAACGTATCCAGTTCAGCGCCCATGGCGGCCCCGAAGTGCTCCAGTATGTGGACTACACGCCAGCGGAGCCTGGCCCACAGCAGGTTCGCGTACGTAACGAGGCGATCGGCCTGAACTTCATCGACACTTATTTCCGCAGTGGTTTGTACGCGCCACCTGCGTTGCCCTCAGGTTTGGGCGCGGAAGGCGCCGGCGTAGTCGACGCGGTGGGCAGCGAAGTTACCCAGTTCAAGGTCGGCGATCGTGTTGCCTACGGCAGCGGCCCGCTTGGGGCCTACAGCCAACTGCATGTGTTGCCTGCCGCCAACCTGGTGCACCTGCCGGACGAGATCAGCTTCGAACAAGCCGCAGGCGCGATGCTCAAGGGCCTGACCGTGCAGTACCTGCTGCGCCAGACCTACGAGTTGAAGGGCGGCGAAACCATCCTGTTCCACGCCGCTGCCGGCGGCGTGGGCTCCTGGCCTGCCAATGGGCCAAGGCGCTGGGTGTGAAGCTGATCGGTACCGTGAGTTCGCCAGAAAAGGCCGCCCTGGCCAAATCTCTCGGCGCCTGGGAAACCATCGACTACAGCAAGGAAAACGTCGCACAGCGTGTGCTGGAATTGACCGACGGTAAAAAAGTACCGGTGGTGTATGACGGTGTGGGCAAAGACACCTGGCTGACGTCGCTCGATAGCGTTGCACCCCGGGGTCTGGTGGTGAGCTTCGGTAACGCGTCGGGCGCGGTGGATGGGGTGAACCTGGGGATTCTGGCGGCCAAGGGCTCGCTTTACGTGACCCGGCCGACCTTGGCGACCTACGCCAACAACCCGCAGAACCTGCAGGCGATGGCGGACGATCTGTTCTCGATGATCAAGAGCGGCAAGGTACGCATTGATATCAACCAGCGTTATGCGTTGGCGGATGCGGCGAAAGCGCAGACAGAGTTGTCGGGGCGACGGACGACTGGGTCGACCATTTTGTTGCCGTAAGGCGATGGGGTTGCGTTGGCTTTAAGGGCCTCTTCGCGAGCAAGCCCGCTCCCACATTTGACCGCGTTCTCAGGTTGGAACGCGGTCAGATGTGGGAGCGGGCTTGCTCGCGAAGGCCGCGCCACGGTCTTAGGAAGGCCGCACCACTTCACCCGTCACCAAATCCCGAATCAAACTCGGGTTCTTGCGCCCACCCAAGGCGCCACCCAATACCAGGTCCACCTGACC
Source organism: Pseudomonas poae (assembly GCA_004000515.1). Classification (GTDB taxonomy): domain Bacteria; phylum Pseudomonadota; class Gammaproteobacteria; order Pseudomonadales; family Pseudomonadaceae; genus Aquipseudomonas; species Aquipseudomonas cremoris. The sequence continues at coordinate 1,433,832 of CP034537.1, forward strand.
CCGGAAATACTGCTCCACGCGAATCCGCGTACGCGCAGCCGGGCGGCCTTGAGGGTTGGCTGACGTGGAAATCAACGGCCCCACCAGCGAGCACAAATCCCGCACCAATGGGTGATCGGTAACCCGCAACGCAACCGTGTCATGCATGCCTGTCACCCATTCCGGCAGGAGGTCCTGGTGGGGTACCAGCCAGGTATTCGGCCCAGGCCAGGTGCTAGCCATGCGATCAATCCAGTCTTGCGGGAAGTCTTCGAACAGAAAGTCGAACTGGCGAATGTTGTCCGCCACCAGGATCAACCCCTTGTCCACCGACCGGTTCTTGATGGCGAGCAAACGGTCCACTGCTTCTTCATTCCACGGGTCGCAGCCCAGGCCCCAGACTGCTTCGGTTGGGTAAGCAATCACCGCGCCTGCACGAATTTCCCGTGCGGTTTCCAGCACACGCCACCTGTTGACCATTGCTCACTCTCCAGACTAAAGCTCTGCGCAGTTTACCGATGTTCTTTACAAAACCCAGTTACAAAAGCTGGCCGCGTGCAACCCAGCGTCCGCTTTCGCAGATCACCTGGCCTTCAAGCTCCAACTCCGTGAGGGTCGCCAGCACGTGGGACAACGGCCGCCCGCAGGCAATCGCCAGGCCTTCACTGGTGTGGGGCGCGGCGTGCAGCAGCGCCACCAGTGGGTGGATCACCGGTATCGGCGCCGGGCGGGACAGCGCTTGCCAGCCGCGCAAGCCTTCCAGGATGTGCTCGATGCTCTCCACCAACGTCGCGCCCTCGCGGATCAACTGGTGGCAACCCTTGGCACCGGGGTGGTGGATGGAGCCGGGGATCGCATACACCTCGCGCCCTTGCTCGGCCGCCAGCTTCGCGGTGATCAGCGAACCGCTGGCCATGCTGGCTTCCACCACCAGTACGCCGAGGGACAGCCCGCTGATGATCCGGTTGCGACGTGGAAAGTTGCCGGCCTGGGGCGGGGCGTCCAAAGGAAACTCAGAAACCACCGCGCTGCCTTGGGCAATCATCGCCTCCGCCAGCCGCCGATGGCGCTGTGGATAAAATTTTCCAGGCCGGTGCCGAGTACACCGATTGTATGGCCACCAACATCCATGCAGCTTGGTGCGCCGCACCATCAATTCCCAATGCCAGGCCACTGGTGATGACAAAACCGGCGCTCGCAAGGCTTCGAGAAAATGCTGCGGCGGTGTCCATGCCAGGGCGCGAAGCGCGGCGGCTACCGACCATCGCCAGCTGCGGTTTTTCCAGGATCGAAGGGTCGCCAGCGACATACAACAACGGCGGCGCATCGTCGATCTGCGCAAGCAATGCGGGGTACTCAGGTTGGTCCCACATCAGCAAATGCTGGGCCGGGCACGCCAACCAAGCCAATGCTTGACTGGCGCCATCGCGCACTTCATGACTGCGCCGCGCATCGGCACTGATGGCGGGCAGCCCCAGGGAACGCCAGGCACTCGCGGGGGCACTGATGGCCTTTGAAGCAGAGCCGAAAGCTTCGATCAGCAAGCGAAAACGCTTCGAACCCAGTTCCGGCAGCCTGTGCAAGCGTAGTCGGGCTTCCAGTTCTGACGGGGATATTTCATGACTGTTTATCGGATACATCTGATCATCCTTGACCTGAGCAAGCTGTGGATAACTCTGTTGGTAACTTATTTAGCAGGCTATTTATTGCGTTTGATGGGCAGTCTCGAAACGGTCCATCACCGCCAGTGACCGTGAGGCGCTAAGGACCAGCCCGTAGCTGAGCTTTTCATAGGTACGAAACACCAGCAGGGTGCCAGCGCGCTCATCGGGAAGCTGCACCGGAATGCCGGCGAGGGAATCGCGCACGGTGGCACCGGTTTTGATCACGGTGAGCAGCTGGCCTTCAACTAGACCGTCGCGCCGGCCTTTGTTGAGGGTCACAGCGTCCAGCACGCCAATCTGGGTAACGCCCTTGGGGATATCGATAATGTGCCCTTGAACCCTGACGGTGGCCGGCGAGATCTGCAGGGTTGCCGGATCAATGGGGGCTGCGCGCGGAGCAGACGGTCACCGGGACGAATCTCCTGCGTCACGCGTTGCACAGCCAGGGTGGAGAGGTCGCCGGCGGTGATGAAGCGCGCGGTACCGATGTCGTCGGCGTTGACCCCCAGCAACTCCTGGGTTTGGGGGTCGGCATAGACCTTGCCTCGTCGGAATATTCCGTAACTTAGCTGGGAAGGGTCCAGGCTGCCTCTAGCGTGTACCCGCTCGCCATTGGCGCCGAGTACCCGTCCCGCATCTGCCGCCACAATGTACGGCGCGGTGTCCAGGTCCCGGGGGGTATCAAGAATGCGGTTATGCAGTAAAAACCGTTGGATGGCCTGTTGCGTCGGCAGATCCAGGCGCTGGACGGGCGGGGGGACGAGCGCCAGCGCGAACGGGGCCCACAGCAGCAAGACGAGTAGCGATTTCCTCATGGGGTGAATCTCCTTTATTATGTGCGTTCGCGTGAAATGCCGGAGCCTTCGTGGCTTTCGGACGTTTCACACCGGCTGGCTGGGTCCATCCCACCGCCGATTTGCCTCTACCTCACATGTGCAGCAATTACGCTTATGGCTATTTTGAACATCCTCGAATTCCCCGACTCGCGCCTGCGCACGATCGCCAAACCGGTGGCCGTAGTGGACGACAAGGTTCGTCAGTTGGTCGATGACATGTTTGAAACAATGTATGAAGCCCCGGGCATCGGCCTCGCCGCCACCCAGGTCAACGTGCATCAGCGCGTCGTGGTCATGGACCTGTCGGAAGATCGCAGCGCACCGATGGTGTACATCAACCCCGAGTTCGAACCGCTGACCGACGAGATGGGTGAATACCAGGAAGGCTGCCTGTCGGTGCCGGAGTTCTACGAGAACGTCGAGCGCCCGCTGCGCGTGAAAATCAAGGCCCTGGACCGTGACGGCAAGCCGTTTGAGCTGATTGCCGAAGGCCTGCTGGCGGTGTGCATCCAGCACGAATGCGACCACCTCAACGGCAAGCTGTTTGTCGATTACCTGTCCACGCTCAAGCGTGACCGGATCAAGAAGAAGCTGGAAAAGAAGCATCGCCAGCAAGCTTGATGCCCGTCTTCCAAAGGCTTGCTACGGCAAGCCTTTTTCTTTGTGACTGCTTTTAACCGAGACCTCCCATGACCGAGCCATTGCGCATTGTTTTTGCCGGCACTCCTGAATTTGCTGCCGAACACCTCAAGGCGCTGCTCTCCAGCCCTTATGACATCGTCGCGGTGTACACCCAGCCGGATCGTCCGGCCGGTCGCGGGCAAAAACTGATGCCGAGCCCGGTCAAACAGCTGGCGATGGAACACAACATCCCGGTGCTGCAGCCGCCGACCCTGCGCAATGCCGAGGCCCAGGCCGAACTGGCGGCGCTGAAACCGGACCTGCTGGTGGTCGTGGCATACGGTTTGATCCTACCTCAGGTGGTGTTGGATATCCCACGCCTGGGCTGCATCAACAGCCATGCCTCGCTGCTGCCACGCTGGCGCGGCGCGGCGCCGATCCAGCGCGCCGTGGAAGCCGGCGACAGCGAAAGCGGTGTGACCGTAATGCGCATGGAGGCGGGTTTGGACACCGGCCCGATGCTGCTCAAAGTCACCACCCCGATTACCGCGCAAGACACCGGCGGCAGCCTGCACGACCGCCTCGCCGAGCTGGGCCCACCCGCCGTGATCCAGGCCATCGCTGGCCTGGCTGCAGGCACCCTGGAAGGCGAAGTGCAGGACGACAGCCTGGCCACCTACGCCCATAAGCTGAACAAAGACGAAGCGCGCATTGATTGGAGCCGTCCAGCTGTAGAACTGGAGCGCCTGGTGCGCGCCTTCAACCCGTGGCCAGCCTGCCACAGCACCCTCAACGGCGAAGCCTTGAAAGTGTTGGCCGCCACCCTGGCCGACGGCAAAGGCGCCCCGGTGAAATCATCGGCGCCAGCAAGGACGGTCTGCTAGTGGCGTGCGGTGAACAGGCGCTGTGCCTGACCCGTCTGCAATTGCCCGGCGGCAAGGCGCTGAACTTCAGCGATTTGTTCAACAGCCGTCGTGAGAAATTTGCCTTGGGCACCGTGCTTGGGGTGGCAGCCCAATGAACCCGCGTCTGGCCGCCGCCAAGGCTCTCGCCGCCGTCCTCAACGGCAAGGCGTCGTTGAACAGTTCGCTGCCCACACAGTTGGATAAGGTCGAAGACCGTGATCGTGGCTTCACCCAGGACCTGGCCTTCGGCACCGCCCGTTGGCAGCCGCGCTTGTCGGCCCTGGCGGCCAAGCTGCTGCAAAAACCCTTCAAAGCAGCGGACGCGGATGTAGAAGCGCTGCTGTTGGTCGGCCTCTATCAGTTGCTCTACACCCGCGTACCGGCCCACGCCGCCATCGGCGAGACAGTCGGTTGCGCCGACAAGCTGAAAAAGCCTTGGGCCAAGGCCCTGCTCAACGCCGTACTGCGCCGCGCCCAACGTGAAAGCGAAGCGCTGTTGGCCGAGCTGGAACACGACCCAGTGGTGCGCACTGCCCACCCGCGTTGGCTGCAGAAATCCCTGAAAGCCTTTTGGCCTGAGCAATGGGAGGCGATTTGCGCAGCCAACAATGCGCACCCGCCGATGATCCTGCGGGTCAACCGTCGCCATCACAGCCGTGACGCGTACCTACAGCTGCTCACCGATGCCGGTATCAACGCCACGCCGTGCGTGTACAGCGTCGACGGCATTGTGCTCGAAGCCGCCACCGATGTGCGCAGCCTGCCGGGCTTTGCCGAAGGCTGGATCAGTGTGCAGGACGAAGCCGCGCAACTCGCCGCCGACCTGCTCGACCTGGCTCCCGGCCAACGCGTGCTCGACGCCTGCTGCGCCCCTGGCGGTAAGACGTGTCACATTCTGGAAGTCGAAAAAGACTTGGCCGGTGTCGTCGCCGTCGACCTGGAAGCCAAGCGCCTGGTGCGTGTGCGCGAGAACCTTGCACGCCTTGGCTTGAGCGCCGAGCTGATTGCCGCCGATGGCCGCGACACTGCCACCTGGTGGGACGGCAAGCCTTTCCAGCGCATCTTGCTGGACGCGCCATGCTCCGCCACCGGCGTGATCCGTCGTCACCCGGACATCAAGCTCACCCGCCAACCCGATGACATCGCCGCCCTGGCCGTGCTGCAGGGCGAGCTGCTCGACGCGATGTGGCCGACCCTGGAAGTCGGCGGCATCCTGCTCTACGCCACCTGCTCCACCTTGCCCACCGAAAACACCGAAGTCATCGAGGCCTTCCTCGCCCGCACCAGCGGCGCACGGGAGCTGGACCTTGCCACCGCCGCCGGCATCAAGCAGCCCCACGGCCGCCAACTGCTCGCACAGGAAGGCGGACACGATGGCTTCTACTACGCCAAACTGATCAAGATCGCCGCCGCACGCGGCTGAACGGGTTAAAGGGAGTGACCGGATGAAAATCATCATCCTTGGGGCAGGGCAGGTAGGTGGCACGCTGGCCGAACATTTGGCCAGCGAAGCCAACGACATCACCGTGGTCGACACCGACGGCGAACGCCTGCGCGACCTCGGTGACCGCCTGGACATCCGCACCGTGCAAGGCCGCGCGTCGTTCCCAACGGTGCTGCGCCAGGCCGGTGCCGACGATGCCGACATGTTGGTGGCAGTAACCAACAGCGACGAGACCAACATGGTCGCCTGCCAGGTCGCCCACACCCTGTTCCACACCCCGACCAAGATCGCCCGCGTGCGTGAAGCGGCCTACCTGACCCGTGCCGGCCTGTTCGACAACGATGCGATTCCGGTCGATGTGTTGATCAGCCCCGAACAAGTGGTGACCCACTACATCAAGCGCCTTATCGAAATTCCCGGGGCCTTGCAGGTGATCGACTTTGCCGAAGGCAAGGCGCAACTGGTGGCGGTCAAGGCTTACTACGGCGGCCCATTGGTGGGCCAGCAACTGCGCCAGCTGCGTGAACACATGCCGAATGTGGAAACCCGCGTAGCGGCGATTTTCCGACGCGACCGGCCGATTTTGCCGCAGGGCGACACGGTGATCGAAGCCGACGACGAAGTGTTTTTATCGCAGCGAAAGCGAATATTCGCGCAGTCATGAGCGAAATGCGCCGCCTCGATGAGACCTACAAACGCATCGTCATCGCCGGCGGTGGGCAGATCGGCGAGCGCTTGGCCGAAGCTATCGAAAGCCGCTACCAGGTGAAAATCATCGAGATGAACCCGGCGCGCTGCCGGCATTTGTCCGACACCCTCGACAGCACCGTCGTCCTGCAAGGCAGCGCCTCAGACCGCGACTTGCTGCTGGAAGAAAACATCGCCGACGCGGATATCTTCCTGGCACTGACCAACGATGACGAGGCCAACATCATGTCGTCGCTGCTGGCCAAACGGCTGGGGGCGAAGAAGGTGATGACCATCATCAACAACCCGGCCTATGTCGACCTGATCCAGGGCGGCGACATCGACATCGCCATCAGCCCACAGCTGGCGACCATCGGCACCTTGCTCGCCCACGTGCGACGTGGCGACATCGTCAGCGTGCACTCCCTGCGCCGTGGTGCGGCGGAAGCCATCGAGGCGATTGCCCACGGCGACGCAAAGTCGAGCAAAGTGATCGGCAAGGCCATCCGCGATATCGGCTTGCCGCCGGGCACCACCATCGGCGCGATCATCCGTGACGAAGAGGTGATCATCGCCCACGACGACACGGTAATCACCACGGGTGACCATGTGATCCTGTTCCTTGTGGATAAAAAACACATCCGCGATGTGGAGAAATTGTTCCACGTGGGCCTGAGCTTTTTCTGATTTGACGGAGTGACCGACATGCTCGAATCCCTGGAAAAATGCTCGCCAAGGGTGTGGATAACTCGCTGCTGCGCTTTGGCTTGGGCAAGGGGTATCTGGACTTGAAGGACAACGCCAAGGCGGCGGAGCATTTGCAGAAATGCGTCGAGTTCGATCCGAAGTATTCGGCGGCGTGGAAGCTGCTAGGCAAAGCCCAACTGGGATTGGAAGATCGTGCGGCGGCGCGGTTGGCATGGGAGCAGGGGATTGAAGCGGCCCAGGCCCATGGCGACAAACAGGCCGAAAAAGAAATGACAGTGTTCCTGAAAAACTCGATCGCCAGGCTTGAGGTGATCCCCTGTGGGAGCTGGCTTGCCTGCGATGAAGGCAACTCGGTTGGTCAGTTACACCGAGGTGATGCTATCGCAGGCAAGCCAGCTCCCACATTTGATCTCCATTGGCAGGGAGGTCAGTGGGGAATCAATACCACCGCTCTTCACCCGGCGGGCGTTTCTTGAAGCGCTTCATGCTCCACATGTACTGGCTCGGGTAGGCACCGACATACCGCTCCACTACCTTGCTCATCGCCGCACAGGACGTGGCGGTGTCGGTGCTGTACATGTCTTCCGGCGCCGCTTCCAGAATCACCTTGTAGCCCGAACCGTCCGGCAACCGCAGCGCATGCAGGAACACGCCCACGGCCTTGTGGCCTGCGAGCATGTTCGGCACGAACTTGCTGGTCAGCGCCTGGGTAGCGAAGAACGGTACGAAGATCCCAGCCGATTCGGCCGGTTCCGGGTCGGCGGGAATACCCACCTGGCCACCTTTGCGCACTTCCTTGATCACACTGAGGATGCCTTCCTTGGTGGACGCCGCCACACGGTTGCCCAATTGCACCCGTTGTTTGCGCAGCAGCTCATCCACCGCCTTGAGCTTGGGCGGGCGGTAGAAAATGATCGGTTTGCATTGGCTGCAATAGAAGTGGTTCAACACTTCCCAGTTGCCCAGGTGACTGGTGATCCCAACCACGCCTTTGCCCGAAGCCAAGGCTTCGTGCAGCACTTCCAGGCCTTCGACTTCACGTACCAGATCAATGGAGCGCTGGGCCGGCCAGATCCACGCGCAGGCGCTTTCAGTCAGGGACTTGCCAATGTCCATCAGGCTCTGGCCGACCAGACGCTCGCGGGCGACGGGGTCCATGTCCGGGAAGCATTTGGAGAGGTTGATCCGCACCGTGTCGCGGGAGCGGTTGGGGTTTTCCACATGATCCAGCCAATCGCGGTGCCAACGGCCTGGACAGCGCGCCAGGGCAGCAGGGCGAACAACCGAAGAGCGCCTACCAGCAAGGCGCCTTTAAACTTTTCCACAGGTCACTCCTGTTCGTGTGTGGTGCGCAAAGCGGGCATTCTAACCGGCGTTGGCCAGGTCCGCGTAACGGTCGCAGTCCTGAGTGTGGTCCATGACCATGCCCGAGGCCTGCATGAACGCGTAGCAAATGGTCGGTCCCACGAAGGTGAACCCGGCTTTTTTCAACGCCTTGCTCATGGCCTCAGCCTCGGGCGTAATCGCCGGAACCTCGCTGCGATCCTTGAAGTGATTGACCTTGGGCACGCCGCCGACAAACGACCAGAGCAAGCCCACCGGATCTTCCAATGCCAACCAGGCCGCGGCATTGCGTCGGGTGGCGTTGAGCTTGAGACGGTTGCGCACGATGCCTGGGTCGAGCATCAGCGCTTCGATCTCGGCATCGGTCAGTCGCGCCAAGCGTTGGGCCTCAAAGCCAAACAAGACCTTTCGATAATGCTCGCGTTTGCGTAAAACGGTGATCCAGGAAAGGCCCGCCTGGAACCCTTCGAGTAAAAGCAACTCGAACAAGCCCTGCGCATCGCGCAGCGGCGTTCCCCACTCCTGATCGTGATAAGCCATGTACAGCGGATCTTCAGAACACCAAAAGCAGCGTGGCATAAGGCTCCAGGGGATGGTGGCGCGGCCGAATCGGGTATACTCCCGCTCTTTAAATCGCAGCCCAAGTAACAGGTGAATTTCGTGAGCCAGCCTACGCCAGCCGTGCGTACCTTCCAAGACTTGATCCTCGCCCTCCAGCAATACTGGGCCGAGCAAGGTTGTGTGGTACTTCAGCCCTACGATATGGAAGTAGGCGCCGGCACTTTCCACACCGCAACATTCCTGCGGGCCATCGGCCCGGAAACCTGGAACGCCGCTTATGTGCAGCCCAGTCGTCGCCCGACTGACGGCCGCTACGGCGAAAACCCGAACCGTCTGCAGCACTACTACCAGTTCCAGGTGGTATTGAAGCCGAACCCGGACAATTTCCAGGAACTGTACCTGGGCTCGCTGAAACATGTCGGCCTGGACCCGCTGGTCCACGACATCCGTTTTGTCGAAGACAACTGGGAATCGCCAACCCTGGGCGCTTGGGGCCTGGGCTGGGAAGTCTGGCTCAACGGCATGGAAGTGACGCAATTCACGTACTTCCAGCAAGCGGGTGGCATCGAGTGCTACCCGGTGACCGGCGAAATCACCTACGGCCTTGAGCGCCTGGCCATGTACCTGCAAGGCGTGGACTCGGTCTACGACCTGGTGTGGGCTGACGGCCCGTTCGGCAAAGTGACCTACGGCGATGTGTTCCACCAGAACGAAGTGGAGCAGTCCACCTACAACTTCGAACACGCCAACGTCGAGAAGCTGTTCGAACTGTTCGACTTCTATGAAAGCGAAGCCAAGCGCCTGATCGAACTCGACCAGCCGCTGCCGTTGCCAAGCTATGAAATGGTGTTGAAGGCTTCCCATACCTTCAACCTGCTGGACGCACGCCGGGCTATCTCGGTAACTGCGCGCCAGCAATACATCCTGCGTGTACGCACCCTGGCGCGTTCCGTCGCCCAAGCCTACCTGCTGGCTCGCGCCAAGCTGGGCTTCCCGATGGCAACCCCGGACTTGCGTGATGAAGTGTTGGCTAAGCTGGAGGCTGCACAATGAGTGCTCAAGATTTCCTGGTTGAACTGGGCACCGAAGAGCTGCCACCCAAGGCACTGAACACCCTGGCCGATGCGTTCCTGGCCGGTATCGAAAAAGGCCTGCAAAGCGCTGGCCTGAAATTCGCCGCTAAAAAGTCTACGCCGCGCCACGTCGCCTGGCTGTACTGCTGACTGCGCTGGAAACCCAGCAGCCGGACCGCAGCATCAACCTCGACGGCCCGCCACGCCAGGCGGCTTTCGACGCCGAAGGCAACCCGACTCAAGCCGCCCTTGGTTTTGCCAAGAAGTGTGGCGTCGAGCTCAGCGAAATCGACCAGAGCGGCCCGAAACTTCGCTTCAGCCAAGTCATCACCGGCAAGCCAACCGCCAGCCTGCTGCCGACCATCGTCGAAGACTCGCTGAACGACCTGCCGATCCCCAAGCGCATGCGCTGGGGTGCGCGCAAGGAAGAATTCGTCCGTCCAACCCAATGGCTGGTGATGCTGCTCGGTGACCACGTCATTGACTGCACCATCCTGGCCCAGAAGGCTGGCCGTGATTCCCGTGGCCACCGCTTCCATCACCCGGAAGCCGTTCGCATCACCTCGCCGGCCAACTACGCCGCCGACCTGCGTGCTGCCTACGTGCTGGCCGACGCCAACGAGCGTCGCGAGCTGATTAGCAAGCGCACCGAAGAGCTGGCCCGCCTGCAGGAAGGCACCGCCATCGTGCCGCCAAGCCTGTTGGACGAAGTGACCGCGCTGGTTGAATGGCCGGTGCCGCTGGTGTGCTCGTTCGAAGAGCGTTTCCTCGACGTGCCGCAAGAAGCCCTGATCACCACCATGCAGGACAACCAGAAGTACTTCTGCCTGCTGGACGTGGACGGCAAGTTGCTGCCGCGCTTCATTACCGTGGCCAACATCGAAAGCAAGGACCCGCAACAGATCATCGCCGGTAACGAGAAAGTCGTCCGCCCGCGCCTGACCGACGCCGAGTTCTTCTTCAAGCAAGACAAGAAGCAGAAGCTGGAAGACTTCAACCTGCGCCTGCAAAACGTGGTGTTCCAGGAAAAACTCGGCAGCGTCTACGACAAGGCCGTACGGGTTTCCAAGCTGGCCGCCTACATCGCGCCGCGCATCGGCGGTGATGCTGCCTGGGCTGCGCGTGCAGGGCTGCTGTCCAAGTGCGACCTGGCCACCGAGATGGTCGGCGAGTTCCCGGAAATGCAAGGTGTTGCCGGCTACTACTATGCCCTCAACGACGGCGAGCCGGACGACGTAGCCCTGGCCCTGAACGAGCAGTACATGCCGCGCGGTGCTGGCGCTGAGCTGCCAACCACCTTGACCGGTGCGGCCGTGGCCATCGCCGACAAGCTGGACACGCTGGTGGGTATCTTCGGTATCGGCATGCTGCCTACCGGTAGCAAAGACCCGTATGCCCTGCGCCGTGCGGCCTTGGGTGTGCTGCGTATCCTGATCGACAAGAAGCTCGATCTCGACCTGACCCAGGCCGTGGTGTTCGCCGTTGGCCAGTTCGGTGCCAAGGTCAAGCAAGCCGGCCTGGCCGAGCAAGTGCTGGAGTTCGTGTTCGACCGCCTGCGTGCGCGTTACGAAGACGAAGGCGTGGACGTGTCGGTGTACCTGTCGGTACGTGCCCTGCAACCGGGCTCGGCACTGGACTTCGACCAGCGCGTACAAGCTGTACAGGCGTTCCGCAAGCTGCCGGAAGCCGATGCCTTGGCCGCCGTGAACAAGCGAGTATCGAACCTGCTGAGCAAGGCCGAAGGCCTGGGCAACGCGGAAGTCGACCCTGGCCTGTTTGCCGATGCCAAGGAGTTCTCGTTGAACTCGGCCATCGCCAAGGCAGAAAACGCGGTGAAACCGCTGATCGCCGAACGTAACTACGCCGAAGCCCTTGCGCGCCTTGCCACCTTGCGTGAGCCGGTGGATGCGTTCTTCGAAGCGGTGATGATCAATGCCGAAGATGCCGGCGTGCGTAAAAACCGCTACGCCATGCTGGCGCGGTTGCGTGGCCTGTTCGTCAACATCGCCGACATCTCGACGCTGAGCTGACCATGTTGAAACTGCTGATTCTCGATCGGGACGGGGTGATCAATTACGACTCCGACGCTTACATCAAGTCGGTGGAGGAGTGGGTTCCACTGCCCGGTTCGATCGAGGCCATCGCGCAGTTGAGCAAAGCCGGCTGGACGGTAGCCATCGCCACCAACCAGTCCGGCATCGCCCGTGGTTACTACGACATCGCTACCCTGGACGCCATGCACGCGCGCTTGCGCACGCTAGTGGCCGAGCAGGGCGGTGAGGTGGGCCTGGTGGTGTACTGCCCGCATGGACAGGACGAGGGCTGCGATTGCCGCAAACCCAAGCCGGGCATGTTGAAAACTATTGCAGAACATTACAAGGTGCCATTAGCTGGGCTATGGTTCGTCGGGGACAGCCTCGGTGACCTGGAAGCGGCCAAAGCCGTCGACTCTCAGCCAGTTTTGGTTAAGACCGGGAAAGGCGAAAAGACCCAGGCGAAAAACCTGCCGGTAGGCACCTTGATTTTTGACGATCTGGCGGCAGTCGCCGCAGAACTTATCAACAACTAGCCGCCCTCGACTTCCTGACCAAGGACTGTTCGGGAGTGCGCTTTTAACAGGCGGGCGTTGTCCCGCAACGGTAAATGCCGCCATGTCGATTTTGCAGGCCATCAGAACCTTCTTCTTTTACCTGCTGTTGGGCACCAGTTCGTTTCTCTGGTGCACCCTGAGCTTTTTATCGCGCCCTTCCTGCCGTTCAAGGCGCGCTATCGCTTTATCAACGTCTATTGGTGCCGCTGCGCGTTGTGGCTGACCAAGGTATTCCTTGGCATCCGCTTCGAGATCAAAGGCGCTGAAAATGTCCCAGACCAGCCCTGCGTGATTCTGTCGAACCACCAAAGCACCTGGGAGACGTTCTTCCTGTCGGCGTATTTTTCGCCGTTGAGCCAAGTGCTCAAGCGTGAGTTGCTGTACGTGCCGTTCTTCGGCTGGGCCATGGCCATGCTGCGTCCGATCGCCATCGACCGTGACAACCCCAAGGCCGCCCTCAAACACGTGGCCAAGAAGGGCGATGAGCTGCTCAAGGATGGCGTTTGGGTGCTGATCTTCCCGGAAGGTACTCGCGTGCCCTACGGCACCGTAGGCAAGTTCTCTCGCGGTGGTACTGCATTGGCAGTCAATGCCAACCTGCCGGTACTGCCGATTGCCCACAACGCTGGCAAGTTCTGGCCGAAGACCGGTTGGGCAAAACGCGAGGGCACCATCACCGTCGTCATAGGCGAACCGATGTACGCCGAAGGTGAAGGGCCGCGTGCCATTGCCGCGCTGAATGACCGCGCTGCCGCATGGAACGAAGCGCAACAACGGGCCATGGGATCGCTGCCGCCGGAGCCGGTTGTAGTCGAGACACCGGCGGTCTGAGCTTCTGTGGATAACCTGTGTACGGTTTGTTGGCGAATCGCCTTTTTTGATTCATAAGAAGCTGATTTTCTTACATATTTCTCAAGCTCATAAAATTGCGGAAAAGGTGCATAAGTTTTTCCCGCATTAAAAACCGGCCCTCGCGGCCGGTTTTTTATGCACAGCATAAAAGCGGCTGTGTTCAGTCCTCCAACAACGGTAAGTGCAGGCTGAACGTGGTGCCTTTGCCCACTACGCTTTCGCAACGGATTTCGCCACCGTGACGTTCTATCACTGCTTTGACCATCGTCAGACCCAATCCCAGCCCATCACTGCCTTGGGCCGAATCAAAGCGCCGGTATTGGCTAAACAGTTCCGGCAGATCCTGCTCAGCAATCCCCGGTCCTTGGTCGCTGATACGGCAGACCAACAGACCTTGCGCAGTGTCATGACTAAGCCTGACGGTGGTACCAGAAGGTGAATACTTGATGGCGTTCTCGAGCACGTTAAACAGTGCGCGGGTAAGCAGTGACTGATCGGCCGACACCATGCCCTCGTCGGCCTCATCCAGGTCGTGGACCAAATGAATACCCTTGAGCTGAGCGATCACCGCCACTTGATCAAAAGCATCCATCACCAACATGGCGAACAAGGTGGGTTGGAATTGATAACCGTCGGCCTCGGCTTTTGCCAACTGCACAAAGGATTCGGTGAGGCTCAGGGCGCGACGTACTTGTTGCTCTATCTGAGCAAAAACGGGGGACTCGCCGTTGTGCACATCCAACAGCGCGAGGATCGCCGAGTGCGGCGCCCGCAGGTCATGAGACAGGAAGCGCAACATCGTCTCTCGGTGCTGCTGGGCATCGCGCTCTTTGCTCAGGTCCGTCAGGCTAAGCAGCCAGCCAAGCGCAACGTCACCTTCCGCGGGCAGCAAGGGCGCCAACTCCATACGCAGGCTGCGCTGGTGGATATCTCGAAACTCAACCAACTCCAGTGCCGATAGTGCAGGGCGCACGCCGTTGTGCAGCGGCGGATAGCCCAGATCCGCAAGTTGTTCCAACAGGTTTTCACTGACCAGGTCATTGACGAACACTTCGCGGGCAATGCGATTGGCCAGCAGGATATTGCCCTTGGGGTCGGTGATCAACGTGGCAACCGGCAGGCACTCCAGGCCATCAGCCATAAAGCGCCGGGTATCGCGGGTGCGGCTGACCGCCTGCTCCAACGCAAAGATACGAGCCTGCAGCACATCGCCTTTGTTAGCAGGTGCACGGCGGCGTTCGGGCAACACTTTGGGTTCGTTATCCAGGCGTGCCAGTTCCCAGCCGAAGTAGGCCAGGATCACACTGAGACGACGCCAGTTCCAGATCAGGTAGCTGAGCAGCAAACCAATCAAGCACGCCGCAGGCGACCACCAGTGACCCAACCGCAACAGGGTCAATGAGACGAGCAGTGCCACCCCATACAGCCTAGGGTCATCCACAGCGCATAGCGCGGGCGATAGAGCAGCGACCCCAACAGTAACGCCACCAAGGACGTTGCCATCACGGCAGCGAGCCATTGTGGCAGGTCAACAATGCTGCGCCCTTGCAGCAAGCCATTGAGCACATTGGCCTGGATCTCTACACCCGCCGTGTTGCCAACGGTAGAGGAAAGCGGCGTGACATAACGGTCGCCCATTCCCGAAGCCGTTGCGCCTACCAGAATCAGGCGGTCACGCAGCAACTGGGGCGGTACTTCGCCATGCAGAACGCTGGCGTAGGACACACTGGGAAAATGGGCATGCGCTGAAATGAACGGGATACGAATCGCATGTTCCCGGTGCCAGTGTTGAGTCATCGGTTCCAATGGCTCCCCAGGCATCTGTAGCTGCTCACCACTCATCTCGTAGGCCAACCATGCCAGTTGCGGCGCAGTGCTATCGGGTGGTCCTTCGCGTAAATACAGACTGCGCACAACGCCATCGTTGTCCGCTTCTACATTGATATGGCCAACCCCTTGGCACATTTAAGCAAAGGCTGCATTTGTGCACCGGGTTGGCTGTAGCTCGCCAGGCCTTCACGTACCAGAGGCAGCAAAACGTTACCAGCGTTGCACACCGCGTCGGCCAGGCGCTTGTCGTTCGCAGGGTTGCCCGGCTCACTGAAGATGACGTCAAACAGAATACCGGCCGGCTGCGCAGCGCTCAGGCGATCAATCAGGTCAGCATGCAGACTGCGGGGCCAGGGCCACTGGCCAAGTTTTTTAAGGCTGGGATCGTCGATGGTCACCAGCAGGATTCGCGGGTCAACCGGCAGCGGTGTCAGCCGGCGAAGGCTGTCGTACAGCGGGTTGTTCAATGCCAGGCCAGGGCTCAGGGACAGGTACGCCGTAATGGGCAACAGCAAAAACCAATCCACAACCACTCGCGCACCAAGCCGTGAAACAGGCGCTGGGCATGGGTGGGTTGACGTTTCTCGGCCTTGCCCCAAAGCATCATCGATCAACGCACCTGCGTGGTGGGCGGGTAGTAGAAGATGTCATAAACCCCGGTTTCTCCTTCAAGGCCCTGTTCGTCGTAGGCCGATAAACGCACGTGATAGAACGATGCTTTGAGCCCAGTGAAGCTCATTTTTGGCGCACTGGAAAAGTTTTGCTGCTTGATGTTCATAAAGGCCTTGTCGGTGGCGACCTGGGCGCGATAACGCTGGGCGCCAGGCACAGGCCGTACGTACAGACTCCACACCGGCGCATCGCCTTTCTGACCGTCCTGACCGATAAGCTGGGGCGCGGCGAGAAGCTCCACGGGTTTCAGGTCACCCTGTTTCTTGAGCAATAAGCCATGCCTGGCATCGACTTTAACTTCACCTTCCGTCGTGGGTTTTCCAGGTTCGCGGTTCGCCGCCACCTCACCATCCAGTACTTCAAGTACCGATTGCTCATCGTCATTACGTACGCGGAAATGCGTGCCGCGCACGCCCAGCACACCCACCGGCGTCACGATCTGAAAACGGTCCACACCCGTGGCGCGCTTGATCACATAAGCTTCGGCTTGGCCCTGTTCGAGCACGACCTGAGGGATAGATAACTTCGTTTCCAAGTGCAATCGCACCTGTGATTCAGAGGGCAGCACGACCCGCGAGCCATCCCGCAGCAGCAGGCTAACAAATGCAGATGCCGATGTTTTCACACCTTCCTGCTCATCAATGGTCATACCTTCTACCAAAGGGCTGGTCTTGCCTCGGGCATCAAGTTTCCACGCTTCCCCGGTCAGATGCTGGACCACCGCAGGCAATGGCTGCGGGCGGCACAATAAATGATCATCGATGTAAGGCGGTCGAGCCTTGGCAGAAACGCCGGCTGCCAGCATCAACAACGAGGGGAGGGCGCAGCGCAATCGATTGGGGGAAAGGATCATGGTGCTCATCAAGGTTGGGGTTCCAGAGGGCATCTGACATCAGTGTGCAGGAGATTACGCCAGCGCACGCGTCGGCTGATCCTTTTCCTTACTGCCGGGAGCCGGTATCTTGCCCACATAGGTATCGAGGACTTTCAATGGCTTAACCGTTCATTGATCTCAGCGTACCGAGGATCCAAGGGGTCGATGAATCTGCGCACAATTCTTCAGATTCAAAGATCGCATTTGCGCAGTACGTACCCTTGCAACGGCTGCCGTACTCTCCAAGAAGAAAGGACCACTCATGCGTGTCGCAATACTGGATGACGAACCCGCGGAACTGCGCCGGGTGGAACAGACACTGCGACAAATCCCCAGCACCGCCGAACAGCCCTGGACCCTGCATTGCTTCGAGCGCGGTGAAGACCTGTTGCGCCAACTACGTCGGGAAACCTTCGACCTGTTGATACTCGACTGGCAACTACCGGACATCACTGGGATCGCCCTGCTGCGCTGGACCCGTGAACACATGGAGTCACCACCTGCCGTCATCATGCTGACCAGCCGTGATGCAGAGAGCGATATCGTCACTGCGCTAAACAGCGGTGCCGACGATTACGTCAGCAAACCCTTTCGACCTAACGAGTTGAAGGCACGTGTAACGGCTGTTTTGCGCCGGCATGGCCTACAGAAGTCAGCGACTCATGAAGTGCAAAGCTTCAACGACCTGACCTTTGATGATGCAGAGTTGACCGTCACCCGTGCCGGCAAGCCGATCAATCTCACTGAGCGGGAATACCGGCTGGCTAGCTGCTTGTTTGCCAATTTGGCCCGGCCTTTATCCCGCGAATACTTGTACGAGCGGTTTTGGACCCACGAAGAAATGGTGTCGTCACGACCGTTGGATACGCATATCTACCGCCTGCGCAACAAGCTAGGACTCACGGCGGACCGTGGCTGGCAGCTGCTAACAATCTATGGCTATGGGTATCGGTTGGAGAGTGTGGCGACAGCTTCACAGTAGATGTTCCACGTGGAGCATTTCTAAAAGTAGGTAATCTTCACCCAATAAAAGGCCAACGCTTAGCGTTGGCCTTTTGTTTAGCGGTGCCTCTGGATCAGAAATCCAGGTTGGAAACCGCCAGCGCGTTACTCTCGATGAAGTCACGACGCGGCTCGACCGCATCACCCATCAGGGTGTTGAAGATCTGGTCTGCGCCAATAGCGTCTTCGATGGTCACGCGCAGCATGCGACGCTGGGCCGGGTCCATGGTGGTTTCCCACAGTTGATCCGGGTTCATTTCGCCCAGACCTTTGTATCGCTGGATAGTGTGGCGCTTAGTGCTCTCAGCCATCAGCCAATCAAGGGCTTCCTTGAATTCCTTGACCTGCTTCTTGCGTTCGCCGCGTTGGATGTAAGCGCCGTCGTCCAGCAGGGTACTCAGTTGCGCCCCCAAGGTAACCACGGTTTTGTAGTCGTTACTGCCGAAGAAGTCACGGTTGAAGGTGACGTAGTTCGACAGGCCGTGGGAGATCAGCTCGACCTCAGGCAGCCAAACGTTACGTTCACGGTCTTCACGCAGGCTGGCTTTGTACACCAGGCCAGACTTCTCGGAGGTGCGCAGGCGCACTTCGTACTGGGCCAGCCAATCCTGCATCGCTGCGTGATCACCCAGCTGTTCCAGGCTAACAGCCGGCAGGTAGATGAAGTGCTCAGTCAGCTCCTGAGGGTACAGGCGCGACAGACGCTTTAGGGTTTTCATCACCATGCGGAAGTCGTTTACCAGGCGCTCCAGCGACTCGCCCGAGATGCCCGGTGCTTCATCGTTCAAGTGCAGACTCGCATCTTCCAGGGCCGACTGCGTCATGTACTCTTCCATGGCGTCGTCGTCTTTGATGTATTGCTCTTGCTTGCCTTTTTTCACTTTGTACAACGGCGGCTGGGCGATGTAGATGTAGCCACGCTCGATCAGCTCCGGCAGCTGACGGAAGAAGAAGGTCAGCAGCAGTGTACGGATGTGCGAACCGTCGACGTCAGCATCGGTCATGATGATGATGTTGTGGTAGCGCAGCTTGTCGATGTTGTACTCGTCACGGCCAATACCGCAGCCCAACGCCGTGATCAAGGTGCCAACTTCCTGGGAGGAAATCATCTTGTCGAAGCGCGCTTTCTCGACGTTGAGAATCTTGCCCTTCAACGGCAGGATGGCCTGGGTGCGACGGTTACGACCCTGCTTGGCGGAACCGCCAGCAGAGTCACCTTCCACCAGGTACAGCTCGGAGAGGGCAGGGTCTTTCTCTTGGCAGTCGGCCAGTTTGCCGGGCAGGCCAGCGATGTCCAAAGCGCCTTTACGACGGGTCATCTCACGGGCTTTACGTGCAGCTTCACGCGCACGTGCCGCATCGATCATCTTGCCGACAACCAGCTTGGCTTCGTTCGGGTTTTCCAGAAGGAAGTCGGAGAAGTATTTGCCCATCTCCTGTTCCACTGCAGTCTTCACTTCGGAAGACACCAGTTTGTCCTTGGTCTGGGAGCTGAACTTAGGGTCCGGTACTTTTACCGAGATGATTGCGGTCAGGCCTTCACGCGCATCGTCACCAGTAGTGGCGACTTTGTGCTTTCTTGGCCAAGCCTTCGGCTTCGATGTAGGTGTTCAGGTTACGCGTCAGTGCGGAACGGAAACCCACCAGGTGAGTACCGCCGTCGCGCTGTGGAATGTTGTTGGTGAAGCACAACAGGTTCTCGTTGAAGCTGTCGTTCCACTGCAGGGCGATCTCTACGCCGATGCCGTCTTCACGCTGGATGTTGAAGTGGAACACCTGGTTGACCGCAGTCTTGTTGGTGTTCAGGTATTCAACGAACGCACGCAGACCGCCCTCGTACTTGAACAGCTCTTCCTTGCCGCTGCGTTCATCCTTGAGGACGATACCCACACCGGAGTTAAGAAAGGACAGCTCACGAATACGCTTAGCCAGGATGTCCCAGCTGAAGTGGATGTTCTTGAAGGTTTCAGCCGATGGCTTGAAGTGGATCTGCGTACCCGTAGTTTCGCTATCACCTACGATCTTCATCGGTTCTTGTGGAACACCGTGAACGTAGGTCTGTTCCCAGATTTTGCCACTGCGGCGAACGGTCAGGATCAGCTCTTCGGACAGAGCGTTCACCACCGACACACCTACACCGTGCAGACCGCCGGAGACTTTATAGGAGTTATCGTCGAACTTACCGCCGGCGTGGAGCACGGTCATGATGACCTCCGCCGCCGAGACGCCTTCTTCTTTGTGCACATCTACCGGAATGCCGCGACCGTTGTCGCGCACAGTGATGGATTCATCTGGGTGGATGATGATGCTGATGTCGTCGCAGTGACCGGCCAATGCTTCGTCGATGGAGTTATCGACCACCTCGAACACCATGTGGTGCAGACCGCTACCATCATCGGTGTCGCCGATGTACATACCGGGACGTTTGCGTACGGCATCCAAACCTTTCAGCACTTTAATGCTGGTCGAGTCGTACGTGTTTTCTTCGCTCATGCCTTCACTCCCGATGGTCGTGGGTCTGGGTGATACGGCCCTGTTCCACGTGGAACAAAGCGACTGGCGTTTCCGTCTGCCAGCCTTCCCTCAATAATTCGTGGTCTACACAGGTGATAAACACCTGGCAGCGTAATTCTTCCAACAAGCGGCATAACGCGCGGCGGTGCTGCTCGTCCAATTCGGACGGCAAGTCATCCACCAGATAAATACACTGACCGCGTCGCGCCTGGCTTACCAAGTGACCCTGGGCGATACGCAGCGCGCACACCACCAACTTCTGCTGGCCACGGGACAAGATATCCGCAGCATTGTGTGCGCCTAATCTAAGGCGCAGATCAGCGCGTTGGGGGCCAGCCTGTGTATGACCAATTTGCTGGTCCCGCTGCAAGGATGTGGCGAGCACTGCACTCAGTTCTCGCTCTTTATCCCAGCCGCGGTAGTAGCTCAATGTCAGCCCCTCAAGGTCCAACAACTCACTCAAGGTCTGCTCAAAGACGGGTTTCAAGGCTTTGATGTACGTGCGGCGGTATTCATCTATTTCGTCGCTGGCCAGGCACAGTTCCCGGTCCCAGGCCGCTTGCGAAGCGGCGTCAAGTGTACCATGCCGCAGCCATGAGTTCCGCTGCCGCAGGGCCTTCTGCAGGCGCTGCCAAGTGGCCATGAAACGCGGTTCCACGTGGAACACTCCCCAATCGAGGAACTGTCTGCGAATTTTCGGTGCACCTTCCAACAGTCGAAAGCTGTCGGGGTTGATCAGTTGCAATGGCAGGATTTCCGCCAACTGCGCAGCACTACGAGCATTTTGCCCGTCGATGCGAATCTGGAACTCTCCGCCGCGATCACGGGATATCCCCAGGCTGCTGTGCCCACCTTCAGCCAGTTCAACCTGGCCAAATACCGTACACGCCAATTGTTCATACTGGATAACCGGTAGCAGGCGCGCGCTGCGAAAGGAACGAGCTAGGCCCAGCAAGTGAATGGCTTCCAGCACGCTGGTTTTGCCACTGCCGTTGGCGCCGTGGAGGATATTGATGCGGGAGGAGGGAGAAGGTCACCGGGTGCAGATTGCGCACCGCGGTGACCGAGACACGACTGAGGGACATCTAGCGTCTATTACAGGCGCATCGGCATAACAACGTAAGCCGAGTCGTCGTTGTCGGATTCTTGCACCAATGCGCTGCTGTTGGAGTCCGACAGAATCAGGCGAACCTGTTCAGTGGTCATCACACCCAGCACGTCGAGCAAGTAACTTACGTTGAAGCCAATTTCCAAAGAGCCGCCGTTGTAATCCACGCCCACTTCTTCTTCAGCTTCTTCCTGTTCTGGGTTATTGGCCTGGATTTTCAACTGACCATTGGCGAGTTGCAGGCGAATACCACGGTATTTTTCGTTCGACAGGATCGCAGTACGGCTGAATGCTTCACGCAGAGCTTGGCGATCACCAAGCACCAGTTTGTCGCCACCTTTAGGCAGCACACGCTCGTAGTCCGGGAATTTACCGTCGACCAGCTTGGAAGTGAACGTGAATTCACCGGTAGTCGCGCGGATATGATGTTGACCCAACACGATGCTGACGTTGCCATCCGGCTCGGTGAGCAAACGCGCCAGTTCAAGGATACCTTTGCGCGGTACGATCACTTGATGGCGATCGGGCTGACCGATATCGGCCTTCATCGAGCACATTGCCAGACGGTGACCGTCGGTGGCCACGGCACGAATGATGCCTTCGGACACCTCCAACAGCATGCCGTTGAGGTAGTAACGCACGTCCTGCTGCGCCATCGCAAAGCTGGTGCGCTCGATCAAACGGCGCAGCTTGCTTTGCTCCAGGCTGCACGTCAGCGAGCCTGGGCCTTCTTCCACAGTTGGGAAGTCGTTGGCTGGCAACGTGGACAGGGTGAACCGGCTGCGGCCAGCTTTGACGACCAACTTGGCGTCATCAACCTTGATATCGATCAGCGCGTCGTTCGGCAGGCTTTTGCAGATATCCATCAGCTTGCGCGCCGGTACGGTGATCTCGCCCGGTTCAGCGGGCTCTTCCAGTTGCACACGACCGACCAGTTCGACTTCCAGGTCGGTACCAGTCAGGGACAATTGCTGGCCTTCGACTACCAGCAATACGTTGGAAAGCACCGGCAAGGTCTGTCGGCGCTCGACGACGCCTGCGACCAGTTGCAGGGGTTTCAACAGGGCTTCGCGTTGAATGGTGAAATGCATGGTCTAGTCCCTTGCCTTAATAAGCTGCACTGGTGTCATCAAGTTGTCAGTGTACGCAGCAGGTTCTTGTAGTCCTCGCGAATATCCGCGTCGGATTCCTTAAGTTCGTTGATCTTGCGGCACGCATGCAAGACCGTAGTGTGATCGCGACCGCCAAACACATCACCGATTTCCGGCAGGCTGTGGTTGGTCAGCTCCTTGGAGAGCGCCATGGCGACCTGCCGAGGACGAGCGACCGAGCGCGAACGGCGCTTGGACAGCAGATCGGAAATCTTGATCTTGTAGTACTCGGCAACGGTGCGCTGGATGTTATCCACACTCACCAGTTTGTCCTGCAGTGCCAGCAAGTCTTTGAGGGATTCGCGAATCAACTCGATGGTGATGTCACGGCCCATAAAGTGCGAGTGAGCGATGACCCGCTTGAGCGCGCCTTCCAGCTCACGCACGTTGGAACGAATGCGTTGAGCAATAAAGAAGGCGGCATCATGGGGCAGGTCGACTTTGGCCTGGTCCGCCTTTTTCATCAGGATCGCGACGCGGGTTTCCAACTCTGGCGGCTCGACCGCAACGGTCAGGCCCCAGCCAAAGCGTGACTTCAGGCGTTCTTCCAGGCCTTCGATTTCCTTCGGATAACGGTCACTGGTCAAGATGACCTGTTGGCCGCCTTCGAGCAGGGCGTTGAAAGTGTGGAAGAACTCTTCCTGGGAACGTTCCTTGCGGGCAAAGAATTGGATGTCATCGATCAGCAATGCATCAACGGAGCGGTAGAACCGCTTGAACTCGTTAATGGCATTGAGCTGCAAGGCCTTGACCATGTCAGCCACGAAGCGCTCCGAATGCAGGTAAACGACCTTGGCATTCGGGTTCTTCTTTAATAGGTGGTTACCCACAGCGTGCATCAGTGCGTCTTACCCAAGCCCACGCCACCATAAAGGAAGAGCGGGTTGTAACCGTGCTTGGGATTGTCGGCAACTTGCCAGGCGGCCGCGCGGGCCAACTGGTTGGATTTACCTTCGACGAAGTTCTCGAAGGTAAACGTGCGGTTCAGGTAGCTGGTGTGCTTGAGCGCACCCTCTACCTGCACAGTGCGCTGTTCGGCGCGGACCGGAGCTTGCTGGGAGCTGGCCCCTGCCATTGGGTCGAAGCTGTCGCGGGACGGCTCTTCATGCTCTGGCGCGTTCTTCTGCGCAGAGGATTTCGACGGTGCGGGCGCGGGAGCAGGCGTTGTGACGACCGGCGCGGCCGCAGCCTGGGCTTGCGATGCAGCCGCAGCCAAAGGTGCATTCGGCGCAGCGCGGGGCGCAGAGCTACGTTTGCTACCTATTAATAAGGAGAGCACAGGGGCGAGGCCGTTGCCATGTTCGTCGAGCAATTCGAGAACGCGGCTCAGGTACTTCTCGTTGACCCAGTCGAGAACAAAACGATTGGGTGCGTAGACACGCAACTCGTCGCCTTCGGCTTCGACCTGTAGCGGACGGATCCAGGTGTTGAATTGCTGGGCAGGCAGCTCATCGCGCAAAAGCTCCACGCACTGCTGCCAAAGTTCCACTGACACGGATATCCCCTAAGTTGAAAGCCGGTGAGGCAAAAACAGCCGCCATTGTAGCGGCCAGCCGCCCACTTATCCACATGTAGGTTGCTCACAGGCCAGCCAAAATCAATGCCTTACCCCTAAAAAAAGCGACCGATGGTCTGTGCATAAGCTCTGTGGATAAGCGCACCTAAGCTCGTTGTACAAGTGGGGCGAAAGTCTGTGGGTAACTGGCCTGTGGATAACAACCCATTCCACCCACAGCTTATCCGACAGCGCAGCACAGGCAGAGCACCGTTTCTCCCCCGTGTTGTCATTCTCTGTACATCACGTGGAACAAGGCCTAAAGGCAGTTATCCACAGATGATCGCCTCACTAGCTTTTATAAGCTTTACAGAAAAGCTTTAAATAACTTCCTTCTTTATTTTTATATCTATGGCATTGCCCGTGAAAGCCGAGCGCATAGAAAAGGGCCGTTTGCCTTATAGAGATCTAATTGAAGGAAAAGCTGGTTGGAAATTGACCTAGAGGCTTGCTTTCTCTAGAATCGCCGGTCTCTTAAAACGGGGGCCATTCCGGCCCGTTGTGGACGAACCAGGTAACAACGCCATGAAACGTACTTTCCAACCAAGCACCATCAAACGCGCCCGTACCCACGGCTTCCGTGCTCGCATGGCTACCAAGAACGGCCGTGCTGTCCTGTCGCGTCGCCGCGCCAAAGGTCGTGCGCGTCTGGCAGTTTGATAATCCGGTACTGGTGGTGAGTCAGGACTTCAGTCGGGAAAAGCGTCTGCTAACCCCCCGGCATTTCAAGGCAGTCTTTGACTCCCCACCGGCAAGGTTCCGGGGAAAAATCTCCTGCTCCTTGCGCGTAACAACGATCTGGATCACCCCCGCCTAGGGTTGGTGATCGGCAAGAAGAGCGTAAAGCTCTCCGTTGAGCGCAATCGCCTCAAGCGTCTGATGCGCGAATCGTTTCGCCTCCACCAGGAAACTCTGGTTGGTTGGGATATTGTTATCGTCGCGCGCAAAGGCTTGGGGGATGTAGAAAACCCCGAATTGATTCAGCATTTCGGCAAGCTCTGGAAACGTCTGGCGCGTACCAACAAACCAGCACCAGCAGTCAGCACCGAAACTGTAGGGGTAGACAGCACCGATGCGTAAACTGGCCCTCGTTCCGATCCAGTTTTATCGCTATGCCATTAGTCCTCTGATGGCCAGCCACTGTCGTTTCTACCCCAGTTGTTCCTGCTACGCGTTAGAGGCCATAGAAAATCATGGTCTTCTGCGCGGTGGCTGGCTGACCTTTCGTCGTTTAGGTCGCTGTCATCCGTGGAATCCCGGTGGTTATGACCCGGTTCCACCTATCCCTACCTCCCGTTCTTCTTCGATGGCCGAGTAATCATGGATATTAAACGCACGATCCTGATCGTCGCCCTGGCAATCGTGTCCTACGTCATGGTTCTTAAGTGGAACCAGGACTATGGCCAGGCTGCCCTGCCGACTCAGAATGTTGCTACCAACCAGGCTGCGCCGGCTATTCCGGACACCCCGCTGGGTAACAATGCGTCCGCGAGTGCCGATGTTCCCAGCGCGAATGGCGAGACAAGCACCCCTTTAGAAACGCCAGTGGTCACCAACAAAGACCTCATCCACGTCAAAACGGATGTGCTCGACCTGGCTATCGATCCACAAGGTGGTGATATCGCCCAGCTGAAGCTGCCGCTGTATCCACGTCGCCAAGACCACCCGGATGTTCCGTTCCAACTGTTCGATAACGGTGGTGAACGTACTTATCTGGCACAAAGTGGCTTGACCGGAACCAACGGTCCGGATGCTCGTGCTACCGGTCGTCCGGTTTATTCGACCGAACAGAAGACTTATCAACTGGCTGATGGCCAGAACCAGTTGAACGTCGACCTGAAATTCAGTCACGACGGCGTCAATTACATCAAGCGTTTCAGCTTTACCCGCGGTTTGTACGATTTGAAGGTCACTTACCTGATCGACAACGAAAGCGACAAGCCTTGGACCGGCAACCTGTTTGCCCAACTGAAGCGTGACAACAGCGCCGACCCTTCTTCCAGCACTGCCACCGGCACCGCGACTTACTTGGGCGCAGCCCTGTGGACAAGTAACGAGCCGTACAAAAAAGTGTCGATGAAAGATATCGACAAGGGCGCACTGAAAGAAACCGTACAAGGTGGCTGGGTCGCCTGGTTGCAACACTACTTTGTGACCGCCTGGATCCCAAACAAGGGTGATGCCAACCTGGTTCAAACCCGCAAGGACAGCCAAGGCAACTACATCATTGGCTTCACTGGCCCGGCGTTGACCGTCGCTCCAGGTGCCAAGGCTGAAACCAGCGCTACCCTGTACGCTGGCCCGAAAAAGCCAGGCTGTGCTGAAAGAGTTGTCCCCAGGTCTGGAACTGACCGTGGATTACGGCATTCTTTGGTTCATTGCCCAGCCGATTTTCTGGCTGCTGCAACATATCCACAGCATTGTGGGTAACTGGGGCTTCTCGATCATCTTCCTGACCATGCTGATCAAAGGGATCTTCTTCCCTCTGTCGGCTGCCAGCTACAAGTCGATGGCGCGCATGCGTGCCGTTGCTCCGAAACTGGCCGCTCTGAAAGAGCAACATGGTGATGACCGGCAGAAAATGTCGCAGGCCATGATGGAGCTGTACAAGAAAGAGAAGATCAACCCGTTGGGTGGATGCTTGCCGATTCTCGTACAAATGCCTGTGTTCCTGTCGTTGTACTGGGTTCTCCTGGAAAGCGTGGAAATGCGCCAGGCGCCGTTCATGCTGTGGATAACTGACCTGTCGATCAAAGACCCGTTCTTTATCCTGCCGATCATCATGGGCGCGACCATGTTTATCCAGCAGCGTCTGAACCCGACTCCGCCGGACCCGATGCAGGCCAAGGTAATGAAAATGATGCCAATCATCTTCACCTTCTTCTTCTTGTGGTTCCCAGCTGGTCTGGTTCTGTACTGGGTAGTCAACAACGTGTTGTCGATCTCCCAACAGTGGTACATCACTCGTAAAATCGAAGCGGCTACCAAAAAAGCTGCGGCGTAATTTACTCTGTGGATAACCACTCAAGACGCCCCCTAGTGGGGCGTTTTGCATTCCGTCACTTTTGTTCTGGAAACTGTTGATGAGCGCTCCTCGTGAAACCATCGCTGCTGTCGCTACCGCTCAAGGTCGCGGTGGTGTCGGCATCGTTCGAATTTCCGGGCCGCTCGCCGGCATCGCCGCCAAGGCTATCAGTGGCCGGGAGTTGAAGCCTCGTTATGCCCATTACGGTCAGTTTCTAGATGCTGACGAAAGCGTCCTTGACGAAGGCTTGGCCATCTACTTCCCGGGCCCGAATTCCTTTACGGGTGAAGATGTCCTGGAGTTGCAGGGCCACGGTGGCCCGGTCGT
This sequence comes from Pseudomonas poae, assembly GCA_004000515.1. GTDB lineage: Bacteria > Pseudomonadota > Gammaproteobacteria > Pseudomonadales > Pseudomonadaceae > Aquipseudomonas > Aquipseudomonas cremoris. The sequence continues at coordinate 1,461,154 of CP034537.1, forward strand.
ACTGGATATGTTGCTGCAGCGCTGCCTGCAATTGGGTTGCCGCCTGGCTCGGCCGGGGGAGTTCAGCGAACGCGCGTTCCTGAATGACAAGCTCGACCTGGCCCAAGCCGAAGCGATTGCGGATTTGATCGAAGCCAGTTCTGCACAGGCAGCGCGCAATGCATTGCGCTCATTGCAGGGGGCATTCTCCCTGCGTGTGCATAACCTGACCGAGCAATTGATCAGCTTGCGGATCTACGTCGAGGCGGCGATTGATTTCCCCGAGGAGGAAATCGACTTCCTTGCCGATGGCCACGTTTTGGCGATGCTGGATAAAGTCCGCGAAGAGTTATCCACAGTCCTGCGTGAAGCCGGGCAGGGCGCCCTGTTGCGTGATGGCATGACGGTGGTGATCGCTGGCCGACCCAATGCCGGTAAATCCAGCCTGCTCAATGCCCTAGCGGGACGCGAGGCAGCAATCGTGACCGAGATTGCCGGCACGACACGGGATATCCTGCGCGAACACATCCACATCGATGGCATGCCGCTGCACGTCGTCGATACCGCTGGCCTTCGGGATACCGATGACCAGGTGGAAAAAATCGGTGTGGAACGCGCGCTCAAGGCGATCGGCGAAGCGGATCGTGTATTGCTGGTGGTGGATGCCACTGCACCTGAGGCGGTGGATCCGTTTGCACTGTGGCCAGAGTTCCTCGAACAACGTCCCGACCCGGCCAAAGTCACGTTGATCCGTAACAAAGCAGACCTGACGGGCGAGGCCATTGCACTGGAAACCAGCGCTGACGGGCATGTCACCATCAGCTTGAGCGCAAAATCGGCCGGCGATGGCCTGGAGTTGCTGCGCGATCACCTAAAAGCCTGCATGGGCTACGAGCAGACCTCTGAAAGCAGCTTCAGCGCACGTCGCAGGCATCTGGAAGCGCTGCGACACGCCAGCGCAGCGTTGGAGCACGGACGCGCCCAGCTCACCTTGGCGGGGGCGGGTGAGCTGCTGGCCGAGGATCTACGCCAGGCGCAGCAACTGCTGGGAGAAATCACCGGCGCGTTTAGCTCCGATGACTTGCTGGGACGGATCTTCTCCAGTTTTTGTATCGGTAAATAATTCCCTCGTTGTCCACAGACAGGCAATTCGCGCCTGTCTGTTTCTCCTTCTTCAGCGTTCCCCTCCCTTTATTTGACCCATCACCAACCCTGTGGAGGCCTTTACGTGGGCGCTATTCGACCCGCTGCGTCGATTTCTGTGGATTAAGCCCTGTGAATAACCACCCCTGTGCCCAGTTGATAACAGGGCTCGAAAACTGAGTACAAACCCACCTGTGGATAACCATCGGTTTAATCCACAGGCTTAAAGCACTTATCCAAGGGCCTTATTGGTACATGACCACAGACTTTTGAATCTCTGTACATTACGTAAATAAAGGCTTATAGCGATCTATCCACAGAAAGTAGGCTCAGTAGAAATAAACATAAAAACAAAGATTTAATAAATTTCTCTCTTTTAATTTCTATTGTCTGTGATTCATCCACAGCTGGTTAAATTTTGTGCAAAGGGTTCTTTAGGAAGGGCTAAGTCCCTATACTTGCCGCCAAAGCTCTAAATCTCTTTCAACAGACAATTCCTGATTACCTACATAAGCAGGCACGAGGTGCGTGGTGGATTTCCCTTCCCGTTTTGAAGTGATCGTCATCGGCGGCGGTCATGCCGGTACCGAGGCAGCACTGGCGTCAGCACGCATGGGCGTAAAAACCCTATTGCTGACGCACAACGTGGAAACCCTCGGTGCCATGAGTTGCAACCCTGCCATAGGTGGGATTGGCAAAAGCCATCTGGTCAAGGAAATCGACGCCCTTGGCGGCGTAATGGCCATGGCTACCGATAAGGGTGGTATTCAATTTCGCGTGCTTAACAGCCGCAAAGGCCCTGCAGTACGCGCTACTCGGGCACAAGCTGATCGCATCCTGTACAAAGCCGCGGTACGCGAAACCCTGGAAAACCAGCCGAACCTGTGGATATTTCAACAAGCAGCGGATGACCTGATCGTCGAGCAAGACCAGGTGCGCGGTGTTGTCACTCAAATGGGCCTGCGTTTCTTCGCAGAATCCGTGGTGTTGACCACCGGTACGTTCCTCGGCGGACTTATCCACATCGGTATGCAGAACTATTCTGGTGGCCGCGCCGGTGATCCACCGTCGATTGCCCTGGCAAAACGCCTGCGTGAATTGCCGCTACGCGTCGGTCGTCTGAAAACCGGGACCCCGCCGCGTATTGATGGGCGTTCTGTGGACTTTTCGATGATGACCGAACAAGCCGGTGATACACCGATCCCGGTGATGTCGTTCATGGGCTCCAAAGAGCAGCACCCGAAACAGGTGAGCTGCTGGATTACCCACACCAATGCGCGCACCCACGAAATCATTGCCGCGAACCTCGATCGTTCGCCGATGTATTCCGGGGTAATCGAAGGGATTGGCCCGCGTTATTGCCCATCGATTGAAGACAAGATCCACCGCTTTGCCGACAAGGAAAGCCACCAGGTCTTCATCGAGCCCGAAGGCTTGACCACTCACGAGTTGTACCCGAACGGGATTTCCACTTCGTTGCCGTTCGACGTACAAATCCAGATCGTGCAATCGATTCGCGGCATGGAAAACGCGCACATCGTGCGTCCTGGCTACGCCATCGAGTACGACTACTTTGACCCGCGTGACTTGAAGTACAGCCTGGAAACCAAAGTGATCGGCGGCCTGTTCTTTGCCGGGCAAATCAACGGCACCACCGGTTATGAAGAAGCCGGCGCCCAAGGTTTGCTGGCAGGGACCAACGCTGCATTGCGTGCACAGGGCAAGGACAGCTGGTGCCCGCGTCGCGATGAGGCGTACATCGGGGTATTGGTCGATGACCTGATTACCTTGGGCACCCAGGAACCTTACCGGATGTTCACTTCCCGGGCGGAATACCGCCTGATCCTGCGTGAAGACAACGCCGACCTGCGGCTGACCGAAAAAGGTCGCGAGCTGGGCTTGGTCGATGACGCGCGCTGGGAAGCCTTCTGCAAAAAACGCGAAAGCATCGCGTTGGAAGAACAGCGCCTGAAAAGCACCTGGGTTCGCCCAGGTACCGAGCAGGGCGACGCAATCGCCGAAAAATTCGGCACGCCGCTGACGCACGAGTACAACTTGCTCAACCTGCTGTCCCGTCCGGAAATCGACTACGCTGGTCTGGTCGAAGTAACCGGGCATGGCGCAGAAGATCCACAGGTCGCCGAGCAGGTCGAAATCAAGACCAAGTACGCCGGTTACATTGACCGCCAGCAGGACGAGATCGCTCGCCTGCGCGCCAGTGAAGACACCAAGCTGCCTGTGGATATCGACTACACCGGGATTTCCGGGCTGTCGAAAGAAATTCAAAGCAAGCTGGGGATAACTCGCCCGGAAACATTAGGCCAGGCTTCACGTATCCCCGGCGTCACCCCAGCAGCCATTTCGCTGTTGATGATCCATTTGAAAAAACGCGGCGCGGGCCGTCAGTTGGAGCAAAGCGCTTGAGTTCGTTGGTCACCTCGCAACACGCCGAAGAGTTATCCACAGGTGCGCGCCAGTTGGGCGTCGACCTGACCCCGGCCCAGCACGAATTGCTGCTGGGCTACCTGGCCCTGTTGATCAAGTGGAACAAGGCTTACAACCTGACCGCAGTGCGCGATCCCAACGAAATGGTTTCTCGCCACTTGCTCGATAGCTTGAGCGTGATGCCGTTTATCGAAAACGGTCGCTGGCTCGACGTGGGCAGCGGCGGTGGCATGCCGGGCATTCCACTGGCCATCTTGTTTCCAGAGTCCCAAGTGACCTGCCTGGACAGCAACGGCAAGAAAACCCGCTTCCTGACCCAGGTCAAACTCGAACTCAAGCTGGATAACCTGCAAGTTATCCACAGTCGCGTAGAAGCCTTCACGCCTGAGCAGCCCTTCAATGGAATTGTTTCCCGGGCGTTCAGCAGCATGGAGAACTTCAGCAACTGGACTCGCCACCTCGGCTACCGTGATACCCGCTGGCTGGCAATGAAGGGCGTCCATCCAAGCGACGAGCTGTTAGCATTGCCGGCAGACTTCCACCTCGATAGCGAACACGCCTTGGCCGTACCTGGTTGCCAAGGCCAACGCCATCTGCTGATACTGCGCCGCACGGCATGATTGGGAACACAAGCAAGAATGGCTAAGGTATTCGCGATAGCGAACCAAAAAAGGTGGCGTGGGCAAAACCACCACCTGCATCAACCTCGCAGCATCCCTGGTCGCCACCAAGCGTCGGGTGCTGTTGATCGATCTCGATCCACAGGGCAACGCCACCATGGGTAGCGGTGTGGATAAATACGGCCTGGAAAACTCGGTCTACGACTTGCTGATTGGCGAGTGCGACCTGGCGCAGGCCATGCACTTTTCCGAACATGGCGGTTATCAACTGCTGCCGGCCAACCGCGATTTGACCGCGGCGGAAGTGGTGCTGCTGGAAATGCAGATGAAAGAAAGCCGTCTGCGTAGCGCCTTGGCGCCGATCCGCGAAAAACTACGATTACATCCTGATCGACTGCCCACCGTCATTGTCGATGCTGACACTGAACGCGTTGGTGGCAGCCGACGGGGTGATTATCCCCATGCAGTGCGAGTACTACGCATTGGAAGGGTTGAGTGACCTTGTGGATAACATCAAGCGTATTGCCGAGTTGCTCAATCCCAACCTGCAGATCGAAGGCCTGCTGCGGACCATGTTTGATCCGCGCCTGAGCCTGATGAACGATGTGTCCGCGCAGCTCAAGGAACACTTTGGCGATCAGCTTTACGACACAGTGATCCCGCGCAACATCCGTTTGGCCGAAGCGCCAAGCTACGGCATGCCTGCGCTGGCCTACGATAAAGCTTCGCGTGGCGCCATTGCCTACTTGGCCCTGGCCGGCGAGATGGTTCGTCGCCAACGCCGCAATTCACGCACCGCTGCCGCCCAGCCAACTTAAGGAATCCCCATGGCCGTCAAGAAACGAGGTCTCGGACGTGGACTGGATGCACTGCTGAGTGGTCCGACTGTCACGTCGCTTGAAGAACAAGCGGTGCAGGCCGACGAGCGCGAGCTGCAACACCTGCCCCTGGACTTGATCCAGCGCGGTAAATACCAGCCTCGCCGGGACATGGACCCCCAGGCGCTGGAGGAGTTGGCCAATTCGATCAAGGCCCAGGGCGTAATGCAGCCGATCGTGGTACGCCCGATCGGCGGAGGACGCTTTGAAATCATCGCCGGTGAACGCCGCTGGCGCGCCAGCCAGCAGGCCGGCAAGGAAACCATCCCGGCGATGGTGCGCGATGTACCGGATGAAACCGCCATCGCCATGGCGTTGATCGAGAACATCCAGCGTGAAGACCTCAACCCGATCGAAGAAGCGATTGCCCTGCAGCGCTTGCAGCAGGAATTCCAGCTGACCCAGCAACAGGTGGCCGAGGCTGTGGGTAAATCCCGCGTGACCGTGTCTAACCTGCTGCGCCTGATCGCATTGCCGGAAGTCATCAAGACCATGTTGTCCCACGGCGACCTCGAAATGGGTCACGCCCGTGCTTTGCTCGGTTTGCCGGAAAATCAACAGGTTGAAGGGGCGCGACACGTTGTCGCACGGGGTCTTACTGTTCGCCAGACCGAGGCCCTGGTTCGCCAGTGGCTCAGCGGTAAACCTGCACCGGTCGAAACAGCCAAACCTGATCCGGATATCGCCCGTCTCGAGCAGCGCCTGGCCGAGCGCCTGGGCTCTGCGGTGCAGATTCGCCACGGCAAGAAAGGCAAAGGCCAATTGGTCATCGGATATAACTCCCTTGACGAGCTCCAGGGCGTCCTTGCCCACATCCGCTGAAACATTTGCTTATGTAGCGCGTGATCGGAAATCACTACCCGGCAGTTGAATAGGGGCAGAACCGCCCCTATACTCTGCGCGCATTTTGTCGGCACAAATTATGCCAAGTTATTGATTTCCGGCAGCCGACCATTGAGGAGCAAGAGTGATGGAAACCCGCACGCCAAACACGTTGCCGTTCCATCGCTTGGCCGTTTTTCCGGTTTTATTGGCTCAATTTGTCATTTTACTGATCGCTGCTTTGGCGCTTTGGTACGGGCATGGAGTCGTAGCCGGATATTCAGGACTCTGCGGAGGCCTGATAGCCTTGCTGCCCAATATGTATTTTGCTCACAGGGCCTTTCGGTTTTCCGGCGCCCGAGCAGCCCAGGCTATCGTCCGGTCATTTTATGCCGGCGAGGCAGGGAAACTGATTTTGACGGCAGTGCTGTTTGCACTGACCTTTGCAGGTGTGAAGCCATTGGCGCCGCTGGCTGTATTCGGCGTCTTCGTGTTGACCCAACTGGTCAGCTGGTTCGCTCCCATGCTAATGAAAACAAGACTTTCGAAACCTTAGGGCGTTTGAGGCAACCATGGCAGAAACAACCGCTTCGGGCTATATCCAGCACCACTTGCAGAACCTGACCTTCGGTCAGCTTCCTAATGGCGGCTGGGGCTTTGCCCACTCCGCAGCAGAGGCCAAAGAAATGGGCTTCTGGGCTTTCCACCTGGATACTCTGGGCTGGTCGGTCGCATTGGGTCTGATCTTCGTCCTGATTTTCCGCATGGCGGCAAAGAAGGCGACTTCCGGTCAGCCAGGTGCTTTGCAGAACTTCGTTGAAGTATTGGTCGAATTCGTCGATGGCAGCGTGAAAGACAGCTTCCATGGCCGTAGCCCGGTGATTGCACCGCTGGCACTGACCATCTTCGTCTGGGTGTTCCTGATGAACGCCGTCGACCTGATCCCGGTTGACTGGATTCCTCAGCTCGCCATGGCGATCAGCGGTGATCCGCACATTCCATTCCGTGCCGTATCGACGACTGACCCTAACGCTACCCTGGGCATGGCCCTCTCGGTATTTGCGTTGATCATTTTCTACAGCATCAAGATCAAGGGCATCGGCGGTTTCATCGGCGAACTGACCCTGCACCCGTTCGGCAGCAAGAACATCTTCGTTCAAGCCCTGCTGATCCCGGTGAACTTCCTGCTGGAATTCGTAACCCTGATCGCCAAGCCGATTTCCCTGGCTCTGCGACTGTTCGGCAACATGTATGCCGGCGAACTGGTGTTCATTCTGATCGCTGTGATGTTCGGCAGCGGCCTGCTCTGGCTTAGCGGCCTGGGCATTGTTCTGCAGTGGGCGTGGGCTGTGTTCCACATCCTGATCATCACCCTGCAGGCCTTCATCTTCATGATGTTGACCATCGTCTACCTGTCGATGGCGCACGAAGAGAACCATTAAGACCAGTCTCGACTAGTCTGATGTCCTTCCCGGTAACACGGGAAGGTGGCCCAACAGGGCTATGAAACGATTTGTTTTACCGCTTTAAAATCTAAAAAACCTAAACCATACGACGTAAAAGTCGGGAGGAAAGATGGAAACTGTAGTTGGTCTAACCGCTATCGCTGTTGCACTGTTGATCGGCCTGGGCGCCCTGGGTACTGCCATTGGTTTCGGCCTGCTGGGCGGCAAATTCCTGGAAGGCGCAGCGCGTCAGCCAGAAATGGTTCCAATGCTGCAAGTTAAAATGTTCATCGTTGCCGGCCTGCTCGACGCCGTGACCATGATCGGTGTTGGTATCGCTCTGTTCTTCACCTTCGCGAACCCCTTCGTTGGTCAACTCGCCGGTTAATCACTCGTTTTTCGAGTGATTGGTGTGTTGTGCAACGAACGAGCGAGGTATTGGCGTGAACATTAATGCAACCATTATTGGTCAGTCCTTAGCGTTCTTGATTTTTGTCGTTTTCTGCATGAAGTTCGTATGGCCTCCGGTCATCGCAGCTCTGCACGAACGTCAGAAGAAGATCGCGGATGGACTGGACGCTGCAGCACGAGCAGCTCGCGACCTGGAGTTGGCCCAAGATAAAGCGGGTCAACAACTGCGCGAAGCGAAAGCTCAGGCAGCCGAAATCATTGAGCAAGCCAAGAAACGCGGTAACCAGATTGTTGAAGAGGCTGTTGAAAAAGCCCGTATCGACGCTGACCGTGTGAAGGTTCAGGCTCAGGCCGAGATCGAGCAGGAACTGAATGGTGTCAAAGATGCGCTGCGTGCCCAATTGGGTGCTCTGGCCGTCGGCGGTGCTGAGAAGATCCTGGGTGCCACAATCGATCAAAACGCGCACGCGGAGCTGGTTAACAAACTGGCTGCTGAAATTTAAGCGAGGGCGATCATGGCAGAATTGACCACGTTGGCCCGACCTTACGCTAAGGCAGCCTTCGAGCACGCCCAGGCCCACCAGCAGCTGGCCTCTTGGTCAGCCATGCTCGGCCTGGCTGCAGCAGTGTCGCAAGACGACACCATGCAGCGCGTGCTCAAGGCCCCGCGACTGACGAGCGCAGACAAGGCCGCCACTTTTATTGAAGTGTGCGGCGACAAGTTTGATGTGAAAGTGCAGAACTTCATCCACGTCGTTGCCGAAAACGACCGTCTCCTGCTTCTGCCGGAGATCGCCGCTCAGTTCGACCTGTACAAGGCCGAGCAAGAGAAGTCGGTAGACGTTGAAGTGACTAGTGCTTTCGCATTGGACCAAGAACAGCAAGACAAACTCGCCAAGGTTCTCAGTGCACGACTCGACCGGGAAGTGCGCCTGCAAGTTGCGGAAGACAAGTCCCTCATTGGGGCATTGTCATTCGCGCCGGCGACCTGGTTATCGATGGCTCGATTCGCGGCAAACTCGCGAATCTTGCCGAAGCATTGAAATCTTGAGTTTGAAGGGGCAGCAGAGCAATGCAGCAACTCAATCCTTCCGAAATAAGTGAAATTATCAAGGGCCGCATCGACAAGCTCGATGTGACCTCCCAAGCCCGTAACGAAGGCACTGTCGTCAGCGTATCTGACGGTATCGTGCGGATTCACGGTCTGGCCGACGTAATGTCCGGCGAGATGATCGAGTTTCCGGGCGGCGTCTTCGGTATGGCCCTCAACCTGGAGCAGGACTCCGTAGGTGCCGTTATCCTGGGCGCATACCAGTCTCTGGCTGAAGGCATGAGCGCCAAGTGCACCGGCCGCATCCTCGAAGTTCCGGTTGGTAAGGAACTGCTGGGTCGCGTAGTCGACGCACTGGGTAACCCTGTTGACGGCAAAGGTCCACTGGGCAACACCGAGACCGACGCGGTCGAGAAAGTTGCTCCAGGCGTGATCTGGCGTAAGTCGGTAGACCAGCCTGTACAGACTGGCTACAAGGCTGTCGATGCCATGATCCCTGTCGGCCGTGGCCAGCGTGAGCTGATCATCGGCGACCGTCAGATCGGTAAAACCGCTCTGGCCATCGACGCGATCATCAACCAGAAAGACAGCGGCATTTTCTGCGTCTACGTAGCCATCGGTCAGAAACAATCGACCATCGCCAACGTGGTTCGCAAGCTGGAAGAAAACGGCGCACTGAAAAACACGATCATCGTGGCTGCCAGTGCTTCCGAATCGCCTGCGCTGCAGTACCTGGCTCCTTACGCCGGTTGCACCATGGGTGAATTCTTCCGCGACCGCGGTGAAGACGCGCTGATCGTTTATGACGATCTGTCCAAGCAAGCAGTGGCTTACCGCCAGATTTCCCTGCTGCTGCGCCGTCCACCAGGCCGTGAAGCATACCCAGGTGACGTGTTCTATCTCCACTCCGTCTGCTGGAGCGCGCATCCCGCGTTTCTGAAGAGTACGTAGAGAAGTTCACCAACGGCGCAGTGACCGGCAAAACCGGTTCCCTGACCGCACTGCCGATCATCGAAACCCAGGCTGGCGACGTTTCCGCGTTCGTTCCGACCAACGTGATTTCCATCACCGACGGTCAGATCTTCCTGGAATCGGCCATGTTCAACTCGGGCATCCGCCCTGCAGTGAACGCCGGTGTTTCGGTATCCCGTGTGGGTGGTGCCGCTCAGACCAAGATCATCAAGAAGCTCTCCGGTGGTATCCGTACCGCTCTGGCTCAGTACCGTGAACTGGCGGCATTCGCCCAGTTCGCTTCTGATCTGGACGAAGCGACCCGTAAGCAACTTGAGCATGGTCAGCGCGTTACCGAGCTGATGAAGCAGAAGCAATACGCCCCAATGTCGATCGCTGACATGGCGTTGTCGCTGTATGCCGCTGAGCGTGGGTTCCTGACTGACGTCGAAATCACCAAGGTTGGCAGCTTTGAACAAGCGCTGATTGCTTACTTCAACCGCGATCATGCCGACTTGTTGGCCAAGATCAACGTGAAGGGTGACTTCAATGACGAGATCGACGCTGGCCTGAAAGCCGGTATCGAGAAGTTCAAGGCCACCCAAACCTGGTAAGCCGCAGCGGGAGCCGCAAGGCTCCCGCTTGCTAACCTGATAGGTGTTACATGGCAGGCGCAAAGAGATTCGCAGTAAGATTGCGAGCATCAAAAGCACGCAAAAAATTACCAGCGCCATGGAAAAGTGGCGGTCAGCAAAATGCGCAAGGCACAAATGCGCATGGCTGCTAGCCGTCCTTATGCGGAGCGTATCCGCCAGGTAATTGGGCATCTGGCCAACGCCAACCCGGAATACCGCCACCCATTCATGATCGACCGCGAAGTTAAGCGCGTTGGTTATGTGGTTGTGAGCAGTGACCGTGGTTTGTGCGGTGGTTTGAATACCAACCTGTTCAAGGCCCTGGTCAAGGACATGGCGGTAAACCGCGAAAAAGGCGTCGAGATCGATCTGTGTGTTGTTGGTAGCAAGGGTGCGGCCTTTTTCCGCAACTTCGGCGGTAACGTCGTTGCAGCTATCAGCCACCTGGGTGAAGAGCCGTCGATCAATGATTTGATCGGCAGTGTGAAGGTGATGCTGGATGCATACCTGGAAGGCCGGATTGACCGCCTCTCCGTGGTATCCAACAAGTTCATCAACACCATGACCCAGCAGCCAACCGTGGAGCAATTGATTCCACTGGTGGCGACTCCGGATCAGGAACTCAAGCACCACTGGGACTACCTCTACGAACCAGACGCCAAAGAGCTGCTTGACGGCTTGATGGTGCGCTACGTGGAGTCGCAGGTGTACCAGGCGGTGGTCGAGAACAACGCAGCTGAACAAGCGGCGCGGATGATCGCGATGAAAAACGCTACCGATAACGCCGGTGATCTGATCAGCGATTTGCAGCTGATCTACAACAAGGCGCGTCAGGCTGCGATCACCCAAGAGATCTCGGAAATCGTCGGCGGCGCTGCCGCGGTTTAACGGTTCAAATATTCAGAGGATCCAGCTATGAGTAGCGGACGTATCGTTCAAATCATCGGCGCCGTTATCGACGTGGAATTTCCACGCGACAGCGTACCGAGCATCTACAACGCGCTGAAAGTACAAGGCGCGGACACTACTCTGGAAGTTCAGCAGCAGCTGGGCGACGGCGTAGTTCGTACCATTGCGATGGGTTCCACCGAAGGCTTGAAGCGCGGTCTGGACGTTGTCGACTCTGGCGCAGCCATCTCCGTACCGGTCGGTAAAGCGACCCTGGGCCGGATCATGGACGTACTGGGCAACCCGATTGACGAAGCTGGCCCGATCGACACCGAAGAGCGTTGGGGCATTCACCGTCCAGCACCTTCGTTCGCGGAACAAGCTGGCGGCAACGACCTGCTGGAAACCGGCATCAAGGTTATCGACCTGGTTTGCCCGTTCGCCAAGGGCGGTAAAGTCGGTCTGTTCGGTGGTGCCGGTGTAGGCAAGACCGTAAACATGATGGAACTGATCCGTAACATCGCCATCGAGCACAGCGGTTATTCCGTGTTCGCCGGTGTGGGTGAGCGTACTCGTGAGGGTAACGACTTCTACCACGAGATGAAGGACTCCAACGTTCTGGACAAAGTGGCACTGGTTTACGGTCAGATGAACGAGCCGCCGGGAAACCGTCTGCGCGTAGCACTGACTGGCCTGACCATGGCCGAGAAGTTCCGTGACGAAGGTAACGACGTTCTGCTGTTCGTCGACAACATCTACCGTTACACCTTGGCCGGTACTGAAGTATCCGCACTGCTGGGCCGTATGCCTTCTGCAGTAGGTTACCAGCCGACCCTGGCCGAAGAGATGGGCGTTCTGCAAGAACGTATCACTTCGACCAAGGAAGGTTCGATCACCTCGATCCAAGCGGTATACGTACCTGCGGATGACTTGACCGACCCGTCGCCAGCGACCACCTTCGCCCACTTGGACGCCACCGTCGTACTGTCCCGTGACATCGCTTCCCTGGGTATCTACCCAGCGGTCGATCCACTCGACTCGACTTCGCGCCAGCTGGACCCGAACGTGATCGGCCAGGAGCACTACGACACCGCTCGCGGCGTTCAGTACGTGCTGCAGCGTTACAAAGAACTGAAGGACATCATTGCGATCCTGGGTATGGACGAGCTGTCGGAAGCCGACAAGCAGTTGGTAAACCGTGCTCGTAAGATCCAGCGTTTCTTGTCGCAGCCGTTCTTCGTGGCTGAAGTCTTCACCGGTGCCTCGGGTAAATACGTTTCCCTGAAAGACACCATTGCTGGCTTCAAAGGCATCCTCAACGGTGACTACGACCACCTGCCAGAACAAGCGTTCTACATGGTCGGCGGCATCGAAGAAGCGATCGAGAAAGCCAAGAAACTGTAATCCAAGCGCCCGGAAACGGGCGCTCATCAGGTTGAGGCAATCAGATGGCTATGACAGTCCATTGCGATATCGTCAGCGCGGAAGGGGAAATCTTCTCCGGTCTGGTAGAGATGGTGATTGCACACGGCGAACTCGGTGACCTTGGTATTGCCATGGGTCACGCGCCGTTGATCACCAGCTTGAAGCCAGGTCCGATCACTCTGACCAAGCAAGGCGGGGAAAAGGAGGTGTTTTACATCTCCGGTGGTTTCCTTGAGGTTCAGCCGAACATGGTCAAGGTACTTGCCGACACCGTGCAACGTGCTGGCGACCTGGATGAAGCCTCCGCTCAGGAAGCCGTCAAGGCTGCCGAGAAGGCCCTGAACGAAAAGGGTGCGGACTTCGACTACAGCGCTGCTGCTGTACGTCTGGCCGAGGCTGCAGCCCAGCTGCGCACGCTCCAGCAAATCCGCAAGAAGTAAGCGGCCATGCCGTCACGCTTCAAGCGCGATTGATTAAAAAGGGTAGCCTCGGCTACCCTTTTTCTTCTGCACAAAACATCTCTGGTCTGAAGACGGACCTCTCAGGATTGGTAGCCATTCATGTCTCTTGAAATCGTCATTCTCGCTGCAGGCCAGGGCACTCGCATGCGTTCGGCCCTGCCCAAGGTGCTGCACCCGGTAGCCGGCAATTCCATGCTGGGCCATGTTATCCACAGTGCCCGTCAGTTGGAGCCACAACGTATCCACGTGGTGATCGGCCACGGTGCCGATGCGGTTCGCGAGCGCCTGGCCGCAGACGACCTGAATTTCGTATTGCAAGACAAACAACTCGGCACCGGGCACGCCACTGCTCAGGCCGTGCCGTTCATCACCGCCGATACCGTATTGATCCTCTACGGCGATGTACCGCTGATCGAAGTGGAAACGCTGCAGCGTCTGCTCAAGCACGTTGTGCCAGGCCAGATGGGCCTGCTCACCGTTGAGCTGGACGACCCCACCGGTTACGGCCGCATCGTGCGCAACGCTGACGGCAAGGTGGCTGCCATCGTCGAGCATAAAGATGCCAGCGAAGCCCAGCGCGCTATTACCGAAGGCAACACAGGCATTCTGGCCGTGCCGGCCAACAAGCTCGCCGACTGGATGAGCCGCCTGTCCAACAACAACGCCCAGGGCGAGTATTACCTCACCGACGTCATCGAAATGGCCGTGAGCGATGGCCTGCTGGTCGCCACCGAACAACCCCACGACCCGATGGAAGTGCAGGGCGCCAACGACCGCAAGCAGCTTTCAGAGCTGGAGCGTCACTACCAGCTGCGCGAAGGTCGGCGCTTGATGGCCCAAGGCGTGACCCTGCGCGACCCGGCACGCTTTGACGTTCGTGGCGAAGTCACTGTCGGCCGCGACGTGCTGATCGACATCAACGTGATCCTTGAAGGCCGCGTGATCATCGAAGACGACGTAGTGATTGGCCCGAACTGCGTGATCAAGGACAGCACCCTGCGCAAAGGCGTGGTGATCAAGGCCAACAGCCACCTGGACGGCGCGGTGATGGGCGAAGGCAGCGATGCCGGCCCGTTTGCGCGTTTGCGCCCGGGCAGCGTGCTGGAAGCCAAGGCTCATGTGGGTAACTTTGTCGAACTCAAAACGCACACTTGGGCGAAGGCGCCAAGGCCGGCCATCTGACCTACCTGGGCGATGCCGTCATCGGCGCACGCACCAACGTCGGCGCTGGCACCATCACCTGCAACTACGATGGCGCCAACAAGCATCAGACGGTGCTGGGCGAAGATGTATTCATCGGCTCGAACAACTCGTTGGTTGCTCCGGTGAAAGTCGGCGATGGCGCCACCACGGCGGCTGGTTCCACCATCAACCAGGATGTGGATAACTTGCAACTCGGCGTGGCTCGCGCCCGTCAGCGCAACATCGACGGCTGGAAACGCCCGGAGAAAATCAAGAAAAGCTGAGTTATCCACAATCTCATCAGCAACAACTATTCAATGTGGGAGCGGGCTTGCTCGCGAATACGGTGTGTCAGACCCGAATGAGTTGACTGACACACTGCATTCGCGAGCAAGCCCGCTCCCACATTTACCCTCTGTCACTTCGGAAATTTTCTACGCCCCCGCTTGACGACCTTTCGCTAATAGGTTTTGATTGCCTTCGTTATCTTTCGAAGCGAAACTTATCATCACCATGTCGAAACGAAATACACCCCAACGGCGCCACAACATCCTGACCTTGCTCAATGAATTGGGCGAAGTGAGCGTGGACGAGTTGGCCAAGCGTTTCGAAACCTCGGAAGTGACTATCCGCAAGGACCTGGCCGCCCTCGAAAGCAACGGCTTGCTGCTGCGTCGCTACGGCGGCGCAATCACCATGCCGCAGGAATTGGTGGGGGACGCCGCTCAGCCGATCTCGGTGTACAAGCGCGCTATCGCCCGTGCCGCCGTAATGCGCCTGCGTGAACACGCCCGCATCATCATCGACAGTGGCAGTACCACGGCCGCCATGATCCCCGAGCTGGGCCACCAGCCTGGCCTGGTGGTGATGACCAACTCCCTGCACGTGGCCCGGGCCCTGAGCGAACTGGAGCACGAGCCGGTGCTGTTGATGACCGGCGGCACGTGGGACCCTCACTCGGACTCGTTCCAAGGCCAGGTCGCCGAGCAAGTGCTACGTTCCTACGACTTTGACCAACTGTTCATTGGCGCCGACGGCATCGACCTGGAGCGAGGCACTACCACTTTCAACGAACTGCTGGGCCTGAGCCGCGTGATGGCTGAGGTCGCCCGCGAAGTGGTGGTGATGGTCGAATCCGACAAGATCGGCCGCAAGATTCCCAACCTGGAACTGCCCTGGAGCAGCGTCCATACCCTTATCACCGATGATCGCCTGCCGCTTGAGGCCCGCGACCAGATCCAAGCCCGCGGCATTACGCTGATATGCGCGGCAATCATCTAGGAGAAACACCATGTGTGGCATCGTAGGCGCAGTCGCTGAACGCAACATCACCCCCATCCTGATCGAAGGCCTCAAGCGCCTGGAATACCGCGGTTATGACAGCGCAGGTGTGGCTGTCTTCACCAACGCCGGCAAGCTTGAGCGCATGCGCCGCCCAGGCAAAGTCAGCGAGCTGGAGCAAGCCCTGGCGGGTGAGCCTCTGGTTGGCCGCCTCGGCATCGCCCACACCCGCTGGGCAACCCACGGTGCGCCGTGCGAGCGTAACGCTCACCCGCATTTCTCCGGCGACCTGGCGGTGGTGCACAACGGCATCATCGAAAACCACGAAGTGCTGCGCGAACAACTCAAGGGCCTGGGCTACGTGTTCACTTCGGACACTGATACCGAAGTCATCGCCCACCTGCTCAACCACAAACTCAAGGACCATAGCGACCTGACCACCGCCCTCAAGGCCACGGTCAAGGAACTGCATGGCGCCTACGGCCTGGCAGTGGTCAGCGCCAGCCAACCGGACCGCGTAGTTGCTGCTCGCAGTGGTAGCCCATTGGTGATCGGCCTGGGCCTGGGCGAAAACTTCCTCGCCTCCGACCAATTGGCCTTGCGTCAGGTTACCGACCGCTTCATGTACCTGGAAGAAGGCGATATAGCCGACATTCGCCGTGAAAGCGTGGCGATCTGGGACGTCAACGGTAACGCTGTCGAACGTGAAGCCGTGCAATACCGTGACGGCGCCGAAGCTGCCGACAAAGGTGAGTTCCGTCACTTCATGCTCAAGGAAATCCACGAGCAGCCATCGGTGGTACAGCGCACGCTGGAAGGTCGCTTGAGCCAGAATCAAGTGCTGGTCAACGCGTTCGGCCCACAAGCCGCCGAGTTGTTCGCCAAAGTGCGCAATGTACAGATCGTCGCTTGCGGCACCAGCTACCACGCCGGCATGGTTGCCCGTTACTGGTTGGAAGAACTGGCCGGCATTCCTTGCCAGGTCGAAGTCGCCAGCGAGTTCCGCTACCGCAAGGTCGTGGTGCAGCCCGACACCCTGTTCGTGACCATCTCCCAGTCCGGCGAAACCGCCGACACCTTGGCCGCCCTGCGTAATGCCAAGGAACTGGGCTTCCTTGCCAGCCTGGCGATCTGCAACGTCAGCATCAGCTCGTTGGTACGTGAGTCGGACCTGACCCTGCTGACCCAGGCCGGTCGCGAAATCGGCGTAGCGTCGACCAAAGCGTTCACCACCCAACTGGTCGGCCTATTGCTGCTGACCCTGTCCCTGGGCCAAGTGCGCGGCACCCTGGCCGATGGCGTTGAAGCCACCCTGGTCGAAGAATTGCGTCGCCTGCCAGCCCGCCTCGGCGAAGCCCTGGCCATGGACAGCACTGTGGAAAAAGTCGCCGAATTGTTCGCCGACAAGAACCACACCCTGTTCCTCGGCCGTGGCGCGCAATACCCAGTGGCGATGGAAGGCTCGCTCAAGCTCAAGGAAATCTCGTACATCCACGCCGAAGCTTATCCAGCCGGTGAGCTGAAACACGGCCCACTGGCCCTGGTGGATGACGACATGCCGGTGGTGACCGTCGCGCCGAACAACGAACTGCTGGAAAAGCTCAAGTCCAACCTGCAGGAAGTACGCGCCCGTGGCGGCCAACTGGTGGTGTTCGCTGACGAAAAAGCCGGCATGACCAATGGCGAAGGTACCCACGTCATCAACATGCCGCACATCCACGACACCCTGTCGCCGATCCTCTACACCATCCCGCTGCAACTGCTGTCGTACTACGTCGCCGTGCTCAAGGGCACCGACGTTGACCAGCCGCGTAACCTGGCGAAGTCGGTGACCGTGGAGTAACACGGCATGTCCTGGAGGCCCATCGGGCCTCCAGGTTCAGCTCGACGAAAGGATTCGACCTCAATGCATACCCCTATTTCCCCAATCAGCGACCGTTTGCACGGTCGCCGGTTTGCAGTCGCCAATAACACCCAAGGCCTCTCTGGTGCCGGCACGGTTTTTTATTACCAGGTCGACGGTGAGGCCATCTCGGGTACCTACCAGGGTGGCCGGATTCGCACCGGTCAGCAGGTGGGGCGCGTAACAGGCCCGAACACCCTCGAACTGCTTTTCCAGTGCCTGACCACGGAAGGCGAGCTATTGGCCGGCTGGTCGCAAGGAACGGTGGGCGTTGATGAGGCAGGACGTACCACACTGGCCTTCGTATGGGGTTGGTTATCCGGCGCCACGGGGGCGGTGAGTCCCACTACGTGGAACTCGCACCTCGCCTGTATTGAGCGGGCTTTCTAAGGTACAAACTCCACTTTCAGCCCCCGACTAACACTGCGTCCCTGATCATCACTGACCCGCAACCGGTACTCCCCCGACTTGCCCGGCCGCCAATTCAGCGTGGCTTGCGGTGGGCCCTGACCGATCAAGGTTTGATCAGCGAACCAATACAGCGTCGCCGCATCGCTGGCCGCGTTGGCAGTCAGCGGGATGCTTTCCTGCGGTTGAGAAAGGCGCAACTGATAGCTCACTTGCGTCAGCGGCGAGCGGATTTGCGGTGCTTCGCTTTGGTCGCTGATGGGGTTGGGCTGGCAGTTTCTCATCACATTGGGCGGCGTACGGCGCGGTAGCCCAGCAGCGCGGTAAAGGCGTTGTACGTCACTGGGCCAGAATTCGAAGACCTCTTCGCGGGTGTATTGCACCTCGAATGGCGGGCACGCCGCCTTGCCTGTGCGTGTGTCGATCAATACCGGGCGGTGCAGGTTGGACACGCGAATCGGCGAGACACCGGGGATGTACCAGGTCTTGCGGGTTTGCGGACACCAACGGTTGGGCAAGTCGCCGGAGGCGGCACAGACGTCGATGCGTACCAGCCCGGCCGGTGGCTTGTCGGGCTTGATCACCACGTTGGGCAAGGCCAGGGGCAGGGCGTCGGCGATACGGAAGAACAACGGTGCGGCGGTCTTGGCGCCGATGAACGCAGGATTTGGCCGGCCATCGAAGTTGCCTACCCACACCACCAGCACGTAGGGGCCCACCAGGCCTGCACTCCAGGCATCGTGGAAACCCCACGAGGTGCCGGTCTTCCACGCGGTGCGCCAATGGCGGCCCGGCAAGCCATCCGGGCGCGGGTTGCGACGCAGCATGTCGCGCACCATAAAGGCCGCCTGAGGCGTGAGCAGTTGCGCCCCAGTGGATTGCGGCTGCTCCTGCACATAGCGCAATGGCCGTAGATGCCCGTCGCCGGCCAGCATCACATAGAGTCGCGCCAGTTCCTCGGGTGTCATCTCGCCGCCGCCGAGGGCCAGGGCCAGGCCGTAATGGCTCTCGTCACGCAGGCCTTTGGTACCGGCGCGTTGCAGCAGGCCATACAACGACGGCGACTTCACCTGGCTGGCCAGCCACACGGCCGGGATATTGCGACTACGGATCAATGCATCCTGCGCTGTGAGAGGGCCGACAAAACTGCCGTCGAAATTTTCCGGCTGAAAGTAGCCGAAGTTACTCGGCAAGTCCTTGAGGATGCTCATGGGGTGGATCACCCCTTGGTCCAGCGCCAGCCCGTAAAGGAACGGCTTAAGCGTCGAGCCCGGCGAGCGCCGTGACAGCACGCCGTTGACCTGGCCGTGAATGCTTGTGGATAAGTAATCCGCAGAACCCACGAGTGCCTTGACGCTCTGGTCGCGGCTGTCGATCAGAATTGCGGTGGCGTTTTCCACACCAGTGCTGCGCCGCTCGGCGATAAAACCTGTGATCAGGCGCTCAAGCAGCTGCTGCAATGGCAGGTTGAGGGTGCTGTTCAGTTCGTTGCCGGACTGGGACGCCAGCAGTTGTTCGCTCAAATGCGGTGCCAGGAAGGGGATCTGCTGGCGGTTACGGGCCTCCAGAGGCAAGTCCAGCAAACTGTCGTTACGTGGGTCTTGTGGATAAGTCTCGCGCCAGTCGGCCATCAAGCGCAGCCGCGCGTTTTGCAGCGAAGGCCCGAAGCGCGCACGTCGTCCCGGCTGCTGGGGAATCACCGCCAGCGCCAGCGCTTCGGACAGCGACAACTGCGCGGCAGACTTACCGAAGTAAATACGACTGGCCGCCTCGGCACCTTCGATATTGCCGCCCATGGGCGCCAGGTTCAGGTAGGCCTCAAGGATGTCGTGCTTGCTGTAGCGCGCTTCCAGCCACAGCGCCAAGGCCATCTGTTGCAACTTGCCTGGAACCTGGCGCGTGTTCAGATCCCACAAGCGCCGCGCCAACTGCATGCTCAAGGTCGAGCCGCCCTGGCGTTGGCCACCGCTGTAGGTGGCCAGGGCTGCGCGCACCAACGCCGGGGGATTCACCCCTGGATGCCAGTAGAAATTGCGGTCTTCCTTGAGCAACAAGGCTTCGACCAATGAAGGGGATATCCGCTCCAGCGGTAGCCACAGACGGTATTGACCGTCATCCGCCAGCGTCATGCGCAGCAGCGAACCGTCGTCGGCCAACACCACCCGTGATGAGGTCACGGCGTTTTCCAGCGGGGCATGCGGCCACAACCGCAACCCCGCCAGCAGCACCGCCGCTGCAAGCAGCGGCGTCAGGCGTTTAAGGCTTGGTAATTTCAAGCTGGCCTACTTTGCCGCGCCCTTGCAGGGTGGTTTCGTACATGCCTTCGGCGTAGGCCGGTGGCGTATTGAAGGTGCCTGCGTTGGTGGCGCGCACGCGGTAGACGAAGGTGCCTACATCGCGCAGTGCAGTGCCGTACAACACCACGCGATCATCGCGAACGTCCACGTAATCCGGCTGCCAGTTGCTCAGCTCGGTTTCGCCGATGGGCGCTTGCCAGGTGTCTTCTTCCTGGTTGTCCTCTACGTAGTCGGACTCCTCACCTTCACTTTCGTCAGTGCTGGCTGCTTCCGGCTCCGCAGGCAAGTTATACACAGGCTCGACGCCTCCCGGCAGCAGGTCGACCACGGCCACTTGCTGCACTTGGTCACGGTCGGTGGCCCGCAGGCGCAGGCGCACGAGGAACTCATCGCCTACGGCCACCTTGTTCACCGGCTCGCCCTTGAGGTCGAGGTATTCGTGCACGATTTCCAGGCCATTGGTGATCGGCTTGAGCTTGGTGCCCTTGTCGAAACCGGCTTCGCTGAGCATGTAGAACGCCGCAGGGCCGTCGGATTTTTCCATCACCAGCTTTTGCGTGGCGCTTGGTACGGCAGCGCGAGGCGGTTGGCCGGCCATTTCCAACAACTGTTGTTGCTTGTCGCCAAGCCAAGCGGTGGCCTTGAGGGTCATGTCGCTTTGCGCACGCTGGCCATAGTTGTCCAGAGCCCGCAGCAACAGCGCCGCCGACAACGAGTTGTAGCGTTGCTCGTTGAGGCGCTTGCCGAGTTTATCCAGCAGCGCCGTGGGCACATCGTCCATCAGCTCCGGGAAATGCCGCGCCAGCAGGTGCAGGTGTTCGGCGTCGTGCACCAGCGGGTCGTAGTACAGGCCGTCGCTGTCCCACTTATCCACAGGGGAGCGCCACGGGATTTTTGCGGAACAGGGCATCGGCTTGGCGGTCCTGCTTGAGCAACTTGTAGCTGGCGGCCAAATAGGCGGCGCCCAGGTCATTTTGCCAGGTGTCCTTGAAGTAGCTCTCGTAACGCTCGCGGATATCGCTCAAGGCACCGCTTACCAGAATCCCCTGACGGCTCAGCAGGTAACTGGCGTAGGCGCGATTGCGCAATTCCGACAGCCCTTCACTCGGGCCGTTGGCCAGGTCTGTCAGATACGCATTCGAGCGCACCAGCAGGTCTTCCGGCACTGGCAAGCCGCGTTCCTTGGCTTCGATCAGGAAATCGGTGGCGTAAAGGCTGGCGTACGGCGCCACGTCCGGGTTGGCTGCCCACAAACCAAAGCCGCCTGCCTGGTTCTGGCGTTGACGCAGCATGCGCATGGCACCGGTGAAGGCTTGTTCGGCTTCTGGTGCATTGCCGCCCCAGATCAACGCCGGCATGGCTTTGGACACCAATTGCTCGGTGCAGGCATAGCCGTAGTCATCCAGGTAATGCTTGAGGCCGTTGGCCCATACCAGCGGTGAGGCCGCGACGCCCAGTTGCACATCGCGCAGTTGGCTGAACAGCTCGCGGGTGGGTTTCAGCTCTTTGCTGGCGCTGTCGAAGCGGCCCAGGCTCAATGCCACGCGATGCTCACTCAGAGGGCGGATCGAGGTGGTTTCCGCCACCTGGATGCGCTTGCCGTCCGGCAACACTGCAATAAAGCGCAGGTCCGCCGAACCCTGGGTTTCACCGACCTTGATCTTGAACTCGGCAGTGCCTTCCTTGCGCGGTTGCAGGGATAGGGTGCTGCCTTTGTCGCCCTGCACGTTCAGACCGTCGCTGGTCTGCAGTTCAAACTTCACATCTGCCGCCGCGTCGAGGTTGCTGAACACCCCGGCGCTCACGTTGAACACATCGCCTGGCGCCACAAAGGCGGGCACGTTTGGCGTGATCACGATCGGCCCACGCACTTCGGTGTTGGCTTCGCTGACACCGACGCTGTCGTTATCCACCGCCACGGCAAACAGGTGCAGCTTGCCGTTGAAGCTGTCTGGCACTTGGTAATGCAGCACGGTTTCGCCGGCCGGCAGGTCCACTAAGCCGGACCACCAGGCCACCGGCGGCTGGTGTTTACGCTTGAATGGGTTCAGGTGATTGGCCAGGGCGCCTTCCGTATCGCCACCGGGCGCTGCCCCACTGAGCAGTCGGCTGAATTCCGGCAGGATCAGGTCAAGGATCTGGCTGGTGCTTACTTCTAACGCACGTTTCTGGAATAAGAAGCCCAACGGGTCCGGTGACTGGTAACGCGCGACTTGCAGGATGCCTTCGTCCACCGCGTACACCACTGCGCGGCCCGGGCGGTCAGCGTTGACCTTGATATCCAGCATCTGCCCCGGCTCGATCTTCGCCGGGCCTTCAACTTTCAAGGCCATGCGTCGCGCATCCAGGTTGATGCTGAACGGCACCACGCCGTAGGACAGCGGGCTCATGTACACCTCGGCCGAGCCCATGTCCCGCACAAACTGCACGTTGACGTAGGCATTGCCTTCAAGCCCCGCAGGCACGCGGATGTGTTGCACGCTGTTGGTACTGTCGGCCTTGAACCACTGCTGGGTGTAGACCTTGTCGCGCTCAATGGTGATCAAACCGGCACCGGTGTACGGCGCACGAATGCTGATCGCAATCTCGTCACCCGTGGCGTAGCTGCGTTTATCCAGGCGCAGTTGCAGTTCGGCGTTGCGCTCGAGGGAGCGCGAGGTGTTGCCGCGCCCGGCCACGCTGTAGTCGATCTGGTTGAGCAGGTTGCCGTTGGCATCCTTGAGTTGCAGGGTGAAATCCCCCGGGGTGCCGGTATTCAGCGCCTGCTTGGCGCCTTCCTGGGTCATCACCAGTGGGGAAGCCGGCTGGCTGATGTTCTTGATGCGCGACTCGTACTTGTAGGTGCCGTTGGACTGTTTCACCAGTACCGACACATAACGGTGCTCGACCACTTCAGTGGTCAGGCCGTCCACCGACAGTGGCGACAGGTCTGGCGCGACGGCCAGCCATTGCACCTGACGCGGCGCATCCTTGGCCACGTACGACAGCGAATCCTGACTTTTCACACCGACCAGGTAGGGCGCGGACGACACCAGCAACGCACTTTGTGCTGCCACATTACGACCGCCTTCGGCTTCGAATACCTGGGTCATTACCTGCAGGCGATAGGTGCTGTTGGCGAAGCGTTGCAGGTTGAGGTCGAGTACGGCCTGGCCTTTGTCGTCGACGGTGGTCTCGGCCAGGTCTTCGGTGCTGGCGTCTTCCAGGGAATCGTTGAGGCGGAAACGGTAATCGGGGTAGCGGTCGAATGCCGCGAGCGTTGGGCTCAAGGACATCTTCGCGGTGACACGCCGGCCGGCCGCTGGCGCGCCGAACAGGTGCATTGCGGTGACTTTGGCCACCACTTGGTCCGGTGGAATCCAGCCCTGCACAGGGGTGTCATGCAGGCTCAGGCTGACCTTCATGCGGTCTGGTTCAAAGTCGCGGACCTTGAAACTCACGCTGCCAAGGTCGGTGCGGGTCTGTTTTTGACCAATCAACTGCAAGGTCGCGGTGTAGTCCCCGGCGGGTGCGACTTCGCTGCTGGGGAAATCAAAGGTTTCAAAACCGCTGGCGGACAGTTTCAGTGGTTGGCGAATGACTTCGAGGCCGCGCGGGTCGGTGATTTGCAGCTCAACCGGCAGGCCTTGCAGGGCACCTTTCCAGTTAGCGGTGCGCACGATCATGCCCAGGTGTGCGGTTTCACCGGGTCGGTAAAGGCCACGGTCGGTAAACAGGTAGGCGCTGAGGCGATCGATCGCACCGTCTTCTTCCAAACCGCCGACGTCAAAGCGCGACAAATCCAGCTGCTGGGACTGGCGGGCAATCGGCAGGAACGACTGGTCGTTACCGCGCGTGACTACGTACATCAGCGGTGTTTTCTCACGGCGTAGTTCATCCAGCTTGGCGAAATGCGCATGGCCTTCGGCGTCGGTGCGGCCGCTGCTCACCGGCAAACCGTTGCGGCCAATGATGTCGACCTGTGCATCAGACACCGGCGAACCGTTGCCGATAGATTGCACAAACACATCATGGCTACCGTCGCTGGAGCGCTTGGCAATGATGCCGAGGTCGGTCACCACGATGAAACGCAGGTCGCTGGTACTGCTGCGGTCGTATTCGAACGTGCGCTGGGCTGGGTCGTCCTGCGGGCTGAGCTTGAGTACGAAGATGCCGCGCCGACCACCGTTGGCGGTGAGGTAGTGGCTCAAGTCCACGTTGTCGTACACGGTCTTGGCCGGATCGTTGGAGGACAGCGCAATATCCAGTGACTGACGTTCAACCATGCGGTCGAAGTACTCGTTGCCAAAGTTCGGCCGGGCAAAGCTGCCACTGCTCTGGTCCACCAGGTGCTGCAATTGGTTGGGCAGCAGGCGGGCGATTTCCACATGGGCACCGGGTACGCCACGGGCCATGAAGCCCAGGCGTTTTTCGCCATTGAGGCTGAGCAACGCGCCGTCAGACAAGAACTGCAAGGTACGCGGATAGGCCGGCATGCTAATCAGCGACGCTGTAGGATTCTTCGCCAGATAGCCGCCGATGGCTTCCAGGTTGGCAGGAACGCGCACGTAGATAGCACGACCGGCCGGCGCCTTGAACTTGAAGGCGTGCAAGGTGTTCAGCGGTTCCACGCTGGGCACGTGGGTCAGGTTGACCTTGGTGCTGCGGGCGAGCAGGGCGTCGTCGATGTCGTTGCTGTTATAGGGCGGGTATCGTCCTGGGCTTTTTCCGGCAGCAGCCAGGCTTGCACCTTACCGGCGATGGTCTCGTCGGCCACGGCGCTGGAGCTGCTGAACATCAGTACCGGTTCTGGCTCGCCGCGTTCGTTGTCGACAAAGCTCACTTCGGCACCGGTAAACGTCAGGCGATAGCGACCGGGGACGGTGACTTCCGCCACCAACGGCGCGGTACTGGCATTGCCACCGTCGCGGGCCTTGATGCCTTGGTCGAGTTTGGCGCTGACGGGGTGCTTTCCAGTGGTGTAGCCAGCGCAGCGGAACGGACGTAGGCGTTCAGTCGCTTATCGTCGAACGTGATATCCGGACGGTTCGGCAACTGGGCGTCGCGGTACGCCAGGCCTTTGCCGAGGGTTACCGACACGCGTTTGCGTAGGCTGTCTTCATCCACCGGATGGGAAAAATGGAAGGTCGCTACCAGCTGTTTCAGCGTCGGGTTGGTCGGGTCTTGATACAACTCGTTTTGCGCCAGCGTGGCGCGGAACGGCTGGGTGGAAAACTGGCTGCTGTATTGGTTGAGCAGTACGCCATCGGCCAGCAGGTTTTTCTTGGCCAAGTCGAGGGTATACCCGGTGTCGATGGGCCAATCTTTGTCCGGAACGAACAGCAGGGTACGGTCATCCGACCAACGCCAAGTGCCAGCCACAGTGGGTTTGAGGGTGATGCCTTCGGTTACTGGCTTGCCAATCGCTGCCAGCGGGGCCACGGACTCGGCGAAGCGCACCTGCAAGTTATCCACAACCGGCGTCGGCTGGGTGTAATCGGTGAGGTTGGGCTTGTGCAGCGAATAACCCACGGTGTGAGGCTGCGGCAGGTTGGTGTACCAGTGCCAGCCGTAGAACCCGGCGGCGGCCAGCAACACCAGGCCCACTATGCCTGCTCCGGTCTGGCGCGGATAAGCACGGGCTTTATGGCCCAGGCTTGCCAGGCCGTTGCCGATAGCACGCAGCCAGAACGGCGGATGCCACTGGCCAAAGACGGCTCCCACCACAGTCAGTAACGCGCCGACAATGCGGCGGCTGATCGCTTTGAACGAGTCGAACATGGTGAGCATCCCTGGCTAAGTGCGGCGTATCTTACACGCGTCTTTGATACAAAAGATGACCCCGCGTCACCGGCGCATGTAGTGAGCGGGCTTGCCCCGCGCTGTGCAGCGGCCCTAATAAGGTCGCCGCAGTGTTTCAGGAAAATCGAGTAGTCTGGGTTTAGGGCCGCTTCGCAGCCCGGCGCGGGGCAAGCCCGCTCACTACAGACCTGGCAAGCTGGGGCGTGAACGCGGTCGTGTCAGGTCCACCAATACCGCACGAGGTGGAAGAAAATCGGCGCCGCAAAACACACTGAATCCAGCCGGTCCAACATGCCGCCGTGCCCTTCGATCATATGCCCCCAGTCCTTCACGCCCCGGTCGCGCTTGATGGCCGACATCACGATGCCGCCGGCAAAGCCCAGCAGGTTGATCAACAGCGCAATCAAAAACGACTGCCAGGGATTGAACGGTGTGGTCCACCACAGTGCGGCGCCGATCAGGGACGACAGCAGGATGCCGCCGACGAAGCCCTCCACGGTTTTGGAGGGCGACAGGTTGGGCGCGATCTTGTGCTTGCCGAACAACTTCCCACACACGTACTGGAGTACGTCCGACAGTTGCACCACGATCACCAGGTAGGCGATCAACAGCAGGTTACGGCCCTCGTAGCCGGGGATGTCGAGAGTGAGCAGGGCAGGCACGAAAGACACGCAGAACACCGCGATCATCAGGCCCCACTGCACTTTCGAGGCGCGTTCCAGGAAGTGCGTGCTGTCGCCGCCCAGCGAAGCGAGGATCGGTAGCAGCAGGAACACGTACACCGGGATGAAGATTGAGAACAACCCGTACCAGTCCGAGTAGATCAGCAGGTATTGCAGCGGCAACGCCAAGTAGAACGCGGCCACCAGCGCCGGGTAGTCGCTGCGGCGGGTGGGGGTGAGGGTGAGAAATTCACGCAGGGCGTAAAACGACACCGCGTAGAACAGCAGGATCACCGCGCCGGTACCGAGCCAGAAGGCGATGCCGATGACCACCACCATCACCCACCAGGCGTTGATGCGGGCGTTGAGGTTGTCGATCACCGCATTGGGCGTGCCCCGGGTGCGCAGTTTAAGGATCAGGCCGATCAGTGAGGCGAGCACCAGAATCGCGCCGATGCCGCCGAACAACATTATGGTCTGGCTGTGCATATCAAGCGTGCTCCGGGGCAAGGGCGAGCAGGGCATCGCGGCTGCGGGCGAGGAACACGGCTTTGTCTTCGCCCTCTTCCAATTGCAGCGGTGCGCCGAAGCTGGTGGTGCACAGCAAGGGCAGCGGCAGTACGCGGCCCTTGGGCATGACCCGGTTGAGGTTGGCGATCCACACCGGGATCAGTTCAGCCTGTGGGTAACTTTTGGCCAGGTGATAGAGCCCGCTTTTGAACGGCAGCAGGCCGTCTTCCAGGTTGCGCGTGCCTTCGGGGAAGATGATCAGCGAGTCGCCGCCCTCCAACGCGTCGAGCATCGGCTGCAAGGGGTTATCCACAGGGTCTTTACGTTCGCGGTCGATCAGTACGCCATTGAACACGCGGTTGATGATGTAGCGGCGCAGGGCGCTTGTGTTCCAGTAGTCGCTACCGGCCACCGGGCGGGTGAATTTGCGTAGGTTTTGTGGCAACGACGCCCACAGCAGCACGAAATCGCCGTGGCTGCTGTGGTTGGCGAAGTAGATGCGCTGCACCGGCACCGGCGCGCAACCCAGCCATAGGCTGCGGGCACCAGTCACGGTGCGGGCCATGGAGGTGATCAGCGTGGCAACCACAGGTTCGAACATGGGAATTCCTTATCCGGCGAAAGGCAGCCAAGGGCTGGCAAGGATCACGCACAAGGTCAGCAGCGCTTGCGCGCCGAGCAGCCAAGCTTGTTTACGCAGCAGTTTGAGGGCGCCGCGACGGCGTTCTGCCCAAGGGCGACCGGCACGTTTGGGCGATTGTAGACCCAGGGTTTGCATGGCTTGGTCGAGGTCAGCGGTGCGCTCGATATCGCGCGCGAGCAGGGCGAACAGGTCCGCATCGAAGGCCACGCGCAGCGCCCAATACTTTGCAGCAGCCCGAGAATAATCATCCACAGGGCCAGCAGCAGGCAGATCGTGGAAATGCTCGCCAACAAGAGTTGTGCGAGGCCGAACAATACGCCGAGCAAGGTCAGGCCTGTGGATAACTGATCCAGCGAACGGCCTCGACGCAGCAGGCTGGCGACGACCTGGAGTTCCATATCAGCGGGCATGGGGCAAACCCTCCAACGCTTTGCGGTGAGCAGGATGCAGGACCACATCGGCCCGCGCTGTACGAATAATAGTCAGTGCTTGCTCCACCGTGGTGGCGCGGTCGGTATGCAGCAACCAGGCGGCGACGGCGGTGGCACTGCGTGAATAGCCAAGGGCGCAGCACACCAGCAGCGGGCCGTGTGAGCGCAGCCGTTCGATGGCTTGGGCGGCGTGCAGGCATTCAGTGGTCGTGGGCGCGATCAGGTCCAGTACGGGAATGGATTGATAGGCACGACCCTGTGGATTAATCGGCAGTTCGGCGCAGAGATCGACAATTGCCTTGAAGGGTTCCTGCTCTCTCGTCGTAGGAATACGCCCGAGCCAAACGTTATCCACAATCCTGTCGGGCTGTGGATGCTTGCGTGTCCACAGGCGTGAGTTAATCCAGGCAGCCGCCAGATAGGGCGCATACAGCCAGCGCGCCGCAGGGGTTAGCCGACCGTCAGTACGTTTCTGAAAACCCGAGGCGCCGAGTACGAAGTAGTCGGCCTTGATCAACGCCAGGGAAACCGCGGGCCACAGTATCCACAGCCACGCGCCGCCCAGTACAAAGGCGAGGATCACCAGGATCAAGGCCCCCAGCCCGTAGCGCACTCCGATCTTCCAGCGTTGCACATCCCCTGTCAGGCGCGCATTCAACAGCGGGCTTGGGTGCTCCACCGGCCACAACCACACACACAGCCAACCGGCGAGGGCGCCTGTGGGTAAGTCGATAAAGTGATGTTGATAAGTGGTCAGCACCGATATGCCGATCAACGCGAACCAGCCGTGTGCCAGCCAACGCCACACGCCCTGGGTATGGCGTTGGTACATGACCCACAGGATCACCAACAGCGCGATGTGCAGTGATGGCGCCTGGTTGAAGGGTTTGTCGAACCCTGCCAGCACCGCAAACAGCCAACCGAACACGCCATCCAGCTCCGGCCGCTCGAAGGTGAAGCGCAGCGGCCAGATCAGGAAGCAGCTCACCGCGATCACCTGCGCGCTCAGCAGGCGCAGCGCATGTTGCTTCAACTCATGCCGGGTGTTCGGCAGCAGCAGGGAGAACCCGTAGAGCAGGTCGATGGACCAGTAGGGCACGATGGTCCAGGCCAGGAACGGCATATGGGTTTCCCAGCCGAACACCATCGTGCCGACGTCGCTGCGCTGGCTGGTGACCCAGGTGGCAAAACCGTAGGTGCTGAAAAACAGCGGCGCCAACAGCAGCAGCCAGAGGACCGCTGGTTTCAATAAGCCGGGTTCGCGCATGTTCAGATCTTCTGTGCCAGGGACACGGTGAAAATGCCCCACTCGTCCACCCGTTGAGTGATCTTGCGGAAGCCGGCGGCCTCCACCAGTTGATCCATTTCCGCCTGGCTGCGGCGGCGCATCACCCAGGCCTGACCTTGGCGATGGCTGGTCAGCGCGCGGGCGATCAGCTCCAGTTGCGGGTGCCACGGCTGGCCGGTGTAGACCAGATAACCGCCAGGCTCTACTGCTTCGGCCAGGCCTGCCAGCGAACCACCGACCATTCCGTTATCGGCAAACAATTCATACAACCCGGACACCACCGCCAGCGTCGGCTTGGGTTCCAGCGCTCCCAGATCCTGGCGATCAAACGCGTCGCCTTTGACGAACTGCGCGATATCCCCCAGGCCTTTCTCGCGAATCAGCGCGCCACCGTCGCGCACGTTGATGTCGCTGTAGTCGCGTAGCAGGATCGACTCCGGCAGCGGCGAAACGCCCTGCAAGGCTTCGAGAATGTAGCGCCCGTGACCGGCGGCGATATCGACAATGCGCACTTCGCGACCATCCGCGCGCAACTTGGCCATGGCCAGGCGCAGCAGTTCCTCGACGTTCAGCTTGCGCTGGCGAATGCCACGCCAGCCGATGGAGTTGAGGTAGTTGGTGTCGATCATCCGCCCCAGCCCGCCCTTGCCGGTGGGGGTGTTGCGGTATACGTAGTCCAGGGTGCTCCCGGAATCGAAGCCGGTGTCGAAGCCCAGCTTCACGCCGTCCGACAGATTCTTGCCCAGACCCATGCTGGCGCGGGTCAGGCGCCAGTACAGGTCGCGCAGGGAGTTGCGCGGTAGCGGCGCGGCGAGGGCTTCGGACTCGGCGCAGGTGGCGCCGATTTTGTCGGCATCCAGCAACGAGGCGCGGTCTAGCGGGTGCTCGAAGTTTTGCAGGATAAAGCGCCTGGCACTGCTCACGGCGGTGGCGCGGTCGCGTTCGCCCAGAGTGTCGTGGAAGAAACCGGGAAGAATGTGCAGCTCTTTTTCAGGCTGCCGAGGCGGTCGAAAAATTGCTGCTGGGGTTTGCGGTGCACCACAAAGTCCGAGCCGGAGATGAGCAGTTGCGGGTACCTGGCTCGCCTGTGCATCGGCCACAACCCGGTCGGCGGCTTCGTACAGCCCCAGCAGCACATTCACCGAGATGGCCTTGGTGATCAGTGGGTCATTGTCGTAGGACGCCACGCGCTGCGGGTCATGGCTGAGAAACTTGGCCTTGACGTAACTGTTGACGAAAAAGTTGCCGCGAAACTTGCGCATCAACGCCAGGCCCGGCCGGGCAAACGGTACGTACAGCTTGACCTTGAACGCGGGAGAAGCCAGCACCAAGGCGCGGATCTTCGGTGCGTAATCGTGCACCCAAGTCGCGGCGATCACGGCGCCGACGCTTTGCGCGATAACCGCGAAATTATCTTCCTCGATACCATAGGCCGCGCCGATGTGGTCGCAAAAGGTCTGCACGTCGCGGGCACTGGTGGCGAAGCTTGGGCTGTCACCGCGTTCGCCGGGAGATTGGCCGTGGCCGCGGGCGTCCCACGCGAAAAAGTCGAATTGCGGCAGGTCCAGCTCATCCACCAGATGGGCGATGCGTCCCGAATGCTCGTGGCCGCGATGGAACAACACGATCGCCTTGCGCGGCCCGTCACCCGCCGTGGCCGGCCAGTGCCGGTAGAAAAGCTCGACGCCATCATGGGTACTGAAGGTGTGCTCTTGCTGTTCGCGCATCGCAAAATCCTTATGCAGTCGGTGAGGTGTGTTCTTCTTTGAGGCCCTGGCGCACTCGGTTGACCAGGGTGTAGGCGAGCAGGGCAGCCACCAGCCACATCACCCCGTCGACCCAACCCGCGCCCAGCCAGCCCAGCGCTACACCGGTGGCCAGCACGCCCAGCACGAACGCCCGGTCACTCTTGCCCATCGGCCCGTCATAGCGGCGGGATGCGCCCACCATTGGCCCCAGCACGCCGGCGTATTCGCTGAACACCGCCAGCAGCGCCACCAGCAGCACTGGCGCGTGGCTGACGTCGGGGATCAGCGCAAAGGGAAGGATCAGTGCGCTGTCGGCGATCACGTCGCACAGTTCATTGAGGTAGGCGCCCAGGCGTGACTGCTGGCCGAATTCCCGGGCAAGCATGCCATCGATGGCGTTGAGGGCCATGCGCAGGATCATCCACAGCGGAATCAGCGCAAACAGCCACAGGTGTTGGGCGAAGCTGGCGATGAGCAAGCCCACCAGCAGGGAAATCACACCGGCCAGCACCGTGATTTGGTTGGCGGTAGTGCCGTTGTCGTAGAGGCGCTGCACCAGAGGTCGCAGCAGGTTCTGAAAGCGCGGCTTGAGCTGATAGATCGAGATCATGGGGAGTGACGTTTCCTTGTCCGTGGACCCGCGAAAATCTGGCCTGGAGTGTGCCGATTATTCGGCGCCTTCACCAGTGATGGCACGTGTTTATGGGGGTTGGTCACGCTCTTGGGCACAACGATATTCCTCTGTGGGAGCTGGTTTGCCTGCGATGGAGGCGTGTCAGGCGACCTATTAGCGATTGGGCTACCGCCATCGCGAGCAAGCCCGCTCCCACAGGGGATCTGAGTTGCATTCAAAAGCTGTGTTTATCGGACAAAAATTTCACGCCCCGTGTTATATCGTAACTAATTGTGTGTTAACGGGCGTTGAGTGGATGCAAGTGGATCTGGAAGCTGACGGCGCTTCGGTGGAAGGCCTTCCGCGTTTTCAACAGGGGGTGTTTCACGCCCGTCGATTGCGCCAAGCGGGCATCAGTCTGACGGTGCTGGCCGTTGCTGGCTGGGTGCTGGCGTTGTTTGTCGCGCTGTTTGCGCCGTTGTCGATCTGGCCGGTGGTGTTGATCAACGGTGCATCGGCGTTGCTGGTGCTGGTGGCGGGTTTGCAGTCGGCGTGGTGGGTAGCGGATTGGCGCGCCCAGGCGCTGGAAGAACCGGCGGTTGAAGCGCCGATTGAAGGTTCGGGCCGCTACGCGCGCCTTCTGGAGGGCTTTGGCAAGCAGATCGGCGCGCCGGTGTGGTGGCTTGGCGGTTGGTCGCTGCTGGCGCTGGTCAGCATTATCGAGTTCTGGAACCTGGCGTTACCTGCCGCGCCGTTGGGTCAATCGGCAAGCATCGGTGCTGCGTTGGCATTGGCGCTGGCCTTCGGTTTGCTGGTGTTCGAACGTCGCCTGGCCCAGGAAACCGCTGCCCAATGGCCCGAAGCCTCACAACTGGCGCAATTGAGCCGGGTGGCGATTATCTGCTCGGTGGTCAGTGCGATTTGCCTGTTGTTTGCCGGTGCCGAGTCCGTGTGGCCGCTGCGCCTGGCGGTGCTGATCGGCGCACTGCCTGCCCTGGTCGCTGTGGAATTCTTGCTGCGGGCTGTGCTGTCGCTGTTCAGCCCGCGCCAGCCACGCCTGGAACCACGCCTGATGGCGCAAAGCTTTATCGCCGGGCTGCTGCGCTGGCCGCCGCAACCCTGCTTGCCTTGCAGCACGAATTGCACAACCGCTTCGGCATCGACCTGCGCCAGATCTGGGCGTTTACCTACATGCGCCGCGCGTTCCTGCCGGTGTTGCTGGTGGTGCTGGCGGTAGGTTGGGCATTGACCGGCGTGCACGAAGTGCCCTGCAAGGGCGTGGGATTTATGAGCGCTTCGGCAAACCGGTCGAGGTCTTCGGCCCCGGCCTGCACGCCGGGCTGCCATGGCCATTGGGCCGTGTAATCACTGTGGAAAACGGCGTGGTGCATGAGTTGGCCACCAGCGTCAGCGAAGCTGCCGCCCCGGAGCTGGCGCCCGCTGAAGGCCCGGCGCCGCTGATCGCCAATCGGCTGTGGGACGCCAGCCATGTGAATGACAAATCCCAGGTGATCGCCAGCAGCAGCGGCGACAAGCAGAGTTTCCAGATCGTCAATATGGATGTGCGTTTCGTCTACCGCATTGGCTTGACCGACAAAGCCGCGCTCGCCGCCACTTATAACAGCGCCGATGTGCCAACCCTGATCCGCAGCACCGCCAGCCGCATCCTGGTTCACGATTTTGCCTCGCGCACCCTCGACGAGTTGCTCGGTGAACAACGCACCAGCCTCGCCGATGAAATAGGCCGAGCGGTACAGGCGGATCTGCAGAAACTCGACAGCGGTGTAGAGATCCTCGCCACCGTGGTCGAAGCGATCCACCCACCGGCCGGTGCCGCCAATGCCTATCACGGCGTGCAAGCGGCGCAGATCGGCGCCCAGGCCCTGATCTCCCGCGAACGCGGCGCTGCCAGTGAGCAAACCAACCAGGCCTTGCTGCAAGCCAGCACTGCCCGCGACCAGGCCACGGCCACCGCCCGCGAAGTGAACGCCGGCGCCCAGGCGGCTGACCTGCGTTTTGCCGCCGAACAAAAGGCCTATGCCACCGCTGGCAAGGCCTTCGTGCTGGAACAGTACCTCGGCCAACTCAGCCAGGGCCTGGCCCACGCCAAGCTGCTTATTCTGGATCATCGCCTGGGTGCCGACAGCGCACCGACGATTGATCTGCGTTCTTTACTTTGCCGGCCGATCCTTCGGTGCCGCGTAAAGCCGTTCAATAAGGAGTCTGTCTGTTGAGCGCTCATTCCCACGATCACGGTCATCATCATGGCCATCACCACCACCATCATCACGGTGACGAACACGCCGCCGGCCCGTTCCCTTGGCGGCGCATGGCCTGGGCGGTGTTGCTGGTGCTGTTTGCGGTCGCCGCCGCCAGCCTGGTGCAAGTGCGCTCCGGCGAGGCCACGGTGATCACCCGTTTCGGCAACCCGTCGCGGGTACTGTTGGAACCGGGCCTGGGCTGGCGTTGGCCTGCGCCGTTCGAGGCGGCGATTCCGGTGGACTTGCGGCTGCGCACCACCTCCAGCGGTTTGCAGGATGTGGGCACCCGCGATGGCCTGCGCATCATCGTGCAGGCCTACGTGGCGTGGCAGGTGCAGGGCGATGCCGACAACGTGCAGCGCTTCATGCGTGCGGTGCAAAACCAGCCGGATGAAGCGGCGCGGCAGATCCGCACCTTTGTCGGCTCGGCGCTGGAAACCACGGCGGCCAGTTTTGACCTATCCAGCCTGATCAATACCGATGCCAGCCAAGTACGCATTGCCGATTTCGAAGCCCAGTTGCGGCAGCAGATCGATCAACAACTGCTCACGACGTATGGCGTGCGCGTGGCTCAAGTCGGTATCGAACGGCTGACGTTGCCGTCGGTGACCCTCACCGCCACCGTCGACCGCATGCGCGCCGAGCGCGAGACCATCGCCACCGAACGCACCGCCGTGGGCAAGCGCGAAGCGGCGCAGATCCGTTCGGCGGCTGAGCGCGATGCACGCATTGTGCAGGCTGATGCCACGGTGAAAGCCGCCGACATCGAAGCGCAATCGCGAGTGGAAGCTGCGCAGATCTATGGCCGTGCCTACGCCGGCAACCCGCAGCTGTATAACCTGCTGCGCTCGTTGGATACCTTGGGCACCGTGGTCACGCCGGGCACCAAGATTATCCTGCGCACCGACGCTGCGCCGTTCCGCGCCTTGGTCGACGGGCCGAAGGACGTCCAGCCATGATCGAGCGTGACAGCCCGGACAGCCCCTGGATCCAGGCAGGGCGCCTGACCTTCCTGGCGCTGTACGCGGTGACGGTATTGGCGGCGTTGGCCTGGGCGTTTTCCAACGTGCGCCAGATCGACCCGCAGAACCGCGCGGTAGTGCTGCACTTCGGCGCCCTGGACCGCATCCAGAATGCCGGGCTGCTGCTGGCCTGGCCGCAGCCGTTTGAGCAGGTGGTGCTGTTGCCGGCGGCAGATCGGGTGATCGAGCGACGGGTAGAGAACCTGCTGCGTTCCGACGCGGCAGTCCAGGCCGACCGCGTGGCTACTTTCGCCACGCCGCTCAGCGATGCCCTGGCCGGGTCCGGGTACCTGCTGACCGGCGATGCCGGGGTGGTGCAGCTGGATGTGCGGGTGTTCTACAAGGTCACCGAGCCGTATGCGTTTGTGTTGCAGGGCGAGCATGTGCTGCCAGCGTTGGATCGCCTGGTGACCCGCAGCGCCGTGGCGCTCACGGCGGCGCGCGATCTGGACACGATCCTGGTGGCGCGGCCCGAGCTGATCGGCAGCGACAACGGCGCCGCTGAACGTCGGGAACGCCTGCGCGGCGACCTGGTGCAAGGCATCAACAAGCGCCTTGCACAGCTGACTTCCAGCGGCTTGGGTTTGGGCATCGAAGTCACCCGTGTGGATGTGCAATCAAGCCTGCCAGGCCCGGCGGTGAATGCGTTCAATGCGGTGCTGACGGCCAGCCAGCAGGCGGATAAAGCCGTGGCCAACGCCCGCACCGACGCCGAAAAACTCACCCAGACTGCCAACCAGGAAGCCGACCGCGTGGTGCAAGTGGCCCACGCCCAGGCCAGTGAACGGCTGGCCAACGCCCAGGCGCAAACCGCGACCGTGGCCAGCCTGGCCCAGGTGAAAGACCCAGGCTTGCTGCTGCGCCTGTACCGCGAGCGCCTGCCGAAGATTCTCGGCCAGGCAGGTTCCGTGACCACGGTCGACCCTAAAGACGACTCCCGCTTGATCATCCAGGGAGCCGAGCAATGAGCGCACCCATGTTGACCTCCGCCGAGCAGCGAGCGCTGCGCGGCAATTGACCCTGGCCATGCTGGCCTTGGGGTTGCTGGTGCTGGGCCTGGTATGGCGCTGGCTGGCGCCGGACCAGACCGGTGTGAGCCAGCTGCTGCTGGGTGTCGCTTCGTTGCTGGTGGCAGTTCCGGTAATGCGCTCGGCCTGGTACAGCTTGCGGTTTCCCAGCTTGCACGGCATCACCGACCAACTTATCGCCCTGGCCATGTTGGGCGCCTGGGCCACCGGCGATCTGCTGACCGCCGCGCTACTGCCGATCATCATGATCTTTGGCCATGTGCTGGAAGAGCGCAGCGTGATCGGCTCCCAGGAGGCTATTCATGCGTTAGGCAAACTGACCCGCAGCCATGCGCGGTTGGTGCAGGCCGACGGCAGCATTGTTGAAGTGGACAACGGCACGCTGAACACCGGCGATGTCGTCGAAGTGCGCGCCGGCGACCGAGTGCCCGCCGACGGTGTGGTGCTGTCGGGGCAAGCGAGCCTGGACACCGCACCGATTACCGGTGAGTCGGTGCCGTTGGAAGCCAGTGTGGGCGTGCAGGTGTTTGGCGGGGCGATCAACCTTGATGGCTTGTTGCGCCTGCAAGTAACCCGCACCGGTAACGAGTCGACCCTGGGTAAAGTCATTGCGCTGATGCAGAACGCCGAACGCTCCAAGCCACCGATCACCCGGCTGCTGGAGCGCTATGCCGGCAGTTATATGGTGTTGGTGTTGCTGTTGGCGGCGGTCACTTGGTTTGTGACTAACGACGCGCAGGCGATGCTCGCCGTGCTAGTGGCGGCGTGCCCGTGTGCGTTGGTGTTGTCGGCGCCGGCTACCGCCATTGCAGGGATTGCCGTGGCAGCGCGCCATGGCATTCTGATTCGCAGCTCGGCGTTCCTGGAGGAACTGGCAGACCTGACGTCCCTGGTGGTCGACAAGACCGGCACCCTGACATTTGGCACGCTGCGCCTGCAATCGGTCGAAACCACCGCACCGGACCGGCAGGTGTTGCTCTACCTGGCAGCCAGTTTAGGTTCGGCCAGCAGCCACCCGGTCAGCCGGGCATTGGCGGGGTTGGCGACGCAGGAACAAATGCTGGCGTTGACCGACATCCGCGAACGCCAGGGCCTGGGCGTGGTGGCACAGACCGAGGACGGCGAAGCGGCACTGGGGCGGCCGGAGTTGTTCGAACAATTGGGCATCGTCACCACCCCTGTCCCGAACCATGACGGCCCGATTGCCGGTTTGGCGCTGAACGGAGCGTTTCTCGCCTGGCTGCTGCTGGCCGATAGCGTCAAGCCGGAAGCCCGCCAGGCGCTGCAAGAATTGCGTGAGCTGGGCCTGGGTCGCCAGTTGCTGCTCACCGGCGACCGCCAAAGTGTCGCCGACAGCCTGGCGTTGGACGTGGGCATCAGTGACGTCGAAGCCCAAGCGTTGCCGGAAGACAAGCTCAACCGGGTGCTGGGTGAAATCGCCAGCGGCTTCCGGCCCATGGTGGTGGGCGACGGCATCAACGATTCGCTGGCGCTCAAGGCCGGTGTGGTCGGCGTAGCCATGGGCGCGGGCGGGGCAGACATCGCGTTGGCCTCGGCAGACGTGGTGTTGATCGGCAGCGACCTGCGGCGCCTGGGCACGTGCGTGCGTTTGAGTCGCCAGTGCCGTCAGACGTTGCAGGTCAACGTAATCATTGGCTTGGGGTGGACGTTGGCCATCGTTGTGTTTGCCGCGTTTGGCTGGCTAGGGGCGGCGGGCGCGATGATTGCGGCGGTGTTGCATAACCTCAGCACCTTGCTGGTACTGGGTAATGCCGGGCGTTTGCTGCGCTTTCAGGAACCGCTTTTGAAGTTGGAGGAATAATTTTTAGAAATATTTGCACACAGCTGTAACGCGGATAGGGGCCTCACTCTAGTGCTGTGTCGAGACTGAACAATCCGTTCAGACCGACACCACTACTGATCATGAGGAATACACGATGAACATTAAATCCGCTGCTGCTGGTGCCGCTCTCGCTATGGCTGCTGCCACTATGTTTGCTGGTGTGGTCACCCAGGCACAAGCCGCAGACGCCACTGTGCATTGCTATGGCGTCAACGCCTGCAAAGGCCAGAACGACTGCAAAACCAAAGACCACGCGTGCAAAGGCCAAGGTTCTTGCAAAGGCCAGGGCTTCCTGTCGATGACCAAGTCGATGTGCGACGCCAAGGGCGGCAAAGTCGGCGAATAACCGGCCACCGAGTGCACCCGCAGCGGCAGCCCCCCACCGCTGCGGACACTTTTCCCAGGAGTGTCCTATGCCCACTTCCCTCCCGAACCTCGGTTATGGCCTGGGTTTACGCAGTGAGTACTACCAGCAGATCCTCGAACAGTCGCCCGCCGTGGATTGGTTTGAAGTGATCTCCGAGAATTACCTGGTCCAGGGCGGTAAAGCCTTGTACTACCTGGATGCAATTGCCGAGCGTTATCCGCTGGTGATGCACGGCGTGTCCCTGTCCATCGGTGGGCCGCATGCCCTCGATATCGATTACCTGAAGCAGATCAAGCAGCTCGCCGAGCGTATCCAGCCGGCGTGGGTGTCCGATCACCTGTGCTGGAGCCGTGGCAGCGCCCACCAGTTGCATGACCTGCTGCCGCTGCCCTACACCGAAGAAAGCCTGTACCACGTGGCCGCCCGTGTGCGTCAGGTGCAGGACGTATTGCAGCGCCCGCTGGTGTTGGAAAACGTCTCCAGCTACGTACGTGCCAAGGCCGATGAGTTTACCGAGTGGGAATTTCTCAACGCGCTGGCTCACTTGTCGGGGTGCCAACTGCTGCTGGACGTGAACAACGTGTACGTGAGTTCGCGCAACCATGGCTTTGACGCCTGGACATTCATTCGTAATCTGCCGCCTGAAAGCATCCGCCAACTGCACCTGGCCGGGCATATGGACTACGGCGACTACGTGGTCGATACCCATGACCATCCGGTGTGTGATCCGGTGTGGGCGTTGTACCAGCAAACACTGGAACACGTGGGGCCGATCTCGACGTTGTTGGAGCGTGATGATCACTTCCCGCCGTTCGAGGAACTGCTCGCCGAGTTGAGCAAAGCCCGTGAACTGGGCGCAACCGCCTTGGCCCGGAGATCGTTATGCGCCTGACCGATTGGCAATTGGCCTTTGAGGAGCATTTGTTATCGCAAGCCAGCACTGCCAACAGCAGTTTTGCCGCCAGCTTGCTGGGCGGGCCGACGCTGGATGTGCAGACGGGCCTGGCGATTTACCACAACGCTTATCTCTCAAGATTGCAGGAAGTGTTGCGACACGACTTTGGCGCCCTCTGGTACTGGTTGGGTGATGACGAGTTCGCGCAACTGACAGACGCTTACGTGCGCCGCTATCCGTCCGCCCATTACAGCCTGCGTTGGCTTGGTGAGCGCTTGCCGGCGTTTATCGCTGAGTACTTGATGCCTGAACAGAGCCCGCCGTTGGTTGAACTGGCGCGGTTGGAGTGGGCGTTCACCCTGGCATTCGACGCGCCTCAAGGCGAGCCGTTGGGGTTGAACGATATGACGCAGTTGCCGCCCGAGGACTGGCCGGGTTTGCAGGTCACCCTGGCGCCTTCGGTGCAGCAGCTGCTGTGCCACTTCAATACGGTAGCGATCTGGCGAGCCAGTAAGGGTGAATCAGACTTCCCCGGCAGCCACCCGCTTGAGCTGGCACACATTTGCCTGGTGTGGCGCCATCAGCAGGTGTGCAATTACCGCACCCTGGATCCTGCGCAAGCCTACGCGTTAGCGGGCATGGTAACCACCGGCTGGAATTTTTCAGAACTGTGCGCCGAGCTTGCAGTCACTTATGGAGAGGGTGCCCCCCTTCAGGCCGTTACGTGGCTGAAACAGTGGATCCAGGACGGTTTGCTGGAGCGTCGGACGCCATAGACGAACGCTATCAAATCGATAGCCTCCTACTTTGTCTTCCGATGGTCTACCCTCACTCCAGACGTCTGAAACAAGGGGGGACTACTCATGCTCGCGCAACTTCCACCGGCCTTACAGAATCTTCAGCTACCGCTGCGTCTTCGACTCTGGGACGGCCATGAATTCAACTTGGGCCCCGAGCCCAGTGTGACCATCGTGGTGAAGGACCCCACGGTCGTGTCCAAGCTGACCCATCCCACGCTCGATGCGCTGGGAGAAGCCTTCATCGAGGGCAAACTGGAGCTGGAAGGCTCTATCGCCGAGGTCATCCGGGTGTGTGACGAATTGAGTCACGCCTTGATCGAAGACGACGAGGGGAGTCGTCCGGTGCGCTCGATCCACGATAAGGCCACCGATGCAGCGGCCATTTCCTACCATTACGACCTGTCCAACGAGTTCTACCAGCTGTGGCTGGACCAGGACATGGCGTATTCGTGCGGTTATTTCGAAACCGGCAGCGAATCCATCGATCAGGCCCAACAAGACAAATTCCGCCACCTGTGCCGCAAATTGCGGCTGCAGCCGGGGAGTATTTGCTTGATGTCGGCTGTGGCTGGGGCGGGTTGGCGCGCTTTGCGGCGCGGGAGTTCGGGGTGAAGGTGTTTGGCATCACCTTGAGCAAGGAGCAGTTGGCGTTGGCCCGGGAACGGGTGAAAGCCGAGGGTCTGGCCGACCAGGTGGACCTGCAACTGCTCGACTACCGCGACCTGCCGCAAGACGGCCGTTTCGACAAAGTGGTGAGCGTGGGCATGTTCGAGCACGTCGGCCACGCCAACCTGGCGGAATATTGCAAGACCCTGTTCGGCGCGGTGCGTGAAGGTGGCCTGGTGATGAACCACGGCATTACCGCCAAGCACACCGACGGTCGACCCGTGGGCCGCGGTGCCGGGGATTTTATCGAGCGCTACGTGTTCCCCAACGGTGAGCTGCCGCACCTGGCGATGATGACCGCAGAACTCAGTGAAGTCGGGCTGGAAGTGGTCGACGTCGAAAGCCTGCGCCTGCATTACGCGCGCACGTTGGACCATTGGAGTGAGCGGTTGGAGGACAACCTGGAAGCGGCGGCGAAGATGGTGCCGGAGCAGGCGTTGCGCATTTGGCGACTGTATTTGGCCGGATGTGCTTATGCGTTTGCACGGGGCTGGATCAACCTGCATCAGATATTGGCAGTGAAGCCGCACGCCGATGGCAGCCATGAACTGCCGTGGACACGGGAAGATATCTACCGCTGAATCGGGAACAACAGCGA
Source organism: Pseudomonas poae (assembly GCA_004000515.1). Lineage (GTDB taxonomy): Bacteria > Pseudomonadota > Gammaproteobacteria > Pseudomonadales > Pseudomonadaceae > Aquipseudomonas > Aquipseudomonas cremoris. The sequence continues at coordinate 1,502,535 of CP034537.1, forward strand.
TCTACCCATGTGGGAGCTGGCTTGCCTGCGATGGTGGCGTATCGGGACCGGATGAGTCGACTGATGCACTGCCATCGCAGGCAAGCCAGCTCCCACAGTTGTATTGAGGTGTTAGTTAGAGAATCGGCGAAATCAACCGCGCCACTCGCATGCCCAGTTGTTGCAAGCGTCGCGTCTCGCGGCTTTCTTCCTGGCTGACTTCATGGGCCAGGGCGAAATCATCCAGCAGCATTTGCTCCACCTCGCTGGCAAACGCTTCATCCACCGTCAACAACATCACTTCGAAATTCAGCCGGAACGAGCGGTTGTCCATGTTTGCACTGCCGATCGCACTGATCTCGTTGTCCACTAACACCACCTTCTGATGCAAAAACCCGGGCTTGTAGCGGAATACGCGTACCCCAGCGCGCACGGCTTCGATCGCATACAAGCTGGAAGCGGCGTAGACGATACGGTGGTCGGGCCGCGACGGCAGCAGCAGGCGCACGTCGACGCCGCGCAAGACCGCCAGGCGCAGGGCAGAGAACACCGCCTCGTCGGGGATGAAATACGGGCTGGTGATCCACACGCGTTCGGTTGCTGCGTGGATGGCTTCGACAAAAAACAGCGAGCAGGTTTCGTACGGATCAGCCGGGCCGCTGGCGAGCAATTGGCACAGCACGCCGTCTTCGGGGTAGGCGTCCGGCAGGATCAGTGGCGGTAACTCACGCGCAGCCCAAAACCAGTCTTCGGCAAACGACTCTTGCAAACACGCCACCACCGGGCCGGTGACTTGTACATGGGTGTCACGCCACGGCGCCAGCGGCGGCTTTTTGCCCAGGTATTCATCACCTACGTTATGCCCGCCGACAAACCCGGTCATACCGTCCACCACCACGATCTTGCGGTGGTTGCGGAAGTTGACCTGGAACCGATTGAGCCAGCCGCTGCGGGTAGCGAACGCCTTGACCTGTACCCCTGCGTCGCGCAGCGATTGCACATAGCGATGGGGCAGGGCGTGGCTGCCAATGCGGTCGTACAGCACGTAAATGGCGACGCCTTCGGCGGACTTTTCCTTCAATAGGGTGTGCAGTTGTTGGCCGAGTTCGTCGTCGTGAATGATGAAGAACTGAAACAGTATCGCGGTCTTGGCGTTGCGAATCGCCTCGAAGATCGCGCTGAATGTGGCATCGCCGTTGATCAACAAGCGCACTTCGTTGTTGGCCAGGCACGGCATGCGGCCGAGCTTTGGCATTGCCCTCAGGGAGGCGTAGGCACTGGAGTTGCGCGCGGCCAAGGCTTCCTCGACCCAGGGGCGCCAGTTCAGTTCGGTGATTGCGGTGTGCATTTCCTGGTTGGCTTGGCGACGCGCCTGGATGTAGGCGTCGAAGGTGCTACGGCCGAAGATCAGGTAAGGAATCAGCGTCAGGTAGGGGATGAACATCAAGGACAAGGCCCAGGCGATGGAGCCTTGGGCGGTCCTGACGGTCAGCACCGCGTGGATCGCGGCGAGGGTCCCCAGAAAATGCAGCGTGGCAATGAAGTAGGCGAGCAGGTGCGGGCCAAAAAAATCCATGAACGACATGACTCCTGACAGTCCAGTGCCTAACAGACCATGAACGGCTGCGAATGTCGCTATTTTATTTGCCGTGCAACACTGGCGGCTTTGCGGCGTCTAACGCCCAACATTACCCAGGAGTTACCCGATGAATGCTCGTTTGCTCTGTTTAGCCTTGGTGACTGGTTTGGCGCTGCCGGTAGCAGCACAGGCGCAGATGCTGGCGCCGGGCTTGTGGGAATTGACCACCAGCAACATGAAAGTGGATAACCAGGACCTGCCGGACTTGTCGCTGATCCTCGGTCAGCTCAAGCAACAGATGACGCCTGAACAGCGCGCCATGCTGGAAAAACAAGGCATCACCATGGCCGGTAAGGGCGTGCAGGTATGCCTCACGCCTGCCCAGGTCGCGTCCGATTCGATCCCGCTGACCGACCCGCAATCGGGCTGCAAGCAGGAAGTCACCGACAAGACCGGCAACCAGTGGAAATTCCGTTTCAGCTGCCCGAAAGCCCAAGGCACGGGTGTGGCCACTTTCCAAAGCCAAAAGGAATTCACCACCACCGTCAACGGCACCTTCAATGCCACCGGCGTCCAGCAGAAGGGCAGTCTGGACACCCACGCCCAATGGCTGGGCAACGATTGTGGTACCGTCAAACCCCGCGCTTAACGCAAGAAATGCAGGGGCAGCCCCTGGCAGCTATCGACCACCCGGCCGTTGTACCAGGCCAGGTGGCCGGACACTAAGGTGGTGCTGACACTGTGGCGAAAGCTACGCTCGGCGAACGGTGTCCAGCCACAGCGGCCGAGGATCGGTTGGCTGCTGACGGGTTTGCCTTCAGGCTCGGGTTGGATCAATACCAGATCTGCCCAATAGCCTTCACGCAGGTAGCCGCGATCAGGAATCGCGAACAGGTCGGCCACGCGATGGCTGGTTTTCGCCACCAGCGTCGTCAGCGGCAAGTGCCCATCCGCCACCAACTCCAGTAACGCCGGCAGCGCGTGCTGCACCAGGGGCAAACCCGACGGCGCCTCTCGATACCCCAGCTGTTTTTGCGCCCAGGTATGCGGCGCATGGTCACTGCCAATCACATCCAGGCGATCACTCAACAAGGCTTGGCGCAGAGCGTCGCGGTCGGCGCGGGTCTTGATTGCCGGGTTGCATTTGATCTGGTGGCCGAGGCGGTGATAGTCGCGGTCATCGAACAACAGGTGGTGCAGGCAAACCTCGGCAGTGATGCGCTTGTCCACCAGCGGTTTGTCTTCGAACAACTCCAGTTCGCGCTTGCTGGTCAGGTGCAGCACATGCAGGCGCGTGCCGTGGCGTTTGGCCAATTCCACCGCAAAAGACGATGAGCGATAGCATGCCTCGGCATCCCTGATCAGCGGGTGAGCGACGGCGGGGATGTGATCGCCGAAGCGCTCGCGCAAGCGCTGCTCGTTGGCCAGTATGCTTGGCGTGTGTTCGCAGTGAGCCAGCAGGATAGTCGGCACTTCGGCAAACAGCCGCTCCAGGATGCGCGGGTCGTCCACCAGCATATTGCCGGTGGACGCGCCCATGAACACTTTGACCCCGGCCACTTCGCACGGGTCGAGGGCGGCGACGGTGACGAGGTTGTCGTTGCTGACGCCAAAGTGAAAGCCGTAGTTGGCCACCGAGTGCAGGGCTGCGCGGCGCTTCTTGTCGGCCAAGGCTTCCAGGTTCAGCGTGGCCGGGTTGGTATTGGGCATGTCCATGAAGCTGGTGATGCCACCGGCCACGGCTGCGCGGGATTCGCTGTAGAAACTGCCTTTGTCCGGCGCGCCGGGTTCACGAAAATGCACTTGGTCATCGATCATACCGGGCAGCAGCCATTGGCCTTGGGCGTCGATGGCCACGGGGGCGTTGCAGTCTTGGATGCTGCTGGCGATCTTCTCGATGCGGCCGTTGGCGACCAGCACATCGGCGTCGAATTCCTGGCCTTCGTTCACCAGGCGGGCATTGCGGATCAGCAGGCGGCTCATGGTTCAGAACTCGTTTTGCAGGGCTTTGTAGCCGCGTACCAGGTCGACGTTGGTGCGCGCCACGTCCTCGGAAAACTCCGAGGCGCTGACGCTCACCGGCGGGAATTGCGACAGGTCGGTGTTGGGCCCGATGCGGGTGGTGGAAGGGACGTAAAGGCGTCGGGCAAGTCGCGGCCATCGACCACAGAGTTGTGGCGTACCACGCAGCCATCGCCCACTGCACAGTTGAACAGCACGCTGTTGAAACCGATGAACACCCGGTCGCCAACGGTGCAGGGGCCATGGACGATGGAGCGATGCGCAATGGAGCTGAACTCACCAATCGTTACCGCTGCGCCAGACTTGGAATGGATGACCACGCCGTCCTGGATGTTGGAATTGGCACCGATGGTGATCGGGTCCATGGCGCCGCTGGCGTCGACTTCGTCGGCGCGGATGACGGCGTAGGGGCCGACGAACACATTCTCGCCAATGATGACCTTGCCGCAGATGATGGCGGTCTTGTCGACGTAGGCCGATTCGGCAATCACCGGCAGGTCGCCGGAAGGGTTCTTGCGGATCATGCAGCGGGCTCCGTAATAATGTGGACATGGTCGCCGTCGATGGCGTTGTAGAAACAGGTGGGCCGGCCGGTATGGCAAGCCGGGCCTTGCTGGTCGACGATCAGCAACACCGCGTCGCCGTCGCAGTCCAGGCGGGCCTCCACCAACTGCTGCCAATGGCCGGAGCTTTCGCCCTTGCGCCACAACCGTTGCCGCGAGCGCGACCAATAGCAGACGTGCCCGGTGGCCAGGGTTTTCCTTGAGGGCCTGGCGGTTCATCCAGGCCAGCATCAAGACTTCGCCGCTGCCGTGTTGCTGGGCGATGGCGGCAATCAGCCCATCGCTGTTCCAGGGCAGGGCGTTCAATACGTGTTCGAGTGGAAAGCGGCTGCCAATGGCAGCCCCTTCCAGGTCGAGCATGCTCAGGGTCATGGCTTGCTCAGGGCGGCGCACAGGGTGTTGAGGTTGTATTCGAACAGTCCGGTAAAGGTGCTGGCCGGGCCTTCTGCCGCGAGGGCATCGGAGTACAGCGTGCCGCCGATCTGTGCGCCGCTTTCGTCAGCGATTTGCTTGAGCAGGCGCGAATCCTTGATGTTTTCCATGAACACCGCCTTGACCTTGTCTTTGCGGATCTGGGTGATCAGCGCAGCGACTTCGGCGGCAGACGGTTCGCGTTCAGTGGACAGGCCCTGCGGCGCGAGGAACTCGATGCCATACGCCTGGCCGAGGTAACCAAAGGCATCATGGGAGGTGACGATGCGACGGTTGCCCGGTGGCAGCGCGCCGAACTTGGTTTTGGCTTCGGCCAGCAGGCGGTAGATTTCTTTCAGGTAGGCCTGGCTGTTACGCAGGTAGTCAGCCTTGTTGGCCGGGTCGGCGGCGACCAGGGCCTTGGTGATGTTGTTGACGTAGATTTCGGCGTTGGCCAGGTTGTGCCAGGCGTGGGGGTCGGGGATGGTTTCGCCGTCCTCATCCATGGTGTGGGAAACCACGCCTTTGCTGGCAGTGACGACGGTGGCCTTTGTCTCGGTGCTGGTCACCAGGCGGTCCAGCCACGGCTCGAAACCGAGGCCGTTCTTGATGATGAGCTTGGCCTTGAGCAGTGCCTTGGCATCGTCTGGGGTGGGCTCGTAAGTGTGGGCGTCGGCGTCGGGGCCGACCATGTTGCTGATCTGGATGTGATCACCACCGATCTGGTGGGTGATGTCATCGAGAATACTGAAGCTGGTGACCACTTGGAGTTTGTCGGCGGCCTGGGCCATCGACAGCGGTAGCAAAAGGCTGAACAGCACGAGTAAAGCGCGCATCGGGAAACACCTCATTGGGATGACAGCAAGGGCGGGCGGCGCAGCAAGCCGTGCACCGGACCGAAGACCACGGACAGCAAGTACCCGGCGCCAGCCACCAGCACGATGGCCGGGCCGCTGGGCAACGAGTAGTAGAACGACAGCAACAAACCCAACCACACCGACAGGCATCCCAGCACCGCCGATACCGCGATCAACACCGGCAGGCGCCGGCTCCAGAAGCGTGAAGCAATGGCCGGCAACATCATCAAACCCACCACCATCAGTGCGCCGATGGCCTGGAAACCGATCACCAGGTTCAGCACCACCAGGGTCAGGAACATCCCGTGAGCCAACGGGCCAAGACGGCTGACGGTTTGCAGGAACAGCGGGTCGAGCGTGTCCAACAGCAGCGGTTTGTAGATCACCGCCATGGCAATCAGGCTGAATCCGCTGACCCAAAGCATGCCGGTGAGGGTGGTTTCATCCACCGCCAGCGCGGAGCCGAACAGCAGGTGCAGCAGGTCCAGGCGTTTGCCGGCGATGCCGAGGATCAGCACGCCGGCTGCGAGAGAGATGGGGTAGATGGCAGCTAGGCTGGCGTCTTCGCGCAGGCCGGTGCGGCGGGTGATCCACGCGGACAAGCCGGCCATGCCCAGGCCGGCGCCGAGTCCGCCGATGGTCAGCGCGGGCAGGCTGAGCCCGGCGAACCAGAAGCCCAGGGCAGCGCCGGGCAGGATGCCGTGGGCGACGGCGTCGCCAATCAGACTCATGCGCCGCAGGATCAGGAATACGCCGAGCGGCGCTGTGCTGCAGGCCAGCACCAGGCCGCCGATGAGCGCGCGGCGCATGAAGACGAAGTCGAGAAACGGCATCCACAGGTGGGCGGCGAAGTGCATCAGGCCACCTGCATGTGCGGTTGCGGTCGGATCAGCGCTTTGCTGTCGCCGAACACGCAGCCCGTGCTTTTGATCTGTACCACTTGCTGGGTGTGATGGCGTACGGAGGCCAGGTCATGGCAGACCACAATCAAGGTTCGGCCCTGCTCGTGCCAGGCATGGATGTGTTTCCAGCACAGCGCCTGGCCTTCTTCATCAAGGGCGGCGTGGGGTTCGTCCAACAGCAACACCGGCGCTTCGGCCAGGCTCATGCGGGCGAGCAGGGCACGTTGCAGTTCACCGCCGGACAAGGCCATCAACGGGCGATGTTCCAGGCCGCTGAGGCACCAGTCCTCCATCACGGCTTCAAGGCGTTGGCTGCGCTGTTGCGGGTTGAGTTGGCTGCCCCAGAACCCGGCGGCCACCAACTCTTGCAAGCTGATGGGAAACTGGCGGTCGAGGTGCTGTTGTTGGGGCAGGAACGACAGGCCACCACGGCGTGGAACATCCACGGTGACTTTGCCGGCCAACGGTTTTTGCAGGCCAGCGATCACCTTGAGCAGGCTGCTTTTGCCGGTGCCGTTAGCGCCGATAATGCCGGTGAGGCTGCCTTTTCCAGGGAGAGGTCGATGGCAGGCGTTAGCGGTTGGCCGGGAGCGCCCCAGCGCAGAGCGGTGCAGGTGATCATGCAGAGTGTCTCGTCCAGCGGCTTTCAGCCACGGCATCGTGCGCGTGCAGGCTTTCGGCGTGGATCACTTTCAGGTGGAAGGCTTTGACGGCATCCGAGCGTTTTCAAGGCGAGGTTCAAGCGGCGGGCGGCGTCTTCGCAGAACATCAGGTTCTGCCCGTTGGCCAGGGCGAAGGCTTGTTCGTCCGCGCGTTTCACAGCGGTTTGTACGGCAGTGCCGAGGGCGGCTTCCGCGTCGTTGATCAGGTCTGTCAGTGCCAGGTGCTCGCCTTGCAGGTGCACGTGCAACTGTGCGCTGCTGCGCTGGCTGTGGGGCGTGGCGACGATGCCATTGGCACTGCCGAGCCACGTCAGGACGTCTGCATGTTGCAGCGGCGTGTTGCCAAAATTTTCGAGAAATTGCTGCTGAATCAACTGCCTGGCGAGGGCAGCGGAGCAGGGGCAGGTTGAGGAATAAGTAACGTCAATTTTTAGTTCCACGTGGAACATCTGGTTTTCCAGGCGTGCCTCGATGCTCACCGGATAGCTTTTCCAGCCGCTTAATGGGCTGACCAGTGCGGGGCGTTTGAGGAGCAGATGCGTATGGATACTTAGGTAGGCGTTCTTAGATAAACCTTCATGTGTGTCGATGAAGCGCTGCAGTACATTACGCAGAAGTGCAGGCGTAAGAGGCTGCTGGTCGAGCATCTCCAGCGCCAGGTACAGGCGCGACATATGAATGCCACGGGCGGTGCCATCGTCCAGGCTCACGCCGGCGTCGGCAGTGGCGGTCAGGCGCTGACCGTCGATGTGAATCGGCAGGGCGATGCCGCACATGCCTACCCAGTCGAGTGGCAAGGCTTGGCGTGAAGCCTGCGCGGCGATATCCGGCAGAGTCAGCGCGTTCATGAGCAGGTCCATCATTGGAAATAAAAAGACATGTTATAGTATAACTATTGTCTCTACGATGGTTTTTCTGCACCCGCCTTTTTTCAGTCATGTCGAGCAGGGACGCTCCTTTATTTGCGGTATTTGTCATGCACAGACGTCAGCTCCTTAACCTGCTTCTGGCCAGCCCGCTATTCACATTGCCCTTTGCGGTGAATGCCACGCAGATCAGCAATGCGCGCCTGTGGCGCTCGGACGACAAGCTGCGCCTGGTGTTCGACCTCAGCGGTCCGGTGCAATACAAGACCTTTTCCCTCACCGCACCGGAGCGCCTGATCATCGACCTGAGCGGCGCTGGCCTCAGCGGTGATTTCTCTCAGTTGGCGTTGAAGAACAGCGGCATCACCTCGATCCGCTCGGGGCATTTCGGCAAGGGCGACACGCGCATCGTGCTGGACCTGGCCGCGCCGATGCAGCTCAACAGCTTTCTATTGCCGCCCCAGGATGGCCAGGGCCATCGCCTGGTGCTTGACCTGACCAGTGCCACCCAGGCGCCTCGCCAGATTGCGGCTGAACCCAAGCCATTGGTAGACAAGGCACATCCTAAGCGCGACATCATCGTGGTGGTCGACCCCGGCCACGGCGGCAAAGACCCAGGCGCCATCGGTTCCAAGGGCCAGCGCGAAAAAGACGTGGTGCTGTCGATCGCTCAGCTGTTGGCCAAACGTTTGAAGCGCGAGAAGGGCTTTGACGTGAAGTTGGTGCGCAATGACGACTTCTTCGTGCCGCTGCGCAAACGCGTGGACATCGCCCGTCAGCACAAGGCCGATATGTTCATCTCGGTGCACGCAGATGCCGCACCACGGCTCACCGCTTCGGGGGCGTCGGTGTATGCGCTGTCTGAAGGCGGCGCGACCTCTGCCACGGCACGCTTCATGGCGCAGCGTGAAAACGGTGCCGACCTGCTGGGAGCCACCACGCTGCTCAATCTCAAGGACAAGGATCCAATGCTGGCCGGGGTGATTCTCGACATGTCGATGAACGCCACCATCGCCTCCAGCCTGCAATTGGGCAGCTCGATCCTGGGCAGTCTGGAGGGCATTACCACCCTGCATCAGAAGCGTGTGGAACAGGCCGGGTTCGCGGTGCTCAAGTCACCGGATGTGCCGTCGATCCTGGTGGAGACCGGGTTTATTTCCAACACCCGCGACGCCCAGCGGCTAGTGACTGCGCGCCATCAACAGGCCGTAGCGGATGGCTTGTTCGAAGGGCTGAAAAATACTTCCAGAAGAACCCACCCATGAACAGCTACATGGCGTGGGTGCAGGAACAGAAGAACGGCCAGGTCTAACAGCCAGTAATACGGCTGCACGTGAATTTGGCGCTGGCCCCACCGGAACTGGAAAACCGGTTGATCGTGGTCCAGCCCACACGCCGCGTGTAGCCCACCCACGCCTCACCATCCGACGCCAACCCGGTAAAGAACGTCAACTGCCCATAGCGGCTGTTGGTCTGTGCCCAATAGCGTTTGCCGATCACCTCGAAGCCGCGCAAATACGTGGTGCTGCCTTGCGTCGCCACGCTGTAGGCATTGCCCAGTGGGTCTACGCACGCCAGCAGGTTGGCGCTGCGCGTGCAGTTGGCCAGCAGGCTCGGTACTTGGGCGAAAGCCGGTACTGCCGCCGTTAATAACAGGGCGCACACCAGGTATTTCATAGGGGGTCTCGGGGCGGGAGGGTGCTCAAGCATTGCGCCCTTCGTCGTGAGGATCAAGGGGGGATTGGCTTATTTGCATTGTTATACTATAACATAAAAGCACAGCCTGACCCGTGAACCGCTCCCCATGACTGAACAAGACCTGCTGGCCCAACCGCCCGCCGACTACATGAATGAAGCCCAGCAAGGCTTTTTCCGTGAACTGCTGCTGACCCAGCGCCACGAGCTGCAAGCGCGTATCGAAGCTGAATTCCTGGTGCTGCGCGAGCAGGAAACCAACAGCGACCCGGCGGATGTCGGCAGTGCCGAAGAACAGCGCCAATGGCAACTGCGCCTGCTGGAGCGGGAAAAAAGCTGCTGGACAAGATCGACGACGCCCTTGAACTGCTGGCCCGCGGTGAATACGGCTGGTGCCGCGAAACCGGCGAGCCCATTGGCCTGCAACGCCTGCTGCTACGCCCCACGGCCACCCTGTGTATCGAAGCCAAAGAACGCCAAGAGCTGCGCGAACGCCATAAACGGGCGATTTGACCGGCCAACCCTGATGAGGAATACCTGATGCCCAATCGTCTCCCCGTTACTGTGTTGTCCGGTTTTCTCGGCGCCGGTAAAAGCACGCTGCTCAACTATGTCCTGCGTAACCGCGAAAACCTGCGAGTTGCGGTGATCGTCAACGACATGAGCGAAATCAACATCGATGGCAGCGAGGTCCAGCGCGACGTCACCCTCAACCGCTCCGAAGAAAAACTGGTGGAGATGAGCAACGGCTGCATCTGCTGCACCTTGCGTGAAGACCTTCTGCTTGAAGTAGGAAAACTCGCCAAGGAAGGTCGTTTCGATTACCTGCTGATCGAATCCACCGGCATTTCCGAGCCGTTGCCCGTGGCCGAAACCTTCACCTTCCGCGACGAAAACGAACAAAGCCTGGCCGACATCGCCCGCTTGGACACCATGGTCACCGTGGTCGATGGCATGAACTTCCTGCTCGACTACCAGGCCGCCGAAAGCCTAGCCTCGCGCGGGGAAACCCTTGGCGAAGAAGACGAACGCTCGATCACCGACCTGCTCATCGAGCAGATCGAATTCGCCGACGTAATCCTGATCAGCAAGATCGACTTGATCAGCAGTCGCGAACGCGAAGAACTGATGGCGATTCTTGAGCGCCTGAACGCACAGGCTGAAATCATCCCGATGGTCATGGGCGAAGTGCCGTTGCACAAGATCCTCAACACCGGCCGTTTCGACTTCGAACGCGCCGCCCAAGCGCCGGGCTGGTTGCAGGAATTGCGCGGTGAACATGTGCCGGAAACCGAGGAGTACGGCATCGCTTCCACCGCTTATCGCGCACGGCGTCCATTCCATCCCCAGCGCTTCTTCGACTTTATCGATCGGCCCTGGGTCAACGGCAAACTGCTGCGTTCCAAGGGCTTTTTCTGGCTGGCCAGCAAACATCAGGATGCAGGCAGCTGGTCCCAGGCCGGTGGCCTCATGCGTCATGGTTTTGCCGGACGCTGGTGGCGGTTTGTGCCCAAAAGCCAGTGGCCCCAGGACGAAGAAAACATCGCAGCCATCATGGGCAATTGGCAACTGAGCACCGGTGATTGCCGTCAGGAACTGGTGTTTATCGGGCAGAACATCGACTTCACCCGCATGCGTGCCGAACTGGATGCCTGCTTGCTCAACGATGAAGAAATGGCCCTGGGCGTCGAAGGTTGGCGCCTGTTGGCCGACCCCTTTGGCCCTTGGTATGAGGAGGCAGCCGCCTGATGCTGGCCCCGGTTATTGCCCTGCGCCCCGTGATTCGCCAAACGTTTGGTGAAACCCCGCTGGCCCTGTCCGACATCCTTGAGGATGGCGTAAACCTTACGGTGTGGCAGCGCCAGTTGCCGCTGCACATCGCCGAGTTTGGCGCCCTGCTGGTGGCGCTCAACGAGCCGCTGGCCGACTCGATGGTCATTGAGCTCAATACTGAAGACGCTGAGCCGAACTTGCAGGGTTTGGCGTCCAGTTGCCGTGACCTCGAAGGCTATGAAGGGTTTATCGCCGATGTATCGTGGCTGGTCAGCGCATTTGCCTGCCTGCTTGGCGCAAAGCGCATCGGCGTGCGCCTGCGGTTGTTGGATAAGGCCATGTGCCCGCGTTTTCACGTAGACCATGTGCCGGTGCGACTGATCACCACCTACGCCGGGATCGGCAGCCAGTGGTTGCGCGAAGGCGTGATGGACCGCCGCAAACTGAGCCAGCCGGACGCTGAACCTCGCGAACCTATCGAACAGATCCACTGCGGCGAAGTCGCCTTGCTCAAGGGCACCAAGTGGCACGGCAATGAAGGCCATGGCCTGATCCACCGCTCACCGGCGCTCAAGGCCGATGAACGCCGCTTGATCCTGACACTGGATTGGCTCGCATAACCGCGTAGGATCAAGCGTTCTAATCGGTCTGAATAATGCCTCCATGTTGCAGAACATTCCCACCCACGTGATTGCCGGACCCTTGGGCGCCGGCAAGACCAGCCTGATCAAGCACCTGCTCGCCCAACGTCCGGCCAACGAGCGCTGGGCGGTGTTGATCAACGAGTTCGGGCAAATCGGCTTGGACGCGGCGCTGCTGACCCAGGACGACGATGGCATTGCCTTGGGTGAAGTGGCCGGTGGCTGTCTGTGTTGTGTGAATGGGGCGCCATTCCAGGTAGGCCTGGGTCGCCTGCTGCGTAAGGCCAAGCCGGATCGGCTGTTTATCGAGCCTTCGGGTCTCGGCCATCCGGCGCAGTTGCTCAAGCAGTTGCGAGAAGCTCCGTGGCAGCAGGTGCTGGCCGTACAGCCATGCGTGATGGTGCTGGATGCCCAGGCGTTGGCGGCGGGTAAACGGTTGCCCCAAGCCCAGCAGGAGGCGCTGGCCAGCGCCGGGCTGTTGGTCTTGAACAAGGATGAAACGTTGGATGGCGCACAACGCCATGCTGTCGAGCGGCAATTACCCGATTGCCCGCTTTATTGGACCCGCCAGGCGCAATTGCCTCTGCAGCAGTTGCCCGGTTTGAGTGCACGCGCGGGGGCGGCTATGGATAACTTCGACGTGCCCAAGGGGCTCGCGCAAATGCCGGCGATCTGGAGCGATCCCACGCTGCCCATCTGTTTGAGTCAGGCGCAAGAAGGCGGCTGGAGTGTTGGCTGGCGCTGGCACCCAAGCCAGCAATTTGACCTCCCGCGCTTGCATGACTGGCTCACACGCCTTGAGTGGCGCCGCGCCAAGCTGGTTATCCACAGCGTCGAAGGCTGGGTTTCGGCCAACGCTGTGGATAACAGCCCGCTCGCCTGGCAACCCAGCGAATGGCGCCGTGACTCTCGTGTCGAATTGATCTTCAGCGCACCACAGGACGTGGCCGCGTTGCAGGCTGCATTGGCAGCCTGTCGTCAGTGACGAGTCTTGCTGGCGTGGTCCTGGCGCCACTGGCTTAGCTCGATCACTTCGGCGCTGGGCAGCGGGGTCTTGATCTCGAACGGGTAGGGCGCCAGTTCGATCTGCGCGCTGTGAGCACCGAATTGGGTGATAGTCCCCGGGTGGCGGGCTTCGCCGGTCACGGTGAATTCGAAGTTGTAGATGCGTGCCAGGCGCCGCCGACCATTGGCATCCTTCACAAAACCGATGCGCTTGAGCGCCACCGCGCCGTCCAGCAGCTCGATGTCGAGCTTGGCGCAATGTTGCTTGACCCGCTCCAGTGCTCGCTCGCGCAGGCCGTGGTTGTGCCACACCCAGGCAGCACCGGTGGCTAGCAGCATCAACACGAAGATGTTTCCCAGGGTCAGCATGCGAAAAACTCCAACAAAGTGAGAGCAGCTTAACTGTGTCGCCGGCCTGTCGTACAGGCTGCGTTTAGTCGCATACTGCGCGGCCAGAATTTCATTGGTTTTACGGAAATCCCCTGCATGAAACGCACACCTCATCTGCTTGCGATCCAGTCTCATGTGGTCTTTGGCCACGCCGGGAACAGCGCCGCCGTATTTCCCATGCAACGCGTCGGGGTGAACGTATGGCCGCTGAACACGGTGCAGTTTTCCAACCACACTCAGTATGGCCAGTGGGCCGGAGAAGTGCTGGCGCCGCAGCAGATTCCGGCGCTGGTGGAAGGTATTGCTGCGATTGGCGAACTGGGCAACTGCGACGCGGTGCTGTCCGGTTACCTGGGCAGTGCCGACCAAGGGCGAGCGATTCTCACCGGTGTGGCGCGAATCAAAGCCATGAACCCCAAGGCGTTGTACCTGTGTGATCCGGTGATGGGGCACCCGGAAAAGGGCTGCATCGTGCCTCAGGAAGTCAGTGACTTCCTGCTGGATGAAAGCCGCCGCGATGGCTGACTTCCTGTGCCCCAACCAACTGGAGTTGGACAGTTTCGCCGGGCGCAAGCCGCAATCATTGTTCGACTGCTTGGCCATGGCCAAGGCGTTGCTGGCTCGCGGGCCGAAGGCCGTGTTGGTCAAGCATTTGGATTACCCGGGCAAATTGCCGGATGGTTTCGAGATGCTGCTGGTGACCGCTGACGGCAGCTGGCATTTGCGCCGACCGTTGCTGGCGTTCCCGCGTCAGCCGGTAGGGGTGGGCGACCTGACATCCGGGCTGTTCCTGGCGCGGGTGTTGTTGGGCGACAGCCTGGTGGCGGCCTTCGAGTTCACCGCTGCGGCGGTGCATGAAGTGCTGCTGGAGACTCAGGCGTGTGCCAGTTACGAGCTTGAGTTGGTGCGGGCTCAGGATCGTATTGCGCATCCGCGTGTGCGCTTTGAAGCCACGCCGATCGGTCTGTAATTCCACAAATCAAAAATGTGGGAGCGGGCTTGCTCGCGAATACGGTGTGTCAGACCCGAATGAGTTGACTGACACACTGCATTCGCGAGCAAGCCCGCTCCCACATTTTGATTGGGTTTACAGATTTAGATTTACGGCGCTTCAGCCTTTGATTTCCTGATACCGTTTCTCCAGCTCCTGGCGAATCTGCCGACGCTGCTGGGCCTGCACAAAGCGGCGCTTGTCTTCACTGTTATGCGGCTGCAACGGCGGTACGGCGGCGGGTTTACGCTGGTCGTCCACGGCTACCATAGTGAAGAAGCAACTATTGGTATGACGTACCGAACGCTCGCGGATGTTCTCGGTCACCACCTTGATGCCCACCTCCATCGAGGTATTGCCGGTGTAGTTGACCGATGCGAGGAAGGTCACCAGCTCACCCACGTGAATCGGCTCGCGAAAAATCACCTGGTCCACGGACAATGTCACTACGTAGCGACCGGCATAACGGCTCGCACAGGCGTAGGCCACTTCGTCGAGGTACTTGAGCAGGGTGCCGCCGTGGACATTGCCAGAGAAGTTGGCCATATCAGGGGTCATCAGCACTGTCATCGACAGCTGGGCGTTTCCGGGTTCCATAGCACACTCACGGGTTGTAGGCATTGGTTGGGGGCACCTCTGCGGGTGCTGGAATCTTTGCTGCGCCTTCCTTAACGGGACGCTGGTAGGCGGCCTGCCGTCACGCCTGCGCCGATCTGTTTCCATATATTGCACCGGCTTTCTGCTGGAAGTCGCGGTGTTAACCTGCAAAAGCCCATCTCAGGGCATTTCTTACGATTTAGGCAGACTTTTCCTTCCGCATTTTGCGACCGTTTAAAGGTGCGCGTGGAAGTGGGAAAAGCGCCAGTACCCTCAAGGAGCCCCTCGCCATGCACGCCATCAGCTTTATCCAGGACTTGGCCGTGATCATGTTGGTGGCAGGGGTTGTCACCATCCTGTTTCACCGCCTCAAACAGCCGGTGGTGCTGGGCTACATCGTCGCCGGCTTTATCATCGGCCCCCACACCCCACCGTTTGGCCTGATCCACGACGAAGACACCATCAAGACCCTCGCCGAGCTGGGGGTGATCTTCCTGATGTTTTGCCTGGGCCTGGAGTTCAGCCTGCGCAAACTGTTCAAGGTCGGCGCTACGGCGTTTATCGCGGCGTTCCTGGAGATCATCCTGATGATCTGGATCGGCTACGAGATCGGGCGCTGGTTCGACTGGAACACCATGGACTCGCTGTTCCTCGGTGCGATTCTGGCCATTTCCTCCACCACCATCATCGTCAAGGCCCTCAACGACTTGAAGATGAAGAACCAACGCTTCGCGCAGCTGATTTTCGGCGTGTTGATCGTGGAAGACATCCTGGGTATCGGCATTATCGCCTTGCTGTCGAGCATCGCCGTCAGTGGTACGGTCAGCTCCGGCGAGGTGTTTTCCACGGTCGGCAAGCTTTCGCTGTTCATGATCGTTGCGCTGGTGATCGGCATTTTGCTGGTACCGCGCCTGCTGGCCTACGTGGCCAAGTTCGAAAGCAACGAGATGCTGCTGATTACCGTACTCGGCCTGTGTTTCGGCTTCTGCCTGCTGGTGGTCAAGTTGGAATACAGCATGGTGCTGGGCGCCTTCCTGATTGGCGCGATCATGGCCGAATCCCGTCAATTGATTAAGATCGAGCGCCTGATCGAGCCGGTTCGCGACATGTTCAGCGCGATCTTCTTTGTGGCAATCGGCCTGATGATCGACCCGCAGATCCTGCTGCAATACGCCTGGCCGATTGCGGTGATCACCGTGGCGGTGGTGTTGGGCAAGATGTTGTCCTGCGGCCTGGGCGCGTTTATCGCCGGCAATGATGGCCGTACCTCACTGCGCGTGGGCATGGGGCTGTCACAGATTGGTGAGTTTTCCTTCATCATCGCGGCGCTGGGGATGACCCTGCAGGTGACCAGCGACTTCCTTTACCCGGTGGCGGTGGCGGTATCGGCGATCACCACGTTGTTGACCCCTTACCTGATTCGCGGCGCCGACCCGTTGTCGTTGAAGATTGCGGCGGTGATGCCCAAGCGTATGAGCCGCGTATTCGGCATGTATGGCGAATGGCTGCGCAGCATTCAGCCGCAGGGTGAGGGTGCGATGCTGGCGTCGATGATCCGCAAGATCATCCTGCAGGTGGGGGTGAACCTGGCGTTGGTGGTGGCGATCTTCTTCACCGGCAGTTTTTTTGCGGCGCGCATTGGTGGCTACCTGGAGGGCTGGGTCAGCGATCCAAGCTGGCAGAAGGCGTTGATCTGGGGTGGGGCGTTGCTGCTGTCGCTGCCGTTCCTGATTGCGGCGTATCGCAAGCTCAAGGCGTTGTCGATGCTGCTGGCGGAGATGAGCGTGAAGCCGGAGATGGCCGGGCGGCATACCCAGAGGGTACGACGGGTGATCGCGGAGCTGATCCCGATCCTGTCGCTGCTGGTGATCTTCCTGCTATTGGCAGCCTTGTCGGCCAGTATTCTGCCGACCAACAAGTTGCTGGTATTGATCGCCGTGGTCACGGCGGCGGTGGCGGCCGTGCTCTGGCGCTGGTTCATCCGCGTGCATACGCGGATGCAGGTCGCTTTGCTGGAGACGCTGGATAACCATAAGGATACGGCGGAGCACTAGGGTGTGTTGCCTGGATTGGGGCTGCTTCGCAGCCCAGCGCGAGGCGAGCTCGCTCACTACACAAGCGTGCTCACCGGCTATCAGCTTTCCAGCCAGACGTCCCGCGCCCAGTGCCACACTGATTCCCAGGTTTCCTCGGTGACGATTTCTTCTTCGCCAGACCACAGCACCACGGTGCCGTCTTCTTCAACGCAGTAGTAGTCGTCGCCGTCCTGGCAGATCGGGATCAGGCTGCGGTCGACACCGGCGTCCCAGGCGTTGGCGGCAACGTCCGGCAGGTAGGTGTGGGATTGCGGGTCAGTGACGGTCACTGGCTCCAGGCTGCCGTAGACCACGTCGCTGACGGTCAGCAGGAATTCACGGAAGACAAACGGGATGTCGATGAACAGCTGTTCCTCGATTTCCACCAGCAGGTCTTCGTCAGGCAGTTCCAGAGGAACCGGGACCGGTTCGTTGGCTTCACGCAATTGTTCGATGATTTCTTCCACGGCCGGGATCCTCTTGCTAGATGGCGCGGTTTATAGGGGCGTTTTATACAGTAGCTCGCTATAAGTGCAACCGTGAAATAGAAAACCCCGGAACATGTCCGGGGTTTTTATTACCAGTGGCTCAAACGTGCGGGTATCAGCTGTTCTGGCGGATACCGGCGACCAGCCAAGGCTGGTTCTCGCCTTGCGGACGTTCCATGTTCCAGCTCTCGCTGAACACTTCGCCCTGGTCGAAGCGCGAAGTCTTCGACACACCGCTGAAGGTCAGGGTGGCGATGGTCTTGTCGGCGCGATCATCCACACCTTCCAGCTGCACGCGCAGGTCGTCGATGTAGGTCGACTGGAATGCGTCACCCAGTTCAGCGCGTTCGCGCTTGAGGAACTCCAGCAATTGCGGGGTCACGAACTCGGCGATCTTGTCCATTTCGTTCGCGTCCCAGTGCTGCTGCAGGGACTGGAAGTGGCTGCGGGCCGCTTCGACGAAACGCTCTTCGTTGAACCACGCCGGTGCGTTGATCACCGGGCGGGCTGCAGCGGCAGGCGAACCACCACCGAAGATCGAACCCATGGCTGGCTTTTGCTCGAACACTTCACGCTGCATCGGCGCGCCGGCTGGAGCCAGGTGCTCCTGCTGCTTGCGGCGACGGGCGGCGATAAAGCGGAAGATCACAAAGGCGATGACCGCCATGATCAGGATGTCGAAGATCTGCATGCCCTGGAAGCCGCCGCCCATGAACATGGAAGCGAGCAGGCCGCCGGCCGCGATACCGGCCAGAGGGCCCAACCAGCGCGAAGCACCGCCGGCCTTGGCTGCGGCGCCAGCAGCACCGGCTGCGCCTGCGGTTGCGGCTGCACCGCCCATACCGCCGGCGGAGGGAGCCATTTGGCTGGTCTGGTGAGTCGGTGCTGCACCCGAACTTTGCCGCCACCAAAGCGTTTGGCGTTGGCGTCGATGCTCATCGTCAGGCCGATGCACAACGCCATGGCGATGCTAAGAAAACGTTTCATAAAGGGAATTCCCATTTGTGGATTGCACGCGCGCCATGTTGCACAGGTGTAGTGGCAGTGGCTAGCGGCATAATGTTTCGGGCTTTTGCGTAAGACCGATTCAGAATGGTCTGTAGGACTTATTACAGATATTGGCCCGCACTCGTTAAAAACAAGGGCGGGCCAAAAAGCTTCATGTTGGGAAATGTTTCAGACGGCTTCGAGCTTGGCGTAGCCCATCATCAGCCACTTGCTGCCTTCGGCGAAGTTCACCTGCACCCGCGCCTGGGCACCGGCGCCTTCGAAGTTGAGGATCACCCCTTCGCCAAAGATCGCATGCTTGACCTGCTGGCCAAGGCTGAACTGGGTTTCCGGAATCTCCGAGCCGGCAAACAGGCTGCTGGCGCTCTGCTGCTGGCCACCGCCGAACGGGCGGCTGACGCTGTTGGACAGGCGCACTTCCTGGATCAGCCCCTTCGGCACTTCCCGTACGAAGCGCGACACCTTGTTGTAGGTCTCGCTGCCGTACAGGCGTCGGGTCTCGGCGTAGGTCATCACCAGGTTCTGCATCGCCCGTGTAATGCCCACGTAGGCCAGGCGGCGCTCTTCCTCAAGGCGGCCGGGTTCTTCCAGGCTCATCTTGTGGGGGAACAGGCCTTCTTCCATGCCTACCAGGAACACGTACGGAAACTCCAGGCCCTTGGCGCTGTGCAAGGTCATCAGCTGGATACTGTCTTCATGCTCGTCGGCCTGGGTATCGCCGGCTTCCAGCGACGCATGGCCAAGGAACGCGGCGAGCGGGGTCAGCTCTTCGTCTTCCTCGGTGTTTTCGAATGCACGGGCGGCGCTGACCAGTTCCTCAAGGTTTTCTACCCGGGCCTGGCCTTTCTCGCCTTTTTTCCGCTTCGTGATAAGCGATCAACCCAGACTGCTCGATCACCGTCTGGGTCATCAAGTGCAGGGGCATTTCCGCGCATTTGGCAGCCAGATTCTCGATCAGCTCGACAAACACCCCCAGGGCGCCGGCCGCACGACCGGTCAGGCCTTTATTGGCGATGAGCAAGCGCATGGCTTCCCACATCGACACATCGGCATGGCGCGCATGGTCGCGGATGGCTTCGACGGTTTTTTTCGCCGATGCCGCGGGCCGGGATGTTGATCACCCGCTCCAGCGCCGCATCGTTGCCACGGCCTTCCAGCAAGCGCAGGTAGGCCATGGCGTTCTTGATTTCCGCACGCTCGAAGAAGCGCTGGCCGCCGTAGATGCGGTACGGGATGCGTTCGCGCAGCAGGGCTTCTTCCAGCACTCGTGATTGGGCGTTGGAGCGGTACAGAATCGCGATATCGCTGCGTGCCAGGCCGGTTTTCAGGGCGCTTTCGATGGTTTCCACCACGTAGCGCGCTTCATCGTGCTCGTTGAACGCGGCGTACAGGTTGATCGCTTCGCCTTCGCCGCCGTCGGTCCACAGCTCTTTGCCCAGGCGCCCGGTGTTGTTGGCGATCAAGGCGTTGGCGGCCTTGAGGATGCCGGCAGTGGAGCGATAGTTCTGCTCCAGGCGGATGGTGACCGCGTCCGGGAAGTCTTCGGAATACTGGTAGATGTTTTCGATTTTCGCGCCACGCCAGCCGTAGATCGACTGGTCGTCGTCGCCCACCACCATCAAGCTGTCGCCGCCTTTTGCCAGTAGGCGCAACCAGGCGTACTGCACGGCGTTGGTGTCTTGGAACTCGTCCACCAGGATGTGCCGGAAGCGTTTCTGGTAATGGGCCAGCAAGCCTGGGTTGTCTCGCCAAAGGTCGAGGGCGCGCAGCAGCAGCTCGGAGAAGTCGATCACACCGGCGCGAACGCAGGCGGCCTCGTAGGCTTCGTAAATGCTGCGCATGGTGGCCAGGAACAGATCACCGCTGGCCTGGATATGCTGAGGGCGCAGGCCTTCGTCTTTCTGGCCGTTGATGAACCATTGGGCCTGGCGTGCCGGCCAACGTTGTTCGTCGAGGCCCAGCTCGCGGATCACCCGCTTGACCAGGCGTTGCTGGTCATCGCTGTCGAGAATCTGGAAGGTTTGGGCGAGGCCCGCTTCCTGCCAGTGCGCTCGCAACAGGCGGTGCGCCAGGCCGTGGAAGGTGCCCACCCACATGCCGGCCGGGCTGATGCCCATCAACTGCTCGATGCGATGGCGCATCTCGGCAGCGGCCTTGTTGGTGAACGTCACCGACAGGATGGAGTGCGGGGACGCGTTTTCGACCTGGATCAACCAGGCGATACGGTGCACCAGCACTCGGGTTTTGCCGGAGCCAGCACCGGCCAGGACCAACTGACGGCCAACGGGGCGGCTACGGCCTGGCGTTGGGCATCGTTGAGGGAGTTCAGCAGAAGGGAGAGATCATCGCGCATCGGCGCATTCTATGGCCCTCGGGGAGTGGGGCAAACACCAATACCGCTTGGTCGACGGAAAACATTCGGGGTGATGACCGGTCGGTCAATGGCCACAGCCCCCGCAGCGTCTTGCTCAAGCCGTCTAGTCCTTAAGTTTGCGACTAATGACCCAGAGGTTTTTATGACTTAGAGCAGTTTGGCCCAAGCGTTTGCTTGTGTATGCTCCGTCGACGTTTCGGGCTCACCATTATAAGAACACTGCCTATGACCCTTAGCACCGACCTGTTCGGCCCCTCGGTGGCGCCCGCGCAGGTTATCCGCAAACATTACGCCACTGAGATGGCCGTCGAACGCACGCGCCTGCTGTATCAAGGCTCGTTGCTGCCTACCTTATTAATGCTGGTCAATGGTTTGGTCTGCGCCTGGCTGTTGTGGAACCCCAAGCAATACCTGCTCGACAGCATCTGGCTGGTCTGGCTGCTCGCGTTGGTGGCCATGCGTGTGATCCAGGTGGCGGCCTTCGATTCGGCCATGCCCAGCCGCCAGGCGCAGCCGGTCTGGCGACGCATGTTCATGCTGGGCTCGGCGGTCAGCGGGCTGACCTTGGCCATCGCCGCCATTGCACTGGTGCCGGTGGACAGCTTTATGCAACAGGCCTGGGTGTTCGGCCTGATCGGCGCCGCAACGCTGTCGGCCAGCGTGGCCTACGCCGTGAGTCTGCCGGCATTCCTGTCGTTTGCCTTGCCGTGCCTGGTGCCGGCTATCGCCTACCTGTTCTGGAATGGCGCCCCGCAGCAGCAGGGCTGGGGCGTGCTTGGCCTGATTTTGCTGGCCTCCTTGAGCCTGGTGGCGTGGCAGGTCAACCGCCTGATCCAGCGCGGGCTATTGCGACGCTTTCAGAACCAGGCGTTGATCGAGCATCTACAGAAGGCCCAGCAGCGCAGCGAGCAGTTGAATCTGGAGTTGGTGCGTGAAGTCGAGCAACGTCGCCAGGTCGAGCAGGAACTGCGCGATGCACAAATCGGCCTGCAGGACCGCGTGGCGCAACGCAGCCAGGAACTGGACGCCGCCAGCCTTGCCTTGAACAAAAGCGAAGCGCGCCTGGCCATGGCCCTGCAAGCCAGTGAACTGGGCCTGTGGGACTGGAACCTGCAGACCGACGAAGTCCACCACACCCAGCTCAAAGAGCTGTTCGGCCTGGAGCCCGAGTACGTTACGGCCATGCTCAGCCATCTCAAGCCGCGCCTGCACCCCGAAGACTTGCCGCTGCTCAAGCGCGCCCTGGTGGAGCACCTCAAGGGCCGCAGCGAGGATTATCAGGTGGAATACCGCGTGCGCCACGGCGATGGCCACTGGGTATGGATTGAAGACCGTGGTCGCGCTGTGGAGCGTTCACCCAGCGGGCGAGTGACGCGAATGCTCGGCACGCGCCGGGATATCAGTGCCGACAAGGCGCTGGAAGAACAGCAGCGCCTGGCGTCGACGGTGTTCGAGGCCGCCAGTGAAGGTATCGTGATTCTTGACCCGAACTATGTGTTGGTTGCCGTGAACCAGGCGTTCAGTCGCGTGACGGGTTTTGATATCGACGACATGATCGGTCGCAATGTGGTGGAACTGCCTAGCAGCCGCGATGCCCGCCGGCACTTTCCGGTGATCCGCCAGGCGTTGCTCAGCCATGGCACCTGGCAGGGCGAGCTGGTGGAAACGCGCAAGAACGGCGAGCTGTACCCGCAGTGGCTGCAACTGAATGTGGTGCGCGATATTCGCGGAAAGTCAGCCATATCGTGGGCTTCTTCGCCGATCTGTCGGCGCGTCGCGAATCCGAAGAGCGCATGCGCTACCTCACGCACTACGACGAATTGACCGGCCTGGCCAACCGCTCGCTGTTCCGCGAGCGGCTGCGCGAGGCTCATGCGCGGGTGCGCCAGGGCGGGCGTAGCCTGGCGTTGCTGCATATCAACCTGGACCGCTTCAAGCTGCTCAATGACAGCCTGGGCCATGAAGTCGCCGACCAGTTGCTGCAGAAAATGGCGCGACGTTTGATCAATGCCTTGCCTGAAGCCGACACCATTGCGCGCTTGTCCGGGGATGAGTTTGCCGTGCTGTTCGACGCCTACGGCAACCTGTCGAGCCTGGCACGAGTAGCCACACGACTGCTGGCCAAGCTGCGGGTGCCGGTGACGGTGGAAGGGCATGAGTTGGTGGTGAGTGCCTCGATGGGGGTCAGTCTTTTACCGGATAACGCGCGGGAAATTTCCGCGTTGGTCAGCCAATCGAACATGGCCATGCAGCATGCCAAGCACCTGGGCGGCAATAACTTCCAGTTCTACACCGACAGCCTGCAAGCCAGCACCCTGGAGCGTTTGCAGCTGGAAAACCATTTGCGCAAGGCCATCGAAGAGCGCCAGCTTACGGTCTTCTACCAACCCAAACTATGCCTGGCCACCGGCAAGCTCAACGCGGCCGAGGCGCTGATTCGTTGGGAGCATCCGCAGTGGGGCATGGTGCCGCCAGGCGATTTTATTGGTCTGGCCGAAGAGACCGGGCTGATCGTACCGCTGGGCGAATTCGTGCTGCGCCAGGCCTGCTGGCAGGCCTGTGAGTGGCAGCGCCAGGGGTTGGCGCCGATCCGGGTGTCGGTGAACCTGTCGGTGCATCAACTGCGCCAGGGCAAGTTGGTCAGCCTGGTTCGCCAGGTGCTGGAAGAAACCGGCCTGGACCCGCAGTACCTCGAGCTGGAACTGACCGAGAGCCAATTGCTCGACAGCGTTGAACACATCATCGCGACCTTCCAGCAACTGCGGGACCTGGGCGTGAAGCTGGCCATCGATGACTTCGGCACCGGCTACTCCTCCCTCAGTTACCTCAAGCGTATTCCCGTGGACTACGTGAAGATCGACCAGACCTTCATTCGTGGGCTGGGTCAGGGTCGCGAGGACGCGGCGATCACTCGGGCGATCATCGCCATGGCTCACGGCTTGGCATTGAAAGTGGTGGCTGAGGGCGTGGAGGATCAGCAGCAGCTGGACTTCCTGCGGGGGGAACGTTGCGATGAAGTACAGGGCTACCTGATCAGCCGGCCGATGCAGGCCGATGGCTTGGCAGAATTGTTACGGAAAAATGCAGATTTTCCTTAGCGTAGCCCAGGGCGCCCTTGCGGCTACAAAGCCTGCGCCCTTTGATTCAGAGGGCAGCAGGGCGATTTAGTGATGCGTCGGACGGGCAAAACGACAATTCTTGTAGTATAACTACAAGCTTGCTACATCCCTGGCCCTGCCCATAACAAGAGTCCTGCCCTTTGAACCTGTTGCAACATATCGCCCAGTCGCGCCACCTGTTACGCAAATCGGAACTCAAGGTTGCCGATCACGTGCTGCTTGACCCTGCGGCTGTGATGCACAGTTCCATGGCCGACCTGGCCCACAGCGTGGGCATCAGCGAGCCGACCATCGTGCGCTTTTGCCGCGCCATCGGTTGCTCCGGGTTCCAGGACTTGAAGCTCAAACTGGCCCAAAGCCTGGCTGCCGGTGCGAGCTTTGGGCAGTTCGCGATCCACGAAGACGATTCGGTCGCCGACTACAGCCTGAAAATCTTCGACACCACGCTGCACACCTTGATGGAAGTGCGCGAGAAGCTCGACCCAATCGAGCTGCAAAGGCCGTGACCGCCATGTCCCAGGCCCAGCGCGTCGAGTTCTATGGTTTCGGTGCTTCGGGCGCTGTTGCGGCGGATGCCCAGCACAAGTTCTTCCGCCTGCTGCTCACCGCAGCGGCCTACAGCGACCCGCACATGCAGGCGATGTCGGCAGTGACGTTGAAGCCTACCGACGTGGCGATCTGCATTTCCCAGTCCGGTCGCTCCAAGGACCTGCTGATCACTGCCAACCTGGTGCGTGAAAGCGGCGCGACCCTGATTACCTTGTGCCCGAGCCAGACGCCGTTGGCGGAGCTGTCCACCGTCAACCTGGCGATCGATGTGCATGAAGACACCGAGATCTACACTCCGCTGACCTCGCGCATCGCCCACTTGGTGGTGATCGACGTACTGGCGATGGGCGTGGCCATGGCGCGCGGGCCGAGTTTGGTCAACCATCTCAAGAGCGTGAAACGCAGCTTGCGCAGCCTGCGGTTGTCACCCAAGTCCGTCAAAGCCCTCGACGACTGACAGGTTGGCCGCAGTCCAATGTTCACTCTTTTGTAATACGTGTGCCGCCAAACCGTAACCGCCCAAGGCCATCCTGAGCTCCCGTACTCGCATTGGGAGACTCGAAATGGCCCGTCCCTACGAAGACAGCAACAGCGCCGTAAAAACCCGTCGTCAGCAGGAAGACCAGCGCCGCATGGCGTTCCGTCGCGCAATCGAAGACCGTTGTGAAGAGCGCCAATTGCTCCAAAGCATCAGTGACTACCCGGAACTGCATTGGCAGGCACCCGTGGCTGCCCAGCGAAACGTTCAGCCAGCGCGCTGATCTGCACCCGCTCGCTGCGGATAAAGCCCAGGAACGCATGGGCCACCGGTGACAGGCGTTTGGCCTTGGCCTGCACCAGGCACCAGCTGCGGTACAGCGGCAGTTCCTCCACCGGCAGCTCTTTGAGTCCGCCGGTGGCCAGCTCCATGTTGACCGCGTGACGCGTCAGCAGGGCCACGCCCAATCCCGCGCATACACACTCACGCTGCGCCTCGGCCGAGGCCACTTCCACCGTTTGGGTGAAGTGCACGCGTTTTTCCTTGAAATACTCCTCGCAGGCCAGCCGTGTGCCGGAACCCGATTCGCGGATCAGCAGCGTGTAGGGCTCAAGGTCTTGCAGGCGCAGCGGGCCTTGCAGGCTCAAGGGGTGATCGAGCGGCGCCACCGCAACGATTGGGTTGTTGAGAAACGGCAGGAATTCCAGGCCCATGTCTTGGGGCACCATGGACATGATCACCAGGTCATCCCGGTTGTCCGAAAGCCTGCGGATCACCTGGCCGCGATTGACCACCGTCAGGTGCAATTGCACCTCCGGATGCTGACGCTTGAAGGCGGCAAACAGGTGCGGCACGAAGTACTTGGCGCTGGATTCAATCGCCAGTTTCAACTGGCCCTGCAGTGAGCCCTGCATGTCCGACAGCTGCATGTCGAGGTTTTCCAGGCGCCCGAAAATATCGCGACTGGCTCGCTGCAGCGCTTCGGCGGCCTCGGTCATATAGAGTTTTTTGCCAACATAGTCGAACAGCGGCTGGCCGATCAGCTCTTCCAGCTGACGAATTTGTAGGCTTACGGCCGGTTGTGTGAGGGACATTTCCTCGGCAGCGCGACTGTACGAACGCAAATCGCACACTTCATTGAAGATCTGCAATTGACGCAATGTCATACGCATCAATGACTTACGCATATTTCAATTCCTTTCGCCCGAGGCCGTTCGGCCAACTATAAGTCTTTACTTATGCATGACCCAATAATTATTGATTTTTGTTAATCCCTCTGCGGGCTTAGTGTGTGTCTCGCGACTGTCATGAAACATTTGGTCACGCGCCGACCCGGGTCTAGTGGGTCGAAGAACGCAGCAATCGGCTCAAGGGAATTTCCAAGTGATAAAAAAGATCCTGATCGCCAACCGTGGTGAGATTGCCGTACGAATCGTGCGTGCCTGCGCCGAGATGGGCATTCGCTCGGTCGCGGTCTACTCCGACGCCGACCGCCACGCGTTGCACGTCAAACGTGCCGACGAGGCCCACAGCATTGGTGCCGAGCCCCTGGCCGGTTACCTGAACCCGCGCAAGCTGGTGAACCTGGCCGTGGAAACCGGTTGTGATGCGCTGCACCCTGGCTATGGCTTTCTGTCGGAAAACGCCGAACTGGCGGACATCTGTGCCGAACGTGGGGTGAAATTCATCGGCCCGTCCGCTGAAGTGATTCGCCGCATGGGCGACAAGACCGAAGCGCGCCGCAGCATGATCAAGGCCGGCGTACCGGTGACGCCTGGCACTGAAGGCAACGTCGCCGACATCGCCGAGGCCCTTACCGAAGGCGACCGCATCGGTTACCCGGTCATGCTCAAGGCCACCTCCGGTGGTGGCGGTCGCGGTATCCGTCGTTGCAACAGCCGCGAAGAACTTGAACAAGCCTTCCCCGCGTCATCTCCGAAGCCACCAAGGCCTTCGGTTCGGCGGAAGTATTCCTGGAAAAATGCATCGTCAATCCCAAGCACATCGAGGCGCAGATCCTCGGTGACAGCTTTGGCAACGTGGTGCATCTGTTCGAGCGCGATTGCTCGATCCAGCGTCGCAACCAGAAGCTCATCGAAATCGCCCCAAGTCCGCAGCTGACCCCGGAACAGCGCGCCTACATCGGCGATCTGTCGGTGCGTGCCGCCAAGGCCGTGGGCTACGAGAACGCCGGCACCGTGGAGTTCCTGCTCGCCGAGGGCGAGGTGTACTTCATGGAGATGAACACCCGGGTGCAGGTGGAACACACCATCACCGAAGAAATCACCGGTATCGACATCGTCCGTGAGCAAATTCGCATCGCCTCGGGCCTGCCGCTGTCGGTGAAACAGGAAGACATCCAGCACCGTGGTTTCGCGTTGCAGTTTCGTATCAACGCCGAAGACCCGAAGAACAACTTCCTGCCGAGCTTCGGCAAGATCACCCGTTACTACGCCCCGGGCGGTCCCGGCGTGCGTACCGACACGGCGATCTATACCGGTTACACCATCCCGCCGTTCTACGACTCCATGTGCCTGAAACTGGTGGTGTGGGCGTTGACCTGGGAAGAAGCCATGGACCGTGGCCTGCGCGCCCTGGACGACATGCGCCTGCAAGGCGTGAAGACCACCGCCGCCTATTACCAGGAAATTTTGCGTAACCCGGAATTCCGTAGCGGTCAGTTCAACACGAGTTTTGTGGAAAGCCACCCTGAGCTGACCAACTACTCGATCAAGCGCAAACCCGAAGAGCTGGCCCTGGCCATCGCCGCCGCCATCGCCGCCCACGCAGGCCTGTGAGGAATATAAGAATGAGCAAGAAGATCTTCGTAACCGACACCATCCTGCGCGACGCTCACCAATCGTTGCTGGCCACCCGCATGCGCACTGATGACATGCTGCCGATCTGCGACAAGCTCGACAAAGTCGGCTACTGGTCCCTTGAAGTCTGGGGCGGCGCGACCTTTGATGCTTGCGTACGCTTCCTGAAAGAAGACCCGTGGGAGCGCCTGCGCAAACTGCGCGCCGCGTTGCCTAACACGCGCCTGCAAATGCTGCTGCGTGGCCAGAACCTGCTGGGTTACCGCCACTACAGCGACGACGTGGTCAAAGCGTTCGTCGCCAAGGCCGCCGTGAATGGTATCGACGTGTTCCGTATCTTCGATGCGATGAACGACGTGCGTAACCTGCGCGTGGCCATCGAAGCGGTGAAAGCCGCCGGCAAACACGCCCAAGGCACCATCGCCTACACCACCAGCCCGGTGCACACCGTCGAGGCCTTTGTGGCCCAGGCCAAGCAGCTGGAATCCATGGGCTGCGACTCCATCGCGATCAAGGACATGGCCGGCCTGCTGACCCCTTACGCCACCGGCGAACTGGTCAAGGCGCTGAAAGCCGAGCAGAACCTGCCGATTTTCATCCACTCCCATGACACCGCGGGTTTGGCTGCGATGTGCCAACTCAAGGCCATCGAAAACGGTGCCGACCACATCGACACCGCCATTTCCAGCTTCGCCTGGGGCACCAGCCACCCGGGCACCGAGTCGATGGTCGCCGCCCTTAAGGGCAGCGAGTTCGATACGGG
Organism: Pseudomonas poae; assembly: GCA_004000515.1. Lineage (GTDB taxonomy): Bacteria > Pseudomonadota > Gammaproteobacteria > Pseudomonadales > Pseudomonadaceae > Aquipseudomonas > Aquipseudomonas cremoris. The sequence continues at coordinate 1,531,141 of CP034537.1, forward strand.
CCTGAGCCTGGAGCTGCTGCAAGAGATCGGCCTGTACTTCTACGCCGTGCGCAAGAAGTACCACCAGTTCGAAAGCGAATTCACTGCTGTCGATACCCGTGTGCAGGTCAACCAGGTACCGGGCGGGATGATTTCAACCTGGCCAACCAGTTGAAAGAGCAGGGCGCCCTCAACCGGATGAGCGAAGTGCTGGCCGAGATCCCGCGTGTGCGTGAAGACTTGGGCTTCCCGCCGCTGGTGACGCCAACGTCGCAGATCGTCGGCACCCAGGCGTTCTTCAACGTGCTGGCCGGCGAGCGCTACAAGACCATCACCAACGAAGTGAAGCTGTACCTGCAAGGCGGCTACGGCAAGGCGCCGGGCACCGTGAACGAGAAGTTGCGCCGCCAGGCCATCGGCAGCGAAGAAGTCATCGACGTGCGTCCGGCCGACCTGCTCAAGCCGGAAATGACCAAGCTGCGCGGCGAGATCGGCGCGTTGGCCAAGTCCGAAGAAGACGTGCTGACCTATGCGATGTTCCCGGACATCGGCCGCAAGTTCCTCGAAGAGCGCGACGCCGGCACCCTGGCACCGGAAGTGCTGCTGCCGATTCCTGAAGCTGGCGGCGTGGCCCGTGCCGGTGGCGAAGGCGTACCGACTGAGTTCGTCATCGACGTGCACGGCGAAAGCTACCGCGTGGACATCACCGGTGTGGGCGTGAAGGCTGAAGGCAAGCGCCACTTCTACCCGTCCATCGACGGTATGCCGGAAGAAGTGGTGTTTGAACCGCTCAATGAATTCGTCAGCAGCGGCGGCAGCAAGCGCAAGCACGCCACCGAGCCAGGCCATGTCAGCACGGCGATGCCGGGCAATATTGTCGATGTACTGGTCAAGGAAGGTGATGTGGTCAAGGCCGGCCAGGCGGTGTTGATCACCGAAGCCATGAAGATGGAAACCGAAGTGCAGGCAGCGATTGCCGGCAAGGTGACCGCTGTACATGTGGCCAAGGGCGACCGGGTCAACCCTGGCGAAATCCTGATTGAAATTGAAGGCTGATCCCTAGCCTTCAACGCGACCGTTTAATCCTCGGGGGGCAGGTGCCCCCTTTTTTTGCCTGGAATTTAGCGGTCAGGCATTGCGTTTGAAGCTGACGAAAACGCCGTCTTGCGTGTAGTTCAATACCGGCGTCAGGGTTTTCAGGTTGCTGGTGATTTCGCTGAATTGGCCTTCAATCTGCTTGGCTTCGATGATGCGTACGGGCTTTGAGAGAAGCGCATCACTTTCTTTTTTCACCTGAATATTCAGCGTGGCGCCACTCAAGTTGGCGCTGTTGCCCACGCTCAAGGTTTTGTCGGTTCCTGGAGTGAAGTCCAGGTTGAACCGACCTGCATGCGCAGGTCGTTGTTGATGCGGGTGGCGGGGCTCATTCGCAATGTGCCCGCGACATCGAGGTTGGCGACCGTGCCGCCGGAGTAGGTAGCCTCTGGCTCGACAGTCATCGACCCGCCGATCGTGCTGTGATTGATCAGCGTTGCATCGCTATAGACCTTGCCTTGCTGGTTGGCCTCAACGGCACCGGTGAGGGTCCAGGTGCCGGTGGCTACCCACAGGTGCTGCATCTGTTTAGCGCCGTCGAACGTGCCGCCTTTGTCGTCCTCCAGGATCACTTGGTTGGTGCCGCTGCCACCGTCTACTGCACCGTGGAACCGGCTCCCGTGCTTGATGATCAAGGTGTCGTCGCCACCGCCCATGTCCATCGCTATCCCATTGCCTCCCGCAATCAAGCCGTGGTTGACGACCTCATCGGCCTTGTCGCCGTTGAGCTTTACGCCATGGCCATTGTTGCAACGAATGACCCCATGGTTCTCAAGCCAAACCGACGCCAGGCCACTGCCGCGCAGGCCATCGTTGTTGCCGGTGATCGACCCGGTTGCGCTGTTGATGAGTTCGATGCCGCGCAAGGAGGCGCTGGCTCCCGGTTTTGTTTCGGCTGGGAGCAGGCTGGCGAACGTGTCGAGGTCCATCGTTCGATTCATGGACTGGTTGCAGGTCACGGAGATGAGGCTGGTCTTGAAGGTACTGGCCTTGGGGGTAAGTGGCGGCCGATCAGGCACGGGTTCGGGGCTGCAGCGGCGCTCTTCACTGCCTGGATGATTGGCTGGGCGCCATAGGTCAGCAATGCGTTGAAGGGCGCGAAGTAGGGAAGTGTCAGTAGCATGGTAGTCCGACCTCTTGTGAGCAGGAGGCCGGAATATAGCGAGGGAACAGGCCCCTGAATGTCAGGCGCGCTGCTTTGTGCCTGCGGGAGAAGTCATCCAGTAAAGGCGGTTAAAACGCCATCTTCCACTCACCCATCAGCCCTTGGCTGCGACTGCTGGTACCTGATTCACCTGTGTAGGTGAGGCCCACGCTGTGCTCGGTTGACAGTGCGAGGTTCAAGCCGGCCCGCAAGCTCAGGCTGTTGCGGTCCAGTGCGGCCCCGTCGATGGTGAAGTCATCGATGAGTCCGGGTGCATGCCGATAGGACTGGCGCACTTGGCTGTCGACGCCGCCGTAGAGGTGTTTCCAGCCGGTGCTCAAGTGAGGGCTGAGGGTCATCCGGTTATCGAACCGGTACAGCGTGGCAAGGCGCAGGCCAAAGGTACTGCTGAAGTTTTGCTGCGTTTGCGGGCCGACGTTCAATGCGCTTATACCTCCCTGTTCCTTGAAGCTGTCGCGGTGATAGCGCTGGTAGCCGAGGCTGGCGAAGGGCTCGACGCTGAGCGCTTCATCGCCTAACTGGTAGCCCAGTTCAGAGAACAAGGTCTGGCTTTGGGCACTGTATTTGCCCTTGAGTTGTTCCTTGTAATTGAGCAGCTCGACGTTGCGTTTGTTCTGCCCCCCATGGTTGCTGTAGATCGCCCCCAGGCGCAGGGCCAGGGGGCCGTCCTGGCGCACGGCGTAGCCACCCAGGTGCCAGCTGTCCAATTCGCCGGAAAACCGTTGGGCATCCAACTTGGTGGTGGACTTTGCACCCATCACACCAGCGCGCCAGGCGTGGTCCAACGCCCAGTCGGCGCCCAGCAACAGGCCTTGGGTGCCGTATTTCAGGCCGGCGCTACCGCTCTGGGTGCCATCGTTGCCCAGACTTTGCACCCAGAAGTGGCCGTCCTCATCGACCGCCAGCGTGCGCAGAGTGGAGAGCAACTGGTTGCTGATGTGTTGCGTGGTGTTTTGGGTTGCGCCGGCGAGGTTGGCATTTTGGCTGCCGGCAATTTGTTCAAGGGCTGCTCCCATGCCTCCCGGGGCCTGGGCAAGCTCGTCCCCGAGCTTTTCCAGCGCCTTGATCTCTTCGGAGGTCAGCTCGCCAGACTCGAGCAAGCGATTCAGTGCGGGCTCCAGCACTTGGGCGACCTGGCGACCATTGTGGGTAGTGGCCTGGTTGTAGAAGTAGCCGTCGATAGGGTCGCGCTCAATAACCGGCTCATACGATGCATAGCTGTAATCGGGCAGCCCAACTGGAAGCTGAACGGGCGTGCCGGCCTGTGCCTGGATGAGTTGAGCGCTGGCAACACCCATCAAAAGGATGATGCTGCGTGCGAGTTGCTTGAGTGAAAGGGCATGAAATCCCGACCTCTGATAGATGAGGTCGGGAATTTAGCGAGGGGCGTGAGGTTAACTGTCAGGCTATGGGACTGTGGTTTGCGGGAGTTGTCTGTATCGCAGGCAAGTTCGCTCCCGCCGGTGTTCCGCCTGGGAGGGTCAGGCTCGGCACTCAGCCAATGTCTTCAACTGACCTGAGCCAGTCTGGTTCCCTTCTGACAACCATGCTTCAAATCCCGCACCAACCGCCGGCCATTCCGAGTCGATGATCGAATACCACGCGGTATCCCGGTTCTGACCCTTCACCACCATGTGCTGGCGGAACACGCCTTCAAAGGTGAAGCCCAACCGCTCGGCCGCGTATTTGGAGCGGGCGTTGCCGTTGTTGCACTTCCACTCCAGGCGACGATAACCCTGCTCGAACGCGTGTTTGGCCAGCAGGTACACCGCCTCGGTACTTTTTGGCGAACGCTGCATCGGCGCGCCGAAGGTGACGTGGCCGATCTCGATGCGCCCTTGGGCCGGCACGATGGACATCAAGCTGAGGATGCCCTGCACCTGACCGGTCTTGCGGTCGATCACGCTGAAAAAATACGGGTCGCTGTGTGCCGCGTGATTGTTGAGCCAGTCATTGAATGCACTGCGCTCGGGGAAAGGGCCGTAAGGCAGATAGTCCCATAGCTTGGGGTCGGCGCCAGGGCCTTGGAGCGCCTGGAACAGTTCGTCGCCATGGCGCGCCGGGTCGAGTTTTTCCAAGCGGATAAAACGCCCTTCAAGCAATTGCACGGTCGGCGCCGGGACACCTTTCCAGTCAGCGGGGAAATGGGCATGCGGCGCTCCTTAAAGACCTTTGCGAAATTGGATGAAACCTGGGCGTTCGGCGATGCGTTCGTAGAGTTGGATCGCGGTGGCGTTGGTTTCGTGGGTCAGCCAATGCACCTTGCAGCAACCATCGGCCTTGGCAGTGGCGTAGACGAATTCGATCAATTTGCGGCCCACGCCGGTGCCGCGTTGGGCGGGGTCCACCAGCAGGTCCTGCAGGTAGCAGGAGTTTTCAATGCTCCAGTTGGAGCGGTGGTAGATGAAGTTGACCATGCCCACTGCCTTGCCGTCCTGCCAGGCCAGCGCCGAGTGCGTCGGCTCACGGTCGTCGATCAGGCGTTGCCAGGTGCTTTGGCTCACGGCATCCGGCAATTCGGTGTTGTAGAACTTCAAGTACGCCTGCCACAGCGGCAACCAAGCCGCGTGGTCGGCGGCGGTGACTTGGCGGATATCGATCTGGCTCATTCTGCGACTCCTTGGGGAATAAAGCGGGCGAGGTTTTGGTCGCGCACGTCGGCGCTGGTGGCCAGGCCTTCGCGCACACCGGCGATATCGGCCGGGCTGCGGTTCTGACTGAGTTTGCGCTTGCCGATCAGGCGTTCCATCGGCAGGGCGAAGCCGACAATGGCCTTGAGCATGCCGTCGATGTAGTCGGCCGGGGCGTCGCTGACTTTCCACGGCTGGGCGCGGCTGCCTTCGTGGCGGTCGGTGAGGGCGCTGACCAGGTTGAGCAAACGCTCTGCATCGGTGAACACCTCGGCCTTGCCGTAGGCGTGCACCGCGATGTAGTTCCAGGTGGGCACTACTTTGCCGTGCTCGGCCTTGGCCGGGTAAAACGCCGGGCTGATGTAAGCCTCGGCGCCAGCAAAGATCACCAGGGCGTCGCTGCCGTTCTGCAAGTCTTTCCACTGCGGATTGGCCTTGGCCAAGTGCCCGTAGAGCGTGCCATTCGGGCCTTCATCGGGGTTGAGCAGCAGCGGCAGGTGGCTGGCCAGCAGGCCTTGTTCGCCAACGGTCACCAGCTGCGCCAGGCGGGTGTGCTGGATCAGTTGATGCAGTTCGGGCAAGTCGTCGAGGGCAAAGGCGCGAGGTGTGTACATGGAAATTTTCCTTGGCGAATGCCTGCATCCTAGGCAGGCTAATGGCTCGTTGAAAGAGCCATCTGGCGTCCATTTCATAGGTCCAATATGTCGCCCATTACACCGCCGTTGTCCTTCAACCCCGCCGGTATCGAGCTGGACCGGCGCCAGGGGCTGACACGCCAATTGTATGAAGCCCTGCGCCAGCGTGTGCTGGATGGGCGACTGGTCAGTGGCACGCGCTTGCCCGCCACGCGTGACTTGGCGGCGGCGTTGTCGATCTCGCGCAACAGTGTGGTGCGTGCCTACGATCAGCTGTACGCCGAAGGTTTTATCGAAAGTCGGGTCGGTGATGGCACTTATGTTGCGCAACTGCCCACGGCCAAAAAGTTACCCACAAAACTGTCCACAGGGTTTTCAACAGGCTTATCCCCAACCTTATCCACAAAATGGGCAAAATTGCCCGAAGATTTGGATTGTGAAGTTATCCACAGCGGCGGCTTGGGTCGGGTACAAAGTAACCATTTGCCGCAGCCACCCTCCGGGCCGCCGCGGGCCTTTCGCGTGGGTGTGCCGGCATTTGATCTGTTTCCGTTCGAGGTGTGGGCCAAGCTGAATGCGGCTTTCTGGCGCAAACCGGACCTGGAACAACTGTGCTACGGCGACCCGGCGGGTGACGGCCGATTGCGCGGTTTGATCGCCGCTTACCTGCGCAGCTCCCGAGGCATGCAGTGCTCCGCTGAGCAAATTGTGATCACCAGTGGTGCACAGCAAGCGATTAGCCTTTGTGCACAGTTGCTGGTGGAGCCCGGCGACGGGGTTGCTGTGGAAAACCCGGGGTATCGCGCGGCAGGTCATGCGTTCGCTCTGGCTGGAGGGAAATTGCACGGTGTGCCGGTGGATGGCGAGGGTATCGACTGCCAGGTGCTCAACACACTGGATGACTGCCGTGTGGCCTATGTCACGCCGTCCCATCAGTACCCTCTGGGCGTGGTGATGAGCCTGGCACGGCGCCTGGAGTTGCTGGCCTGGGCCGAGCGCACGGGGGGATGGATCATCGAGGACGACTACGACGGCGAGTACCGCTACAGCGGCGCGCCTCTGTCGCCCTTGGCCGCGTTGGATCGCAACGGTCGCGTGCTCTACGTCGGCACCTTCGGCAAGGTGGCGTTTCCGGCCTTGCGCCTGGGTTACCTGGTGCTGCCGCCGGGTTTGGTGGACGCTTTTGCTCGTCGCCGCGCGGTGGACATGCGCCACTCGGAAATCAGCACCCAAGCGGTGATGGCCGAGTTCATGGCGGCGGGGCACTTCCAGCGGCATATCCGCCGTATGCGCCGAGCGGCCTTGAGTCGGCGCAACGTATTGCTGGCGGGCTGGCCTGATGATTTGCCGGGTGTCGGCGAGCTGCCCAGCGTGGCGGCGGGGTTGCACCTGACCGTGCGGGTGAACAGCCTAGCGCGCGAACAACAACTGCTCGACCAGGCTCATGACGTGGGGGTTGAGGTCAACGGTTTGAGCAGCTACTGGTTGTCGCACTCCAGCACGCCACCGGATCAGCGCGCGGGCCTGGTGATGGGGTTTGCCGCCGTACCCGAGGCGGCGATCACACTCGCACTGAAGCGTCTGCGTGCCGCGTGGCAGCCCGGATAACTAACTACCGTCCTGCCAGGAGACGAGGTCATTACCGTGATGGATCCCTCTGTACTGTGCACGGTAAACGATCATGCCCGACCTGCTTTCCCCATTAACGGCTGTTGATTCACTGCAGCTGCGTATCTGCCAACTGTTCGCCTTGCGCCCGACCCTGGGCACGCTTGGCGTTACTCAAATCCAGCTCGATGCCGATCCTGAGTCCGTGCTGGAGTATTACGCCGAGAGTTTGGTCGATTTTTTCTGCGCCACCGACACAACGTCAGAAAGCCGCTGGGAGCGGTTGACGCAGCTGCTTGCGCAGCGACTGCGCAGAGTCCTGCATAAACAGACTGACCCCATTACCCGCCGCATGCTTCAAGCGGTACTTGCCTTTCCCGACAGCGGCGAGCGAACGCCAGCGTTTGAGACGTACGCCTTAGGGCGCCCCAACGACCTCGCGTTGGTGATTGTGGGCGCCAACAAAACCCTGGTCTACTCCTTGGGGTTTGGCCTTGAGACGTTTGTGCCGGCTCTGCCGGATCACGTGCTGGAAAACGCGGAACGGCTGGAACATGACGTTTTTGAAGGTTGGGCGTTGTGCGCGCTGGAGGCGATGTTGCAGCGAATTGACGCGATTGACCTCAGTGAGCCACCGCGCCGTGAACATCTGGATCGGCAACTGGCCTGGGCTACGCGGTTCCGTGATTTCTTCCAGCAGGATCCCGAACAGGAAACATTACGCCAACAGCTCCCGACCTGGTTGAAGGATGCTTGTGCTGAAGGCCGGCTGGCCTATAGCAAGCTCTTGGCGGCGATGGCCGGGGCTCACCAAAAATACTGCGCGCCAACCCTGCTCGACACGTTGCCGGACGATGGCAGTGCACACCAGGCCTGTTTTGCTCGGGACATGGCTCTGCAGTTGTGTCGGGTGGCATTGGAGTGCAGCTTTCAGGGCCGGGCGGGAATCACGCTTGATGGCTATAACCGCCTGCGCGTGGCAGTGAAAACCTATGCGACCCATCGTCATGTGCAGGGTGAGCCGATGATATTCCGGCGTTTGACGGATGAGTCGGGTTATCTGATTGGTGCCCAGAGCGATGAGTCGGGGCCCTGGTTGGTTTTCCGACCGGGGTCGACACAGGTTTTGCAGCAAGTAATGACTCCGCCCGCGTCGGGGCCAGCGTTGCCCAAACCCTTCGCCGACCTGTTTCGGGCGAGACAGGCGCTGGTCGGTAGTCCGTTCAATGTGTTACTCGCCGCCGACGCTGATAGCGCGTGGCGCGCAGACAATGGCCTGATGCGCAGTGTGGCCTTGCTGCTGGTTTATCCTGTCCTGTCGCAGAGCGTAGAACCTGTTCAAATGCACCCACGGGTTAAGCGTCTGGATGTCAGTTGGGCAGGTGCCCGCCAGGCGCTTTCGGCTTTACAGCAACATCGGTTGGCTGCACTACGACGCCCGCACCGGGTGGGGGAACTGATTCGTGAGGGTGTCCATAAGGGCCTGCATCTCTTCAATTCCCTGCTCATCTACAACAAAGACGAGAACCACATTCACGTGTTGTCGCACAATCGCATCCACCCGGTTATCAATGTCAATGTTTCGGTGCACCGATTGGTCGACAGCCCCGACCACCCGGAGGCTGTTGGACCTGACATCTCGAGCAATGCCGAAGGTATCTGGGAGATCAGCCGATCGCCTCGGTTCAAGCGTGAAGTGGAAGGGCTGAGTGTTCGCGGGTGTAAGGCATTTGATGCAGCCCGAGCCGCACTGACTCAAGTCAACAGGGAGGCAGGTGAAGCCATTTTGCCCGGCACGCCACCTGTCGAAGTTGAGGAACGGTTCGAGCGCTTGGCTCAAACGTTGGACAATGCCGCCAAGGTGCTCGTGCAATTTACTCAGCGCCTCGCTACTGCGGACTCTGCCGCGTTGGTCCTTCAATTGCGAGCAACAGCTGCTGAACTGCGCGTCAACGGTCGTCGCCGGCGTATCGATTTGACCCGGCGCAGCCAGACACCGACCGTAGGCGATGTTCAATACCTGCTTGAACAGCAGGTAGTCAGTATCAGCCGGCTCAATGGCCGTGAGGAGGAAACCATCGACGGCACGGTGGACTACCTGCAGGAGTTCGCGGTGTTGGACGGGTTGGAGGACCACCGTCCCCTCTGGTACGCCCACTTTCACTACCCTGCACCGGACACTTCGCAAGACCAGCCCTCCACGGCCCACTTGAAGTTAGCCAGCCAGCGCAGATTGGGCCGTGTCTTTGAGCAGGCCGAGAGGGGGCTGGTCGCAGCACACGAGTCTACCGTGCACCGATCAGCACACCGTCTGGCCGGCGGATTTTTCTGGATGTCCTGTAGCACTTATGGGAGCGAGTAGTTCCGCTCCCACAGCATCAGGTTCCCGACTTGATCTTGGTCCATGCCCGTGTCCTGGCGCGTTCGGCGTCACGGCCCAGGGGTTTCAAGGTGTAGAGCGTGGCCATGGCCGCCTCGGTCGGGTACAGGTTGGGGTTGTTGCGAATCGTCGGATCAACCTGCTCCGTCGCATCCTTGTTCGGGTTGGGGTAGCCGACAAAATCGCTGATCGGCGCGATCACCTGGGGTTGCAGCAGGTAGTTGATGAAGGTGTAGGCGTCCTGCGGGTTTTGGGCTCCTTTGGGAATGGCGAGCATATCGAACCAGATCGGCGCGCCTTCCTTGGGCAGACGCATGTCCACGATCACGCCGTTCTTGGCTTCTTTGGCACGGTTGGCGGCTTGGGAGAAGCTGCCCGAGTAACCCACGGCCACGCAGATGTCGCCGTTGGCGATATCGGCCATGTACTTGGACGAGTGGAAGTAGGTGATGTAGGGGCGGATCTTCATCAACAGCGCTTCAGCCTTGACGTAGTCCTTGGGGTTGCTGCTGTTGGGGTCCAGCCCCAGGTGCTGCAGGGCCAGCGGAAGGATTTCCGAGGGCGAGTCGAGCAAGGCGACGCCGCATTGCTTGAGCTTGCTGATGTTTTCTTCCTTGAAGATCAGGTCCCAACTGTCCACCGGCGCGTTCGGCCCAAGCACCGCCTTGACCTTGTCCGGGTTGAAGCCGATCAGGATGGTGCCGTACATGTAGGGCACGGCAAATTTGTTGCCGGGGTCGTTGGCTTCGATCAGCTTCATCAGCTTGGGGTCGAGGTGGTTCCAGTTGGGTAACTGGCTGCGGTCCAGGGGCTGGAACACCCCGGCTTCGATCTGCTTGGCGAGGAACACGTTGGACGGCACCACCACGTCATAGCCTGAGTTACCGGTGAGCAGCTTGGCTTCCAGGGCTTCGTTGGTGTCGAAGATGTCGTAGACCAGCTTGATCTTCGGGTTCTGCGTCTTGAAGTCTTCAAGTGCCTTGGGTGTGATGTAGTCGAACCAGTTGTAGACCTTTAGGGTTTTTTCTTCGGCCTGCACAGCGCCGCTCAAAACGGCGGCGCACAGGGCCAGTGAGGTGAGCATCTTCATCGGGCGGCTCCTTCTGATTCGAAACCTTCAAGAACGTTGACGGCATTGATGCCGATTTCTTCGACAGCGTAGCCGCCTTCCATCACGAACAGCGTGGGCTTGCCCAGGCGTGCGAGTCGCCGGCCCATGGCCAAGTAGTCCGGGCTGTCGAGTTTGAACTGTGAAATCGGGTCGTCCTTGAACGTGTCCACGCCCAGGGACACCACGATGACGTCGGCGCCGTAGCGTTCAGTTTGCTTGCACACCTCTTCCAACGCTGCGCTCCACTGATCCCAGCCAGATCCGGCGGGCAGCGGGTAGTTGAAATTGAAACCTTCCCCGACGCCTTCGCCCAGCTCGTCGGCATAGCCGAGGAAGAATGGGAACTCCGCTTCCGGGTGGCCGTGGATCGAGGTGAATAGCACGTCGCTGCGTTCATAGAAAATCGACTGGGTGCCGTTGCCGTGGTGGTAGTCCACGTCGATGATTGCCACCTTCTTGTGGCCTTGGTCGAGAGAACGCTTGTGCGGCAATCGCCGCGTTGTTGAGGTAGCAATAACCGCCCATCAAGTCGCCAGCTGCGTGGTGACCCGGCGGGCGGCACAAGGCGAAGGCACTGTGGGCGCCTTGCTGGATGGCCTGCTGTGCGGTGAGCGCCACTTGCGCTGCGCTGTACGCCGCTTGCCAGGTACCGGCGGTGATCGGTGCGCCACCATCGAAGCTGTAGTAGCCCAACTGGCCATGCAGGCTGGTGGGCAATACCCGGCGCAAGGTACGAGCAGGCCAGGTGTAGGGCAGCAAATCGCCGTCCTGGCCATATTCAGTCCAGCGGTCCCAGGCGCCTTTGAAAAGTCGAGGTAATCGCGGCTGTGAATGCGTTGCAGTGGTGCCAGGCCGAAGTCCTGCGGTGCCTGAACCGGGCCGAGGTCACGGTCCTTGACTCGTTGCAGCACATGGTCGGCGCGAGAGGGCATCTCGAAACAGGGCATTAGTTGCCCGTCCATCAATTCACAGCGTCCATGGTGCAGATGGTGATCGTCGGAGTAGATCGTCAGCATGGGTACTCCCCGCAGGCTCATTGTTGTGCCTTGCAGTGTTGCGGTGCGGGTCGCTCAAGAGAATGGCAGGGGCGGCCAGAAGGGGATAAATGTGGCCAAAGGAAGTGACCGCAATTCGCCCATTAATGGCGCATCAGGCTGGGCGCCACACCACTCCAGCGCACAAACGCGTGGCGAAAGCTCGCGGTCTCACTGAAGCCCAGTTGTTCGGCGATCTGATGTATCGGCATTTGGTCCTGCGCCAGCCACTGTTTAGCCTGCTCAAATCGCAGTTCATCGAGCAGTTGCTGGTAGCTGCAACCCAATGCGTGCAGGTGCCGGCGTAGCGTTCGGGCTGAGCAGTTCATCTGTGCCGCCAGGCCATTTAGCCCGGGAGCGGCGTGCAGTTGATCAGCCAGCAGTTGGCGCACGCGATTGAGCCAAGCCTGGCGCCCGGTGAATTCGGAGTTCTGTTTGCGGCAGCGCTCAGCCATGGCTCGGTGGGTGATGGCGTCCGCCAATGGAAGAGGTTGTTGCAGCCACTGCCGGTCGAAAGCAAAGCCATTGGTCAGCGCGTCAAATTGTAAAGGGCAGTCGAAACATTCCGTGTAACGGACGTGGTAATCCGGCGCCGCGTAATCGAAGCGCGCTTCACGAAGCGGTAGCGAGCGGCCAAGCAAGTCATCGCAGATGACCTTCATCGACACCAAACAAAACTCAACGTTGAACGCCGCCAACTCGGGGTTTTCCCGATAGTCGCCAGCGGTCAGCCAGATCTGCTCGCCATCTTCCACCAAGCTGAGCTCGAAAAGTGTTCCCAACAGCGCCGGATAGCGCAGTGCCAGGCGCAAAGCGTCACCTAAGGTGGCACTGGTGAGCAGCGCATAGCCGAGCAAGCCGTAGCTCGACACATGCATGCGCTGGCCCAGTTCCAGGCCAATGTCCTGGCGCAAGGCCACGGCGTTGGCGCAGACGCGCATCTCCTGGCACGTTGTGATGCGCGTATCAGCGTGGCGCAGATCCGCCACGCCAATACCGCTGCCGGCCAGTAGCACGTCGCTCGGCAGGCCCTGATCCTTGAAGGTGGTCAGGACCAGCGACACGGCATTGAGGGTGGTCAGGTGCGAATGCAACATGGGGAAACCAGTGTCAGGGTATGGCACTGGCGCAGCAAGTTGCATGCCGCCCTCCATCGTCGGTTAGCGGCTGGACTCGGATTTCGGGCGCTCGAAAAACAACTTGCGAGCTTCCTGCAGGCTGATCTCACTGCGGTGAAACGCGACGGTTTGCGCGCGGTTCAAGCCTTTGCTGAGTCGGCGGCAAGGCCAAGGCTGTGCTCTTCTGGTGTTTTTCAAACGAGCCGACAGAATGAATTTGTCGGGCGTCCAATTGGTACTGTAGTGAAAGTGTGCATACCAGAGCACCTCCTGGGTGGCGCGATCTTTAATGGTGTACTCATCCAGGAAGTCAGGTGTTTGAGACTTGATTCGACGGCGGGTTACCGTTTTCTTGACGATGATTGCATTGTGCCGGCTAAGCCATTCCACCCCCGCCATGGTGGGGGGATATGACTTCAGCGCTCGAAGCACCAACTGGTTGCTCTGCTGGTAGAGCTGGGCCAGGGCACTATCAATGGCTTTGGTCACGGCACTGGCCGGTAGATGGCATCACTTTCAGTGATGTTGTGTCGGGTCAGGGCCTGCTCGATTGCACGGGAGGCCTGTTCCAACCGTTGTGCATGCTGGTGGTACAGGTACTCAATACCAAAGGGCACGCGATCGGCGAGGTTGGCGTGGGTGCGGGCCCGCGCCAGAAACGCTGGCAGCCCATCGAGCAGCGCCTGTCCCAGATTGATGGTCGCCTGCAGATCCCGTTCAACCGGTGCGACGGAAGGCGTGGGGAATGCGTCGTGGACAACCCAGACACCCTTGGTTTTCTCATGGTAAGTGGCGAGGATTTGGTGAGTCAGCGGTGAGCGAATGTCGACCAGGCCGGTTTCCAGACCCACATCGTTCAAGCGTGGCTCGCCAATCAGCAGGCCACTGTAGCGGGTGTGGATAAACTGCCTTAGAGGGCGCGGCGGGGTTGACGGTGGGTGGGACGGCTCCTGAACAACGCGCGTTCGGCACTCAGCACACTCAGGTGGGCGATGGCTCGTTGTTGGAATACGTTCAACTCAGCGCGCAATTCCTGCAACTGATGGGTGATGGCGTGCTCGGAGAACTCCACTGGGAAATCCTGCAGGCGCTCGTCCAATAATTGAAACTGCTCGATCAGGTTGCTCGAAGTATCAATGCGTTCATCCAGGCGCCGGTCGCTAAGCTCCTCCAGGGTATCGCGCAGACACTGGATCGCGACATCTGCCGTGTCGATGATCTGGTCAATCGCCAGCCAAGCCTCGGGTGCTGTGTGGAGCGTGTTTTGCGGCAGGCACAGGTTGCGACTGAGCGACACGCGAATGGCTTTCAGATCGTCAGCGGTATAGACCGGCATCGAGCCTTTGAGGGTGTTCAAGAGCAGTGCACCATCCCTGGCCAGTGCCCTGAGCTCGGCAAACCTGCCATGCATGTACTCTAGTTGCACACACAGGTCACCGGCCAGTTCACGCATTTCACGAAAGTCTTCTACTGGACGCTCAAGCGGCTTTTGCGCCTGGCGTTGCATCTGTTCATGCACGGTGCGCCATTTGGGTGTGAAGCGGAGAGGATCTCGCTCAGCGTGGCTTGGGTCAATTTGGCCTGAGCCTTGATGTAGCCCAAGGCCTTTGGCGCGTACTCCGCACTGGGCTCGTGCACATTCATTTCCTTGAGCATCTGCAGCGCCGACTCAAATTCCGTGCGCTGGTTTTGCAGCGTCTGGAGGTAGACCTGGCGGTTGGCGTCAATCGACGTAGAGGGCCCTGTATCCATCGTCTGGCGCGCGTGGTGCAGTGCTTCCTGGTTGGCTTTTTTCTGGTGTTCGAACGCTTCCAGTTTCCTGCGCAACTTTTCTGCCTCCTGCCGCGCCAGCGCCCGGGCCTTAGTGGTCATGACCTTGGGGCCACCTCCACGCAGGCGAAGGCGTATGTCGATAAACCATTGACCCTTAAGGTTGTGAATCAGCGGCGGGCCGGTGCGCGAAGGGCGTTGGGAGTCGACGATGACCACGGTTTCACTTTCATCCACCGTGACCTGAAACCAGCGGTCTCCCACCGGCGCATACCAATGCTGCCCGTCGCGATACAGGTCTTGCCACGGGCCGACTTCGCCATTGGCTTCTCCCAGCGTGTCGGGTTTGTTCACCTTGAAGCTGTCCAGTACGGTCGCCAGGCTAAGCGGTGTGCGGTTGATGGCACCACTGACGTGCAGAGGCTGCTCATGTGTGACCTGCGCGTTCGAGGAAATGGTCTCCAGTTGGCTGATCGTCACGGTATCAGGGCGAGTCGGCGGTTCTGGCGAAGGCAATGGTTTGCTTCGTGGGGCCTGACGCGGTGCGCTGCGGCTGATGCTGTGCAGGGTGATTGCCATACCGATGTTCAGTAACAGGTCTGCGAGTGCGGCCCAGGGTGAGTCCTGTTCGGGGTGGGCCTGGGCGTCGGCCACTCGATCCAGCTGATCCATGATCTGCCAGATCCAGGCGGCGATGCCGGTCGTACGCCCCAGAAAGGGCAGCGCCAGGTTAAAGATCAACCAGCCGGTGCGTTTGAAGGTGGCCCAGCGTGCCTCGGCGTTGGACACCGATTGCCGGTCGGCCAGGGTCACCAGGGCACTGGCATTGGCGTTGTAGAGTGCGTTGAACAGCTCGCCCGCGACCGGCTTTTGACTGAGTAGCAGCGGCCCACCCATCGTCCATACCTTGAAGGGGTCGGCCAGAAACTCCACCGCTGCCCAGGGCGAAGGCAGGTTCGCGGGGAACACATAGTGGGCGTAATCATCGCGCACGTCGTCGGGTAGCCAGGCCAGTACCGATTCGCGCAGGCTTATTGATTGCTGCAAGGCGTAGAGCAAATTGCTTGGCGCAGGGAACTGCGACAAGGGCTTGTCCAGCAATGGTCGGTACAGCAAGCATGGGCCCGCGGTCGGGTCCTGAGGGCCGATCACAAACATATTGGCCACCACGTCCGGCGTGTTGCCCTTGCGACGGGTCGGCACAAAGCCCAGTGGGCGCATGATGATCGGTTGGCCTTGTACTTGCCGATCATCGGGATCGGCCTGCATGGCCGCCCTCACATAGGCGTAGCCCTGTTCATCAATTGCGCCTTCGTCGAGCAACTTGCACTGCAGCGCCAGGAGCGGGAGTTGGATACGCAAGTGCTCGGCATAGAGTCGCTGACGGCGTTCGGTTTCCTGTGGGGTGCCTAGCAACGTTGTCTTGATCAATGCCGGGTAGGTATTGCCGATATCCACACGGCTGATCAGGCTCTCCAGGTAGTCGACGGTAAGCCATTGCGGCAGTGTGAGTTGGGCATTCTTGCCTATCGACTTGTTTCCCAGAGGCAAGGCGATCAGGTTTTGCAGGGCTAGCTCCGTCAGGCTGAACACCGTGGTCTCGATTTTTCCCGGTACTGTGAACAAGCCCCATATCACGGGGCTACGTACCACGATGTCAAGATCATCCAGCAGCCGAGCCTGTGCGTCGGGGTGGTCCTTGAGCATTTCGGCTGTCAGCCGTTCAAGGGTGTATGACCGGAGGGAGCTGATACCGTCGTCATAACTGCGGCCTTCGTTGACACTGTGCAGGGTCGCCAGGTCCTTGAGATGGCGCGAGTACGCATCCTGGTCCGGCGCCGAGGCGTTGGTCAGCCAATCGGGGAGAGTGTGTATGTACATCTGCAAGGAAGGCGCATCGCGCTTGGTCCGAGGTGTTGGCGGTTGCGCCAGTCTGTGCTGAGACGCATCCGGCTCGTGCTGGCCGGAAAAGTCGATGGCGCCGATGTCCTTGATCTGGGAGCCGATAAAGGCGCTGGCCAGGTAATCGAAAAAATCACCTTCGGGCTCGATCAGGCGCCACTGCTGCTTTCCGTGTACCGACAGCAGCGGCAAGGCGTGGCCCAATTGGTCGAGGGATGAGTATTTTTGAATCCTGTGAACAATGACTGGGTAATGATCACCTCATGGGCACCCTGTTTTCCGATCAGGACGCTGATCAGGTAACCATCAATGTGGTTGATCTTGCCAGTGGCATCGATGTAGTCGATATCGACCACGTAGGCGCGGGGGGCCTCAGGTCCCGTGAGCTTACGTGTCGAGGCGTCAGGCGTGAGAAACAGCTGACGTGCCATAAGGCAATCGTCCTGGGTCAGACCAGGCATTTGGATCACGTCCCAGAAGTTGCGCAGCGCCTTCGACAGGGCATGCCAGCGTGGGCCGCTATCACCCTCGGCACCGTTCCAGTAATCAAGTTGCGCTTGTTGGTACGCCCGCAACATCACGGGGGCCAGAATGTTCAAGGCGTTGGCGATGTCGAGGATACGTACCGGCAGATGCACCGCCGGCTCAACGATTGGCAACTGGCTTAGAAAATGCTGGCCTTCAATGTACAACGCCGGCACTGCGGTCACGGCCTGCACGGCGAGGATATTGGTGAGCACTTGATAATCACGGCCGACAGGTACGACCTGGTCTTCGTGAATGTCCCACAGCGGAATGCCGACCACGACGGTGTTTGGGTCGATTTCAAGGGCGGGATAGAGCGCCTGCAAACGCTCACGTAACAACGTCGCGGCCACTTCGCGAAAGGCGGGGCCGATAGACATTTGCGCCATCAGCGCGTCAGTGAGGTTGGGTTGGGGGTCGGTGGTAGAGGATGTGGTCATGGCGCGTCCTGACAAACGAAAGAATGGCAACGACCCCAGGGCAAACCTGGGGGGTTGTCATGCTAGGAAGCGTCGAGTCGGGAACGGTGGTGCTTATATAGAGTGGGCAGCAGCCTTCAGCGCAGCTCGCCGCACAGGTCGAGCTCTACCAGGCGGCGGACTTCCTGAGTACCGAGTCCCGCACCGATCAGTGCGTTGAGCTTGCCGAACGCCGCTTCGCGGGTCATGCCGCCACCGGACAGTACCCCGACGCCGCGCAGGCGGCTGCCGGCTTCGTACACGTCCAGCTCCACGCCGCCTTCATGGCATTGGGTGATGGCGACCACCACAATCCCTTTGTCCTGTGCCCGTTGCAGGCTGGCGAGGAATGCTGGGTTGTCGCTCGGCCCGGTGCCGCTGCCGAAGCATTCGAGGATCAACGCCTGGATGCCGCTGTCGATCAGCGCGTCCAGTTGCACGGCCGCGATGCCCGGCACCAGCGGCAATACGCCGACGTTGGCCAGGGCCTTGGGTTGGCGGAAATTCAACGCTGCCGGGATTGCATCTGCCTGGGCTATGCCGCCGTTGCGTTGCAGTGCAGCAAACGGGTGACGGCCAAAACTGCGGATCTTCGCGCAACGTGTCGGGGCCATCAGCGCGCCGTGGAAATACAGCTGCACACCGGGCACCAGGCCGTCGCCCAATGCGGCGAGCGCGCCGCTGACGTTTTCCCAGGCATCACTGTCAGGCACGCCAGCGGGCAGCATAGAGCCAGTGAACACCACCGGTGTCGGCAGGCCCAGCAGCTGGAAACTCATGGCCGCCGCGCTGTAGGCCAGGGTGTCGGTACCGTGCAGGATCAGCACGCCATCGCAGCCTTGGTCCACGGCGTCGATCACCGCCGTACGCAGGCGCTGCCAGTAGGCGGGGGTCATGTTGGCGCTGTCGATCAGCGGCGCCATTTCCCGGAATTTCCACGCGGGCAATGGCTGGTTGGCAAGTTGTTCGCGCATGCGCGCTTCGAAGCCGGACGCGGGGGCCAGGCCGTTGGCGCTGGCCTGCATGCCGATGGTGCCGCCGGTGTAGAGCACCATCACGTTGTTAGCTGATTGCATCGAGAAATCTCCTGAACGAAAAACGCCGCCGGGCCCAGAGCATGCCCAAGGCCGGGCGGCGTGTCATCTATCGATGTTTAGCGTTGTACTTGGGCGTTCAGCTCAGCCGAAGGAGCGGCTTGCGGCTTTACCGGATTGGCCGGCCAGGCCTTGCGGTCCAGGTCCAGGTCAGGGAACTGGCTGGAGTCGAACACCGGCGTCTTGATGCCTGCAGCGCGCTGGTTGTCGTAGTCGTTCAGGATGCGCATGGCGATCTTGAACAGGAACGCCAGGGCGAACAGGTTAACGAACGCCAGCAGGGTCATGGTGATGTCGGCAAAGGCGAACACGGTGCTCAGGTTCTCGATGGAACCCCAGAAAATCAACGCCAGCACCAGCGCGCGGTAGCCCATCAGCACCTTGCGGTTGTTGCCGACCAGGAAACGCAGGTTGCTCTCGCCGAGGTAGTAGTTGTACATGATCGAGGTGAACACGAACAACGCCAGGGCCACGGAGATGAACATGCGGCCCCAGTCGCCGACTACAGCTGCCAGGGAGTTCTGGGTCAGGGCAATGCCGTCGCCTTCGAAGCCAGGGGTGTAAAAGCCCGAGAGCAGGATCAGCAGCGCGGTGCAGGTGCAGATCACGAAGGTGTCGAGGAACACGCTGAACGCCTGGACCACGCCCTGGGCAATCGGGTGTTCTACGGAGGCCACTGCTGCCACGTTAGGCGCGCTGCCCAAACCGGCTTCGTTGGCGAACACGCCGCGCTTCACACCCATGATGATCGCGCTGCCCACCAGGCCACCGAAGGCTTGGTCGAGGCCAAAGGCGCTCTTGACGATGGTCGCAAGCATGGCTGGTACGTGGTCGAATTGCAGCACGATCACGTACAGGGTCACGGCGATGTAGACCAGGGTCTTGACCGGTACCAGCAGGTCGGCAATCGAGGCGATACGCTTGATCCCGCCGATGAACACCAGGCCCAGCAATACCGCCAGCGCCAAGCCGGTGTAGGTGGTATCCAGGCCGAAGGCGTTGTTCAGCGAGTGTGTCACGGCGTGGGCTTGCAGGCCGTTGAAGGCGAAACCGAAGGTCACCAGCAGCAGGAAGGCCATGACCATCCCCAGCCAGCGCTTGTGCAGGCCGTGCTGGATGTAATACGCCGGGCCGCCACGGAAGGTGCCTTCCGCGTCAGTGCGCTTGTACAGCTGGCCGAGGGAGCATTCGATGAAGCTCGACGACATGCCCACCAATGCGGTGACCCACATCCAGAACACGGCACCCGGGCCACCCAAGGTGACGGCGATACCGACACCGGCGATGTTGCCGGCACCCACGCGGCCGGCCAGGCTGAGCATCAGCGCCTGGAACGAACTGAGCTGGTCGGAACTGTTTTTCAGGCTGTCGCGGAATACCGAGAACATGTGGAAAAAGTGACGCAGCTGTACGAAACGCGAGCGAATCGTGAAATAACCGCCGAGCCCGACAATGAGCACGATCAGTACTTTCCTGAGAGGAAGTCGTTGATGACTTCGAGCATGGAGTGTTCCTCGCTGATTTTTCTAATGGCAAACGCAGGACGGTTCGACGCCATCGCTTAGCACCAGGCAGTGCGCGACAGTTCGACCCAAATCCTTTTGCGGGTTGTTATTCATGCGGTTTCGCGTGTGTATCCGGGCCTCGTTACCGACGGCCGCAGCGCGAAGAGGGGCGGCACTATACCTAGGCGAACGTGATCCGTCTGCCTGGGGCGATTAAAGGTTTCAGCAGGGTGGCGGGCTTGCAGGGCGATATTGGATTTTTTATGGGCGTCATTTCACAACCTTGAGGTAAAAAAAGGGCCTGAAGAACGAGCCTTCAGGCCCTCAAAAGGTGAGAGGTGTCTAGTCCCTCAACCTGGTGAGCGGTGCAACAAACGCTTAGGCCTTGAGCGGGACCAAACGTGGGGCAATCATGTTTTCGGGGCGCAGGATGTCGTCGAGCATGGCGTCGTCGAGCAAGCCTTCTTCGCGCACCAGTTCCAGCACGCCACGGCCGCTTTCAAGGGCGATACGTGCGATGCGGGTGGCGTTTTCATAGCCGATGTACGGGTTCAGTGCGGTGACCAGGCCGATGGAGTGCTCCACCAGTTCGCGGCAGCGCGCTTCGTTGGCGGTGATGCCGACGATGCAGTGCTCGCGCAGCATGTCCATGGCGCGTTGCAGCAGGCGGATCGAGTCGAAGATCTTGAAGGCGATCAGCGGCTCCATCACGTTCAACTGCAGTTGGCCGCCTTCGGCTGCCATGGTCAGCGCCAAGTCGTTGCCGATCACTTGGAACGCTACCTGGTTAACGGCTTCCGGGATCACCGGGTTGACCTTGCCGGGCATGATCGAGCTGCCTGGCTGACGCGCTGGCAGGTTGATCTCGTTGATGCCGGTACGTGGGCCGCTGGACAGCAGGCGCAGGTCGTTGCAAATCTTCGACAGTTTTACGGCAGTACGCTTGAGCATGCCGGAGAACAGGACGAAGGCGCCCATGTCGGAGGTGGCTTCGATCAGGTCGGCGGCCGGTACCAGCGGCTGGCCGCTGATGGTGGCCAGGCGTTGTACGGCCAGGGCCTGGTAACGCGGGTCGGCGTTGATGCCGGTACCGATGGCGGTGCCGCCCAGGTTCACTTCGGTCAACAGCTCCGGTGCCAGGGTTTTCAAGCGGGCCAGGTCTTCACCGAGGGTGGTGGCGAAGGCGCGGAATTCCTGGCCGAGGGTCATCGGCACGGCGTCTTGCAACTGGGTGCGGCCCATTTTCAGCACGTGGCCGAACTCGACGCCCTTGGCGGCGAAGGCTTGGATCAGGCTGTCGAGGCTGGCCAGCAGCGCGTCATGACCCAGCAGCAGACCCAGGCGGATCGCGGTTGGGTAAGCGTCGTTGGTCGACTGCGCCATGTTCACGTCGTTGTTCGGGTGCAGGTACTGGTATTCGCCTTTCTGGTGACCCATGGCCTCCAGTGCGATGTTGGCGATGACTTCGTTGGCATTCATGTTGGTTGAAGTGCCAGCGCCGCCTTGAATCATGTCCACCACGAACTCTTCGTGGAAATCGCCGCGGATCAGACGGGCACAGGCTTCGCTGATGGCAGCGTGCTTGGCTTCACTGAGCTGACCCAGCTCGCGGTTGGCGTCTGCCGCCGCTTGCTTGACCATTGCCAGACCGACCACCAATTTCGGGTAATGCGAAATCGGAACGCCCGAGAGGCGGAAGTTGTTCACCGCTCGCAGGGTCTGGATGCCGTAATACGCTTGTGCAGGTACTTCGAGTACGCCAAGCAGGTCTTTTTCGGTACGGAAAGATGCAGCGGAGGACATGACGGAAATCATCTCGATATGGACCCGGAACTGGCCGGAACGCTGCGAATGCTAGGCTTGTGAGAGTTTTTGGGCCAATGCTGTTAAGCACTGGCCTATGCATAAACGGCATAATGTGCGTGTGACCCGGCTATCATGGCGGGCGTGTGTGCCAAAATGGTGCGTACCCGTGGGAGGAAGTAATGAACCTTGAGAGCAAATGGCTGGAAGACTTCAGCGCCCTGGCGGCTACCCGCAGCTTTTCCCAGGCGGCGGAACGGCGCTTTGTCACTCAGCCTGCATTTAGCCGACGCATCCGCAGTTTGGAAGCCGCGTTGGGCCTGACCCTGGTCAATCGCTCGCGTACGCCGGTCGAACTGACGGCGGCAGGGCAGTTGTTCCTGGTCACTGCGCGCACAGTGGTCGAACAGCTGGGTGAGGTGCTGCGCCATTTGCATCACTTGGAAGGCGGGCAGGGCGAAGTCATGCAAGTGGCCGCCGCGCACTCCCTGGCGCTGGGCTTCTTCCCACGCTGGATCGCGCAACTGCGTAACGAAGGCCTGAATATCGCGACCCGATTGGTCGCCACCAACGTCGGTGATGCAGTGCACGCCTTGCGCGAAGGCGGTTGCGATTTGATGCTGGCGTTCTACGACCCGGACGCGGCGATGCAGATGGATGCGGAAATCTTCCCGTCGCTGCACCTGGGTAACACCGAAATGCTCCCGGTGTGCGCTGCCGATGCCGATGGCAAGCCGCTGTTTGATCTGGAAGGCGAGGGCAGTGTGCCGCTGCTGGCGTACAGCGCTGGCGCGTTCCTTGGCCGCTCGGTACACCTGCTGCTGCGCCAACGCGCGCTGCGCTTTACCACCGTGTATGAAACCGCCATGGCTGACAGCCTTAAAAGCATGGCGCTGGAAGGTTTGGGCATTGCCTGGGTGCCGCAGTTGAGTGTGCGGGCGGAACTGGCGCGCGGTGAATTAGTGGTCTGCGGCGGGCCGCAGTGGCACGTGCCGTTGGAGATTCGTTTGTATCGCTGCGCATTGGTGCGCAAGGCGAACGTGCGGTTGTTGTGGCGCAAGCTCGAAGGTGGCGCGGCACAGAGCACCTGAGCGCGATGAAGTTCAAATGTGGGAGCTGGCTTGCCTGCGATGCAGACACCTCGATACATCAGGCCGTTTGAGGTGATGCTATCGCAGGCAAGCCAGCTCCCACATTGACCCAGTTTCCATGGGGAATGGGTGTTGGTTTCGCTGACCTGAAAGTCAATAAAACCGCCACTTTGACCCGCTAGACAGATGGTCATCCAAGGGGCTGTTTATCTGGATTATTACGGTATACTGCGCGGCCTTCGGCCGGTTCAACCGGCCTTAATTCGTACAACAAGCCACGCCGGATTTCCCGCGTGGCTTGTTGTTTTTGACGCGCCTGCGGGCGCCCAGAGAGAAGAGGCACGACGATGAGTGCATTGGTTGGCGTGATCATGGGCTCCAAGTCCGATTGGTCCACCCTTAGCCACACCGCCGATATGCTGGAAAAACTCGGCATTCCGTATGAAGTGAAAGTGGTCTCTGCCCACCGCACCCCGGATTTGCTGTTCCAGTATGCCGATGAAGCAGAATCCCGTGGCATCGAGGTGATCATCGCCGGTGCCGGCGGTGCAGCGCATTTGCCTGGTATGTGTGCGGCCAAGACCCACCTGCCGGTGCTCGGCGTGCCGGTGCAGTCGGCGATGCTCTCGGGCGTGGATTCGCTGTTGTCCATCGTGCAGATGCCGGCCGGTATCCCGGTGGCCACCCTGGCGATCGGCAAGGCCGGCGCGATCAACGCCGCCCTGCTGTCCGCCAGCATCCTGGGCGCCAAGCACCCGCAGTTCCACGCGGTGCTGAAAAAATTCCGTGCTGAGCAGACAGACAGCGTGCTGGACAATCCAGACCCACGCATCGCCTGAGGTTGTTGACGATGAAAATCGGTGTAATCGGTGGCGGCCAACTGGGCCGCATGCTGGCCCTGGCGGGAACCCCGCTGGGGATGAACTTTGCTTTCCTGGACCCGGCGCCAGACGCCTGCGCAGCCGCGTTGGGCGAGCACTTGCGTGCTGACTACAGCGACCCGGACCACCTGCGCCAACTGGCTGACGAAGTCGACCTGGTGACCTTCGAGTTCGAAAGCGTTCCAGCCGAAACCGTGGCGTTCCTGTCGCAGTTCGTGCCGGTGTACCCGAGCGCTGAAGCCTTGCGCATTGCTCGCGACCGCTGGTTCGAGAAAAGCATGTTCAAGGACCTGGGCATTCCCACACCGGCCTTCGCCGACATCCAGTCCCAGGCGGACCTGGACGCGGCCGTCGCCAGCATCGGCCTGCCGGCCGTGCTGAAAACCCGCACCCTGGGTTACGACGGCAAGGGCCAGAAAGTCCTCCGTACTGCGGCTGACGTGGTGGGCACCTTCGCCGAGCTGGGCAGCGTTGCCTGCCTGCTGGAAGGCTTCGTGCCGTTCACCGGCGAAGTCTCGCTGATCGCAGTGCGTGCCCGTGATGGCGAAACCCGCTTTTACCCGTTGGTGCACAACACCCACGACAGCGGCATTCTCAAGCTGTCCGTGGCCAGCACCGACCATCCTTTGCAGGCCCTGGCGGAAGATTATTCCAGCCGTGTGCTCAAGCAGCTGGATTACGTCGGCGTGATGGCGTTCGAGTTCTTTGAAGTTGACGGCGGCCTCAAGGCCAACGAAATCGCCCCGCGCGTGCATAACTCCGGGCACTGGACCACCGAAGGCGCCGAGTGCAGCCAGTTCGAAAACCACCTGCGGGCGGTTGCGGGCTTGCCGTTGGGCTCCACGGCCAAGGTAGGCGAGAGCGCCATGCTCAACTTCATCGGCGTGGTGCCAGCGGTTGAAAAAGTCATCGCCATCGACGACTGCCACCTGCACCACTACGGCAAGGCCTTCAAGGCCGGGCGCAAGGTCGGCCATGCCAACCTGCGCTGCAAGGACCGCGCAACGCTTGAAGCGCAGATCCTCAAGGTCGAAGCGCTGATCGCCGAGCAATAAGCCTGGGATCGGCGGGAACCATTCGGTAACCGCCATCCTCTGATTGCAGGATGCCAAAGCCTGACTAGGCTTTGGCATAGCTCACTAATTCAGAGGGAAATGCCATGGGTATCATCGGAACCATCTTTATCGGCCTGATCGTCGGCCTGCTGGCGCGTTTCCTCAAGCCCGGCGACGACAGCATGGGCTGGATCATGACCATCCTGCTGGGTATCGCAGGTTCCTTGGTCGCCACCTATGGTGGCCAGGCCCTGGGCATCTACCAGGCGGGCCAGGGCGCAGGCTTTATCGGTGCGCTGATCGGCGCCATCGTGCTGCTGGTAATCTACGGCCTGATCAAAAGAAATGATCTAGCGACAAAGCCCTCTGCGCTGCGCAGGCGCAGAGGGCTAGAATGCCGGCACTGTTTCCTTGCTGAGCTGCTCCCCATGCGTCGTCTTCTGTTGACTCTTCTTTTGCTGGGCTCCGGCCTTGCGCACGCCGGCGAATTGCCGGAAACCGACTGGCTCGACTTGATGCCGCTTTCTGACCAGAAAGCCCTCGAAGCCATGCCCGAAATCGACCACAACTCCCCCGAAGCCCAGGGCACCTTTACTGACAAGGGTGGGCTCAAGCAGAGCAAAGGCCTGCCGGCGGTGATGTATTCCACCAAGACCGTGGCCGCCATGAACGGCAAGAACATCCGCATCGGCGGGTACCCGGTGCCGCTGGAAACCGACGCCAAGGGTCGTAGTACGTTGTTCTTCCTGGTGCCGTACCCAGGGGCTTGCATCCATGTGCCGCCACCGCCGCCTAACCAACTGGTGCTGGTGCGTTATCCCAAGGGTTTGAAGCTGGATGATATCTACACGCCGCTGTGGGTTACGGGCACGTTGAAGGTGGAGAAGGTCAACAATGACCTGGCGGACGCGGCGTATGCGCTGGATGCGGGAAAGGTGAGGGTAGTGAAAGAGTCAGATCTCTAAAGTCTAGTAAAGATCAAATGTGGGGCGGGCTTGCTCGCGAATGCGGTGGGTCAGCCAGCTCATCTGGTTCTGATACACCGCATTCGCGAGCAAGCCCGCTCCCACATTTTTAATTGGGTTTACAGGCCAGTACTTGTGATGCTCACACCCAGGGTATGGCTTTCACCCGGCGCCAACGCCACCACATCATCCAGCACATTCGCCGTCTCGATGCACAGCATGCCCGTCCAACCATCGTCTGCCATGTCATCGAAGGCCTTGGCGCGTTCGGTCCAAGGGTTCCAGATTACCGTGGACTTCGAGCCCTGGCTGGTGAGCTGGATACGGCGCTGCCAGTCCTGATCGATGATATTCAGTTGCGCTGGCGTGTCGAGGTAGATGCGGTCCGTCTCGGCAGTGAAGCTCAGCAGCCCAGCCTGTTGCTTGGTCGCCCAGCCATCGGCGGTATCGATGTAGGATCCACCGTCCAGCCCGTCAACCTGTACGTTGCGCACATCGCTCACGGCGAAGTAGCTATGCAGCGCCTGGCTGAGGGTGACGGTGTCGTTGCCACGGTTATGGCTGGTCAGGCGGATATGCAGCTGGTCGTCCAGCAGCAGGCTCAGGGTCAGATCGACCTGATGGGGCCAGCCGGGGAATCCACCTGCCGGCACAGGCAACACCAGGTCGATGCGCAAGGCATCGCCTTCAAGCTCGGTTCCGGCCAACTCCCATAGCGCAGTGCGTACAAAACCGTGGGCACCCGCCGGTTGTTCGCTTTGGCGCATCGCCTTGACGCTTTGCGGGTTGCGATCAAACACGCCAAACCACGGCCAGCACACCGGCACGCCGGTGCGAATGCCTTGCCTTTCTTGAACACCGCTTCAGGGTTAGGCCAGATCAGCGGTTGCTCGCCATCACGCTGGTAACTGAAGATATGCGCACCCTGTTGGGCCACTTTCAATTCGGCGCCGTTGTGGCGGATACGCCAGCAGTCCAGCTCGTCGATTTTCACGGTTTCAACGTGGGGCGTAGGCATGGCAACACTCTTCAATGGCAGGCAATGGGGCAATTGACCGTCAAAACCCGGCGAGGTTTAACGTGCGCGCGACGGTACCGAACGCGTGCGGCCACTGCCATCGATGGCGACGAATACGAACACCGCCTCGGTGACCTTGCGCCATTCGCTGGACAGCGGATCGTCGCTCCACACTTCGACCATCATCTGGATCGAGCTGCGGCCGATTTCCAGGGCCTGGGTATAAAGGAAAGCTGCGCGCCCACTGCTACCGGTACCAGGAACGCCATGCGATCAATGGCCACAGTGGCGACACGCCCGCCTGCGACCTTGCTCGCCATGGCGGTGCCGGCCAAGTCCATCTGCGCGACCAGCCAGCCGCCGAAGATGTCACCGAAACCATTGGTTTCGCGCGGAAGCGGTGATTTGCAAGGCGAGATCGCCTTGCGGGATAGGATCTTCTTGTTCGAGTTCGATCATGCCGAGGGTGCCTCTGACCCGTGACGCTTCATGGGTATTTCAAGTGGATAGCCGTCTTTGGAAAAACGTTTCAGCACCAACATACACCGCGTGATACGTTTCTCGTAAGGCGTACTAAAGGGAAACTCTGCCAAATCGGCTGGATGGCACCCAACGGCGTTTTGGCACAGCAGCCCCTCAAGACTGGGGTTCTAGCGCTTGCAAGGGCCGAGTATATCGAGACCCTGGCGCCACGACGACCTCCTGAGGCTCATTTGGTCGGCATTTAGCCGCTGTATCGCGGCTTTTTATGGCAACTGTGCTTCTGATGTGCTTTTGCAAGCGATTTGCTATCTTGCCCAACCCGCTATGGCCCTGCCAACACCTCGGGCTTGCCGTTCTGACTAATAAGAGAAGCCTTGCCATGTCCTCCGTGCCTGCAAGCAGTGCGCAACCGTCGCGCCCGCTGACCCGCAACGACTACAAAACCCTGTCGCTGTCTGCCTTGGGCGGGGCGCTGGAATTTTATGATTTCATCATTTTCGTGTTTTTCGCCACCGTGGTCGGAAAACTCTTTTCCCGGTGGATATGCCTGAATGGCTGCGCATGATGCAGACCTTCGGCATCTTCGCCGCAGGCTACCTGGCACGCCCACTGGGCGGCATCATCATGGCGCACTTCGGCGACCTGCTGGGCCGCAAGAAGATGTTCACCCTGAGCATCTTCATGATGGCCGTGCCGACCCTGATCATGGGCCTGCTGCCGACCTACGCGCAGATCGGCCTATGGGCGCCGATCTTGTTGCTGGTGATGCGCGTCATCCAGGGCGCAGCGATTGGCGGCGAAGTACCGGGCGCCTGGGTGTTCGTCTCCGAGCACGTCCCGCCACGTCATATCGGCTACGCCTGCGGCACCCTGACCAGCGGCCTCACCGCCGGCATCCTGCTGGGTTCGCTGGTGGCCACCGCGATCAACACGCTGTACACCCCAGCGGAAGTTTCGGACTACGCCTGGCGTATCCCATTCTTGCTGGGTGGCGTGTTCGGCCTGCTGTCGGTGTACCTGCGCCGCTGGCTGCATGAAACGCCGATCTTTGCCGAGATGCAGCAACGCAAGACCCTGGCCGCCGAGCTGCCATTGCGTGCGGTACTGCGCGACCACCGTGGCGCTATCGTGCTGTCGATGCTGCTGACCTGGCTACTGTCGGCCGGCATTGTCGTTGTCATCCTGATGACCCCGACCGTGCTGCAGACCGTCTACCATTTCAGCGCGACCACTGCCCTGCAAGCCAACAGCCTGGCCATCGTCACCCTGAGCCTGGGTTGCATTGCGTCCGGTGCCCTGGCCGACCGATTCGGTGCTGGCCGCGTGCTGGTGGTGGGTTGCCTGCTGTTGCTGTGCAGTTCGTGGACCCTGTATCACAGCCTCATCGAACACCCGCAGTGGCTGTTCCCGCTCTACGCCCTGACCGGTTTGTTCGTCGGTACCATTGGCGTAGTGCCGTACGTCATGGTCAAAGCCTTCCCACCGGTGGTGCGTTTCAGCGGGCTGTCGTTCTCCTACAACGTCGCCTACGCCATTTTCGGTGGCCTGACGCCGTTGGCAGTGTCGCTACTGATGAAGGAAAGCCCGATGGGCCCTGCCTACTATGTCGCTGCGCTGTGCCTCATGGGGATGGTCGTCGGCGGCTACTTGTGGAAGCGCTCCCGCTAGGTTTTTGATGATGATCGCTCCCGCGCCCTGCGTGGGAGCGATGGCAACTCCCGCTTTATCCCTTCTCCCGCCGATAGTGGCCTTTCATCTAACTGTCACATTGCGGACATAGAGTGTTCACACGGCCTCCCGATACTTGGCCCCGATCCAACTATCCCTATCTGCTAGGAGCAAGGCATGAAACTGAAACGTTTGATGGCGGCAATGACTTTTGTCGCTGCTGGCGTTGCGACCGCCAACGCGGTGGCCGCTGGTGTTGACCCGGCAATTCCGGCTTACGTTAAGACCACTGGTGTGTCGGGCAACTTGTCCAGCGTCGGTTCCGATACCCTGGCTAACCTGATGACCCTGTGGGCTGAGGGTTACAAAAGGAATACCCGAACGTCAACATCCAGATTCAGGCCGCTGGCTCCGCCACTGCACCTCCTGCACTGACTGAAGGCACCTCCAACCTGGGCCCGATGAGCCGCAAGATGAAGGACACCGAACTGGCAGCCTTCGAGCAGAAGTACGGTTACAAGCCTACCGCCATCCCGGTTGCCGTGGATGCCCTGGCTGTGTTCGTACACAAGGACAACCCGATCCAGCACCTGACCATGGAACAAGTCGACGCGATCTTCTCCTCGACTCGCCTGTGCGGTGGCAAAGCCGACGTAAAAACCTGGGGTGACCTGGGTGTGACCGGCGACCTGGCCAACAAGCCAGTACAGCTGTTCGGTCGTAACTCGGTATCCGGCACCTACGGCTACTTCAAAGAAGAAGCCCTGTGCAAAGGCGACTACAAAGCCAACGTGAACGAACAACCAGGCTCGGCTTCGGTCGTGCAGTCCATCAGCTCCTCGCTGAACGGCATCGGTTACTCGGGCATCGGCTACAAGACCGCCAGCGTGAAGACCGTTGCTCTGGCTAAAAGGGCAGCACTGACTTCATCGAAGACAGCGAAGAAAACGCCCTGAACGGTAAATACCCGCTGTCGCGTTTCCTCTACGTTTACGTTAACAAAGCCCCGAACAAGCCTCTGGCCCCGCTGGAAGCTGAGTTCGTGAAACTGGTTCTGTCCAAACAGGGCCAGGAAGTTGTAGTGAAAGACGGCTACATCCCACTGCCAGCCAAAGTTGCCGCCAAGGCCCTGGCTGACCTGGGTCTGAAAGAAGGCAACTAAGTTGCCTGGGCCGGTAAACCGGCCTCGCATCCCCCTTTTTCACCCGCTGCCAGCTCTGCTACGCGGCGGCTTTGTTGCGTCACTGCATTGTCATCTTTCTGTCATACAGGATCGCTAGGGTGTGCGCATGAATGATCTGGCCAATTCCACCATGACGACGACTTCTCCCCCCAAGCGCATTGATTTCAATACGCCTGAGCTGCAACGCAAGCGCCGCATTCGCGCGCTCAAGGATCGCCTGACGCGTTGGTACGTACTGGTTGGCGGCCTCGCCGTCCTCGGTGCCATTACCCTGATCTTCTTCTTCCTTGGTTATGTGGTTGCGCCGCTGTTCCACGGTGCCTCGCTGACCAAGGAAGACACCCTGACGCCGGCCTGGATGCAAGACGCCGGCAAGCCCTTGATGATCTCCATGGAGGAGCAGAACCAGGTCGCCATGCGGGTTTCCGACAAAGGCCAGGCCCTGTTCTTTGCAGTCGATACCGGTGCTGAGCTCAAGCGTGTCGACCTGCCGCTTCCCGCCGGCGTGAGCGTTGCCTCCATCGGTGAAGACCAGCCGGGCAGCCCGCTGGTGATTCTCGGTTTGTCCAATGGCCAGTCCCTGGTGTTCCGTCACACCTATAAGGTGTCCTACCCGGACGGCAAGAAAACCATCACCCCGGCGATCGAATATCCCTACGGCGAAACGCCGATCGTGCTGGATGACGCCGGTCGCCCGTTGGAGCATGTCGCTCTCAACGCCACCGATTCCTCCCTGGTGGTCGCCGGTTCCGCCGGGTCGCACTTGAACGTGCTGTCGCTGACCCGCGAAGAAAACATGATGACTGGCGAGGTCACCAGCGAGCAAAAGCGCATCGACCTGCCGCAAATGACTGAACCGGTGAAGGCGATCTTCATCGACCCACGCCAGCAATGGCTGTACGTGATTAACGGTCGCGCCCTGGCAGACGTGTTCAGCCTGCGCGACAAGAGCCTCAATGGTCGCTACAAACTGCTGGAAGACGGCACTGCCGAAATCACCGCCAGCACCCAGCTGGTGGGCGGCATCTCGCTGATTGTCGGTAACTCCAAGGGCGGCCTGGCCCAGTGGTTCATGGCCCGCGACCCGGATGGCGAACAGCGCTTCAAGCAGATCCGTACCTTCCAGATGGGCAGCGCACCGATCGTGGAGATTACAGCCGAACAGCGCCGCAAAGGCTTCACCGCCCTCGATGCTTCCGGCAACTTCGGCGTGTTCCACAGCACCGCCCACCGCACGCTGCTGGTAGAAACGGTGGTCGACGGCCAAGGTGTGTTCGGCCTTTCGCCACGGGCCAACCGCGTGATCGTGGAAGCCGGTGGCAAGCTGCAACCGTTGCTGCTGGACAACCCGCACCCGGAAGTGTCCTGGAGCGCGTTGTGGAGCAAGGTCTGGTACGAGAACTACGACGAGCCTAAATACGTCTGGCAATCGACCGCTGCCAACACCGACTTCGAACCCAAGATGAGCCTGGCCCCGCTGACCTTCGGCACCTTGAAGGCCGCGTTCTACGCCATGTTGCTCGCCGCACCCCTGGCGGTTGCCGCTGCAATTTATACTGCGTACTTCATGGCCCCGAGCCTGCGCCGCAAGGTCAAGCCGGTGATCGAACTGATGGAAGCCATGCCGACGGTGATCCTTGGCTTCTTCGCTGGCCTGTTCCTGGCGCCTTATGTCGAAGGGCATCTGCCGGGCATTTTCAGCCTGCTGATGCTGTTGCCGATTGGCATCCTGGTGGCGGGTTTCACCTTCAGTCGTCTGCCTGAGTCGATTCGCCTGCGCATTCCCGATGGCTGGGAAAGCGCGATCCTGATCCCGGTGATCCTGTTTGTGGGCTGGCTCTCGCTGTACATGAGCCCGTACCTGGAAACCTGGTTCTTCGGCGGCGACATGCGCATGTGGATCTCCCATGACTTAGGGATTACCTACGACCAGCGCAACGCCCTCGTGGTCGGCCTGGCGATGGGCTTCGCGGTGATCCCGAACATCTACTCCATCGCCGAAGACGCCGTGTTCAGCGTGCCGCGTGGCCTGACCCTGGGCTCCCTGGCGCTGGGCGCCACGCCGTGGCAAACCATGACTCGCGTGGTCATCCTCACGGCCAGCCCGGGGATCTTCTCGGCGCTGATGATCGGCATGGGCCGCGCCGTCGGCGAGACCATGATCGTGCTGATGGCCACCGGTAACACGCCGGTGATGGAGATGAACCTGTTCGAAGGCCTGCGAACCCTCGCGGCCAACGTCGCGGTGGAAATGCCCGAGTCGGAAGTGGGCGGCAGTCACTACCGCGTGCTGTTCCTCTCGGCGCTGGTGCTGCTGCTGTTCACTTTCATCATGAACACCCTCGCCGAGCTGATTCGTCAGCGTCTGCGCAAGAAATACTCGTCGCTTTAAGAAAGGTAGAAGTCTGTGAAACAGAACTCCCTGAATGGATGGTTCAAGAGCGGCGCTCCCGGCGTCTGGATCAGCGGTGGCGCGGTGTCCATCGCGGTCATCATGACCATTGGTTTGCTGGCGGTGATTGCCGTGCGTGGCCTGGGCCACTTCTGGCCGGCCGACCTGATCCAGGCCAACTACAACGTGCCCGGCCAGGAAAACCATATCGTCATCGGCGAAGTGGTGCAGAAAGAAGAAGTGCCGCGTGAACGCCTGAAAAGCGCTGGCCTGTCGGTGCCGGACCAAGGCCCGGAATTCATGACCCGCGAGCTGATCAAGGTCGGCAACCGCGACCTGAACGGCAACGACTTCACTTGGATCGTCGGCGAGTGGTTGAAAGACCAGACCAAGCCTGCCGACCTGATGGCCATCGAGCGGCGTGAGTGGGGCAACTTCTACGGCACGCTGGTCAACGTCAAGCAGGATGGCAAGGTCGTCGCCGAAGGCGCAGCGGCCTGGCCGGA
The DNA here is from genome assembly GCA_004000515.1 of Pseudomonas poae. Lineage (GTDB taxonomy): Bacteria > Pseudomonadota > Gammaproteobacteria > Pseudomonadales > Pseudomonadaceae > Aquipseudomonas > Aquipseudomonas cremoris. The sequence continues at coordinate 1,564,195 of CP034537.1, forward strand.
GCTGCAAGCCCGTGTCGAACGCGTGAACAAGCTGGCTGCCCAGTTGAAGACGCTTGAGAAGTCCGACATCGGCGCGATCAACGCCGGTCTTGAACGCATCCGCCTGCACGGTCGCAAGCTGGAGCTGGAAGGCAAGCTCGACGCCGCCGCCCAAGCCGACATGGATGCCGACCGTGCCGAGCTGAACGCCCGCTACCAGGACATCGAAGCACGCCTGACCGACCTGCACACCCAGTTCAACCGCGACGCGCTCACGGCCCGTGACGGCAATGGCAAGGAAGTGGAAATCGGCATCGGCAAAGTGGTGCACGCCTACCAGCCGAACGCCATGGGCACCTTCACCAAGATCGGCTTCTACTTCAGCAAGGTCTGGGAATTCCTCAGCGACGACCCACGGGAAGCCAACACCGAAGGCGGGATTTTTCCGGCCATCTTCGGCACCGTGATGATGACCCTGATCATGGCGATGATCGTGACGCCGTTTGGCGTGCTGGCAGCGGTGTACCTGCGTGAATACGCCAAGCAGAACGCCCTGACCCGCATCATCCGCATTGCGGTGAACAACCTGGCCGGTGTACCGGCTATCGTCTACGGCGTGTTCGGCCTGGGCTTCTTCGTGTATGTACTGGGTGGCTCGGTTGACCGCCTGTTCTTTGCCGAAGCCCTGCCGGCGCCGACCTTCGGCACGCCGGGCCTGTTGTGGGCCTCGCTGACCCTGGCGCTGCTGGCGGTGCCGGTGGTGATCGTGGCCACCGAAGAAGGCCTGGCGCGCATTCCGCGCACCGTGCGTGAAGGTTCCTTGGCACTGGGTGCGACCAAGGCGGAAACGCTGTGGAAGATCGTGCTGCCCATGGCCAGCCCGGCGATGATGACCGGCATGATCCTCGCCGTGGCGCGCGCCGCTGGCGAAGTGGCGCCGCTGATGCTGGTAGGTGTAGTGAAGCTGGCGCCGTCGCTGCCGCTTGACGGCAACTACCCGTACCTGCACCTGGACCAGAAGATCATGCACCTGGGCTTCCATATTTATGACGTCGGCTTCCAGAGCCCCAACGTCGAAGCGGCACGGCCGCTGGTGTACGCCACTGCCTTGCTGCTGGTGCTGGTGATCGCCACGCTCAACTTGTCGGCAGTGTGGATTCGTAACCACCTGCGTGAAAAAATACAAAGCGTTAGCTGGAGCTGGCTTGCCTGCGATGGCATCACCGCGGGTTGAATGGAACACCGCGCCGCCCGCATCGCAGGCAAGCCAGCTCCCACAGGGGCCAGCGTCAGACACAAAATTTGAGTAGATCGCCCCGGCGGTTCAACACAACGAATTGGTAGCACAGGGAGCATCCCATGCAACACGACACCCACACCCACGGCATCAACATGTCTGCCCTGGGTCGCGACAAGCAGAGCCTGAGCCTGGCCCAGGAAACCGTGGCCATTGAAGTGCCGGGCCTGAGCCTGTACTACGGTGAAAAGCAGGCGCTGTTCGACGTCAGCATGAACATCCCCAAGCAGCGCGTGACCGCCTTCATCGGCCCGTCGGGCTGCGGCAAGTCCACGCTGCTGCGCACCTTCAACCGTATGAACGACCTGGTAGACGGTTGCCGTGTTGAAGGTGCCATCAACCTCTACGGCACCAACATCTATCGCAAAGGCGAGGACGTAGCCGAGTTGCGTCGCCGCGTGGGCATGGTGTTCCAGAAGCCGAACCCATTCCCCAAGACCATCTACGAAAACGTGGTCTACGGCCTGCGCATCCAGGGCATCAACAAGAAACGCATCCTCGACGAAGCCGTGGAATGGGCGCTCAAGGGCGCGGCGCTGTGGGACGAAGTAAAAGACCGCCTGCATGATTCGGCACTCGGCCTGTCCGGCGGCCAGCAGCAGCGTCTGGTGATTGCACGTACCATCGCCGTGGAGCCCGAAGTCCTGCTGCTCGACGAACCTTGCTCGGCACTCGACCCGATCTCGACACTGAAGGTTGAAGAGCTGATCTACGAGCTCAAATCCAAGTTCACCATCGTTATCGTGACCCACAACATGCAGCAGGCGGCGCGGGTGTCCGACTACACCGCGTTCATGTACATGGGCAAGCTGGTGGAGTTTGGCGATACCGATACCCTGTTCACCAATCCGGCGAAGAAGCAGACCGAAGACTACATCACCGGTCGCTACGGCTAGGAAGCTGTGGTTCTCATTGCACTGACGCTGCGGTTCTCCGCACCTTACCGGACGCTCCAAGGACGCCAAAATGATTAGCAAAGAAGGCCTTACCCATCACATCTCCGCGCAGTTCAACGCCGAGCTTGAGGAAGTGCGCAGCCACCTCCTGGCGATGGGCGGGCTGGTGGAGAAGCAAGTCAACGACGCCGTCACTGCGCTGATCGAGGCTGACTCGGGCCTGGCCCAGCAAGTGCGTGAGATCGATGACCAGATCAACCAGATGGAACGCAACATCGACGAAGAATGCCTGCGCATTCTCGCCCGTCGCCAGCCGGCGGCGTCCGACCTGCGTTTGATCATCAGCATCTCCAAGTCGGTGATCGACCTGGAACGCATCGGTGATGAAGCCACCAAGATCGCACGTCGCGCCATCCAGCTGTGCGAAGAAGGCGAGGCGCCGCGCGGTTACGTGGAAGTGCGCCATATCGGCGACCAGGTGCGCAACATGGTGCGCGACGCGCTCGACGCATTCGCCCGCTTCGACGCCGAACTGGCGTTGTCGGTGGCGCAGTACGACAAGATCATCGACCGCGAATACAAGACCGCCCTGCGTGAGTTGGCCACCTACATGATGGAAGACCCGCGCTCTATCTCGAGGGTCTTGAGCATTATCTGGGTGCTGCGTTCCCTGGAGCGGATCGGCGACCACGCGCGCAATATCTCGGAACTGGTGATTTACCTGGTCCGTGGCACTGACGTACGGCACATGGGCCTCAAGCGCATGAAGGCCGAAGTTGAAGGCTCGGCCGATCTAATCCCTAATGTTCCGGGCGAATCTGACGATAAGTAAGATTGCCCGAGAAAATAACGCCCGGCCTTTGGTCGGGCGTTTTCGTTTGTGGCAGCTGATTTTGCGTCTTGGGCTAAATAAAGTCCGAACGTGACTGCAGAGTTTTGGCAAAATGCCATCAGTCAGGCGTAGTGCGTGCCGAGGTTTTTATAGGATGAAGGGTCGATGAGCAAAGTCAGTGTATTGGTGGTGGATGACGCCTCGTTTATCCGCGATCTGGTGAAGAAGTGCCTGCGCAACTACTTCCCCGGGATCAAGCTTGAAGACGCGGTGAACGGCAAAAGGCCCAGGCCATCCTGATGCGCGAGAGCTTCGACCTGGTGCTGTGCGACTGGGAAATGCCAGAGATGTCCGGCCTTGAGCTGTTGACCTGGTGCCGCGAGCAGCCTCACCTCAAAGCCATGCCGTTCGTGATGGTGACCAGCCGTGGCGACAAGGAAAACGTGGTGCAGGCCATCCAGGCCGGGGTTTCTGGCTACGTCAGCAAGCCGTTCACCAACGAGCAGTTGCTGAACAAGGTCAAGCAGGCCCTGCACAAGATCGGTCGCCTGGACGCTTTGGTCGCCAGCGCACCGACCAAGATGAACTCCGCGTTCGGCAACGATTCGCTGAGCGCCTTGACCGGCGGCAAGCCCGAAGCCGTGAAGTCCGCCCCTGTGGCGGCCGCTGCTCCGGCACCCAACAAAGGCCTGCTCAACAGCCCGCCCGTACAGGCACCTGCGGTATCGCCAGCGAGTGGTCGTGGCCAGGGCCAGTTGCGGCTGTCCAGCGGTAACCAGCAATGCGTGATCAAAGGCTTGAGCATCAAGGAAGCGCTGCTGGTGGTGCGTCGCGGTGAAGTACTGCCTCAGGTACTGGAAAGCGCCGTACTCGACCTTGAGCAAGGCGACAACGCCGAAGTCGCACGTCTCAACGGCTACCTGCACGCCGTTGTGGCCTACGAGCCCAAGCCCGACAGCGACTGGCTGCAACTGACCTTCCGGTTTATCGACCAGGATGCGCAGAAGCTCGACTACATCTCCCGCCTGATCGCACGCGGTACCGCACAGAAGCATTTTGTGCCGGGTGCGTAAGCCCTGAATATCGGGAATCAACCGGCGGTCTGATTCCCGGTGCTTGGCTTGATTTATATCTGTTTCGATATAGTCTTCCGATAACGCCTCTGCGTTATCGATCCTTTGCTATGCCTTGAAACAAAGCCCCGATGCCTGTGGTTGAATCGTCGATTACGCTTTTTCTTTCCAGGAAAGGAGAAGCCGATGCCAAGGCACAAGGATGTGGTGTTTCTAGGAAGCTCGCTCAAGGATCTGAAAGCGTTCCCGCTTGATGCCAAAGGGCAGCAGGTTTTCAGTTGGATCTCTTGCAGCAGGGTGAGCAGCCCTTTGATTGCAAGCCGATGAAAACCATTGGGCGGGGCGTCAGTGAGATTCGGATTACAGAGGAGTCGGGAGCGTTTCGTGTGTTCTATGTGGTCAACCGGCCTGAAGCAGTTTATGTGCTGCACGCGCTGCGCAAAACCACACAGAAAACCGCAGGGCGGGATATCGAATTGGCTCGCGCCAGATTGCAGGAGTTAGGGTAATTCCATGAAAAATCAAAAATTTGACGGCGAACGCTTCAGCAACGTTTGGGATGCTCTGGAAGAGTCACCCGAGCAAGCCGCCAATATGCGGCTGCGTTCAAAACTGCTCCGGGAATTGTGCCAGACCATTCGTAGCTGGGAGCTTTCTCAAAAAGATGCAGCGTGCAGGCTGGGCATCAGTCAGCCCCGACTAAACGACGTCCTCACTGGCAAGATCGACAAGCTCTCTCTGGATGCCCTGGTCAATCTGTCAGCGGCTGCCCAAATGGACGTGGATATTTGTTTCAACGGGCTGTTTGTCTACATTACCCGTTCCGTTCCAGGTTTACCAGGATTGCCGCTACCACGATTCTCAGGCCATGACCCTCTACAAATCCACCGATGCCAATGGCGTGGTGTTTTTCAGTGACCGGCAAACGCCCGGCGCCCAGGCGTTCGTGATCCAGGAACGCAAGGTCCAGCGGCCTGTTTTCGACCGGCCAAAACCCGCTTATCCACAGCAAGCCTACCGCTACGCCTTCCCCTGGCGCGGCGGCCCTTTCCGCCTGACCCAAGGCCCCAACGGCAGCTTCAGCCACACCGATGCCAAGAGCCGCTTCGCCATGGACATCGCCATGCCCGAAGGCACGCCGATCACTGCGGCACGCAGCGGCGTGGTGGTGAAAACCGAAAATGAACAGAGTGGGCGCGGCAGTGATGCGTCAGGGAATTTCGTGCGGGTGAAGCATGATGACGGCACCGAGGGCGTGTACCTGCACCTCAAGCAAGGTTCGGTCGGTGTCAGGGTGGGGCAGCGTGTGGCGGTAGGCAGCCCGCTGGGGTTGTCGGGCAATACCGGCAACAGCAGCGGGCCTCATTTGCATTTTGTGGTACAGCGCGCCACCGAGGCGGGGCTGGTGTCGATCCCGTATGAGTTCAACCAACCGGTGGGGCACTGCCCAACTTTGCGTTGGGCAATTAAAGGTCAGTTCAGCAGCAGGACTTTGGCCAATACGATCTTCGGCCCTTTCATCTTCTTGATGATGATGCGCAAGCCTTCCACTTCCAGCACTTCTTCCTCTTCCGGCACCCGTTTCAGGGTTTCGTAGATCAGCCCGGCCAGGGTCTCGGCTTCGATGTGGTCCAGGTCGATGCCCAGCAGGCGCTCCACCTTGAACAGTGGAGTGTCACCACGCACCAGCAGCTTGCCCGGCTGATAGGCCAGGATGCCGCGTTCGGCCTTGCGGTGTTCGTCCTGGATATCGCCCACCAGCACTTCCAGCACGTCTTCCATGGTCAGGTAGCCGATGACCTTGCCGTCGGCTTCTTCCACCAGGGCAAAGTGCGCGCCGCCTTTGCGGAACTGCTCCAGCAACTGCGACAACGGCATATGCCGCGACACACGCTCCAGCGGGCGGGTCAGCTCGGCCAAGTTGAACGATTCGGGGATGTGATCCAGGGCCGCCAGTTCCAGCAGCAGATCCTTGATGTGCAACAGGCCCACGAACTCGTTACGCACCGCGTCATACACTGGGTAGCGGCTGAATTTGTGACGGCGGAACAGCGCGAGGATTTCCTTGAGCGGGGCGTTGAAGTCCAGGGTCACCAGGTCTTCCCGGGAGTTGGCCCAGTCCACCACTTCCAGCTCGCCCATTTCCACGGCCGAAGCCAGTACGCGCATGCCTTGGTCGCTCGGGTCCTGGCCACGGCTGGAGTGCAGGATCAGCTTGAGCTCTTCGCGGCTGTAATGGTGCTCGTGGTGCGGGCCAGGCTCGCCTTGGCCGGCAATGCGCAGGATGGCGTTGGCACTGGCGTTGAGCAGGTAGATCGCCGGGTACATGGCCCAGTAGAACAGGTACAGCGGCACAGCGGTCCACAGCGACAGCAGTTCGGGCTTGCGAATAGCCCAAGACTTGGGCGCCAGTTCACCAACCACGATGTGCAGGTAGGAAATCACGAAGAACGCCGCGAAGAACGACACGCCCTTGATCACCTCGGGCGATTCGACGCCCACGGCACCCAGCAACGGCTCAAGGATGTGCGCAAAGGCCGGCTCACCGACCCAACCCAGACCCAGGGAGGCGAGGGTGATACCCAGCTGGCAGGCCGACAGGTAGGCGTCGAGCTGGCTGTGTACGGTGCGCAGGATCTGCCCGCGCCAGCCGTTGGTGTGGGCTATGGCCTCGACCCGGGTGGAGCGCAGTTTGACCATGGCAAATTCCGCCGCAACGAAGAAACCGTTGAGCAGTACCAGGATCAGTGCAAAGAATCATGCCGAAATCGGCGAAGAGTGTAGCGAGGGTAATACCAGGGAAGGGTCCATGATGGGGTTTTGCAGGTTCCGTGTGTTCAATAAGGGGTGACAGGAGGGCCTGAAAGGCAGGCGCAAGTCGGCCAATGTAGCGGCTGATGGGGCGCTTGCCTAGTGCCCACTGCTGGGCGGAGACAGCAAAGTATCAGCAGCTCCCACATTGGGTCGTCGTCACTTCAGGTTATTCATCATTCCCGACCAGCCGTGTGCGCGTCACCTGAGCTGGCGGAAAATGGCAGGTGAACGTACTGCCATGGCCCAGCACACTGCTGATTTCCAAGCGCGCGCGGTGGCGCAGCAGTACATGCTTGACGATGGCCAGGCCCAGCCCGGTGCCGCCTGTGTTGGAGTTGCGGCTGGAGTCGACGCGGTAGAAACGCTCGGTCAGGCGCGGCAGGTGCTTGGCGTCGATGCCGATGCCGGAGTCCTGCACGCTCAAGTGCGCGCCGTGTTCGTCGGCCCACCAGCGGATGCGGATATTGCCTTTGTCCTGGGTGTACTTCACCGCGTTGAACACCAGGTTGGAGAACGCGCTGCGTAACTCGCCCTCGCTGCCCTTGAGCAACACCTGTGGGTCGGCTTCCAGGGTGATCTGCTGGCCGCGCTGGCCGGAGAGGGCCTGGGCGTCGTTCTTGATGGTCTGCAACAGGCTTTGTACGGTCACCGGATGGTTGTCCGACGGGTAGTCCGTGGCTTCCAGCTTGGCCAGCAACAGCAGGTCATTGAGCAGGGTTTGCATGCGTGAGCCCTGTTGCTGCATCTGCTGCAGGGCACGGCTCCAGCGTGGGTTGATCTCTTCGACGTTGTCCAGCAGGGTTTCCAGGTAGCCGCAGATCACCGTCAATGGCGTGCGCAACTCATGGGAGACGTTGGCGACGAAGTCTTTGCGCATCTGTTCCAACTGATGGATGCGGGTGACATCGCGTACCAGCATCAGGTGTTCATTGTTGCCGTAGCGCGTCAGGTACAGCTGGATGCGTACGCGGTCGTTGGTGGGCGAGGGAATTTCCAGCGCTTCTTCGTAGTTCTCCTGTTCGAAGTACTCCTTGAAGCGTGGGTGACGCACCAGGTTGGTCACCGGCTGGCCGCTGTCTTGGGGCGTCTTGAGGCCCAGCAGGGTCTCGGCGGCGCGGTTCCACCATTCCAGGTTGCCATCGCTGTCGAGCATGATCACCGCGTCTTTCAGCGCGGCGGTGGACTCTTGCACCCGGTCGATCACCGCTTGCAGGCGCCCGCGGACCCGTTGGTCGCGGCGCTGCAAGTGGTAGATGCTGTCGAACACCTCGCCCCACAGGCCATAGCCGTCAGGTGGCGCTTCATCGGGTTTGTGCTGGCGCAGCCATTCGTGCAGGCGTAGTAGCTGCTTTAGGGTCCAGCCCAGGTACAGGCCGATGCCGATGGCCAGGCTCCAGCCGTAGTAGCCGCTGATCAGGCCTACCAGCAGGCAGCCGGTGATCAGCAAAAGCATGTGGCGGATCAGGGTGCCATGCCAGTTTTGGTTCACTTGAACACGCGTCCTTTCAGCTGTTAAGTCAGGCTCTTAAATCAGGAGGCGGCTGGCTCAGCCCTTGGTGGAGAATCTGTAGCCAGTGCCGCGCACGGTTTGTACCAGATTCTCGTAGGCATCGCCCAAGGCTTTGCGCAGGCGACGGATATGCACGTCCACGGTGCGTTCTTCTACGTACACGTTGCCGCCCCAGACCTGGTCCAGTAACTGCCCACGGGTGTAGGCGCGTTCCTGGTGGGTCATGAAAAATTGCAGCAGGCGGTATTCGGTAGGGCCCATTTCGGCTGGCTTGCCGTCGATGGTCACGCGGTGGCTGATGGGGTCGAGCAGCAGGCCGCCGACTTCAATCGGCGCTTCGCCATCGGTAGGACCCGCGCGGCGCAAGACGGCTTTCAGGCGGGCCACCAATTCGCGTGGGGAAAACGGCTTGGTGATGTAGTCATCGGCGCCGACTTCCAGGCCCTGGATCTTGTTGTCTTCTTCGCCCTTGGCGGTAAGCATGATGATCGGGATATCCCCGGTCAGTTCGTCACGCTTGAGACGGCGGGCCAATTCGATACCGGAGGTGCCGGGCAGCATCCAGTCCAGCAGGATCAGGTCCGGTTTACGGTCGACGATAATGGCATGGGCCTGCTGGGAGTTTTCCGCCTCCAGGCAGTCATAGCCGGCCATTTCCAACGCGACGGCGATCATCTCGCGAATGGGCGCTTCGTCGTCAACGATCAGAATGCTCCTGCCAACCATGCCTAAATCCTCTTGTCATTTAACTGTCTTGCGCCGCATTAGATAACGGAATTATTGCAGTCGTGTGACAGTAATTTAGTCGCTTAGGCAATTCACGCCTCTGTGGACTACGCTTTGGGTCCGAATCCTTACAACCAAAAAGGAAGGTTCCGATGACTCACTTCACTGTTTCCTGGAAAGCCCTGCTGGTCACGGCAGCGTTGACGCTGCCGACCCTGGCGTTCGCGGCCGAGCCCGCCATGACGCAAGACGGGATCTTGGTGGATCACAAGGGCCTGACCCTCTACACCTTCGACAAGGACGCCGACGGCAAGTCTGTGTGCAAGGACCAATGCGCGACGAACTGGCCGCCGCTGAAGGCTGAGTCTACCGACAAACCTGCGGGCGACTGGACCGTCATTACTCGCGATGACCAGACCAGCCAATGGGCCTACAAAGGCAAGCCGGTGTACACCTACAAGGATGACAAGAAGGCCGGGGACAAGACGGGTGATGGCAAGGGTGGGGCGTGGCACGTCATCAAACCTTGAGACCGAGGCGCCGCTGAGACCTTCGCGAGCAAGCCCGCTCCCACAGGGGTACGCATTCCAAATGTGGGAGCGGGCTTGCTCGCGAAGGCGTCAGTCCATACACCACAAACCTCAGCGCAACGCGTAATCCAACACAATCCCCACAAAAATCGCCAACCCTGCCCAATGGTTATGCAGGAACGCCTTGAAGCACTTCATCCGATCCTTGTCCCGCGTATACCAGAACTCCCAGGCAAAACACCCCGCTGCCGCCAACAGCCCCAAGTGGAACCAGCCACCGAGTTCAAACCGCGACCCTGCCAGCAACAGGCACACCAGCGATAGCCCTTGCAGGGTCAGGATGATCACGCGGTCCGCATCGCCAAACAGAATGGCGGTGGACTTCACGCCGATCTTCAAGTCGTCGTCACGGTCGGTCATGGCGTAATAGGTGTCATACCCCACCGTCCACAACAGGTTGGCGATATACAGCAGCCACGCAGCGGCGGGCAGGCTGCCGGTCTCGGCGGTGAACGCCATCGGCATGCCCCAGGAAAACGCCGCGCCCAGCACCACCTGCGGGTAATAGGTGTAGCGCTTCATGAACGGGTAGCTCGCCGCCAGCGCCAAACCGCCCAGGGATAGCAGGATGGTGGTCGCGTTGGTCAGCAGCACCAGCAGGAAGCTGATGCCCATCAGCACCGCAAAAAATACCAGCGCTTCTTTCGAGCTGATCTTGCCGCTTACCAATGGGCGTTGCTCCGTGCGCTTCACATGACCGTCGACCTTGCGGTCGGCCCAGTCATTGATCACGCAGCCGCCGGCACGGGTCAGCACCACGCCGAGCACGAAAATCAGGATGTTGATGAGTGAGGGCGAGCCCTTGCCAGCAATCCACAACGCCCACAGCGTCGGCCACAGCAGCAGGTAGATGCCGATGGGTTTGTCCATGCGCGTCAACTGAATGAAATCCCAGGCCCTGGGGTTCAGACGGTTCAAGGACTTGAGCAGACGTTGATACATCAGCAGTTCTCCGGGTGGTCGTGCAGCGCGTGCCAAAAGCTCGGCAGGAAGATCTCCGCGACCAGCACGCTCAGAGCACCGCGATCAAAGCGCGAGCGACGGCCCCACAGCCCGTCGGCCTGGTCCGCCGTGGGCAACCACTGTCGCGGGTAATGGCACACTTCGATTGCCTGGCGGGTGAACGCCTGGTCACAGAACAGCAACTCCCCCAGGGAGCGGCTGCCCAGTTCATCCATGTGCAAGCCATCGCCCTGCAACGCACTGCGGGACGCCACGCTGCGGGCGAACACCCACGGCTGGCCATGCCCGCGCAAATACACCTCGCGTACCCAGCCGACAGTGGTCGGGGCCAGTTTCAGGGCGGCGCATTCGTCGTCTCGCAGCGGCTGCCAACCTTCAAACAGCGGCGTCACGCTGAAACCGTCGTTGGACAGCCAGGTCAGCCGCCGCGTCAACGAGTCTTCATTGAACAGCCAATTGAGGGTCAGAGGCGCGGGCGCGGGGGCCAGAAGGCTCTGGGTCAGCCATTGGCAAGCAGCGGGAAGGGCGGTTGAGTGCGGCACAGTGAGTCAATATTGGCAGCAAAAGAGGCGGCGAGCTTACCATGTCGCCCCGGACTTTTGCCGGGGCGACCCCGCCGTTTGCGTCGATCGTGCTTGCATCTGCACGCCCCGATCAGTACAAAACGCCCTGAGCCGTACGGCAACGCTGGATCTATCGACTGTCGGCCAAGATGCCTGGACTCCCTGAGGAAGCAAGTAATGAAGAAGTGGCAATGTGTAGTCTGCGGCCTGATCTATGACGAAAAAGACGGCTGGCCGGATGACGGAATCGCTCCAGGCACCCTGTGGCAAGACGTTCCCGAAGACTGGCTGTGCCCGGACTGCGGCGTGGGCAAGATGGATTTCGAAATGATCGAAATCGGCTGATCTGAATTTTTAAGAAACGTACTACAAGGAGAAAGGAATGAACGCACCTGTCGTGATCATCGGCACAGGACTGGCCGGTTACAACGTAGCCCGGGAGTTTCGCAAGCTCGACAGCGAGACCCCATTGCTGCTGATCACCGCGGATGACGGGCGCTCCTACTCCAAGCCCATGCTCTCCACCGGCTTTGGCAAAAACAAGGAAGCCGATGGCCTGAGCATGGCTGAACCCGGTGCCATGGCCGAGCAACTCAAGGCTGAGGTGCGTACCCACACCCGCGTCAGCGGCATCGACCCTGGCCACAAGCGCCTGTGGATTGGCGAGGAGGCCGTGGCATACCGCGACCTGATCCTGGCGTGGGGCGCAGAGACCGTGCGCGTACCGGTGGAAGGTGATGCGGCTGAGCTGATTTTCCCGATTAACGACCTCGAAGACTACGCGCGCTTTCGCGCCGCCGCAGCGGGTAAGCGCCGCGTGCTGTTGCTTGGCGCGGGCCTGATCGGCTGCGAATTTGCAAACGACCTGATCCTTGGCGGCTATGAAATCGACCTGGTGGCGCCGTGCGAGCAAGTCATGCCGACTCTGCTGCATCCGGCGGCGGCTGCTGCGGTCCAGGCTGGCCTGGAAGGCCTCGGCGCGCGCTTCCACTCGGGCCCGGTGCTCAATCGCCTGCAACGCACCGCCGATGGCCTGGAAGCGCACTTGTCGGACGGTGAAGTGATCCACTGCGACCTGGTGGTCTCGGCCATCGGTCTGCGCCCACGGGTTGACCTGGCTGCCGCCGCTGGGCTGCAGACCAACCGTGGCGTCACCGTGGACCGCCACCTCAAGACGTCCCACGCCAATATCTACGCCCTGGGCGACTGCGCCGAGGTCGACGGCCTGAACCTGTTGTACGTGATGCCGCTGATGAGCTGCGCCCGCGCTCTGGCCCAGACCTTGGCCGGCAACGCCACGGCTGTCAGCTACGGCCCGATGCCGGTCACCGTGAAAACCCCGATTTGCCCACTGGTCGTCTCGCCACCCCCACGCGGTACCGAAGGCGTATGGAGCGTCGACGGTCAAGGCGCCGACATCAAGGCCCTGTGCCGCGACGCCAGCGGTCGCCTGCTGGGCTACGCGCTGACCGGCACTGCAGTGATGGAAAAACTGGCCCTCAACAAAGAACTTCCGCCGCTGCTGGCGTAAATACCGGTCGTTCTGTCGGAATAAGCACGTTTTTGCCTCCAGAAAGGTCGCCGCGAGACTGGCGCAGCGCCTGAGGGCATGCCATCCTCACTCCCGTCTGCCGCAGAGTAGAGCCTGCGGCGCCTTGGGCGCTGCTCCGTAAGAGAGCAGCACGGACATAACAACAAAAAACCGTCAAAGAGGCTTCACTCATGCGTAAACCAGAACTCGCAGCCGCCATCGCTGAAAAAGCGGATCTCACCAAAGAACAGGCAAACCGCGTCCTTAACGCCGTTCTCGAAGAAATCACCGGCGCCCTGCACCGCAAGGACAGCGTCACCCTGGTTGGCTTCGGCACCTTCCTGCAGCGCCACCGTGGCGCCCGCACCGGCAAAACCCGCAAACCGGCGAGCCGGTGAAAATCAAGGCAAGCAACACCGTTGCATTCAAGCCGGGCAAATCGTTGAAAGATACTGTTAACGAGTAACCGGTAGTACCGTCTCGAAAGGGGGCGGGGCGGTAGAAAAGATGGGCACGCCAACTGGGTTGGGTGCCCATTTTTGTAGGGCTGAGAACGACTCGGCCTAGGACATTGGGCGGCTATTGGGGGCGCAAGGTTTAAGTAACATGCCGCTATAGCGTCAACGCCAGTCGATCTTCCGCCAATGCGCAAGATCGGTGGCGTTCTTTAGCAAATCGTTACACTGCTGCGGCCACTCAATAATTACACCGAGGCCGTGTGCATGAAATTTCGTCTTCTCCTCTGGGTGCTGGGCCTGATGATGGGCAAAGCCAGCCGCACCAATCCTGCCTTCCAGCAACAGCTGGGTGACAAAGACCTGGCGTTCCAGTTGCAGACCCTCGACGGCAAGGTCGCTCGTCACTTCATCGTCAAAGACCAACGCATCATCAGCCGTTCGGGTGTTCACCCGTCGCCTGCGTTTGCGATCGCGTTCAAGGACGCCGCCTACGGCTTCGCCACGATGCAGGCGAAAAACAAGCAACTGGCGTTCATGACGGGGATTCAGGACAAGTCGATCCAGATCAAGGGCAACCCGGCGCTGGTGATCTGGTTCCAGGGGTTGACCAAGTATTTGAAGCCGAAGAAAAAGAAGTAGTCTTTCAGGCAGACAGGGTGGATTCATCTCAGGCGAGCCAGCTCCCACTTCGACCGAGTTCCAGCGTTGGAATGCGGTCAACTGTGGGAGCTGGCTTGCCTGCGATAGCGGTCTAACAGGCTATACAATCAGTTCTGGCTGAACTGCGAGGCCAGCTCGCGCAACAACACCTCGGCATCCAGCACCTTACCCACCACTTCCTCAGCCTTTTCACGGCTCAGCCCCAGGCGCTCAAGCAGGGCGTCCGGGATGGCTTCGTCCGGCCCGGAGCCAATGCCACGGCTGCGCAGCAGGCGCACGGCCAGGCACACCAGGTTCGGGTACTCAGCGTATTGGCCGTCGTAGGTCGGGTCATGCTGGAAGCGCAGGGCTGTGGATAACTCATCCGGCATGTCCCAGTAGCGCATCAGCCACGCACCGATCTGCTCGCGGCTGATGCCCAGCAGGTGTTGTTCCACGTAGCTGTGGCACAGGTGCGGGTTGACCTCCAGGTGGCGGCAGATCAGCGAGAAATGCGGCGGGAATACGTGGGCCAGTAGCAAGTAGCCGAAGTTGTGCAGCAGGCCGGCCAGGTAAGTGAGGCCGGCTTCTGGGCGCTGGGCGCGCGGCATCGCACGGGTGAGGCCTTCGATTACTGCGGCGGTGTAGATCGACTGGTGCCAGTACGGCGTGGCCTGGTGCGGGTGGTCCTTGGGCAGGCTCAAGGTTTTGCCCAAGGCCAGGCCGAGGGCCAGGTTGATCACCAGGTCGAAGCCCAGTACGCGCACGATGGCGTCTTCCACTGAACGAATCTTGCCCGGCGAGGCGTAGTACGGCGATGCAGCCCAGCTCACTACCTGGGCAGCGAGGGCCGGGTCGGTTTCCACTACACCGGTAATGTCGTCGATGGTGGCGTTGGGGTCGACCCGCAGCTTGATGATCTTCTGCGCGGTATCGGCCAGCGGTGGGATCTCGATGGTCGCTTCCAGGCGCTGCTGGATGCGGCGGGCGGTGAATGCCTGCATCGCTTGGGTGATCTCCTCGCGGTCATCGTTGGGACGGTCGAGGTTGGGGCGGATGTTGCTCAGTGGCTCGCCAAAGTGCCCGGCGCTGGCCTTGGTGAGCATGGTCTTGAAATCGGCGCTGGAAATTTCCAGCAGCAACCCGGCTTCGCCAGAGTGCACCAACAGGCTCGGCTCGTTGAGCAGGCTGCCTTCGTACAGGCAGGGCGAACTGGTAAGGGCTGGCAAGCCTGGCAGCAGGCTCAGGTCGTGCTTGCCGAGCATGCGCTCGACGCGGTCCGGCGATACAGCTGTGAGGCGGCGCCCAGTGAGTTCGGCGAGGCGGTTAAGGTCGAGCAGTTGGTTCTGCGGGAACAACACCATCAGTGCGCCCACCGCATCTTCCAGCAACACAGCCTGCACCTTTCGTGCGGGATTCAGGCCAGGTTGTTCGGCGACTTCCGTGTAGCTGATGGCGAGTTTTGCGAGCAGAGCCCGAATAACCGGCGGGGCGGTCAGTGGGGCTGTAGCGAGGGCAACTTCTGACATGGCCTGATCCAATTTCCTACAATCACCGAAGTATAACCAGCTTGATACATATGTTGGTCGACTAAGTGAGTCAGGCGTCACACTTGGCCGTATTGCTGCCCGTGCCTCAGCCAGCGATCCAGCAAGGGGCTGACATGCTCCGGCCAGCGCTCCAGCAGCGCTTGGGCGGCATCGCGTACAGCGGGGAGAAGGTCGGCGTCACGCATGAGGTCGGCGACCTTGAATTGTAGCAAGCCGGTCTGGCGGGTACCGAGCATTTCTCCGGGGCCGCGCAGTTCCAGGTCCTTTTCGGCAATGACAAAACCGTCGTTGGTCTCGCGCATGATGCCCAGGCGTTGACGGCCAATCTGCGACAACGGCGGGTGATACAGCAGCACGCAATGGCTGGCGGCACTGCCCCGGCCGACCCGGCCGCGCAACTGGTGCAGTTGGGCCAGGCCCAGGCGCTCGGGGTTTTCGATGATCATCAGGCTGGCGTTGGGCACGTCCACGCCGACTTCGATCACGGTGGTGGCCACCAGCAACTGCAGGTTGCCAGCCTTGAACTCGGCCATCACCGCGGCTTTTTCCGCAGGCTTCATGCGCCCGTGGATCAGGCCGACCTTGAGCTCGCCCAGGGCACTGGTGAGGTCCTGATAGGTCGTCTCGGCGGCCTGGCAGGTCAGTTCTTCAGACTCTTCGATCAGCGTGCATACCCAATAGGCCTGACGTCCTTCAGCACAGGCGCCGCGCACCCGCTCGATCACTTCGACACGCCGGGTGTCGGTAACCAGCACCGTATTGACCGGGGGTACGGCCAGGGGCAGTTCGTCGAGGATCGAAGTGTCGAGGTCGGCGTAGGCGCTCATGGCCAGAGTGCGTGGGATCGGCGTGGCGGTCATGATCAGCTGGTGCGGGTTCATGCGCCCGCCCACGCCTTTCTGGCGCAGGGCCAGGCGTTGTTGCACGCCGAAACGGTGTTGTTCGTCGATGATCACCAGGGCCAGGTTCTTGAACCTGACTTCGTCCTGGAACAATGCATGGGTGCCCACCACCATCGGGGCGCCGCCGGCGATCTGTTCCAGCGCGGCAACGCGGTTCTTGCCCTTGAGCTTGCCGGCCAGCCACGCCACTTCCAGGCCCAGCGGTTCGAGCCAGCGCTTGAACGTGATGAAGTGCTGTTCGGCGAGGATTTCGGTGGGGGCCATCAGGGCTACTTGGTAGCCCGCCTCCAGCGCCTGCAAGGCGGCGAGGGCGGCAACCACGGTCTTGCCGGCGCCTACGTCACCTTGGATCAGGCGCAGCATCGGTTCTTGCTGGCTGAGATCGTAGGCAATTTCATTGCCCACGCGCTGTTGGGCGCCAGTAGGCGCAAAGCCGAGGTTGGCCAGGTACTGCGCCGGTAACCGCGTGGCCTTGGGCATCGCGGGCGCGCGCAGCGAGCGCATGCTTTCGCGCAGGCGTTGCTGGGACAGTTGGTGGGTCAGCAGCTCTTCGAAGGCCAGGCGGTGCTGGGCCCAGTGATGACCCAGGGCCAATTCGTCCACATCGGCATCGGCCGGTGGGTGATGCAGGTAGCGGATTGCGTCGTCCAGCGGCGCGAGCTGGTAGTCGCGAGCCAACTCCAGCGGCAGCCAGTCGGGCAGGCTTTTCGGGCCGAGCATCGTCAGGGTTTGTGTGCACAGTTGGCGCAGGCGCTGTTGGGTCAGGCCTTCGGTGAGCGGGTAGATCGGTGTCAGGGTGGTGTCTACCGGTGGCGGCTCGTCGCCGGTGATGGCACGGTATTCCGGGTGATAGATCTCCAGGCCCGACGCGCCTGGGCGTGCTTCGCCGTAGCAACGTACGCGGGTGCCGCGCTTGAGGCCTTCCTTCTGCGCATTGCTGAAATGGTAGAAGCGCAGGCTCAAGCCGCCGGTGCCATCCTGCAGGCGCACCACCAGGCTGCGGCGCTTGCCCATCACCACATCGGCGCCGCTGACGGTGCCCTCGACCACCGCATCCTGTCCAGGACGCAACTCGCCAATGGGCACCACGCGGGTGCGGTCCTGATAGCGCAGGGCAGGTGGAACAACACGTCCTGAAGATTCTCCAGGCCGACCTTGGCCAATTTCTCGGCCATGGCTTCACCGACACCCTTGAGTGCCGTCACCGACACCTGTGACAGCTCAGTCATACTTCTACTTAGCTCGCAGCGGGCGGCTTGGCCACCGAACACAGGCGGATCGAGTCGGCGAGGATCTCAATGGCTTTCGGCCGTGGGAAACTGGCGCGCCAGGCGATGGCCACGGTACGGAACGGCACCGGCGGCGTCAGCGGACGCACTTCGATCACGCCAGGGGCGTAGTGATGGCTGTCGACTGCCGACAGCGGCAGGATCGAAATGCCCAGGCCGGACGCGACCATGTGGCGGATGGTTTCCAGGGAGCTGGATTCCACGGTGGTGTGCTTGGCGCCGTCGTTGCCCTTGGTCAGGGTCGGGCAGGCTTCGAGTACCTGGTCGCGGAAGCAATGGCCTTCACCCAGCAGCAGCAGGCTCTTGTCGTTGAGCAAACCGGCGTCGATGGTGTCTTTTGCGTCCACGGGTGGGTGGCGGGCATCAGCACGTAGAACGGCTCGTCGTAGAGCGGCAGGGTGAGTACGTCCGCTTCGTTGAACGGCAGGGCGATGATGATCGCGTCCAGCTCGCCGTTGCGCAGTTTGTCGCGCAGTACGTGGGTGAAGTTTTCTTCGATATACAGCGGCATCTGTGGTGCGACGCGATGCAGTTGTGGGATCAGGTGCGGGAACAGGTAAGGGCCGACGGTGTAGATGGCGCCGACTTTCAGCGGAGCCGTCAGCTGATTCTTGCCGGCCTGGGCCAGCTCGCGAATGCTTTGCGCTTGTTCCAAGACCTTCTGGGCCTGGGCAACAATGCCTTCGCCCACGGGGGTGAGGCGCACGGCGCTTTTGCTGCGCTCGAAAATCAGCACACCGAGTTCGTCTTCAAGCTTCTTCACGCCCACCGACAGCGTCGGCTGGCTGACGTGGCAACGCTCGGCCGCATGGCCGAAGTGCTGCTCTTGGGCGAGGGTAACGATGTAGCGTAATTCTGTAAGAGTCATAGCGGGCGTCCATGAGGTTGCGAGCCAAGCATACCGGCTGCAATCGATAGACGCACGTTATCAGAACTTTGTTGGGGATTGAGTGGGGAATGCTGGGGGATTTTGCTGATGCAAGAAGACCAATGTGGAGCGGGCTTGCCCGCGATGCAGGCACCTCGGTCTATCAGTTGCACCGAGGTGATGCTATCGCAGGCAAGCCAGCTCCCACAAGCTGGCTCCTGCAATCCTTAGCGGCGACGCTTCTCGATGTTGTACACAAACGGTGCAACGATCTCGATGCTGCCACCCTTGAGCATGTCGGCCGGCGGCTTGGGCAGTGGCTGGGCACGACGGATCATGTCCAGGGTGGCGCGGTCCAGGTCGGCGTTGCCGGAGCGGCCCACCAACTCGTAGGACAGCACGTTGCCGTCAGCATCTACCACGAACCGCAGACGGTTCAGGCCTTCCTGCCACGGGCCTGGGCACCTGGTGGGTACTTCTTGTACTTCTGCAAGTGCGCCAGCAGGGTGCCTTCCCAGGATGCTTTGGCCGCGACCTGTTGCGGCGATGGGCCGGGCACGGGCTGGGCCGATTTTTCAGCGGGCGCGTTGGTCGGCGGAGCGTCGCTCGGCGGGTCCTCGGAAGGTTTCTCCTTGGGCGGCTCGATCTTCTTCTCTACCGGCTTGGGCGGCTGTGGTTTCGGCTTGGGCTTGACCGGCTTGGGCACCTGGATCGTCGGTTTGGGCGCCTCTGCCAGCTTCGGCAGGGGCAGCTCTTCGACCGGCGTCGGCGGTTGCGGCGGCGTGATCACCTTGGGCGGTGCCGGCGGCGGTGGCGCTGGCATCGGCGCCAGGTCTATGACCATGGCAGCCGGCGGCAACTGCACCGTGTGCGGCGCTGACCAATGAAGCGCGATAGCAATCGCGACGGCATGCACGCCCAGCACGACGGCGAGGCTGGTGCCATAACGCGTCAGTTTGTGGCGCGTCGTGATCATTTCTTGGCTGCCGTCTCAAGTCCGACCAGGCCTACCTTGAGGTAGCCGGCTGCCCGCAGGGCATCCATCACGCTCATCAGGTCGCCGTAGTCCACGCCCTTGTCGGCCTGGAAGAAGATCGTCGTGTCTTTCTTGCCTTGGGTCTTGGCGTCCAGCACCTGGCCCAGGGTCTCGGATTTGACTTCTTCTTCGCCCAGGAACAGACGTTGGTCCGCCTTGACGCTGAGGAACACCGGTTTCTCTGGCCGCGGCGCCGGCTTGGCGGTGGAGGCGGGCAGGTCGACCTTGATGTCCACGGTTGCCAGCGGAGCGGCCACCATGAAGATGATCAGCAGCACCAGCATCACGTCGATAAACGGCGTGACGTTGATTTCGTGGTTCTCGACGAGTTCGTCGTCGCCTTGATTCAAATGCAGGCCCATGGCCGATTACCCCACTTTCACCATGTGCGGTTGCGAGCTGCGCTCGGTAGGCAGGTGATCGAGGTCGCGGCTGACCAGCAGCAGGACTTCTGCCGACGCGTCCGATACCTGGGCTTTGTAGCCGGCGATCGAACGGGCGAAGACGTTGTAGATCACCACTGCAGGAATGGCCGCAACCAGGCCCAGGGCCGTTGCCAGCAGGGCTTCGGCGATGCCTGGGGCAACGACGGCAAGGTTGGTGGTCTGGGTTTTGGCGATGCCGATGAAGCTGTTCATGATGCCCCACACGGTACCGAACAGGCCGACGAACGGCGCGGTGGAACCGATGGTTGCCAGCACGCCGGTGCCGCTGCTCATGTTACGACCGCACGCCGCAACCAGGCGCTCCAGGCGGAAAGCCACACGCTCCTTGATGCCTTCTTTTCGCGGGTGTTGGCCGACAGGCGCATTTCTTCCAGCGCATCGTGCACCAGGGTATTGGCCAGGGTGCCCTTCTTGGTCGCGGTTTCGCTCGCTTCCTTGAGGGTGGTGGCCTTTTTCAGGTGGACGATTTCAGTACGCAGGCGGCGCTTGGCGCCCAGCAGCTCGAAGCCTTTGGCGATCCAGATGGTCCAGGTGATGATCGAGGCGATGGCCAGGCCGATCATCACGGCTTTTACCACCACGTCAGCGTTCTGGTACATGCCCCACGGCGACAGGTCGTGGGCCATGCCCAGGGTGTTGTCTTCTTCCAGGACTACGCCGGTCTCGTCAGCGGAGGCCGGGTCGGCAGCCAAGGCTGGGTCGGTCGCGGCTGGAGCAGCGGCCGGGGCTGCAGTGCTGTGCTCGGCAGCAGCCGGGGTGGCCGGGGCGGTGGCGTCAGCGAAAGCGGCGGTCGGCGCCAGCAGCACGCTGAACAGCACTACGGCAATCGCGCGCCAGGCGCGGAATGTGGTTGGCGAAGCGGGGTTTGTATTACGTGTCATGCTGGCCGGACCTGAGAGGAAAAAATGAGTGATCGTCCTTCCAGACCTGGGAGGCCGAGGACAAATGGGCGGTTATTATTGCAAGTAATTCTTGTTAACAGAAGTAATACAGTTACTTTATTTGCCCTTTTCTGGCCGCCTGTCATCTGCGACGGCTAATCTAGACCTTTAAGTACGGAGTTTTGTGATGTCTGCGCCTTCTGTTGTGATTGCCGGATGTGGCGATGTGGGTAGTCGGCTGGCTAGCCAATTGCTCGCCTCGGAATGGAGGTCCACGGCCTGCGGCGTGATATTTCGCGCCTTCCCGAAGGGGTCATCGGCATTGCTGGCGACCTGTTCAACAAGGATTGCCCTGACACTTGGCCGATAGGTGGGGTGGATTACCTGGTGTATTGCGCGGCGGCAACTGATCACGACGAGGCCGGGTATCGCGCTGCTTACGTACAAGGGCTGAAACACGTGCTGGAGTGGTTGGGCGATTACGGTCAGGAGCCCAAGCATCTGATTTTTGTGTCCAGCAGCAGTGTCTATGGGCAACAGAATGGAGAGTGGGTCGACGAAACGTCGCAGACCCAGGCGAAGGGCTATTCCGGGCAGGTAATGCTGGAGGCTGAGCAAGTGGCGCTCAATAGCGGCATCCCGGCCAGCATCGTGCGTCTCACCGGCATTTATGGACCTGGCCGCGAGTGGCTGCTGACCCAGGTTCGCCAAGGCTACCGCGTGGCGATTGACCCACCGTTATATGGCAATCGCATTCATGCGGATGACGCTGCGGGGTTGCTGGCGTTTTTGCTGCGGCATGTGGAAAAGGGCGGTTCGTTGGACAAGGTTTATATCGGTGTCGACGATGCGCCCGCGCCGTTGGCCGAGGTGGTAGGTTGGTTGCGTGAGTATCTGGGCGTGACCGAGTGGGCTGAGGATGCCAGTGTACGGCGGGCCGGGAGCAAGCAATGCAGTAATGCGCGGGCTAAAGCGCTGGGTTGGGTGCCGACCTATCCGACCTTCCGCGAAGGGTACGCTGCAATTCTAAAGGGCTGAAACGCGGTTAAAAAATGTGGGAGGTGGCTTGCTGTAGTGAGGGGGCTTGTCCCCCGACGGGTTCACTGTAGATCCAATGGGGCTGCTTCGCAGCCCAGCGCGGGCAAGCCCGCTCACTACAGCAAGCCCGCTCCTACATTTGGATCTCTGTTTGGGTGGTTATTGCTTTTCAAGCAACCATTGGCGAGGGCCGGGGGTGAACTGAGGCACCTCATCCGTCTGCGCTGTGTTGACCGCTTGGAAAATCTCCAGCTGCTTGCCCTTGCGCACAAAGATCCACGGGTTGCCCTGGCCATTCAGTTGCAGCCAGATACTGTCATAGCCGCCGCTCATGGACGCGCAATCACCTGCCAGGCACAGCGAGTACTGGTCAACATTGGGCAGGCCGGCAACTTTGCCGTTGGCCTGGAACTGCACAATGGCGCCGCTGCCGAAGCCGTCGGTGATCTTCCAGTCGCCGCCCATGTAGGCCGCATACAGTGCACGCTCGAAGTTGGCACCAGCGGCGCGCCTTCCGGCGCTGGCTCTTTAGGGCGTGCAAACAGCTGCTCGGGCTCGTTGTCGTTGGCCACTTGCAGCAGTTGTTTGCCCTTGCGCTTGAGTTCGGTGGCGGAGCTGCCGTAGAAGTCCACGCTCCAGGCGCCGGATTTTTCACCCAGCAATTTACCTTCCGCCACTTCAAAACCGTTGTAGTAGCGCGCCTGCGATGCCTTGGGGTTGACCTCCCATTCGAGGTTTGGGCCAAAGCTTTGCAGGGCTTCACGCAAAGGGCCGCCTTTGGCAGCCGCATCGATGGCGACCTGGTTGATCCAGGTGCCGCTCACGTCCAGGTCGGCGGGGTTGCTGGCGCAGCCGCCGAGCAGCAGGGTGAGCAATGATGAGGCTACAAGCGCTTTGCGCATTACGAAATCCTTCTGAAACAGAGTCGGCGCAGCCTGGGGAAAGCTGCGCCGGGTGTTTTACTCGATGACCAGAATCGCGTCCATCTCAACCTGTGCGCCCTTTGGCAGGGCAGCAACGCCGATGGCGGCGCGGGCTGGGTATGGCTGTTCGAAGTACTTGCCCATGATCTCGTTGACCTTGGCGAAGTGGCTCAGGTCGGTGAGGAAGATGTTCAGTTTGACGATGTCCTTGAACGAACCGCCGGCAGCCTCGGCCACGGACTTGAGGTTCTCGAAGACCTGTACGGTCTGGGCTTCGAAGCCTTCCACCAGTTCCATGGTCATTGGGTCCAGCGGGATCTGGCCGGACATGTAGACGGTGTTGCCCGCCTTGATGGCCTGGGAGTAGGTGCCGATGGCAGCCGGGGCCTTGTCGCTGGTGATAACAGTCTTGGTCATGAATGACTCCTTGTAATGGATCGGCTATGCACGCATGCGGGTGATGCGGATCACACCGGTCAAGGCGCGCAGTTTCTTGATCACGCGGGCCAGGTGCACACGGTCGTGCACGCTGACCACCAGTTGGACGACGCTGATTCGACCATCGCGTTCGTCCATGCTGATTTTCTCGATATTGCCGTCGGCCGCGTTCACGCTGCTGGCCAGCAGGGCGATCAGGCCGCGCTGGTGTTCCAGCTCCACACGCAGCTCGACGTTGAATTCGCCGGTGACATCCTTGGCCCACGAGAGCTGGATGCATTTTTCCGGGTTGTGGCGGATTTCGGTGATGTTGCGGCAGTTGTCCAGGTGCACCACCATGCCTTTGCCTGCGGACAGGTGGCCAACAATCGGGTCGCCTGGAATCGGCGTGCAGCACTTGGCGTAGCTGAGCACCAGGCCCTCGGTGCCGCGAATCGCCAGCGGGCCTTCGGGGCTTGGCAGCTGTTCGCCTTCGCCCAGCAGGCGGCGGGCGACCACGTAGGCCATGCGGTTGCCCAGGCCGATATCTTCCAGCAGGTCTTCGATGGTTTCCTGGCGGTACTCGTGGAGCATCGCTTGCACGCGCTCCTGCGGGATCTTGTCCAGGGCGCTGTCGAAACCGTTGAGCACTTTGTTCAGCAGGCGTTCGCCCAGGCTGATGGACTCGGAACGGCGCTGCAGTTTCAGGGCGTGACGGATGTGCGTACGCGCCTTGCCGGTGACTACGAAGTTGAGCCAAGCCGGGTTCGGACGTGCGCCCGGTGCACTGACGATCTCCACCGTGGAGCCGCTTTGCAGCGGTTCCGACAGCGGGGCCAGGCGTCGGTTGATCCGGCAGGCGATGCAGCTGTTGCCCACGTCGGTGTGCACCGCGTAGGCAAAGTCGACCGCCGTGGAGCCTTTGGGCAGCTCCATGATCCGGCCTTTGGGCGTGAACACGTAGACCTCGTCCGGGAACAGGTCGATCTTCACGCTCTCGATAAATTCGAGGGAGTTGCCGGCACGTTGCTGCATTTCCAGCACGCCCTTGACCCACTGGCGCGCGCGGGCGTGGGTGCCCTTGGGCTGCTCGTCGCCGCTGGACTTGTACAGCCAATGGGCGGCGATGCCGTTGTTGGCCATCTCTTCCATTTCGCGGGTGCGGATCTGGATCTCGATCGGCACCCCGTGCATACCAAACAGCGTGGTATGCAGCGACTGATAGCCGTTGGCCTTGGGAATGGCGATGTAATCTTTGAAGCGGCCCGGAAGAGGTTTGTACAAATTATGCACAGCGCCCAGCACGCGGTAGCAGGTGTCGACCTTGTCGACGATGATCCGGAACGCGTACACGTCCATGATCTCGTTGAAGGCCCGGCGTTTGCCGCGCATCTTCTTGTAGATGCCGTAGATATGCTTCTGTCGGCCGCTGACTTCACCTTCGATCTCATCGATCGCCAGGCAATGGCTCAGGGACTCTTCGATCTTGTTGACGATTTCCTTGCGGTTGCCCCGGGCGCGCTTGACCGCCTGATAGATGCGCGCCGAACGCATCGGGTGCATTGCCTTGAAACCGAGGTCTTCAAATTCGATGCGAATGGCGTGCATGCCCAGCCGGTTGGCGATGGGTGCGTAGATTTCCAGGGTTTCCTTGGCGATGCGCCGGCGCTTTTCGCCGGACAGCACTTCCAGCGTGCGCATGTTGTGCAGCCGGTCAGCCAGCTTGACCAGGATCACGCGAATATCGCGGGCCATGGCCATGGCCATCTTCTGGAAGTTTTCCGCCTGGGCTTCGGCCTTGGTCTCGAAGTTCATCTGGGTCAGTTTGCTGACCCCGTCGACCAGTTCGGCCACGGTTTCGCCAAATTGCGCACTGAGCGCTTCCTTGGCGATTCCGGTGTCTTCGATCACGTCATGCAGCATCGCGGCCATCAGGCTCTGATGGTCCATGTGCATGTCGGCAAGAATATTGGCCACCGCAAGAGGATGGGTGACGTACGCCTCGCCACTGCGGCGGCGTTGGCCGTCGTGGGCTTGTTCGGCGTAGAAATACGCTCGGCGGACCAGGTTGACCTGGTCTGGGCCGAGGTAGGCCGATAAGCGATCGGCGAGGGCGTCTATGCTCGGCATAGGATTGACTCCTGCCGCATGCGTTGACCCCGCGCCGTGCTACGTCGACCAGGCATAGGCTCAGACGGCCTCGTTGGACTCGTCCTCGAACGCTGCAAACAGCGGTTCGTCTTCAACGATTTCGGCGTTGGCGATGAACTCGTAGCTCATCAGGCCTTCAGCGATTTCACGCAGGGCTACAACGGTAGGCTTGTCGTTTTCCCACTGGACCAGGGGCTCTTTGCCGCCAGTGGCCAGTTGACGGGCACGCTTGGTAGAGAGCATGACCAGCTCAAAGCGGTTATCCACGTGTTCTAGGCAGTCTTCAACGGTTACGCGGGCCATGGTATTCCTCGGAGCGAATGCAAGATGCGCGCTGCCCGGTTGGGCGAGCGGACTGAGCAGTTTAAAAAATCACCAGCGTTTAGGGAAGCGCTGATTTTCCGCGAGCCCTCGTCAAACCGCTGCAAGCACCAATGTAAAGCGCTTGCAGCGGTTTTGGGAAGAGCCAATCAGCCCAGCAATTCGGCGAGCAATTTGCCAAAACGCTGCTGTTGACGCTTTTGCTGGAGCTGATTGGTGCGGAAAATCGCCTTCAGATCATCTAGGGCGTGGGCGAAATCGTCGTTGATGATCAGGTAGTCGTAGTCGACGTAGTGGCTCATTTCGCTGACGGCTTCGCGCATGCGGCCTTCGATGATCTCGTCGCTGTCCTGGCCACGGTTGGTCAGGCGCTGATGCAACGCTTCAAGCGATGGCGGCAGGATGAAGATCGAACGCGCCTTTGGCATCAACTGGCGCACTTGTTCGGCGCCCTGCCAATCGATTTCCAGGATCAGGTCGTGGCCTTCGTCCAGGGTCTGCTGCAGGTGGCTTTGCGAGGTGCCGTAGAGGTTGCCGAACACTTCGGCACGCTCGAGGAAGTCGCCGTGTTCGATCATCTTGACGAACTCGGTGCGCTCGACGAAGTGATAGTGCACGCCGTTCACCTCGCCCGGGCGCATGGCGCGGGTGGTGTGCGAGACCGAGATACGGATCTGGTCGTCAGCGTCGGTCAGGGCCTTGACCAGGCTGCTCTTGCCCGCGCCCGAAGGGGCGGAAATGATGTAAAGGGTGCCGGTGCTGTGGGTCATGGAAGTTGCCTTACTCAATATTCTGTACTTGTTCGCGCATCTGCTCGATCAACACCTTGAGGTTGACCGCAGCCTGGGTGCTGCGGGGGTCAAATGCCTTGGAGCCCAGTGTATTGGCTTCGCGGTTGAGTTCCTGCATCAGGAAGTCCAGGCGCCGACCGGCGGCACCGGCAGACTTGAGCACACGACGTACTTCAAGAATGTGGGTGCTCAGGCGGTCGAGCTCTTCGGCCACGTCACTCTTCTGTGCGAGCAGCACCATTTCCTGTTCAAGGCGCGTCGGGTCGAGGTCGGCCTTCATGTCGGTAAAGCGATCGAGGACCTTCTGGCGCTGGGTGGCGAGCATCTGCGGTACCAGTTCACGCAGGGTGACCACATCCTCTTCGATGGCGGTCAGGCGTTCGTTGATCAGGCGGGCCAGTTCGGCGCCTTCGCGTTCGCGGCCAGCCTTGAGCTCCTTCAAACCCTGGTTGAACAGGGCGAGGGCTTCGGCGTTGAGGGCTTGCGGGTCGGTGGCGTCGGCCACCAGCACGCCCGGCCAGGCCAGCACTTCCAGCGGGTTCAGCGCAGCGGGCTGCTTGATCAGGCTGGCGATGGTCTCGGCGGCGGCAACCAGTTGTGCGGCGCGGTCGCGATCAATCTGCAAGGCCTTGCCGGTGGTTTCTTCGGTAAAGCGCAGGGTGCATTCCAGCTTGCCGCGGAAATGCCCTGGCGCAGCGCTTCACGCACGGCGCCTTCGAGGTCGCGGAATGATTCCGGCAGGCGCAGGTGCGGCTCCAGGTAGCGGCTGTTGACCGAGCGCAGTTCCCAGCTCAGGGTGCCTTGGACGCCGGCTTTTTCGACGCGGGCGAAGGCGGTCATGCTGTGCACCATGGAGGTACCTCGCGTTGCAGTCCCGCAAACACGGGCTGATGGTTAAGAAGGCGCAGGATTGTAGCGCAGTGGGGCGAGCGCGCCCAAACAATGGGCGTCAGCCCGGCCATTCGTAACCGAATTTTTAGAAGTGCCCCGAATCGGCTCACGGCTCTATAATGCTCGGCAGTTTTTCGTCCTCAGTACAGGTATCCCCTATGAAACGTCCAAGTGGTCGCGTTGCCGATCAGCTCCGCTCGATCCGCATCACCCGCAACTACACCAAACACGCCGAGGGTTCTGTACTGGTCGAGTTTGGCGATACCAAGGTTATCTGCACCGTCAGCGTCGAAAATGGCGTGCCGCGCTTCCTGAAAGGCCAGGGCCAGGGCTGGTTGACCGCCGAATACGGCATGCTGCCGCGCGCGACCGGCGAGCGTAACCAGCGTGAAGCCAGTCGTGGCAAGCAAGGCGGGCGCACCCTGGAAATCCAGCGCCTGATCGGCCGCTCCCTGCGTGCCGCCTTGGACATGTCCAAGCTGGGCGACGTGACCCTGTACGTCGACTGCGACGTGATCCAGGCAGACGGCGGTACCCGTACCGCGTCCATCACCGGCGCCATGGTGGCCCTGGTTGACGCGCTGAAAGTGATCAAGAAGCGTGGCGGCCTCAAAGGCGGTGACCCGCTCAAGCAAATGATCGCCGCCGTTTCGGTGGGTATGTACCAGGGCGAGCCTGTGCTGGACCTGGACTACCTGGAAGACTCGGCTGCCGAGACCGACCTGAACGTGGTAATGACCAGCACCGGTGGTTTCATCGAAGTGCAGGGCACCGCCGAAGGCGCGCCATTCCAGCCGGCCGAACTGAACGCCATGCTGGCACTGGCCCAGAAGGGCATGACCGAGATCTTCGAACTGCAGAACGCCGCACTGGCCGACTGAACCGGCTTCAAGGAGAAACGCCATGAGTGACAGCCAATTGCCTGTGTCTACGCCTTCCTATGAAGCGCGCCAGGGTGCGATGTTGTGTCACTTCGCGGCGTTTCTGGGGTTTGTATTCCCCTTCGGCAGCGTTGTTGGGCCGCTGATCCTGTGGCAGCTCAAGAAGGAAAAAGATGCGTTCATTGACGACCAGGGCAAGGAAGCGCTGAACTTCCAGATCACCGTGGCCATCGCCTGGATGGCCTGCGTGGTGCTGGCGTTTGCCGTGGTGGGTTTTTTCCTGATGATCGCCCTGGTGATCGCAACCTTGGTGTTGACGATCATTGGCGGCATCAAGGCCAATAAAGGGATCGCTTATCGCTATCCCTTTACCTGGCGTCCGGTCAAATAACGGGCGCCCACAAAAAAACCGACAGCGATGTCGGTTTTTTGTACCTGGAAAAAAGACCTTAGATGGTCAGTGTCCAGTCGTAGTCCACGATCAGCGGCGCGTGCTGCGAGAAACGTGGCTGGCGCGGCAAGCGTGCACTGCGAACGAACCGGCGCAGACCTGGGGTCAGCAACTGGTAGTCGAAACGCCAGCCCAGGTTGAGCATCTCAGCCTGTTCGTTATCCGGCCACCAGCTGTACTGGTCGCCTTCGCGGCTGACTTCGCGCAGGGCATCCACATAACCCATGTTGCCGACAATCTCGTCCATCCAGGCCCGTTCTGGCGCCAGGAAACCCGGGGATTGCTGGCTGTCGCGCCAGTTCTTGATATCCAGCTTCTGTTGCGCCACGTACAGCGAGCCACAATAAATGTACTCGCGACGTTTGCGTCGCTGTTTATCCAGGTAACGGGCGAAATCGTCCATTAGCTTGAACTTCTGGTTCAAGTCTTCATCGCCGTTCTGCCCCGAAGGAAGCAGCAAGGTCGCGATGCTGACCTTATCGAAATCGGCTTGCAGGTAGCGCCCGTAGCGGTCGGCTGTCTCGAAGCCGAGGCCGCTGATGACCGCCTTGGGTTGCAACCGCGAATACAAAGCCACGCCACCTTGGGTGGGCACTTCGGCATCGCAGGCATAAAGGAAGTAGCCATCCAGTTGGAAGGCTGGGTCGTCCAGTTCAAAGGCGGAGGCGCGGGTATCCTGCAGGCAGATGACGTCGGCATTCTGGGCTTGCAGCCAACTGAGCAAACCACGCTCGACTGCAGCCTGAATACCATTAACGTTCACACTGATGATCCGCATAAATGGCCCCAAAAATCGCGTGCGTGTATGATACACGCCGTCTACCTAATTAGCTAAATCCGTGGTATCTGAGGCTTTTTTCATGCAGGCGTATCAACGCGATTTCATTCGTTTTGCCATCGATCGCGGCGTTTTGCGCTTCGGTGAGTTCACTCTCAAGTCTGGGCGCACCAGCCCGTACTTCTTCAATGCGGGCTTGTTCAACTCGGGTTCGGCCCTGGCTCAGCTGGGTCGTTTCTACGCGGCAGCCATCGTTGAAAGCGGTATTTCCTTCGACGTGTTGTTCGGTCCGGCCTACAAGGGCATTCCCCTGGCGGCAGCGACGGCCGTGGCGTTGGCCGAGCATCATGGGCAGGATCTGCCGTGGTGTTTCAACCGCAAGGAAGCCAAGGCCCATGGCGAAGGCGGTAGCCTCGTGGGCGCGCCGCTCACTGGCGATGTGCTGATCATCGACGACGTGATCACCGCTGGCACCGCGATTCGTGAAGTGATGCAGATCATTGCTTCCCAGGACGGCGCCAAGGCAGCGGGCGTGCTGATTGCGCTGAACCGCCAGGAGCGCGGCAACGGTGAGTTGTCGGCCATCCAGGAAGTGGAGCGTGATTTCGGCATTCCGGTGGTGAGTATCGTGTCGTTGAACCAGGTGTTGCAGTTCCTGGAAGATGATCCACAGCTCAAGCAGCATCTGCCGGCTGTTCGCGCATACCGCGAGCAATTTGGCGTCTGACCCACATCCTCTGTGGGAGTCTCTATTTTTCTGCAGAGGCAATGTGCATAAAAAAGGCCCCGTTCAATCAGATTGAGCGGGGCCTTTTTGTTTGCAGCGGTTAAGGACGCTTGCGATTACTGATCAACGTGCCCATGCCGGTATCGGTGAAGATTTCCAGCAATACCGCATTCGGTACGCGGCCGTCGATGATCAGCGAGCTGCCCACGCCGCCTTGCACCGCTTCCAGTGCGCAACGGATCTTCGGCAGCATGCCGCCGTAGATGGTGCCGTCGGCAATCAGCTCGTCCACTTGTTGAGTGGTCAGGCCAGTCAGTACCTTGCCTTCCTTGTCCATCAGCCCGGCGATGTTGGTCAGCAGCATCAGCTTTTCAGCCTTCAGTGCCTCGGCCACCTTGCCGGCCACCAAGTCGGCGTTGATGTTGTAGGACTCACCGTTGGCGCCCACGCCGATCGGCGCGATCACCGGGATGAAGTCACCTTTGACCAGCAGGTTCAGCAGGTCGGTGTTCACGCCCACCACTTCGCCCACCTGGCCGATGTCGATGATTTCCGGCTGGGTCATTTCCGGCGTCTGACGGGTCACTGTCAGTTTTTTCGCGCGAATCAGCTCCGCGTCCTTGCCAGTCAGGCCGATGGCGCTGCCGCCGTGGCGGTTGATCAGGTTGACGATGTCCTTGTTGACCTGGCCGCCGAGGACCATCTCCACCACGTCCATGGTTTGCGCGTCAGTGACGCGCATGCCATCGATGAAGTGACTCTCGATCGACAAGCGCTTGAGCAGGTCGCCGATTTGCGGGCCGCCACCGTGCACTACCACCGGGTTGATCCCTACGGCTTTCATCAACACGATGTCGCGGGCAAAGCCGGTTTTCAGCTCGTCGCTTTCCATGGCATTGCCGCCGTATTTGATCACCAGCGTCTTGCCGACGTAGCGTCGAATGTAGGGCAACGCTTCGGAAAGGACCTTGGCGGTGTTGGCAGCGGCTTCGCGTTCGAGGGTCATTCAGGGCTCCGGTAAAAAATCAGAACGGTAATTGGAGATCAGGGGCAACACGTTTCAACTGGGCGTGGAACACGTCCTTGATGCGCTGCAACTCAGCCTCGGTATCCGCCTCGAAGCGCAGGACCAGCACCGGTGTGGTGTTGGACGCGCGCACCAGGCCCCAGCCTTTGGCGTAATCGACTCGCACACCATCAATGAGGGTCAGGTCGGCGCCTTCGCCCCATTGCGCATCGTGCAGTGCGTCAATGATGCTGAATTTGCTCTCCTCGGTCACATGGATATTGATCTCTGGCGTAGAAATATCATTCGGGAAGGTCTGAAACAGCTCTTCGGCGGTGGATTTTTCCTTGCTGAGGATCTCCAGCAGACGAGCGGCACTGTAAATGCCGTCATCAAAACCGAACCAGCGTTCCTTGAAGAACACGTGACCGCTCATTTCGCCGGCCAACAGGGCGCCGGTTTCCTTCATTTTCTTTTTGATCAACGAGTGACCGGTCTTCCACATTAGCGGGCGACCGCCATATTCCTTGATCAATGGCGTGAGGCGGCGGGTGCACTTCACGTCGAAGATGATCTCGGCGTTGGCGTTGCGCGCCACCACGTCACGGGCGAACAGCATCAGCAAGCGGTCCGGGAACACGATCTCGCCGGTTTCGGTCACCACGCCCACACGGTCGCCGTCACCGTCGAAGGCCAGGCCGACGTCAGCCCCGGTTTCCTTGACCTTGGCGATCAGGTCCACCAGGTTTTCAGGCTTGCCCGGGTCCGGGTGATGGTTGGGAAGTGGCCATCAACGTCGCAGAACAGCGGGATGACTTCGCAATTCAGGGCTTCGAGCAGTTGCGGGGCGATCACACCAGCCGCGCCGTTGCCGCAGTCCACCACCACCTTGAGGCGGCGCGCGAGTTTGACGTCGCGGGTGATCTCATCGGAATAGCGCTGCAGGATGTCGACCTTGGTGATGCTGCCTTTGCCGCTGGTCAGGTCGTTGGTTTTCAAGCGGTCGTGCAGGGCCTGGATCTGCTCGTTGGCGAGGGTGTCGCCGGCGATGACGATCTTGAAGCCGTTGTAGTCCGACGGGTTGTGGCTACCCGTGAGCATCACCCCGGATTTGCCGGCCAGGACGTTGGCGGCGTAGTACAGCGCAGGCGTAGGCACCAGGCCGACGTCGCTGACGTGGCAGCCGCTGTCGGCCAAGCCCTGGATCAATTGCTCCACCAACTCGGGGCCGGAAAGCCGACCGTCACGACCGACCGATACGTTCGGCTCGTCCTGCGCCAGGCTTTGGGAGCCGATGGCGCGGCCAATCCAGTAGGCAGTTTCGGCGGTCAGGGTCTTGGGCACCACGCCACGGATGTCGTAGGCGCGAAAGATGCTGTCGGGGAATGTCGGGGCTACTCGGGCTGCGGTACTCATCGCGGGGGGAACTCCATCTGAAGGGGGCAAAGCTGGCCTTAATGTGGCTGACCGGCAGGCTCAAACTGAAGGGTATGACGGTGTTTTCGGCAGAGAGTTCGTGGTGCAAAATGCCATCGGAGCGTGCGCTCCGTCTTGTCGATTGCGTAATACATTGATTTCACTGGGGAAATCTCGCTTGTAAAATCCGCGCATTCTTCGTCCTGAAAAGCCTTGCGGTGGCGTCGAGCCGGGCAATAGCACCCGGCCAGATTCAGCTTAGTCAGTGACTGCCGGAATGCCCAAAGCCGCCTGCGCCGCGTTGGGTTTCGTCGAATTCCTGCACCAGTTCGAAGTGCGCCTGCACGACTGGCACCAGCACCAACTGGGCAATACGTTCGCCAACGGCGATGTTGAACGCGGTCTGGCCGCGGTTCCAGCACGACACCATCAACTCGCCCTGGTAGTCCGAATCGATCAGGCCCACCAGGTTACCCAGCACGATGCCGTGTTTATGGCCCAGGCCCGAGCGCGGCAGGATCAGTGCTGCCAGGCCTGGGTCGCCCACGTAGATCGACAGGCCGGTAGGAATTAGGAGGGTCTGGCCTGGTTCAAGGACGGTGTCTTCCTTGAGCATGGCGCGCAGGTCCAGGCCGGCGGAGCCTGGGGTGGCGTAGGCCGGCAGTGGGAATTCGTTGCCGATGCGGGGGTCGAGGATCTTGGCTTGCAAAGCGTGCATGGAAATTAAACCTGGTTCAGCCGTTGGGCGATAAAAGAGATCAGTTGGCGGGCAATCTTGCCCTTGCTGGTCTGGGCGAAAAGGGTGGCGTGAAGGTCACGATCGATCACGCTGCAAGCGTTTTCCTCGCTGTTGAAGCCGATGCTCGGGTTGGCGACATCATTGGCAACGATCAGGTCGAGGTTTTTGTCTTTCAATTTGCGTGCGGCGTAGTCCAGCAGGTGCTCGGTTTCGGCGGCAAAGCCGACGCTGAACGGACGGTCCGGGCGTGTGGCGATGGTGGCCAGAATGTCTGGGTTGCGCACCATTTGCAGGAGCAGGCCGTCGCCGCTCGTAGGGTCTTTCTTGAGCTTTTGCGGGGCAACGACTTCCGGACGGTAGTCCGCCACTGCGGCCGAGGCGATAAACAGGTCGCAGGGAATGGCCGCTTCACAGGCCGCGAGCATGTCGCGGGCGCTGACGACGTCGATTCGCGTGACCCGATCGGGTGTCGGCAAATGCACCGGGCCGGTGATCAGGGTGACGCGAGCGCCTGCCTCGACCGCCGCCTCCGCCAAGGCAAAGCCCATTTTCCTGAGCTATGGTTGGTGATGTAGCGCACCGGGTCGATATTTTCCTGGGTTGGGCCGGCGGTGATCAGCACGTGCTTGCCGGTCAGGGCCAGGTGCTGGAAGCACTCGGCGGCGCACAGTGCAAGGTCGGTGGCTTCAAGCATGCGGCCCATGCCGACGTCGCCGCAGGCCTGGCTGCCGGATGCCGGGCCGAACACCTTGAGGCCACGGCTTTGCAGGAGTTGGGTGTTGGCCTGGGTGGCAGGGTCGCGCCACATGGCCTGGTTCATGGCCGGCGCAATGGCGACAGTGGCGTCGGTGGCCAGTACCAGCGTGGTCAGCAGGTCATCGGCGATACCTTGGGCGAGGCGTGCGATCAGGTCGGCAGTGGCCGGGGCGATCAACACCAGGTCGGCCCACTTGGCCAGTTCGATATGGCCCATGGCAGCTTCGGCCGCCGGGTCCAGCAGGTCCAGGTGAACCGGGTGGCCGGACAAGGCCTGCATGGTCAGCGGTGTGATGAATTCACTGCCGCCGCGTGTCATGACCACGCGCACTTCGGCGCCTTGGTC
This sequence comes from Pseudomonas poae, assembly GCA_004000515.1. GTDB lineage: Bacteria > Pseudomonadota > Gammaproteobacteria > Pseudomonadales > Pseudomonadaceae > Aquipseudomonas > Aquipseudomonas cremoris. The sequence goes on from CP034537.1 coordinate 1,598,670, forward strand.
GAGAAGCCTGCGAACCAGCTCTGCGCTCTTGTAGGCGGCAATGCCGCCGCCGACGCCGAGAACGATGCGTTTCCGATACAGACGCTGCATTGGTTTGCCTTTCCAGTTCAGTGATGCCAGTTCAATGACGCCTGCGATGCCCCCTCCCAGGTGAAATCGCACGCAAAAAAGAGGGCCTACGATAACACAGCGCCCGCCAGGCTACAGCGGTGCGCATTGTGCACATGGAGAGGGAGGTGGGATGAGTATTCGTGATTAGCCAGCGGCAGAGCGGCCACGGGAGAAGCTGTTGGAGTGGGGCGCGGCGAGCTTGTCCGACGCAGAGCTGCTGGCGATCTTCCTGCGTACCGGGGTGACCGGCAGGAGCGCGGTGGACTTGGCGCGCCACCTGTTGGCGCAATTTGGTGGCTTGCGGCCGCTGTTGGAGGCCAGCCAAACGGTGTTCAACCAGCAGTTGGGCCTGGGGCCAGCAAAGTTTGCCCAGTTGCAGGCGGTGCTGGAAATGTCCCGGCGTCATCTGGCGGAGCGGTTGCGCGTTGATTCGGTGCTGGAAAGTCCGGTGGCCGTGCGTGATTACCTCAAGGCGCTGTTGCGTCATGAGCCCCATGAAACCTTCGGCTGCCTGTTTCTCGATTCAAAGCATCGGGTGTTGGGGTTTGAGGCCTTGTTCCAGGGCACTATCGACGGTGCCGTGGTTTACCCCCGGCAAGTGGTCAAGCGCGCGTTGGCCTACAACGCGGCGGCGCTGATCCTGTGTCACAACCATCCTTCCGGGAGCATGGAGCCCAGCGCAGCAGATCGAAAACTGACCAAGATTCTGCAAAAAGCCTTGGAAGTGGTGGATGTGCGGGTGCTTGACCACATCATCGTGGGCGACGGTGATCCCTTGTCGATGGCCGAATATGGGTGGATGTGGGGGCAGTTGCAAGCTGCAAGCCTCAAATGGCTTGCAGCTTGCAGCTTGCAGCTTGCAGCTTACGGCTTGACGCTAACCTTCGAAAAATCCTGGCGTCCGAACGGGCTCACCTGGTAACCCTCGACATTCTTGCGTGCCAGGGCGAATGCCGTCGGGTGTGCCAATGGCAGCCACAGTGCCTGCTGCTGGATCTGCGCCTGGGCCTGCTGGTACAGCTTGCTGCGCACCCCTTGCTCGCTGGTGGTCTTGCCGGCACTGATCAGCTTGTCCAGCGCAGGGTCGCAGTAGCGGGCGAAGTTGGTGCCGGATTTGACTGCCGCGCACGAGAACTGCGGCGTCAGGAAGTTATCCGGGTCGCCGTTGTCGCCGGCCCAGCCCATGAACAGCAGGTCGTGCTCACCCGCCTTGGCGCGGCGGATCAACTCGCCCCATTCGATCACGCGGATCTCGGCCTGGATGCCGACCTTGGCCAGGTCCGCCTGCAACAACTGCGCGCCGAGGTTCGGGTTGGGGTTCAGCAGGCTGCCAGTGGGGCGTGTCCAGATAGTGGTCTTGAAACCGTCCTTGAGCCCGGCACGGTTCAGCAATGCCTTGGCCTTGGCCAAGTCCTGTGGATAACCCGGCAAGTCCTTGGCGTAGCTCCAGGTGTTGGGCGGGTAAGGACCGTTGGCAGCTTCGGCGGTGCCTTCAAACACGGCCTTGAGGTAGCTGGCCTTGTCGAAAGCCAGGTTGATTGCCTGGCGCACTTCGGGCTTATCCAGCGGCGGATGCTGGCTGTTGATGGCGACGAATGCCGTCATGAAAGCGGCGGTTTTTTCGACCTTGAGCGCTGCGTCTTTCTCGGCTTCGCCTACATCCAGGGGTTTTTGGCGAGAGGGCGATCTGGCATTCATCGCGGTGCAATTTCTGCAAGCGTACGTTGGCGTCCGGGGTGATGGCGAAGATCAAGTTATCCACAGGTGGCTTGCCCGCGAAGTAGTCCGGGTTGGCCTTGTAGCGCACCACGGCGTCTTTCTGGAAGCGCACGAAAACGAACGGCCCGGTGCCGATGGGCTGGCTGTTGAGTTTCTCGGGCGTGCCTGCCTTGAGCAGTTTGTCGGCGTATTCCGCCGGGTAGATCGAAGCAAAGCCCATGCTCAGCGCGGCGAGGAAAGTGGAGTCGGCGTGATCAAGGGTGAAGCGCACGGTCAGCGGGTCGAGCGCGTCGATCTTCTTGACCAGCGTCGGCAACTGCAGCGACTGCGCGTGGGGGAAGCCGCTCTGGGCGATCTTGTGCCAAGGATTGGCCGGGTCGAGCATGCGCTCGAAGCTGAAGCGTACGTCTTCGGCGGTCAGGGAGCGGCTTGGAGTGAAATAGTCGGTGCGATGGAATTTCACATCCGGGTGCAGCTTGAAGGTGTAGGTCAGGCCATCCGGCGACACTTCCCAGCTGTCTGCCAGGCTGGGCACTAGCTTGCCGCTGGCCGCGTCATAGTCCACCAGGCGGTTCATCAGCACATCAGCCGAGGCATTGGTGGTGGTCAGCGAATTGTATTGCACCACATCGAACCCTTCGGGGCTGGCCTCGGTGCAGACGCTCAAGTTGCTGGCGGCAGAGGCCAGCGGCGCGATAAATAGAGGGGCGAGCAACAGCGGTAGGGCAGCGAGGCGCATGTTCGGTTTCCTTTGCAGATCGAAGGCCCATCTGCGAGTGCAGTCTGGAAAAGTCCTACCGTAGTGCTCAGATTGCCAAATGACTAGCCCATTTTTGCCTGTGCTTTTGCCTCAAATGCTGTTTTGATGGCGCCTCAGCGTATTTCGCCGAGCACTTCACCGTGCGCGCAGGCGCTGTAAATCATTCTGTGCGACGAGCGGTCGGCTATTCCGGCGGCCCCTCCTGGCAACGGTTCAGGTGTGTTTTACCTAGATTTAGGTCGGTAAAAACACACGGGCTGTTGTTGCACTGGGGTCTTTCTGGTATAAAGCAGCGCTCTTTTCTAGGGGCCCGGTTCCTTCGCTTGTAGGTGTAGCCGGTAAGACCCTAAAGAAACGCGGCGCCTGGCGCCAAATGACTGAGAGATTAAGCGGCCAACCCATGCCGGGTTGGGCATGTGGTTTTAGAGGGCTGAGGCATGTCGAGAGTCTGTCAAGTTACCGGTAAGGGTCCGGTGACTGGGAATAACATTTCCACGCAAATAACAAAACCCGTCGTCGTTTCCTGCCGAACCTGCAGCATCACCGCTTCTGGGTTGAAGAAGAGAAACGTTTTGTTCGCCTGCGTGTATCTGCCAAAGGCATGCGTATCATCGACAAGCGTGGCATCACTGTCGTGCTGGCCGAAATCCGCGCCGCTGGCAAGATCTAAGGAGCTCTATCATGCGTGAATTGATTCGAATGATCTCTAGCGCCGGTACTGGTCACTTCTACACTACCGACAAGAACAAGCGTACTACCCCGGACAAGCTCGAAAAGAAAATGTTCGACCCGCGCGTTCGCAAGCACGTGATCTACAAAGAAGGCAAAATCAAGTAATTGATTTTTCTTCCTTGTGAAAAAAAGCCCGTATCTCACGATACGGGCTTTTTTTGCCTGCGATTTGCTGATCAGGCCTTTTGTTCAAACACCACGTAGATCTTGCGGCACGGCTCCAGCACTTCCCAGGTGCCACTGAAGCCGGCGGGGATCACGAAGCGGTCGCCGGCGCGCAAGGTCTTGGCGTTGTCCTCGGCATCGCGCAATACCGAAACACCCTGCACGATCTCGCAGTACTCATGTTCGCTGTAGTTGACCTTCCAGTGCCCGACTTCACCTTCCCAAACGCCGGCACTCATCTGCCCGCACGGGCTGTTGTAGTGGTTGTAGATCGTTTGTTCGGGATCGCCCTTGAGGATTTTTTTCTGCGGCAGGGCGGTAGCGGTCGGGGGCGGTGTTGGCTTGGCTGAAGTCGACGATGTCCTGGATGCTCATGTGCGTGTCCCGTCTGGCCTGCGGTTGGAGAGCTCAAAGTCTATGTTTATTAAAATGAACATCGCAAGGGCGTTTGCCGGCGTTATGTCAAATATATTGAAACATCCCCAGCGGCTGGTTTAGGGTGGCAGCTGCCTTGAGCCGAACAGCAGGCTGGCCGGGCAAGAATTCTTTGAGGCTGCCGGGGGACATCGCCTGGCCCTTGTATTCAATAAGAGGAGGACACTCGCATGACCACCCTGACCCGTGCCGACTGGGAACAACGCGCCAAGGATCTGAAGATCGAAGGCCGCGCCTACATCAACGGCGAGTACACCGCTGCTGCTTCCGGCGACACCTTCGAATGCATCAGCCCGGTCGATGGCCGCTTGCTGGCCACCGTCGCCAGCTGTGACGTCGCCGACGCCCAGCGCGCCGTGGAAAATGCCCGCGCTACCTTCAATTCCGGTGTTTGGTCGCGCCTTGCGCCGGCCAAGCGAAAATCCGCCATGATCCGATTCGCCGCACTGCTCAAGGCCAATGCCGAAGAGCTGGCGCTGCTCGAAACCTTGGACATGGGCAAGCCGATCAGCGACTCCCTGTACATCGACGTGCCTGGCGCAGCCAACGCGCTGAGCTGGAGCGGCGAGGCTATCGACAAGATCTACGATGAAGTTGCCGCCACCCCGCACGACCAGCTTGGGCTTGTGACGCGTGAGCCTGTCGGCGTGGTTGGCGCCATCGTGCCGTGGAACTTCCCGTTGATGATGGCCTGCTGGAAACTCGGGCCGGCGCTGTCTACCGGTAACTCGGTAATCCTCAAGCCGTCCGAAAAATCCCCGCTGACCGCCATCCGCATCGCCGCACTGGCGGTTGAAGCGGGCATTCCGAAAGGCGTGTTCAACGTGCTGCCTGGCTATGGCCACACCGTGGGCAACGCGCTGGCGCTGCACATGGACGTCGACACGCTGGTGTTCACCGGTTCGACCAAAATCGCCAAGCAACTGTTGATCCGCTCCGGCGAGTCGAACATGAAGCGTGTTTGGCTGGAAGCCGGTGGCAAGAGCCCGAACATCGTGTTCGCTGACGCGCCGGACCTGCAAGCCGCTGCTGAATCCGCCGCTGGCGCCATTGCTTTCAACCAGGGTGAAGTCTGCACCGCTGGCTCGCGCCTGCTGGTCGAGCGTTCGATCAAGGATAAATTCCTGCCGCTGGTGATCGAGGCTCTCAAGGCCTGGAAGCCAGGCAACCCGCTGGACCCAGCGACCAACGTCGGCGCACTGGTGGACACTCAGCAGATGAACACCGTGCTGTCCTACATCGAGGCCGGCCATGCTGACGGCGCCAAGCTGGTAGCGGGCGGCAAGCGCACCCTCGAAGAAACCGGTGGCACCTACGTTGAGCCAACGATTTTCGACGGCGTGACCAATGCCATGAAGATCGCCAAGGAAGAGATCTTCGGCCCAGTCCTGTCGGTAATCACCTTTGATAACGCCGAGGAAGCGATTGCCATCGCCAACGACACAATCTACGGCCTGGCCGCAGCGGTGTGGACGGCGGATATCTCCAAGGCGCACCTCACCGCCAAGGCTCTGCGTGCCGGTAGCGTGTGGGTCAACCAGTATGACGGTGGCGATATGACTGCACCGTTCGGTGGTTTCAAGCAGTCGGGTAACGGCCGCGACAAGTCGCTGCATGCGTTCGACAAGTACACCGAGCTGAAGTCGACCTGGATCAAGCTGTAACTTCCAGGTCTCACCGCAGCTAAAAATGTGGGAGCGGGCTTGCTCGCGAATGCGGAGTATCAGTACCAGATGAGCTGGCTGACCCATCGCATTCGCGAGCAAGCCCGCCCCACACTGTTTTGTGTGCTCTCAAAAACTATCCACAGGAGCGTGGAAATGCGTTGGGCGACTTATTTCGCCGTGCTGGCCTCGGTCCTCAGCGTCGGCCTGGCGCTGGGTGTCAGCATGCCGCTGGTATCCCTACGGCTTGAAGGCTGGGGCTACGGCAGTTTCGCCATTGGTGTCATGGCCGCCATGCCGGCGTTCGGCGTGTTGCTCGGGGCGAAGGTGTCCAGTCGCATGGCCTCTTGGCTGGGCACTGCCAACCTGATGCGCTTGTGCCTGTGGGCGGGTGCAGTGTCTATTGGCTTGCTGGCGATTTTGCCCAGCTATCCGGTGTGGCTGGTGCTGCGGCTGATGATCGGGGTGATCCTGACCATTGTGTTTATCCTGGGCGAAAGCTGGATCAACCAATTGGTGGTGGAGCAATGGCGTGGCCGGCTGGTGGCGCTGTATGGCTGTAGTTATGCCTTGAGCCAACTGTCGGGCCCGTTGCTGTTGGGCGTGCTCGGTACCGATCATGACTACGGTTTCTGGGTGGGCGTAGGCCTGCTGGTGGTCGCGCCAGTGCTGTTACTGGGCCGCACCGGCGCACCCACTGCCGAGTCGTTCAGCGTGACCTTCGCAGACTTGTGGCGCTTCTGCCTGAGCCTGCCGGCGATTGCCTGGGCGGTGGCTTTATTCGCAGCGTTCGAGGCGATGATTCTGACGTTGTTGCCGGTGTATTGCCTGCAACAAGGCTTCACTGCCGAGGTCGCGTTGGCGATGGTCAGCACGGTAGTGGTGGGTGATGCGTTGTTGCAATTGCCTATTGGCGCACTGGCCGATTACCTGCCGCGACGGACGTTGTTCTTGGCTTGCGCGGTGCTGTTGTTGGTGTCGAGCCTGGCGATTCCGCTGTTGATGCATACATCGCTGATCTGGCCGATTTGGGTGTTGTTCGGCGCCAGTGCCGGCGGGTTGTTCACGCTGTCGCTGATATTGATCGGCGAGCGTTACCGCGATGATGCATTGGTACGTGCCAACGCCCACGTTGCACAGCTGTGGGGGATTGGCTGCTTGATCGGGCCGTTGGTGGCCGGTGCGGGTAGCCAGTGGATCAGCGGGCATGCGCTGCCATTTCTGATGGCGGCGGGTGCGTTGGGGTTGGTGTTGTTGTTGCTGCGCCAGGGCGCGTTCGGGATCGCGCAGCCAACCTGACCTTGAAATGCCGCTCCCACTAGAGCATGCGTTCCAGGCCAACGCTGGTGGCGAACCACGCATTGAACCGTCGCCACCAACTGCCCGGCTCGCGGTCCAGGGTGTGGAGCTGGCCGTTATCCTCGGTCACCCACACCACTTGGCCGTCCTGCAGTTTCGCCTCATAGCTCAACGCGGGGGCCATGCCTTCCAGCGCCAGGTTGCGCACATGCTCCGCCAGCTCGGGGCTGTCTACCAGCACGCCGACTTCGGTGTTCCACAGCACGGAGCGCGGGTCGAAGTTGAACGAGCCGATAAACGACTTCTGCCGATCAAAGATCATCGCCTTGCTGTGCAAGCTTGAGTCCGAGCCACGGAATGTGCCGCGCCGGAACAAGTGCGGGCCACTACCGCCGCCATCGCCGGGCTGGCGGCGCAGTTCATAGAGTTTTACGCCATGCTCCAGCAGCGCCTTGCGGTACGGCGCGTACCCTCCGTGAACGGCTGGAACATCGGTGGCCTCCAGGGAGTTGGTCAACAGGCTGACCGACACGCCCGCGTCGGCGCGCCCGGTCAGGTACACCAGCCCCGGCTGGCCCGGCACGAAATACGCCGAGATCATCATCAGTTCGTGGCTGACCCCTTCCAGTTCCGGCTCCAGTTGAGTGGTGAGCAATAACCTGGGGTCTGGTTCGGCGGTGGCCAGTACCTTGCTGGGTGCATCCCACAATGCCTGGTTCCAGGCCCAGATCAGCTCGCGACGCCAGATGTCCATGCGCGGCTGGGTTTGATAAGTGCGCAAGCGGCTGTAGAGGGCGTGATTCTGCTGGCGCGATTCGGCGAGCGATGCTTCCAGGCGTGCGCGCGCGGCGTTCAGGTCACCTTTGGAAGGGCTGTTTGAGACAAAGTCATCAATCGGCTTGCTCAGGGCGCTGTTCCAGTACTGGTCGAAGCTGTGGCCGAGCTGCTCCGCCACCGGGCCCACGCTGAGCATGTCGATATCGGTGAAGTTGAGGTTGGGCTCGGCGTCGAAATACTCATCCCCCAGGTTGCGCCCGCCGACAATCGCTACGCTGTTGTCCGCCAGCCACAGTTTGTTATGCATGCGCCGGTGTTGCAGCGACAGGTTGAACAAGCGCCCCATGGCTCGCGTCACACCCGTGCTGCGCCCCAGGTGCAGGGGGGTTGAACAGGCGAATCTCGATCTTGGGGTGGGCGGCGAGGGTGGCGATGATCTGGTCGAGGCCGTCGCTGGTGGTGTCGTCCAGCAGGATGCGCACCCGTACGCCACGGTCGGCGGCCTTGAGCAATTCATCTACCAGCATGCGCGTGCTGATGCCGTCGTGGACGATGTAGTACTGCAGGTCGAGGCTGGTTTGGGCGTTGCGGATCAGTTCGGCGCGGGCCATGAACGCTTCGCTGCTGTTGGGCAGCAGGCGAAAGCCAGAGCGCCCTTGGTAAGGCGCGGCCTGAGCCTGGATCGAACGGCCAAAGGAAGACTGCGCGGCAGGCAGGGCATCGCTGGGGATGCGCGGTGTGCTCACCGTGGCGCAACCGCCCAGGGTCAGGGCTCCCAGCAGGAAGAGCGGTAATAGCCGTCGAATCATCAAAGGGTTCGCTTCCAGATCAGGGCGGTTGTCGGCATATGACGGCTATTTCCCGCGAAAGGTCAGTCCGCTGTTTCGGCCAGCAGCTTGATTGCGGCGGTCCCGACTTTGCGCACGGCGTCTTCAATCTGCGGGGTTGGCTTGGCAGAGTAGTTCATGCGCAGGCAGTTCCGGTACTTGCCGGATGCAGAAAAGATGCTTCCCACAGCGACCTGTACGCCTTGTTCCACCAGGATGCGATTGAGCTTCAACGTGTCAAAACCTTCCGGCAGCTCAACCCACAGCATAAAGCTGCCTTGGGGCCGACTGGCGCGAGTGCCGACCGGAAAATAACGGCTGACCCAATCGAGCATCAGGTCGCGATTGCGCTGGTATTGAGTGCGCATCCGGCGTAAATGCGGTTCGAAATGGCCGCCTTTCAGAAACTCGGCGATGGCAATCTGCGGTTGTGTGGCGGTGGAGCCGGTGCTGATGTATTTCATGTGCAGCACCCGTTCCAGGTAACGGCCCGGCGCAACCCAGCCGATGCGCAGGCCTGGCGCGAGGGTTTTCGAGAAGGAACTGCACAGCAGCACGCGACCGTCCTCGTCGAAAGATTTGATGGTGCGCGGGCGCGGGTAGCTGTAGGCCAATTCGCCATACACATCGTCTTCGATGATCGCTACGTCAAATCGCTGCGCCAGGGTCAGCAGTGCCCGTTTGCGCGCCTCGGGCATGATGTAGCCCAAGGGGTTGTTGCAGTTGGGGGTCAGTTGGATGACTTTGATCGGCCACTGTTCCAGCGCCAGTTCCAGCGCTTCGAGGCTGATGCCGGTGATAGGGTCGGTGGGGATTTCCAGGGCTTTCATGCCCAGGCCCTTGAGGGTCTGCATCGCGCCATGAAAGCTGGGGGAGTCCACCGCGACGATATCGCCGGGCTCGCAGATGGCATGGATGCTGGCAGACAGCGCCTCATGGCAGCCGGTGGTGATCACAATGTCATCGGCGGTCAGTTGGCAGCCGGAATCCAATGACAGTCGGGCGATTTGCTCACGCAAATCCATACAGCCGAGGATGTTGTCGTAATACAGCCCTGGCAGGTCCTGGCGACGGCTCACTCGCGCCAGGCTGCGCAGCAGGGGCTTGAGGGTGGGCGTCAAAACATCCGGCATGCCACGGCCCATCTGTATGACGTCTTTGCGCGGTACCGCGCGAATCAGCTCCAGCACCTGGTCCCACTGGGAAATTTCCACCGGTCGCTGTGCCGGACGGCCTACCTCCGGCAATGCCGGCAACTCACGCCCTACGGGTACGAAGTAGCCGGATTTTGGCTTTGGTATCGCCAGGCCGTTGTCTTCCAGCAGCCGATAAGCTTGCTGCACGGTGCTCAGGCTAACCCCATGCTCGGTGCTCAGGGCGCGCACAGAGGGCAGACGATCGCCAGGACGGTAGAAACCTTGTTCGATGCGGGTGCCCAACAGTTCGGCAAGGTTGACGTAGAGGGTCATGGCGGTCGCTCCCAGGAGACCAGTACAGATAGGGCGAAAATACAGGATTCAGCGGCACATAGGCAGTGTCTGTATGGATTTAATAAAGAAGGGTTGAATCTGTAATGGTTTGGCGGGCACGCCCATTCTAGTCACTCATGGCAACAGGCAAATGAGGGACGGCAAAATGAGCGGCATGAGCGATGTGCGGTTGGCGTTACACGGTCAGGAATTGGAAGCGGGGCAGGGTTCGACAATGTCGGCAACTACCAGCAGCCGGTGGATGCTGTTCTGGCGCCGCAGCCATACCCGCAAGGCCCTGCTTGATATGAGCGTCGAGCAACTGCGCGACATCGGCCTCACTGCAGAGCAGGCGCGCCGGGAAGGCGTAAAACCCTTCTGGCGCGGTTGATCACACCAGCTCTTTGAACCGGTGCCACAACATCCCCAATGCCAATAGCGGCGAACGCAGGTATTTGCCGCCAGGGAAAGTGATGTGGGGCACTTGGGCAAACAGATCGAAGCGACCCTGCTGCTGGCCGCTGATGGCTTCGGCCAGTAGCTTACCGGCCAGGTGCGTGGCATTGAGGCCGTGGCCTGCGTAAGCCTGGGCGTAATACACGTTGGGTTGATCGGCCAAGCGGCCAATCTGTGGCAGGCGATTGGCGCCGATACCGATCATGCCGCCCCACTGGAAGTCGATCGTCACGTCAGCCAGTTGTGGAAACACCTTGAGCATTTTTGGCCGCATATAAGCGCCAATGTCCTGGGGATCGCGACCGGAATAGTGGCAGGCCCCACCAAACAACAGGCGGCGGTCGGCGGACAGTCGGAAGTAGTCCACGGTTACCCGTTGATCACACACCGCCATATTCTGCGGCAGCAGGCTGGCGGCCTGGGCTTCGCTGAGCGGCTCGGTGGCGATGATGTAGCTGCCGGCTGGCAGCACTTTGCCGCCAGTTGCGGGTTCAGGCCATTGAGGTAGGCGTTGCAGGCCAGCACCAGCGTTTTGGCGCGCACATGGCCGTGAGCGGTGTGCACCTTGACCTCGGGGCCGTAGTCGATGCGCGTCACTTCGGATTGTTCGAACAGCTTTACACCCAACTGCTGCGCGGCATTGGCTTCGCCGAGGGCCAGGTTCAATGGGTGCAAATGGCCGGAGCCCATGTCGATCATGCCGCCCACATAGCGGTCGGAGCCGATCACGCTGCCCATTTCGCCAGCCTCTAGCAGGCGTACTTCGTGGCGGTAGCCGAGGCTGCGCAACTCTTCGGCGTCCTCGGCCAAGTCCTGTAGGTGGTGAGGCTTGTTGGCCAGGTCGCAATAACCCCATGTCAGGTCGCAAGGAATCTGATAACGCTCGACGCGCTCGCGCACGATCTCCACGGCTTCCAGGCCCATCAGCTTCATCTGGCGCACACCGTCGGTACCGATCACGTTGGTGAACTGGTCCAGGCCGTGGCCAACGCCGCGAATCAGCTGGCCGCCATTGCGGCCGCTGGCGCCCTAACCGATCTTGCGTGCTTCCAGCAACACAACGCTGAAGCCGCGCTCGGCCAGTTCCAGAGCGGTGTTCAGCCCCGAATACCCGCCGCCAATCACGCACACATCGGCAACCACTTCGCCGTTCAACACCGGGTAGTCGGGTTGCGGCACGCTGCTGGCGGCGTAGTAGGAAGCGGTGTGCCGGGCGCTGGCAGTCATGGGGAGCATCCCTGTTTGGAAAATTTGACGCAGGATACAGCGGTCGGGCGAAGCTGTCTCATTGCAGGCTTTTGCGGCAGAATCCACGCCTATCCGCCGTTCGGTACCCGTTTCGATGAGTTGCAACAGCCAGAAAATCAGCGCCCTGCGTAGGCAGATTCCTTCGTTCGAATGCGTGCCCGGCTGCCACGACTGCTGTGGGCCAGTGACTACTTCGCCCGAGGAAATGTCGCGCCTGCCGCGCAAGACTGTTGCCGAGCAGGACGCGGCCATGGACGAGTTGAACTGCGTGCACCTGGGCCCCAGCGGTTGCACGGTGTACGACGAGCGTCCGCTGATTTGCCGGCTGTTCGGCACCACCAAGACCCTGCCATGCCCGAATGGGCGCCGGCCGGTGGAATTGATTCACCCGCGGGTGGAGAAGCAGATCCATGAGTACATGGCCAGTACGCGGCAGGTGCTGGTTTAGTGAACGCGCGCGGTTAAAAAATGTGGGAGCTGGCTTGCCTGCGATAGCTTTGGTGAATTCACTACCGCTATCGCAGGCAAGCCAGCTCCCACAGTTGACCGTGTTATGTCTGGTTAATCGGGGATCGGCAGGTTCAGGCTCTCCTTCACCTCTTCCATCACGATATAGCTCTTGGACTCCCGCACATGGGGCAGCTTGAGCAGGATATCGCCCAGCAGTTTGCGGTACGACGCCATCTCTGAGATGCGCGCCTTCACCAGGTAGTCGAAGTCGCCCGACACCAGGTGGCATTCCAGCACGTGAGGCAGTTTGAGCACGGCGCGGCGGAACTCTTCAAAGGTGTCGCCGGATTTGTAATCGAGGCTGATCTCGACAAATACCAGCAAACTTCCCTTCAAATGCTGCGGATTGAGCCGCGCGTTGTAGCCCATGATGATCCCTTCACGCTCCAGCCGACGCACGCGCTCGGTGCACGGCGTGGTCGACAGCCCGACCTTTTCCCCCAGCTCCGTGAACGAAATTCGCCCGTCGGTTTGCAGGATACGCAGGATGTTGCGGTCGATTTTGTCCAGCTCCCGCTTGGTCTGGGTGTTGGTACGCATAGGGGATACGCCTCTGTGAAAAGGGTTTTTGCCGAGAATTGTCGCCAAATATAGGCACTTATATAGTGAAATGCACTGGCAATAATTTTTTACACTGCGCCCATCATTGCTCGAATAACACACGTCAGCGGCCATGCCCGCGATGAGGATATAAAAATGCGCGTTCTGGTCTTGGGTAGCGGCGTCATTGGGGTGACCAGTGCCTACTATTTGGCTCGGGCCGGCTTTGATGTGGTCGTGGTTGACCGTCAGCCCGCCGCTGCCATGGAAACCAGCTTCGCCAACGCCGGTCAGGTGTCCCCGGGCTATGCCTCGCCTTGGGCCGCGCCGGGCGTGCCACTCAAGGCTATCAAGTGGCTGCTGGAGCGCCACGCACCGCTGGCCATCAAGGCCACCGCCGATATCGACCAATACCTGTGGATGGCGCAGATGCTGCGCAACTGCACCGCCAGCCGGTATGCGGTGAACAAAGAGCGCATGGTGCGCCTGTCCGAATACAGCCGCGACTGCCTCGACGAACTGCGCGCCGAGACCGGCATCGCCTATGAAGGCCGCAGCCTGGGGACTACCCAGCTGTTCCGTACCCAGGCCCAGCTTGATGGCGCCGCCAAAGACATCGCCGTGCTGAAAGAGTCTGGCGTTCCCTTCGAACTGCTCGACCGCGCTGGTATCGCCCGCGTCGAACCGGCCCTGGCCAGTGTCACCGACATCCTCGCCGGTGCTCTGCGCCTGCCGAACGACCAGACGGGCGACTGCCAGATGTTCACCACCCGCCTGGTCGAGATGTGCAAGCAACTGGGCGTGGAATTCCGCTTTGAACAAGATATTCAGCGCCTCGACTACGCTGGCGACCGCATCAACGGTGTGTTGATCGACGGCAAGCTCGAAACCGCCGACCGCTACGTACTGGCCCTTGGCAGCTACTCGCCGAAGCTGCTCAAGCCGCTGGGAATCAAGGCGCCGGTGTACCCGCTCAAGGGTTACTCGCTGACCGTGCCGATCACCAACCCGGCAATGGCGCCGACGTCGACCATTCTCGACGAGACCTACAAGGTTGCGATCACCCGTTTCGACAACCGCATCCGCGTAGGCGGCATGGCTGAAATAGCCGGTTTTGACCTGTCGCTGAACCCGCGCCGACGCGAAACCCTGGAGATGATCGTCAACGACCTTTATCCTCAGGGCGGCGATCTGGCCCAGGCTTCGTTCTGGACCGGCTTGCGCCCAACCACGCCTGACGGCACGCCGATTGTTGGTGCCACCCCGTTCAAGAACCTGTTCTGAACACCGGCCATGGCACCCTCGGTTGGACCATGGCCTGTGGTTCCGGGCGTTTGCTGGCGGACCTGATGGCGAAAAAAACGCCACAGATCAGCGCTGCAGGTCTCGATATTTCCCGTTACGGCAACCACCAGGAGTCCGCAAAACATGTCAATCCAGCGCCAGCTCACCAATGAGCGCATGAGCCAGATCGTTGTCCACAGCGGTACCGTGTATCTGGCAGGGCAAGTCGGCGACGACATGAGTGCCGGGATTGAAAAGCAGACCCGTGAAACCTTGGCCAACATCGAGCGTCTGTTGGACCTGGCCGGCACCGACAAAAGCAAGTTGCTGTCGGTGACGATCTACCTGAAAAGACATCGACGCCGATTTTGCCGGCATGAACGCGGTGTGGGACAAGTGGCTGCCCAAAGGCGTCGCCCCGGCTCGCGCCACGGTCCAGGCCAAGCTGTGCGAACCGGAAATCCTGGTAGAGCTGTCCGTCGTGGCCGCGTTGCCTTAACCCTAGATCCCTCTCCCGGCGCCGACGTTGTTGGTCGGTGCCGGTTTTTCTTCACTCTGCCGCCTAGAAGCCTGCCGCCATGCGTCCTGCCCGTGCCCTGATCGACCTTCAAGCCCTGCGCCACAATTACCAATTGGCCCGTGAAGTCACGGGGGCCAAGGCCCTGCCGTGGTCAAGGCCGATGCCTACGGCCATGGCGCCGTACGGGTGGCCCAGGCGTTGGAAGCCGAGGCCGATGGCTTTGCCGTGGCGTGCATCGAAGAGGCGCTGGAGCTGCGTGACGCCGGCATTCGTGCGCCGGTGCTGTTGCTGGAAGGCTTTTTTGAAGCCGACGAGCTGCCGCTGATCAACGAGCATGACTTGTGGTGCGTGGTGCATTCGTTGTGGCAGTTGGAGGCGATCGAGCAGGCCAAGCTGAGCAAGCCGCTGACCATCTGGCTCAAGCTCGATTCGGGCATGCACCGCGTGGGCCTGCATCCCAAGGATTACCACGAGGCGTACCAGCGCCTGCTGGCTTGCGGCAAGGTTGCGAAGATCGTATTGATGAGCCACTTCGCCCGCGCCGATGAGCTCGATTGCGTGCGCAGTGACGAACAGGTGGCCGTTTTTGAAGCGGCGCGCCAAGGCCTGTCGGCTGAGGTCAGCCTGCGCAACTCGCCGTCGGTGATGGGTTGGCCAAATGTTTCCAGCGACTGGGTACGCCCGGGCATCATGCTCTACGGCGCCACGCCGTTTGGCGAAGACCAGGCCGTGGCCGCGCGTCTGCAGCCGGTGATGACCCTGGAGTCGAAAGTCATCTGCGTGCGAGAGCTGCCGGCTGGGGAACCGGTGGGCTACGGCGCCAGGTTCATCACGCCCAAGCCGATGCGCGTCGGCGTGGTTGCCATGGGTTATGCCGATGGTTACCCGCGCCACGCACCGACCGGCACCCCCGTGCTGGTTGCCGGGCAGCGCAGCCAACTGCTCGGGCGTGTGTCGATGGACATGCTGTGCATCGACCTGACGGATGTGCCCCAGGCCGGCCTGGGCTCCACGGTGGAATTGTGGGGTAAAAACATCCTTGCCAGTGACATTGCCGTCGCCGCCGAAACCATTCCCTACCAGATCTTCTGCAACTTGCGCCGCGTGCCAAGGCTCTATTCCGGCGCTTGATCGCCAGGAACGAACACAGCTGCCTGGGATTTAGGCCCAAGTGTTGTAAATACTGAACGCTGTCGCCATGATAACGCTCAATTACAACAAAGCCTGAATCCTAGGAGGCTCCTGCATTGGACGTCGGCGAACGACTGCAATCCATCCGTAAACTCAAAGGTCTTTCCCAGCGTGAGCTCGCCAAGCGTGCGGGTGTCACCAACAGCACCATTTCGATGATCGAAAAAACAGCGTCAGCCCCTCGATCAGCTCCTTGCGCAAGGTGCTGGGTGGCATCCCCATGTCCATGGTCGAGTTCTTTTCCGAGGAGATCCTCCAGGAAATACCGACGCAGATCGTCTATAAAGCCAATGAGCTGATCGACATCTCTGACGGCGCCGTCACCATGAAACTGGTTGGTCGGGCGCACCCCAGCCGGGCGATTGCGTTTCTGAACGAGATCTACCCACCGGGCGCCGATACAGGCGAAGAAATGCTCACCCACGAAGGCGAGGAAACCGGGATTCTGGTGGAAGGGCGTCTGGAATTGGTGGTCGGTCTTGAAACTTTTGTGCTCGAAGCTGGCGATAGCTACTACTTTGAAAGCACCAAGCCCCATCGTTTTCGCAATCCGTTCGACGTGCCCGCGCGACTAATCAGCGCAGCCACACCCGCGAACTTTTAAGAAAAGAGGCGTCCTGCCAGCGTTGCAGAGACACCCGTAGCAGTAACCGTGCGGCCGAATCTCCCTTTATTTAATAGGGTTGTTTCGGCCCGGCGGGCTAACCGTTATACTTTCGCCGCCTGCGAAACCGTGGCCGCAGGCGTGAATAGCCACCATTGAGGGTGAACGCGTGAACCTAATTATGAAAATGCTGGCTGCACCAGCAACCGTACTGGCCCTATGGGCTGTCAGCGCTCAAGCTGCGACCAATGACGAAATTGCCAAACGCCTGGAGCCTGTTGGCCAGGTGTGTGTCCAGGGCCAGGAATGCAAGGGGATGGAAGTGGCTGTGGCAGCCGGCGGCGGCGGGGCGAAAACCCCAGACGACATCATCGCCAAGCACTGTAACGCGTGCCACGGTACTGGTTTGCTGGGCGCTCCGAAAATCGGCGACACCGCCGCCTGGAAAGACCGCGCCGACCACCAGGGTGGCCTCGACGGCCTGCTGGCCAAAGCCATCACCGGCCTGAACGCCATGCCGCCCAAAGGCACCTGTGCCGATTGCTCGGATGACGAGCTCAAGGGCGCAATCGAGAAGATGTCGGGGCTTAAATAAACCGATCTTCGCCAAAAAGCCGCTGACCAGCGGCTTTTTTGTGCCCGCGATTTGTGTTTCCAGGCTGTTCTTTGCAGCAAACACCGGCCACTCTCTGTCCAACCCCTAATCACGGAATGTTCAGGAGGGTCGGATGGTGCAGTTATGTTCAATCGAGCAAGCAGTTGACGACGTACTGGCGCGTTTGCCGGCGCATATCCACATGGGCATGCCCTGGGCCTGGGCAAGCCCAACCTGTTTGCCAATGCGTTGTATCGGCGTATCGCCAAATTGCCGGAACGGGCGCTGACGATTTACACCGCCCTCAGCCTGGGCCGCCCGACCATGGGCGACGGCTTGCAGAAGCGTTTTCTGGAGCCCTTCATCGAGCGGGTGTTTGGCGACTACCCTGAACTGGACTTCCTCGCCGACCTGCGCAAAGACAGCCTGCCGGCGAATATCCACGTGCAACAGTTCTTCATGCAGCCCGGCAGCCTGCTTCACAGCACCTCGGCCCAGCAGGACTACGTGAGCAGCAATTACAGCCACGCCGCCCGTGATATCAACGCTGCCGGCCTGAACCTGGTAGCGCAGCTGGTGGCCAGTAGCGCCGAGCATCCTGATCGCCTGAGCCTGAGCTGCAACCCGGATATCACCCTCGACCTGCTGCCGATGATCGCCAAGCGCCGCGCCGCCGGGGAAACCATCCTGATCGTCGGCCAGGTTCACACCGATTTGCCCTACATGCCCGGCGACTCCGAGCTGGGCATGGATGCCTTCGATTACCTGTTGGACGAAAAAGACAGCACCACGTTGTTCTCCACGCCGAACATGCCGGTGGGGTTCCAGGACCACTTTATCGGTCTGCATGCGAGCACTTTGGTACGCGATGGCGGCACCTTGCAGATCGGCATCGGCTCCATGGGTGATGCGCTGACCGCCGCGTTGCTGGCGCGCCAGGCGGACAACGAGGCCTACCGATTGCTGCTGACTGACCTCGACGTCTACCAATGGGCACCATTGATCAGCCATGAAGGCGGTGTCGCGCCCTTCGCCCGTGGGCTCTACGGTTGCAGTGAGATGTTCGTCAACGGCCTGTTGGTGCTGGCGGATGCGGGGATTGTGCGGCGCAAGGTCTACCCCGATGTGGCGACCCAGGCGCAGGCGAATGCCGGCACGCTGGATGATGCCGCGCAGCCCGACGGCGTGTCGATCCACGGCGGTTTCTTCCTTGGCCCGCGCAGCTTTTACCAGAGGCTGCAGGAAATGACCCACAGCAAGCGTCTCGAATTCAACATGACCCGCATCAGCTACATCAACGAGCTGTACGGCCAGGAAGAACTCAAGCGCCTGCAACGCCTGGACGCACGCTTTATCAACAGCGCAATCATGGTGACTTTGCTCGGTGCTGGCGTGGCTGACCAGTTGGAAGATGGTCGCGTGCTCAGTGGCGTAGGCGGGCAGTACAACTTCGTGGCCCAGGGGCATGCGCTGGAAGGGGCGCGGTCGATCCTGATCTTGCGCAGCTGGCGCGAGTCGGCGGGGGAGGTCAGTTCCAATATCGTCTGGGACTACGGTCATTGCACCATTCCCCGGCACCTGCGGGATATCGTCATCACGGAATACGGCATCGCCGATTTGCGTGGTCAGACGGATGCCAAGGTGATCGAGGCATTACTCAATATTAGCGACTCACGCTTTCAGGACGATCTGATCGAACAGGCTCAAGAGGCGGGCAAATTGCCCAAGGACTTCAAGCTTGATCCGCGTTTCAGCGACAACACACCGGAACGGCTTCAACGTATCCAGGCGCGGCACCGACGGTTGTTCCCGGAGTATCCGCTGGGCAGCGATTTTACGGATGAAGAGCGGGATCTGTTGCGGGCGCTGAACTGGCTCAAGAGCAAATTCAAGCTGACGGAGATTCTGGAGTTGGGCAGGCGGCGTTGGATGCTCCGGAGCCGGAGGCGTTTCCAGAGCATCTGAGGCGGATGCGGTTGGATCAACCGGAGGGGTTGAAAGAGGATTTGTATCAGCGCTTGCTGCTGGCAGGCCTGCAGGCCACCGCAAATTAACTGTAGTGAGCGGGCTTGCCCCGCGCTGGAGTGCGCAGCGCTCCCGTTTTTTGGGGCCGCTACGCAGCCCAGCGCGGGGCAAGCCCGCTCACTACAAAGATCCCGCCAGGCGTGATTACTCGATGAAGGTCACTACGCCACCAGCCAGCGATTTAACCCGCGCCAACGACTCAACCCGATACCCCTGCGCATCCAACTCCGCACGACCACCCTGGAACGACTTCTCGATCACGATCCCCAAGCCCGCAACGGTCGCACCGGCTTGCTTGATGATCGAGATCAGCGCCTGGGACGCCTTGCCGTTGGCCAGGAAGTCATCGATCACCAGCACGCGGTCGCTGCTGGTCAGGTGGCGTGGGGAAATCGCCACGGTGCTTTCAACTTGCTTGGTGAACGAATACACGGTCGCCGACAGCAGGTTTTCAGTCAGGGTCAGGGACTGGTGCTTGCGCGCGAAGATCACTGGAACGCCCAGGTTCAAGCCGGTCATGATCGCCGGTGCGATGCCTGAGGCTTCGATGGTGACGATCTTGGTGATGCCCGAGTCCTTGAACAGTTCAGCGAATTCGTCGCCAATCAGTTTCATCAGCGCCGGGTCGATCTGGTGGTTCAGAAACGCGTCGACCTTGAGTACCTGATCGGAAAGCACGATGCCTTCTTCGCGAATTTTCTTGTGCAGTGCTTCCACGGAAAGCTTCCTCTGTTGGCGCAACGCGCGCCGAAAGTAGATTAAAAAGTAGTCGATTCTAGCGCTTTAGCATCGCGCGTATATCCGCCAAGGCAGTGTTGCCGCGCACGGCTTTTACCTCGGTCGGGGTGTCGTCATTGCCTTCCCAGGCCAGGTCGTCCGGCGGCAGTTCATCCAGGAACCGGCTGGGGCACAATCGATGATTTCGCCGTATTGCTTGCGCTTGGCGGCAAAGGTGAAGGCCAGCGTCTGACGCGCACGGGTAATGCCCACGTAGGCCAGGCGGCGTTCTTCTTCGATGGTGTCGGCTTCGATACTGGAGCGGTGCGGGAGGATCTCCTCTTCCATGCCCATGATGAACACGTAGGGGAATTCCAGGCCCTTGGACGCATGCAAGGTCATCATTTGCACACCTTCGGCGCCGTCTTCCTCTTCCTGCTGGCGCTCCAGCATGTCGCGCAACACCAGCTTGCCGATGGCGTCTTCGACGGTCATCTCGCCGTCTTCGTCTTTTTCCAGGGTGTTCTTCAGCGCTTCGATCAGGAACCAGACGTTGCCCATGCGGTAATCCGCTGCCTTGTCACTGGAGCTGTTGGTGCGCAGCCAGTTCTCGTAATCGATGTCCATGACCATGCTGCGCAGGGCGCTGATCGGGTCTTCGCCGGCGCATTGCTCGCGCACTTTGTCCATGAAGCGCTTGAAGCGCGACAGGCGATCGGTAAAGCGCGTGTCCAGGTGTTCGCCCAGGCCGATCTCGTCGGTGGCGGCGTACATCGAGATCTTGCGTTCGGTGGCGTAGTTGCCGAGCTTTTCCAGGGTGGTGGAGCCGATTTCCCGGCGCGGCACGTTGATTACGCGCAGGAATGCGTTGTCGTCGTCCGGGTTCACGATCAGCCGGAAGTAGGCCATCAGGTCTTTGACTTCCTGGCGTCCGAAAAAGCTGTTGCCACCGGACAGGCGATACGGCACTTGGTGGTGCTGCAATTTCAGCTCGATCAGCTTGGCCTGGTAGTTGCCGCGATAGAGGATCGCGAAATCGCTGTAGGGCCGATCGGTGCGCAAGTGCAGGCTGAGAATTTCCACGGCCACGCGCTCGGCTTCGGCGTCCTCGTTGCGGCAGCGGATCACACGGATCTCGTCGCCGTGGCCCATCTCGCTCCACAGTTGTTTTTCAAACTCGTGCGGGTTGTTGGAGATCAGCACGTTGGCGCAGCGCAAAATACGGCTGGTGGAGCGGTAGTTCTGCTCCAGCATCACCACTTTCAAGGAGGGGTAGTCGTCCTTGAGCAGCATCAGGTTTTCCGGACGCGCACCGCGCCAGGCGTAGATCGACTGGTCGTCGTCGCCTACCACGGTGAACTGGTTGCGTGTGCCGATCAGCATCTTCACCAGCAGGTATTGGCTGGCGTTGGTGTCCTGGTATTCGTCCACCAGCAGGTAGCGCACCTTGTTCTGCCATTTTTCCAGGATGTCGGCGTGTTCTTCGAACAGCTTCACGGGCAGCAGGATCAGGTCGTCGAAGTCCACCGCGTTGAACGCCTTGAGCGTGCGCTGGTAGTGGGTGTAGACGATGGCGGCAGTCTGCTCCTTGGGGTTGCGCGCGTTTTCCAGTGCCTGGGGCGGCAGGATCAGGTCGTTTTTCCAGGCGCCGATCATGTTCTTGATCTCGTCCACGCCGTCGTCGCCTGCATATTCCTTTTGCATGATGTCGGTCATCAGGGCCTTGACGTCGGTCTCGTCGAAGATCGAGAAGCCCGGCTTGTAGCCCAGCCGCATATGCTCCTTGCGGATGATGTTCAGCCCCAGGTTGTGGAAGGTACACACAGTGAGGCCACGGCCTTCGCCACCCTTGAGCAGGGTGCCGACGCGCTCTTTCATTTCCCGCGCCGCCTTGTTGGTAAAGGTCATGGCGACGATGTACTGGGCGCGGATGCCGCAGTTCTGGATCAGGTGCGCGATCTTTCGGGTAATCACGCTGGTCTTGCCGGAGCCAGCACCGGCGAGCACCAATAGAGGGCCGCCGACGTAGTTCACGGCTTCTTGCTGCCGGGGATTGAGTCGGGACATACAGAGTTCAGGGGTCATTGATCAAAAGGGCGGGCATTTTAACAGGCTGGCAGGATTCTGCTCTCTCAGAACGACAGTGTGACGTACCACTCGATCTAAATTTGCCGGTTTTGATACTTTGCCGCAGGATGTGCAGGCATTTACGGCTATTGTTTGTAATCTGCGTATTTGATAACCCCTATCATTGGTGATTGTCAGCTCGCACGTCATAATGCCCGCCGCCAACGAAATCTTGCAGAGTCTAGGGAGCTAGCTTGTCTACGCCTGTCGAACCCTTGCGTTTGCTGCTATTGGCCGATGCGCCTGAATGGGCAGCGTTGTTGCGCGAGTGCCTGGCGCCGATGGGCGATGGGGCTGTGCTGATCAGCGCGCCAAATTGGGATTCCGTGAGTCGTTTGTTCGATGACGACCACAGCGCCGTGCTATTGACCACGCCCAGCCTGCAACCCGGCCCTGGCCGTTGCAGCTTGCCGTGCGTGTTATTGCTGGAGCAGGAGCCTCTGGTTTCACCGTTAGGTGTCAGCGATTGGCTGGTGCGGGATGTATTGGATGCCGATACATTGCGCCGCTGCCTGCGCCACGTTCGCGAGCGCGGCCTGCTGGAAAACACCCTGCAACGCCTGGCCGAACAGGACCCCCTCACGGGCATCGCCAACCGCCAAGGCTTCCAGACCTTGCTGGCGGCGCGCCTGGCCGAAAACGAAGGCCGTGGCTTGGCCCTCGGTCATCTGGACCTCGATAACTTTCGCCATGCCAACGATGCACTCGGTCACCAGGCCGGCGACCGGTTGATCTTGCAAGTGGTGTCGCGGCTCAAAAGCCAGCTCGAAGCCGGCGACCAATTGGCGCGCCTGGGCAGCGACGAATTTGCACTGCTGATCGACACTCGCCGTGCGCCCCAGCGCGCCGAGTGGATGGCCGAGCGCATCACCGAAGTCATGGCCGAACCTTACTGGGTGGACGGCGAAAGCCTGCTGATCGGCTGCAGCCTCGGGGTGGCACACGCCCGCGCCCGCGCCGGTGCCGACCCGCTGATGTGGCATGCGCATATCGCTATGCAGCAAGCCAAGAGCACCCAGGGCTGTACCTTTCATATCTTCAACGAACGCATCAACCGCAATGCCCGCAGCCTGGCCGACCTGGAAACGGAGCTGCGCCGCGCCTTGCGCCGTGATGAACTGGAACTGCATTACCAGCCGCGCCTCGACCTGGACGATGGGCATATCGTCGGTCTGGAAGCCCTGGTGCGTTGGCGTCATGGCGAGCGGGGTTGTTGCCGCCCAGCGAGTTCGTGCCTTTGGCCGAGCAGAGCGGCCTGATCGTACCGTTGGGTTACTGGGTGATTTCCCGGGCCCTGCGCGACATGCAGGCGCTGCGTGAACGCGGCCTGCAGCCGTTGCACATGGCGGTCAACCTGTCGTTCCGCCAATTCCAGGACAGCCAGTTGCTCTCGACCCTCAGCCGGTTGATCGCCGAGCGTGGCGTGGATGCGCGCTGGCTGGAGTTCGAACTGACCGAGACGGCCGTGATGCGCCGCAGCGATCTGGTCAAGCAGACCATGGATGCCCTCGGTCGCCTGGGTGTGCGGTTTTCCCTGGATGACTTTGGTACTGGCTTCTCATCGTTCGTGCACCTCAACAGCTTGCCGATTGCCTTGTTGAAGGTCGACAAGAGCTTCGTGGGCGGCATGGAAGAGCGCGAAGAGAATCGCAAGCTGGTCCACGCCATGATCAACCTGGCCCACAACCTGAACCTGGAAGTGGTGGCCGAAGGGGTGGAAACCCCTGAGCAGTTGGCGCTGTTGCGGTTGTTTGGGTGTGACCAGGCCCAGGGTACCTGATCAGCAAGCCGCTGCCATTGCCGGAGTTAGTGGAGTACCTGACCTTTGGCAAGAGTCAGCAGGCGTTGCTGGGCTGAGTTGTAAACCCGGTCAGTGTGGGAGCTGGTGTGCCTGCTCCCACACGGACCGCGCACATTTCCTAGTCCGGCTGCATCGCTTGGAATTCAGCGCGAACCTCAGGCTCCCGCCTAATCATCCGCTTCATCTTCGCTTCAAACGCCCAAGTCAGGCTCACCGCCGCACACGCCAGGCCCAGCGCCAAGCCCCACCACACACCGGTCGGGCCCCAACCCAGCGTGAACGCCATCAGCCAGGCGGACGGCGCGCCGATCAGCCAGTAGCAACCCGCACCGATCAGGAAGGTCGTCTTGGCGTCCTTGAGCCCGCGAATGCAGCCCATGGCGATGGTCTGCACGCCGTCGAACAGCTCGAACCAAGCGGCGACGGCGAGCAGGCTGACGGCCAAGACAATCACATCGTGGAACGCCGGGTTGTTGTGGTCGATGAGCAGCCCTATCAGCGGGTCGGAATAAAGCCACAGCACCGCGGCAAATCCCAACATCACCGCCGCACCAAAGCCGATACCAACCCGACCAGCCATGCGCGCCTGCAGCAATTGCCCCGCGCCGTAATGCTGGCCGATGCGCATGGTCACCGCGTAGGACATCCCCGCCGGCACCATGAACGCTACCGAAACGATTTGCAGGGCGATCTGATGCGATGCCAGTTGCGTGCTGCCCATGGTGCCCATGCACAGCGCCGCAAAGGCAAACAACCCGACTTCCACGGCGTAGGTGCCGCCAATCGGCAGGCCCAGGCGCCACAATTCACGCAGGTACTGGGTGTTCAGGCGCAGCAGGCCGTTGCCCAGCGGGTAGGCGGCGTACGCGCGATTGCTGCGGATGTACCACATCAGCGCCAACGCCATGCCGTTGGCGACGATGGCCGTGACCAGGCCGATACCCATCAGGCCGAGTTTAGGGAGGCCAAACATGCCTTCGATCAAGGCGTGGTTGAGCAGGTAGTTGAGCACGGTGCCACACAGGCTGATCACCATCACTGGTGTCGCCTTGCCGATGGCGCTGGTGAACCCGCGAAGGGCCATGAAACTCAAATAACCGGGCAGGGCGAACGGCAGGATCGTCAGGAATTGTCCCGCCGAATGCACGTTGGTTTCGGTCTGGCCAAACATCAACAGCAGCGGCTTGAGGTTCCACAGCAGCAAGCCGGCGGCCAGGGCCATCAGCCAGGCGAGCCACAGTCCCGCCTGGGTCAGACGGGTGGCGCCCTCAATGTCGCCTGCGCCATGACGGATCGCCACCAGGGTGCCCACGGCAGCGATCACGCCGATGCAGAAGATCGACACGAACGAATAACTGGCCGCGCCCAGGCCGCCACCGGCCAGGGCTTCAGGGCTCAGGCGCGCCATCATCAGGGTGTCGGTCAGCACCATCAGCATGTGCGCCAACTGTGAGGCAATCAACGGCCCCGACAGCCGCAGAATGGCCCAGAGTTCGGTACGTGCCGGATGCTGCATGATCATCACGCTCAAATAGTCAGAGGGTTGTGGAAGGGTTGATTCTCGGCGCTCCCAGCGCTTCGCACAAAGGGATAAAAGCGATCGTCAGCATGACTAAAACTCATGTATGTGAATCTGATAGGGTGCGGTATTGCTCTGTAGGAATTTTCAGATGTCTCGTCGTCTTCCTCCGCTTTATGCCCTTCGCGCATTTGAGGCGGCTTCTCGGCACAACTCGTTCACCCGTGCAGCAGAAGAACTGTCGATTACCCAAAGCGCGGTAAGCCGGCATATCCGTACGCTGGAGGAGCATTTCGCCTGCCGTCTGTTCCAGCGCAGCGGGCGTACTCTGCAACTCACCGAGGCCGCTCGCCTGCTGTTGCCCGGCGTGCGTGAGGGGTTCGCCGCGCTGGAGCGCGCCTGCCATACCCTGAACGCCGAAGATGACATCCTGCGCATGAAGGCGCCGTCCACACTGACCATGCGCTGGTTGCTGGCGCGGCTCAGCCGCTTTCGGGCAGTGCAGCCGGGCAATGAGGTGCAACTCACTAGCGCCTGGATGAGCGTGGACGAAGTCGACTTCAACCAGGAGCCGTTCGACTGCGCAGTGCTGCTGAGCTACGGGCATTTTCCGGCGGACTGGGAGGCCTGCTACCTGTTCCCCGAATTATTGATCCCCGTGGGCGCGCCGAACCTGTTGGAAGACGGCCCGTGGGATGCCGAGCGCCTGGCAACCGCCGAGTTGCTGCACCCCACGCCGGATCGCCGCGATTGGCGCAACTGGCTGGAGCGCATGGGCCTGTCATCGCAGATATCGCTCAAGGGCGGGCAAGTGTTCGATACCCTGGAATTGGGCATGATCGCCGCTGCGCGGGGTTATGGCGTGTCCATGGGGGATTTGCTGATGGTGGCCGAAGACGTTGCCCAGGGACGGCTGAGCCTGCCTTGGCCGACCGCTGTTGCCAGTGGGGAAAACTATTACCTGGTGTGGCCGAAAACCCGCCCCGGCGGCGAGCGATTGCGCCGGTTGGCGGACTTTCTCCAAGGTGAAGTCAAGGCGATGGAGCTGCCTGCGGTCGAGCGCCTCGACTGAGTGCCTGTGACCGTTCGTGCAATCGTTTGCGCGATAACCCTGTGATTCGCTCAAGTATTGATCGCGCGCGCCGAAGTAGGTGTGTTGGAACCATCGTGCACCAACGCTTCCCACTAGATAATTTGCCGAGTAGCGCTATGAGATCAGGATGATCCTGGCCTCGGCCAGGAGCTGTCATGTCTCAACCTCGCGCTCGGATCGCCTCCCAGCTAGGCCTCGCGTTAGCCGTGATTCTGGCTGTCGTTATCAGCGGCAGTACCGTGTTTGCCTTGCGTTCCCTCGACTCCGCCAACCTCGATACCCGAGAGGAACACCTGGCCAGCGAGGCGCGCTTACTCGCCGACCAACTCAATACCTTCCACAGCACCTTGCGCGAGAGCACCCAGCGTTTGAGCGGGCTGTTTGAAAAGCGCTTCGGCGCCGGTTTGAGTGTGCGTGCGGACCAGCCGGTGACGGTGGCAGGCGTGCAGACTCAAGCCTGTATTTGGGCAGCGATGTGTTGAACAACGATTTCGATGAGGTCGATGAGTTCAAGGACAACTCGGGCGGCGTAGCCACTGTGTTTGTGCGCAATGGCGAGGACTTTATTCGCGTCAGCACTTCGCTGACCAAGCAGGACGGCAGCCGCGCGATCGGCACCGCGCTGGATCACCAGCACCCGGCCTATCAACGTTTGTTGGGCGGGCAAGGCTACGTTGGCCGCGCGGTGCTGTTCGAACGCTCTTACATGACCCAATACACGCCGGTGCGCGATGCTGCTGGCAAGGTCATTGCGGTGCTGTTTGTCGGCTTCGACTACACCGATGCGCAGAACGCCCAGTTCGACAACCTCAAGCGGTTCCGTATCGGCAAGACCGGCTCCTTGGCGTTGCTGGATGAGCAAAAGCATTGGCTGGTGCCGCCGGCGGGCGTGCAGGCGTTGGACCCGGCGATCCCACTGATGCTCGACCTAGCAAAAACGCCGGGCAAGGGGCGCTTCTGGAGTGACAAGAACGAAGATTTCTACAGTGTCTCGGTGCCGTTCGAAGGGGGCCCGTGGTCGGTCGTAGCGAGCATGCCGAAGTCGGAGATCCGCGAAGTGACGTGGGCGGTGGGCATCCGCCTGGTGATCGGTAGCGTACTGGCGATGTTGTTCGCGGTGGGTGCCGCGGTCTGGCTGCTGCGCAGCAAATTGCAGCCCTTGAGCGACCTGGTGCGTCAGGCCGAGGCGTTGGGCGCGGGCGACCTGAGCGTACGTCTGAATGTTTCCAGCCATGATGAAATCGGCCAGTTGGCGCGCAGCTTCAACCAGATGGGTGAGGCGCTGTCGACCATGGTCTCGCATATTCGCAAGGCGGCCGAAGAGGTCAACAGCCGGGCAAAGGCGTTGTCCGGGTTGTCCGGTGGTGCGTATGAAGGCATGGAGCAGCAATCCGGTGAAATCACCAGCATGGCCGGCGCGGTGGAGGAGTTCAGCGCCACCTCGTTGAATATCGCCGACAACATGGGCAACACCGAACGCTTGGCACAGGAAAACGCCCAGCAAACCCGTATCGGACGCACATCGATGCAAGAGGCGTCGTCGTCCCTGGAGCACATCGCCACGGCGCTCAATAGCACCGCCACGGTGATCAACACGTTGGGCCAGCGCTCCCAGGAAATCGGCGGGATCGTCGGTGTGATTACTTCCATCGCCGAGCAGACCAATTTGCTGGCGCTGAACGCCGCGATCGAGGCAGCGCGTGCCGGTGAGCAAGGCCGTGGGTTTGCAGTGGTTGCTGATGAGGTTCGCAACCTGGCGTCGCGCACTCGCCAAGCCACCGACGAAATCTCTGGAATGATCCAGAGCATCCAGCAGGAAACCGGTAACGCCATTACCACGATGGAACACGGCAATGTGCTGATGCAGGAGGGGCTGTCGCGCAACGCAGACGTGGCTTCGGCCCTGGCGCGCATTGACGAACAAAGTCGTTCGGCAGGGCAGCAATTCGCCGCCATCACAACCGCCACCCACGAGCAGAGCAGCACCGCGACCTTGCTGAGCAGCAACTTGCAGAGCATTGCGTTGGCCAACAGTGAGCAGCGTGAAGTGGTGTCGAATTTGGCGATTACGGCCAAAGAGTTGGAAACGTTGGCGGCGGGCTTGCGTCAGGAGGTAGACCGCTTCCGCTGACGCGCCTCGGATCGAGTTTTTATAGCAACGAAGCGCGATAGCGCTGTAGTGTGGGCTTGCCCCGGTACAGACCGGGGACATCGTTTACATTTCTAACCGGGGACATGGTTTACAGGTTATTACGCATGATCAGGAGGTAACTGATCATGCCCTGGAACCAAGAGTCTCCCATGGATCAACGAATCAAACTGGTCATCGACTGGCTTTCTGGTGACTTCACCAAAAGCCAGTTAGCTCGGCGCTTCGGCGTCAGTCGACCGACTGTAGATAAATGGATCTCCCGTCACGTTGAAGGAGATTTAAAGTCGTTGGCAGAGCTATCTCGACGACCCCATAACAGCCCAAACAAGACTGACGATGAGATCTTGGCTCGCATAGTGGCGATGAAAGAAGCCCACTATGAATGGGGGCCGAAGAAGCTTGTCAGGCTATTAGGAATCGATGATTCGTCGGTCGCCTGGCCATCTCCAAGCACGGCAGGCCAATGGCTTGACCGTCTTGGGCTGGTCAAAAACGACGCTTCAAACGACGGCACAGTACCGGTCACAGGGAAATGCGCGAAGCCAACGAGCCCAACAATACGTGGTGCGCTGACTACAAAGGGCAGTTCAAGATGCTCAACGCCCATATGTGCTATCCCTTAACCGTTACAGACCATGCCTCTCGTATGATTTTTGGCGTGCAGAGCTCACTCCAGGATCATGACCAAGCCTGTAAAACAAGCATTTGAGAGGCTTTTCCATGAGTACGGAATGCCTGAAGTCATTCGGTCTGACAACGGCGTTCCTTTTGCGTCTCCAGGCCTGGCAAGAATGTCCACACTGGCCGTTTGGTGGATCCGTTTGGGTATATATCCGGAGCGAACCATGCCGGGAAGACCGGACCAAAATGGCCGGCATGAACGGATGCATCGCAGTATGAAGTTAGAGCTACCGATTGGGAAAAACCTGGTTGAGCAGCAGCTTTTTCTAGAGCACTTTCGACATGAATTCAATTACATACGCCCCCACGAGGCGCTCGGCATGAAGCGCCCAGGAGAGCTGTATGTGCCGTCTAATCGACCTTATCCAGGATGCTTGCCGGATGTGGAATATGCGGCGGAAATGAAAGTACGAAGCGTAAGGAAAAACGGCTCGATCATGTGGAAAGGAAAGTTGGTGTTTGTTAGCGAAGCACTATCAGGAGAACGGATTGCGCTCAAGGAAGTTGAAGAAGATGTTTGGGATCTTTACCTGTGTGATTATCCCTGGGGAGGCTTGGACGAGGAATGAGCCGCGTCCAAGCTTCAAATGTGTAAACGATGTCTCCGGTTTCAGATGTAAAGGATGTCTACGGTTCTACACCCGCGCTGGGCTGCGAAGCGGCCCTATACCCAGACTACTCGGTTTTCCTGAAACGCCGCGGCGACCTTATTGGGGCCGCTGCGCAGCCCAGCGCGGGGCAAGCCCGCTCACTACAGGCGTGCGATTTTTTGCTGGCCAGGCTTAAGTAATCGCCGCCGGGCGGTATTGCAGGGCCTCTTGCAGATGGTGGCGAGCGATGGCGGCAGCTTGCTCCAAGTCTGCCAAGGTGCGCGCCACCTTCAACAGCCTGTGAGCCGCCCGCAGTGACAGCGTCAGCCGCTCACAGGCGGCCTCCAGCCAGCCTTCATCGATCTTCGACAGCTGGCAGTGTTTGCGCAGCCCGGGTAGGTCCAGGAATGCATTGGCGCAGCCTTGGCGCCGTAGCTGGCGTTCACGGGCGTCGGCCACGAGTTTTGATGCACTTGCCGTATCGTCACCGGCCTGCGGTGTTGGATTCAGCGCAGTGCTCTCCCGTGCAACGGTCAGGTGCAGGTCGATGCGGTCCAGTAGCGGCCCGGAAAGTTTGTTGCGGTAGCGCTGGATCTGCTCCGGCGTACAGCGGCAGCGCCCGCTGGGCTCGCCCAAGTAGCCGCAAGGGCATGGGTTCATCGCCGCCACCAGTTGAAAACGTGCCGGGAAACTCACCCGGTCGCGTGCGCGGGAAATCACGATATGGCCCGACTCCAACGGCTCTCGAAGCACCTCCAGCACCTTGCGATCAAACTCCGGCAACTCATCCAGAAACAGCACACCGTGATGGGCCAGGGTAATTTCCCCCGGTTGAGGTTTTTGATCCACCGCCCACCAATGCGGGCCCTGATGCTGAGTGGTGGGGCTGGCGAAAGGGTCGATGGGGCCAGTGGCTCAGCGGCGCGAGGCTGACTACGGACTGAATCGCAGCCACTTCCAACGCCTCCCTGCTCGCTCAGCGGTGGCAGCAAGCCCGGCAAGCGGCTGGCGAGTAGGGTCTTGCCGGTTCCCGGCGGCCCGCTGAATAGCAGGTTGTGTGCGCCTGCCGCCGCAATCAGCAGTGCGCGCTTGGCGGCTAGCTGGCCCTGTACTTCATTCAAGTCCGGATAAGGCTTGTTGAGATACAGCAAACCATCGGACTTGTAAGGCTCAATCGGCTGATGTCCGTTCAGGTGCGCGACCACCTGTAGCAGGTGGTCCACCGCAATGACTTTCAAGCCCGACGCCAGGCACGCTTCTTCGGCATTGGCACGGGGCACTATCACGGTGCGCCCGGCCTTGCGCGCCGCCAGCGCGGCTGGCAACACACCTTTCACCGCCCGTACTTCCCCCGACAGCGCCAGTTCACCCAGGCATTCCACATCGTCGAGCATCAACGCTGGCACCTGCACGCTGGCCGCCAATATCCCCAGCGCAATCGCCAGGTCAAACCGCCCGCCGTCCTTGGGCAGGTCGGCAGGTGCGAGGTTGAGGGTGATACGGCGGGCGGGGTATTGCAGCGCGGAGTTGAGAATGGCGCTGCGTACGCGGTCCTTGCTTTCCTTGACCGCCGTTTCCGGCAAACCCACCAAGGTCAGGGACGGTAGACCATTGGCCATGTGCACCTCGACGGTGACGGCAGGGCTTCGACGCCGACCTGGGCGCGGCTGTGGACAATAGCGAGGGACATGCGTGTTCCTTGAAAAGAGGCCGCTTCCAGCGGGTTTTTCAAGGGTAGGCGAGGCGGGGAAAAGCGAGGCAGAGAGGTTTTACAGAACGTATCCAGGGACCGCCGCAGAGCTATTGTGGGAGCTGGCTTGCCTGCGATGGCGTCTTGTCAGTCAAACCGCTATCGCAGGCAAGCCAGCTCCCACATTGACCGCGTTTATTCAGCGGGCGGGGTGAGCTTGGCTTCCAGCTCGGCGACTTTCGCTTCCAGGCTCTCAAGCCGCGCACGCGTGCGCGCCAACACCACCATCTGGCTATCAAACTCTTCCCGGCTCACCAGGTCGAGTTTGCTGAAGCCACTTTGCAGCAATGCCTTGAACTGGCTTTCGATTTCGTTGCGGGCAGCGGGGTGTCGCCGCTGAACAGGCGAGAGGCGTGGCCGCTCAGGGCGTCGAGGAGGTCTTTGGGCGCGAGCATGGGAAATAGTCCGGAAAACTGTTGGCCGGCAGTGTATCACGCGGCGTCTATAGTCTTTTTCACGGCCTTGGGCGCACGCTTTTCGCGCAAAGTGCCTGGCGTGCGCGCACCGTTTTTGTGCGCATTGTCATCGCGAAAAAGCCCCGCAGGTGGGCATAGGTGGGCAAAGGACTGATTTCAGTGATTTTTACGGAGCTGGCAAGGTTTCTGCTTAGACGATCATGACCCATGCACTGATGCAGTCGCTGTGACGAATGCAGTGCGCCGACGGATCAGGGGTACAGGTTTCGTCACCAGTGGTTCGCTGGCGTCACAACGGCAATTGCCTTTGCGACGACGCGTTACAAAGCCAGGCACTGCGCTTAGACTTGAGACGGGTTTGTTTTCCTGGGGCAAGTCCACCAATTCGGGAGAGAGTTTTCATGAAGCTAGTCACTGCCATCATCAAGCCGTTCAAGTTGGACGATGTACGCGAGTCGTTGTCCGAGATCGGCGTGCAGGGCATTACCGTTACTGAGGTCAAAGGCTTCGGTCGGCAGAAGGGTCACACCGAGCTGTATCGCGGCGCGGAATACGTGGTCGATTTCCTGCCGAAGGTGAAGATTGATGTCGCCATTGACGACAAGGATCTTGACCGGGTTATCGAGGCGATAACCAAGGCCGCCAACACCGGCAAGATCGGTGACGGCAAGATCTTCGTGGTCAATCTGGAACAGGCTATTCGCATCCGTACCGGCGAAACCGATACCGACGCAATCTAAGCCGCCAAACCCCAACGCCCCAGGAGAAAACAATATGACTCTGCGTAAATTCGCAGGGCTCGGAGCCCTGTTGTCCATCGTAATGCCAAGCCTGGCCATGGCGGCAGACGAAGTGGCTGCTCCAGTCCTCAATTCCGGCGACACCGCGTGGATGCTCACATCCACCGCGCTGGTGCTGTTCATGACCATTCCAGGCCTGGCGCTGTTCTACGGCGGCATGGTGCGCTCCAAAAACATTCTTTCCGTGATGATGCAGTGCTTCGCCATCACCGGTCTGATCACCATCCTGTGGTTCGTCTACGGCTACAGCATGGCGTTCGACACGACCGGGATGGAAGCGGGCGTCGTCAACTTCAACTCGTTCGTGGGCGGCCTGTCCAAACTGTTCCTGTCGGGTGTGACCCCAGCGAGCATCACTGGCCCTGCGGCGCTGTTCCCTGAGGCGGTGTTCGTCACCTTCCAGATGACGTTCGCCATCATTACCCCTGCGCTGATCGTCGGTGCTTTCGCTGAGCGTATGAAGTTCTCCGCGATGCTGATCTTCATGGGCGTCTGGTTCACTCTGGTCTACGCGCCGATTGCCCACATGGTGTGGGGCGGCCCGGGTTCGCTGCTGGGCGACTGGGGCGTGCTGGACTTCGCAGGCGGCACCGTGGTGCACATCAACGCCGGTGTGGCGGGCTTGGTAGCGTGCATCGTGCTCGGCAAGCGCAAGGTTTCCCGACCACCCAATGGCGCCGCACAACCTGGGCTATACCCTGGTGGGCGCGGCGATGCTGTGGGTCGGCTGGTTTGGCTTCAACGCCGGTTCCGCAGCTGCTGCCAACGGCACTGCCGGCATGGCGATGCTGGTCACCCAGATCGCTACCGCTGCTGCGGCATTGGGCTGGATGTTCGCCGAGTGGGTCACCCACGGTAAGCCAAGCGCGCTGGGCATTGCCTCGGGTGTGGTTGCAGGCTTGGTGGCAATCACCCCTGCCGCTGGCACCGTAGGCCCGATGGGTGCCTTGGTGATCGGCTTGGTGGCCGGTGTGATCTGCTTCTTCTGCGCCACCAGCCTCAAGCGCAAACTGGGCTACGACGACTCCCTGGACGCATTCGGCGTGCACGGTATCGGCGGTATCGTTGGTGCGATCCTTACTGGCGTGTTCGCTGCCCCTGCACTGGGCGGCTTCGGCACCGTGACTGACGTGGCTGCACAGGTCTGGATCCAGGCCAAAGGCGTCGGTTTCACCGTGATCTACACGGCCATCGTGACCTTCATCATCCTCAAGGTGCTGGATGCGGTCATGGGCCTGCGGGTTACCGAGGAAGAGGAAGCGGTTGGCCTCGACCTGGCACAACACAACGAACGCGGCTACAACTTGTAAGTACGCGTAAAAAAGATGCCCGGCTTGCCGGGCATTTTTTGCCTGGTGTTTGTCAGTCTCAGAATGCTGTAACGGTTTTTCCCTGGAGTTTGTGCTGGTACGTGCGGGGCACTTTTCGCCCTGCGAATGTCTTACAGGCATGTAGGTGTATTCGACACTTTGTTTTTTCCCAGAGCGCGCTAGAATGCGCGCCGATGGGCGCAGAACTGAAGGCGTGCCACGTGTTATCTGGACGAGCACCGTGATCATGACGGTGCTCGTAAAGTCCTCGCCACCGTGCACGGTGATGGGGCATAAGCCACTGGTTATCCAGTGGATGTTGATTTTTTCCGGCGGCCTTCGACAGTTGGCGAAGCTGGGCTATAACTAATCTGCTTTTCGCAAGTCATGAGGTAGAACATGAGCGACGATGATCTGGAAAACGACGAACTCGAAGTAGGTGACGAAGACGACACCGAAGAAGGTCTTGAAGCGGCGGCGGAAGACGTTGCTGACGACGACGGTGGCGATGATGCACCTGCTCCGACTGCCAAAGGCAAAGCCAAGGCTGCGGTGTCGGTAGATGAGCTGCCAAGCGTTGAAGCCAAGAACAAAGAGCGTGATGCCCTGGCCCGCGCGATGGAAGAGTTCCTCGCTAAAGGCGGCAAAGTGCAGGAAGTCGAGGCTAACGTGGTGGCAGATCCACCGAAGAAGCCGGATAACAAGTACGGCAGCCGACCTATCTGAGGTCAGCCACCTGCTATGAAAAAGCCCGCCGTCGCTGCGGGCTTTTTCATGTCTGGAATAAAGTGAAATAGGGCACTGCAATATCCTGTGGTGCCTGGCCCACCGCTATCGCAGGCAAGCCAGCTCCCACATTGAGTTCGGTGTCAGTTCCAGCTGCGAAGCAGTTCTGGCAACTCCGACAGGTTACGAATCTCGGCATCCGGGCGCTTATCCGCATCCCACACCTTACCCGTCGGGTTAAACCACACCGCCCGAAGCCCCGCCTGCTGAGCCCCGGCAATGTCATCCCCCGGGTGATCACCAATATGCACCGCCGCACTCGCATCCACCCCACCTCGCTGCAACGCCTCTTGGAACAGGCGCGCATCCGGCTTGGCAATGCCGATATCTTCGGCGCGCAGGGCAAAGTGGAAGTAGTGCGACAGGCCAACACGTTGCACATCCGCATTGCCGTTGGTGATCACACCCAGCAGGAAGCGCTGGCGCAATGCTTGGAGCATCGGCTCGGCTTCGGGAAAGGGCGTGAGTTGATGGCGTGCATGAATGAACGCCTCAAAGCATACATCGGCCATTTGTGCGGCTTCGGGTTGTGGATAACCGGCCTCTTCAAACGCGTGCAGCAACACGCGGTGGCGCAGGATGCTGATGCGGTTTTTGAGCTCCGGATGACGCTCCAGCACCTGCTTGCGCAAGGCTGCGAAATGCTCCAGCGGCAAGTCGCCGACCTTGGACGCATGGGTGGCCAGCCATTCGCGCATCGACGCTTCGGCGCTGATGATGACGGGTACGTTGTCCCAGAGCGTGTCGTCCAGGTCGAAGGTGATCAGCTTGATACTCATGAGTCGCCGCCCTTGATGCGTTTGGCCCGTGGATGGGCGCTGTCGTACACCGTTGCAAGGTGTTGGAAGTCCAGGTGGGTGTAGATCTGCGTGGTCTTGATGTCGGAGTGGCCGAGCAGTTCTTGCACGGCGCGCAGGTCCTGGGAGGACTCCAGCATATGGCTGGCAAAGGAGTGCCGCAGCATATGCGGGTGCAGGTTCTGCCCCAGTTCGCGCTCGCCGGCGGCCTTGACTCGTACCTGGATAGCCCGTGGCCCCAGGCGGCGGCCTTGCTGGCTGACAAAGACGGCATCGTCCGCCGGGTTGGTCAGAAGACGCAGCGGCAACCATAGCTGCAAGGCTTCCCGAGCCTTTCTGCCCACTGGCAGTACGCGCGTCTTGCTGCCTTTGCCGAGTACCTGCACCAGGCCGTCCGCCAGGTCCAGTTGATCGAGGTTCAAGCCGGTCAGTTCTGAAAGGCGCAGGCCCGAGGAGTAGAACAGCTCCAGGATTGCCTGGTCACGATGGGCCAGGAAGTCGTCCTCTACCGCGCCGTCCAACAGTTGCAGGGCGCGGTCGGTGTCCAGAGTCTTGGGCAGGCGTCGCTCGCCCTTGGGCGGCGACAGGCCATTGGCCGGGTCGTGGTCGCACAGGCCTTCACGGTTCAAATAATGATAGAGGCCACGTACCGCAGACAGCAGGCGCGACAGGCTGCGCGAGGATTGACCAGCCTGGTGCAGGCGGGCGATCAGGCTGCGCAGGCTCTGGATATCCAGGGCCTTCCAACTGCTGATCTGTTGTTTTTCGCAGTACGCCAGGACCTTGTTCAAGTCCCGTCGGTACGCTTCCAGCGTATGGGGCGACACCTGGCGCTCGTTGCGCAGGTGAGCGCAATAAGCGTCCAGTTGCCGTTCCATGGCTAGCGCACCGCGCGCAGGGCGGTGGTGAAGCGTGGCAAAACGCGGCCCAGCACTTCGGCGATGTAGGTCAGGAACAGGGTGCCGACCGAGCTTTTGTAGTGCGCAGGATCGCGGCTGGCGATGGCAAGCACGCCATGCAGGCCCTGATGGCTGAGGGCGACCACGGCGGTGGAGCCGATCTGCTTGCGCTGTTCGGCGCCAAACAGGAAGTCCAGTTCATGCTCGCGCAACGTGCCGCTGATGGTCTTGCCTTCGGACAGCAAGCCGCCAATCGCGGTTTGCGCTTCGCTGCCGCTGACCCAGCGACCCACCGGCATCGGGTTGTCGCTGAACAGGATCAGGCTGACAAAGGGTACCTGGAAGTCCTGGCGCAGGCTGTCTTCGACGGCGATTACCGTTTCTTCCAGGCTGGAGGCGTCCATGAGGGTCAGGATCAGGCGGCGGGTTTTCTCGAACAGGCGGTCGTTGTCGCGGGCCACGTCCATCAGGTGCGAGAGCTTGTGGCGCATTTCGATATTGCGCTCGCGCAGGATCTTCATTTGCCGCTCCACCAGCGAGACGGTGTCGCCCCGCTGGTGGGGGAATGCGCAGGGCCGGCAGGAGTTCTTCGTGGTCGACGAAAAAGTCCGGATTAGCCTCAAGGTACGCCGCGACGGCAGCGGCCTCCAGACTTTCGCTCGGGGACGCTTCTGCGGGTACTTGAGGCTTATCGGTCATTAGCTTCGCTCACTCATAGACGGACCTGTCCTTCGTATACGCGCGAGGCCGGCCCGGTCATCATCACCGGGTGGCCAGGGCCTGCCCATTCGATGGACAAACGTCCGCCGGGCAGGTCGATCAACAGCGGCGAATCCATCCACCCCTGGCTGATCGCGGCCACGGCAGCGGCGCAAGCACCGGTACCGCAAGCCTGGGTTTCGCCAGCGCCGCGTTCCCACACACGCAATTGCGCGCGGGAACGGTCGATCACCTGTAGGAAACCTACGTTGACCCGTGCCGGAAAGCGCGGGTGGTGTTCGATCTTCGGCCCCAATTCATGCACGGGCGCGTTGTTGATGTCGTTGACTCGCAGCACCGCATGGGGTTGCCCATGGACACGGCTGCCAGGTCGACGACCTGGCCGTCGACGTCGACCGCATAGCTGGTGGCCTGCTCGGTGGCCTGGAACGGAATGTCCGCCGGCACCAGGCGTGGCGCGCCCATGTTGACGCTGATCTGGCCGTCGCTGCGGATGTCCAGCTCGATCACGCCGCTCTTGGTCTCGACGCGGATCTGCCGCTTGGCGGTCAGGCGTTTGTCCAGCACAAAGCGCGCAAAGCAACGGGCACCGTTGCCGCACTGTTCCACTTCGGAGCCGTCGGAGTTGAAGATCCGGTAACGGAAATCCACTTCCGGGTTGCTCGGCGCTTCGACGATCAGCAACTGGTCGAAACCAATGCCGGTGTGCCGGTCGCCCCACTGTTTGGCGTGCTTGGGCAGGATGTGCGCGTGCTGGCTGACCAGGTCGAGGACCATGAAATCATTGCCCAGCCCGTGCATCTTGGTAAAACGCAGCAGCATGGCTTACTCCGGCAGCAGGCTTTCGCCAGCATACAACTCGGCTACCGTCTCGCGGCGACGCACTTCAAACGCTTGATCACCGTCCACCAGCACCTCGGCGGTACGGCCGCGGGTGTTGTAGTTGGAGCTCATGACAAACCCGTAGGCACCGGCCGAATGCACGGCCAGCAGGTCGCCTTCTTCCAGGGCCAGCTGACGATCCTTGGCCAGGAAGTCGCCGGTCTCGCAGATCGGGCCGACGATGTCGTAGGCGCGGGCTTCGCTATTGCGCGGCGTCACGGCAGTGACATTCA
The DNA here is from genome assembly GCA_004000515.1 of Pseudomonas poae. Lineage (GTDB taxonomy): Bacteria > Pseudomonadota > Gammaproteobacteria > Pseudomonadales > Pseudomonadaceae > Aquipseudomonas > Aquipseudomonas cremoris. Next base: position 1,636,874 of record CP034537.1, read on the forward strand.
TCCAGGCCTGGTACAGCGCCGGGCGAATCAGGTCGTTCATCGCCGCGTCGACGATGGCGAAATCCTTGTGCTCGGTGTGCTTGAGGTATTCAACCTGGGTCAGCAGCACGCCGGCGTTGGCAACGATATAGCGGCCCGGCTCGAACATCAGCGTCAGGCCACGGCCTTCGATGCGCTCGCGCACGGCGTTGATGTAGTCAGCGATCTGCGGCGGTTCTTCATCGCGATAACGCACGCCCACGCCGCCACCGAGGTCGATGTGGTGCAGGTAGATGCCGCATTCGCCGAGTCGGTCGATCAGCGCCAGCAGGCGGTCGAGGGCATCGAGGAACGGCGGCAGGGTAGTCAGTTGCGAGCCGATATGGCAATCGACGCCCAGCACTTCCAGGTTCGGCAGTTGGGCGGCGCGGATGTACACGTCCTCGGCGTCGGCGATGGCGATGCCGAACTTGTTCTCTTTGAGACCGGTGGAAATGTACGGGTGGGTGCCGGCATCGACATCCGGGTTGACGCGCAAGGAGATCGGCGCGCGAACGCCCATCTCGGCGGCCACGACCTGCAGGCGCTCCAGCTCGTCGGTGGACTCGACGTTGAAGCAATGCACGCCAACTTCCAGGGCGCGGCGCATGTCTTCGCGGCTTTTGCCAACGCCCGAGAACACGATCTTGTCAGCCTGGCCGCCAGCGGCCAGTACGCGTTCCAGCTCGCCACGGGAAACGATGTCGAAACCGGCGCCCAGACGCGCCAGGACATTCAGTACACCCAGGTTGGAGTTGGCCTTGACCGCGTAGCACACCAGGTGTGGAACGCCGTCCAGTGGGTCGGTGAAGGAGCGATATTGGGCTTCGATATGCGCACGGGAGTACACATAGGTCGGGGTGCCAAAGCGCTCGGCAATCGCGGACAACGCCACGCCTTCCGCGAACAGCTCGCCGTCCCGGTAGTTAAAAGCGTCCATGGGTTTCCCTTAGTAGGTGTCGTGCTTATGCGCTTTGGATTGCGACGTTTGCGCCTGGTCGTTCGGGTCTTTGCTGTCATCGGGCAGGTACAGCGGGCCTTTTGACCACAGGCACTAACGAGGCAAGCGACCGCGACGAGCGCAGCAAGGGAAGAGATCAGGCGCTTCATGGCGAAATCCTTGAATATGCATTAATTGCGCCCGAGTATACCGACCACCCGCCAGCTTGCCTATGCGCTGAAATACCCGTCCGGCGGGGGTTTGCCGAGATAGTCGAGAAGCGGACTACGCTGGCCGGGGATATTTCATACCGCCAATCGTGATGAAATCGGTATCCTTTGCAATCGGCGAGGCTCGCCCGTATCGTGCGGCGCTTGAGCAAAACCAGACACTTTTGAGGTTGCCACAATGAGTTTGACCGAAGCCCGTTTTCACGACCTGGTGGATTCGACCCAGCAGGCGCTGGAAGATATTTTCGACGACAGCGGCCTGGACGTGGACCTGGAAAACTCGGCCGGCGTGCTGACCGTCAAGTTTGAAAACGGCACCCAACTGATCTTCAGTCGCCAGGAACCTCTGCGCCAGTTGTGGCTGGCCGCACGCACTGGTGGTTTCCACTTCGATTACGACGAAGAAGAAAACCGTTGGGCGCATGACACCACCGAGGAACTGCTGAGCGAAATGCTTGCTCGCCTGACCAAGGAACAGTCCGGCGCTGACCTGGATTTCGACGAGATTTGATCGTGACTCAGCCTGCACCTGTACGCCCGCCCAAGCCGCTGTTCAGCAATGTCAGCCCGGCGGTGCCGTCACCTTGTATCAGTTTGTGTCGCTTGGACGAGGAGAAAGTCTGCCTCGGTTGCTTCCGTCATGTGGAAGACATCCGGGAATGGCGCTCCGCCGACGATGCGCGGCGCCGGGTGATCTGCGCCGAGGCCGAGCAGCGCAGGGCTCGCGCCTGAGGTCGTCTTGTTTATTTGTGACGCTGTGGTAGTGTCCGGCTACGCCTCAACTCATCGAGGCCTGTGAGAACCCCGCCTTTTTCTGGCGGGGTTTTGCTTTTGTGCAGAAAAAGGAGTCTGCCTGAATCATGACCACCGCACCGTCCATCATCCTCACCCGCCTTGACGTGCAGCGTCTGGAGCAACTGATCGACCGCCTGGGCGACGAGTCTCCCGGTGTCGAAGCGTTGCAAGCCGAACTCGACCGCGCCGAAGACGTGGTTGGCCACGATGAAGTACCTGCGGGTGTCGTGACCATGAACTCCAGCGTGCATTGCCGTGAGCAAGGCAGTGGCAAGGACTACCACCTGACCCTGGTCTACCCGAAGCACGCCAACGCCGACGAAGGCAAAATTTCGATCCTGGCCCCGGTGGGCAGTGCCTTGCTCGGCTTGCAAGTGGGCCAGCACATCGACTGGCCGGCACCCGGTGGCAAGACTCTCAAGCTGGAATTGCTCAGCGTGGAAGGCCAGCCCAAAGATGGCGGCGCTTTCCCTCTCTAAAGCTGGCTCAACGCCTCGTTGAGCGACAGCTCCAGCTCGGACTTGTAACGTAGGTACAGGTTGCTCGGGCTTTGCACATCACCGAGCAGGCCCGACAGGTCCAGGTCGGTGATGTAGCAGCGGTAGCGTTCGGTCTCCTGGCGCTGCCCGACGATCTCTTGGGCGACCACGGCAAATAACTGGTCGCCAAACTCCAGCTCGGAGAACTCTCGCTGATTGCAGTACAGGGTAATGCCCACCTGGCCCGGTGCGGCCTTGCCGATAATCGCCTGTACGTCATAAAACGGTTTGTTCGCCGGATTCTGCGGCGCCGGCCGAAGTTCGATGCCGCGCGCGCGACTGCTGCCCGATGGCAACAGTTGGTAATACAAAGTTTGCACCGCGCCCAAGGGTTCTTGTGGGTCCAGCGGTGAAAGCGCATCCCGACGGTAAATGATCGACTGTAAAAACCGCTGCAGCGGCGCCAGCAAGCTCTGCTCATCATGAAACGGCAGGCGCTGTTGCCAAAGCGCGTTGAACTCATCCAGCACGTACAGCTCGGCGAAGCCTTCATTGACCCGGTAGAACACTTGCACGCAATCGGCCATGCCCATCGGCAGCAGCAGCGCCAGGTCGTGGTCTTCCAGGGCCATGGCGTCCAGGTGCAGCGGGCTGTAGCTGGCCTGTTCTTCGCTGAGGTAGGCGATCAGCGCGTCTTGGGTTGCCAGGGAGACATGGGTGGCTTGGCCGGGTACCAACTCCATCACGTGATAGTGCTGCTGCACTTGCAGCAGGTAACGGTGGTTGGACTGGCCCAGCAGCAGGTTTTGCGCGGTGTCGAAGATCTCTTCCACGCGTTGGGCAATGAACTGCGCGCGGTTGTGGCAGAAGCAGCGCACCGCAGGCGCGGTAAGTGGTCAGGCGGGAGTTGATTGAGGTAGTCGCGCAGGCAGTCGAGCAGGGCGTGGGGGCCGTCATAACGGCTGACCATCACCTCGTTCCAGCTATTGAGAGTGACCTGGTCCAGGGTCAGTACCAGGTTGTCGCGCACACCCGCATAACTCAGGGAGTCGGTGCGCTCGGTGGTCATGAGGATGTTCAGGTCGCGGTGATGCTTGAGCGGGTCGACGCCGACGTTGATCAGCAGCAACACGTCCTCGGGCACTGCCGAACGCAGCAGGCGTTCTTCATCGACGCTGGCCAGGGGCAGGGCGATGGTCTGTTGCAGGCTGCCCAACAGGTTGAACAGCTCGAATTCGGTCATGTCGCTGGCGCCTGGATGTAGGGCCAGGCGGGTGCTGCTGTCGATCACGCCGTTGCGATGGCACCACGTGAGCATTTCCAGCAGGTCTCGGCTGCGTTTGATCGGCGCGAAATGTTCCGACTCCTGGGCCGTCAGGTTGCCGTTATACAGGCCCCAGTAATGTTGGCCGGGTTCCTTGCGGTTGGGCGATTGCACCAGGGTCAGGGTGTCTTCGGCCAGGTCCGGGGCGATGCCGGGGTTGATGAACTCGACTTTGCCGGCCTTGCGTTCAAAGGCGGCGTACAAGCGCCGGCCCAGTACGTTGAGATCGCGCTTGTTGATCAGGCTGACGGTCTGCTCGGTGCGGGCGAATTGGGTCAGGAAGCGATAGCTGTAGTTCAGCTCATTGACCAGCGCGCGCCGTTCGGAGGCGACTTGGCGCACTTTCCACTGGCTGCGACTATCGAGCAACGCCAATTGGCGTTGGTCCCAGCCCCATTCGTGGGCCAGGCGTTCCAGCAGCAAACGTTGCCAACTGGTACTGCGCTGACCGGCACTGAGCTTGCGGTTGACCTTCAGATAGAGCGCGCGCCGAACCAGTTCGAGGCGTTCTGGCTCATTGCGCGCCTTGAGGTATTCCTCGATGCGGCGGTACACCACGATGTACGGGTCCAGCTCATCAAGGTCCATCTGGTTGGCGAACACCGCGCGCTTGAAGCGCAGGCTCAGGCAATGCACGTTGGGGTGTTCGCTCGCATAGACCTCGGTCAGCAGCAGCTTGAGCACCGATTTGTAGGGCGACTCGATGCCCTTGAACAGTTGCCACAGCCCGGCACCAATGAATTCACCAGGGGGGATGCGCGCCAAGTGGCCGAGGTCGAGGGTTTCATCGGCGCGGATAAAACGTTTGGAAATCAGCGTGTGGGTGAACTCGGCGTAGCGGGTTTCTTCATACACCGGCACCAGCCACCAGATTGGCGTGCGTCCGGCGAGCCAGATGGCGGTGCGGTAGAACTCGTCCAGCAGCAGGTAATGCTGGGTGGTGCCGCAATCGTCGGAGCTGAGTTGGTGTCGCGTTCGCCCAGCACAAAGCGTGTCGGCTCGATCAGGAAGAAGTGCGCCTCGGCGCCCATGCTCAGGGCCCAGGTTTCCAGCAATTGGCATTTTTTGCGCAGTTCAGCCAGCGCGCTCTCACCCAGATCCGGTGCGTGGCACACCCATACGTCCATGTCGCTCTGGTCAGCCTGGGCCAGGGTGCCGAGGCTGCCCATCAGGAACAGTCCATGGATCGGCCGTGGCGGGTTGCCATGACGCGGCTTGTAGGAGAACGAACGGGTCAGGCGCTGGGCTTCAGTCAGGGCCTGGGCGTCGGGTTCGAAGTTCGACAGCCCGGCGGGCGTGCTACCGGAGACATAACCGGGCAACAGCGGATGGTTGACGTGAAAAACAGCGGCAACAGGGTCAATACGCTTTGCTGGCGTGGTGTCAGCCCTTCGATTGCCCGGACCATGCGGCCTTCGTTAAGCGCCATGAACCGCGCGCGCAACTGGGCCAGCACCTTGCGGTCGATGCCTTCGTCCAGGTCGGGGCGGATTTCATGGGTGCGGGTCATGTCGAATTCGTTGGCTCGCAGGGCCCGACGTGGGCGGCCGTGTAGGAGTTTACAGCCAGTAGCGTAGGAGGTTTAGCGGGAAATGGTTTTTGACGTCAGAATTCTGTGCCGCCCACAGCAACGCCCTCGGAATCCGCAATCGGCGGACTCCATGGGCGGGATCAGGTGTCAGGCGGCTTCTTTGGTATTGGCGGTGGTCAGGATCGTCAGCAGGGTTTGGGCCTGCTCTGCTGCATCACGACCGAGGCTGGTCAAATAGCCCCCATCCGGCTGGTCAATAAGACCTTTTGCGTGGAGACGTTTGGCAGCGGCGATGGCAGTAGGGGCGGCGGTCTGGTGGACTTTCAGACCTTCCTTGGTGCTGTCCAATGGGAAGAGTACAAGGATTTCCAGTTCGGCAACCAACTCAGGGGTATACGACATAAGGACTCCAGACTTTCTAAGAATTTATTAGAGGCTAGCAGGCCATAAGGTGAACGCACTTTGCCGAACTGTCCAGCGTGTAACTGCTGGCCGGGATTATTGCTTTTCGGGCGGCAGTGTTGGCAGGGCGCGCAGCGCAGTTTCATACCATTCGGTATTGAACGCGCGGTCCTCTTCCAGCAGCGCATCGATCTCGACAGCAAGCACGTGGGCCATCAGTTGCAGGATCTCTTCACGCTCATAACCGACAAGGGTCAGTTTGTTGAATGTAGCCTTGGCCGCTGGCGGGTTTTCGCTCTCGATCTGGTTTTCGATCGCTTCGATCAGGGTGGTCTCGGCGAATTCTTCTTCGTCGTTGTCGATATCGGTCGGCTCGCTCATGGCAGGCTCCTCAAGGAAAGGGCGCCAGTCTACCCCCATTCAGGCAGGTGATGCTGCTGGTCAGGTGGAGCCTTGAGATCTATAACTCTTGCAGCCAACCCCATTCCCGGCCTGGAGGCAGACGCAATGCTCAAGCTCTACGGATTCTCGGTCAGCAACTACTACAACATGGTCAAGCTGGCGCTGTTGGAGAAAGGGCTACCTTTCGAAGAAGTGCCTTTTATGCCGGGCAAACCCCGCAAGCCTTGGCGGTAAGCCCACGAGGCAAGGTGCCGGTGCTGGGGGTCAAGCAAGGGTTTATCAACGAAACCAGTGTGATCCTCGAATACATCGAGCAAACCCAGGAAGGCCCCTCGCTGCTGCCGGCAGACCCGTTCCAGCGCGCCCAGGTATTGGCGCTGTGCCGGGAGATCGAGCTGTATATCGAGCTGCCCGCCCGCGCCTGTTTCGCCGAAGCGTTTTTTGGCATGCCGGTGCCGCAGGCGATCAAGGACAAATCCAAGGCCGAGTTGCTGCTGGGGGTTGGCGCGTTGGCTCGGCACGGCAAGTTTGCGCCGTATGTGGCGGGAGAGAGCTTTACGCTGGCGGATCTGTATTTCATGTACAGCGTGAACCTCGCCTGTGGTGTGGGCGAGAAGCTGTTTGGGTTGGATTTACTGGACGGGTTGCCGGCGGCCAAGGTGTTGCTGGAAAAGCTGCATGCCCTGCCAAACGCGCAAAAAGTGGCGGCGGACCGCGAAGCGGCAATGCCGGCGTTTATGGCGATGGTTGCTGCGAAGAAGTAGTCAGGAGTGTGGTAGATCAAAATGTGGGGCGGAGTGTCAGTCGACGAATGTATCGACTGACACTCCGCTTTCGCGAGCAAGCCCGCTCCCACAGGTTTAACCGAGTTGTTGCTGAATGCTCGGTTTAGCGGCTAGCGAGCAACGCCTGGCCGCGCACCACCGCTGCCTTCACCTGCGCCGGCGCAGTGCCGCCGATGTGGTTACGGGCATTCACAGAGCCTTCCAGGGTCAGCACGGCAAATACATCCTGCTCGATCTGGTCGCTGAATTGGCGCAGTTCTTCCAGGCTCATTTCTGCCAGGTCCTTACCGGTGTCCACGCCGTACTTCACGGCATGGCCAACGATTTCGTGGCAGTCACGGAACGGCAGGCCACGGCGCACCAGGTAGTCCGCCAGGTCTGTTGCAGTGGAGAATCCGCGCAGTGCCGCTTCGCGCATGATCGCGTGCTTGGGCTTGATCGCCGGAATCATGTCGGCAAAGGCACGCAACGAGTCGCGCAGGGTGTCGGCGGCGTCGAACAGCGGTTCCTTGTCTTCCTGGTTGTCCTTGTTGTAGGCCAGCGGTTGGCCTTTCATCAAGGTCAGCAGGCCCATCAGCGCGCCGAATACGCGGCCGCTCTTGCCACGTACCAGCTCGGGCACGTCGGGGTTTTTCTTTTGCGGCATGATCGAACTGCCGGTGCAGAAGCGGTCCGGCAGGTCGATGAACTGGAATTGCGCGCTGGTCCACAGCACCAGCTCTTCGGAGAAACGCGACAGGTGCATCATCGCGATGCTGGCGGCGGCGCAGAATTCGATGGCGAAGTCGCGGTCGGACACGCCGTCCAGGGAGTTGCCGCCCACGGCATCGAAGCCCAGCAATTGCGCGGTGTATTCGCGGTCGATCGGGTAGGTGGTGCCGGCCAGTGCGGCGCTGCCCAGGGGCATGCGGTTGGCGCGCTTGCGGCAATCTACCAGGCGCTCGTAGTCGCGGCTGAGCATTTCGAACCAGGCCAGCAGGTGGTGGCCGAAGGTCACAGGCTGCGCGGTCTGCAGGTGGGTGAAGCCGGGCATGATGGTGTCCGATTCGCGCTCGGCCTGCTCCAGCAGACCTTTTGCAGGCGGGTGATTTCAGCCAGGATCAGGTCGATTTCGTCCCGCAGCCACAGGCGGATGTCGGTAGCCACCTGGTCGTTACGGCTACGGCCGGTGTGCAGCTTCTTGCCGGTCACACCGATGCGGTCGGTGAGGCGGGCCTCGATATTCATGTGCACGTCTTCCAGATCGACGCGCCAGTCGAACGTACCGGCTTCGATCTCGCCACGGATGGTGGTCAGGCCGTCGATGATGCTGTCGCGCTCGGCGTCGGTCAGCACGCCGACCTTGGCCAGCATCGTTGCGTGGGCGATGGAGCCCATGATGTCGTGGCGGTACAGGCGCTGGTCGAAAGTGACGGAGGCGGTGAAGCGGGCGACGAAGGCGTCGACGGGTTCACTGAAGCGGCCGCCCCAGGACTGGTTGGTCTTGTCGGTGCTCATGGATTCGCTCGTGATCTGCTTAATAAAGAGGCATGGAAGTGTGCCGGCGATAATAACAGGGTTGCCTGGGCACGCGGTGCTGCGGGTCGTCGGCATTTTTATTTGTGCAAAGGATGGCTAAGTGCCTTGCCGTCGACCGCGTCCAGGACGAGACTGGAGATAGAGGTACATTGAAACGATATTTGACGATTGAGCAATGCCGTCTCAGTGAGCGTCTACAGTTGGACTGATAGTGTGTGAATGCACCAAAGTCGGGTGATGCGGTCATAGCCCAGACTAACCATTTAAAACGGGGGTATTCGGATTGTGTATCAGCAAACCCTATGACGGTGCCCGAAGGCAGCAGGTCTTGGGCGTTATTGAACAGGTCCGGGTAAATATGGGTGCCACTCCGAGGGCACTTTTTACCGCTCGCGCTAGTCTTAGCGTGGATCGCTGTGACGCAAGTCACCGCACCTGTCTACGCTATCCTTGTGCGAGACTCACGCAGGAATCCAGCGCAATATGAATGTCCTGATCGTTGATGACGAACCCCAAGCCCGCGAGCGACTGAGCCGTTTGGTCAGTGATCTCGAGGGTTATACAGTCCTTGAGCCGAGCGCCACCAATGGCGAGGAGGCGTTGACCCTGATCGACAGCCTCAAGCCTGATGTGGTGTTGCTTGATATCCGCATGCCAGGCCTCGATGGCCTGCAAGTTGCCGCCCGCCTGAGCGAGCGAGAATCCCCGCCCTCCGTGGTGTTTTGCGCAGGCCAGGACGAGTTTTCTGCGGAAACGCTGGAAGCCAGCGGTGTGAGCTTTCTGGCCAAGCCGGTGAGCGGCGAAGCGTTGCTCAAGGCCTTGAAAAAAGCCGAGCGTCCCAACCGCGTACAACTCGCCGCCCTGACACAGCCAGCTGCTCAAAGTGGCAACGGTCCGCGAAGCCATATCAGCGCCCGCACGCGTAAAGGTATCGAGCTGATTCCCCTGAGCCAGGTGGTCTATTTTATTGCCGACCACAAATACGTGACCCTGCGTCATGAGGCTGGCGAGGTCTTGCTCGATGAGCCGCTCAAGGCCCTTGAAGATGAGTTTGGCGACCGTTTCGTACGTATCCACCGCAATGCGCTGGTGGCTCGCGAGCGTATAGAGCGCTTGCAACGCACGCCCCTGGGACATTTCCAGTTGTTCCTGAAAGGGCTGAACGGCGACGCCTTGATCGTTAGCCGGCGCCATGTCGCCGGTGTGCGCAAGATGATGCAGCAGCTTTAGCCCAAGGGCTGCGGCGTGGTCTGCATTGCATATCCCGGTGCGGCGTGGCCAGGGAGGCCCCCACTTGCTGATTCAAATCAAAGCGCATTTGCCTGAGCTGTTATTATCTGCCGTATCTATTCAGTACGGATTGATCCATGTCCTCTCGCGAAATCCGCATCGCCACCCGTAAAAGCGCCCTGGCCTTGTGGCAGGCCGAATACGTCAAAGCACGCCTTGAACAGGCCCATCCTGGGCTTACGGTGTCCCTGGTGCCCATGGTCAGTCGCGGCGACAAGCTGCTGGACTCGCCGCTGTCGAAGATCGGCGGCAAGGGTTTGTTCGTCAAGGAATTGGAAACCGCACTGCTGGAAAACGAAGCTGACATCGCAGTGCATTCGATGAAAGACGTGCCCATGGACTTCCCCGAAGGCCTGGGCCTGTTCTGCATCTGCGAGCGCGAAGACCCGCGCGACGCCTTTGTTTCCAATACCTATGCATCCCTGGATGAACTGCCTCTGGGCAGTATCGTCGGCACCTCCAGCCTGCGCCGCCAGGCACAGTTGCTGACTCGCCGCCCGGACCTGCAGATCCGTTTCCTGCGTGGCAACGTCAACACCCGCTTGGCCAAGCTGGACGCCGGTGAATATGACGCGATTATCCTCGCTGCCGCCGGCCTTATCCGCCTCGGCTTTGAAGATCGCATCACCTCGGCCATCAGCGTCGAAGACAGCTTGCCGGCAGGCGGTCAGGGCGCCGTGGGCATCGAATGCCGCACCGCCGACACTGAAATCCACGCCCTGCTCAAGCCCCTCGATCACCACGACACCGAAGTGCGCGTCACGGCGGAGCGCGCCCTGAACAAGCACCTCAACGGCGGCTGTCAGGTACCGATTGCCTGCTATGCAGTGCTTGAAGGTGAAAGCCTGTGGCTGCGTGGCCTGGTGGGCGATCCGGACGGTGGCACCCTGCTGACCGCCGAAGTGCGTGGCCCGCAACGTGACGCCTCGGCCCTGGGCATCCAGGTTGCCGAAGAACTGCTGGACAAGGGCGCCGGCGCGATCCTGCAAAAGGTCTACGGCGAGGCCGGCCCGCAGTGACCGAATGGCGAGTGCTGCTGACGCGGCCTGCCGAGGAGTCGACGGCCCTGGCGGCGTCGTTGTCCGACGCCGGTATTTTCAGCAGCAGCTTGCCACTGCTGGATATTCAGCCGCTGGCGGTCACGCCTGAGCAGCAAGCCGTTTTCCGTAACCTGGGCCGTTATTGCGCGGTGATCGTGGTAAGCAAGCCGGCTGCGCGCCTTGCGACGCAACAGCTGGATCAAGCCTGGCCGCAACTACCGTGGTTCAGCGTCGGCGCGGCCACCGCACAGGTACTGGCCGAACACGGTCTCAACGTTCACTATCCGCAAACTGGCGATGACAGCGAGGCCTTGCTTCAATTGCCTGCGTTGCGCGAGGCTGTTACGCGCCCCGGCGCGCGGGTGTTGATCCTGCGGGGCGAGGGCGGTCGAGAGCTGCTGGCGCAGCGTTTACGCGAGCAAGGTGCTAGTGTCGATTATCTGGAGTTGTATCGCCGTTTCCTTCCGGCCTACGAAGCGGGCGTCCTGACGCAGCGCATCCAGTTGGAACGCTTGAACGGCGTAGTGGTCAGCAGTGGGCAGGGTTTTTTACATCTGCAAACCCTGGCTGGCGCCGATTGGCCCCAGGTGGCACAGCTGCCGTTGTTCGTGCCCAGCCCGCGAGTCCTGGAGATGGCGCAGGCTGCTGGCGCAGAAAAAGTTGTGGATTGTCGTGGCGCGAGTGCCGCGGCTTTGTTAGTGGCGTTGCGTAGCACGACCTTTTAAGGAAAGCCGCCGCCACTCTCTGATACGCAAAGGACGGATACGTGAGCGAAACAGCCTTGCCTAAAGATGAAACCCAACCCGCACTCGATGCGCCGGTTGAGTCACCGGTCAGCACGCCGCGCCGTGGCAATGGCCTGGCAATTATCGCCTTGTTGTTGGGCGCCGCCGGTGTTGCCGCCGGCGGTTGGGGGATCTGGCAGGTCCGTGCCCTGCAAGCCAGCAGCCAGCAGCAGCTGGGCCAGGTGCAGACCCTCGACGATCAAGCCCAATCCCTTAAACAGAGCCAGCAGCAGTTGGCCGCGCGTTTGGCGCAGTTGCCGGGCGCGGATGAGCTGGAGGAGCGCCGTCGCCTGGTCGCCCAACTGCAGGGTGACCAGCAGCGGCTGAGCCAGCGTCTGGAAACCGTGCTAGGCGCCAGTCGCCAGGACTGGCGCTTGGCCGAAGCCGAGCATTTGATCAGACTGGCGAGCTTGCGCCTGTCAGCGCTGCAGGACATCAACAGTGCCCAGTCGCTGGTGCAAGGCGCCGACGAGATCCTGCGTGAGCAGAGCGATCCAGGCTCCTACGCAGCCCGCGAGCAACTGGCCAAGAGCCTGGCCGCGTTGCGCAGCACCGAGCAGCCGGACCGTACCGGCTTGTACCTGCAACTGGCGGCGCTGCGTGACCAAGTGGTGCAACTGGCGGCCATCGCCCCGGAATATCAGCTCACCGATCCCGCTTCCCAAGGGCGTCCGACCACGGATACGGACAGCCGTTGGAGCCAGTGGTGGGAGCAGATTTCCCGCTACTTCCGTATCGACTTCAACCCCGACGACAACATCCGTCCGCTGCTGGCTGGCCAAGGCTTGAATCAGGTGCGCCTGGCCCTCAGCCTGGCGCTGGAGCAGGCACAATGGGCGGCGCTCAATGGCGAGTCGGCGGTGTATAGCCGCTCGCTGGGTGAGGCGCGCAGCGTACTTCAAGATAACTTCAACCCGGATAACCCGCAGAGCAAGGCGATGCTCGCACGTATTGCCGAGCTTGAGCCCAAGGCCGTCTCGGTGGTGACTCCGGACCTGGCCGCGAGCCTGGCTGCGGTGCAGGCTTACCTTGAACGTCGGCATCTGTCCGCCGATGAGGCCAAGGCGTTGGCCACGCCGGCGGCCACGTCGCCGAAGCAGGAGTAGAGCCGATGAAGCGTTTCTATGTGATCCTGGTGTTGGCGATTGCGATCGCCCTGGCACTGGCTGTGGGCATTTCGAAACACACGGGCTATGTGCTGATTACCTACCCGCATGTGCTGCATTACGAGTCGAGCCTGTGGGCCACTCTGGTGGCGGTGTTCGTCATAGGCTTGGCGATCTATCTGGTTCGCGTGCTGCTGAGCCTGGTGACCACCTCCGGTGGGGTGGTCAACCCGTGGTCGCGGCGCAACCGCAGTCGTCGCGTGCAGATCGCCATTGAGCAGGGCCAGATGGACCTCGCTGAAGGCCGCTGGGCGAGTGCCGAACGCCACCTGCACCGTGCCGCCGAAGCCGAGCGCCAACCCTTGCTGTATTACCTCGGCGCAGCCCGTGCGGCCAATGAGCAGGGGCGTTATGAGGAGGCGGACGGCTTGCTGGAGCGCGCCTTGGAGCGCCAACCCCAGGCTGAATTGGCGGTTGCCTTGAGCCACGCGCAGCTGCAATTGGATCGCGGTGACACCGAGGGTGCCCTGGTCACCTTGCAGGCCATGCGCGAGCGTCATCCTCACAATGCCCAAGTATTGCGCCAACTACAGCGTCTGCATCAGCAGCGTGGCGACTGGTCGGCGGTGATTCGCCTGTTGCCGGAATTGCGCAAGGACAAGGTGCTGCCTGCCAGTGAATTGGCTGAGCTGGAGCGCCGCGCCTGGGGTGAGAACCTTAGCCTGGCGGCCCAGCGTGAAGAGCAGGGCGAGGCCGGTTTGCAGTCCCTCGAGCGAGCCTGGCAACAACTGACGTCCGCCCAGCGCCAAGAGCCGCAACTGGTCCTGGCCTATGCCGAGCAATTGCGCCAGCTGGGCGCCGATGCCAAGGCCGAGGAGGCGTTGCGTGTTGCTATCAAGCGCGACTACGACAGCCACCTGATCCGTCTCTATGGCTTGCTGCGTGGCAGTGATCCAGCCCGGCAACTGAAATTTGCCGAAGGTTGGCTCAAGGACCATCCCGGCGATGCCAGCTTGCTGCTGACGTTGGGGCGCCTGTGCCTGCAGAACAGCCTGTGGGGCAAGGCGCGTGATTACCTGGAAAGCAGCCTGCAAGTGCAGCGCAACCCTGAGGCCTGTGCCGAGCTGGCACGCTTGCTGGCGCAGTTGGGTGATACCGAACGCAGTAATCAGCTGTTCCAGGAAGGTCTTGGCCTGTTGGATAGCCGCTTGTTGGCGTCACCATTGCCGGTTCCCGCCCGAGCTTGATGTAGGGCAGAGTCGAAGGGTTGGATCAGAGGTGTCTGAAAGCCAACTCTTCGATGGTCCCGAAAGTGTTGGGCTGGGTCGGCTATCAGTAAAATCCTACGTTGTATTGTTCGACGTCTTCCATGTTTTGACGGGATGTCCCTGGCCTCTCGCGGAATCGTCTGCTGCGGTGCGTATTGAAAGGGATTGGGCCTTTCCTCTAACGTAGCGGCCTGTCTTTCGCGATGCGGATAAAGCATGTCTTTGGCCCCTTCACGTTCATTGTTTTTTTGGCGTTCATGGCGGGTGCGCTGACGCTGGCTGGGTCTTTTACCTTGAGTTCGGTGCGTCGTTGCGTCCTTGCTTCCTGTGCCAGATGCAGCGAGTTTTCCTGGCGGCCTTCGTACTGATCAATCTGGTCGCTGCCCTTCATAACCCCCGACGCTCCACCCTCTATTGGTATGGGGCGGCCAGCATGGGCTGTGCGGTATTGGGTGCCGTAACCGCAGTGCGCCAGGTGTTGCTACAAAACGTCGCGCCAGACCAGGCATCCGACTGTTGGCCCAGCCTGCACTACATGATTGAAAACCTGTCGTTTTGGCAGGCGTTGCGGTTGACCGTCAAGGGCACTGTTGACTGCATGGAAATCAACTGGACCCTGTTTGAATTGAGCCTTGCCGAGTGGAGTCTGTTGTTCTTCGTAGCGATGCTGATGCTGGGATTCATGCAGTTTTCGCGATTGTTCTTTAGCCAGCGTTTACGCCTCACGAGGCGCTAAACGCAGTGCGCGGTTTGTAGGGCGGGATTAAACACTTGTATGAACTTTCTCTCCTGCGTACCTTGAAGCCATAGTCATGCGGGCATAATCTGGCCCGCACACGTTACAGAAACCGTTTTTCAGATGCGGCCTTGTCCGGCTGCTGCTTTATCCTTGAAGTGTTGCGCGGGCACCAGGCGGCAGCGCCCCTACTAGGGAAGAGAGATCATCATGCTGGAAAGTTGTCAGAATGCTCAGGAACGCTGGGGTGGGGTGCACAAGCTGATCGACAGCTGGTTGAAGGCACGTCACGAACTGGTTCGGGCCTTTGATGCTCTCGGCGCCAAGCCCGAAGCACTGGCAGAGAACCGTGAACCGCTGCAAGACTTCTGCGGTGTGTTGGTGGACTACGTATCAGCCGGTCATTTCGGCGTCTACGAACAACTTGACCAAGGAGGCGGAAGCCTTCGACGATCAGCGTGGCCTGGACTTGGCTGAGACGATTTACCCGCGTATCGATGTCATCACCGAAAAGCTGCTGGCGTTCACCGATCTGTGTGATGCCGGCCAGTGTGTTGCCGAAAAATTCAAGGAGCTGGGTGGCCTGCTTCATGAGCGTTTCGAGTTGGAAGACTGCCTGATCGAAGTGCTGCATAACGCGCACAAGGAAGAGGCGGCCACCCAGGCCTGACCATTGCGGTGAGATAAAAAACGGTGCGCATTGCGCACCGTTTTTTATTGCGTCAGTGACGAGTGCCGAGCAACTCGATCTCAAAAACCAACGGTGTGTAGGGCGGGATCAGCTCACCGGCACCGTCGGCGCCATACGCTTGGGCCGATGGAATCACCAGGCGCCATTTCGCGCCTACTGGCATCTGTTGCAATGCGCTGCTCCAGCCACTGATCACACTGTCCAGACGAAACCACTGCGGTTGAGTGCTTTGATCAAACACGGTGCCATCGGGCAGTCGGCCCACATACTTCACCTGGACTTGGTCACTGGGCAACGGCTTGTCGCCTGTGCCCGCGGCAAGTTCGGTGAGCAGGATTCCATCCGCCAGCTCGCGTACGCCTTTTAAGGCTTTTTCCTTGCTCAGGAATTGTTGTTCGGCAGCCAGTGCTTTTTCGCTTTGAGGAGCCTGCGCGTCGGCTTCGCCCTGGGCTTCGTGTTGAGCAAGAATCTGTTCGATCCGGGTGTTTTCCAGTGCAAGGGGTTTGCCTTGATAGGCCTGCTTGAGGCCGTCGATCAGAGCCTGGATCTGCAGGTCCGGAACCTCTTGGCGCAGGCGTTCGCCGAGACTCGCGCCCAGGCTGTAGGCGAGGTCGTGCTGATCCTGCGAAGGGGTTTTGGGTGGCGATTGCTCGCTCGCATTGGCCACCGAAATCGCCAAGCCCAGCACCAGAAAAACGTAACGCGACATGGGGCATTCTCCCGCCGAAAGTGCGACGGATTATGCCAGTGTGAGTAGGTAAAAAGTGCCGCGTATTTTCGTTATATCGATAAGAATTTTCGTACGTTGCAACGCAAGGCAAACGATACTGTCAACATGCCCTAGCGGCGGTAAGAGCAGAGGGCTAGTATGAGCCGCACCCACGTCAGCCAGGAGGTAAACCATGTCGGCCAAACAGAAGCCTGTTAATACCCCGTTGCATTTACTCCAACAACTCTCGGGCAGCTTGCTCGAACATCTGGAAAGCGCTTGCTCCCAAGCCCTGGCCGATGCAGAAAAACTGCTCGCCAAGCTGGAAAAGCAACGCGGTAAAGCGCAAGAGAAGCTGCACAAATCCCGCACCAAACTGCAAGGCGCCGCCACTGCCGGCAAGGCCAAGGCACAAGCCAAAGCCAAAGACGCCGTCAAAGAACTTGAGGACCTGCTGGACGCCCTCAAGGATCGCCAAGCCGAAACCCGCACCTACATTTCCCAACTCAAAAAGATGCTCAAGAAAGCCTGAAACTGGCTCAGGGCGTTGGCCGTGTGAAGGAAGCCGTAGCCAAAGTGTTGGGTGCTCGTACTCCGGCAAAAGCGGTTACCAAGCCAGCTGCTAAAACCGCTGCTGCCAAACCAGCCGCCAAGCCAGTTGCTAAAACTGCTGCTGCAAAACCGGCCGCCAAGCCAGTTGCTAAAACTGCTGCTGCAAAACCGGCCGCCAAGCCAACTGCTAAAACCGTTGCTGCCAAACCAGCCGCCAAGCCAGCTGCTAAAACCGCTGCTGCCAAACCAGCCGCCAAGCCAGCTGCTAAAACCGCTGCTGCCAAACCAGCCGCCAAGCCAGTTGCTAAAACCGCTGCTGCCAAACCAGCCGCCAAGCCAGTTGCTAAAACCGCTGCTGCCAAACCAGCCGCCAAGCCAACTGCTAAAACCGCTGCTGCCAAACCAGCCGCCAAGCCAGCTGCTAAAACCGCTGCTGCCAAACCGGCCGCCAAGCCAGCTGCTAAAACCGCTGCAGCCAAACCGGCCGCCAAGCCAGCTGCTAAAACCGCTGCAGCCAAACCGGCCGCCAAGCCAGCTGCTAAAACCGCTGCAGCCAAACCGGCCGCTAAGCCAGCTGCTAAAACCGCTGCTGCCAAACCAGCCGCCAAGCCAGCTACCAAACCTGCTGCAGCAAAACCAGCCGCTAAGCCAGCCGCCAAACCAGCTGTTGCAAAGCCTGCCGCTGCCAAACCAGCTCCGGCCAAGCCTGCAGCCCCTGCTGCAACCCCGGCAGCGTCCACCGCTCCAACCGCATCGGCCAGCAGCTCGCCTGCACCGGTAGCACCAAGCACCACCCCAACCAGCGCTTCCTAAGTGCCGGTGGCCACGACGCGCAGCAGCTGCAGCGCGTCGTGGTCAAGGTTGGCGGCATCCTCAGCCGCCAATCCTTCCATCCATTGTTGTTGACCTTTCACCCCCGTCGGCCATCCCTGTGCCAACGCTTCCAGACGCACTAGCAACTCTCGTTCGGCATCCAGCTCCAGGGCTTTGATCCGCTCTCGTAACGCAGCCAATTGTTCATCCTGCTGCGCCAGGGCGCGCCATTGCATCCGAACCTGCCGTAACGGTTCGATCACGTCGACTCGCCATGGCCGGGCCAACTGCTGCAACGCCAGCAGACGCTGCGGCTCAAGCGCGACCCCGCGCTGTTCCAACCATGCACCACAGAGCAACAGGCACACATCTGCACCTTGTTCCTGAAGACGAAGGCAAGCGGTTTCGACGCCCGGACGGGCGTAAGTCGAGAGGGCAAAGCTCCACAGGTCAGCGCACATATTCACACCCAAGCCAGCGGGCAACGAAGCTGGTAGACTCCGCCGCCATTATGATCCGACTTCAAAGCCTAACATTACAGCGTGGCCCGCAACGTCTTCTCGAAGACGCCGAGCTGACCCTGCACGCCGGTCACAAAGCCGGCCTGATCGGTGCCAACGGCGCCGGCAAATCCACGTTGTTCGCCCTGTTGCTGGTGAGCTGACCCCGGACTCCGGGGACTGCTTGCTGCCCGCCGACTGGCGCATCGCCCACATGCGCCAGGAGATCGACACCCTGGACCGCATCGCGATCGACTACGTGCTCGATGGCGACCTGCGCCTGCGCCAGGTGCAACACGACCTGGCCGAGGCCGAGAAAGCCCAGGACGGTGCCGCCCAGGCGCGCCTGCACTCGGAACTCGACAGTGCTGACGGCTACACGGCCGATGCCCGCGCGCGCAAGATGCTCGCCGGCCTTGGCTTTACCAACGAACAGATGGACCGCCCGGTCGCCGACTTCTCCGGCGGCTGGCGTATGCGCTTGAACCTCGCCCAGGCGCTGATGTGCCCTTCGGACCTGTTGCTGCTCGACGAACCAACCAACCACTTGGACCTCGATGCGATCCTGTGGCTGGAAGACTTCCTCAAGAGCTACCAGGGCACCTTGCTGCTGATTTCCCACGACCGGGATTTCCTCGACGCCGTGGTCGATAACATCGCCCATGTCGAACAGAAGAAAATCACCCTATACCGTGGCGGCTACACCGCGTTCGAACGCGCCCGTGCCGAGCGTCTGGCCCAGCAGCAACAGGCCTACGAGAAGCAACAGGCGCAGCGTGCGCACATGGAAAGCTACATCGCCCGGTTCAAGGCCCAGGCCACCAAGGCGCGCCAGGCACAGAGCCGGATCAAGGCACTGGAACGCATGGAAGAACTGTCGGCCGCCCACGTCGATTCGCCGTTCGACTTTGTGTTCCGCGAGTCGGTGAAAATCTCCAGCCCGCTGTTGGACCTCTCGGATGCACGCCTGGGTTATGGCGACAAAACCATCTTGGAGAAGGTCAAGCTGCAGCTCACGCCGGGCGCACGCATAGGTTTGCTCGGCCCCAACGGCGCGGGCAAATCGACGCTGATCAAGAACCTGTCGGGTGAGCTTGAGCCCCTGGCCGGCCGCCTGACCCGTGGCGAGAACACCGTGGTGGGCTACTTCGCCCAGCACCAGTTGGACTCCCTCGACTCCAAGGCCAGCCCGTTGCTGCACCTGCAGCGTCTGGCGCCGACCGAGCGCGAGCAGACCCTGCGCGACTTCCTCGGTGGTTTCGACTTCCGTGGTGCGCGCATCGATGAGCCGGTACTGAATTTCTCCGGCGGCGAAAAAGCCCGCCTGGCGTTGGCGCTGATCGCCTGGGACCGCCCGAACCTGCTGCTGCTCGACGAACCGACCAACCACCTGGACCTGGAAATGCGCCTGGCGCTGACCATGGCCCTGCAGGAATTCAGCGGTGCGGTACTGGTGGTGTCTCACGATCGTCACTTGCTCAAGAGCACCACTGACAATTTCTTGCTGGTGGCCGATGGCAAAGTCGAAGAGTTCGACGGTGACCTCGATGACTACGCGCGTTGGCTGACGGATTACCGCCTGCGCAACGCGCCGGTCAGCAACACCCCGGTCAACCCGGACAAGACCGACAAGAAAGCCCAGCGCCAGGCCGCCGCTGCGTTGCGCCAACAGCTGGCACCGCACAAGCGTGAAGCCGACAAGCTGGAAGCCGAACTGGGCAAGGTGCATGAGCGCTTGGCCAAGATCGAAACCAGCCTGGGTGACAGCGCCGTGTACGAAGCCGCCCGCAAGGATGAGCTGCGCGACCTGCTGGCCGAACAGGCCAAGCTCAAGGTGCGTGAAGGGCAGTTGGAGGAAACCTGGATGGAAGCCCTCGAACTGCTGGAGTCCCTGCAAGCGGAGCTGGAGGCGCTGTCCTGATGGAAGCGCTGCAGCTGCCGTTGCCGGCACAATGGATCGAGCCCGTGTGGATCGGTGTGCAAATCCTGCTGATCCTGCTGGCCGGCTACCTCGCCCAGCGCTTCGTGGCCAAGGGCCTCACGCGCTTGGGTGAGCGTTACCCGTTTCCGCCGCAACTGCTGATGCCACTGCGCGGTGGCTTGCGTTGGTTGATCATGGGCAGTGCGTTGATCTTCGTGCTGGGCCGTCTGGGTGTGTCGGCCACGGTGCTCTGGACCGCGCTGTCGGGGTTTGTGGCGGTGGCGGCGGTGGCGTTCTTCGCCATGTGGTCGGTGTTGTCCAACCTGCTGTGCGCGATCTTGATCTTTACCGTGGGGCCGTTTCGCCTTGGCGATATCGTCGAGCTGGTGGACACCGTCGACAAACCGGGCGTGAAAGGCCGGGTCGTGGCGATCAACCTGCTGTACACCACACTGATCGAAGTGGCCGAAGCCGGTACCGACAGCGCTATGGTGCAGGTGCCTAACAGCCTGTTCTTCCAGCGTTCGGTGCGGCGCTGGATCACGCCCGCGTAAAAATTCTATAGCCAGGCCTCGGTGCTCGGAGTTAGCTTACTGCTTACGACGAATTTGATACGAGGTGTGTAATGGCACTCGATACATGGCTGGCCTTTTTCGTGGCCAGTTGGATCATCTCCCTTTCCCCCGGCGCTGGCGCCATCGCTTCGATGTCCAGCGGCCTGCAATATGGCTTTGTGCGCGGCTACTGGAACGCCATCGGCCTGCAAATTGGCTTGGCAATGCAGATTGCCGTGGTCGCCGGCGGCCTGGGTGCCATTTTGGCCACGTCGTCTACTGCGTTCTATGCGATCAAATGGTTCGGTGTGGCGTACCTGGTGTACCTGGCGATCAAACAGTGGCGCGCGTTGCCCATGGACATGACCGATGACGCGGCCGTGCGCCCGATTGGCAAGCCGATGGCGATGATGTTCCGCGGTTTCCTGGTCAATGCCAGCAACCCAAAGGCGTTGGTATTCATGCTGGCGGTGTTGCCGCAGTTCGTGAACCCGCAGGCACCGTTGCTGATCCAGTACGTGATCCTGGGCGCGACGATGATCGCGGTCGATATGATCGTGATGGCGGGGTATACGGGGTTGGCGTCGAAGGTGTTGCGGTTGTTGCGTACGCCTAAGCAGCAGAAGCGTATGAACCGCACGTTTGCGGGGCTGTTCGTGGGGGCTGCGGGGTTCCTGGCCAGTCTGCATCGCGCCACGGCATAAATCGCGATTTGGCTGAAGGAACCCGATCAAAATGTGGGAGCGGGCTTGCTCGCGAATGCGGAGTGTCAGTCACTAGATGGACCGACTGATCTACCGCCTTCGCGAGCAAGCCCGCTCCCACATTGGTTTTGTGGTGCTTGTGAGATCGTGATTCAGCGCAAAATCTTCGGCGCCTCATCCCTTGGCAGGTTATTGCGCAACGCAGGTTTGCCTGGCTCTTGATAGCCACCACCCAACTGCTCCGCCAACTGCCGCGCCACGTCCTCACCCAACGCTTTCGACACTTCCTTGACCACACGCGGCCGGTTCAGGCTCACGCGCACGTCGCGGCTGTTCACCAATTTGGTGTCCTGGCCTTCGCCCATGGCGGTAAACGCTGAGGTGATCTCGTAGGTGCGGGTGTTGATCAGGCTGAAATCCGCCACCAACGTCAGGCCCAGCACCGCCGAGTAGCTGTTGGTGCGATCGAGGGCGTTGACGTCCTGGGTGAAGTCGATATCCGACAGCGTGCCGAACAGCACGTAGTCCGCACCTTTGAAGTGACCGGCCTTGATGCGCTTGATCACGTCGTAGACGTCACCCTTGGCATCGGCGGTGTAGGGCGTGCCCTGCACCAACTGGAACTGGCGCGACTTGAGGATCTCGCCCTTGATGTCACCGCTGAACTTACGCAGTTCGGTCTGCTCGATGTAGCTGGTACGGCTTTCGTACTCGCTGTAGTTCGACGCGCCGCTGGCGTTGTAGGCGCTGGCCTGGAAGTTGTTGCCGGCCGAAACCATGTGGATGTATTGCTCGACCCGTGCCTCGTAGGCCAGGTCGGTCACCGCGATCTTCGGGCGGCCGAGGCGCCAAAGGCGCACAGCAGGCCGATCATGCCGATCCATGCACGCATTGCTTAGCGCTCCGTGGTCTTGCGGATTTCTTTTTCGTCCATCCATTCAGCCAGGCCGCTCTCGACGTCCACCAGTTGCAGACTGAACTTGTAGAACACGTCCTTGTAGTCCGCGCTGCGCTTGACGATGGAGCTGATGGAGCCTTCCAGGCGGTACTTGGCGGCGACCATGTTGCCGGTCTTGCTGACCGTGGACTTCTTGTACAGGCCGCTCTGGTTCTGCAGCTTGAGCTGGTCGACCTGGCTTTGCATGTCGGTGTTGTCGCTGGCGAAGCGTGCGGTGCCGGTCTTCATCAATTGGGTCTTGATCGACGTGGTGATCTCGCGGGTATCGATGTACTCGCTGGTCTTGTTCTTCACGTCATACACCTGAACCACCGGGCGGCCTTGCAGGATGCCGGACTGGGCCAGGGAGCGGGTCATGGTTTCGGCGATCATCTGCAGGTCGGTGGATCCGAACTCGTTGGTTACGGTTTCCACGGCCTTGGTGTCGCCGTAGCTGATGTTCTTGCTGCCCAGGACGGGCGAAGTGTTGGAGCAACCGCTGGCCAGGACGGCGACCACGGCGAGGATCGAAAAGCGTGCAAACATGGGGATATCTCTCCAGAGCTGAATAGGGGTGGGCGTCAAGGCGTCTTCACTTCAAGGCGGAAGTCCGCGGCTTGAGGCAGGTTGGCGATGGCCGGCAGGAAGGTCGCCTGGTTGGCGTACAGGTTCAGCACTTTCCAGGTTTCTTCGTCGCCCACTGGGAAGCCGTCGGCGCCCATCCAGGCGAAGCGGTAATACATCGTCTGGTTGCTGCTGGTGATGTTGCTCAACTGCACCTTGGCGGTGAGGAAGCCGTTCTCGCGTGCCACGCGGATGGCGCCGACGGCGATGCCCTTGAACTTGCCCATCACCACGACTTTGCTCGCGGCGCTGCCGGGCTCAGGCGGCGGCGGGGTGGCGCAGCCGGCGAGCAGGACCAGCGCCAGGGCGCCGAGGATGAAATGACGCATAGCGTGCTCCTTAAGGTTGTTTGAGGGCGATGGCTTGAGTGGCAGGGCTCGGTACTACATGGGCCGCAAGGCCGCCGGCGAACACCTGGTTGCCGACCACGCGCAGGGTGATCACTTGGTAGCGCTGGTCGGCCTTGACCGTTACCAGCGTGCCGCCCAGGGCGTTGGGCAGGCTGACCTGGTGTTCGCCACGTTTTAGGCGCAGGCGGGTCACCTGGGTCATGTCTGGCAGGGTGCGCCAGGTACGCGTGTCGGCGCCTTCGGTGACCGCCGAGGCGATCCCCAGCACCAGGCCTGCCATGGGGTTGGTCTTGTTCAGGTTGTTTTGCGCCACGCCACGCGTGACCGCCCGCACGGTGGTGCGTAGGATGATCCCCGGCATGTCATCGCGCAGGGCGCGGCGGGACATGGCGGTGGTGCTGTTGAGGGCGGTGAGGTTCTGTTGCTGGCCGTCGACACCGATCTGGGCGAACGTCGCCGTGGACGTGTCAGCCTTGATCACTGGGAACGACAGCGGGGTGATGACCAGGTGGCCGTCGATTGGGATCGGCAGCGGCAGGCGGATCGAGTCGCGAGCCGGGGCCAGGCCACTCTGGACCACGATCAGTACGTCGGTCTCATCGGCGCCGACCTTGGCGTTGTCCAGGTCCAGCAGCGCCTGCTCCAGCAACGGCGTATTGGGGCGCAGTTCGGCGGCTTTGCGATAGCCGGGCGCGGCCAGGTCTTTTTTCACCCAGGGCTTCGTAGACGAAGCCGGCCAGGTAATGGCTGAACGCACTTTGGTAGCTGTTTTTCAGGCCGACCACTTCCGGCGCGTCCAGGGCTTCCACTGGGTAGCCACGCAGGTCTTTCATCTGGGTGGTTACGCCTTCGCGCTCGGCTTCGTGTTCGCGCTTGAGGTATTCCTTGTCCCGCAGGTCGGCGATGACGGCTTCGCGCTCGTGAGTCTTCTTGATTTCGGTGCGGGCGCCGTCGAAGTCGTTCAGGGCCAGCAGGTTCAGGGCCATTTGGGTGGTCAGCATGACTTTTTCGTAGTCATAGCCTTCGTAGCGACGCACCTTGTCGTTGACCAGGAAGCTGCCGAACTGGGCGAGGTACTTCTCGCTGTCGAACTTGACCGACTCTTCCCACTTGTAGACTTGCAGGTCGGCGCTGCGCCATGCGGTCTGGCTGCCCGTCAGGTCGCCCTTGGCGCGCAACAACTCACCTTTTCGAAGAAATAGAGCAGGTCTTTGTCGTCGCCGGTGTTGTTCTTTTCCAGCAGGGTCAAGGCGCCGTCGACATTGCCCGTGGCCAATTGCTGGTTAGTGGCTTGCAACTCGGTGTCATAGCTGCGAAACATCGAACAGCCGGAGAGTAAGGTAACCGCCGCTAGCGCGAGCGGAGTTAAGGCGCGTAAAGCCATGCAGCTTCTTCCCTGAAAGTGTTCAACCGGTGTGGTGATTCCTCATAAAAACGAGGAATGAAATTCCCTTTCGCACTAACAGGGCGCGGCATTATAAGCGCCGCTACTGGCAAAACAATGGCTTATTGATGTGATGCGGTTCGCACAACGCCATCACTGGGCTTCTAAAATGTCTCGCCTTATCAAGCGCCAAATCACTTACGCCTTGAGTCAAACCCCTTAAGGCTCAACAATGTGTTACTTCGTATTTCCCTTTGAGATTCATTCATGACTGCCCCCTTCCGTTTTCTCGCCTGGCTGCTGTTGCCGGCGCTGATGTCGTGCAGCTTCAACCTGCTGGCCGCGACTGCCGAGGGCGCCCCACAAGCCCTGCATTTGCTGGACTACATTGGCGCTGACTACCCTCCCACCGTGGAAGCGGGCAAGGTTATCGATGAGTCTGAATACCGTGAGCAGGTGGAGTTTCTCGGGGTTTTGCAGGGTTTGGTCGCGGACCTTCCAGAGAAGCCTGAACGCGCTGAGTTGGTAAAAGGCGTTGATGAGTTGCTGGCGGCAGTGACAGCACGCGCGGAGGGCGCGACGGTTGCGCACCAGGCCCGTCAATTGGGCGCTCAACTGGCGGTGGCGTATGAAGTCAGCCAGGCCCCGGCAATCACTCCCGATCCCACCCGAGGCGCACCGCTTTACGCCCAGCATTGTTCGGTGTGCCACGGCACAGCCGGTGCGGGTGATGGCCCGGCCGGCATGGGCATGACACCACCGCCCGCCAACCTGACGGATGCGGCGCGCCTGGACCGCCTGAGTCTGTACGCGATCTACAACACCCTCGGCCTGGGCGTCGAAGGCACCGACATGCCGTCCTTTGCCGACCAATTGGACGACCGTCAGCGGTGGGACCTGGCCACCTATATCGCTGGCTTCACCGCCGAGCCGGCCGCTGCAAAAAGTGAGCAGTCCTTCAACCTCGCTGACCTGGCCCGCCAAACCCCTAATGAAGTGCTGGCTGCCAACGGCCCAGCCGCTGCCGCGACCTTCCGCGCCCAGCGTGCGCAACCGCCGCAGGTCAAGCGTGGCCCTGCGCAGTTGCTCGACTACACCGCGACCACCTTGGACAAAAGCCTCGCCGCGTTCCGCAACGGTGATCACGAGCAGGCCTATGACCTGTCGGTAGCCGCTTACCTGGAAGGCTTCGAGCTGGTGGAAAGCTCCCTGGACAACGTCGACGCCAACGTGCGCAAGGACACCGAGAAGGCCCTGATGGCCTACCGGCAGTCGTTGCAGGACGGCTTGCCAATCGAGCAGGTGCAACAGCGTCTGGATGTGGCCAAGGCCAAGCTCACCGAATCCGCCGGCCTGTTGGGCAGTGATGGCCTGAGTTGGTCGTTGAGCTACATCTCCGGCTTGCTGATTTTGCTGCGCGAAGGCCTGGAGGCGATTCTGGTGCTGGCGGCGATCCTGGCGTTCCTGCGGAATACCGGCCAGCAATCGGCGGTGCGCAGCGTCAACGTTGGCTGGGGCCTGGCGCTGTTGGCCGGTTTGGCTACCTGGGCGTTGGCGGCGTATGTGATTGATGTGAGCGGTGCGCAGCGTGAGTTGCTTGAAGGCTGCACCGCGCTGTTCGCCAGTGTGATGGTGCTGTGGCTGGGCGTGTGGATGCACGACCGTCGCCATGCAGCAGCCTGGCAGGACTACATCAAGAGCAGCTTGGTGGGCGGCGGCGGGCGCTTTGGTTTTGCGATGCTGGCGTTCTTCTCGGTATACCGCGAGCTGTTCGAAGTGATCCTGTTCTATGAAACCCTGTGGTTGCAAGCTGGCCCAGCCGGGCACAACGCGGTGTTGGCCGGCGGCGCAACGGCGCTGGTGCTGTTAGTGGGCCTGGCGTGGGTGATTTTGCGCGGTTCGGCGAAGTTGCCATTGGCGTTGTTCTTCGGCATCAACGCAGCACTGCTGTGCGCGCTGTCGGTGGTGTTCGCTGGCCATGGTGTGAAAGCGCTGCAGGAAGCCGGCATCTTCGGCACACGGCCAGTGGCGTTCTTTGACTTCGACTGGCTGGGTATTCACGCCGATGCGTATTCGTTGAGTGCGCAGGCGGTGGCCATCCTGGCGATTGTGGTGTTGTATGGCCGCAGTCGGCTGGCCGAAAAGCGCCGTGTTACTGCTTGAGCGTGCACGGTCAGTGCGGTGGATATGAGGAGTGTTTATGCGCGTATGGATCGATGCCGACGCCTGCCCTCGGGCAGCCAAGGACCAAGTGGTCAAGTTCGCCCTCAAGCGCCAGTTCGAAGTGGTGCTGGTGGCGGGGCAGAGCCAGATCAAGCCGAGCTTTTCGTGCGTGAAGCTGATCGTGGTTCCCAGCGGTCCGGACGCGGCGGATGACTACCTGGTAGAGCATGCCGTGCCCGGCGAGCTAGTGATTTGCAGCGACGTGCCCCTGGCCGATCGCTTGGTGAAGAAGGGCGTGACCGCCCTCGATCCACGGGGCAAGGAGTTCAGTCCGGCGAACATGAGTGAACGCCTCGCGGTGCGCAACCTGTTCACCGACCTGCGTGAACAGGGCCAGATGGGCGGCGGGCCACCGCCCTATGGGGAAAAGGACAAGCAAGCATTTGCCAATGCCCTGGACCGGATCCTCACACGCCTGATGATGTAGTGAGCGGGCTTGCCCGCACCGCGGTGTGTCAGGTAAGCGTGTTGCGCCTGGTATACCGCAGCGCGGGGCAAGCCCGCTCACTACATTCAATGGGTTGCTCAGTCGTTTTCGTGGGTCAGTTCAAGTACTCGATCCACCAGCTTGTTGATGCCTGACGCCACCTCGCTGATGCGCTTGCCCACCATATAGGCCGGTGTGCTTACCAATTTGCGCGCCTTGTCTTCGACGATATCTTCCACCGAGCATTCCTGGTGAGTGGCGCCCATCTTGTCCAACGCCGCTGCGGTTTCGGGGCAGTTGCCAATGGTGCAGGTCACGCCTGGGCCGTAGATTTTCGCCGCCAGCGCAGGCGAGATGCAGATCAGCCCCACCGGTTTACCGGCTTCGGCAAACGCCTCGGCCAGCGCCAACACCTGAGGGTTGACGCTGCAACCGGCGCCTTCCACGGCAAAGTTCGACAGGTTCTTCGCCGCGCCAAACCCGCCAGGCACGATCAGCGCGTCGAAGTCATCGGCGTTCGCTTCACGGATGTCTTTCACTTCGCCTCGGGCGATCCGCGCCGACTCCACAAGCACATTGCGTGACTCGGGCATCTCCTCGCCGGTGAGGTGGTTGATCACGTGCAACTGGGCAATGTCGGGGGCAAAACATTGGACCTGAGCGCCGCGCTGGTCCAGGCGCAGCAAGGTGATCACGCTTTCGTGGATCTCTGCGCCGTCGTACACGCCGCAGCCGGAAAGGATCACTGCAATCTTTTTGCTCATGGGCATTTCTCCTGGGGTCATGGCGTTAAATGTCTACTAATTTGTCACCTGTTGCCAATGGGGTCTGGCGCCGCTACACCTAATCTAGATGTAACAAAAACAAACCGGACCAGACCATGGACTTCGTGCCTTACGCGGTACCGTTTTTCATCGCCTTGATCGTGGTGGAGCTGCTCGCTGACCGCTGGCGTGGCGAGCGCAACTACCGTGTGGCGGACGCCATCAACAGCCTCAGCACCGGTGTGTTGTCCACCACCACGGGTCTGTTGACCAAAGGCGTGGGGATTTTGACCTACGCGTTCGCCCTCAAACACCTGGCGCTGATCGAGTTGTCGGCGCACAGCGTGTGGACCTGGGTGTTCGCCTTTGTGTTCTACGACTTCTGCTACTACTGGCTGCACCGCATGGGCCATGAGCGCAATATCCTCTGGGCCGCGCACTCGGTGCATCACCAGAGCGAGGACTACAACCTCAGCACGGCCCTGCGCCAGACCAGCACCGGCTTCCTGCTGAGCTGGATCTTCTACCTGCCGCTGGCCGTACTCGGCGTACCGCTGGTGGTATTTATCAGCGTGGCGTCCCTTAACTTGCTGTATCAATTTTGGGTGCACACCCGTCATGTGCCAAAGCTCGGTTGGTACGAGTGGTTCTTCGTCACGCCGTCCAATCATCGGGCTCACCATGCACAGAACGCTCTCTACATGGATCGCAACTACGGCGGGGTGTTCATTATTTGGGACCGCCTGTTCGGCACCTTCCAGGAAGAAGACGACAACGAACCGGTGATTTTCGGTGTGACCACACCCCTGGCCAGTTGGAACCCGCTGTGGGCCAACCTGCAGTTTTATGCACAACTGTGGAGTGATGCGCGCCGTACCGAAAGCGGGTGGGACAAGGTGCGCATCTGGTTCATGCGCACCGGTTGGCGCCCGGCGGACGTGAAGGCCAAGTACCCGCTGGCCAAACACGATCTGAGTCAGTTCCGTAAATTCGAGGTACCGCTGGACGTGCGCCAGCAGGTGTATATCGCTCTGCAATTTGCGGCGTATGTAGGCTTTGGTAGCTACCTGATGAATTTCGGCGAGGGGCTGCCCACGGCGGCGCTGGTCCTGGGCTGGAGTGCGATGGCGTTGGGGCTGTTTACCTTGGGCGTGGCCTTGGAAAATCGCCCGTGGGCGCTCAAGGCGGAGCTGGCGCGCCTGGCGCTGAACGTACCGTTGGTATGGCTGGCGCCGCTGGTTGGGCTGTGGCCGGCCAGCAACTTGGGCTGGCTGGGCCTGTTGAGTTACAGCTTGCTCAGCGTAATCGGTCTCTACTGCTGCAGGGACCGGCTTACTCGATTGGCGTCTTAGGCGCTTCGACCGGGGCCGGTTCGGCAGCGAGCCGGGCCTTGGCGTCGGCACAGGCTTCACGGGCGATGCGCGCGTTCTTGAAACGGCGGCGCAGCCACAGGCCGAAACCCAGCACCAGCAATGCGCCGAGTACCCACAGTTCGTACTTCTTGACGCTGCCCAGCATGCCTTCCAGCACCGCGCCGAAGTGATAGGCCGCAGCGCCCAGTGCCAGCGCCCAGATTGCAGCGCCAATACCGTTGAGGATCAGGTAGCGCAACGGCGGGTAGCCGGAAAGCCCGATGGCCACGGGCATGACGGTGCGTAACCCGTAGACGAAGCGGAAGCTCAGCACCCAGATATCCGGATGTTTGCGGATATGCTCCAGGGCCTTGTCGCCCATCAATTGCCAGCGCGGCTTGCGCGCCAGCAGCTTGCGGCCGTGCTTGCGGCCCATGTAATACCAAAGCTGGTCGCCGGCGTAGCTGCCGAAGAAGGCAACGACCACCACCAGGTTGATATCCATGTACCCACGGAACGCCAGGAAGCCTGCGAGAACCAAGATGGTCTCGCCTTCGAAGAACGTGCCCAGGAAGAGCGCAAAGTAGCCGAAGTCATGCAGAAATTGTTGAAGCATGGTCTGGGGTGCTGGCGAAATGAACGCGCAGCCTACGCCTTCGTGAACATTCATGAAAGTATCGAGATGTGTCACGAAGTGAACAATTCCTACATAAACGACGAATGCGACTACAGGTCGCATCGGCAAGCACAACTGTCATACCTTCGTCATAATGGCCGCTTATAACTGCAACGCTCGCCCGTATTACGCGGGCTCAGGAGTCTGTCGTGAGCTTTACCCCTGCCAATCGCCTGTTCCCCGCAACCCGCCTGCGTCGCAATCGCCGTGATGATTTTTCTCGCCGCCTGGTGCGTGAAAACGTGCTGACGACGAACGATCTGATCCTGCCGGTGTTTGTGCTCGACGGTGAGAATCGGCGCGAAGCCGTCGTGTCCATGCCGGGTGTAGAGCGCTTGACCATCGATCAGCTATTGATCGAGGCGGCCGGTTGGGTCGAACTGGGGATTCCGGCGCTGGCGCTGTTTCCGGTCACGCCGCCTGAGCTCAAGTCCCTCGATGCGGCTGAAGCCTGGAACCCGGAGGGCATTGCCCAGCGCGCCACCCGTGCGTTGCGCGAGCGTTTCCCGGAGCTGGGGGTGATCACTGACGTGGCGTTGGACCCGTTCACCACCCACGGCCAGGATGGCATTCTTGATGAAGACAGCTATGTTCAGAACGACATCACCGTTGATGCACTGGTCAAGCAAGCCTTGTCCCACGCCGCAGCGGGCGCCCAGGTGGTTGCTCCGTCGGACATGATGGACGGCCGCATCCAGGCGATTCGCGAAGCCCTGGAGCTGGCCGGCCACGTCAATGTGCGCATCATGGCCTACTCGGCCAAGTACGCCAGCGCCTATTACGGCCCCTTCCGTGATGCGGTGGGTTCGGCCCTGAGCCTGGGCAAGGCCAACAAGGCCTCGTACCAGATGGACCCGGCCAACAGCCACGAAGCCCTGCACGAAGTGGCGGCCGATCTGGCCGAAGGCGCCGACATGGTGATGGTCAAACCCGGGATGCCTTACCTCGACATCCTTTATCGGGTCAAAGAGGAATTCAAGGTACCGACCTTTGTCTATCAGGTCAGTGGCGAATACGCGATGCACATGGCTGCAATACAGAATGGATGGCTGAGTGAAGGGGTGATCCTTGAATCCCTGACGGCCTTTAAACGTGCCGGCGCTGATGGCATTCTGACCTACTTCGCCGCCCGCGCTGCCCAATTGCTTAGAGAGCAACAATAGCCCTCACAGGAACACTCGATGAATACCGAAGGACTCACAGACGTTGCCGTAAAAGACGCTCACCCGGTGGTTGAACAAGTCACCGAGACCCCGCCGGAACTGGAGCCCGCCGCGCCTGCCGTGGTAGCCGAAACGCCTGTGCCGGCGCCGGTGGCCGCGGTGACCAACCTGGATGACAGCAGCCTGTACATCCACCGCGAGCTGTCCCAACTGCAATTCAACATCCGCGTGCTGGAACAGGCGCTGGATGAGTCCTATCCCCTGCTGGAGCGGCTGAAATTCCTGCTGATTTTCTCCAGCAACCTGGACGAGTTCTTCGAAATCCGCGTGGCCGGCCTCAAGAAGCAGATCACCTTCGCCCGTGAACAAGCGGGTGCCGACGGCCTGCAACCGCACCAGGCGCTGGCGCGCATCAGCGAGCTGGTGCACGGCCATGTGGACCGCCAGTACGCGATCCTCAACGACATCCTGCTGCCGGAACTGGAAAAACATCAGGTCCGCTTCATCCGTCGCCGTCACTGGACCACCAAGATCAAGACCTGGGTGCGCCGTTATTTCCGCGACGAGATTTCGCCGATCATCACGCCTATCGGCCTCGACCCGACGCACCCGTTCCCGTTGCTGGTGAACAAAAGCCTCAACTTTATCGTCGAGCTGGAAGGTATCGACGCCTTCGGTCGCGATTCCGGCCTGGCGATTATCCCGGCCCCGCGCTTGTTGCCACGGATCATCAAGGTACCGGAAGAGGTGGGGGCGCTGGCGACAATTATGTATTCCTCTCGTCGATGATCCACGCGCACGCTGACGACCTGTTCCAGGGCATGAAGGTCAAGGGTTGCTACCAGTTCCGACTGACGCGTAACGCCGACCTGGCGCTGGACTCCGAAGACGTCGAAGACTTGGCCCGTGCCCTGCGCGGCGAGCTGTTTTCGCGTAGATACGGCGATGCGGTGCGCCTTGAGGTGGCCGACACTTGCCCGAAACACCTGTCGGACTACTTGCTCAAGCAGTTCAACCTGGCGGAGTCCGAGCTGTATCAGGTCAATGGCCCGGTGAACCTGACCCGTCTGTTCAGCATCACTGGCCTGGACAGCCACCCGGAGCTGCAATACACCCCGTTCACCCCGCAAATTCCGAAACTGCTGCAAAACAGCGAGAACATTTTCAGCGTGGTGAGCAAGCAGGACATCCTGCTGCTGCACCCGTTCGAGTCCTTCACCCCGGTGGTCGACCTGCTGCGCCAGGCCGCCAAGGACCCGCACGTATTGGCCGTACGCCAGACCTTGTACCGTTCTGGCGCCAACTCGGAGATCGTCGATGCCTTGGTCGACGCCGCGCGTAACGGCAAGGAAGTCACCGCAGTGATCGAACTGCGTGCACGGTTCGACGAAGAGTCCAACCTGCAACTGGCTAGCCGCCTGCAAGCGGCGGGCGCGGTGGTGATCTACGGCGTGGTCGGCTTCAAGACCCACGCCAAGATGATGCTGATCCTGCGTCGCGAAGCCGGTGAGATCGTGCGCTACGCGCACTTGGGTACCGGTAACTACCACGCCGGCAACGCCAAGCTCTATACCGACTACAGCCTGCTGACCTCCGACGACGCGTTGTGTGAAGACGTCGGCAAGTTGTTCAGCCAGCTGATCGGCATGGGCAAGACCTTGCGCATGAAGAAGCTGCTGCACGCGCCGTTCACACTCAAGAAGGGCATGCTCGACATGATTGCCCGCGAGACCCAGTTCGCCCTCGACGGCAAGCCGGCGCACATCATCGCCAAGTTCAACTCGTTGACCGATCCGAAAATCATCCGCGCGCTGTACAAGGCCAGCCAGTCGGGCGTGCGTATCGACCTGGTGGTACGGGGCATGTGCTGCCTGCGTCCGGGCATTGTCGGCGTGTCGCACAATATCCACGTGCGTTCGATCATCGGCCGCTTCCTGGAGCACACGCGGGTGTTCTACTTCCTCAACGGCGGCGAAGAGCAGATGTTCCTATCCAGCGCCGACTGGATGGAGCGCAACCTCGATAAGCGCGTAGAAACCTGCTTCCCGGTGGAAGGCAAGAAGCTGATCATGCGGGTCAAGAAGGAGCTGGAAAGCTACCTCACCGACAACACCCACAGCTGGAGCCTGCAGTCGGACGGCCGCTACGTGCGCAACACGCCAACCGGCAACCAAAACCCGCGCAGCGCGCAGGCGACGTTGTTGGAGCGGTTGGGCAGCCCAATCCTGACGGTGAACTAAACCCGCCTCCGATCCTGTAGTGAGCGGGCTTGCCCCGGTACAGACCGGGGACATCGTTTACATTTCTAACCGGGGACATGGTTTACAGGTTATTACACATGATCAGGAGGTAACTGATCATGCCCTGGAACCAAGAGTCTCCCATGGATCAACGAATCAAACTGGTCATCGACTGGCTTTCTGGTGACTTCACCAAAAGCCAGTTAGCTCGGCGCTTCGGCGTCAGTCGACCGACTGTAGATAAATGGATCTCCCGTCACGTTGAAGGAGATTTAAAGTCGTTGGCAGAGCTATCTCGACGACCCCATAACAGCCCAAACAAGACTGACGATGAGATCTTGGCTCGCATAGTGGCGATGAAAGAAGCCCACTATGAATGGGGGCCGAAGAAGCTTGTCAGGCTATTAGGAATCGATGATTCGTCGGTCGCCTGGCCATCTCCAAGCACGGCAGGCCAATGGCTTGACCGTCTTGGGCTGGTCAAAAACGACGCTTCAAACGACGGCACAGTACCGGTCACAGGGAAATGCGCGAAGCCAACGAGCCCAACTATACGTGGTGCGCTGACTACAAAGGGCAGTTCAAGATGCTCAACGCCCATATGTGCTATCCCTTAACTGTTACAGACCATGCCTCTCGTATGATTTTTGGCGTGCAGAGCTCACTCCAGGATCATGACCAAGCCTGTAAAACAAGCATTTGAGAGGCTTTTCCATGAGTACGGAATGCCTGAAGTCATTCGGTCTGACAACGGCGTTCCTTTGCGTCTCCAGGCCTGGCAAGAATGTCCACACTGGCCGTTTGGTGGATCCGTTTGGGTATATATCCGGAGCGAACAATGCCGGGAAGACCGGACCAAAATGGCCGACATGAACGGATGCATCGCAGTATGAAGTTAGAGCTGCCGATCGGGAAAAACCTGGTTGAGCAGCAGCTTTTTCTAGAGCACTTTCGACATGAATTCAATTACATACGCCCCCACGAGGCGCTCGGCATGAAGCGCCCAGGAGAGCTGTATGTGCCGTCTAATCGACCTTATCCAGGATGCTTGCCGGATGTGGAATATGCGGCGGAAATGAAAGTACGAAGCGTAAGGAAGAACGGCTCGATCATGTGGAAAGGAAAGTTGGTGTTTGTTAGCGAAGCACTATCAGGAGAACGGATCGCGCTCAAGGAAGTTGAAGAAGATGTTTGGGATCTTTACCTGTGTGATTATCCCTGGGGAGGCTTGGACGAGGAATGAGCCGCGTCCAAGCTTCAAATGTGTAAACGATGTCTCCGGTTTCAGATGTAAAGGATGTCTACGGTTCTACACCCGCGCTGGGTTGCGCAGGAGCTAATAAGAACGCCGCGCTCTGTCAGACAGAGTGCGGCGTTTGTTTAAGGCTGCTGCGCAACCCAGCGCGGGCAAGCCCGCTCACTACAGCACTTGTTTTCAGAGTCCTGTAGACCGTATCAGCGCACGTTCAGCGTGAACCCCACCCGCGTCAACCATTCCGCTTCCTGGGCAAAATCCGCCTGGGTCAGTTGGTTCTCATCCAGCCAATCTTTCGGGAACACTACGTCCAGGCTTTCGCCGTTGGCGCGCAGGGTCACCTGGGGCATCTCTTGAGTGCCACGGATGTGGTGGAACAGGATCGCAAAGCGCAACAGCACGCACAGGCGAATCAGCTTGATGCCTTCATCACCGAACTCGGCAAACTTGTCCTTGGGGATATTACGGCGATGGCCGCGCACCAGCAGGGCGAGCATCTGTTGGTCTTCACGAGAGAAGCCCGCCAGGTCGGAGTGCTCGATCAGGTAAGCGCCGTGCTTGTGGTAGTGGTAGTGGGCGATGTCCAGGCCCACCTCGTGCACCTTGGCAGCCCAGCCCAACAACTCGCGCCAGACGCCGTCTTCCAGGTCCCAGTCCTCGGCCACCTGGTCGAAGGCGTGCAGGGCTTTGCGCTCCACGCGGGCCGCTTGTTCCAGGTCGACGTGATAGCGCTCCATCAGCGAGCTGAGGGTGCGCTCACGCACGTCTTCGTGGTGATGACGACCCAGCAGGTCATACAGCACGCCTTCGCGCAGGGCGCCATCACAGTGGTCCATGCGTTGCAGTTCGAGGGCATCGAAGATCGCTTCGAGAATCGCCAGGCCCGCCGGGAAGATAGTGCGACGGTCGGGCTTGATGCCGTCGAAGTCGATCTTCTCGGCGTCTCCCAGCTTGAACAGCTTGCGCTTTAGCCACGCCAGGCCTTCGGCATTGACCTCGCCGGTGCCGTGGCCGCCGGCCTTGAGGGCCAGGCCGATGGCACGGATGGTACCGGACGAGCCGATGGCTTCATCCCAGGTCAGGCGGTGCAGGGCATGCTCGATGCTCATGATCTCCAGCCGCGCCGCTGTATAAGCCTGGGCGTAGCGCGCCGGGGTGATCTTGCCGTCTTTGAAATAACGCTGGGTATAGCTGACGCAGCCCATTTGCAGGCTTTCGCGCAGCAATGGCTCGAATCTTTGCCCGATGATGAATTCGGTACTGCCCCCGCCGATGTCGGCGACCAGGCGTTTGCCGGGCGTGTCGGCCAGGGTGTGGGACACGCCGAGGTAGATCAGGCGTGCTTCTTCACGACCGGAGATGACTTCCACCGGGTGCCCGAGGATCTCTTCAGCACGGCGGATGAATTCGCCACGGTTGCGCGCTTCACGCAGGGCGTTGGTGCCGACGATTCGTACGGCGCCCAGAGGCATGCCGTTGATCAACTGGGCAAAACGCTTGAGGCAATCGAGGCCGCGCTGCATGGATTCTTCATTGAGCTGACGCTCATCATCGATGCCGGCAGCCAGTTGTACTTTCTCGCCGAGCCGCTCAAGGATGCGGATTTCGCCGTTCTGGGCCTTGGCCACGACCATGTGAAAGCTGTTGGAGCCCAGGTCGATGGCGGCGATCAGGGACAGATTCTTGGCTTGGGATTGCGGCATGGTTTGTGGGTCTCGGTCGATAACCTCGCCATCGTGCCACGATCGACCGCTGACGCCAACGCGTTGTGCCAAGGGATTTTGTCCCTCGTCTCAATCAGACGCGTGAAGGCTGCCTGTAGGAAATAGATGTGACAGTTGTGTTACTAAAACTGTGAGTTCTGTAGTTCAGGCATTTCAGGTGTACGTGATTGCTGGGCGGTATACAGGATCCTACAAGAAACTGGGCTTGTCCCACTCTATTGTTTTCGTGTTCCCACTTTAGACGCTCTGGAGTTGAAGATGAACCGCAGAGGGTTCTTACTATCTTCGATGTTTTTTCCGGCTTTCATGGCAGGGCGAAGCGTTAATACTTCGGCCTGGCGCTGATGCCGTGGTGTTATTTATTTATCGATCAAGGCGCCATGGAAGGTGAGGGTTTGCTCGTTTATTGGAAATGCTTTGCGGTTCAAGTAATGCCAATCACTCTTAAAAGGTGGCTTTAAATGAAGAAGAATTTCGCAATGCTGGCCGGGTTATTTCTTGCGGTGGCAGGTTTGAATGCTCAAGCGGCTGACCTCCGCGTCAAAGGCTACATTGCTCCTGTCAGCTGCAGCTTCACTATTACCAACGCGACTATTGACTACGGAAGCATCAATCCAAACTCCTTGAGTGCCACTGCACCCACCCATCTCCCGGCGAAAAGCACTCCGTATGCGGTGAAGTGCGGAGGCAGTGCCAAGGCGCTGATCGCCCTGAAGGCAACCGACAATCGCGTAGGCTCGAGTATTGCCAGCCCTATCCCTACTTATAGCTATGGTTTGGGTACCACGGCGCAAGGGAAAAAATAGGCAGTTATCTTGTTCTAACGCGCAATACCGTTGTGGATGGAAAAGCGGGGCTGCCTATTACATCTACTGACAATGGTAAAACCTGGCATCGAGGCAGCAGTGAATATCTAGGGCCAGCACCGGCGACGCTTGCAACTTGGCATACTGGCTCATATGGTCCAATTCCAGTTAACACAGTGTCCGGTACCCTGGAAGTTCGTCCCACGATCAATAAAACATCCGAACTTGATCTAAATAGTCAAGTCAGTTTGGATGGTCATGCCACCCTAGAGCTGCGTTACTTGTAAGTAGTTGTCATGAAGCAGTCGATGCGGGGGTTATCTTTTTAGAGATATAGCCTTGTGTCGGCTGCGGTTTATTTCACCTTGCATTAAAGCGAAGTGGGTATTGGAATGGCGGTTAGAATTGTTTTTACGTGTTGTCTGTTAGTTAATTTATTTTTACCTGTTACGGCATTCGCAGACGGCATGCGCCCCGAAACAACTGTCATCGTGCTAAGTGAGGCAGACGGCGAAGCCAGCATCAACGTAACCAATACAGATAGCACGCCCGCGTTACTGCATTCGGTCATAGAGGATATTCCAGAAGACCCCGAACCTTTAATCGTTGTCACCCCGCCTGTTGCACGAGTCGACGCGGGAGAGCAGCAACTGGTCCGCTTCTTGTCCATTGCCAAGGAGCCGCTCAAGACCAGCGTTTGAAGCGCGTGTCTTTCGAAGGCATCCCCCAAACGCAACCGGGATCGGGGGCGACCATCGGCATAAGTCTTCGGCAAAACCTTCCGCTTATCTTGCACCCCAAGGGTTTGCCTCGGCATGAAGCCCCTTGGGAGTTGCTGACGTGGCACCTCCACGCCAACACGCTAAAGGTGCGTAATGACAGCCCTTATGTGGTTCGTTTTGCGACTGACATCAAGCTCAACCCCCAAAAAGTAAAAGCCGTACTGCCCCGTACTTACATCCTGCCGGGTGAAGCGTTGCATGTTGAGTTGGACAAGTCGGTCCCTGGAGCCAGGACGGTCACGTTTGCGCCGGCCACGGTCTACGGCTTTGCGGTCGATAGTTATGACGCATTGCTTATCGCAAATGCACCGTGATCGGCCATGAGAAAAACCACTCGAGTCTACGGTGCAGGTCACAGGCAAGTTCTCGTAAAACAATGGCCCGAAGATTTATTTCGGCGTAATGGGCTGAGTTTTTCTGTTTGTCTGGCCATGTTGTCCGGCGTGACCGAGCAGGCCCACGCCGAGCGGGTGACGACGAT
Source organism: Pseudomonas poae (assembly GCA_004000515.1). Lineage (GTDB taxonomy): Bacteria > Pseudomonadota > Gammaproteobacteria > Pseudomonadales > Pseudomonadaceae > Aquipseudomonas > Aquipseudomonas cremoris. The sequence goes on from CP034537.1 coordinate 1,675,155, forward strand.
TGCCGGGTTCGATCTCGCCACTTTGCAGGCACGCGGTATCGATCCATCCGTTGCCCGGTATTTTCGCGACGCCCCTCGTTTCAATGAGGGTGTGCAGGTTGTCGAATTGACGGTCAATGGCGAACGCCTGGGCCTGGCGGATGCGCGCTTCGACAGCGCAGGGCAGTTGTGCTTTACCCGCAGTTTGCTGGAGCGTGCCGGCTTGCGCACACCCTCCGGTATGATCGACAAAAGTAGCGACCCCGAACGCGCGTGCCATGATTTTCGAGGCGATTACCCCAGTACGGTCACAACATTGCGCCCAGGAACGGAAGAAGTGGTGCTGGTGGTGCCCACGAATGCATTGAGAGATATCCAGCGCAACTCCGGCAATTACAGCCGAGGCGGCACAGCGGCACTGCTTAACTACGATGTTCAGGCAATCAACAATCACTCCAGAGCTGACACTCATCGCTATTTTTCGGCCTCGACCGAGATTGGTTTCAACTGGGGTGACTGGATAGCCCGGAGTCGTCAGTTCTACATCGCCAACGACCGCAGTACCACTGCTGAGCACGTCTATGCCTACGTACAGAGGGACTTGGAACCGCTCGCCGCTACGTTCCAGGCGGGACAGATCTCGAGTGTGAATCCGGTGTTCGCCGGTGTTCAGTTGACGGGCGTGCAGTTATTTCCTGATGGTGTTGGGGGGCAATGCCAATCCTGGGGTGGTGGTCGAGGGACAAGCCTTGAGCCAGTCCAGGGTTGAGGTCAGGCAGTCGGGTGTCCTTATCTATACGACGGTCGTGCCGCAGGGGTCTTTTTCGCTCACCAACCTGCCGCTGCTCAATGGGACCAGCGACCTTCATGTCACCGTCATCGAAACACGCGGGGGGCAGCGCAGCTTTGTAGTGCCGGCGGCTTCATTTCGCGCGGCTGTACCGGTGAAGTCGGGGTACACAGCCTCTATTGGAAAGGTTCGCGATGCCGAGCGCAGTAGCGTGAAAGAGCCCCTGTTGGCCATGGGCAGTGGCACTTGGGCGGTTGGTAAGCGTGCAGCACTCAGCGCGGGCTTGCAGGGCACCGAAGACTACAGCTCAGTGGGTTGGGCGCTGGACAGTAATTTTTCCCAACGATTCTCCGTTGGCGTACGCAATAACCTGTCTAGAGATCACCTGAAAAAAAACAAGGGCGCGCGCAGCAGCATTGCCGTCGGCAGTTCATTGCCAGGTGATGTTCAGGTGACTGTGAGCGCCACAACCCAGACCCCTGGCTACCGTGACGTGCTCGACACGCTGGCGCGGAATGTGCGCGAAGGGGAGCAGTCGCGTTTCAAAAACCAATACACCGCAGGTTTCAGTTGGTCAGATCCACAACTGGGCGGGTTCTCCATCGGTTACACGCGTGGTTCTCATTTCAACAGTCGCACTTCCCAGCACGTCTATGGCGCATGGAACAAAAACTTCCGTTACGCCAACGTGGGTGTAACGGTGGATTCGCAAGTTGGCCAATCCGGCAGCGACAAGGACAGAGACCGTAACGACGATGGGGTGGGTGTACGCCTACAAGTGAGTGTTCCGTTGGGGGCAGCCGCTCCATCAGCACTTATGCGCGACGCCAGGGCGCGCGGTCCAGCATCGGCGCTACTTATGACGAGCGCATTGATGAGGCCTTGAACTATCAACTGCGCAGTGACCACGATTTGGGCACACGTGAGCAACACACGCTGGGGGGAACGCTCAATGCGTTGTCCCGCTACACCCAGGTGGGGGTTGGAATAAATCGTGACAGTTCCAGCACCAGCTACAGCGGGCAGCTACAAGGTGGCGTTGTTGCCCACGCAACTGGCATCACGCTGTCCCCCTATCGAATCGAAGACACTTTTGGCGTGGCCTCGGTGGGCGATATCGCCGGTGCGCGGATAACCACGCCACAAGGTCCGGTCTGGACTGACCCGTGGGGTAGTGCGGTTATTGCCGGTTTGCCGGCTTATCAAGCCAGTCAGCTGGAAGTGGAGGGTAAAAGCCTGCCACGCCAGGTCGACCTCAAAAATGGCACAAAGACACTGGAGGCGGGGCGAGGATCGTTCAGCAAAGTTGACTTCGACGTGGTGAAGGTCAGGCGAGTGTTGCTGCGCGCGACGAACCCTGATGGGAGGCCTTTGAGCCAGGGGGCTGCGGTGTTGGGGGCAGACAACGCGTTCCTGACCACGGTGGTGGCGGACGGCATGATTTTCCTGAGCAATGTCGACGCTCCGAAAACCTTGACGGTGTCCTCGCCGAGTGGGGCGTCCTGTGTGCTGCATTTGGATCTGGCGGAGCAAAATTATGAGGGGCAGTTTTATGAAAGAGCTTCGGCAACTTGTCGCTAAGGTGTGTGGCATCGGCCGCTTCTCATCAGGGATTAGCGCTGCGCTGGTGAGCTTTTTATGGGCGGTTGAGGCAAGTGCCGCGCAGTGCCGTATCTCCCTGAGCCAGCCAGTGGTGGACTACGGATTGTTGCGTGGGGCGGAGCAGTCCGGCAGCCAAGACGTCTTCCTGGGCAAGCGTACGGTGCGTTTGAACGTGGTGTGCCCCGAGGCGACGGTCATCGCGATGCGTTTCCAAGGCGTGTCCGCCGACGGCCAGCGTTATGCATGGGGACGACATGGCTATTTCAATCTCACCCTCGAGCACCCGTTGTTGGACGGACGACCTGTTGAGCTGGCACATGTGCACAATTACGCGGCACGCAGCACTGGTCTGCAGCCAGGGCAGACGCTGGTGGTGCTGGCGGGGGTGTCCCCGCCACAGGGCGCACGTTTTCGGCGCAGGTGCAGGTCGATACCTGGCTCTCTGGTGCGGCCATCGCTGTTCGCAGCAAAACCGTCGTGGAGGGCGGCGGGCATTTTGAGCTGGTGCCCGCCGGCTGATCAATCAGGCTGGCGCTTCGGTAGTGCGAATGAAATTGGCCAATTCAGCCGTCTGCGGCTCGGCGAACAGCACCTTTGGATCACCGACTTCATGCACCTTGCCCTGGTGCATGAACACCAGCTTGTCCCCGACTTCCCGGGCAAAGCGCATTTCGTGGGTCACCATGATCAAGGTCATGCCGTCCTTGGCCAGTTGGCGCACCACGCTGAGCACTTCGTTGACCAGTTCCGGGTCGAGGGCCGAGGTGATTTCATCGCACAACAGCACCTTGGGTGACATGGCCAGGGCGCGGGCAATCGCGACGCGCTGCTGCTGGCCGCCGGACAGACGATCCGGGAACGCGTCGAATTTTTCCCCCAGCCCGACCCGCTCCAACATCTGTTTGGCCAATTGAGCGGCTTTGGCCTTTGGCACTTTTTGCACCACTTGGGGCGCGAGCATCACGTTTTCGCCCACGGTCAGGTGCGGGAACAGGTTGAACTGCTGGAACACCATGCCGACTTTCTGCCGCAGGCTGCGCAGGTCGGCGCGGGCGGCATCGAGATATTCGCCGTCGACCTCAATCACTCCATCATTGATCGACTCCAGGCCGTTGAGGGTGCGCAGCAAGGTGGATTTACCCGAGCCGCTGCGGCCGATGATCGCCACCACTTGGCCTTCTTCGACGGTCAGGTCGATGCCCTTGAGGACGTGGTGATCGCCGTAATATTTATGGAGGGCGGAAATTCTAAGCAGAGGCATGCAGTCTCCTTTCCAGGTAGCGCGCACTGAGGGACAAGGGGTAGCAGAGCAAGAAGTAACCAAGCGCCACCAGGCCGTAGACCATGAAGGGCTCGAACGTGGCGTTGGCGAGCATGCCGCCGGTTTTGGTCAGTTCGGTAAAACCGATGATCGAAGTTACGGCGGTGCCTTTGACCACCTGCACTGAGAATCCCACCGTCGGCGCCACGGCAATCCGTAGCGCCTGGGGCAGGATCACGTAGCGCAGTTGCTCCAAAGGGTTCAGCGCCAGGCTGGCCGAGGCTTCCCACTGCCCATGGGCGATGGAATCGACGCAGCCGCGCCAGATTTCAGCGAGGTAGGCGCTGGTAAACAGGGTCAGGGCAATGGCGGCTGCCAGCCATGGCGAGATGTCCACACCAGCAGGGCAATGCCGAAAAACACCAGGAACAACTGCATCAGCAGCGGCGTGCCCTGGAACAGCTCGATATACGTGCGGGCGATATTGCGTGGGAAGGCCTTGCTGCTGATGCGCATCGTCATCACCAGCAAACCGATCACGCCGCCGCCAATGAACGCCACCAATGACAACAGCAGCGTCCATTGCAGGCCGGTGAGCAAGTTGCGCACGATGTCCCAGAACGAAAAATCACTCATCGACTGTTCCTCATCACAAACCGGCGGCCGATCCAGTTGAGCAACTGGCGAATCATCAACGCCATGCACAGGTACACCAGGGTGGTCAGGGCATAGGTTTCAAAGGCGCGGAAATTGCGCGACTGGATAAAGTTGGCGGCAAAGCTCAGCTCTTCCGTGGCGATCTGCGAGCACACCGCCGAGCCGAGCATCACGATGATGATCTGGCTGCTCAGGGCCGGCCACACCTTGCCCAGCGCCGGCAGCAGCACCACGTGGCGAAACGCTTCGAAGCGCGTCATCGCCAATGCCGCAGCGGCCTCCAGTTGCCCACGTGGGATGGCCTGGATGCCGGCGCGGATGATCTCGGTGGAGTAGGCCCCAGGTTGATCACCATCGCCAGCACAGCGGCTTGCCACTCGGTGATCTTCAAGCCCAACGACGGCAAGCCGAAGAAGATGAAGAACAACTGCACCAGGAACGGTGTGTTGCGAATCAACTCGACATACACACCGAAGAACCAGGCGAACGGCTGAACCTTCCACGCCCGCACCACGGCGCCGACGGTGCCTAGCGCCACGCCGAGAATCGCGCCGATGGCCGTCAGCTCAAGGGTGAACAGCGCGCCGCGCAGCAGCAGGTCGGTGTTTGCCAGTACCGGCACAAAGTCAAATTGATACGCCATGAATCAGCTCCGTGTTCAGAGGTCAGCAGGCAAGGGTTCTTTCAGCCATTGCAGCGCGTTCTTTTCCAGGCTGCCGTCGGCCTTGGCCGCGACGAGGATCTGGTTGACCTTCTCCAACAACGCCGGCTCGTTCTTGTTGACGCCCACGTAGACCGGTGAGTCCTTGAGTTTCACTTTCAGCGCCGGTACGCGTTTGGGGCTACGTTCGCTGATCGCCACCATCACCACGTTGCCGCTGGCGATCAGGTCGACCTGGCCTGCCAGGTAGGCCGCGATGGTGGAGTTGTTGTCTTCGAAACGCTTGATGGTGGCTTCCTTGGGCGCGACGGCAGTCAGCTCGATGTCTTCGATGGCGCCACGGGTCACGCTGATGGTCTTGCCCTTGAGGTCGTCGAGCGTACTGATGGCGGCGTCAGGCGGGCCGAACACCGCCAGGTAGAAGGGCGCGTAGGCCTTGGAAAAATCGATGACCTTTTCCCGCTCGGCGTTCTTGCCAAGGCTGGAGATCACCAGGTCGACCTTGCCGGTGGTGAGGAACGGGATGCGATTGGTGCTGTTTACCGGTGTCAGCTCCAGCTTGACCTTGAGCTGGTCGGCCAACAGTTTGGCGGTGTCGATGTCCAGGCCGCGTGGCTTCATGTCGGGGCCGACTGAGCCGAACGGCGGAAAGTCCTGAGGCACGGCGACCTTGAGGGTGCCACGGGCGACGATATCGTCCAGACCGTTGGCCTGGGCGGGTGCCTGGCTCAGCATCAAGCTGGCAAACAGGGCAGTGAGCAGGGCGCTGTAGCGCTTGGTCATGGCAACTCTCCGAGAAGGACGAAGGAAATTTCTGATTTTTGCTCAGTGCACAGCCCATGCCAGCACCTTCAGGATCGTCTGCAGCGCAGGGTTTTGTTGGGTTGTGGTGGTCTTACTGGTCTGAACAGTTATCGGCTTTTTTGCACCCTTTTCGAGCGCCGCTAAAACCCTGCGAGCCCCTTTGGGGCGTGGCTTGCCGTCGACTTCGAATAGCATTACAACTAGCCGCTCAGTTGACTGGAACCTTGAGTTTTTTATGAATTCCATCGCCCAAGCCGTACCGGAAGCGGCCCTGCAGGCCATCCGCAAACTGATCAAGGAGCAAGGCTTTGGGCCGGGTGATGCGCTGCCGTCTCAGCGCGACCTGGCGGTGCAATTGGGGGTAAGCAGGGCGTCGCTGCGCGAGGCGTTGTCCTCTCTGAGTGCCTTGGGTGTGGTCAGTGTGCAGCCGGGTAAGGGCGTATTTGTGCAGGCTGCCGAGGAGTCGCCAGGGTTTGCCTGGCCGTTCGCCGCCCAGGCCACGCCGCTGGATATTTTCCAACTGCGCTATGCCCTTGAAGGGTTCGCGGCGGGGTTGGCGGCGGTGACGCTGACGGTCGATGAGCTGGACAGCCTGCAAGACAATGTCGAAGCGATGCGCCAAGTGCTCAAGGCCGGCGATTTCGAGGCGGCTGCCCGGTTGGACTTCGAATTCCACCAGCGCATCCTGCTGGCCAGTGGTAACCAGGCGATGGTGAGTATCCTGAGTGCCAGTGCCGAGGTGTTCCTGGAGAGCCAGAAGCTACCGTTCATCCGACCGGAGCGAGCCATGGAGACCTGGCAGGAACACCGCAGATCCTGCGCGCCCTGGCCCGGCGTGCCAGTGGCGCGGCGCAGAAAACCATGCAGGAACACGTACGTAACGCTGCGCTGCGTACCGGCATCGCCTTCGTGACCCCTGTGGCGTCGTGAGCCGGGCGATACCCAAACTCATGCACCACCATAGCAAGACTCAATCAGAGGCGGCTTCCTGAACGGGGGAAGGGCGGCTATGATGGGCCACGTTTTTTTGCTTACAATCCGGAGACATCCATGAGCAACGATCTTATCAAGCACGTCACCGACGCGACCTTTGAGGCCGAAGTACTCAAGGCTCAAGGCCCGGTGCTGGTTGACTACTGGGCTGAATGGTGCGGCCCTTGCAAAATGATCGCTCCTGTTCTGGACGACATTGCAACCACTTACGAAGGCAAGCTGACCATTGCCAAGCTGAACATCGACGACAACCAGGAAACCCCGGCCAAGCACGGCGTGCGTGGTATCCCGACGCTGATGCTGTTCAAGAACGGCAACGTCGAAGCAACCAAAGTGGGCGCGCTGTCGAAGTCCCAGCTGCAAGCTTTCCTCGACGCGAACATCTAAGCGTCGTTAAAAAAGCCCCGTAAATAGCGGGGCTTTTTCGTGAAAACAGGGCTAGACGCTCCGAAACTCAGGTGGTACATTCGGCCCCGCACTGGTTTCTCCACTGCCCCCTGCAAGCCGTCGCCGACGCATTCCTTTTCGATTAGTACGCGATCCTGTCGCCTTCTCCGCGGCGCGGCCTCATTAAGCCAAAAGCTTAATTTCCCCCCTCCATAAATGATTACGTCATTCCTATATGAATCTGACTGAACTCAAGCAAAAGCCGATTACCGACCTGCTCCAACTGGCCGAAGAAATGGGCATAGAAAATATGGCCCGTTCGCGCAAGCAGGACGTGATTTTCTCCCTGCTCAAGAAGCACGCGAAAAGCGGCGAGGAAATCTCCGGTGATGGCGTGCTGGAGATTCTCCAGGACGGCTTCGGCTTCCTTCGCTCTGCAGACGCTTCCTATCTCGCCGGCCCAGACGATATCTACGTCTCGCCGAGCCAGATCCGTCGCTTCAACTTGCGCACCGGTGACACCATCGTTGGCAAGATCCGTCCTCCGAAGGAAGGCGAGCGTTATTTCGCCCTGCTCAAGGTCGACACGATCAACTTCGATCGTCCCGAGAACGCGAAAAACAAGATTCTCTTCGAGAACCTGACCCCGCTGTTCCCGACCGTGCGCATGAAGATGGAAGCCGGCAACGGTTCCACTGAAGACTTGACTGGTCGTGTCATCGACCTGTGTGCACCGATCGGCAAGGTCAGCGTGGCCTGATCGTCGCACCGCCGAAAGCCGGTAAGACCATCATGCTGCAGAACATTGCAGCGAACATCGCGCGTAACAACCCTGAAGTTCACCTGATCGTGCTGCTGATCGATGAGCGTCCGGAAGAAGTAACCGAAATGCAGCGCACCGTGCGCGGCGAAGTGGTTGCTTCGACGTTCGATGAGCCGCCAACCCGTCACGTACAGGTTGCCGAAATGGTGATCGAGAAGGCCAAGCGCCTGGTCGAACACAAGAAAGACGTGGTGATCCTGCTTGACTCCATCACCCGTCTGGCCCGTGCCTACAACACCGTGATCCCGAGCTCCGGCAAGGTATTGACCGGTGGTGTCGATGCCCACGCCCTGGAGAAACCGAAGCGTTTCTTCGGCGCCGCGCGGAACATCGAAGAAGGCGGCTCGCTGACCATTATCGCCACCGCACTGGTTGAAACCGGTTCGAAGATGGACGAAGTGATCTACGAAGAGTTCAAGGGTACCGGCAACATGGAACTGCCCCTGGACCGTCGCATCGCGGAAAAACGCGTATTCCCGGCGATCAACATCAACCGTTCCGGTACCCGCCGTGAAGAGTTGCTGACCGCCGACGACGAACTGCAGCGCATGTGGATTCTGCGCAAGCTGCTGCACCCGATGGATGAAGTTGCAGCCATCGAGTTCCTGGTCGACAAGCTGAAAACCACCAAGACCAACGACGAGTTCTTCCTGTCGATGAAGCGTAAGTAATACGACGTTTCAGGTCCGAAAGAATGGCGCCCTCAGGGGCGCCATTTTTTCGCCTGTTTTTTAAGCACGTTCGGTAGCCAAATGCGCCGCGATAAGCTGCCAGCCGACGCCAGAGCAGGTAGGATGTACGCCTATTTTACGGGTGGCATGGTTAATGAAATTCAAGGATCTTCGGGATTTCGTGCAGCAGCTTGAGCAGCGCGGAGAGTTGAAACGTATCCAGATGCCGATTTCCCCGGTGCTGGAAATGACTGAGATTTGCGACCGTACCTTGCGCAACAAGGGCCCGGCGCTGCTGTTCGAGAACCCGACCGGCTTTGATATCCCGGTACTCGGCAACCTGTTCGGCACCCCTGAGCGCGTGGCGTTTGGCATGGGCGCCGAGTCAGTCAGCGAGCTGCGTGAAATCGGCAAGCTGCTGGCCTTCCTCAAGGAACCCGAGCCGCCCAAGGGCTTGAAGGATGCCTGGTCGAAACTGCCGATCTTCCGCAAAATCATCGCCATGGCCCCCAAAGTGGTCAAGGACGCGGTGTGCCAGGAAGTGGTCATCGAAGGCGATGACGTCGACCTGGCCATGCTCCCGGTACAAACCTGCTGGCCCGGCGACGTCGGCCCGCTGATCACGTGGGGCCTGACCGTCACCAAGGGCCCGAACAAAGATCGCCAGAACCTGGGCATCTACCGCCAGCAAGTGATCGGCCGCAATAAGGTGATCATGCGCTGGCTGAGCCACCGTGGCGGCGCGTTGGACTACCGTGAGTGGTGTGAAAAGCACCCCGGCAAGCCGTTTCCGGTCTCCGTGGCCCTGGGCGCCGACCCCGCGACCATCCTCGGTGCCGTCACCCCGGTGCCGGACAGCCTGTCCGAATACGCTTTCGCCGGCCTGTTGCGCGGTAACCGCACCGAGCTGGTGAAGTGCCGTGGCAACGACCTGCAAGTGCCGGCCACCGCAGAGATCATCCTTGAAGGCGTGATTCATCCCGGCGAAATGGCCGATGAGGGCCCGTACGGCGACCACACCGGCTACTACAACGAAGTCGACAGCTTCCCGGTGTTCACCGTCGAGCGCATCACCCACCGGATCAAGCCGATTTATCACAGCACCTACACCGGCCGTCCGCCGGATGAGCCGGCGATTCTTGGTGTTGCGCTCAACGAAGTGTTCGTGCCGATCCTGCAAAAGCAATTCCCGGAAATCACCGACTTCTACCTGCCGCCCGAAGGCTGCTCGTACCGCATGGCCATCGTGACCATGAAGAAGTCGTACCCGGGTCACGCCAAGCGGGTAATGCTCGGTGTGTGGTCGTTTTTGCGACAGTTCATGTACACCAAGTTCGTTATTGTCACCGACGACGACATCAATGCTCGCGACTGGAACGACGTGATCTGGGCCATCACCACGCGCATGGACCCCAAGCGCGACACGGTGATGATCGACAACACGCCAATCGACTACCTCGACTTCGCCTCGCCGGTGTCGGGCTTGGGCTCGAAGATGGGCCTGGATGCCACCCACAAATGGCCGGGTGAAACCACCCGCGAGTGGGGCCGGGTGATCGTCAAGGATGAAGCCGTCACTGCCCGTGTCGATGCGATCTGGAAAGAATTGGGAATAGATTGATGCGTGTAACCCTGCAACCTTCCGGCGCCGTGCTGGAGCTGGTCCCTGGCGAGCGAATCCTTGAAGGCGCGCGCCGCCTGGGTTATGAGTGCCCCCAGGCGTGTCGTAACGGTGTGTGCCACGTGTGCGCCGCGCTACTGGTGGAGGGCCGGGTGCAGCAAGCCGGTGAGGTTCGCGACCATGGTGAGTTCTACACCTGCATCGCCGAGCCGCTGGAAGATTGCATTGTGTTGTGGGATGGCGTGTTGGCGCCGGGAGAGTTGCCGTTGCGCAAGTTGTCGTGCCAATTGAGTGAATGCGTGGACGTAGGTGGTGATGTCTGGCGCGTTCGCCTGCGGGCTCCGGCCGGCAAGGCAGTGCGTTATCACGCCGGGCAGTACCTGATGATCGAGCGGGAAAATGGCGAGAAGTCGGCATTTTCCCTGGCCTCGGCGCCCCATGCCGGGCGCGAGCTGGAATTACACGTGCTGGTCCGCGAAGACAGCGCACGCAGCCTGCTTGCGCAACTGCAACGTAACCAGATGGCGCGCATCGAGCTGCCCTATGGCGACACGCACCTGGCCGAGCTGCCTGACGGGCCGTTGGTATTGATCGCTGCCGGCACCGGTATGGCGCAGATGCACAGCCTGATCGAACATTGCCGCGCTTCCGGTTTCAAGCACCCGGTGCACCTGTACTGGGGCGTGCGTCGCCCGGAAGACTTCTACGACATCGAGCACTGGGACCAGTGGCAGCAACTGCCTAACCTGTTCCTGCACAAAGTCGTCAGCGATCTGTGCGGTTGGGAAGGGCGCTGCGGGCTGTTGCACGAGGCCGTGTGCGAGGACATCAGCGACCTCAAGGCCGTGCACGTCTACGCCAGTGGTTCCCCGGCAATGATCTACGGCACCTTGGATGCGCTGGTCGAAGCCGGTATGGATGCGCACCAGATGCGTGCCGACGTATTCGCCTACGCGCCTCGCCCCTGACCTGGATTGAATCTACACAACCTTGTAGTGAGCGGGCTTGTCCCGCGCTGGGGGGCGAAGCCGCCCTAAAACCAGGCGGCTCGGTGTGTCAGCTAGACCGAAGCGCCTGGGTTTGGGGCGGCTTCGCCCCAGCGCGGACGCTCACTACAGGTTGCGTTTGTGCCTTTGACAGATGTGTAGATACCTATGCCTATCGCAGGCAAGCCAGCCCCACAAGGAGTTGCGTTGCTGTCAGAACCGCACACCCGTCGTCACCATCGCCGCATTGAACCCCAGCAACACCACCTCAGCCGCCACTGGCCCGTAATGGGTGCCCACCGACGGAATGATCACCGGCGCCACGCCGAAACGGTTCAACGGGATCTTGTCGCGGTACTTGCCGCGATAGCCCTGGATCGCCCCGCCCGTCAGTTTCAGATACACCGGGTAGTCCGTCATGTCATAGCGCTTGCCCGCATAGGCGTAGTACGAGCGCTGCCTGAACGAGTTGCGAAACGTCGCGCCGCCGTACACAAAGCCTGACGCTTCGTTGCGCTCCAGGCCAATCAGGTCCTGGTTGTTGTTGTGGTCCGGGTCAGGTGCAAAGTGACGGGTATAGACACTGGTCTGTGCATACCAGAAGCCTTTGTCATCCTCGGTAGCCGGCGTTTCGCCGGCCAGCGCGGTGGTGGCCTGGGCCAGGAACAACAGGCCAGGCAGTCGGAATTTTTTCATGGGGGCGACCTCGATAGTCGATTTGATGGGCGGCTAGTTGGGTCGTGATGTGTGCCCCATTTTGAAGGCTCTTGGCGGGCCCAGGCTGAACCAAGGCTGAAAGTAGCGGGATTGGCAGGCTCAATCCTGACGAGCGGGCGCCAGGCTTATACTTTTACTTATGCTTTTAAGGTATTTAATTCGGGCACATCAGTGTGTTCCATTGCGCTAAAGTTACTCACAACCCGTAATAACTCTCGCAGACACGAAGGAGACCTCAGCGATCCGCCATGACTGTTATTGAATCCGATCTTATGCAACTGGCTTACCCTCCGCGACTCGATCTTGGGCCGCAACTCACTCACGAACAATTGATGAGCTCGATGCAGGCCACCATGGGTCGGCACAAGGGTGGGCCGGTCTGGCTGTTTGCTTATGGATCGCTCATCTGGCGCCCGGAATGTTCGTCCACCCAGCGCGTGCGGGCGCGGGTGCATGGTTATCACCGGGGCCTGTACCTGTGGTCCCACGAGCATCGGGGCACGCCGGAATTACCAGGTTTGGTGTTCGGCCTGGATCGCGGCGGCTCTTGCAGCGGGTTCGCCTACCGCCTGCCGGAAGATCAGTTGGAAGCCTCGCTGTACGCACTGTGGTGCCGCGAAATGCCATATCCCTCCTACCGGCCGCATTGGCTCAGTTGCCGTCTTGAAGATGGCACCCAGGTGCAGGCGTTGGGATTTGTGTTGGAGCGGCATTTGCCCAGCTACGCGGGTAACTTGCCCGACCAGGTATTGAACCATGTGCTGGAGAGCGCTTGCGGGCGCTACGGCACCACTCGCGATTATGTCGAGCAGACCGTTAACGCCCTGCGTAGCCACGCCATGCCAGATAAGAACCTGGAGGCGCGGCTCAAGCGTTGTGCGAAGGGCTGTTCAGGCGGCGATTAACGCGCCGCGCTGACGCTGTTGGTGTGCCACAGCGTCGGGATCAGGAACGCGATTGCCAGCAGGCACGCGCCCACCAGCAGCACAAAGCCGCCGTCCCAGCCAAAGTGGTCCACGGTGTAGCCCATGGCTGCACTCGCCGCCACCGAACCGCCCAGGTAACCGAACAGGCCAGTAAAACCCGCCGCAGTACCGGCAGCTTTCTTCGGTGCCAGCTCCAATGCCTGCAGGCCGATCAGCATCACCGGGCCGTAGATCAAGAAGCCGATGGAGAACAGCGCGATCATGTCGATCATCGGGTTGCCCGGCGGGTTGAGCCAGTACACCAGGGTCGCCACGGTCACCAGGGCCATGAACACCACGCCGGTCAGGCCGCGGTTGCCACGGAAGATCTTGTCCGACATCCAGCCACACAGCAGCGTGCCCGGAATGCCCGCCCACTCGTAGAAGAAGTACGCCCACGAGGTTTTATCCACGTCGAAGTGCTTGGCTTCCTTGAGGTAGGTCGGCGCCCAGTCCAGCACGCCGTAGCGCAGCAGGTAGACGAACACGTTGGCGAAGGCGATGTACCACAGCATTTTGTTGCGCAGCACGTACTTGACGAAGATTTCCTTGGCGCTGAACTCTTCTTCGTGGCTGGCGTTGTAGCCTTCCGGGTAGTCGTTCTTGTATTGCTCGATCGGCGGCAGGCCCACCGACTGCGGGGTATCGCGCATGGTGATGAAGGCAAACGCCGCCACCAGCAAGGCAACGGTGGCCGGCACGTAGAACGCCGCATGCCAGTCGTTGAACCACGCCATGCCGAGCAAGAACAGCGGGCCGATCAGGCCACCACCGACGTTATGCGCCACGTTCCATACCGACACCACGCCGCCGCGTTCTTTCTGCGACCACCAGTGCACCATGGTCCGCCCGCTCGGCGGCCAGCCCATGCCTTGGGCCCAACCGTTGATGAACAGCAAAATGAACATCATGGTCACGCTGGACGTTGCCCAAGGTGCGAAACCGAAAATGAACATCACCCCCGCCGACACCAGCAGGCCGAAGGTCAGGAAGTAGCGCGGGTTGGAGCGGTCGGACACCAGGCCCATGAGGAACTTGGACAAGCCGTATGCAATTGCGATGGCCGACATCGCCAGGCCCAGTTCGCCACGGGTATAACCCTCGTCGATCAAGTAGGGCATGGCCAGGGAGAAGTTTTTGCGCAGCAGGTAGTACCCGGCGTAACCGAAGAAAATACCCGCGAAGATCTGCCAGCGCAGGCGTCGGTAGGTACTGTCTATTTTTTCTTCAGGCAGGGGCGCCTGGTGTGCGGCAGGACGAAAGAAAGCAAACATTCAAGAGCTCCAAATTTCTTGTTTTGACTGCGGATGCGAATGTTACAGTTTCGTTACCGAAAATAGCATCGCCTCTTATCTGCAAGCACAAGAAATGAGAGCAATCGCATGTTCTTTTACGAACATGTCGCTTAGGGGTAATTCGAGGACGTTTTTTAACGCAGTGATGCGATATCGCCGGGGAGCAGATGCTCTTGGACTTTCTGGCTGCGGGACTCGATCAGTTGGCCCTGCTCATCAAAGCGCAACACGATCAGCCAGTCATACACGCTTTCCGGCCATTTCGGCAGGCCGGTCAAGGCTGGGCCGTCTCCGCCGAACGCGGCGATCAACTTATCGATATGCCCATGGTGCCAGGCGATCAGCACAGTTTGCGCCTGGTTGGACTTGCGCAACGATTTGACCAGCTTCTCGACTTCATTGTCGGCATACGGCTGCTCGATGGGCAGTTGCAGGCGTTGGGACAACGGGGTGAGGGTCAGGCGCGGGCGTGAACTGTCCTTGCTGTCGCTGGTTGCGATCAACCGTTGCGGTACCACAGAGACGCCATTGAGTTGCAGCGGGTCGAAATAACTCGCATACGCCGCTGCGCGCTGTTCGCCACGGGCATTGAGCAGCGGGCCTTGGGCGGGTTTTTCGGCGTGGCGCACGATCAACACTGTGACATTGCTGAGGCCGAGGGCTTCGTCCTTTTTATGGGCACATGCTTGTACCGACAGCAGCATCAACATGCCCAACAGCAACGTCTTGACCATAACCCTTCCTGCCTGTGAATAAGTGCCTGGGCGCGATCATGCACCCAGGCACTGCGTGGGCAAATGAAACTACGGTCAGCGTAGCTGAACCACCACTTGCCGACGGCTTTGCGTTGGCCGAGGTCGTTGATCGCCTGGGCGGCGTGTTCCAGCGGGTAAACCTGCGACACCAGCGGCTTCAACTTGCCTTCGGCAAACCAGCCAAACAGCTGTGCGAAGTTTGCCGCATTGTCCTGGGGCTGGCGCTGGGCGAACGAGCCCCAGAACACGCCCACCACCGCCGCACCCTTGAGCAACGCCAGGTTCACGGGCAGGTCCGGGATGCGCCCACTGGCAAACCCGACCACCAGCAAGCGCCCATTCCAGGCGATGCTGCGGATGGCCTGGTCAAACAGGTCGCCACCCACCGGGTCATAGATCACATCGGCGCCGTTGCCGTCGGTGAGGCGCTTGATCTCGTCTTTCAGGTTGGTTTCGCTGTAGTTGATCAACTCGTCGGCACCGGCCGCCTTGGCCACTGCGAGTTTGTCGGCACTGCTGGCGGCGGCAATCACGCGGGCGCCCATGGCCTTGCCGATTTCCACGGCAGCCAGGCCCACGCCGCCCGAGGCGCCGAGTACCAGCAGGGTTTCGCCGGGTTGCAGATTGGCGCGTTGTTTCAGCGCGTGCATGGAGGTGCCGTAGGTCATGCTGAAGGCGGCGGCGGTGTTGAAGTCCATGCTAGGCGGGATCGGCAGCACGTTATAGCCCGGTACTGCGACCTGCTCGGCAAAGCTGCCCCAGCCGGTCAGGGCCATGACCCGGTCACCGACTTTCAGGTGGCTGACCTTTTCGCCCACTTCACGGATCACGCCTGCAGCCTCGCCACCGGGCGAGAACGGGAAAGGGGGCTTGAACTGATACTTGCCCTCGATAATCAGCGTGTCGGGGAAGTTGACCCCGGCGGCATGCACGTCCAGCAGGATTTCGTTCTTCTTGATCGCTGGGCTCTCGATCTCTTCCAGCACCAGGGTTTCGGCGGGGCCGAAGGCTTTGCACAGCACAGCTTTCATCGGACTATTCCTTTTGGTGTCGTGGCCGATAAGTGTAGGAGGGTACGCTCGTGGGTCAACGAGCATGCCCAGGCCTGATAAGCCGCCATAAGCTTGTGCTCAGCCTTGCTAGCGTTATGCTACTGGGCAACCGAATTTGAGGAATGAACTGTGAAAGCGTGGATCCTGTTGATGCTGGCCCTGACCTTGCCGATGGCAGCCCAGGCCGAAGAAGCCAAAGAAGGCGAGGCGCCGAAGATCAGCTATATCAGCCTCAGCCCGCCGTTCGTGGGTAATTACGGCCTGGACGGCACGGCGAAACTCAAAGTGTTCAAGGCCGACATCGCCCTGCGTGTGACGGGCCCCGAAGCGGCTGCTGCCGTCAAAGCCAACGACGCGCTGATCCGCAACCAACTGGTGGCGCTGTTCACCCAGCAGACCAACGAGACCATGAGCACCGTTGAGGGCAAGGAGAAACTGCGCCAGGAAGCCCTGAAGCAGACTCAGCAAGTGATGAACGACGAAACCGGCAAGCCGGTGGTGGAAGACCTGCTGTTCAACAACCTGATCATCCAATAATCGCAGCGCGCTATCGCGGGCAAGCCCGCTCCCACAATTGGAATGCAGTTCCCTGTGGGAGCGGGCTTGCCCGCGATGGCGGCGGTACAGTCACCTCAGGACGCCAGACTTTTCCTGAACCGCGCCAACGCCACCAAGAAAAACACCAACCCAATCCCCGCCAGCGCCAGCAAGTCCGGCCACACCACGCTCACTCCCGCATCCCGAAACAGAATCGCCGCGCTCAGGCTCACAAAGTGCGTCGACGGCGACCCCTGCATCACCCACTGCAACCATTCGGGCATGCTGTCGAGCGGTGTACTGCCGCCTGACAACAGCAGCATCGGGATGATCACCGGGATCGCCAGCAAGCCGAACTGCGGCGTCGAACGCGCCAGCGTCGCGAGGAATATCCCCAAGGCCGTACTGGCAAACAGATACAGCGCCGTCACAAACAAGAACAGGCTCAGTGACCCCGCCAGCGGCACGCCAAGCAACCCCTTCACCACCACTTCCAGCGACAGCCAGGTACACAGCACCACCACCAGCATGTTGCTCCAGATTTTCGCCAGCATGATCTCGAGCGCAGTCAGCGGCAGCACCAGCAAGTGATCGAGGGTGCCGTGCTCACGCTCGCGCAGCAGTGCGGTGCCGGTGAGCACGATGGCGAGGATGGTGATGTTGTTGACGATCTGGATCACCGCCAGGAACCAGCCGCCCTCCAGGTTGGTGTTGAACAGTGCGCGGGTGGTGAGCAGGGCGGGTGTGTTGCTGGCGGCGTCAGTTTGCCCGCTGTAACTGAGCAACTCGCGCTGGAAAATCCGCCCGATATAGCCTGCGCCCATAAACGCTTGGCTCATCGCCGTAGCGTCCACGTTCACCTGCACGCCGGGCTGGCGGCCAGCCAGCAAGTCAGCCTGGAAGTTCGCCGGCACGTTGATCACGAAGGTGTACTCGCCGCTGTCCATGACCTTGTCCAACTGGTCATAGGCCAAGGGCGCTGGCGCTTGAAACTCAGGCGGTTGCAGGGCTTCGGCCATTTGCCGCGAGAGCGCACTGTGGTCTTCATCGACAAACGCCACGCTGGCGTTGTGCACCCCGATCACCGAGCCGGCCGCAGGCATATAGATGGCCACGGTGAATGCGTAGAACAGAAACAGCAGCAGAACGCTGTCATGGCGAAGGCTGGTCAGTTCCTTGAGACCCAGCCGCAGGATGTGCGCGAACTTATGCATCAGGCCTCCTGCTTCTTGAGCATGATCAGGCTCAGCCCGGTGAACCCGATGAAGAACCCGAACAGCGCCAGGCACTGCGGCCACAGTTGGCGCAGGTCCAGGGCCTTGGTGAAAGTGCCCACTGCAATATCCAGGAAGTGCCCCGCCGGAAACAGCGTGCCCATCAATGCGGCTGCGCCTTCCAGTGACGAGCGCGGCACGATCAGCCCGGAGAACTGGATGGTCGGCAGGCTGGTGATGATCATGGTGCCGAGGATCGCCGCGATCTGCGTGCGGGTGAACGCGGAAATCAGCAGGCCCATGCTGGTGGTGGCCAGCACGTAAAGCAGGCCGCCAAATGCCAGCGTCACACCGCTGCCCTTGAACGGCACACCGAACAACCAGCGGTTCATCGCCACCAGCAGTGCCAGGTTGACCAGGCTGACGGCTAGATATGGCGCCTGTTTACCCAGCAGGAATTCCAGGCGCGTCAGCGGCGTGGCGTAGAAGTTGGTGATCGAGCCCAGCTCCTTCTCACGCACGATGCCCAGCGCGGTGAGCATTGCCGGGATAAACGCCAGGATCAGCGCCATAACCCCTGGGCCGATGGCGTTTACGCTGACCACGTCCTGGTTATAGCGAAAGCGTGTTTCCAGCTTGGCCGCAGCCTGACTGCTCTGCGGTCGACTGCTCAATTCGGCCAGTTGCTGGAGATTGCCCTGGTGCACGGCCTCCACATAGTTACGGCTGGTCTCTGCGCGAAACGGCATGCCGCCATCGAGCCACGCAGCCACGGAGGGTTGGCGCCCGGCGTACAGGTCACGGCCAAAGCCTGGCGGAATCTCCAGGGCCAGTTTGATCTCCGAGCGTTGCAAGCGCCGGTGCAGTTCGTTGGCGTCACGGATGGCCGGTTGCTCGGCGAAATAACGTGAGCTGCGAAAGGCTTCCAGGTAGGCGCGGCTTTGCGGGGTCTGGTCCTGGTCGTACACGGCGAAGGCGAGCTTTTCCACATCCAGGGAAATGCCATAGCCAAAAATCACCATCATGAACAGCGCTCCAAGCAGAGCGAAGGCCATGCGCACTTTGTCCCGCAGCAGTTCCTTGCTTTCGCGGCTGGCCACGGCCAACAAACGGGCCACGCTGAAACCGCGCTTGCTCACCGGCGGTGCGGTCGCTTCGCTGACGGTAGCTGTGGGCTCGCTGGGCTCGGGCTCGCCTTGGGCCTGTTCCAGGCAGGTGACGAATGCCGCCTCAAGCGTATCGCCATGGAATTGCTGTTGCAGCGCGTCCGGTGTGTCGCAGGCCAGTACCTTGCCCGCGTGCATCAGGGAGATGCGGTCGCAGCGCTGGGCTTCGTTCATAAAGTGGGTGGACAGGAAGATCGTCACGCCTTGTTCGCGGGACAGCTCGATCAGCAGTCGCCAGAAGTCATCCCGCGCTGCCGGGTCCACGCCCGAGGTGGGCTCATCGAGGATCAACACTTCCGGGCGATGCAGCACCGCCACGGCCAGTGACAAACGCTGGCGCAGGCCGAGGGGCAACTCGCCAGAGGGTTGTTCGGCGACCTCACCGAGGTCGAAGCGCTGGATCAGTTCATCAATGCGCGGGCCGCTGTCGGCTTTGGGCAAGTCGAACAGTTGCGCATGCAGCACCAGGTTCTGGCGCACGCTGAGCTCGCCATACAGCGAGAAGCTTTGCGACATGAAACCCACGCGCTTGCGGGTGGCCAGGTCCTTGGCGTTCACCGGATTGCCCAGCAGCTTCGCGCTGCCCTCGGTGGCCGGCATGAGGCCAGTGAGCACCTTCATGGTGGTGGTCTTGCCGCAGCCGTTGGAGCCGAGGAAGCCAAAAATCTCGCCTCGGCCAATGGCGAAGCTGACCTTGTTGACCGCTGTGAAATCGCCAAAGCGCAGGGTCAGGTCGTGGGCTTCGATGGCGATATCGGTGGTGTCGTTTTCACGCGGCGGGATCACCAGCGGCTGGTTGTTGTGGGCGCTGTCACCCTGGAAGTGGGTGAACGCTTCATCCAGTTTGCCACTGGGTGTTACCGCTGCCAGTTCACTGCTCAGGCCGTCGGCGATCAGTTTGCCGCGGTCGAGCATCAGGCAGTGTTCGAATTGCTCAGCCTCTTCCATGTAGGCGGTCGCCACCAGCAGCGTCAGTTGCGGGCGTTCCTGGCGTACGCTTTCTACCAGCTCCCAGAAGCGCCGGCGTGACAGCGGGTCGACGCCGGTGGTGGGCTCATCGAGGATCAACAGGTCCGGGTCGTGGATCAGTGCGCAGCACAGGCCGAGTTTTTGTTTCATGCCGCCGGAAAGCTTGCCCGCCGGGCGTTCGGCAAAGCGGGCGAGGTCGGTGGCCAGCAGCAGGTTGTGCATGCGCTGGTCACAGTCGTCCTTCGACAAACCAAACAGCGTGGCGAAGAAGCGGATGTTTTCGCTGATGGACAGTTCGGGGTACAGGTTGCCGCCCAGGCCTTGCGGCATGAAGGCGATGCGCGGGTACAGGCTGTTGCGGTGGCGGCGGTCGTCGATGGCGCCGCCCAGCACATCCAGTTGGCCGTCCTGCAGCTTTTTAACTCCGGCGATCAACCCCAGCAGGCTCGATTTGCCCGCGCCATCCGGACCGATCAACCCGCAGCGCGTGCCGGCCGGCAGGCTGAAACTGATGTCGAGCAGTGCCTGTTGCTTGCCGTAGCGGTGGTTGATCCCGGTGGCGTGCAGCGCCAGGCCGGTCATTGCAGGTTGGCCGGCCAGTCGATGTCAGCCGTGCGCACGTAGCCAGCACCGGGCATGCCGGGTTTGGCTTGGGGCACGGCGCTAGGTTGGGTCAGCCGCAGTTTGACGCGGAACACCAGTTTCTGGCGCTCGTCGCGGGTTTCCACTTCTTTAGGGGTGAACTGCGATTTGGCAGCCACAAAGCTAATCTTGGCCGGCAGCGGCTGCTGGGGCAGGGCGTCGAGCAGGATGCGCGCGTCGCTGCCAACGGTCAGGCGACCGGTGACGGAGGCCGGCAAGTAGAGGTTCATGTATTGGTCATTGGGGTCGATCAGCAGCAGCACGCGTCCACCGGCGCCGAGTACTTCGCCGGGCTCGGCCAAGCGCAGTTGGATGATCCCGTCGATAGGCGCGCGCAGGCTGCTGTCGTCGATTTCGCTGGTGAGTTGGGCCACTTGGGCCTGGGCCGCACCGATGGTGGCTTTTACCGAGTTGACCTGGGCTTGCGCGGCGATCACGGCGGCGTTGCCGGTGTTCTGCCGCGCCTGTTGCTGATCGATCAACTGGCTGCTGGCGAAGCCGCGCTTGTACAGCTCCTGGGTGCGCTTGAGTTCCTGGTTGGCCAGCAGTTGCTCACTCTGGCGCAGTTGCACGTTGGCTTCGGCGGCGGCGAAGTTTTCCTTGGCGCGCAGCACTTCGGCTTCGGCCTGGGCGCGCTGGGCTTCCAGGGTGCGGGTGTCCATGCGTGCGAGCAGTTGGCCCTTGAGCACCTTGTCGCCTTCGTCCACGCGCACTTCCGCCAGACGCCCGGGGATCTTGGCGGCGATCTGCACTTCGGTGGATTCCAGGCGGCCATTGCCCATGCTCAGGCCTTCGGGCAGGCGGTCCTGGGTAGAGCGCCAGTAACCGAAGCCGCCTGCACCCAGCAACAGGGCGATCAATGCGAAGGCGAAAAGGCGTGAGGCGTGGTGGTTCGTCGACATGGCGGCTTCCTGCGGCATTAGCGTCCTAGTTTGACCGCTCAGCGCCCGAAGGCAGTTGATGCCGGTCAAATGAAGCGCAAGCCTAACCCGACTGGCGCACAGATGCATGCGTCAGGCGCGTGACCGTCGGGTTCTGTCGTTGTTAACGCAGGGCGAGTACCGCCGCCCACTGCTCTGCGGTCACCGGCATCACCGAGAGTCGGCTGCCTTTTTGCACCAGGGGCAGCTCGGCGAGTGCCGTTTGTTGTTTCAGGTAGCCCAGGCCCAGCACCTTGGGAAGGTTGCAACGTGGGCCACATCGATGGCGCTCCACGGGTTTTTCTCTGGGCTGGCCTTGGCGTCGAAATAGTGGCTTTGCGGCTCCAGGGCGGTGGGGTCCGGGTACGCCGCCTTGATGATTTTTCCGATGCCGGCGATACCGGGCTCCGGGCAACTGGAGTGGTAGAAGAAAAACTCGTCACCTTCGGCCATGGCCCGCAAAAAGTTGCGCGCCTGATAATTGCGTACGCCGTCCCAACGGGCTTCGCCAAGCTTTTCCAGGCCCTTGATCGAGAGTTCGTCGGGCTCGGATTTCATCAGCCAGTAGGCCATTTTTGGGCTCCTGAAAAGGCAGTGGGCAAGTTGTCTGGCAATTTGATGACAAACCGACAGTCGGTTGGCGCCAAGGTTTGCGTGTTGGTTCACGTTACCGCAGAATGCCGGCTTTTAAAGCTTGACGCAGCTGCAACGGACTACTTTGGAACGTTGTTGTCATCGTGTACGAGGTGCCTGAAGGGGGGCAATCGATGCAACGTAAACCGGATTTACTATGGATTTTGGTTATTTTGTTTGGTCTGGGCGTCGTGACCACCGGGTATGCGCAAAGCTTGTGGTCGAACAAGACCGATGCGCCGGTCGAACTGGCTCAGCAGCAGCCGCAACCGTTCAAGCGTTAACCCTTCTTCAAGACGCCGCTTTTTCCAGCGGCGTTTGCGCGACATACCACTGCTTATCGGTGACGGTGCCTGCCAACGGCACATCCCAGCTCGCCTGTACCAGCCGTTCGACTTTCTGACATTCATGGGCCAGGCCCAATAGCGTCGGCTTGCGCCAGCTTTGGCGACGCGCCAGGTAAGCGAGGCTGCGATCGTAGAAACCGCCGCCCATCCCTAAGCGTCCGCCCGCATCATCGAACCCCACCAATGGCAGCAGCACCAGGTCCAGCGCCCACACCTTGCGTTGCTGGCTGATATTGACCCGTGGCTCCAGGATACGAAAACGATTGGGCAGCAGCTTTTCCCCCGGCCGCACGCGTTGGAACACCATCTTGGTCCGTGGCCAGGCGCTGAGCACCGGCAGGTAGGTGGCCTTGCCCCGGCGCTGGGCAGCACGCAGCAGCAGGCGTGGATCGATTTCACCGTCCGTCGGTAGATACAGGGAAATGTGTTTGGCCCGGCGAAACAGCGGGTGCTGTGCCAGTTGCCGATACAGGCCCAGGGCGGCCCGGCGCTGCTCGCTCGGCGTGAGTGCACGGCGGGCTTTGCGCAACATGCGTCGAAGTTGCGGACGGGAAAGCGGCGCAGGTTCGGTCATGGTTTTTCGGCTCATAAAACAATGCCAGTCCTAAGACTGGCACTGAGTTTGGGAATTCAGGCTCCCCGACAGAGCCGCTGTCGACTTAGCCCTTGAACCCGAAAGTTCAAGGTGGAAGAAGCAGTAGGCTTTAAGGCTTTCCGTCTAGCGGACATGCACACCAGCCCAACGTGCAACTTCCAGGGTAGTGCGAATCGGCTCAGGGACATCGCCGACTGGCAAACACGCCAGGGAGTGGGGCGAGTATACCTTAAACAGTCGCGGCAATCAGCCCTTGGGTGCGTCTGAATCGCTGGAAAGCACCAAGTCCACACGTTCCAGCAGGTCGCGCACCTGCTCGCGCGTCGAGCCGCTGGCCTGTACGTCAGGGCGCTCCTGCTTATGCAGCAAATCGTGGGTGATATTCAGCGCGGCCATCACGGCGATACGGTCGGCACCGATCACTTTGCCGCTGGTGCGGATTTCACGCATCTTGCCATCCAGGTAACGGGCGGCGCTCACCAGGTTGTTGCGCTCTTCCTGGGGACAGATGATCGAATACTCTTTGTCGAGGATCTGCACGGTGACGCTATTGCTTGAACTCATGAGTCTTGCTCCAGGGCCTTCAGGCGCGAAATCATCGATTCGACCTTACGCCGGGCGATTTCGTTTTTTCAATGAGGTGAGCGCGTTCCTCGCGCCAGGTCTTTTCCTGAGCTAATAGGAGTCCGTTTTGACTCTTAAGTTGCTCGACCCGAGTAATTAGCAATTCGAGTCTGGCCATCAGCGCTTGCAGGTCGGTGTCTTCCATTGGGTTCCACTGGATTTGTCTGATGAATGGCAACTTCAGGATAAACGATCTGACGCCCTTGATAGTCTTGGTACGTCTGCCGGTGCTAGGATACAGCGCTCCATTCTAGACATTGCGCCGTCTGGCGCCTAGCTCACCATGCCCATTCAGAACTCCCCGTACGACGCTTTTTCCAAACTGCTGAGCACCAGCGGCCACCCATGCTCGCCTGCCGAACTGCACGGCGTGTTGCTGGGCCGCAGCTGCACCGGCGTTGGCTTTGATGCCGACAACTGGCTGGCCGATGTGGCCGAGCTGCTGGAAAAAGAACCCGAAGACAACGTGCGCAACGCGCTGATCGGCCTGCAGGAAATGGTCAAGGGCGAGCTGACCGGTGATGACGTCACCGTAGTCCTGCTGCTGCCGACCGATGACGCGCCGCTCACCGAGCGTGCTGCCGCCCTGGGCCAATGGTGCCAAGGTTTCCTCCACGGTTTCGGCGTCAACGCCGGCGGCCTGGAACTGAGCACCGACGCCAAGGAAGTGCTGCAGGACCTGGCAGCGATCTCCCAGGTGCAAGACGCCCTGGAAGAGTCCGAAGACGGTGAAGGCGACTACATGGAAGTCATGGAATACCTGCGCGTTGCGCCGCTGCTACTGTTCACCGAGACGCGCAAGTCCGCTGAACCTGCTGCGCCAAAGCCGTCGCTGCACTAAGTAAGGAAGCCCATCTGCCCATGATTCATATCCCCAGAGCGGAATACACCCGGCGCCGCAAGGCGCTCATGGCGCAGATGGAACCCAACAGCATCGCGATCCTGCCGGCCGCCGCCGTGGCGATCCGCAACCGTGATGTGGAGCACGTGTACCGTCAGGATAGCGACTTCCAGTACCTGAGCGGCTTCCCGGAACCGGAAGCGGTGATCGTGCTGATGCCCGGCCGCCTGCACGGCGAGTACGTGCTGTTCTGCCGCGAACGCAATGCCGAACGCGAACTGTGGGACGGCTTGCGCGCCGGTACCGAAGGCGCGATCCGCGACTTTGGCGCCGACGACGCATTTCCCATCACCGATATCGACGACATCCTGCCCGGCCTCATCGAAGGCCGCGACCGGGTGTATTCGGCCATGGGCAGCAATGCCGAATTCGACCGTCACCTGATGGAGTGGATCAACGTGATCCGCTCTAAGGCGCACCTTGGCGCCCAGCCACCGAACGAATTCGTTGCCCTGGATCATCTGCTGCACGACATGCGCCTGTATAAATCGGCGGCAGAAGTGAAGGTGATGCGCGAGGCTGCGCGAATCTCCTGCGCCGCTCATGTAAGGGCGATGCAGGCCAGTCGTGCGGGGTTGCATGAGTTCAGCCTCGAAGCCGAGCTGGACTACGAATTCCGCAAGGGCGGCGCGAAAATGCCGGCCTACGGCTCCATCGTCGCCGCCGGACGCAACAGCTGCATCCTGCATTACCAGCAGAATGACGCGGTGCTCAAGGAGGGTGATCTGGTGCTTATCGACGCCGGTTGTGAGATCGACTGCTACGCCAGCGACATCACCCGCACCTGGCCGGTCAACGGCAGGTTTTCGCCGGAGCAGAAGGCGATCTATGAAATTGTGCTGGCTTCCCAGGAAGCCGCCTTTGCCGAGATCGCCCCGGACAAGCATTGGAACCAGGCCCACGAAGCGACGGTGCACGTCATCACCGCCGGGCTGGTCAAGCTGGGTTTGTTGCAGGGCGACGTCGACGAGTTGATCGCCAACGAAGCCTACAAAACCTTCTACATGCACCGCGCCGGCCACTGGCTGGGCATGGATGTGCATGATGTGGGCGAGTACAAGGTGGGCGGTGAATGGCGGGTGCTGGAAGTGGGCATGGCGTTGACCGTGGAGCCGGGTATCTACATCGCACTGGACAACCAGAACGTGGCAAAGAAATGGCGTGGCATTGGCGTACGCATCGAGGACGACGTGGTAGTGACCAAGCAAGGCTGTGAAATCCTGACCGGCGGTGTACCCAAGGCGGTCGCCGAGATCGAAGCGCTGATGGCGGCTGCCCGATGAGCCGGGTCAATCTGGCCATTATCGGTGGCGGCCTGGTAGGCGCCAGCCTGGCGCTGGCGTTGCAGGCCGGGGCCAAGGCCCGGGGCTGGAAGATCGTGCTGATCGAGCCGTTCGCCCCGGGTGACAGTTACCAGCCGAGCTACGATGCGCGCTCGTCCGCGCTGTCCTACGGCGCCAAGCAGATTTATCAGCGCCTGGGCCTGTGGCAGGCCATCTCCCACCGCGCCGAGCCGATCAAGCAGATTCACGTGTCGGACCGTGGGCGTTTCTCCACCGCACGGTTGTCTGCCATGGAAGAGGGTGTGCCGGCCCTGGGTTATGTGGTGGAAAACGCCTGGCTCGGCCAATGCCTGTGGCAGGGCCTGGACAAGGACGTGGTCAGTTGGCGCTGCCCGGCCGAGGTCACGCGCATGGAACCGCTGCCCGATGGCTATCGCCTGACCCTCAACGATGAAACCGTGCTGGAGTGCGACCTTGCTGTTCTGGCTGACGGCGGCCGCTCCGGCCTGCGCGAGCAACTGGGTATCGGCGTGAAAACCCGCCCGTACAACCAGAGCGCGCTGATCGCCAACATCACCCCGAGCGAAGCCCACAACGGCGAAGCCTTCGAGCGCTTCACCGATGAAGGCCCGATGGCGTTGCTGCCGCTGCCGGACAACCGTTGCGCACTGGTGTGGACGCGTATCGGCATGGACGCCCAGCGCCTGGCCAACCTCGACGAGCGCGCCTTTCTCAGCGAATTGCAAAGCGTGTTCGGCTACCGCCTGGGCACGCTGAAACAAGTGGGTGCACGCCACCTGTATCCGCTGACCCTGGTGGAAGCCGAAGAACAAGTACGCTCGCACCTGGCGATCCTCGGCAACGCCGCCCACAGCCTGCACCCGATTGCCGGACAGGGTTTCAACCTGTCCCTGCGCGATGCGAATGCCTTGGCCGAGGCCCTGCTGGCCGGGCCTGCGGTGCCCGGCGACTTGGCAACGCTGCAAAGCTATCGCGAGCGCCAGCGCCTCGACCAAAAAGCTGACGGTGGGTTTCTCCGACCAGGTCACACGGCTGTTTGGCAGCGCCCAACCGTTGGTCGCGCTAGGCCGTAACATGGGCCTGTTGGGCCTGGACTTGTTGCCGCCGGCCAAGCGTTGGTTCGCCCGTCAGGCCATGGGCCTGGGCACGCGCCCCGATGCGTAACTGGCTGACCCAGCGCTTGGGCAAGGCGCGGTTGTTGCGTTGGTTCCTGAGCTTGTACCCGCCGTACCTCGGCGCGGGCGTGCGGGTACAGGAACTCAGTGCGGATTTTCGCCATGTGAAAGTGCGCATGGGCCTGGGCTGGTACAACCGCAATTACGTCGGCACGCAGTTTGGCGGCAGCCTGTATTCGATGGTCGACCCGTTCTACATGCTGCTGTTGATGGAGAACCTGGGGCGCGACTACATCGTCTGGGACAAGGCCGCGAGCATTGATTTCATTTCGCCGGGCAGAGGCCCGGTGTACGCCGATTTTTCTATCGACGATGCCTTGCTGGACGAGATTCGCAGGCAGACCGAAGGTGGTGACAAGTACCTGCCCCACCTCAAGGTACAGATTCATGACGGCTCCGGCACCCTGGTGGCGCGTGTCGACAAAACCCTTACGTGCGGCGCAAGCCGCCAGCGAGACAGGCTTAAAGCATGGACATGCGCGCAGATGTGCTGATTGTCGGGGCCGGAATGGTCGGAAGCGCCTTGGCGCTGGCGTTGCAGGGCAGTGGCCTGCAGGTGCTGCTGCTCGACGGCAGCCCGCTGAGCGTCAAGCCGTTCGACCATGACGCAGCGTTCGAACCCCGCGTAAGCGCCTTGTCGGCCGCCAGCCAGCGCATCCTGGAGCGTCTTGGCGTGTGGGACGGCATCGTCGAGCGGCGCGCCAGCCCGTACGGCGAAATGCAAGTGTGGGACGGCAGCGGCACCGGGCAGATCCACTTTTCGGCCGCCAGCGTGCACGCCGAAGTGCTTGGGCATATCGTTGAGAACCGCGTGGTTCAGGACGCCTTGCTTGATCGCCTGCACGACTGCGACCTGGGCCTGCTGGCCAACGCACGCCTGGAGCAGATGCGCCGCTCCGGCGACGACTGGCTGCTGACCCTGGCCGATGGCCGCAAGCTGCGTGCGCCGCTGGTGGTGGCGGCCGACGGCGCCAACTCCGCCGTGCGCCGCCTGACCGGCACCGCAACCCGCGAATGGGATTACCTGCATAACGCCATCGTTACCAGCGTGCGTAGCAGCCAGCCGCACCAGCGCACGGCCTGGCAGAGGTTTACCGACACCGGCCCGCTGGCGTTTTTGCCGCTGGTGCGCGATGGGCAGGAAGATTGGTGTTCGATCGTCTGGTCGACCACGCCGGCTGAGTCGGAGCGCTTGATGGCGCTGGATGATGAACGCTTCTGCCGTGAACTGGAACGCGCCTTTGAAGGGCGGCTGGGAACTGTGCTCAACGCCGACCCGCGCGTCTGCGTGCCGCTGCGCCAACGACACGCCAAGCGCTACGTGGCCGAAGGCCTTGCGTTGATCGGGGATGCCGCTCACGTGATCCACCCGCTGGCGGGGCAGGGTGTGAACCTGGGCTTCCTGGATGCGGCGACCTTGGCCGAGGTGCTGCTCTCTGCCACCGAGCGCGGCGAACGCCTGGCGGATGTGAAGGTGCTGAGCCGCTACGAGCGTCGGCGCATGCCCCATAACCTGGCCTTGATGGCGGCGATGGAGGGCTTTGAACGACTGTTCCAGGCCGACCAATTGCCGCTGCGCTGGTTGCGCAATGCCGGCTTGAAACTGGTCGACCAGATGCCCGAAGCCAAGGCGGTGTTTGTACGCCAGGCGCTTGGCCTGACTGGCGATCTTCCTGAGCTCGCCAAACCCTGAGCATGAGTCTCCACACAACCTGTAGTGAGCGGGCTTGTCCCGCGCTGGGTGGCGAAGCCGCCCCAAACCAAACGCCTCGGTCTATCTGAAGCACCGCGGCGTTCTGGTTAGGGCGGCTTCGCCACCCAGCGCTACAAGTGCTTTTGCCGTTGACAGAGGTGTAGATAGTTTCAGCACAAACCATAGCTATGCAACATCTGGTAACGCCTCCGCCGAGCGTTACCAAATGTGAGTCCTTATCATTTGCTCTCTTTTTGCAAATGAGAGACCGCTCCCATGTTGGCACCCAAGCGCCTCCTGACTGCCCTGGCACTCACCCTTATCGGCAGCACCACCGCACAGGCGGCCGACGAAGTCGTGGTCTACTCATCGCGCATCGACGAACTGATCAAGCCGGTATTCGACGCCTACACCCAGAAGACCGGCGTCCAGATCAAGTTCATCACCGACAAGGAAGCCCCGCTGATGCAGCGCATCAAGGCCGAGGGCGAAAACGCCACCGCCGACCTGCTGCTCACCGTCGATGCCGGCAACCTTTGGCAGGCCGAGCAAATGGGCATCCTGCAACCGTTCACCTCCCCGGTGATCGACAAGAATATTCCCCTGCAATATCGCTCCTCGAGCCACGCCTGGACCGGCTTGAGCCTACGCGCGCGCACCATCGCCTATTCCACCGATCGCGTAAAACCGGGTGACCTCACCACCTACGAAGCGCTGGCCGACAAACAGTGGGAAGGCCGCCTGTGCCTGCGTACCGCGAAGAAGGTCTACAACCAGTCGCTGACCGCCACCTTGATCGAAACCCATGGCGCGGCCAGGACCGAAGAAATCGTCAAGGGATGGGTCAACAACCTGTCTACCGATGTGTTCTCGGATGACATCGCCGTGCTGGAAGCGATCAACGCCGGGCAGTGCGACGTGGGCATCGTCAATACCTACTACTACGGCCGTTTGCACAAGCAGAACCCAAACCTGGCAGTGAAGCTGTTCTGGCCGAACCAGGGCGACCGTGGCGTGCATGTGAACCTGTCGGGCATCGGCCTGACGAAGAATGCGCCGCACCCGGAAGCCGCCAAGGCATTGGTGGAGTGGATGACCACGCCTGAGGCGCAGAAGATCTTTGCCGATGTGAACCAGGAGTTCCCGGCCAACCCTGCCGTACCGCCGTCAGCCGAAGTGGCGACGTGGGGCAAGTTCGTGGCAGATACCCTGCCGGTGGAAGTGGCGGGTAAGCGCCAGGCCGAGGCGATCCGCTTGATGGATCGGGCTGGCTGGAACTAAGTACAATCTACAGGGCGCCGCAGATCTAAATGTGGGAGCGGGCTTGCTCGCGAAGGCGGTGTATCAGTCGATATATAGGTGACTGATACGCCGCCTTCGCGAGCAAGCCCGCTCCCACATTGGTTAGTGGTGACTTCAAGATACCCTTTCACTGAGAACTGACTTTGGCCCACCCCGCCCAACGCCGCTGGTACCTGCCGGTGTTCACCGTCGCCGCCCTGGTGCTACTGCCGCTGAGCGTGCTGCTGCTGTCCTGGCAAAGCATCGATGCGCAAATCTGGTCCCATCTCTGGGAAACCCAGATGCCACGCTTGCTGGGCAACACCGTGACGCTGGTGTTGGGTGTGGGCGTCGGCGTGACCTTGCTCGGCGTGAGCCTGGCCTGGCTTACCAGCCTCTGCGAATTCCCCCGGGCGGCGCTGGCTCGATTGGGCGTTGATGCTGCCTTTTGCGATCCCTGCTTATGTACTGGCCTTTGTATTTGTCGGCCTGTTGGACTTTTGCGGGCCCGGTGCAAACCCTGCTGCGTGAATGGTTTGGCACAGGCCTGCGTTTGCCACGTGTGCGCTCTACCAGCGGTGTGATCATCGTCTTGGTGCTGGTGTTTTATCCCTACGTCTACCTGCTGGCGCGTACCGCGTTCCTGGCTCAGGGCAAAGGCTTGATGGAAGCTGCGCGGGTGCTCGGGCAATCGCCGTGGCAGGCGTTCTGGCGCGTAGCCCTGCCGATGGCGCGGCCGGCGATTGGGGCGGGTGTGGCGCTTGCGTTGATGGAAACCCTGGCGGATTTCGGCGCGGTCTCGGTGTTCAATTTCGACACCTTCACCACCGCCATCTACAAGACCTGGTACGGCTTTTTCAGTCTGTCCAGCGCGGCCCAACTCGCCAGCCTGTTGCTTCTGGTGGTGATGCTGGTGCTGTATGGCGAGCGCCGCGCCCGTGGCGCCAGCCGTCCGAGCAATGAACGGCCACGGGGCAAGGCGTTGTATCACCTGCGCGGTTTCAAGGCGGCAGCGGCCAGCACTTGGTGCGGTTTGGTATTCGCCTGTGCCTTTGTCATCCCGATGCTGCAGCTGGTCGCCTGGTTCTGGCAACGTGGTCGCTTCGATCTGGATGAGCGCTATTCGGGCCTGATCCTCCACACCCTCTACCTGGGCGGTATTGCAGCCCTTTTCACCGTCAGCGTGGCGCTGGTGCTGGCGTTTGCCAACCGCCTGGCACCCACACGGGCAATCCGCTCTGGCATTAGCCTGGCCAACGTTGGTTACGCTTTGCCGGGTTCAGTGCTGGCGGTGTCGATCATGTTGGCATTCAGTTACTTGGATAGAGAGCTGGTAGTGCCGATGTCCGGTTGGCTCGGCGGCGCGGGTAAGCCGTTGCTGCTGGGCAGTCTGTCGGCGCTGGTGCTGGCGTATCTGGTGCGCTTCCTGGCGGTGGCCTATGGACCGCTGGAAAACAGCCTGGCGCGAATCCGCCCATCGTTGCCGGAGGCCGCGCGCAGCCTTGGTGTGAGTGGACCGCGACTGTTTTGCAAAGTGTATCTGCCGTTGTTGCTGCCGGGGACGCTGAGCGCAGCGCTGCTGGTCTTTGTCGATGTGCTCAAGGAAATGCCCGCAACCCTGCTGATGCGCCCGTTCGGCTGGGACACCCTGGCGGTTCGCATCTTTGAAATGACCAGTGAAGGCGAGTGGGCGCGGGCCTCATTGCCGGCGTTGACCCTGGTGTTGGTGGGCCTGCTGCCAGTGATCGGGCTGATTCGACGCTCCGCACGGCAAATCGGTTAGGTGCCAGTCCTACGGCTTGCGGCTACAATGCGCGGCATTCGGTGCGCTCCGTCTTTCGGATCGGGTTGCTGTAAGTGGCTGCAAGCCTTGTAAATCAAGGCGTCCAGCGCAAACAGCAACGCTGCGCACCTTCGCCAAGCCCGGAAGGAGAAACCCATGGGACAGCGTACGCCTCTGTATGACCTGCATCTCGCCCTCGGCGCGAAAATGGTCGATTTTGGCGGTTGGGATATGCCCCTGCATTACGGCTCTCAAGTTGAAGAACACCATCAGGTGCGACGCGACTGCGGGGTGTTCGATGTATCCCATATGACCGTGATCGATATCACAGGCCATCAGGCCAAGGAATGGCTCCAGCATTTGCTGGCCAATGATGTGGATCGCCTGCACAGCTGCGGCCGTGCGTTGTACAGTGCCATGCTCAACGAAAAGGGCGGCGTCGTGGATGACATGATCGTCTACCGCACCGACGCCGGTTACCGGCTGGTGGTCAATGCCGCCACCCGCGACCAGGACATGGCCTGGATGCAGGCGCAGCTGGATAACTACCAGGTGCAACTGCACGAGCGACCCGAGTTGGCGATGCTGGCCATTCAGGGACCCCATGCCCGGCAGAAGATCGCCGAGTTGGTCACCCAATCGCGCAGCACCCTGATTCACCAGCTCAAGCCTTTCGAGGGCCAGGTAGACGGCGATTGGTTTATCG
This sequence comes from Pseudomonas poae, assembly GCA_004000515.1. Lineage (GTDB taxonomy): Bacteria > Pseudomonadota > Gammaproteobacteria > Pseudomonadales > Pseudomonadaceae > Aquipseudomonas > Aquipseudomonas cremoris. The sequence goes on from CP034537.1 coordinate 1,707,664, forward strand.
CCCGCACCGGCTACACCGGTGAAGACGGCCTGGAAATTGTCCTGCCGGCTGATCAGGCGCCAGGCTTTTTCAACGATCTGGTGGGCGCGGGTATTTCGCCCATCGGTCTCGGCGCCCGCGACACCTTGCGTCTGGAAGCCGGGATGAACCTGTACGGCCAGGATATCCACCAGGAAGTTTCACCTCTGGCTGCCAATATGGCCTGGAGCATCGCGTGGGAACCTGCTGGGCGCAATTTCATCGGTCGCACTGCACTGGAAGCCGAACTGGCGGCGGGCGTGCAGTTCAAACTCGTAGGGTTGGTGCTGGAAGAGCGTGGGGTTTTACGCGCTCATCAGGTGGTTCGTATCGCCAATGTTGGCGAAGGAGAGATCACCAGTGGTAGTTTCTCTCCCACGCTGAGCAAATCCATTGCCTTGGCGCGCGTTCCGACGGCGACGGCCGACCGGGCCGAAGTGGAAATCCGCGGCAAGTGGTATCCGGTTCGGGTGGTCAAACCGACGTTCGTGCGCCATGGTAAAACCTTGATCTAACCTATTTCCGGCAGGCCAAAGGCCGCTGACATTTCTTCTTGAGGACACAGACTATGAGCGATATCCCTGCGGACCTGCGTTTTGCCGAAAGTCACGAATGGGCTCGTCTGGAAGCTGACGGCACCGTGACCGTCGGTATCTCCGACCATGCCCAGGAAGCGTTGGGTGATGTGGTGTTCGTTGAACTGACCGAAGTCGGCAACGTATTTGCTGCGGCTGATCAGGCCGGTGTGGTTGAGTCGGTGAAGGCTGCTTCGGATATCTACTCGCCAATTGCTGGCGAAGTGATTGCGGTCAACGATGCCCTGAGCGGCGAGCCTGAGCTGTTGAACTCCGACCCTTACGGTGCGTGGATCTTCAAGCTCAAGCCAAGCAACCCGGCTGACCTGGAAAAACTGCTGGATGCTGCTGGCTACAAAGCCGCCATCGGCGAATAAAGTAACCAGTGTGGGAGCTGGCTTGCCTGCAATAGCATCACCGGGGTGTGACTGATCCACCGAGGTGTCTGCATCGCAGGCAAGCCAGCTCCCACATTTGATTGTGGTGGTGCTTAACCTGCTTTCAGCACCGCTTTGACCGCCGCTACCGACCGCTCCACATCCGCCTCAGTCATCGCCGTAAACATCGGCAACGACACGATCAAACGCCCCACCTTCTCCGCCACCGGGAACATGCCTTCCTTGAACCCCTGTGCCCGATAAAGGCTCAGCAGGTGGATCGGCGGGTAGTGATAGCCAATGCCGACGCCATGGGCCTGCATCTGCTCCATGAAAGTAGCGCGGGCGGGCAAGCCGTCCTGACGCTCCGGTAGCACCAGTTGAAAGAGATGCCAGTTGCTGTTTTCGAAATCCGCCGGCGGCAGTTGTGCGCCGTATTGTTCTTCAAAATCGGCACCGAAGCATTTGAAGTAGTGACGAGCCAGGTTCTGGCGATGGGCAGTGATCTTCTCGATATGGGCAAACTGCCCTAGGCCGATGGCGGCGGCGATATCCGTCATGTTGAACTTGCCACCCAGCACATCCACATCCAGGCCGTCGAAACCGGTGCGGGTCACGCCTTGCAGGCGATATTTCTCGGCCAGACGCGCTTCTTCGGCGTTGTTCAATACCAGGCAACCGCCTTCGGAGGAGGTGATGTTCTTGTTGGCCTGGAAACTGAACGACACGAAGTCGCCGGTGGCGCCGATGCGCTCGCCATCCCAGCTCGATCCCAATGCCTGGGCGGCGTCTTCGATGATGCGCAGGTTGTACTTGTTGGCCAGCGCGTAAAGCATCGGCATGTCCAGGGGCAGGCCGGCCAGGTACACCGGGATAATAGCCTTGGTCCGTGGAGTGATCGCGGCTTCCACTTGGGCCAGGTCGATATTGCGGGTCACCGGATCGATATCGGCAAACACCGGCGTGGCGCCAACTTCCAGAATCACGTTGGCCGTTGCGACCCAGGAGATCGGCGTAGTGATGACTTCATCCCCAGGCCCGATACCCGCAATGCGCAAGGCAATCTCCATGGTGCAGGTGCCCGAGTTGAACGTGCGCACTGGGCGCCCGCCAAAGTATTCCGACAGCTGAGCTTCGAATGCCTGCACTTTTGGCCCGCTGGTGATCCAGCCCGAGCGCAGTACATCGCCGACCGCCGAGATGGTGGCTTCATCGATGGTGGGTTTGGAGAACGGCAGAAAGGGCTGTTGGCTCATGACGACGAAGGCATCCGTTTCAGATTGGCGATGAGTAAAGACGTATCAGTACCGGCATGGTTGCACGGCACGACTGAATATAGCCTGTCACCCGTGAATGAATCGTCATCGCGCAGACAAAAAAATGCCGCTTGGGAAAGCGGCATTTTTTAGAGCATGTGGAATCACTCGGTAACAGCGTTTTTCGCGAGGATGGCGTTGGCCAGTTCCATGTCGGTGGCTTGCAGGCCAGGGTTGTCGGCACGGACTTTCTGCATGGCGGCTTCCAGGTATGGGCCACGGATACCACCGTCGCTGGCAACGAAGCTGCCGGCGTCGTCCTGTGCAGCGACTACCAACTTGTGATCCTTGAAGGTCAGGTACGTCGAGCCAGTTGTGGCACCCGACGAGATGACGTTGCGCCAGAAACTGTCGGCCATCGCTGAACCGACAGGAAGGGAAAGCACAGCAAGGGTTGCGACAGCATATTTAAGACGCATGATGGGTGACTCCGGTTGGGTGATCTGTACTTTATGATTGTAGTTAGCCCAACCGAGTTCCATCGCCGACTAAACAGTTTCAACCTTCAAAACCGCGCCATTCTGACCAATCACCCGTACTTGAGCGCCTACAGGAGTGTCGGGGCCGGTGACGATCCAGACGCCATCACCGACTTTCACTTTGCCTCGGCCCTCGATAATGGCCTGATGCACCACAAAGGTGCGCCCGATCAACTCCGACCCTCGCTCGTTGAGCCCCGGCTGGTCGCTGGCCTTGGCGCTGCTGCGCTGGCGCTTCCACCAGTACACCGCGGTCAATATCGACAACACGGCGAACAGCAACAGTTGCCATTCCAGCCCCAGGGGCGGAACCAGAAACTTGATCACGCCCACGGCGGCTGCGGCGATGCCCATCCACAGCAGATAACCACCGGCGCCGAATACCTCAAGAATCAGCAACACCGTGCCCAGTGCCAGCCAATCCCAGAACGACAGGTGCTGCAGGAAGTCCCACATGGCTTTAGCCTTTCTTGCTGTCAAAGGTGGCCTTGACGATCTCGCCGATGCCGCCAACGGCACCAATCACCTGGCTGGCTTCCAGCGGCATCAGGATGACCTTGCTGTTGTTGGCCGACGCCAGCTTGCCCAGGGCGTCTATGTATTTTTGTGCGACGAAATAGTTGACCGCTTGCACGTTGCCCGACGCGATTGCTTCCGATACCACCTGGGTGGCGCGGGCTTCGGCCTCGGCCTGACGCTCACGTGCTTCGGACTCCAGGAACGCAGCCTGACGGCTACCTTCCGCCTCAAGGATCTGCGCCTGTTTCTTGCCCTCGGCGGTCAGGATCGCCGACGCGCGCAGGCCTTCTGCTTCGAGAATTTGCGCACGCTTGATCCGTTCGGCTTTCATTTGGCCGGACATGGCGGCCATCAGGTCGGCGGGCGGGCTGATGTCCTTGATCTCGATACGGGTGATCTTGATGCCCCACGGCGCGGTGGCTTCATCGACAGTGCGCAGCAGTTTTTCGTTGATACCGTCCCGTTGGCTGAGCATGGCATCCAGTTCCATTGAGCCGAGCACGGTACGGATGTTGGTTTGCAGCAGGTTGCGGATGGCGTGCTCGAGGTTGTTGACCTCGTAGGCGGCCTGGGCGGTGTTGACCACCTGGAAGAAGCACACGGCGTCGATCTGCACGGTGGCGTTGTCAGCGGTGATGACTTCCTGCGGCGGGATGTCCAGCACGCTTTCCATCACGTTGATCTTGCGACCGATGCGGTCCATGACCGGGATGATGATGTTGAGGCCGGGCTTGAGGGTGTTGGTATAGCGGCCGAAACGCTCGACGGTCCACTGGTAGCCCTGAGGTACCACCTTGAAGCCCATGAACAGGATGGCCACAGCCAAGCCCACGAAAAGAAGCAGTACGGTTCCGATCTGCATAACGATTCCCTATCTAATGGTGTCAGTGAAACGACGGTCGCCGATTGTAACGGTCTCGTCACGGATAAGAACGGTTTCACGCCCCGGTAATCAAAGCATTTGTTACTGAATCCCCAGGCGTTACTCGCAAGACCTCGGTCATCGTTGTAAGGCCGGCGTCAACCTTTGTGTGCCGGCCATTCGCAGACTGCACATGCCTTGCGCAACTGCTGCCTGACGCAGTACCTGCAGATCCGCACCGGGGGTGATCAGTGCCTTGAGCGTCTCGTCCATGAGCATTATTTCGTAGACCCCTGCGCGCCCCTGGTAACCGCTGTTACGGCACTCTACGCATCCGATGGCTTCATGGGCGGAACCTGTTGCGAGCTTGCAATGGGGCACAAGAGCCGCACCAAGCGCTGTGCCATCACTCCTATAAGCGTAGCTTTGATCAAATAATGAGCAATTCCCAGCTCTTGCAAACGGCTGATGGCACTGGGCGCGTCGTTGGTGTGTAGGGTCGAGAGCACCAAGTGCCCGGTCAGCGCGGCCTGAATCGCCATCTCGGCGGTTTCCTGGTCGCGTATTTCGCCGATCATGATGATGTCCGGGTCCTGGCGCAGCAGGGCGCGGATACCGCCGGCAAAGGTCAGGTCGATATTGTGTTGCACCTGCATCTGGTTGAAGGCGGGCTCCACCATCTCGATAGGGTCCTCCACCGTGCACAGGTTGACCTCCCGGGTCGCCAGTTGCCTGAGCGTGGTGTAGAGGGTACTGGTCTTGCCCGAACCGGTCGGGCCGGTGACGAGGATGATGCCGTTGGTTTGGCGCGTCATGGCGTGCCAGCGCTGCTGGTCTTCACTGGACAAGCCCAACTCGTCGAAGCCCTTGAGCAACACCTGCGGGTCGAAGATCCGCATCACCAGTTTTTCGCCGAATGCGGTGGGCAACGTGGAAAGGCGCAACTCCACTTCCGCCCCTGACGGACCTTTGGTCTTGACCCGGCCGTCCTGGGGTTTGCGTTTTTCGGCCACGTTCATTCGCCCGAGGCTTTTCAGGCGGCTGATCACTGCCATCGTTACCTGGGGTGGAAACTGATAGACGTCATGCAGCAACCCATCAATCCGAAAGCGCACGCGGCCTTGTTCCCGACACGGTTCTATATGGATATCGCTTGCCCGTTGGCCGAAGGCGTATTGCAGCAACCAGTCGACGATATTGACGATATGCGCGTCGTTGGCATCCGGCTCCTGGTCGCTGGCACCTAAGTTGAGCAGTTCGAAATTGCCGGGCGCGGCGATCTTCTGGTCGGCGCCACTGACCGATTTGGCCAGCCGATAAAACTCGTCGATGTAGCGCCGGATCGCCTGGGGTTGGCCACTACGCGTTTGATCGAACGCTTGAGCACCTGGGCTAGCCCGGCTTCCCAGGCGCTGACGTAGGGCTGGGCGCTGGCGATGGTAACGGTGTGGGTGTCCAGCGCGACCGCAAGAATGGCATGGCGTTGGGCGAACCCATGGGACATCAGCGGGACCACTGTGGCCACATCGATCTGCAATGGGTCGATACGCAGGTACGGTTGTCCCGCATGCCGGGCAAGCCATTGCGTCAGGGTTTCGAGGCAGACGTTTTGGGCGGCGATGCATTCCAGCGGGTGTTCAGTGTCCCTCGCCGGCAGTACCGACAAGCGTTTTGCAACATCAGCGGGTACCAGTCCGGCCTCGATCAAGGCGGGTAATAACGCCTGCAGTTCCAATCGTTGATCAATGCGCATCGAGTTTTCCTGGGGGGAACGGGCGTAGTCCCAGGCTAGCCAGCGCTTGGATTTCCTCCTCCCAGCGTGTATTGCAGGCTTTTACCGAGCAACCGCCAACATCTCCTCAGGCCCCACGGAATCAGCCGGCCACATCTCCAGCGAGCACACGCTGATCAGGTTTCTAATCTTTTCACCGATCACCTGGGCGCGGTGCCAACTGAGGCCGTCCATCACGATATCGATGTTCATCAGGTCATCTTCCCGGTTCACCGCTACCTGCCGAGGCGTGAGGAATTGCAGGGCGAAATAGTTGAGTACCCGACACAGCACGTCAGGTTCTGCCTCGGCGACGATTTGGTAATGCGCCTGGCAGTGGGCGCTGTTGACGGCCCACGCATCGACGCGGGTCACGGGGAGAGTGGTTTCGACGGCATGCATGGGTGTTCTCCAGATTCGATGGAGAAATTTTTACATTCGCCACGGGAGATTTCTTATCTAAGATGAGCATAAATGGCAGATGATTGAATCGTTTAATCCAAGCTAAGCACTTTCAAAGGTATTTTTATGCATAGCGAGTTGGACGCCTACGACCGCCGCATCCTGGCCCTGTTGCAAGAAGACGCCTCGCTGTCCAGTGCACAGATCGCCGAGCAGGTGGGCCTGTCTCAATCGCCATGCTGGCGGCGGATTCAGCGGCTCAAGGAGGAGGGGGTGATTCGTGGCCAGGTGACCCTGCTGGACCGCAAGAAAATTGGCCTGAACACGCAGATTTTCGCCGAGGTGAAGCTCAACGCCCACGGGCGTTCCAACTTCACCGAGTTCACCGACGCGATTCGCGAGTTTCCGGAAGTGTTGGAGTGTTATGTGCTGATGGGGGCAGTGGATTTTCTGTTGCGCATCGTGACGGCGGATATTGAGGCGTACGAACGGTTTTTCTTTGAGAAGTTGTCGATGGTGCCGGGGATTCAGGAGGTCAATTCGATTGTGGCGCTTTCTGAGATCAAGTCGACCACCAGCCTGCCAGTGTTGCGCTGACAGTGCTGGCCTCATCGCGGGCAAGCCCGGCTCCCACAGTGGTGTGCATTCCAAGTGTGGGAGCCGGGCTTGCTCGCGAAGGCGTCCTTACAGACGCAGCAACGTCTTCCAGGCCCGGTTCTGATACACCGCAATCGCCTGATGCATCCGCGCATCCAGCGACTCATAGGTGATCGGCTGGTTGGCCAATTGCGCCAGCTTGTTCAGCTCACCGTACAAACGGTCCAGCTCCGGAATGTCCACCACGTGACGCGCATGGTGCAGCCACGCCTGGATACGCTCGATACGCGGCAGTTGCTCGGCGAGGTCTTCCGGCTGCTGCTGGTAGCGCGGCAGTTGCAGGGCGACGGCGTCGTCGGCCAGCAGGCGCGGCAACCAGTTGGTGATTTGCGCGGCGCCCTGGCGGTTGCCACGCACGTTGCGGTCGGCGGTCCAAGTGCGGGCCAGCAGCCAGCGCGAAGCGTTCAGCGAGAACAGACCCCAGCGCACGTCTTCCAATTCTTCGGCGAATTGCTCCGGTGCGGCCTTGCGGATGTCTTCGTCGTCGTCACCGGCTTGTACCAGTGGGCGCCAGTCTTCCAGCAGGGCATCGAGTGCGCTGCGCAGTTCGCTGGTGGATTGACGCGGTGCGGCCTGGCCGAGGCTGCCGACCAGTGCGCGCAGCTCGCCGAGGTTGTCGACCCAGTCCTGCAGCAGGCGCCAGTGGCCATTGAAGCGATATTGTTCGGCTAGGCGCTGGCTGCTGCCCAGCAGGTGCCACATGATCGCGGCGAAGGCATCATCCAGCGGCATTTCGGCGTGGATCTGCGGCGCCGGCAGGCTCAGTGAATAGCTGCTCGCATCGTACAGGCGGTAGCCGCGCTCGGCCTTGCTGATATCGCACGGCATCAGCGCCAGGGTGGCGGCCAGTTCGGCGGCCAATTCCAGCAGGGCTGCCGGTTCGCCTTCGCGCAGTTCCAACTCCAGCTCGCAGATTTCTTCTTTCTGCTTGCCGACCACCACGTGGCCCAGGTCCAGGGCGGCTTCGATCACCACCTTGGCCTTGCCGCGACCCCAGGCGATTTCGGCGCGTTCACGCACGAAGTCGGTGGTGAAGATCGGCTTGAGGGTCTTTTGTCCAGCTCGGCCAGTTGCTCGGGCCAGCATTCGCCGTCGAGTTTCTTCACGTCGAGCTTGGCTTTGGGCAAGTCCCAGTTGTACTCGTTCCGCTCCGACAAGCCAGCGATGCTTTGGCCGCGGGTCTTGAGGGTCTGGATGATGTCGTCACCGTCCTTGCGCAGGCGCAGGGCGACTTTGGCCTGGGCCAGGTCGCGCTCGGGGGTGTCGAAATACTGGTTCATCAACTCACGGCGTTCCCAGCCACTTTTGTTGCGTTTTTTCAGTAACGGGTGCTCACGCAGCGCGGCGAGTGTTTCGCGGCTGACGCGGAGCTTGATTTCGGTTTCTTTCTGCATGGCCGGAAAATCCAGGATCGGGAGCGCAGCCGGGGAAAAGTGTGGCTGCCAAGGTCGTGCAGTGTACAGGACTGAGCCCGGCAACGTGCCGCAACGGTTTATTGTGTCGTGCAGATGGCTCTATAGTGGGGCTCATCCGGGAAGTTGAGAGACCGCGCATGCCGTTACCGTCCATGAAAGAACAGTTCGCCGCGCTGATTGCCGCGCCATCGGTCAGTTGCACCCAAGCGTCTCTCGACCAGACCAACCGCCCGGTGATCGATTTGCTAGCCGGCTGGCTGGGGGACCTGGGTTTCGCCATCGACATCCAGCAAGTCAGCCCCGGCAAGTTCAACCTGTTGGCCAGCTTCGGCAGCGGCCCCGGCGGCCTGGTGCTGGCCGGTCACAGCGACACCGTCCCCTATGATGCGGCGCTGTGGAAGACCGATCCGCTCAAGCTGACGGAAGTCGACGGCCGCTGGGTAGGATTGGGTAGTTGCGACATGAAGGGCTTTTTCGCGCTGGCCATTGAAGCCGTGTTGCCGCTGCTGGACCAGCCGTTCAAGCAGCCGCTGCTGATCCTTGCCACTTGCGATGAAGAAAGCTCCATGTCCGGCGCCCGAGCGCTGGCCGAGGCGGGGCGCCCACTGGGCCGTGCAGCGGTGATCGGCGAGCCGACGGGCCTCAAGCCGATCCGCCTGCATAAAGGCGTGATGATGGAGCGCATCGATATCCTAGGCCAAAGTGGCCATTCGTCAGACCCAAGCCTGGGCCACAGCGCCCTCGAAGCCATGCACGATGCCATTGGTGAATTGCGCGGCCTGCGCCTGGCCTGGCAGCGCGAATACCGCAACCCGCAATTCAGCGTGCCGCAGCCGACCATGAACTTCGGTTGCATCCATGGCGGCGACAACCCCAACCGCATCTGTGGCCAGTGTTCGCTGGAGTTCGACTTGCGGCCGCTGCCGGGTATGGACCCCCAGGTGTTGCGCGATGCCATTCGGCAGAAGCTGCAACCCTTGGCCGAGCGTCATCAGGTCAAGATCGACTTCGCGCCGCTGTTCCCCGAAGTGCCGCCGTTTGAGCAGCCCGAAGACGCCGAGTTAGTGAGGGTTGCGGAACGATTGACCGGTCATCGTGCCGAAGCAGTAGCGTTCGGCACCGAAGCGCCTTATCTTCAGCGCCTTGGTTGCGAAACCCTGGTGCTCGGCCCCGGCGATATTGCCTGCGCCCACCAGCCGGGTGAGTACCTCGAAATGTCACGCTTGACGCCTACAGTGCGTCTATTGCGAGAACTGATCGAACATTACTGCCTGAAACCTGCATAAATTAACCCTTGCCTGTTCGTACATAGAAGGAGAGCGAGCGTGTCGCCAAGCCTGTTCCGACGATAACCATCAGCCCGCTGTGCGTTTTCACGATTCATCCTTTTTCGGCTGCTTTTTATTACAGGCCCAGGTGTTATGCCCGAATACGTCAATTGGCTTCGTCACGCTTCCCCTTACATCAACGCTCACCGGGACTGCACCTTCGTGGTCATGCTGCCCGGCGACGGTGTGGAACATCCCAACTTCGGCAATATTGTCCACGACCTGGTGCTGCTCCACAGCCTGGGCGTGCGGCTGGTGCTGGTGCACGGTTCGCGCCCGCAGATCGAAGCGCGTCTTGAAGCGCGTGGCCTGGTCCCGGCTTACCACGAAGGCTTGCGCATCACCGATGCGCCGACCCTGAATGTGTGATCGATGCGGTGGGCCATCTGCGTATCGCCATCGAAGCGCGCCTGTCCATGGATATGGCCTCGTCGCCAATGCAGGGTTCGCGTCTGCGGGTGGCCAGCGGCAACCTGGTGACTGCGCGCCCGATTGGCGTGCTTGAAGGCGTGGATTATCACCACACCGGCGAAGTGCGCCGTGTCGACCGCAAGGGCATCAACCGCTTGCTGGACGAGCGCTCCATCGTGCTGCTGTCGCCGCTGGGCTACTCGCCGACCGGTGAGATTTTCAACCTGGCCTGCGAAGACGTCGCCACCCGCGCCGCCATCGACCTGGGTGCCGACAAGTTGCTGCTGTTTGGCGCCGACATGGGCCTGATCGATGAGCACGGCCGCCTGGTGCGTGAGTTGCGCCCACAACAAGTGCCGGCGCACCTGCAACGGCTTGGCAAAAGCAATTACCAGGCTGAACTGCTCGATGCGGCCGCCGAGGCCTGCCGTGGCGGAGTAGGGCGCAGTCATATCGTGAGCTACGCCGAAGATGGCGCGTTGCTTACCGAACTGTTCACCCGGGACGGCGGCGGTACGCTGGTGGCCCAGGAGCAATTCGAGTTGGTGCGCGAAGCCGCGATTGAAGACGTGGGCGGCTTACTGGACTTGATCAGCCCGTTGGAAGAGCAGGGCATTCTGGTGCGCCGTTCGCGGGAAGTGCTGGAGCGCGAGATCGAGCAGTTCAGCGTGGTAGAACGCGAAGGTATGATCATCGCGTGTGCGGCGCTGTACCAGATCGCGGATTCGGACGCGGGCGAGCTGGCGTGCCTGGCGGTGAACCCCGAGTATCGCCATGGCGGGCGCGGGGATGAGTTGCTGGAGCGCATCGAAACCCGTGCCCGGGCAAAGGGCTTGAAGACGTTGTTCGTCCTTACCACGCGTACCGCCCATTGGTTCCGTGAGCGCGGCTTTGTGCCGAGCACGGTTGATCGCCTGCCATCGGCGCGGGCGTCGCTGTACAACTATCAGCGCAATTCGAAGATCTTCGAAAAGGCCCTGTGAACTCGGCCTAAAATGTGGGAGCGGGCTTGCTCGCGAAGGCGTCGTGTCAGTCAATACATGTGTTACTGACACACCGCCTTCGCGAGCAAGCCCACATTGGATTGCATTTAGTCTCGGGCGAATTTGTCAGTCACATAAGCTGAGTAGTCCGGCAGCACCGCTTCAACCTTTCCCTGCTCCTTCAAAAACTTCGCCGTCTCCCCAATTGCCTTTGCCGTGCCGCCTTTGAGCAGCGCATCGGTTTGCTGTGCCTGGGCATCCGGGAACGTAGTGCCGGCTAGCAACTCTGGAATGTCGGCAGCATTGGCGCCTGTCAATTTGGCGATTTTTTGCACGGGTTCAGAGTCCACTGTCCAGCCGTCTTTATGGGCGGCGTATTCAGCGAAGGCGTCCAGCGTGACCTTGGCAAACTTGGCCACTACGTCAGGATGTTTTTCCGCGAAATCCTTGCGCGCCACCCACACTTCAAACGTGGGCGCGCCCCACTGACCCACCTGGGCCGCGTCTGTCAGGGTTTTCCCGGTCTTGCGGATTTCGCCAAGCGCTGGCGACCACACGAACGCGCCGTCGATATCGCCACGTTTCCACGCGGCAGCAATTTCGGCGGGTTGCAGGTTCACCACTTTGACTTTTTTGCTGTCCAGGCCCCAATGCTTCAAGGCGCCGAGCAGGCTGTAATGAGAGGTCGAAACGAAGGGGGTGGCGATGGTCTTGCCGACCAGGTCTTCGGGTTTGTCGATGCCGCTGCCGTTGCGCACCACCAATGCTTCAGAAGCATTGATCTGCGCCGATACGATAAATGCCACGATCGGTAGATTACGCGAAGCCGCTGCTGCGAGAGGGCTGGAGCCGAGATTGCCGATTTGCACGTCGCCCGAGGCGATAGCCGTTACGACTTCTGGCCCACTGTTGAATCGACGCCAGGCAATTTTCTCGCCGATCGCCTTTTCATAGAGGCCGTCGGCCTGGGGAACCTTGCTTGGATCGATGCCGGTTTGGTAGCCGACGGTTAAATCGGCCGCTTTGACACCAAAAGAAAGTATTAGTGACACAAAAACTGTAACAAATTGACGGGAGGATGTGCCTTTGGCCATGATGGCGTCGCCTTTTTGATCGTGGGTGACGTGTGAAACCCTACGGCCACACTAATCGATCTAAAAAGCGCTAACAAATACCCTTTAGGCATTAGCTTATGGAGCGGTTTGTCCCCCCGGACCTTCCCGCCTCATGGAAAGCCTTATGCCTAAATCGTATGAAAAAGAATGAAACAATTCTTTTGGGTGTATGAAAAACTCATTACCCTGCAGGGACCAAATTAACTGCGATTAGACGAAGGTAGTAGACACACAAGGTTACGATTGACTTGGTAGTCACTATCCGGTGCTAATCGCGCATCTGTGGATCAAGGGCGTCAGACCCGAGACCAAAGAAATACAAAAATTAGAAATGAGAGGAGCGGTACATGAAGAAGTCAACATTGGCGCTGGCTGTGGCTGTCGCTGGCATTGCCCAACAGGTAAGCGCTGCTGGTTTTATCGAAGACAGCAAAGCCACCCTGGGTCTGCGTAACTTTTACATCAACACTGATAACCGCGATGGTCACCGCGGCACATCCAACTCGGCTAGCAAAAACGCCGAGTGGGGCCAAGGCTTCGACCTGCGTTTCATCTCGGGTTACACCCAAGGTACTGTCCAGTTTGGTGTTGATGCGATCGGCCTTTACGGCGTACGCCTCGATTCCAGCCATGCAGAACACGGTAACTACACTGGCACCGCTTCCGGTGGCACCGTGTTCCCAAGCGATGGCAACACTGCCGTCAACGATTTCGCCAGCCTGGGCGTGACCGGTAAGGTCAAGATCTCCCAAACCGAACTGAAGCTGGGCACCCTGCAGCCTAAGCTGCCGGTTATCGTGACCAACGATGGTCGTCTGCTGCCGCAAACCTTCCAAGGCGGCCAGATCACCACCAACGACATCAAGGATTTGACACTGGTTGCCGGCCAGATCGAAAAAGCCAAGGGTCGTAACTCCAGCAACAACGAAAACCTGTCGATTGCTAGCGCAAACGCCAGCTCGAACTACAGCGCTGGCAAGTTCAGCAACAAGTTCTACTACGCCGGTGGTGACTACAAGCTGACCAAAGACCTGACTGCCCAGTACTACTACGGCAATCTGGAAGACTTCTACAAGCAGCACTTCCTGGGCCTGACCCACAACTGGGCAATCGGCCCAGGTGTATTGAAGTCTGACCTGCGTTATTTCAACAGCTCTGACGACGGTAAAAACGGCAACACCGCCGCTTACTACACCAGTGGTAACTACCAAGGTTTTGCATCAGGCAGGGGTAAGGTTGATAACAACCTGTACAGCGGCCTGTTCCTGTACACCGTTGCCGGCCACACCTTTGGTGGTGGTTACCAGGTGAGCAATGGCAGCAGCGACTTCCCTTGGTTGAACCAGGGCGACGGTTCGTCGGCTTACATCACTACCGACATGCAAATCCAGAAGTTCGCCCGTGCTGGCGAGCGCACCTGGCAAGCACGTTACGCTTACGATTTCGCTAAAGTCGGCGTACCTGGCCTGACTGCCGGTGTTGTTTACCTCAAAGGTACCGACATCGACACCGTCACCTCCACCCGTGCTGAGCTGACCGGTCAATCCGAGTGGGAACGTGACATCACTGTTGCCTACGTAATCCCGGAAGGCCCGCTGAAAAACCTCGGTGTTGCCTGGAAAAACGCTATGTGGCGTACCGACCTGGCGAACACTCGTTCCCAGGACGAAAACCGCCTGATCGTCAGCTACTCGCTGCCACTGTTCTAGTAGCGTGAAGCTGTTGTAAGTCTGTAAAACCTTGCCCGGCCTTTGCCGGGCAAGGTTACTACTTTCAAGTCGGGCTAAACCCCGCAAGCCCTTCCTGAATCCCTCTTGTACAGCGTCTCAAGGCCTTCTCGAACCTTGAAGCGGATGTTGCTCCTCGCCCGCTGCGGCGTCCAATGAACAGATTTTTAATATTCCTTTATCGTCTAGATAAATCGATATTTATTCTTTTTAAATAAACCCTAATGCATGCACAGTAGGCTCCATAAGCACTCACCAGGAGCCACACCATGAGCCTAAGACTGGGCGACATCGCCCCCGACTTCGAACAGGATTCCAGCGCCGGCAAGATTCGTTTCCACGAATGGTTGGGCGATAGCTGGGGTGTGTTGTTTTCTCACCCGGCGGACTTCACTCCGGTGTGCACCACGGAGCTGGGTTTTACCGCCAAGCTCAAGGACGAATTCGCCCAGCGCGGTGTCAAGGCTATCGCACTGTCGGTAGACCCCGTGGACTCGCACCACAAGTGGATCGAAGACATCAACGAAACCCAGAACACGATCGTCAACTTCCCGATCCTGGCCGATGCCGACCGTAAAGTGTCGGACCTCTACGACCTGATCCACCCGAACGCCAATGACACCCTCACCGTGCGCTCGTTGTTCGTGATCGACCCGAACAAAAGATTCGCCTGACCATCACTTACCCGGCCAGCACCGGCCGTAACTTCCACGAAATCCTGCGGGTCATTGATTCGCTGCAGTTGACCGACAACTACAAAGTCGCCACGCCCGCCAACTGGCAGGACGGTGATGAAGTGGTGATCGTGCCATCGCTCAAGGACGAGGAAGAGATCAAGAAGCGCTTTCCCAAAGGTTACCGCGCAGTGAAGCCATACCTGCGCCTGACCCCGCAGCCAAACCGCTGATACCGTCATTACAGGCAACACACAATTTGAGTAAGACCCGTCTCACAATGCAGGGGTTTTCAGGCCGTTTTCACGGCCTTTTTTTCGCCTGGCGATTAATAAGCCTTATATGCATTTAAAGAATAAACACATGAAAAATGAGATTTAAAGATATATAAATCAACTGATATGGTCTGTCCATCTTGGCGCCATCGCCACACAGCGAACCGCCGGCACTTGCTCAAGGAATTCCTGCATGTTGGTCGTAACACTTGGAGGCAGTCCCAGCCAGCGCTCCCGCTCCGGGGTCCTGCTGGAAAAAACCCGTCAGTGGCTGCAAGACAAAGGTGTGGAAGTGGTGAGTTATCAGATACGGGACTTCCCGGCTGAAGACTTGCTGCATGCACGCTTTGACAGCCCCAAGGTCATTGACCTGTTGCAGCAAGTGGCCAACGCCGATGGCCTGGTGATCGCCACGCCGGTGTACAAGGCCTCGTTCTCCGGTGCACTGAAGACCGTGCTGGACCTGCTGCCCGAACGCGCCCTGGCTCACAAGATCGTCTTGCCGATGGCCACCGGTGGCAGCATCGCCCACATGCTCGCAGTGGACTACGCCTTGAAGCCGGTGTTGTCGGCATTGAAAGCCCAGGAATTGCTCCACGGCATCTTTGCCGAAGACAGCCAGATCGCTTACGCCGAAGGCAGTGCCCAGGCGCAATTGGTGCCGGTACTTGAACACCGTTTACACGAGGCCCTGGAGACGCTGTACGGCGCCATGGCCCGTCGCCCTAAACCGCTGGACCCCCATGTGTTGAATGAACGTTTGTTGAGTGCTCGCTGGAGCATTTGAGCCGTACCGTTTTGTAGAAGCACTCACCTTACTCAGCCGCCAACGGCCAAGCAGGTGCAGCCAACCCCTAATCGCACTATGTGGAGAGAGCGCCATGCGCACTGTCATCTTGCGTCGTGGTCTGGTCGCACTGTTTGCTGCGGCTGTGTCCTTCGGCGCCATTGTTCAAGCCCAAGCCGCCGAGACCCTGCGGATCGGTTATCAGAAATACGGCACCCTGGTGCTGCTCAAGGCCAAGGGCACGCTTGAAAAGCGCCTGGCCGCCCAAGGCGTGAACGTGCAGTGGACCGAGTTCCCTGGCGGCCCGCAATTGCTTGAAGGCCTGAACGTCGGCTCCATCGACTTCGGTGTCACCGGCGAGACGCCGCCGGTGTTCGCCCAGGCTGCCGGCGCCGATCTGCTCTACGTCGCCTACGAGCCGCCGGCACCCACCAGCGAAGCGATCCTGGTGCCGAAAGACTCGCCGATCAAATCCGTGGCCGAGCTCAAGGGCAAGAAAGTCGTGCTCAACAAAGGCTCCAACGTGCACTACCTGCTGGTGCGTGCGCTGGAAGATGCCGGCCTGAAATACACCGACATCCAGACGGTTTTCCTGCCGCCCGCCGATGCCCGTGCCGCGTTTGAACGTGGCAGCGTGGACGCGTGGGTGATCTGGGACCCGTACCAGGCCGCCGCCGAGAAACAACTGCAAGCCCGCACGCTGCGTGACGGCACCGGCATCGCCGACAACCATCAGTTCTACCTGGCCACCAAGCCCTACGCCGAAAAACACCCGGAAGTGATCAAGGCGCTGGTGGAAGAAGTGCGTGCCGTGGGCGAGTGGTCCAAGGCCAACCCCAGGAAGTCACCGAACAAGTCGCTCCGCTGCTCGGCCTGCCAGCTGACATCACCCTGACCTCGGTGAAACGCCAAGGCTACGGCGCGCTGTTCCTGACGCCGGAAGTGATCGCCGCCCAGCAAAAAATCGCTGACACCTTCTACCAACTCAAATTGATCCCCAAACCCTTGAGCATCAAGGACGTGATCTGGACTCCACCCGCCGCCGTTGCCAAAGCGCCGTAATCCGACTTCTTCAGGAGACAACTCCATGAGCCTCAATATTTTCTGGTTCCTGCCTACCCACGGCGACGGCCATTACCTTGGCACCGCCGAAGGCGCTCGCGCCGTTGATCACGGTTATTTGCAGCAAGTGGCCCAGGCCGCTGACCGCCTGGGCTTTGGCGGGTGCTGATCCCCACCGGCCGTTCCTGCGAAGACTCGTGGTTGGTGGCGGCGTCGCTGATCCCGGTGACCCAGCGTTTGAAATTCCTTGTCGCCCTGCGCCCCGGGATCATTTCCCCGACGGTAGCGGCGCGCCAGGCAGCGACCCTGGACCGTTTGTCTGGCGGTCGTGCGCTGTTCAACCTGGTAACCGGTGGTGACCCAGAAGAATTGGCTGGCGATGGATTGTTCCTGAGCCACGAGGAGCGTTATCAAGCCTCGGTGGAATTCACCCGCATCTGGCGCCGTGTGCTGGAAGGCGAAACCGTGGACTACGACGGCGAGCACATCAGCGTCAAAGGCGCCAAGTTGCTCTACCCACCGATCCAGCAGCCACGTCCGCCGTTGTACTTCGGCGGTTCCTCCGACGCGGCGCAGGACCTGGCAGCCGAGCAAGTGGAAATGGTGCTGACTTGGGGCGAACCTCCGGCCGCCGTGGCGGAAAAAATTGCACAAGTGCGGGCCAAGGCTGAAAAGCTCGGGCGCACCCTGCGTTTTGGTATCCGCTTGCATGTGATCGTGCGCGAAACCAACGAAGAGGCATGGAAAGCCGCCGACAAACTGATCTCCCATGTGGACGACGACACCATCGCCCGTGCCCAAGCCTCGCTGTCGCGCTTTGACTCGGTTGGCCAGCAACGCATGGCTGCCTTGCACGGCGGTAGCCGCGACAACCTCGAAGTCAGCCCAAATCTATGGGCCGGCGTAGGCTTGGTGCGTGGCGGGGCCGGTACTGCGTTGGTAGGCGATGGCCCGACCGTTGCGGCACGGGTAAAGGAATACGCGGACCTGGGCATCGACACGTTTATCTTCTCCGGTTATCCCCACCTGGAAGAGTCGTATCGGGTCGCTGAGTTGCTGTTCCCCCACCTTGATATCGAGCGTCCCGAGCTGCCCAAAGGCGCTGGGTATGTGAGCCCGTTCGGCGAGATGGTCGCCAACGATATCCTTCCAAAAGCTGCGTCGGCGAGCTGAGGCAGCCCATGAACTATGAAAAATTGAGCCATCGCGTGGCGCCCTGGGTGCTGCCGATTTTATTGCTGGCGATATGGCAGTTGTCGGTGTCGGCAGGTTGGTTGTCGACGCGCATTCTGCCGGCGCCCAGCGCTGTGATCGCGGCCGGCGTGCATCTGGTCGCCAGCGGCGAGATCTGGACTCACCTGGCCATCAGCGGTTGGCGTGCGGGCCTGGGCTTTGTGATCGGTGGCAGCATCGGTCTGGCCCTGGGCTTTATTACGGGCCTGTCGACATGGGGCGAACGCCTGCTGGACAGTTCGGTGCAGATGATCCGTAACGTGCCGCATTTGGCGCTGATCCCGCTGGTGATCCTGTGGTTCGGCATTGACGAGACGGCGAAGATTTTCCTCGTCGCACTCGGCACGCTGTTCCCGATCTACCTGAATACCTACCACGGCATCCGCAACGTCGACCCGGCGTTGGTGGAAATGTCGCGCAGCTATGGCTTGTCCGGGTTCAGCCTGTTTCGTCAGGTGATCCTGCCGGGCGCGCTGCCGTCGATCCTGGTGGGCGTGCGGTTTGCCCTGGGCTTTATGTGGTTGACGCTGATCGTGGCGGAAACCATCTCGGCCAGCTCCGGCATCGGTTACCTGGCGATGAACGCCCGTGAATTCCTGCAAACCGACGTGGTGGTACTGGCCATCGTCATGTACGCCATCCTCGGCAAGTTGGCCGACCTGGCCGCCCGTGGCCTGGAGCGTGTGTGGCTGCGCTGGCACCCGGCTTATCAAGTAAAAGGAGGTGCGGCATGACTGCTCAACAACCTCCACGCCTGCTCAAAGGGATTCCGCTGGCGGTACGCAAATTGCGCAAAGCCTTTGGTGCGCGTGAAGTACTCAAGGACATCGACCTGCATATTCCGGCAGGCCAGTTCGTGGCCGTGGTCGGTCGCAGCGGTTGCGGCAAAGTACCTTGCTGCGCCTGCTGGCCGGTCTCGACAAGGCCAGTGGCGGCGAGCTGTTGGCCGGCTCCGCACCGCTGAGCGAAGCGATTGAAGACACGCGGTTGATGTTCCAGGAAGCGCGCCTGCTGCCGTGGAAAAAGATCATCGACAACGTAGGCCTGGGCCTTAAAGGCAACTGGCGCCCCAAAGCCTTGGAAGCGCTGGAAGCGGTCGGCCTGGCCGAGCGTGCCAATGAGTGGCCGGCGGCGTTGTCCGGTGGCCAGAAGCAACGTGTGGCCCTGGCTCGCGCACTGATTCACCAGCCACGCCTGCTGCTGCTCGATGAGCCGTTGGGTGCATTGGATGCCCTGACCCGTATCGAGATGCAGCAACTGATCGAAAACCTCTGGCAGAAGCACGGTTTCACCGTGTTGCTGGTGACTCACGACGTCAGCGAAGCCGTCGCCATTGCCGACCGGGTGATCCTGATCGAAGACGGTGAAATCGGTCTCGACCTGATCGTAGACCTGCCTCGCCCACGGGCGCGTGGCTCATATCGCCTGGCTGCGCTGGAGGCCGAAGTGCTTAACCGTGTGCTGTCGTTGCCTGGCACACCGCCTGAACCCGAACCTGTTTCACCGCTGCCTACGCAATTGCGTTGGGCTCAATAACTCACTTGTCCTACGAAGAGAGAACGACATGACTATTAAAGCGATCAACGTACGTAACCAGTTCAAAGGCACCATCAAGGAAATCGTCGAAGGCGACGTGCTGTCGGAAATCGACGTGCAGACCGCGTCGGGCATCGTGACTTCCGTGATCACCACCCGCTCGGTCAAAGAGCTGGAATTGGTGATTGGCAGTGAGGTGATTGCCTTCGTTAAATCCACTGAGGTGTCGATCGCCAAGTTGTGATTGGCGTCGTTTTTGAGGCCCTCATCGCGGGCAAGCCCGCTCCCACATTTGACTGTATTCACACACCAAAATGTGGGAGCTGGCTTGCCTGCGATGAGGCCAGCCCAGCCACCAAAAGACTCAACGCTTGGGCAGATAAGCCGGCAAATACAGCCCCACATAGGCATCAAACACCCGCATCCCTTCCTCCGCCATACGCGGCGTGATCAGCCCATGCTGATGCACCGAGCGTGCATACACGCGGTCACTGAGCTCCAGCGCCAACGCAAACACATCCACATCGCTGGGCAGTGTCGGCACTTCAAAGTGGCGGTTGAATACCGCAAGCATCAAATCACCCAACTCCAAGTCATGCTGACGGTCAGCCTGAGTCACTTCGGTCAGCCCATGTTGCGCCAGGATCAACTGGCGGGCGGCGGCGTCCTGGTCATAGATGGTGAGCATGCGTTGCTCGACGATGTAGGACAGGTCCCGCCAGTGCTTGAGTGATTCGTGGTCGATAGGCGCCTGGATGGCCGCGCGGAAAGCGGCATGCACATCGGCGGTCAACGCCTCCAGAAGCGCCGGCACGCTGGCGAAAAAGTGGTACACCGACGACGGTGGAATCTGCGCCCGCTCGGCCACGCTGTAGATCGACAAACCGGCCACGCCTTCGGCGGCCAGCAGAGTGCGGGCGGCGTCGAGAATCGCGTCGATCCGGGCCTGGCTGCGGGCGCGGGGTTTGCGAGGGGCGGCGGGGCGGGTGGTCATGGAAGTCTCCTACAAGGCAGCGGGCATTGTATGAGCAGGAATGGTGTTGTCTTCAAGGCCGCCATCGCAGGCAAGCCAGCTCCCACAGTTGACTGCATTTCAACGTTGGAACTCGGTCAACTGTGGGAGCTGGCTTGCCTGCGATGAATCCACCTCGGTCTACCTGGAAAAACCCATAAAAAAACGCCCCAGACCAAAAGCCTGTGGCGTTTTTTATTGCAGCCGCCGTTTAGACGGTATGCAGGTACCAGTTGTACTCAAGGTCGGAGATGGAGTGTTCGAACTCCTCCAGCTCACTTTCCTTACAGGCGACGAAGATATCGATGTATTTAGGATCGATGTACTTGGCCATCACCTCGCTGTCGTCCAACTCGCGCAGGGCATCGCGCAGGTTGTTCGGCAGGCTCTGTTCGTTCTGCTCGTAGCTGTTGCCTTCCACCGGTGCGCCAGGCTCGATCTTGTTGGTCAGGCCGTGGTGCACGCCTGCCAACACCGAAGCCATCAGCAGGTAAGGGTTGGCGTCGGCACCGGCCACACGGTGTTCGATACGTACGGCGTCGGACGAGCCGGTCGGTACGCGAATCGCCACGGTGCGGTTGTCCAGGCCCCAGCACGGCGAGTTCGGCACGTAGAACTGTGCGCCGAAACGACGGTAGGAGTTGACGTTAGGGCACAGGAACGCCATTTGGGCGGGCAGGGTCTCAGCACACCGCCGATTGCGTGACGCAATGCGGCGTTCTGCTCGGGATCCTCGCTGGCAAAGATGTTCTTGCCGTCCTTGTCCAGAATGGAGATGTGCACGTGCAAACCGTTGCCTGCCTGGCCTGGGTAAGGCTTGGCCATGAAGGTGGTGTCCATCTCATGGTCGTAGGCGATGTTCTTGATCAGACGCTTGAGCAATACCGCGTAGTCGCACGCCTTGATCGGGTCGGCGACGTGGTGCAGGTTCACTTCGAACTGCGCCGGGGCACTTTCCTTGACGATAGCGTCGGCGGGAATGCCTTGCTCCTTCGCACCTTCCAGAATGTCCTGGAGGCAGTCGACGTATTCGTCGAGGTCGTCGATCAGGTAGACCTGTGTCGAGTGCGGGCGTTTGCCGGAGATCGGCGAGCGGGGCGGTTGTGGGCGGCCGTTCACGTTCTCCCTGGTCGATCAGGTAGAACTCAAGCTCGAAGGCAGCGCAGATGGTCAGACCGAGGTCGTCAAATTTGCTTACAACTTGGCGGAGCACTTCGCGCGGATCGGCGAAGAAAGGTTCACCTTCAAGTTCGTGCATGGTCATCAGCAATTGCGCGGTAGGGCGCTTTTGCCAGGGTTCATTGCACAGGGTGTCAGGGATCGGATAACAGATTCGGTCAGCATCACCGATGTCCAGACCCAGGCCGGTGCTTTCCACCGTCGAGCCATTGATATCCAGGGCAAATAAAGAGGCAGGCAGGTTAATGCCCTTCTCGTAAACCTTGTGGAGGCTGGTGCGTTCGATGCGCTTGCCGCGCACCACACCATTCATATCCGCAATTAGAAGGTCTACGTACAGAACCTCAGGATGATCCTTAAGGAACGCGTTCGCTTCGTTAAGCTGAACGGCACGCGGGGGTACCGACATGATGCAACACCTTTGTTGTTAAAAATATCAATCATTGATCTTTTCTGGTTTCAGTCAACCCGAACGGCATGCCGAAGTCAAGCGAGGCCTTTTTGCCCTAAAAAAGCGCCTCGGAGGCTTTTTGGGGCTTTTTGGGGCGGTTTTTTGGGTTTGGGGGCTTGGGACTCGCAGGCTTGAGCGGGCCGTGTTGTATTTTTTACGGGGGTGTTGTGTAAAAAAATGAACAAGGCTAAGCTCGATTCAAACCCATAACAGCAATAATACCGGGGTGCTTCATGTCTCGCCTGCCGTTAATCGGCGTCACCGCCTGCTCCAAACAGGTTGGTCTGCATGCTTATCACATCAGTGGCGACAAATACGTCCGTGCAGTGGCCACCGCTGCCAAGGGCTTGCCATTGATCATTCCGTCTCTTGGGGACTTGTTCGAACCGGCCAATATTCTTGACGGTCTGGACGGCATCCTGTTTACCGGCTCTCCCTCCAATATCGAACCCTTTCACTACGACGGTCCGGCCAGCGCGCCCGGGACTGCTCATGATTCTGCACGGGACCAAACCACCCTGCCGCTGTTGCGCGCCGCGATTGCCGCAGGCGTACCGGTGCTGGGCATTTGCCGGGGTTTCCAGGAGATGAACGTGGCCTTTGGCGGCAGCCTGCACCAGAAGGTTCATGAAGTGCCGGGCATGATGGATCACCGCGAAGACGACACCCAACCGCTGGACGTCCAGTACGGTCCGGCGCACGCCGTGGCGATCTCCCCGAATGGGGTATTGGCAAGCCTGGGGTTGCCGCCGACGATTCAGGTCAACTCGATTCACAGCCAGGGCGTTGACCGCCTTGCGCCCGGCTTGCAAGTCGAAGCCACGGCGCCCGATGGCTTGATCGAAGCTTTCTCGGTGAAAGAGGGCAAGGCTTTTGCTTTAGGAGTGCAATGGCACCCCGAATGGCAGGTAAGCTCTAACCCGCACTATCTCGCGATCTTCCAGGCATTTGGCACCGCCTGTCGAAAGCGGGCGATGCAACGCGACGCGGATGCTGCGTCAACCAACGCCTGACCTTTAATGGATGTCAGGAAACCCAGCCCAGAGGCATTTATGAGTAACAACCTCGACCAGCTCACCGATTGGTTGAAAGACCACAAGATCACAGAAGTCGAATGCATGATTGGCGACCTCACGGGCATCACCCGTGGCAAGATCTCGCCGACCAACAAGTTCATCGCCGAAAAAGGCATGCGCCTGCCCGAGAGCGTTCTGTTGCAGACCGTGACCGGCGACTATGTCGAAGACGACATCTATTACGAATTGCTCGACCCGGCCGACATCGACATGATCTGCCGCCCCGACCAGAACGCGGTTTACCTGGTGCCCTGGGCCATCGAGCCCACCGCCCAGGTGATCCACGACACCTACGACAAGCAAGGCAACCCGATTGAGCTGTCGCCCCGCAACGTGCTCAAGAAAGTCCTGCAGCTCTACGCCGACAAAGGCTGGCAGCCCATCGTGGCGCCGGAGATGGAGTTCTACCTGACCAAGCGCTGCGAAGACCCGGACTTCCCGCTGCAACCGCCGATCGGCCGTTCCGGTCGCCCGGAGACCGGTCGCCAGTCCTTCTCTATAGAAGCCGCCAACGAATTCGACCCGTTGTTCGAAGACGTCTACGACTGGTGCGAACTGCAGGAACTGGACCTCGACACCCTGATCCATGAGGACGGCACTGCGCAGATGGAAATCAACTTCCGTCACGGCGATGCCCTGTCCCTGGCCGACCAGATCTTGGTGTTCAAGCGCACCATGCGTGAAGCCGCGCTCAAGCACAACGTGGCCGCCACCTTCATGGCCAAGCCCATGACCGGCGAGCCCGGCAGTGCGATGCACCTGCACCAGAGCATCATCGACATCGCCACCGGCAAGAACGTCTTCTCCAATGAAGACGGGACCATGAGCCAGCTGTTCCTCAACCACATTGGCGGCCTGCAGAAATTCATTCCTGAATTGCTGCCGTTGTTTGCCCCCAACGTGAACTCGTTCCGCCGCTTCCTGCCCGATACCTCGGCGCCGGTGAACGTGGAATGGGGCGAAGAAAACCGCACCGTCGGCCTGCGCGTACCGGATGCCGGCCCGCAAAACCGTCGTGTGGAAAACCGTCTGCCGGGTGCCGACGCCAACCCGTACCTGGCGATCGCCGCCAGTTTGCTGTGTGGCTACATCGGCATGGTCGAAGGCCATAACCCGAGCGCGCCGGTGGTGGGTCGTGGTTACGAGCGGCGCAACCTGCGTCTGCCGTTGACCATCGAAGACGCCCTGGAGCGCATGGAAAACAGCAAGACCATCGAGAAATACCTGGGTCAGAAATTCATCACAGGCTACGTCGCGGTCAAGCGGGCCGAGCATGAAAACTTCAAGCGCGTGATCAGTTCGTGGGAGCGGGAATTCCTGCTCTTCGCCGTCTGATGCGCCGGGCGCGCCCTTTAAACGGCGCGCCCTTCACTGAAAAAGTCTAGGAGATTGGTATGTCCAGCAACAACCCGCAAACCCGTGAATGGCAAGCCTTGAGCAGTGATCACCACCTGGCGCCGTTCAGCGACTTCAAGCAATTGAAAGAGAAAGGCCCGCGCATCATCACCAAAGCCCACGGCGTTTACCTGTGGGACAGCGAAGGCAACAAGATCCTCGACGGCATGGCCGGCCTGTGGTGCGTGGCGATCGGTTACGGTCGCGATGAACTGGCTGACGCCGCCGCCAAGCAGATGAAAGAACTGCCGTACTACAACCTGTTCTTCCAGACCGCTCACCCGCCGGTGCTGGAGCTGGCCAAGGCCATTTCCGACATCGCACCTGCCGGCATGAACCACGTGTTTTTCACCGGTTCCGGCTCCGAAGGCAACGACACCATGTTGCGCATGGTCCGCCACTACTGGGCGATCAAAGGCCAGCCGAACAAGAAAACCATCATCAGCCGAAAGAATGGCTACCACGGCTCCACCGTGGCCGGCGCCAGCTTGGGCGGCATGACGTATATGCACGAACAAGGCGACTTGCCGATCCCGGGCATCACCCACATCGCCCAGCCGTACTGGTTTGGCGAAGGCGGCGACATGAGCCCGGAAGAATTCGGCGTGTGGGCCGCCAACCAGCTGGAAGAGAAGATCCTGGAACTGGGCGTGGACACCGTGGGTGCCTTTATTGCCGAGCCGATCCAGGGCGCCGGTGGCGTGATCGTGCCGCCAGCCACTTACTGGCCGCGCATCAAGGAAATCCTCGCCAAGTACGACATCCTGTTTATCGCTGACGAAGTGATCTGTGGTTTCGGCCGTACCGGTGAGTGGTTCGGTAGCGATTTCTACGACCTCAAGCCGCACATGATGACCATCGCCAAGGGCCTGACCTCGGGTTACATCCCCATGGGCGGCTTGATCGTGCGCGATGAAGTGGTGGATGTGCTCAATGAGGGCGGTGATTTCAACCACGGTTTCACCTATTCCGGTCACCCGGTGGCCGCAGCGGTGGCCCTGGAAAACATCCGCATCATGCGCGATGAAAAAATCGTTAACCGCGTGCATGACGAAACGGCACCGTATTTGCAGAAACGTCTGAGGGAACTGGCTGATCACCCGTTGGTGGGTGAAGTGCGCGGTGTAGGCATGCTCGGTGCGATTGAACTGGTGCAGGACAAGGCCACGCGCAAACGCTACGAAGGCCGTGGTGTAGGCATGATTTGCCGGACGTTCTGCTTCGAGAATGGCCTGATCATGCGCGCCGTGGGCGACACCATGATCATTTCGCCGCCGCTGGTGATCAGCAAGGCTGAGATCGACGAGCTGGTGACCAAGGCTCGCCAGTGCCTGGACCTGACTTTGGCGGCATTGCAGGGCTAAGTGCTAGGCTCAGGACGCAGCAGCTTTCGGGCGCTGCGTCCTGAGCAGTGATAAATGAGGCTTTGGTTGAAAGCCGGCCTCAGAACTTGCCAGACTGTCGCCCTGTTTTGTTGCCCTTTAGACGGGCCGCAGAACCTAGTAAGAATGTGGCCCAAAAGAAAAATTGGAGCATCACCAAATGAAGGCATTAGGTTTGAAGAACGCTGGCAAGACCCTCCTCGCCTTGTCCCTGATGGGCGCAATGGCGGGCGCGGCCCAGGCAGACAATAAAGTACTGCACGTCTACAACTGGTCCGACTACATTGCACCGGACACCATCGCCAACTTTGAAAAAGAGTCGGGCATCAAAGTGGTGTACGACGTTTTCGACAGTAACGAAACCCTGGAAGCCAAGTTGCTGGCAGGCAAGTCCGGTTACGACATCGTCGTACCGTCGAACAACTTCCTGGCCAAGCAGATCAAGGCGGGTGTCTACCAGGAGCTGGACAAGTCCAAGCTGTCCAACTACGACAACCTGAACAAGTCCCTGCTTAAAGCCGTGTCGGTCAGCGACCCGGACAACAAGCACGCCTTCCCGTACATGTGGGGCTCGATCGGCATCGGCTACAACCCGGAGAAGGTCAAGGCTGCGCTGGGCGTGGACAAGATCGACTCGTGGGACTTCATCCTCAAGCCAGAAAACCTCGCCAAGCTCAAAAGCTGCGGCGTGAGTTTCCTCGACTCGCCTACCGAAATGCTGCCAGTAGCGCTGCATTACCTGGGCCTGCCGACCGACACCCAGAAAAAAGCCGACCTCAAGCAAGCCGAGGACCTGTTCCTCAAGCTGCGTCCATCGATCGGTTACTTCCACTCGTCCAAGTACATCTCGGACCTGGCCAACGGCAACATCTGCGTAGCCGTGGGTTACTCGGGTGACGTGCAACAGGCCAAGTCCCGCGCGGCTGAAGCCGGTGGCAAGGTCAAGGTTGCCTACGACATTCAAAAGAAGGCGCTGGTAGCTTCTACGACATGGTCGCCATCCCTAAAGATGCCGAAAACGTCGAAGCGGCCTACAAGTTCATGAACTACCTGCTTGAGCCAAAAGTGATGGCCGGGATCACCAACAGCGTACGTTTCCCGAACGGTAACGAGAAAGCCACAGCACTGGTGGATAAAGACATCACCAGCGACCCAGGCATCTACCCGTCGGCGGACGTGCAAGCCAAGCTCTACGCGATTGCTGACTTGCCGGCTGCGACCCAGCGTGAAATGACACGCAGCTGGACCAAGATCAAATCCGGTAAGTAACCGGTCTTTGTCCGCCACCGCGAATGCCGCGGTGGCGGATGACATAAATAAATGACAGAAAGTTTTGCCGGATCGGTTTATCGAGGGTAAGTTGCGCGCCGGTTTTGTTGCCGGGCAACAACTTTAAGGCCCAACTATTTAAGAGGACCTCCACTTGCCAATTTCTTTATTTCGCAAAGCCATGCTGGTGGGTGCAGGTATCACGCTGACATTGAGCGTGCAGGCCGCACCGACGGTGCATATTTATAACTGGTCGGACTACATCGGCACCGACACCCTGGCCAACTTCGAAAAGGCCACCGGTATCAAGCCTGTGTATGACGTGTTTGATTCCAACGAAACCCTGGAAGGCAAGTTGCTGGCCGGGCGTACCGGCTACGACGTGGTCGTGCCGTCGAACCACTTCCTCGGCAAGCAAATCAAGGCCGGGGCGTTCCAGAAACTCGACAGGTCGTTGCTGACTAACTATTCAAACCTCGACCCGGCGCTGCTCAAGCGCCTGGAAAGAACGATCCGGGTAACCAGTACGCCGTGCCGTACCTGTGGGGCACCAACGGCATCGGTTACAACGTCGATAAAGTGAAAGAAGTGCTGGGTGTCGACCATATCGACTCCTGGGCCGTTTTGTTCGAGCCGGAGAACATGAAGAAGCTGGCGACGTGCGGCGTGTCGTTCATGGACTCGGCCGATGAAATGCTGCCGGCGGTCCTCAACTACATGGGCCTGAACCCAAACAGCGAGAACCCTGAAGACTACAAGAAGGCCGAAGCGAAGCTGCTTAAAGTGCGGCCCTACGTGACCTATTTCCATTCTTCGAAATACATCTCCGACCTGGCCAACGGCAACATCTGCGTGGCCGCCGGGTTCTCCGGCGATGTGTTCCAGGCCAAGGCCCGTGCGGCCGAGGCTGGCAGGGCGTGAACATCGCCTACGCGATTCCGAAAGAAGGCGGCAACCTGTGGTTTGACGTGCTGGCGATCCCCAAGGACGCCGCCAACGTCAAAGAGGCCCACGCCTTCATCAACTATTTGCTGCAACCTGAGGTGATCGCTCAGGTCAGTGATTACGTCGGTTATGCCAACCCTAATCCAGGGGCGGACAAACTGATGGAGCAATCGATACGCACCGACGAAGCGGTTTACCCACCGCAGGCGGTTCTCGACCGGACGTTCGTCAACTTCGAGTTACCCCCGAAAGTGCAGCGTTTAATGACCCGTAGCTGGACCAAGGTCAAGACGGGCAAGTAAGGCTCAAACTATCCAAGGTTCGCCCGCCTCGGGCGCACAGAATTTTTGTTGGGAGTTTCGTAAATGGCAGTTGCCTCCGGCGCCTATAAGAAAGCCCTCGAGGGCGACCAGACACCTAAACAGGTGTTGGTCAAAATCGACCGGGTCACGAAGAAGTTCGACGAGACGATTGCCGTGGACGATGTGTCCCTGGAAATCAAGAAAGGCGAGATCTTCGCCTTGCTCGGCGGTTCGGGTTCGGGCAAATCCACCTTGCTGCGCATGCTCGCAGGCTTTGAGCGCCCAACGGAAGGTCGCATCTACCTCGACGGTGTGGACATCACCGATATGCCGCCCTACGAGCGGCCGATCAACATGATGTTCCAGTCCTACGCCTTGTTCCCGCACATGACCGTGGCGCAGAACATCGCCTTCGGCCTGCAACAGGACAAGATCCCCAAGGCCGAGGTCGACGCCCGTGTGGCCGAGATGCTCAAGCTGGTACAGATGAGCCAGTACGCCAAGCGCAAGCCGCATCAGTTGTCCGGTGGCCAGCGTCAGCGTGTGGCGTTGGCGCGTTCCCTGGCCAAGCGTCCGAAACTGCTGCTGCTCGATGAGCCCATGGGCGCCCTCGACAAGAAGCTGCGTTCGCAGATGCAACTGGAACTGGTGGAGATCATCGAGCGCGTGGGCGTGACCTGCGTCATGGTGACCCACGACCAGGAAGAGGCCATGACCATGGCCGAGCGCATCGCGATCATGCACCTGGGCTGGATTGCGCAGATCGGCAGCCCGATCGACATCTACGAAACGCCTACCAGCCGCCTGGTGTGCGAGTTCATCGGCAACGTCAATATCTTCGAAGGTGAAGTGATCGACGACGCCGAGGGCCACGCGACCATCACCTGCAAGGACCTCGACCGCAACATCTACGTCGGTCACGGTATCAGCACCTCGGTGCAGGACAAGTCCGTTACCTACGCGATTCGCCCGGAAAAGCTGCTGGTGACCGCCGATATGCCGACCTGCGAATACAACTGGTCCAGCGGCAAGGTACATGACATTGCCTACCTCGGCGGCCACTCGGTATTCTACGTCGAACTGCCAAGCGGCAAGCTGGTGCAGTCCTTCGTCGCCAACGCCGAGCGCCGTGGCCAGCGACCGACCTGGGGTGACCAGGTGTACGTGTGGTGGGAAGACGACAGCGGCGTGGTACTTCGCTCATGAACATGAAGAAGCTCAAGCGCCAGTTGCAACGAATAACACCCGGTGGCCGGCATGTGGTCATCGGGATCCCCTTCCTCTGGTTGTTCCTGTTCTTCATGCTGCCGTTCTTCATCGTCTTGAAGATCAGCTTCGCCGAAGCCGACGTAGCGATCCCGCCTTACACCGAGATCTACACCTTCGTTGAGCAGAAACTGCAGTTGGTGCTCAACCTGGCCAACTACGCGATGCTCGGCGACGACGAGTTGTACATCGCCGCGTACCTGGGCTCGCTGAAAATGGCGTTTTTCAGCACGCTGTTGTGCCTGTTGATCGGCTACCCGATGGCCTACGCCATTGCCAGTGCGCGCAAAGAGATGCAAACCGTGCTGGTGCTGCTGATCATGATGCCGACCTGGACGGCGATCCTGATCCGCGTGTATGCGTGGATGGGCATCCTCAGCAACAACGGTTTGCTCAATGGCTTCCTGATGTCCATCGGGTTGATCAACGAACCGCTGCAGATCCTCAACACCAACATCGCGGTGTATATCGGCGTGGTCTATTCGTACCTGCCGTTCATGATCCTGCCGCTGTACGCCAACCTGGTGAAGCACGACCAGAGCCTGCTGGAAGCTGCATCCGACCTGGGGTCGAGCACCTTCAACAGCTTCTGGAAAATCACCGTGCCGCTGTCCAAGAACGGCATCATCGCCGGCTGCATGCTGGTCTTCATCCCGGTGGTGGGCGAGTTCGTGATCCCGGAACTGCTGGGCGGCCCGGAAACCCTGATGATCGGTAAAGTGTTGTGGCAAGAATTCTTCAACAACCGTGACTGGCCGGTGGCGTCTGCCCTGGCGGTGGTGATGCTGGCGATCCTGATCGTGCCCATCATCCTGTTCAACCGCAGCCAAGCCAAAGAGATGGAGGGCAAGATATGAAGCGCGTCAGTTTCTCAAGCTTCATGCTGGTGGCGGGGTTGCTGTTTATCTACCTGCCGATGCTGATCCTGGTGATCTACTCGTTCAACGAATCCAAGCTGGTGACAGTGTGGGGCGGTTGGTCGATCAAGTGGTACGTGGGCCTGCTGGACAACACCCAGTTGATGGGCTCGGTCGCGCGCTCCCTGGAAATCGCCTGCTACACGGCGGTGGCAGCGGTGGCACTGGGTACATTGGCGGCATTCGTGCTGACGCGCATCAGCCAGTTCAAGGGCCGCACGCTGTTCGGCGGCCTGGTGACCGCGCCGTTGGTAATGCCGGAAGTGATCACCGGTCTGTCGCTGTTGCTGCTGTTTGTGGCCATGGCGCAGATGATCGGCTGGCCCCAGGAGCGGGGCATCGTCACCATCTGGATCGCCCACACCACGTTCTGTGCGGCGTATGTGGCGGTGGTGGTGTCGGCACGTTTGCGTGAGCTGGACCTGTCGATTGAAGAAGCGGCGATGGACCTGGGCGCACGGCCGTGGAAGGTGTTCTTCCTGATCACGATCCCGATGATCGCGCCCTCGTTGGCGGCGGGCGGCATGATGTCGTTCGCGCTGTCCCTTGATGACCTGGTACTGGCCAGCTTCGTGTCGGGCCCGGGTTCGACCACCTTGCCGATGGAAGTGTTTTCCGCGGTGCGCCTTGGGGTTAAACCCGAGATCAACGCCGTGGCCAGCCTGATCCTGTTGGCGGTGTCGCTGGTGACATTCCTGGTGTGGTTCTTCAGCCGTCGTGCCGAAGAACACCGCAAGAAAGCCATCCAGCAGGCGATTGAAGAAGCGGCGGCGGATGGCTGGCAACAGCCGGACAAGCGTCGGGCGCCTGCACCGGTCTAAAAACCGGATCAAAATGTGGGAGCTGGCTTGCCTGCGATAGCAATCTATCAGTGACTGATTTGTTTACTGATACACCGCTATCGCAGGCAAGCCAGCTCCCACAGTGGTTTTGTGGTGTTTATAAGGTTGTGTTTCAGGCAGCCCAAGGCGATTTACGAATCACCTCCACAAAATTCATCGGCTTGAACCCCGGTTCCTGATCCACCAGCACATCGGTCTTCACGTTGCCAAACGTGGTTTGTGGGCGATGACGCAAGCCATCGGCAAACGCGCAGATGATGCACTCCTTGAACCCTTCACCGCGTGGATGCGCATGCACCACCGCTTCGCGCTGCACGGTAGAAAACGCTGCGTAGTCCATGCCCAGCACGTCCATTTCCACGCCCGCCGTGACCAGCGCGACGGTGGGGCGCAGATGTTGCGGTACGCCCGGTGTGGTGTGCAGCGCGATGGACAACCACACCTGTTCGATATCGTCATCGCTCAGCCCGTAGGGCTTGAGGAACGCCGCCGCTGCATTGGCGCCGTCCACTTCGAACCGTTCGTTGTCACTGCGATGACCTTCGACCAAGCCCAGGTCATGGAACATCGCGCCGACGTAAAGCAGTTCCGGGTTGTAGGCCAGTTGCTTGCGCTCACCGCTCAACGCGCCGAACAGGAATACCCGGCGGGAGTGGTGGTAGAGCAGGTCGGATTCGACGTCGCGGATGTATTCGGTGGTGGCCTTGGCCAAGGCGCTGTCGGGGATCTGGATGCCGGCGATGGTGGTGGTCATGGTGGTGCTCCTCTGGAAAGATTCCAGTCTGGTCGCGTGCCCGCGAAGGGGCTATCGCGGCGAGGGAGCGATCCCGGCCAATGTGCCTTCACATCGTGCCAAGGGTGCACTCGGTCAAATGTGGGAGCTGGCTTGCCTGCGATAGGATCAACTCGGTATACCTGATGGACCGGGGTGCCTGCATCGCAGCGATGCGGCGACCCGACAAGCCAGCTCCCACAGGGGTTTTGTGTTTGTCCAGTTAGAAAAGGTGTTTGTGAGTATGAGCAAAACCGTCGCCATCTTGATCTTTCCCGGCGTCCAGTCGCTGGATGTGACCGGCCCTATGGACGTGTTCTGCGAGGCCAATCGGTTTCTACCGCCGCAAGACCATTACCACTTGGAAGTCATCGGCCTCGGCCACGGCAGCATGGCGGCCTCCAACGGCTTGTCATTGCAGGCACACCGGCATTACAGCGAAGCCCTGAACGCCTATGACCTGTTACTGGTCGCCGGCGGTCCGCAGTTGCCCTTCGAAGACTTCGGCGCTCCCTTCGATGACTGGCTACTCGGCGCAACCCAAAGGGCACAGCGCTTCGGCTCAATCTGCAACGGCGCCTTCATGCTCGCCCGCGCCGGGCTACTGGACGGCAAGACCGTCACCACTCATTGGAACGATGCCGCCGACCTGGCGCGCCTGTGCCCCACGGCCCAGGTCGAAGCCGACCGCCTGTATGTGCAGGATGGCAACCTCTACACCTCGGCGGGTGTGACGGCGGGCATCGACCTGTCGCTGTACCTGTTGGCTCAGGACCACGGCCCGGAAGTCGCGCTAAGCGTGGCCAAGCGCCTCGTAGTGTTCACTCAGCGTTCGGGCGGGCAGTCGCAGTTCAGTCCATTTCTGACACCCCACGCCGAAGCCACCTCGGCGGTGGCGCTGGTGCAGTTGTACGTATTGGCGAACCTGACGGGGATTTGACCATCGCCGACCTGGCCAAGGCGGCGAACATGAGTGCGCGCAACTTCTCCCGGGTGTTTGCCCGCGAGGCACGGATCACTCCGGCGGAGTTTGTCGAGCGAGCACGGGTAGACGCGGCGCGGGTGATGCTCGAGAGCAGCCCCGCACCGCTGAAAACCGTGGCCTACCAATGCGGCTTTCGCGACGCCCAGCACATGCGCAGTGTGTTCAACCGTCGGCTGGGCGTGACGCCGCAACAGTTCCGGCTTAATTTTGCGGCGCCGGTTTGAGCGTGTCGTAGGCTTCCAGCGCGCGCAGCGAGTAGATATACGCCGCGCCTGCGTTCAGCGAGATTGCGGTGGCCAGGGTCGCGGCGACTTCTTCGCGAGTGGCGCCGGCCTTGATCGCCGCATCCGCGTGCACGCCTATGCAACCGTCGCAACGCGTGGTAATGGCCACCGCAATGGAAATCAACTCACGGGTCTTGGCGTCGAGGACGTTGTTTTCCTCGGCAGCTTCGCCCAGCGCCATGTAGGCTTTGACCATCTTCGGGTTGCTCTTGCCCAGCGCGCCAAAGGCTTTCTTCACGGTAGGCAGCAAGTCGGACCAGTTATTGAACATTGCGGTAACTCCTGAACAGGGTGGGTGTGAAACCAGTCTGTGCCGTTCAGGACCGGCGTTCTTGTTCAATCCGCTCATCTTTTGACCGATGCTCGCAAATGAATTCGATCGATTCCCTTATCGCGCTGGCCAACCTGCGCGGCAGCCTGGATTTACGCTGCCAGTTCCAGGGTGACTGGGCGCTGGACCATGCTCCCGAAAACCTGGGCGTGGCGCCTTATCACATCGTGCTCAGCGGCACATGCCGCGCGGAGTTGTCCGGCGGGCAACAGGTGGTGCTGGAGCCGGGCGATATCCTGCTGATGCCCGGCGGTGCTACCCATTTGCTGCGCAGCCAGGGCGCGCGAATTGCGCCGATGCAGCCCAAGGTCATCGACGGCGGCCTGCTTCAAGTGCATCGCCTGGGGGCGATCAGCCGGATGTGGAGATGCTCTGCGGCAGCTTCCACTACAACCCTCAATCCTTGCTGTTGAGTGCGTTGCCGCATTACTTGGTGGTCTCCAGCCGCGAGTGGCAGGGTGATGGGCAATTAGCGGCATTGATTGCCTTGTTGCGCAGCGAGGCGGATGGGCAGCAGGTCGGCGCCCGCACGTTTATCGACGCGCTGTCATCGGCACTGTTCACCCTGATTTTGCGCACCTGGCTGAGCCGCCAAGCGCCGGTGGCCGGTACGTTTGCGCTGTTGGCCGACAAGCGTTTGAGCAAGGCCTGGCAGGCGATGCTGGCCGACCCCGGCCATGAGTGGACCATCGACCGCCTGGCGGTTGCAGCGACGATGTCACGGGCGACGTTCATGCGTGCGTTTGTGAAGGTGGCAGGCGTATCGCCGTGGGTGCTGTTGACGCAGTTACGCATGGAGCTGGCGTTCAACCTGTTGCGCCAGTCGCGCCTTAGCCTGCTGGATATCGCCGCTCAAGTCGGTTACCAGTCCCAGGCGGCGTTCAGCAAGAAGTTCAAGGACACCTACGGTGAGACGCCGGGGCGGTTGCGCGGCCGGTAGCGGTCATACCGCTGGTCAAAATGTGGGAGCTGGCTTGCCTGCGATAGCGGTGTATCAGTCATACCGCTATCGCAGGCAAGCCAGCTCCCACACTGATCGGGTTTACAGGTAGTTATCGAGCTGGCATTAGCTTTAGCGTACCGCGCGTATTGGCTGTCACTTCCTCGTCGCTGAAATGCGCCTGCTCATAGCCGCCTTCGATATAGGTTTGCGCCTGGTCGCCATAGTGCTGGTCAAACGGCACGCCGCTTTGTCCTACCGGGTTGATGGTGAGGGCGTGGGCCGGGTCGGCGAAGTCGATCAGGCGGCGGGTCGATGGGCCGTAGGTGACCGGCCAGGGTGCCGGGCCGATCATGGCCGACTGGTTGTTCGGTACTTCGTGGGTGCCCGGCGCGGGGAACGGGCCGACGTTGAACACCTTGTCCAAAGGCTTTTGCGTGCCCAGCGGATGGCCGTGGGTCAGGGTGTGCGCCTTGCCCCATTGCCACTGGCCCGGGTCATCGCCGAAGGTCGCCTTGAGGTGCGCCAGGCTATTGTCCCAAGCGAGCTTGACGGTCTCGGCACGCTTGCCGTCCCACCACGGCGAGTCCGGTGATGCGGCCAGGCGTGGCAGGGCCGCGTCGATCACGCGGGTGGTGAGCAGGGTCTTGAACATGCCGTCGCCGAGTTTCGGGTGGAAGGCGGCATCGGTCAGGTTGAACAGAAACTGGTTGAACAGCGTGGCGCTGGTGGAGTCCAGCGGGTAGTCGCCCTTCCAGGTGGCCAGTTGTTCGACCAGTTTGAGCTGCGCCGGGTCCTTGACCACGTCACGCAGCACCGGCAACAGCGGGGCCAGCAAGCGTGGGCCGTAGGCGGTGGTGGTGCCCAGTTGCAGGGCCTGGCTGTTGTTCACGTCCCACTTCACGCTCTTGTCGCTCAGTTGCATATTCAACTGCTGGCCCCGGTCGGCCAGGTTGTAATAACCAGGAATCTCCATGCCGGTGGGCGACACGGGTTGTGCGTTGGCCGATACCACATAGCCACGCGCCGGGTTCTCTTCCTGGGGGTTGGCGCTGAACGGGTAAAAGCCCAATTTATCCGCCTGGGCAGTGCTGCCGTCGAGGATAAACCCGGCATTGACCCCAGCCGGGCGGATCGGCAACTGCGCCGCTGCCCACCAGCCGATATCGCCCTTGGCATTGGCCCACACGATGTTCAAGCCCGGCGCAGAAACCTTGGCCGCTGCGGCACGGGCCTTGGCCAGGGTGTCGGCACGGTTGAGCTGGTAGAAACCTTCGAGGATCGGGTTCTGGGTGTCGAGGAACGCCCACCACATGGCGATGGGGGTCTTGCCGGCGTTCTCGCCGAGCACGTCATTGATGATCGGACCGTGGGGCGACTGGCGCAGGGTGAGGGTAACCGGCGCCTGGCCCTTCACCGCGATCTGTTGCTCGGTGCGGGTCATGTCGACCCACTGGTCGTGGTACCAGACCTGGTTGGGGTTGGCCGGGTTGACCTTCTCGGCGATGAGGTCGAGGTCATCGTTCTGGAACATGGTCAGGCTCCAGCCGAATGCCAAGTTGTGCCCCAGGAACGCCACCGGTACCAATGCGTTGTGATAGCCATATAACTCAAAACCTGGCGCCGACAGCTGGGCTTCGTACCACACCGATGGCACCGAGAAACGGATATGCGGGTCGCCCGCCAGCAAGGGCTTGCCGCTCTTGGTACGGCTGCCGCTGATGGCCCAGGCATTGCTGCCTTCGAACTGCGGCAGGCCATTCTCGGCCAGGGCCTGTTCGCTCAATGAGGCAAGCGCGCCGAGGGTCTTCCAGTCACTGGCGGCCAGGTTGAGCGCGCCCTTGGGCTGCCAATCCAGGTCAAACACTTTGAGGTAATCGCTGCCCAACTGATCACGTACGTAGGTCAGCAGTGGCTCGGTACGAAACGCGGCGGCAAAGCTGTAGGCCATGTACCCGGCGACGCTGATGGTGTCCTCGGCGGTAAACGGCCGCTTGGCGATGCCCAGTACGTCGAACTCCATGGGGCTGGCGTGGCTGTCCTGATATTGGTTAATGCCGTCCAAGTAGGCTTGCAGGGCCTTCCAGTGCGCCGACTCATGGTCCAGCTGCGCCACGTAGCTGGTTGCGCGCTCGCGAATGCGCAGGCTGCGGAACAGCTTGTCGGTCTCCAGCAGCTTGGGCCCGAGCACCTCGGCCAGCTCGCCACGGGCCAGGCGCCGCATGATCTCCATCTGGAACAGCCGGTCCTGGGCGTGCACATAGCCGAGGGCGCGATACAGGTCGGTCTCGTTCTCGGCGCGAATGTGCGGCACGCCACGGTCGTCGTAGCGCACCGTGACCGAGCCTTGCAGGTTGGCCAGCGTCACCGTGCCCTGGCGCGTCGGCTGCTTGCTGTACACGTACCAACCGGCGCCCAAGACGACCAATACCAGCAGAACCGCGAGAACCTGCAAGACGCGCTTCATGAACTTTCCTTAGCAAGAATGGGTAGCGAACTACTGACCTTTAGGCCACGAACAATAGCAGCCCACCGCCAAGGTGTGCGTGGCATTCACTTCGCGTCCGTCTTCAAGTGCCTTGAGGATCGGCTCGATAAAGCTGTTGCTGGAATTGCACGTCAGCCCTTCGCTGTACGGGCCGAAATACGCGAGCTTGCCGGTGCGGTCCCAGATTCCCACGGCCGGGCTGGCCGGCACCTGATCGGCGCCGGGCAGGGCGGTGAGGGTTTTCATTTTGTGCAGGTTGGCGGGCAGTTGGCCGTGGCTGCCGGCTTTTTGCAGGGCATAGAACTCGACCCCTTGGGGCGCGTAGTGTTCGATCAACTCGCCCAAGTGTTGCTGGTTGCCGACGTTGCAGGGACAGGCCGGGTCCCAGAAGTGCACCAGGCGGATCGGCCCTGGGCCACTGAGTTCGGCGGGCAGGCGCAAGGCATCGCCGGAGAACACCGCCGTGTGTTCGCTGAACGCCCGCAGGTAGCGGCCTTGGAACCAGTCATACGCCGCCCACAGCACGCCAGCGCAGATGACCAGGATCAGGCTGGCGAACAGGGCGGTACGGTAGGGCGGTCGCATTCAGATGTATCCTCGAAGGTCGCGTAGCTTGCCATGCTTGTCCTGACAGATGAATATCGCAGCTCGATATTCATCT
Organism: Pseudomonas poae; assembly: GCA_004000515.1. Taxonomy (GTDB): domain Bacteria; phylum Pseudomonadota; class Gammaproteobacteria; order Pseudomonadales; family Pseudomonadaceae; genus Aquipseudomonas; species Aquipseudomonas cremoris. Next base: position 1,745,683 of record CP034537.1, read on the forward strand.
TCGCCGTAGTCTGGAAGCCTTTATGCCCGTCACCTTTGACCCCGATCATCTGCGCGAAAGCTTGCGGCCCTTGGTGGATGCGCAACCGCTTTCAGTCGAGGCACGGGTCTATCAGCGTTTCTACGGGCTGGACCAGGCCGTCAGCCGCCTGGGGCGCTTCGAAGTCGACGGCTTCGAGGTTGTCGCCCAGGTGTGGTGGCCAGCTGTGCCGGTGGCGACGATGTTTATGTTCCACGGCTTCTACGACCATATGGGGCTGTATCGCCATGTAGTGCGCTGGGCCCTGGACCAGGGCTTTGTGGTGATCGCCTGCGATTTGCCGGGGCATGGGTTGTCCAGCGGCCCGCGTGCCAGCATCGATGATTTTGCGGTGTACCAGCATGTGGTGCAGGCGCTGTTCGCCCAGGCATCCACGCTGCAATTGCCTCAACCCTGGCACCTGTTCGGGCAAAGTACCGGCGGCGCGGTGGTGGTCGACCATTTGCTCAACCATGGCGCCGACAGCCCGGCCCAGGGCAAGACGTTCCTGCTGTCGCCGTTGGTGCGTCCGCGTTCGTGGGGCTGGTCGCAAGTGAGCTATTACCTGCTGCGGCCGTTCGTCAAAGGCATTGCGCGGCGGTTCAGCGATAACACCAATGACCCTGCGTTCAAGCCGTTCCTTGAGGCAGACCCGCTGCAACCACGCCAGTTGCCCACCGCCTGGGTGGGCGCGCTGGCGCGCTGGATCAAACGCATCGAAGCCGCACCGCAGAGCCTGCGGCGGCTGGTGATTGTGCAGGGGGAGGAAGATATGACTGTGGACTGGCAGCACAACTTGCAAGTGCTGCGGGGCAAGTTCGATCAACCGGAGGTGCTGATGGTGAAGCGTGGCAGGCATCACCTGGCCAATGAAATTCCGGAGATTCGCCAGGAGTACTTCAGTTTTCTCACGGATCATCTGAAGTAACCCAATCCAAATGTGGGAGCGGGCTTGCTCGCGAATGCAGGGTGTCAGTCAGCAAGTTAGTTGACTGATACTCCGCATTCGCGAGCAAGCCCGCTCCCACATTTTCTATTGCGTCAGGCTTGAGGTGCTTTGGCCCACCGCGAGGCCTGCGCGAATGGCCGCCAACGCAGCCTGGTAATACGCCTTACCCTCCGGCGACTCCGCAAACGTCGCGAACTCTTCAAGCTCCGGGTCAGACAAATCCCGATAGACATACAACAGAGTGTTGTTCAGATCCTTATCAATCTGCTGCATCAACCGCTCGCGCTGGCCATTCAGCATGCCCTGCGCCTGACCGCCGCCCAACAGGCCGGGAATCATCTGGCTCAAGCTATCAGCAGCCACGCCGGCAATCGCCAGGCTCACTTCCGCCCCGGCTTCACGCGCAGGCAGCGCTTGAGCCAGGTGGCCGATGATCAGGCTGCGAGTGGCGTCGGCTTCGATCTTCGGCAGGCCTTGGGCGTTCTTCGCCAACTGGTCGCGGCGCGTGGCCAGCAGCTCGGCGGCGACAATCTTGCGGCCCAACGGCGATTGGAAAAACGCTAGGGCAGGTTTGGGGTCCGCCAGGTTCTTGCGCAACTGCGCCTCGGCACGCTGGTCCACGGCCTGGGCGGCGAAGCGTTTGTTGCTGTTGTCCACCAGCGCCTGGTACACCGCTGGCGGCAGGCTGTTGCGGTAGCGTTGTTGGGCGGCACTGAGGGCGTCATTGAAATGCGCACGTTGTTCGGCCCAGCCGGCGACCTTGTACAACTGGTCATGGCCGTCTGCCCAAGCGGGCAAAACGCAGAACATCAGCATGGAAAAAACAAACGACGCATATGGACTCCTGTCAGTCGGCCACTATTGTCCGTGTCGGGCGTAGGATTTGTCGAGAAATCCTATCGGCTACCTGATTAAAGTGTATTCGGACGCTCGGCGGCTCTGTCGGATTCACAGGCGTATGGATACTATGCGCGCCATGCAAATACCCCTTGATCACCCGCTGTTGCAACGTATTGTCGACGACCTGGCTGAAAAAGGCTGGTCGCGGCAGGACGGCTTCCTGCCCCAGGCTCTGACCCTGGAACTGGCGGCTGAGTGCCGTAAACGTGCAGCCGAAGGTGAACTGGCCCCGGCGGCGGTAGGACGCGGCCCGGCCCAGGAGATCCGCGAGGGGATTCGTGGTGATCATATCCAGTGGCTGGAAGAGGGCGATGCAGCGGTCTGCGACACCTACATGGCGTTGATGGACAGCCTGCGCCTGGCGATGAACCGCGGCCTGTTCCTCGGCCTGGAAGATTTCGAAAGCCATTTCGCGATGTACCCGCCGGGGGCGTTTTACCTCAAGCACCTGGACCGTTTCCGCGACGACGACCGCCGCATGGTCTCGGCGGTGATCTACTTGAACGACGCCTGGCTGCCCGAACACGGCGGGCAGTTGCGCATGTACCTCAAGGATGGCGTCGAATACGACGTAGTGCCCGCCGGCGGTTGCCTGGTGGTGTTCCTGTCCGGGGAGGTCCCCCACGAAGTCATGCCCGCCACGCGCGAACGCCTGTCCCTCACCGGCTGGTTTCGCCGCCGGGGCAACGAGCCTTTTGAGCATGGAAAAATTCTGATCAGCCGCTGCCTGCTTGGGCACAAAGTGCGCTACGACGGCGGGGCCAGCGGACCGTTCGATCAACTGGCGGCATGGCAGGCCGAGGGCCGTGTGGTTGCGATCTGCCCGGAGGTCGCCGGTGGGTTGCCGACGCCGCGTCCGCCTGCAGAAATTCCCGGCGGGCAGGGCGTGGAGGTGTGGGAGGGTCGTGCGCAGGTGTTGACGGCCGAGGGGGAGGACTTCAGCGAAGCCTTCCTTGATGGCGCGCGGCAGGCGTTGGCGCTGGTGCAGCGCCACAACATTCGGATTGCCGTGCTCAAGGCCAATAGCCCGTCGTGTGGGAATTTGCTGACCTATGACGGGACCTTTTCTGGTGTAAAGGTCGCAGGCGAAGGGGTGACGGCGGCGTTGCTCAAGCGCCATGGTGTGCAGGTGTTCAGTGAGTTGGAGCTGCCTGAGGCGGCAGTGGCCTTGGCTCAACTCTCAGAAACTGTGGTCCAATGTGGGAGCTGGCTTGCCTGCGATAGCAGTGTGTCAGCTACACATAGGGTGCTGATCCACCGCTATCGCAGGCAAGCCAGCTCCCACATTAGAATGTCACTCGGCCTTGGCTACGGGCTCGTTCTCAAGCCACTTCTGCGCCAACGCCTTCAACCGTCCATCCGCCTTCACCCGCTGCAACGCCTTGTCCAGGCTGGCCTTGAACGCCGGGTTACCCTTCTGGAACGGAATCGCCAGTTCTGGTTTCTCGTTATACGCCTCACTGAAATCGAACCGATCCTTGAGCTCAGCAGTCATAGCGATATGGTTGATGGCCACGTCGTACTTGCCGGTTTCCACCCCTGGCAGCAGGTCGGCGTCATCGGTGGTAATGAACGAGGGGCGCACGTCCATCTCTTTAGCCAGTTGTTCACCCAACTCCACTTCGAAACCGGTTAGCTTGTCGCCTTCCTTGAAGTTGAACGGCGGGGTATTGGCTTCAAGGGCGATACGCAGTTCGCCACGGTCAAACACATCATCGACCAGTTCGGCGTGAGCCAAGGGGCTCACAAGGGGAAGCAAAAGTAACAGGCCAGGCGAAAAGCGCATGGTCACTCCTAGATAATTTTTATGTGCGAGGCGCCGTTCAGCATCGCTTTGCTATGGTGTTGAGTGCCTTGGACAGCAATTTGTCGCGAAGTTGTCATAACCCTACAGATTTCCTGGAAAAACTGGAGAAGCGAATGAAAGCCCTTTTGTCCCATGCAACGATTGCCAGCTTGCTGCTGGGCGCCTCAATGTTGGCGAACGCCGCCGACCTGCCGCGTACCCCTGCGCCTAAAGGCGCCGAAGTGTTTATCGTGTCGCCCAAAGACGGCGCAACTGTCGATAAAACCTTCACCGTCAAATTCGGCGTTAAAAACCTGGACCTGGAGCCTATCGACAAGCAAGTGCCGAACGCCGGTCACCACCACCTGTTGGTAGACCAGGACGTCACCTCGCTCAAAGCCGACGAAGCTATTCCGGCTACCGCCACGTCGATTCACTTCGGCAAAGCCCAGACTGAAACCGAATTGACCCTGACCCCAGGCAAGCACACCTTGCAACTGGTGGCGGGCGACAACGTTCACCGTCAGTTCGAACCTACTGTAGTCTCGAAAGTGATCACGGTTAACGTTAAGTAAGATTTGTTCAGATGAAAAAGGGAGCCCCGAGGGGCTCCCTTTTTGTGGTGCGGTTGAAACCTTAGAACAACACGCGGCTACGGATAGTGCCTTTGATGTGCTGCAGCTTCTCTTGCGCCAGGTCGGAGTACTCGGCGTCGACGTCGATGACCACGTAGCCGACCTTCTCGTTGGTCTGCAGGAACTGACCGGAGATGTTGATGCCGTTTTCCGCGAAGACCTTGTTGATCTCCATCATCACGCCAGGGATGTTCTGGTGGATGTGCAGCAGACGGTGCTTGCCAGGGTGAGCCGGCAGGGCCACTTCCGGGAAGTTCACGGACGATACCGAGGTACCGTTGTCGCTGTACTTGACCAGTTTTTCCGACACTTCCAGGCCGATGTTGGCTTGGGCTTCAGCGGTGGAACCGCCGATGTGCGGGGTCAGGATCACGTTGTCCAGGCCACGCAGCGGGCTTTCGAAGATGTCGTCGTTAGAGCGAGGCTCTACCGGGAACACGTCGATGGCGGCGCCGATCAGGTGCTTGTCCTTGATCGCGTCGGCCAGGGCGTCCAGCTCGACCACGGTGCCACGTGCAGCGTTGATCAGGATGCCGCCTTTCTTGATGGCGCGGATTTCCTTCTCGCCGATCATCCACTGGGTCTCAGCGGTTTCCGGAACGTGCAGGGTCACGATGTCGGACATGCCCAACAGCTCAGTCAGGCTGGCGACTTGGGTGGCGTTGCCCAATGGCAGCTTGGTCAGGGTGTCGTAGAAGAACACCTGCATGCCCAGGCCTTCAGCCAGTACCGACAGCTGAGTACCGATCGAGCCGTAACCGACGATACCCAGCTTCTTGCCGCGGATTTCGAAGGAGTTGGCTGCGCTCTTGATCCAGCCGCCACGGTGGCAGGAAGCGTTCTTCTCAGGAATGCCGCGCAACAGCAGGATGGCCTCGGCCAGCACCAGCTCCGCAACGGAACGGGTGTTGGAGTACGGTGCGTTGAACACCGCGATGCCGCGCTCGCGCGCTGCGTTGAGGTCGACCTGGTTGGTGCCGATGCAGAAACAGCCGACCGCCACGAGTTTCTTGGCGTGGTCGAAGATCTCTTCGGTCAGCTGAGTGCGGGAGCGAATGCCGATAAAGTGCGCGTCGGCGATCTTTTCCTTGAGTTGGGCTTCCGGCAGAGAACTGGTGATGTACTCAATGCTGGTGTACCCGGCGGCTTTCAGAACGTCGACAGCCGATGGGTGGACGCCTTCCAGAAGAAGGAACTTGATCTTGCTCTTATCGAGAGAAGTCTTGCTCATCTGCGTAAACCTGTATCCCGGAGAAAAATGGCAGGGAGTCGGATCGCTTAAGCTGACCCGGACGGCAGGAAAGCCGTCACCGCAGAAACGCCCTTGGGCTCTGTCCTGCGGGGGCGGTATGCTAGCATACGCGCCCCGCTAAACACCTATTCCTGCGACGTGAAGCGTTCTCAGGATGACCATGAATTGTTCGAGAGTTCTGTCGATGACCCATCCTGCCCTGATTGATGAGCTAAAGACCCTGGTTGAGCCTGGCAAAGTGCTGACCGATGCAGACTCCCTGGAGGCTTACGGCAAGGATTGGACCAAGCACTTCGCACCCGCGCCGACCGCCATCGTCTTCCCCAAGACCATCGAGCAGGTCCAGGCCATCGTGCGTTGGGCCAATGAACACAAGGTGGCGCTGGTGCCATCGGGTGGGCGTACCGGCCTGTCGGCCGCCGCTGTGGCCGCCAATGGCGAAGTGGTCGTGTCGTTCGACTATATGAACCAGATCCTCGACGTGAACCTCACCGACCGCACCGCTGTGTGCCAGCCGGGAGTGGTCACCAAGCAATTGCAGAACGTCGCCGAAGAAAAGGGCCTGTACTACCCGGTGGATTTCGCTTCGTCCGGTTCCAGCCAGATTGGCGGCAATATCGGCACCAATGCCGGCGGGATCAAGGTGATTCGCTACGGCATGACCCGTAACTGGGTGGCCGGCATGAAAGTCGTCACCGGCAAGGGCGACGTGCTGGAATTGAACCGCGACCTGATCAAGAACGCCACCGGCTACGACATGCGCCAGCTGTTTATCGGCGCTGAAGGCACCCTGGGTTTTGTGGTCGAAGCCACCATGCGCCTGGACCGTGCGCCGAAAAACCTCACCGCCATGGTGCTCGGCACCACCGATTTCGACTCGATCATGCCGGTATTGCACGCGTTCCAGAGCAAGCTGGACCTGACCGCCTTTGAGTTCTTCTCCGACAAGGCCCTGGCCAAGGTCCTCGGCCGTGGCGACGTGCCGGCGCCGTTCGAAACCGAATGCCCGTTCTACGCCCTGCTGGAATTTGAAGCCACCACCGAAGAAGTCGCCAACCATGCCCTGGAAACCTTCGAGCATTGCGTGGAGCAGGGCTGGGTGCTGGACGGCGTGATGAGCCAGAGCGAAACCCAACTGCACAACCTGTGGAAACTGCGCGAGTACATCTCCGAGACCATTTCCCACTGGACTCCGTACAAGAACGACATTTCGGTCACTGTCTCCAAAGTGCCAGCGTTCTTGAAAGAAATTGACGCGATTGTCGGCGAGCACTACCCGGACTTCGAAATCGTCTGGTTCGGCCACATCGGCGACGGCAACCTGCACTTGAATATCCTCAAGCCGGAAAACCTGAGCAAGGACGAGTTCTTTGCCAAGTGCGCCACCGTGAACAAGTGGGTGTTTGAAACCGTCGAGAAGTACAACGGTTCGATCTCCGCCGAACACGGCGTGGGCATGACCAAGCGCGACTACCTGACCTACAGCCGCTCGCCGGTTGAAATCGAATACATGAAGGCAGTCAAAGCGGTGTTCGACCCGAACGGGATCATGAACCCTGGCAAGATCTTCGCTGTTTAATCGCCCCTGAAGGAGTCGTTCCATGAGCTACCAGCACAAGTATGTCGACGGCACCAACATCCACTTTCCGGTCGGGAAAGTGGTGTGTATCGGGCGTAACTACGCCGAACATGCCAAGGAACTGGACAACCCGGTGCCGACTGAACCGTTGCTGTTCATCAAGCCGGGCAGTTGCGTAGTAGCGTTGGAAGGTGGTTTCGCCATCCCGACCGAGCGCGGTTCGGTGCACTACGAAGCGGAAATCGCGGTATTGATCGGCAAGCCGCTGTCGACCAAGCCAAGCCGTGAAGAAGTGCTGGACGCCATCTCCGGCTTCGCTCCGGCCCTGGACCTTACCCTGCGCGACAAGCAGGCCGAGCTGAAAGCCAAAGGCCTGCCGTGGAAATCGCCAAGTCCTTCGACGGCGCGGCGGTGATTGCACCGTTCGTCGTGGGCAGCACCTTCCCGGACCTGACCGACATCGGCATCCGCCTGACCATCAATGGCGAAGTGCGCCAGGATGGCAACAGCTCGCAGATGCTCAACCCGATCATCCCGATGATCCAACACATGGCCGGCTGCTTCTCGCTGCAGGCCGGTGATGTGATCCTTACCGGCACGCCGGCTGGCGTTGGCCCGCTGAATGTGGGGGATGAGTTGGTGTTGGAGTTGGCGGGTGTGAACAGCTTTGAGAGCGTTGTCCGCTAAGCACTGACGAAACGCGATCAAAAATGTGGGAGCAGGCTTGCTCGCGAAGGCGGTGTGTCAGTCGAAGATTTTTCAACTGAACCACCGCCTTCGCGAGCAAGCCCGCTCCCACATTGGTTTATGAGTGTCCAAAAGATCCAGTCCTTTGCATTTTTTCACACACCATCCGGATAATTCCCAGCCTCATTGCGCGCGGACCTCTTGATCCTGTGCTATCACCTAACGCTGACTTCCCGGAAAAAAGCACCCAATGGCCGTCACTCTGCCTACCGTCACCCCCAAGCCGCGTTCCCGCTTTGCCCTGCGCTGGTATTCCTGGCTGTTGCTGGTCGGCGTGATTGCCTATGGCGTTTCGTGGGCCATGCATTGGGATGATCGCGGCTTGCTGTGGGTCGCCGAGCGCTTCGAAACCCCCGCCGAGCGTCAGGAAAGTGTATGGCTTCCCGACTACCACGCGGTCATCGACGCCAAGGTGTTGCCGGGGATGGAGAAGGATGAAGCCTCCGACGTCTCCTACAACCCCCAGACCAAAACTCTGTTTTCCGTGATGGGCAAAAACCCGTTCCTCGTCGAGTTGAGCCTGCAAGGCGACGTGCTGCGCAAGATGCCGCTGAATGGTTGGGACAACCCAGAAGGCGTGACGGTCATGGAAAACGGCCTGATGGCTGTGGTCGACGAACGCCAGCATCTCATGACCATCATCAAGGTCGACGCCAGCACTGCCCAACTGAACAAGGCTGATTTCCCCAGTTACGACCTGGGGCCATCCAAGAACCAGAACAAAGCCTTTGAAGGCGTCACCTGGGACAAGCGCAACCAGCAGATCATCCTGGGCGAAGAGCGCCCACCGGCGTTGTTCACCTGGAAAAGCGATGGCAGCCAGACACTCGTTGGCGACAAGCAAAAGCTGACCAGCACCGAGCTGGACATGCGTAACCTCTCGGCCCTGGCGATCGACCCGCGTACCGGTCACTTGCTGGTGCTTTCTGCCGACTCCCACCTGCTGCTGGAGTTGGATGAAAAGGGCGAGCAAGTCAGCTTCATGACCTTGCTTGGTGGTTTCAATGGCCTCAAGAACACGATTCCCCGCGCCGAAGGCGTGACCATGGACGAAAACGGCACGCTGTACATGGTCAGTGAGCCGAACCTGTTCTATCGCTTCGAAAAGCAGAAATAACGCACCGGTTACGTCGGATAGTTCTCTAAGAACGGCATTCGCCAGACATCCGGGCGCGTTTAAGTTTAAATTCAGACGGGCGTGATATTCCTTCGCCACTTTTTGCTCTTGAGCCCGTCCGATGCGTCGATTTTCCCGCCCCAAACCCGTTCTGTTTACGCTTGCGCTGATCGCTCTGATCAGTGCCGGGGCCGTTGCGCAGCACTTTCGCCTGTTCGAACGCGCCTGGTTCAACTTACAAGCTTGGCGCCAACCGACCGATGAGCGTTCCATTGGCCTGGGCGAATACCGTGTAGCCCTGGAAGCCAAGGTGATCGATGGGTTGAACGACGACGTCTCGGCTCTTACCTATGACCCTGTGCGCAAAAGCCTGTTTACCGTCACCAACAAAAACCCCGAGCTGATCGAAATGTCCCTGGAGGGCGATATCTTGCGGCGTATTCCGTTGGTGGGGTTTGGCGATGCGGAGGCCGTCGAGTTCATCAGCGACAACATCTATGTGATCAGTGATGAGCGCCAGCAGCGGCTGATCAAGGTGCATGTGGACGACGACACCCAGTTCCTCGACGCCGCCGATGCGGAGCAAATGACACTGGGCCTGCATGTCGGCGGCAACAAAGGCTTTGAGGGCCTGGCTTACGATTCGGTGGGCAAGCGCCTGTTCGTGGCCAAGGAGCGTGACCCGATGCTGATCTACGAGGTCCACGGGTTTCCGCATTTCAAGCCGGAAAAAACCTACTCGGTGCACGTGATCAACAACCCCAAGCGTGATGCCGGGTTGTTTGTGCGTGACCTGTCGAGCCTGCAATACGATGAGCGCAGCGGCCATTTACTGGCGCTGTCGGATGAGTCGTTTCTGGTGTTGGAGCTGGATATCGATGGGCGGCCGTTGAGCAGTTTGTCGCTGCTCAGCGGGCGTCATGGCCTGAAGAAACGGGTGCCTCAGGCGGAAGGGATCGCGATGGACGATGACGGTAACTTGTACCTGACCAGCGAGCCGAACCTGTTCTACGTCTTCAAGAAACCAAGTCCTTGAAGGAATGCAGGACCAATGTGGGAGCGGGCTTGCTCGCGAAAGCGGTGTGTCAGTCAAAGCATTTCCAGCTGAACCACCGCATTCGCGAGCAAGCCCGCTCCCACATTTGGTTTTGCATCAGGCCTTGAGGGTTTTGACGCCTTCAGAAGTGCCCAGCAGCAACACGTCAGCCGGACGCGCCGCAAACAAACCGTTAGTCACCACGCCCACGATGGCATTGATCTGCGTCTCAAGTTCCACCGGGTTAGTGATCTGCATGTTGAACACATCCAGGATGATGTTGCCGTTGTCGGTCAACACACCTTCACGGTAAACCGGGTCGCCGCCCAGTTTCACCAGCTCGCGGGCCACGTGGCTGCGGGCCATCGGGATGACTTCCACCGGCAGCGGGAACGCGCCGAGTACCGGCACCAGCTTGCTGGCGTCGGCAATGCAGATGAAGGTCTTGGCCACGGCTGCGACGATCTTCTCGCGGGTCAGGGCTGCGCCGCCGCCTTTGATCAGGTTCAGGTGCTCGTCGCTTTCATCGGCGCCGTCCACGTAGAACTCCAGGTCGCTCACGGTGTTGAGCTCGTACACCGGAATGCCATGGCCTTTAAGGCGCGCGGCGGTGGCTTCGGAGCTGGCCACGGCGCCGTCGAATGCGCCCTTGTGCTGGGCCAACGCATCGATGAAGCAGTTGGCGGTGGAGCCGGTGCCAACACCGACGATGCTCTTGTCGTCGAGTTTTGGAAGGATTAAATCGACGGCGGCTTGGGCCACTGCCTGTTTGAGTTGATCCTGGGTCATGCGGGCTCCGGAGCGGGCGGGGAGTTATCGAGGGCGGCGAGTATAACCCAACAAAACCTCTGGATTCGTGTGGTCGCCCGGCCAAAAGCCGGGTTAGACTCCTTGGCCCTGCCAAACCGTGAAAGTAGATGCCCGCCGATGCTTGAACAGTACGTCAAAAAGATCCTCACCTCGCGCGTCTACGACGTTGCCGTAGAAACCCCGCTGCAGACCGCCCGCCAGCTCTCCGAGCGGCTGGGCAACAAGGTCTGGCTCAAGCGTGAAGACTTGCAGCCGGTGTTCTCGTTCAAGATTCGCGGCGCCTACAACAAGCTGACCCAGCTGACTGCCGAAGAGCGTGCGCGCGGCGTGGTCACGGCCTCGGCGGGCAACCATGCGCAGGGCCTGGCCCTGGCGGCCAAGGTGTTGGGCGTAAAAGCCACCATCGTGATGCCCAAGACCACCCCAGAGATCAAGGTCGAAGGCGTGCGTTCCCGTGGCGGCAAAGTCGTGCTGCATGGTGATTCCTTCCCAGAAGCGCTGGCCTACTCGCTCAAGCTGGTCGACGAAAAGGGCTACGTCTACATTCACCCCTACGATGATCCGCACACCATTGCCGGGCAGGGCACCGTGGCGATGGAAATTTTGCGCCAGCATCCAGGGCCGTTGGATGCGATTTTCGTACCGGTGGGCGGCGGCGGGCTGATCGCCGGTATTGCGGCATACGTGAAATACCTGCGCCCGGAAATCAAGATCATCGGCGTCGAGCCGGACGACTCCAACTGCCTGCAAGCTGCGATGGCGGCGGGTGAGCGCGTGGTATTGCCAACCGTCGGCATCTTTGCCGATGGCGTGGCGGTGGCGCAGATCGGCCAGCACACCTTTGATATCTGCAAAGACTATGTCGATGAAGTGATCACCGTGAGCACCGATGAAATCTGTGCGGCGATCAAGGACATCTACGACGACACCCGCTCCATCACCGAACCTGCGGGCGCGCTGGGCGTGGCGGGTATCAAGAAATACGTGGAGACCCGTGGCGTGACCGGGCAAACCCTGGTGGCCATCGACTCCGGCGCCAACGTCAACTTCGACCGCCTGCGCCACGTGGCCGAGCGCGCCGAGTTGGGTGAGGGGCGCGAGGCCATCATCGCCGTGACCATCCCCGAGAAACCGGGCAGCTTCAAGGCGTTCTGCGAGGCCGTGGGCAAGCGCCAGATCACCGAATTCAATTACCGCTTCCACTCTGGCAGCGAGGCGCACATTTTTGTCGGCGTGCAGACCCACCCGGAAAACGACCCGCGCAGCGCGCTGATCGCCAGCCTTACCGGCCAGGGTTTCCCGGTGCTGGACCTGACCGAGAACGAACTGGCCAAGCTGCACATCCGCCACATGGTTGGCGGGCATGCGGCGCACGTCAGCAATGAAGTGGTGTTTCGCTTCGAGTTCCCGGAGCGTCCGGGCGCGTTGTTCAACTTCCTGCACAAGTTGGGCGGGCGCTGGAATATCTCGATGTTCCACTACCGCAACCACGGCGCGGCGGATGGCCGCGTGGTTGCCGGCCTGCAAGTGCCGGCAAACGAGCGCCACCTGGTGCCGGCTGCGCTGGAAGCCATCGGCTACCCGTACTGGGATGAAAGCGATAACCCGGCCTACAAGCTGTTCCTCGGTTGAACGACTACGCTGATGGGGCGGCCTTTAAGGAAGACGACACATGGAAACCCTGACCACCTTGAAAGTTATCCACATCGCGGCCACTGTCTTGCTGCTGCTCAGCGGCCTGGGCCTGGCAATACTGGCCTGGCGCAAGCGCAGCGCCGGTCCGGCGGTGACGGTGCAGCGTCCTTGGGCGTTCGTATGGTTGTTGATGGGGGTTTGCGTAGTCAGCATGCCGTTTACCGGCTGGTGGCTGGTGCACCTGATTGGCTGGCCATTGGGGCAGACCTGGATCCTGGGCTCCAGCATCCTCTATACCGTGGCGGCGCTGGCGTGGTTCTGGCTGGTGGCACGGCTTAATCGCCTACGCAGGGGCGAGGGCGGTAGCTTGAATTTCACCCTGGTACTGGCGGTGGTAAGTTTGGTGGGGTTTGTCGCGATTGCGGGGCTTATGGGGGCCAAGCCGGTTTAGGGCGTTAGACCGAGTCGCCTTCATTCGCGAGCAAGCCCGCTCCCACACTTGGACGTGTAAACACAACCAAATGTGGGAGCTGGCTTGCCTGCGATGGCGCCATCAGCTACGCAAAGTAATCACCGGCCATCCGCGCGTCTCAGCCTCAACCCGCAAATTCGGGTCCGGATCCACCGCCACCGCATGCGTCACCTGCTCCAACAACGGCAAGTCATTCATCGAGTCGCTATAGAAGTAGCTGTCTTCCAGGCTATACCCCGTCTCTTCCAACCACCGGTTCAAGCGCGTCACCTTGCCTTCACGGAAGCACGGCACGTCAGTACTGCGCCCGGTATAACGGCCATTTTCCATCTCGCACTCAGTGGCGATCAGGGTATCAACGCCCAGGCGCGCGGCAATCGGCGCGGTAACGAAACGGTTGGTGGCGGTGATGATCACCAGCTTGTCGCCGGCGGCGCGGTGTTTGGCCAGCAGTTCCTCGGCCAGCGGCAGCATCAGCGGGTCGATGCAGTCGCGCATGAAGTCACGGTGCCACTCCTCCAACTGGGCCATCTCGGTGCGGCCGAGGATTTCCAGGGAAAAGTTCAGGTAGGCGGCGTTATCGAGTTTGCCGGCCAGGTAATCCTGGTAAAACTCGTCGTTGCGGGCCTTGTAGGCCACTGGGTCGAGAATCCCGCGTTCACAGAGGTAATCGCCCCAAGCGTGATCGCTGTCACCGCCGAGGAGGGTGTTGTCCAAGTCGAATAAAGCCAGGCGCATTGCAGTTACTCGCTGAAAAGTCTGTAAAAAGGCGTCCAGAATACGGTCTTTTCACAAGAGTGCACATAAGGTAAGAAGCCTCGTTGCCGCTTGATCAACCTTTGTGGAACAATGCGGCGACATGCGTTTGCGAGGTTGTTGCCGTGATCGACCCCGATGGTTTCCGTCCTAATGTCGGGATTATTCTTACGAATGATGCCGGACAGGTGCTATGGGCTCGCCGAATCAACCAAGATGCCTGGCAGTTTCCTCAAGGCGGAATCAACCCCGATGAAACCCCTGAAGACGCCTTGTACCGTGAGTTGAACGAAGAAGTCGGCCTTGAGCGCGAAGATGTGCAAATTCTGGCCTGTACCCGTGGCTGGTTGCGCTATCGTTTGCCGCAACGCCTGGTGCGTACCCACAGCCAACCGCTGTGCATCGGCCAGAAGCAAAATGGTTTCTCCTGCGCCTGATCTCGAACGAGCAGCGGGTGCGGATGGATTTGACCGGTAAACCGGAGTTCGATGGCTGGCGTTGGGTCAGCTATTGGTACCCGTTGGGCCAGGTGGTGACATTCAAGCGCGAAGTTTATCGTCGCGCTCTTAAAGAGCTTGCCCCGCGCCTTTTAGCGCGCGACTGACGACGGAGTTCGACCCCGAGCCATGCTCAATACGCTGCGCAAGATCGTCCAGGAAGTTAACTCCGCCAAGGATCTCAAGGCGGCGTTGGGGATTATTGTGTTGCGCGTCAAGGAAGCCATGGGCAGCCAGGTCTGCTCGGTTTACCTGCTGGACCCCGAGACCAACCGTTTTGTGCTGATGGCCACCGAGGGCTTGAACAAGCGCTCCATCGGCAAGGTCAGCATGGCGCCCAATGAAGGTCTGGTGGGCCTGGTGGGGACGCGTGAAGAACCCCTGAACCTTGAAAACGCGGCCGATCACCCGCGTTATCGCTACTTTGCCGAAACCGGCGAAGAGCGTTACGCCTCGTTCCTTGGCGCACCGATCATTCACCACCGCCGCGTCGTCGGCGTGTTGGTCATCCAGCAAAAGAACGCCGCCAGTTCGACGAAGGTGAAGAAGCCTTCCTCGTGACCATGAGCGCGCAACTCGCCGGGGTTATCGCCCACGCTGAAGCCACTGGCTCGATTCGCGGCCTGGGGCGTCAGGGCAAGGGCATCCAGGAAGCCAAGTTCGTCGGCGTGCCGGGTTCGCCGGGTGCGGCGGTCGGTACGGCGGTGGTCATGCTGCCGCCGGCCGACCTCGATGTGGTGCCGGACAAGACCGTCGACGATATCGACGCTGAAATCAAACTGTTCAAGACGGCCCTGGAAGGCGTGCGCGCCGACATGCGCAACCTGTCGAACAAGCTGGCCACCCAGTTGCGCCCCGAAGAGCGTGCGCTGTTCGACGTGTACCAGATGATGCTCGACGACGCTTCCCTCGGGAACGAAGTCAAGACCGTGATCAAGACCGGCCAGTGGGCCCAGGGCGCGCTGCGCCAAGTGGTGACCGATCACGTCAACCGTTTTGAAATGATGGACGACGACTACCTGCGCGAGCGGGCTCGGATGTGCGCGACCTGGGTCGCCGTCTGCTGGCCAAGCTGCAGGAAGACCGCACCACCAACCTGGTCTACCCCGACAACACCATCCTGATCAGTGAGGAACTGACCGCCACCATGCTCGGCGAAGTGCCAGAGGGCAAACTGGTGGGCCTGGTCTCGGTACTCGGCTCGGGCAACTCCCACGTCGCGATCCTGGCCCGAGCCATGGGCATCCCGACGGTGATGGGCCTGGTGGACCTGCCGTATGCCAAGGTCGATGGCATCGACATGATCGTCGATGGTCATCGCGGTGAAGTGTTCACCAACCCCAGCGACGTGCTGCGCAAGCAATACGCCGAAGTGGTTGAAGAAGAGAAGCAACTGGCGCTGGGCCTCGACTCATTGCGCGAGCTGCCGTGCGTGACCACCGACGGTCATCGCGTGCCGCTGTTGGTCAACACCGGCCTGCTGGCCGATGTGGCTCGTGCGCAACAGCGTGGCGCCGAGGGCGTGGGGCTGTACCGCACCGAAGTGCCGTTCATGATCAACCAGCGTTTCCCGAGTGAGAAGGAGCAGCTGGCGATTTATCGCGAGCAACTGCAAGCCTTCCACCCGTTGCCGGTGACTATGCGCAGCCTGGACATCGGCGGCGACAAGTCACTGTCGTATTTCCCGATCAAGGAAGACAACCCGTTCCTGGGTTGGCGCGGTATTCGTGTCACGCTCGACCACCCTGAAATTTTCCTCGTACAAACCCGCGCCATGCTCAAGGCCAGCGAAGGGCTGAACAACCTGCGCATCCTGTTGCCGATGATCTCCGGCACCCATGAGTTGGAAGAGGCGCTGCACCTGATCCACCGGGCCTGGGGCGAAGTACGCGACGAAGGCGCCGATGTACCGATGCCGCCGATCGGCGTGATGATCGAAATCCCGGCGGCGGTGTACCAGGCCAAAGAGCTGGCCCGGCAGGTGGACTTCCTGTCCGTGGGCTCCAACGACCTGACCCAGTACCTGCTGGCCGTGGACCGCAACAACCCACGGGTGGCCGACCTCTACGACTACCTGCACCCGGCGGTGCTGCAAGCCCTGCAACATGTGGTGCGTGATGCCCATGCCGAAGGCAAGCCGGTGAGCATCTGCGGTGAAATGGCCGGTGACCCGGCGGCGGCCGTGCTGTTGATGGCGATGGGCTTCGACAGCCTGTCGATGAACGCCACCAACTTGCCGAAGGTGAAGTGGATGCTGCGCCAGGTCGACCTGGGCATGGCCAAGGATTTGCTGGCGGAGTTGATGACCATCGACAACCCGCAAGTTATCCACAGCTCGTTGCAGTTGGCGCTGAAGAACCTGGGGCTGACGCGGATGATCAACCCGGCCTCCGCCAAAACCCTCTGACGTGAGGCGATGGCCTTTGTAGTGAGCGGGCTTGTCCCGCGCTGGGTGGCGAAGCCGCCCCAAATCCATGCAGCCCGGTCTAACTGAAACACCGCGATACCTGGGTTTAGGGCGGCTTCGCCACCCAGCGCGGGACAAGCCCGCTCACTACAGGTTGAGTTCGACTTCGCCCAGCCGCCCACCATGCGGCCCAAAACTGCGCTCCACCATCCGCCGCGTTCCATCCGCATTCACAATCAACGCCGTACTCGCCCGCGTCCCATAGCTGGGGCTGGCTATAAACACGCTGGATAGCAGACTCTCGGTTGCTAACCCAACTCCGGTATCCGGCAAGTCTGCAAACGGCGCCGTCTGCGGGTCACTCAGAATCCCCAGCAATGCCTCCGGCTGCGGATCATCCAGCACCGCACTCAACGCCGCCTTGGCCTTGATCAACTTGGGCCAGGGCGTATCCAGCCCGCGTTCGACAACCCATAAACCCCAGCCTTCAACTGAGTCGGCTCGGTCTGGTTGGCGTTGTAATGCCACAGTTCATCACGCGTGCCCACCAGCAGGTTAAACCCGGCATATTCGATGGAACGGCCGTTAACGTCGGCTAAGTAGTCGTCAATCGGCAAGGTTCCATTGAGAAAGCGCGCCACCAACTCCCCACGCGACTTACGGGCCGGTGGCTGATGTGGGTCGCGGATGTTGGTGAGTGCAGCAAAGCGCCCATCGGCATTCACCCCCAGCCAGGTACCGCCCGCTTCCTGATCGCGGCCAGCATAAACGTCGGGGCATCCAGCCACTGTGCCAGCGGCAGGCTGGGGCGGGCGTAGAACTCATCACGGTTGGCCGCGACGATCAGCGGTTGGGCATGGCCCGGCCGCCAGGCGAAAACAATCAGGCACATCAGGCGATCCCTTTTGTGTTTTTTGCCACTCTACGCACTCGGGCACGGGCGTTCCATCGTATCCAGTTGGGTCGCATGCCTTCCATCCGTTAACATGCCGGACTTGTCTGGGGGGCTCCCATGGAATTTCTGCTGTATTTAGCACTGGGCGCCTGTGCGGGCGTGCTCGCCGGGCTGTTCGGCGTGGGCGGCGGGATCATCATCGTGCCGGTGCTGGTGTTCAGCTTTACCTTGCAGGGCTTCGACCCGCAAGTGCTGACCCACCTGGCCGTGGGCACTTCGCTTGCGACCATCATCTTTACCTCGGTCAATGCCGTGCGCGAGCACCATCGGCGTGGCGCGGTGCGTTGGCCGATCTTTGTGTGGATGACCATGGGTATCCTGGTCGGCGCTGGGTTTGGTGCGTTGACCGCCGAAGCGATTTCCGGCCCGAACCTGCAAAAAATCATCGGTGTGTTTGCCCTGCTGGTGGCCGTGCAACTGGCCCTGGAGGTCAAACCCAAGGCGAGTCGAACGGTGCCGGGCAAGGTCGGTCTGACCCTCGCAGGTACGGTGATTGGCTGGGCTTCGGCGATCTTCGGCATTGGCGGCGGCTCGCTGACCGTGCCGTTCTTGACCTGGCGCAGCGTGCCGATGCAACAGGCGGTGGCCACGTCTTCTGCCTGCGGCCTGCCCATCGCGGTGGCCAGTGCATTAAGTTTCATGATTCTGGGCTGGCAAGATCCGCTGTTGCCCGCTCATAGTCTAGGGTTCGTGTATTTGCCGGCGCTGCTGGGCATTGCCCTGACCAGTATGGTGTTTGCCCGCTTCGGCGCGCGCCTGGCACACAAGTTGTCACCGCGCTTGCTTAAGCGGTTGTTCGCCGGGCTGCTGTTCTGTGTCGGCTTAAACTTTTTGTTGTAATGCAGGCTTAATCGCGGCCCGGCATGGTCCGGTCGCTATAACGAATGATTTAACGAGGAGTCGCAATGCTGCCTTACCCGCAGATCGACCCGGTGGCCTTGGCCATCGGTCCGCTGAAAATCCACTGGTACGGGTTGATGTACCTGATCGGCATCGGCGGTGCCTGGTTCCTGGCCTCCCGACGCCTGAACCGGTTCGACCCGACCTGGACCAAGGAGAAGCTCTCCGACCTGATTTTCTGGTTGTCGATGGGGGTGATCGTCGGCGGGCGCCTCGGGTATGTGCTGTTCTACGATCTTCCCGCCTACATCGCGCAGCCAACGCTGATTTTTGAAGTGTGGAAAGGCGGCATGGCGTTCCACGGTGGGTTTATCGGCGTGATGATCGCCGCCTGGTGGTTTGGCCGTCGCAATGGCAAGTCGTTCTTCCAGCTGATGGACTTCGTCGCGCCAATGGTGCCGATTGGCTTGGGGGCTGGGCGTATCGGCAACTTTATCAACGCCGAACTGTGGGGCAAGCCGACCGACTTACCGTGGGCCATGATCTTTCCGCCGTTCAGCGACCCGGCACAATTGCCGCGCCATCCGTCGCAGCTGTATCAATTCGCGTTGGAAGGCGTGGCGCTGTTCCTTATCCTCTACATCTTCTCGCGCAAGCCACGCCCTACCATGGCGGTGTCGGGCATGTTCGCGCTGTTCTACGGGATCTTCCGCTTCATCGTCGAGTTCGTGCGCGTGCCGGATGCACAGCTGGGCTACTTGGCGTTTGGTTGGGTGACCATGGGCCAGATCCTCAGCTTGCCGATGATCCTCGGCGGCCTGGGCTTGTTGTGGTGGGCGTACAACCGTCCGCAGCCTATCAAGAGCGCGACGCTTTAAATTCGAATGCCGGGGCCTACAGGTTCCGGCTTCAACGATACGGGTACCAAAATGAAGCAATATCTCGAGCTACTGAACGACGTCGTGACCAATGGATTGACCAAGGGCGATCGCACCGGCACCGGCACCAAGGCCGTGTTCGCCCGTCAGTATCGGCATAACTTGGCCGACGGCTTCCCGCTGCTGACCACCAAGAAGCTTCACTTCAAAAGCATCGCCAACGAATTGATCTGGATGTTGAGCGGCAACACCAACATCAAGTGGCTGAATGAAAACGGCGTGCGCATCTGGGACGAATGGGCCACCGAAGATGGCGACCTCGGCCCGGTGTACGGCGAGCAGTGGACTGCCTGGCCAACCAAGGACGGCGGCAAGATCAACCAGATCGACTACATGGTCGAGACGCTGAAGACCAACCCCAACAGCCGCCGCATCCTGTTCCACGGCTGGAACGTCGAGTACCTGCCCGACGAAACCAAGAGCCCCCAGGAAAACGCACGCAACGGCAAGCAAGCCCTGCCGCCATGCCACCTGCTGTACCAGGCGTTCGTGCACGACGGTCACCTGTCGATGCAGTTGTACATCCGCAGCTCCGACGTGTTCCTCGGCCTGCCGTACAACACCGCTGCCCTGGCGTTGCTCACCCATATGCTGGCGCAGCAGTGCGACCTGATCCCCCACGAGATCATCGTCACCACGGGCGACACCCACGCCTACAGCAACCACATGGAACAGATCCAGACCCAACTGGCGCGCACGCCGAAGAAGCTGCCGGAGCTGGTGATCAAGCGTAAACCTGCGTCGATCTATGACTACAAGTTCGAAGATTTTGAGATTGTGGGTTACGACGCTGATCCGAGCATCAAGGCTGACGTCGCTATCTAAAGGCTGCCTTGGTCATAAAATGTGGGAGCTGGCTTGCCTGCGATTGCGGTGGATCAGCGACATAGATGTCGCCTGACACTCAGCCATCGCAGGCAAGCCAGCTCCCACAGTTTGATTCGGTTTTCACCCCTGGCTAGTGACCATGGCTTCTGCCCACATGCGAAGGCTCCGCCTCGCTGGCCGCCACGCTCCCGCTGACCTCCAGCCGCTGCAAAATCCCGCATTGCTCCCCGCCGCCGCAGCGTTGGCGCAGGTCCAGCAACTGTTCCTGCAACGCCAGCAGCCCATCGATCCGCGCTTTGACATGGTGGATATGCTCGTCGATCAACGCATTCACACTCTCGCACTGGTCCTGGGGACTGTCACGCAAACCCAGCAGGCTGCGGATCTCCTCCAGCGTCATGTCCAAACTGCGGCAGTTACGGATGAAGACCAGCCGCTCGGTGTGCGCCTGCGTGTAGACGCGGTAGTTGGCGTCTGTGCGTGCCGGGGGCGGCAGCAGCCCTTCCTTTTCGTAATACCGGATGGTTTCCACCGGGCAGTCGGTCAGTTTGGCCAGTTCGCCGATCTTCATTGCAGCAATCTCCAAATGGGTGCTTGACCCTATAGTGGCTACAGGGTCTTTACTTGGCAACAGGCACCTTTACGGACGCGACAGAATGAGCGATTCCATCCACACCCCGAATAAACATGATCACAACCACGATCATGGTCATGACCATAGCCACGACCATGGCCCCAAACTGACGCCGGTCAAAAAGCACGACCATGCGGGCGACTCCTGCTGCTCGGGTGCTGCGGCGCCTGCCGTTGTCACGCTCAGCGAAGCGCCGACCGCCGGCTCGCGTGTGAGCACTTTCCGCATCGAAGCCATGGACTGCCCCACCGAACAGACGCTGATCCAGAACAAACTGGGCAAGCTCGCTGGCGTGCAGCAGCTGGAATTCAACCTGATCAACCGGATTCTCGGCGTGACCCACGACCTGCCGAGCACCGCGCCGATCATCGAAGCGATCAAATCCATCGGCATGCAAGCCGACCCGATTGAAGACGGTGCTCCGGCTGCCGCGCCACCGGCCAAGAAACACTGGTGGCCGCTGGCATTGTCCGGCATTGGTGCACTGGGTGCCGAGGTGCTGCACTTCACCAATGCCGCGCCCACCTGGGTGATTGCGTTGGTGGCGTTGGTGTCGATCCTTAGCGGTGGCCTCACCACCTATAAAAAGGGTTGGATCGCCCTCAAGAATCTCAACCTGAACATCAACGCGTTGATGAGCATCGCGGTCACCGGCGCAGTGCTGATTGGCCAGTGGCCGGAAGCGGCGATGGTGATGTTCCTGTTTACCGTGGCCGAGCTGATTGAAGCCAAGTCCCTGGACCGTGCGCGCAACGCCATCAGCGGCTTGATGCAAATGACCCCGGAGCAGGCCACGGTGCAACAGGCCGATGGTTCGTGGGCGGAACAGGAAGTTAAAAGCATCGAATTAGATGCGATTGTGCGGGTAAAACCCGGTGAGCGCATCGGCCTGGACGGTGAAGTCACCGCCGGTCAGACCACCATCGACCAAGCGCCGATCACAGGCGAAAGCCTGCCGATTGAAAAGACCGTGGGCGATAAAGTCTTCGCCGGAACCATCAACCAGGCCGGTTCCCTTGAGTACAAAGTGACCGCTGCTGCCAATAACTCCACCCTGGCGCGCATCATCCACGCGGTGGAACAGGCCCAGGGCGCGCGGGCGCCAACCCAGCGGTTTGTCGACAGCTTTTCGAAGGTCTACACCCCGGCGGTGTTCCTGTTTGCGCTAGGCGTGGCGTTGATTCCACCGCTGTTCATGGCCGGCGCGTGGTTCGACTGGATCTACCGCGCCCTGGTGCTGCTGGTGGTTGCGTGCCCCTGCGCGCTGGTGATCTCGACCCCGGTAACTATCGTCAGCGGCCTGGCGGCGGCAGCGCGCAAAGGCATCTTGATCAAGGGCGGCGTGTACCTGGAGGGCGGTTACAAGCTCGACTACCTGGCCCTCGACAAGACCGGCACCATCACCCACGGCAAACCGGTGCAAACCGATTACCTGGCGCTGTTCCCCAACGTCGAAGACAGTGCCCCGGCCTTGGCTGCCAGTTTGGCTGGGCGTTCCGACCACCCGGTGTCGCTGGCTATCGCCAATGCGGCTGTGGATAAAAACCTGCCAAGCCACGTTGTGGATAACTTTGAGGCCCTGGCCGGTCGCGGTGTGCGCGGCGATATCAACGGCGAAACCTACCACCTGGGTAACCACCGCCTGGTGGAAGATCTTGGCCTGTGCTCACCGGAGCTGGAAGAAAAACTCTTCGCCCTGGAGAAACAAGGCAAGTCCGTGGTGCTGCTGCTCGACAAGTCCGGCCCGCTGGCACTGTTTGCCGTGGCCGATACCGTCAAGGACAGCAGTCGCGAAGCCATCCAGCAGTTGCATGAGTTGGGCATCAAGACCCTGATGCTCACTGGCGACAACACCCACACCGCCCAGGCGATTGGTGCCCAGGTCGGCATCGACCAGGCCCAGGGTGACTTGCTGCCCACCGACAAACTGCAGGCTATCGAAACCCTCTACGGCCAAGGCCATCGTGTGGGCATGGTCGGCGACGGAATCAACGACGCACCGGCCCTGGCCCGCGCCGAGATTGGTTTTGCCATGGCTGCTGCCGGTACCGACACCGCCATCGAGACCGCCGACGTGGCCTTGATGGACGATGATTTGCGCAAGATTCCGGCATTCATTCGGTTGTCGCGGCAAACGTCGAGTATCCTCAAGCAGAACATCGCCCTGGCGCTGGTGATCAAGGCGATCTTCCTTGCGGTCACCTTCTTGGGCATGGCCACCATGTGGATGGCGGTGTTCGCCGACATGGGCGTGAGCCTGTTGGTGGTGTTCAATGGCCTGCGCTTGCTGCGCAAATAGAGGATGAGAGGGTGGTGTGCTGAGTGCCGAGCTAAAGGCTTTTTTCATGGTTGCCCGCCTGGGCAGCATTACCCAGGCGGCGAAAAAACTCGGCCTGAGCCAGCCCACGGTCACCACCCAGATTCGCAACCTGGAAAGCCAATACGGCGTTGAACTGTTTTATCGCGGTGGCCGCCGCCTCACCGTCAGCGACGAAGGTGCGCGCCTGCTGCCGATGGTCAAGGCGCTGTTGCAGCAGGAAGCGGACATCGAGTTTTTCCTGCGTAACAGTGGTCAGGTCCAGGGCGCGCTGAGGATTGCCGCGACGGCGCCGTATTACATCCTCGACCTGGTCAAAGCCTTTCGCGAACGCCTGCCGCAGGTTGAGGTGTCGGTGGAGATTGGCAATTCCCAGCAGGTGCTCGAAGCGCTGGATGACTACCGCGTCGACGTGGCTGCATCCTCGCAGTTGCTGGAAGATCCCCGCCTGATCCGCCGCGTGCTGGGCACCGACCCGCTGGTGCTGGCGGTGCATCGCAACCATCCCCTGGCCAAGCTCGACCATGTGCCGCTCAGCGCGTTGGCTGGGCACACCTTGTTGATGCGTGAAGCGGGCTCGACCACGCGGCGGTTGACCGAGGGGATGCTGCAGGGCGCCAACGTGAGTTACGGGCCGCTGCTGGAGATCGGCAGCCGTGAATCGATCCGCGAGGCGGTGCTGCGCAATATCGGCATCAGCATCATTGCGCGCCAGGAAGTGCCCCATGACCCGCAGCTGCGCGTGTTGACCATCGAGAATGCGCCGCAGATTCCGGAGTATCTGTACTGCCTCAAGGAAAGAAAGGGTGCGCGCCTTCCGGCGGCGTTTCTGGGCTTGGCGCAAGAAATGTCACCCCTCTGACCGAGGCCCGCTCACTACAAAATCCACCAATACCACTATCACTCCCTTTTGCCTTCCTGCCACATGAGCGACGCATTGCCTGCCTAGCATGGCCTTCATCAGTTTGATGAGGTGCCCCCATGAACACAGTCCTGACCCAGCCCGGCGCGCCAATGAAGGTGCGCGGTGTCCAGAAACGCTTCGGCGCCTTTACTGCGCTGGACAACGTCTCCCTGGACGTCGCTGCCGGCGAGTTGGTGTGCCTGCTGGGCCCGTCCGGCTGCGGCAAGACCACCTTGTTGCGTTGCATCGCTGGCCTGGAGCGCCAGGACAGCGGTGAACTTTACCTGGGCGAGCGTGACGTTTCCCTGCTGCCTCCCCAAGCGCGCGACTACGGCATTCTGTTCCAGTCCTACGCGCTGTTTCCCAACCTGACGGTAGAGGCGAACATCGGCTACGGCCTCACCGGCAGTGGCCGCGATGAAGTGCGCAAGCGCGTTGGGCAGATGCTCGAGCTGGTAGGCCTGGTGGGCAGCGAAAAGAAATACCCCGGCCAACTCTCTGGTGGCCAGCAACAACGCGTGGCGCTGGCCCGTGCGCTGGCGCCGGCGCCTTCTTTGCTGTTGCTGGATGAGCCGATGTCCGCCCTTGATGCCCGCGTTCGTGAGCATCTGTGCACCGAGCTGCGCCAACTGCAACGCCGCCTGGGCATCACCACATTGATGGTCACCCACAACCAGGACGAAGCCATGTTGATGGCCGACCGCATCGCCGTGATGAACAACGGCAAGGTCGAGCAATACGCCACGCCCCAGGAAATCTACGACCGCCCGGCCACACCGTTCGTGGCGGAGTTTGTCGGCCAGGGCAACTGGCTGCCGTTCAGCCGTAACAGCGCCAGCCACGCCCAGGTCGGCGGGATGAACATGCGCCTGGCCGAGGATGCTGGCGTGGCCAAGTCCGGTCGCTTGTTCTGCCGCCCGGAAGCCATCAGCGTCAACCCGCCGGTGCATGAAGAAAACCTGTTCCCGGCCAAAGTCCGCGAGATCACCTTTCTCGGCAACCGTTGCCGCATGAGCTTCGAACTGGAGCAATTGCCCGGCCACCCGCTGCTGGCCGAGCTGGCTCCGGAGGCCATGCCGCGCCTGGGTGCCCAAGACATCTGGGTCGCCTTGCCGCCGCGCAGCCTGCAGGTGTTTGCCTGAGATGGCCGCGGTCATGACTTTGCCCGTTGCACGTCAGGTGTCTCGCGCCGAACTCGGCGACCGTCTCTTCGTGGTCGGCGGCAAACTGCTCTGGCTGTGCCTGCTGGGCGTGGCGGTGTTGCTGCCATTGCTGGCGATTTTCTGGCGGGGGTTCAGCAGTGAAGCCGGGCAGGGCGGAGGTCTTGTCGCCGCACGGGAGCTGGTAACCAGCGCCAATTTCCACTGGCTTCTGGGCAATAGCCTGAAAGTTTCCCTGAGTGTGGCGGCCATTGTCGTACCGCTGGCCTACCTGTTTGCCTACGCGTTGCAACGCACGCTAATCCCCGGCAAGGCGATTTGGCGCGGTATGTCGCTGCTGCCCCTGATGGCGCCGTCGATGTTGCCGGGCATCGCGCTGGTCTACCTGTTCGGCAACCAGGGCATGTTGCGTGGGTTGCTCTCGGACAATATCTACGGCTTCTGGGGCATTGTGCTGGGCGAAGTGATCTACACCTTCCCACATGCCTTGATGATTCTGCTGTCGGCGCTGTCCTTGGCCGATGCGCGGCTGTTCGATGCGGCCTCGAGCATGGGCGCCAGCCCGGCCCGGGCGTTTCGCAGCATTACTTGGCCGGCCACGCGCCAGGCGGTGTTCGCCGCGTTTTGCCTGGTATTCACGCTGACCATCACCGATTTCGGCGTGCCTGTTGTCGTTGGTGGCGACTACCAAGTGCTGGCGCTGGAAGCCTACAAGGCAGTCGTTGGTCAGCAACAATTCGGTCGCGGCGCGTTGATCGGCATGGTGTTGTTGCTGCCGGCGCTGTTCAGCTTTGGTGTGGATGCCTGGCTGCGTCGCCGTCATGGCGATGCCATGAGTGGTCGCGCCCAAGTGTTTCAACCGGCGCCGTCGCGTTTGAGAGACGGCTGCTACCTGGCCATCGTGTTGCTGATCTGCGCGGTGTTGCTGCTGGTGTTCGGCATGGCGGTGTACTCCTCGCTGGTGAAGTTCTGGCCGTACAACCTGTCGCTGTCCCTCAACCATTACCAGTTTGAAGACACCGCTGGCGGTGGTTGGCTGGCCTATCGCAACAGCCTGACCATGGCGCTGTGCACGGCGCTGATCGGCAGTGTGCTGATCTTCACCGGCGCCTACCTGATGGAAAAGACCAAGGGGCAGAAGGGCTTGAACCTGGCGCTGCGCATGCTCAGCTTCGTGCCGATGGCCGTACCGGGGCTGGTGCTGGGGCTGGGCTACGTGTTCTTTTTCAACCTCAACGGCAACCCGCTGCATGTGTTCTACGGGACCATGACCCTGCTGGTGGTGTGCACCATTGCGCATTATTTGACCACCGCACAGATGACCGCTACCACGGCCCTGCACCAGCTGGACGGCGAGTTCGAAGCCGCCGCGCTATCCCTCAAGGCGCCGCTGTACCGTCACTACCTGAAAGTCACGGTGCCGATCTGTTTGCCCGCCTTGCTGGACATCGTGCGCTACCTGTTTGTGTCGGCGATGACCACCGTGTCCGCCGCGATCTTCCTCTATAGCCCCGACACCATCCTTGCCGCCGTCGCCGTGCTGAACATGGACGACGCCGGCAACGTGGTGTGCGGCGGCCATGTCCACCCTGATCCTGTTCACCTCGGCCGGCGTCTCGCTGCTGCTGGCGTGGGCTTCACGTGGCGCACTGCGTCGCTCCCAAGCCTGGCGCCAAACCGCGCCCGGTCAATAATCCCGATAGGAGGTGTTGCATGTTCAAGCCCCTGGCGCTGGTCGCTGCCGTACTGTCTGCATTCAGCCTGAATGCCTTCGCCAAGACCGATCTCACGGTGTACACGGCCCTCGAAGCCGAGCAGTTGAAGACCTACAAGCAAGCATTCGAAAAGGCCAACCCCGACATCGAGATCAAGTGGGTGCGTGACTCCACCGGGATCATCACCGCCAAGCTTCTGGCCGAGAAAGACCGTCCGCAGGCCGATGCCGTTTGGGGCCTGGCTGCCTCCAGCCTGGCGATCCTGGACCAGCAGGGCATGCTGGATAACTACGCGCCGAAGGACCTGGACAAGATCGGCAAGAACTACCGTGACCCTGCCAACCCACCGGCCTGGGTCGGCATGGACGTATGGGCCGCGACCATCTGCTTCAACACCGTCGAAGCCGAAAAGCAGGGCCTGACCAAGCCGGTGAGCTGGCAGGACCTGACCAAGCCTGAGTACAAGGGCAAGATCGTGATGCCTAACCCGGCCTCGTCCGGCACGGGCTTCCTGGACGTGAGCGCCTGGCTGCAAACCTACGGCGAGAAGCAGGGCTGGCAGTACATGGACGACCTGCACCAGAACATCGGCCAGTACGTTCACTCCGGTTCCAAGCCGTGCAAGCTGGCGGCGTCCGGCGAGTTCCCGATTGGGATTTCGTTTGAATACCCGGCAGTGCAGTTGAAACGCCAGGGTGCGCCGCTGGACATCATCCTGCCCAAAGAAGGCCTGGGTTGGGACATTGAAGCGACGGCTGTGATGAAGGGCACTGCCCATGCGGACGCCGCGAAGAAGCTGGCCGACTTCTCCGCCAGCCCCGCTGCGATGGAGTTGTACAAGGACAACTTCGCCGTACTCGCCCAGCCGGGGATTGCCAAGCCGCAGACCGAATTGCCGGCGGACTATGAGCAACGGTTGATCAAGAACGACTTTGCCTGGGCGTCGAAGAACCGCGACAGCATCCTCACCGAATGGCGCAAGCGCTATGACGGGAAGTCGGAAAAGGTAGCCGGTCAGTAAAGTTTTCGTTAGGGCTATTGGCCTCTTCGCGAGCAAGCCCGCTCCCACATTTGAATGAGTTCACAAGTCAAACTGTGGGAGCGGGCTTGCTCGCGAAGGCGGCTTCGAATTCAGGGCATCACTTCATGACACAACAAAATGATCTGCTGATCGTGGGCGCCGGCATCCTCGGCCTGTCCCACGCCTACGCCGCCGCCAAACGCGGCCTCAAGGTCAAGGTCTTCGAACGCAGCGCCACGCCGCTGGGCGCTTCGGTGCGTAACTTCGGCCAGGCCCTGGTTACCGGCCAACCGCCGGGCGCGATGCTCGACCTGGCGCGGGAAAGCCGCGATATCTGGGGCCATTGGGCCCAGGTCGCTGGCCTGCAACTCAAACGTAACGGCTCATACCTGTTCGCCCGCACCGAAGCTGAAGAGCATCTGCTGGAAGCCTTCTGCGCCGATCGTGCCCAGGCGCACGGCTACAACGTGGAGTTGCTGCAGGGCGCAGCCATGAAGGACTTGTACGGCGGTCAGTTCCGCCATCATCGCGCTGCGTTGCATGGCCAGGATGACCAGCAACTGTATTCGCGGGAAGCGATCCCGGCGTTGATCCACTACCTCAGCCAGGAATTGAACGTGGAGTTTCACTTCTCCACTCTGGTGCGCGACGTCGAACCCGGCCAGCTTCACAGCACAGCAGGCAGCTTTCGCGCAGAGCAAATCATCGTGTGCTCAGGCCACGACTACCAAACCCTGCTGGCCGGCGCGATGGCCGAGCTCAACCCGAGCATCTGCCGCCTGCAAATGTTGCGTGCCCGGCCCGCGGTCAATCTCAACCTGCAACACGCCTTGCTCACCGGCCTGAGTTGCGTGCACTACGGCGCCTTCGCCGATCTGCCCGAGGCTGCGGCGGTGCAGGCGCAGATCCTGCGCGACGCACCGCACATGCATGAACACGGCATCCACCTGTTGATCAGCCCTACGCCCCATGGCGAACTGATCATCGGCGACTCCCATGACTACGGCAGCGATGCCTCGCCGTTCAATGCCGAGCGGGTGGATGACTGGATGATCGAGTTGGCCGAGCAGACCCTGGGCTGCAAGATCCAAGTGGTGGAGCGTTGGCAGGGTGTGTACGGCTCACGCGGGCCGGGGCCGTTCTCGTTCCTGCGCGCCGCACCGGGAGTGAGTGCGGCGTTGATGCACACGGGTGTAGGCATGAGCGTTGGGCCAGCGCTGGCCGAGCGCAACATCAGCACTTTGTGGGGAGCCGTGTGATGAACCCGGAACAGGCAATTGCCGACGTGTTCGGCTTGTACGAGCAACACGGCGCGGCGGATTACATCGGCGAGCCGGTGTCGCAGATCGAGCATATGTCCCAGGCCGCGCAACGGGCGATGGCCGAGGGCTTTGACGATGAAGTGGTGCTGGCGGCGTTTTTCCACGACATCGGGCACCTCTGCGGGCAGGGCGGCGACAATATGGGCGGCTACGGTGTCGTCAGCCATGAACGGCTGGGGGCGGATTATCTACGTCGCGCAGGCTTCAGCGAGCGCATGGCCAAGCTGGTGGAGTACCACTTGCAGGCCAAGCGTTACCTGACGTTCAGCCAGCCGGACTATTACGCCCGGTTGAGCGAAGCCAGTCGTCGCACCCTGGGTTACCAGGGCGGCGTGATGAGTGCCGAAGAAGCGCAGGCGTTTGAGCAGGACCCGCTCTGCGCAGTCAGCCTGCGCATGCGTCATTGGGACGAGCAAGCCAAGGAAATGCACGTGCCGGTACTCGACCTTGAAGTACTCAAGGCTAAGGCCCGGCAGATGCTGGCCGCTTAGGTTTCGTCGAGGCGCTGAGCCAGCGCTTCGACTTGTTCCTGACGTTCGGCCTGGCTCAGTTTGGCGTGGGGATTGAGGGACGACCACTGCGGGTGAGCACGGGCTTTGTGCAGCGCGTCCGGCAATTTGCCTTCGCGCCAGGTTTTGTCTTGGGGCGTGTCGACCTTGATGCTGTGCATCGCCGCGTGGCCGCGCAGGTTCAGGGCCTTGAGCAGCTGGCGTTGGCGCAGGGCGAGCAGGCGCAGCACGCTGTCATCCACGGTCAGCTCACGCTGGCCTTTGATCTTGCCCAGCAGACGGCTGCCGTAGCTGCGTGCGGTTTGCAGCGCGCCACCGGCAATCGCACCAGCCAGGGCGGCGGCGCCCAGCGTTAAGCCGCCGACCAATAGGTCCACACCCGCACCGGCAGCTGCGCCAGCGGCGATCCCGCCGCCGACACGCACGCCGAGTTGCTTTAGCGTCTCGGGGTTGAACAGGTCATCGCCCCAGCGGCCGTCCAACAATGGCAGGTCGCTGGCGGCAGCGTCTTGTGGGCGGAAGCCGAACAGTTTGAGCAGCGCTTCCACGCATTTTTGTTCGCGCTGGCGCACGGCCTTGCGCAGTTCGCCGATGGCGTGTTGTTCGTCCTCGGTGACTACGCTGCGGCGGCACGCGGCGCAGTCGATCAGCAGCTCGGCAATCAAGCGGGCGGCGCTTTGCTGGCGGGCTTGGCGCTGAGCTTCCTGGTCGAGAATCAGCCGCTCCAACTGCGGACGCGCGCTTTCCAGCAGCAGGGCGAGGCTTTCATAGAGGCGCCGTTCGCCATCTTCCGGCGGCGCCACGCTGTCGAAGCGTACCAGCGCGTGCAGGCCCAGGCGGGCCAGGGCTTCACGCCAGTCCGGCTCGCGGTGGTCGCTGCTGCTCACGAAGTTGAGCACCGGCAGCAACGGCTTGCCGCAACTGGCCAGCACTTGCAGCTCGTCACGGTACTTGGCCAGCACCGGTTCGCGGGCGTCGATCACATACAGGCCGGCGTCGGAGGCCAGCAACTGGCGCAGCACCTTGGCCTCCTGCTCGAAACGCTGGCGTGCTTCGCTACCTTCGAGGAAGCGCGCCAGGCGGGCCGGGCCGTCGAGGCGTTCGCCAGGGCGGTCCAGACGCTCCAGGTAATCGAGCAGGGCGATGGCATCTTCCAGGCCGGGCGTGTCGTACAACTCCAACAGCGCTTCGCCATCCACCGACAAGCGCGCACCTTCGACATGCCGCGTGGTGCTGGGGCGATGGGAGACCTCGCCGAAGCCCACGTCGCGGGTCAGGGTGCGCAGCAGGGAGGTCTTGCCGACATTGGTGTGGCCGACCACGGCGAGTTTCAGCGGTTTAGTCATGACCACTCTCCAGCCAGTTCAGCGGTGCGCTGTCGGCGAAGGGCAGCTCCAATTGCTGCAGCGCGGCGTGCCAGTCGCCCAAGCGCTCGGCATCCAGCGCTTGGCCGGGCGGGCTTGCAGCAGCCACACCCGTGTTTCGGTGGCGCTGCGCGCCAGCTCGGCGATCAGCGCCAGGCTGCCGCGATCCGGCGAGCGGCGTGGGTCGCAGGCGATGGCCAGGCGTGCGGGCGGGAAGCGCGTGAGTTGCTCGAGCAGCTTGTTGCGCGATTCGCGGCTGTCGAGGATGCCGGCGTTGTTCACGCTGGCGGGCAGCTCGGGCGGCCACGGATGCTGGTCGTCCAGCTCGATGGCCACCAGCAGCGCGCCGTCGCTGTGCAGTTCGCTGACGCCGCCGGTGACGTGGTGCAGTTGATCGGGCGCGGCGTCGTTGACGCCGAGGCGTTCGCTGCTGGGCATCAGGCGTTCGCGCAAATGACTGTAGCCGGGCAGGTTGAGTTCCAGGCGCAGGGCGGCGCGCCCGCGTTTCCAGCGCCACAGGCACAGCAGGGCGAGGATCAGGCGCGGCAGCAGGCCATAGACCAGCAACACACCCACCAGCCAGGCGGCCCAGGCTTGGCGAGCGCTTTCGATATTCAGGGCAGAATCGCCGCTGGCGCGGATCATCTCGACGGTGGGCACGTTGAAGCCCAGCAGGGCGGGCAGGGTGCCCAATGCCTGCGTCACAGCGACGAAGGTATCGGCACTGAGAATGGTGGTTTCCCACACAAAGCCGTAGCGGCGTGTGGCAAGCAGCGTAAGAAGAATCACCAGTGCGCTGAGCAATGCCAGCAACCAAAGGCTGTTGACCAGCACGCCGACGGCCCAGCGGTTGAGCTTCTGGCGTTGCAGCAGCAACAAAAGCGCGGGCGCCAGTTGCGCGGCCTTGGCGTCACGGGCGAGCTTTTCGCTGAGCCACAACCACAGGCGCCCAAGACTGGCGCCATGCTCGCCGGCAAACACTAGGCCCAGGGCCCAGCTGATCAGCAGGATCAGATTCAAGCCGAGCAGGCTGCCCAGCGCCCAGAACACATTCACCGGGGTCAGGCCATTACCCAGCGCGGCAAAAGCCAGGCCGGCGCCGCTGACCACTGCGACGATCGCCAGCAGCACCAGCGCCAGGCGTGCCCCTTGCAGCCAGCGGGTGAGGGCGACTGTCAGGCCGTCACGTTCGGCCAGGTGCAAGGCGCGCTGTTGAATGCGCGTCGGCAAATCGCCACCGGCCGCGCGGGCCAGGCGGTTGGCTTCCAGGTCTTCCAGGGGCCCTGCGTGTTCTTCGCGCAGGCGCACGGTTTCTGTCAGCCAGAGTGTGTGCAGAGGAGTCACGCGCTGTCCTGTTGTGTTTGTGAGCCTGGAGCATAACCCCTGGCTCGGGGCTCTGGTATTCTCGTCGCCATGAAAAAACTCTCCCTTTAAGCCTGATCGCAGCCCTCGGTGAAAACCGCGTGATCGGCGTCGATAACAGCATGCCCTGGCATTTGCCGGGCGATTTCAAATATTTCAAGGCCACCACGCTTGGCAAGCCGATCATCATGGGGCGCAAGACCTGGGACTCCCTGGGCCGACCGTTGCCGGGGCGCTTGAACATCGTGGTCAGCCGTCAGACCGATCTGACGCTTGAAGGTGCGGAAGTTTTTCCGTCGCTGGATACAGCGGTAGAGCGCGCCGAAGAATGGGCGCTGGCGCAGGGCGTGGATGAGCTGATGCTGATCGGCGGCGCGCAGTTGTATGCGCAGGGGCTGGAGCAGGCGGATCGCCTGTATCTGACGCGAGTGGCGCTGAGCCCGGAAGGGGATGCTTGGTTTCCGGAGTTTGATCTGGGGCAGTGGACGCTGGTGTCGAACCTGGAGAACCCAGCCGAGGGTGACAAACCGGCGTACAACTTTGAGGTTTGGGAAAAAGCCTAAGAGCTTCGCGAGCAAGCCCGCTCCCACATTTGACCGAGTTCTAACATGAGAATGTGGTCAAAATGTGGGAGCGGGCTTGCTCGCGAATGCGGTCTATCAGGCCTGCGCTAAATCAGCATGCTCATCGGCATCCAGCAGCGCCTTGTCCGTCTGCCCCATGATCTGGCTGGTAATCGCCCCCGCCGTCATCGAGCCGTTCACGTTCAGTGCCGTACGGCCCATGTCGATCAGCGGCTCTACCGAAATCAGCAGCGCCACCAGTGACACTGGCAAGCCCATGGCCGGCAGCACGATCAACGCGGCAAACGTCGCACCGCCACCAACGCCGGCAACCCCTGCCGAACTCAACGTCACAATCGCCACCAGGGTCGCGATCCACAGCGGGTCCAGCGGGTTGATGCCCACGGTCGGCGCGACCATCACCGCCAACATCGCAGGGTAAAGACCGGCGCAACCGTTCTGGCCGATGGTTGCACCAAACGAGGCAGCGAACCCGGCGATGGACTGCGGGATGCCGAGGCGGCGGGTCTGCGCCTCAATGCTCAGCGGAATGGCTGCGGCGCTGGAGCGGCTGGTGAAGGCAAACGTCAGTACCGGCCACACTTTGCGGAAGAAGCGCAGCGGGTTGACCCCGGCCAGGGACAGCAACAGGCCGTGCACCACGAACATCAGGCCCAGGGCCAGGTACGACACCACCACAAAACTGCCGAGCTTGATGATGTCCTGCAGGTTGGAACCGGCGACCACCTTGGTCATCAACGCCAATACACCGTAGGGCGTGAGCTTCATCACCAGGCGCACCAGGCGCATCACCCAGGCTTGCAGGGTGTCGATGGCGTTGAGGACTTTCTGGCCTTTTCCACGTCATCCTTGAGCAATTGCAGCGCGGCAACCCCCAGGAATGCAGCAAAAATCACTACGCTGATGATCGACGTCGGCTTGGCCCGGGCCAGGTCGGCGAACGGGTTCGACGGCACGAACGACAGCAGCAGTTGCGGGATATTCAGGTCGGCGACCTTGCCCGCGTAGTCACTCTGGATCACTTGCAGGCGTGCCATTTCCTGGGTGCCGGCCACCAGGCCTTCGGCGGTAAGGCCGAACAGGTTGGTCAAGCCGATGCCGATCAACGCCGCAATGGCAGTGGTGAACAGCAGGGTGCCGATGGTCAGGAAGCTGATCTTGCCCAGGGACGCAGCGTTGTGCAGACGGGCCACAGCGCTGAGGATCGAGGCAAATACCAGCGGGATCACGATCATTTGCAGCAATTGCACATAGCCATTGCCGACCAGGTCAAACCAGCCGATAGAGGCCTTGAGCACCGGGTTGCCGGCGCCGTAGATCGAATGCAGCGCCACACCAAACGCCACGCCCAGCACCAAGGCAAACAACACCTTCTTGGCCAGGCTCCAATTGGTACGACGGGTTTGTGCCAGGCCCAGTAACAGGGCCACGAACACCAGTAAGTTGAGAATCAGGGGCAGATTCATTGAAGCTCCGTAGAGGCTGCCAATCGCGTGAGCCTGCGATTGCGAACCGGAAAGCCTAACAGCTTGATATCTAATGAATTAATAACAAGATGGAATGGTGACTGTCGTTTTTGGAATAAGCCGCTGGCGCCCAGGCGTATGGCATTGGCGCAATCACGACGCAAGCGGTCGCGCTCGGACGGGAACTGTCACACAGATTTGTTAGCGTCGATGTCTTTCACTCAGGGAGAAAACGCTTATGAAGCTCGCGCCAAAACTGCTTGCCGCCGCCTTCTGCCTTGGCCTTGTCAGCCAGGCATTCGCCGCCACCGAGTTGAAACACTGGCCGGCGCCTGCCGCCAAGCAACTGAACGAAATGATCGCCGCCAACGCCAACAAGGGTAACTTCGCGGTGTTCGACATGGACAACACCAGCTACCGCTACGACCTCGAAGAGTCCTTGCTGCCCTACCTGGAAAACAAGGGCCTGATCACCCGCGACAGCATGGACCCGTCCCTCAAGCTGATCCCGTTCAAAGACACCGCCGACCACAAGGAAAGCCTGTTCAGCTACTACTATCGCCTCTGCGAAGTCGACGACATGGTCTGCTACCCGTGGGTTGCGCAGATTTTTTCCGGCTTCACCCTCAAGGAACTCAAGGGCTACGTGGATGAGCTGATGGCCTCCGGCAAGGCCGTGCCCGTCACCTATTACGAAGGCGACGTGGTGAAGAACTCCGAGGTGCAGCCGCCGAAGGTCTTCACCGGCCAGGCCGAGCTGTACAACAAGTTGATGGAAAACGGCATCGAGGTGTACGTGATGACCGCCGCCTCGGAAGAGCTGGTGCGCATGGTCGCCGCCGATCCGAAGTACGGCTACAACGTCAAACCCGAGAACGTCATCGGTGTGAGCACGTTGCTCAAGGACCGCAAGACCGGCGAGCTGACCACCGCGCGCAAACAAATCGCCGCTGGAAAATATGACGAGAAGGCCAACCTCGGCCTGGAACTCACGCCTTACTTGTGGACCCCGGCAACCTGGATGGCCGGTAAGCATGCTGCGATCCTCACTTATATCGACGAGTGGAAGAAGCCGGTGATCGTCGGCGGGGATACGCCCAGCAGCGACGGCTACATGCTGTTCCATGATGTGGACGTGGCAAAGGGTGGCATCCATTTGTGGGTCAACCGCAAGGACAAATACATGACCCAACTGAACGGCATGATGGCCAAGCATGCAGCGGCGCAGGCCAAGGAAGGGTTGCCGGTGACTGCCGATAAGAACTGGGTGATTGTGAAGCCGGAGGAGATTCAGTAATTCCGAGTTGCCCCATCGCAGGCAAGCCAGCTCCCACACTTGATCGGGTTCACACAATCAAAAAGTGGGAGCTGGCTTGCCTGCGATAGCGCCCTCAATAACACCGCCGAACCCACAGTAAAAAATAGATATCAATTGCGAACCAATCTCATCCTCTGCTAGCGTGCGCACCTCCTGAACCCCTCGTTCTTCTCAAGGTCGTGCCGTGCTCTCCTGGAATTCGCAGATCGCGCGCCTGTTCGCGGAGCAGAAAAAAGCCCTCGAAGCCTTCGTCACCCGACGCACGGGCAGCGCCCAGGTGGCTGCTGACCTGACCCAGGAATCGTTCCTGCGTCTGGCGCGCCTGGATTCGGGCGAGAAGATCGATAACCTCCCAGCCTTTCTCTTCACCATCGCCAGCAACCTGGTGCGCGATCATCAGCGCCAGGCCATCCGCCGCGAGCGCCTCGATGCTGGCGAACCCAGCGAAGAACTGCCGTGCACCAACCCTGGTGCCGACGAACAATTGGCCGCCTACCAGCAGGAACAACTGATGCAGGACGCAATCCTGGCGTTGCCCGAAGCGACTCGGCAGATCTTCCTGCTCTATCATGTCGACGAACTTTCCTACCGCGAGATTGGCGAGCGTCTGTCCATCACCCCGCGCAGTGTGGAATACCAATTGCGTCGCGCCTTGATTGAATGCCGCGCCTACATTAAGACGCGGCTCGCCTGCGACACACAAGGACGTCGGTCATGACCGCCACCCCCACTGCCGACGAATTGTTCGAAGAAGCGTCCGGTTGGTACTTCCGCCTGCAGGCCGAGGACGTCACCCCAGCCGAAATGGAAAACTTTGCCGCCTGGCTCGGCCAAGGCCAGGCCCAGGATGATGCCTGGCAGGAGGTGCAGGCGCTGCTCGGCGGCTTGCGTGAGCCGGCCCGGGTGGTGCGCCGTGCCGAACAGGCCGCCTGGCGCAAACCTGCGCGACGTTGGGCATGCGCCGCCGCCGTGTTGCTGGCGGTAGGGCTGACCGTACAAAACACCCCTTGGCTGGACCGCCTGCGTGCGGACTACGCCACCGGCACCGGCGAATCTCGTACCGTTGAATTGGCGGACGGCTCCCAGTTACAACTCAATACCGACAGCGCGATTCAAGTGCGTATGAGCGGCGGTGAGCGTCAGATTCGTCTGCTGCGCGGCGAAGGTTTTTTCAGCGTGACCAAAGACCCGACGCGGCCGTTCGTGGTGCAGTCCGGCGATGGCTGGGTCAAGGTGGTCGGCACCCAATTCAGCGTGGCTCGGCGTGATGCGCAGACGCGAGTGCAAGTGGCCCAAGGCAAGGTGCAGGTGAGTGCCGGCAGCGGCACACCGGTGTACCTGGAACCTGGGCTGGCAGTGGAATATCAGGACCAACACCTGGCCGATGTCCACGGTTTCGACCCGGCCAGCGGTTTTGCCTGGCGTCAACGGCAATTGGTGTTTCGCCAGCAGCCGCTGTCGGAAGTGGTCAGCGAGCTGAACCGCTACTGGCCCGGAAAAACGTTGGTACTGGGGGATGCGTTGCGTAACCGCGTGGTGTCCGGCGTGTTCGAGATCGACAAGCCCGACGCAGTAATCAAGGCGTTGGAGTACACCCTCAACCTGCACGCCGAGCACTACACCCCGTATTTGCTGGTGTTGCGCGAAGGCAAAGCATCCTGAGTGCAACTTTTTCAAAATATTTTCAGGGTTTCTCCGTACGGCATCGTCCTTGATCACTGAGGCGCAAATAGTAAGCACTCTCAAGTAGTGCAGCGCCGATCACAGACTTTTGCACCGGGGAGCATCATCCATGGCACACCGATTCGCCGCACGGCCTTTGCTGGCACTGGCCATTTCCATCGCCAGTTGCACTGCGCCGCTGTCCTTGCAGGCCGCTCAGACCACCCAGGTCCAGAGCTATCGCTTCGATATTCCAGGGCAAAGCCTGGACGGTGCGCTGGCGGCGTTTTCGGCGGTGACGCGGGTTCAGGTGCTGGTGTCCGGTGAGCTGACTCAAGGTGTGGTGTCGCCAGGGGTGAGTGGCAATCTGGGGCAGCGCGAGGCGCTCGGCTTATTGCTCGGCGGTACCGGGCTCAGCGCGGCCTTTATCAATGGCGATACCGTCACCCTGGAAAAACGCGTGGACACTGGAAGCGCCCTCGAAGTCGGCGCGACTACCATCAGCGCTGACCACCTGGGGACGACCACCGAAGGTAGCGGTTCCTACACCACCGGTGCCGTGACCATCGGCAAAGGCACGCAAAAGCTCAAGGACATCCCACAGTCCGTCAGCGTGCTGACCCGCAAGGCCATGGATGACCAGAACATCAGCACCCTGACCCAAGCAATCGAAGCGGTGCCGGGCATGGCGTCGGTCAAGTCGCCAGGGCCTGGGATGTTCATGTTTGCGCGGGGTTTCGAGATTGAATCGCTGCAATACGACGGAGTACCGGTGCCCCGCAACGTGTATGCGCTGGGCAGCTACATCACCGAGAACATGGTGATCTACGACCGTATGGAAGTCCTGCGGGGTGCTGCCGGCTTGCTGCAAGGTGCCAACAGTCCGGGCGGGGCGGTGAACCTGGTGCGTAAACGCCCACAAGCGGCACCCACTGTGACCTTGAGCGCCAAGGCTGGTAGCTGGGACCGTTATGCGTCCCAGGCGGACGTCGGCGGCCCGTTGAACGAAGCCGGGACGATCCGTGGACGGGCGGTGGTCAACTATGAGAAGGGCCATTCCTTCACCGACTACGTGTGGAACTGGGAGCAGACCGTCTACGGTGCGCTGGACTTTGACCTGGACGACGACACTACCCTGGGCGTCGGTTTCAGCAACAAGAAGAGCCACGGGCGGCCGTATCTGATTGCCTTGCCGCGCCACACCGACGGCAGCGCGCTGGATGTATCGCGCTCCACGTACACCGGGGCGAGCTGGAACCGTTCGTTCAACGACCAGACCGCGGTGTACCTGGACCTTGAGCATCGCTTTAACGACCATTGGAAATTCAACGCTTCGGCGTTGGCGATGAATGAGTCCAATGAAGCGACGTATCAGTTCATCGTCGGCGCGGTGCCGGTGGGTAGTACCAAAAGCGGTAACTACGCCGACTATTCCACCGACTTCTACGGCAAAAATCGTGGCTTCGACGCCTACG
The DNA here is from genome assembly GCA_004000515.1 of Pseudomonas poae. Classification (GTDB taxonomy): domain Bacteria; phylum Pseudomonadota; class Gammaproteobacteria; order Pseudomonadales; family Pseudomonadaceae; genus Aquipseudomonas; species Aquipseudomonas cremoris. The sequence continues at coordinate 1,784,653 of CP034537.1, forward strand.
TCAGCGGCGACTTCGAAGCGCTGTCGTTCAAGCAGAGCCTGGTGCTGGGCGGCAACTACTCCAAGTACAACACCGATGATGGTTATGCCCGCGCCTTCACGCCGGGGGCGGATATTGGTGCTATCGACCATCACCGCCCGCAGCCGTCCTACAACAGCATCGCCGATCGCGCCAACCTGGCCTTGAGCACCTACGACATCACCCAAAAAGGTCTATACGGCACCTGGCGGATCAACCTGACGGACCCCCTCACATTGATCCTCGGTGCCCGCACCAGCTGGTATGACTTTGCCTTTGACCAGGACAACTACTACGCCCGCCAGTACGAAGAGGGCGGCGAGAAAAAACTCGGTCAAGAGCAATGGCAAGGTCACACCGTTCGCTGGTCTGGTGTATGCGCTGGATGACCAGTGGTCGGTGTACGGTAGCTACGCCGAAGTGTTTATCCCGCAAACTCAATTGACCCAGCAAAGACCGGTCTGCCGCCCATCGAGGGGCGCAACTACGAGGTGGGCATCAAGGGCGAGTTGATGGATGGCCGCCTCAATACCTCCCTGGCACTGTTCCGCTATATCCACGAAAACCGCGCCGTCACGGATTTCAGTACGGACATCGATGGCCCTAACGCTTGCAGCGGTTGGTACTGCTCCACCGCTTCGGGCAAGGTGCGCAGCCAAGGGCTGGAGGCTGAGATCAGCGGTCAATTGGCGCCGGGTTTGCAGATCAGCAGCAGCTATACCTACAACACCACGGTGTTTTTGAAAGACACCGAACTCAAAGGCAAGGTGTTCAGTACAGCGGTGCCCAAGCACATGCTGCGGATATGGGGTGATTACAAACTGCCGGGCGATTTAAGCCGCATCAGCCTGGGGGCAGGGGTTAACGCGCAAACGGCCACCACCGCAACTTCGGCCAGGCCGGTTTTGCCATCTTTAACTCGCGGGTGGCCTACGAGGCCAGCGATGAAGTGACCTTGGCAGTCAACGTGAACAACATCTTGGACAAGCGCTACTACATCCCTTCGTATAGCCAGTTGGTGGGCAACAACTACTTTGGCGACCCGCGAAACATGATGTTCACGATGACTTACACGCCTCAGTTTTAAGGCCTTACAGCTAATGCATTGAACAAGGGGCACGTGCGATGCGCGCCCTGCGTGCAGTGCCTGCGGCGGTTGGCTTCGCCTCCTACAATGGCGAGCGCATTGGCGCGAAGTGATCGCCGGGATTAACAGCAAACATGAAGTTTCTACAGAACACCGCGTGCACTTCCTCATACCTCAGGCCCTTATGCTCGAGTGCTGTGAGTGCATCTTTCAGCGTGATTGCAGTGTTCTCCAATGCCAGTGACGGCGTCTTCCGGTTCCTGACAGTCAGCACGTCATAGCCTGAATGGTTCACGGTGTAGCAAATGTTGGGGTAGGTATCTTCCGGGTATTTGGATAGGGTGTAGTTACGCATTTGCTCGCCAGGCCGTTTTGTCTCGAAGTGTTCAACCTGTTCCCGAGTGATGGCGCCCAGCGAAGGGGCTCGTAGCGTCTTCCCGGGTGGCGCGTAAAAAACCAGGGAAGTGTTATTTGGCACTTTCAAATTCATCCCTGGCAAATACGCGCCATGGGCTGAAATGATGAGTTTTTTGGCGGGCTTTCCAGATGAGCGTCTGAACAGATAAAAATGCTCGCCGAGCGGGGTTGCCTGTGCCGGAATCGGTTTTTGACTGATACCGCAACCTGCGCCGCAGGGTTTGCAGGCGATCGCATGTAGTCTGCGGGTAGGGAGGACTTCATAACATTGAACATGAGAGCACCTAACTGAAATAAAGCGCCAAAAGCGCAACAATTCTTTATGTGATCTCTCTGGGTGGCGCGCACCCGGTTGTAGTTCCCAGAAGGTTTCGCGACAGGCTCAGTTTAGCTTTCAAACACTTGAGCATCGGTTTGTAGGTTGAGTAAAAATTGGCAAAAAAAAGGACCAAGCAGCGTTGGTCCTTTTTTGGGTACAGCGGTTAAGTGTTACAGCCCATCCAGCATCGCCTTGTTACGCACAGCACCCTTGTCGGCACTGGTGGCCAGCAACGCGTAGGCCTTCAACGCGGTAGTGACTTTACGAGGACGCTTCTCAACCGGCTTCCAACCCTTCTTATCTTGCTCGACCCGGCGCGCCGCCAGTTCTTCATCGCTGATCAACAGGTTGATCGAGCGGTTTGGAATGTCGATCAGTACCTTGTCACCATCTTGCACCAGGCCAATCGCGCCACCGGCAGCGGCTTCCGGCGAAGCGTGGCCGATGGACAGGCCCGAGGTACCGCCAGAGAAACGCCCGTCGGTCAGCAAGGCGCAGGCTTTGCCCAGGCCCTTGGATTTCAGGTAGGACGTCGGGTACAGCATTTCCTGCATACCCGGGCCGCCTTTCGGGCCTTCGTAGCGGATGATCACGATGTCGCCTTCCTTCACTTCGTCAGCGAGGATGCCGCGAACCGAGCTGTCCTGGCTTTCGTAGATCTTGGCGCGGCCTTCGAAGACGTGGATGGATTCATCCACACCGGCGGTTTTCACCACGCAGCCGTCGAGAGCGATGTTGCCGTACAGCACGGCCAGGCCGCCTTCTTGCGAGTAGGCGTGCTCGACACTGCGGATGCAGCCGTTTTCACGATCATCGTCCAGGGTGTCCCAGCGGGTCGACTGGCTGAACGCGGTTTGCGTCGGGATGCCCGCCGGGCCGGCCTTGAAGAAGGTGTGCACGGCTTCGTCGTCAGTCTGGGTGATGTCCCACTTGGCGATGCCTTCGGCGATGGACTTGCTGTGCACGGTCGGCAGGTCGGTGTGCAGCAAGCCGCCACGCCAGGGAGCCGAGGATCGAGAAGATCCCGCCGGCACGGTGCACGTCTTCCATGTGGTACTTCTGGATGTTCGGCGCGACCTTGCACAGTTGCGGCACGTGGCGGGACAGACGGTCGATGTCGCGCAGGTCGAAATCGATCTCGGCTTCCTGGGCGGCGGCCAGCAAGTGCAGGATGGTGTTGGTGGAACCGCCCATGGCGATGTCCAGGGTCATGGCGTTTTCGAACGCCTTGAAGTTGGCGATGTTGCGCGGCAACACCGACTCGTCGTTCTCGCCGTAGTAACGCTTGCACAGCTCGACGATGGTGCGGCCGGCCTGCAGGAACAGTTGCTCGCGGTCGCTGTGGGTGGCGAGCGTGGAACCGTTGCCCGGCAAGGCCAGGCCCAGGGCTTCCACCAGGCAGTTCATCGAGTTGGCAGTGAACATGCCGGAGCACGAACCGCAGGTTGGGCAAGCACTGCGCTCGTATTCCGCGACCTTCTCGTCAGAAGCGCTGGAATCGGCGGCGATGACCATGGCGTCCACCAGGTCCAGGCCGTGGGAGGCGAGCTTGGTTTTGCCGGCTTCCATCGGGCCGCCGGAAACGAAGATCACCGGGATGTTCAGGCGCAGGGAGGCCATCAGCATGCCGGGGGTGATCTTGTCGCAGTTGGAGATGCACACGATGGCGTCGGCGCAGTGGGCGTTGACCATGTACTCAACGGAGTCGGCGATGATCTCGCGGCTCGGCAAGGAATACAGCATGCCGTCATGGCCCATGGCGATGCCGTCGTCCACGGCGATGGTGTTGAATTCCTTGGCAACGCCGCCAGCGCGTTCGATCTCGCGGGCGACCAGTTGGCCCAGGTCCTTGAGGTGGACGTGGCCCGGTACGAATTGGGTAAACGAGTTGGCAATCGCGATGATCGGCTTCTTGAAGTCGTCATCTTTCATCCCCGTGGCGCGCCACAGTGCGCGGGCGCCGGCCATGTTGCGGCCATGGGTGGATGTTTTCGAGCGGTAATCTGGCATGGAGCACTCCGGGCGGCTAATCAGGTATCAATGGGGAGTGAGCTTCTATTGACGTCTGGAACACCCGAAAAATGGCCGTGTGTCCGGAAGTTGCCACTCGCGTCGCGGGATCGCCGCTTGCTTGGGCCTCGAGCTCATAAACCCGCCGGGGGATGACTGGCGATGAATAGGGCCGATTCTACACCGCTGGAGGCTGGAGGGAATGGCCGTAACCGTGAAGATAGCGGCTACAGGACGTGTGGGCGCAGCTTGATCAGCGCATTCAAGCTGAGGCCGAGGGCACTCAGGATTAGAAAGCACAGGGCGAGGGCGGTGGTCAGGTTTTCGGTAGCCAGGTTGATCACCAGGCTGATCAGCCCGCCGCACATGAAAATCAGCAAGCTGCCAGCTGAGGTCGACGTGCCGGCGAGCTGCGGGTAAAGGGTCATCGCCTTGGAGTTGGCGATGGGGCGGCAGATGGTGGTGCCAGTTGTGCAGATCAACATCGGCACCAGCACTGTGGCGGCGGACAGCCCGAACTGCCAGGCCAGCCAGAGCATGACCAAGCCCGAAACGGCGATCAGCAACAGGCCGGTATTGATCTGCCGGTCTGCGTCCATGGTGCGATGCAGGATACCGGCAACCATTCCGCCAAATACATAGGCCGCGCCGTACAGCAGCAACGCCCAGGCGAATTGATACTCCGACAGGTTCAGGTGCTCCATGAAGATCAACGGTGACATCACGATAAACGAGAAATGGCAGGCAAACGCCAGGGCCGAAATCAACCAGTAACCAACGAATCGGATGTCGGAAAACAGCAGCCAATAGCCACTGAAAAACTGTTGTTTGGACGGGCGGTGGCTGCTGCGTGAATCGTGCATCAGGCGTACGGACCAGAACCAGACCACCATTGCCAGGGCGATGAAGACATAGAAACTCGCCTGCCAGCCGCCGTATATCTGCAGCCAGGTGCCCATCAGCGGCGAGCTTGAGATGAAAATTCCACCGGCGGTGGTCATCCAGATTCTTATTCGCTCCAGTTCCCGCCCTGCGAACACATCCTGTATCAGTGCCTGAGACAGGGCAAACGCTCCACAACCCACGGCCTGAAGTACGCGAAAGCCGATAAACCAGCTGAAATTCGGTGCCAGCAAACAACCTGCTGCTCCCACGGCCGACAACGCAATACCCGCCAGCAGCAGCTTCTTGCGACCGAACATATCCGACAGCGGACCTATCAGCAGCAACGAGACGGCGAGGCCGATGGCGAAAATACTGACGGACTGGGCGATTTCAGAGGGTGTATGGCCAAAATGGTTGGCGAGGGCGGGGAATGACGGAAGAACGACATCCAGGGGGAAGACGGCTAGCAGTGTCATGGTCATCAACAGCACGATGAAAGATGACTTGTTTGGTGTGGCTGCGCTAATAGACATCAACCTGGTCGCTCTGTCCTTGAGGGGGGAAGAGGATCGGTTTGGCGGTAGGGGAAGTCAATGGATGTGGTAGTGGGAAACTGCTGAAAGGCCCGTAGGATTAGTCATTGACCGTTCCTACGGGGCGCATCCTACTGTCAGCTGTTAGGCAACAACCGGCACGTAATGCTCTTGATGTAGCGCGTTTCGGCAATCGCCGGGTGCACTGGGTGATCCGGGCCCTGGCCGCCACGCTCCAGCATCTGGATATTGCGGTCCAAGTGACGAGCGCTGGTCAGCAGGATGTTCTGCAGGTCATCTTCTGGCAAGTGCATGGAGCATGAAGCGCTGACGAGGATGCCGTCCTTGCTGAGCAGGCGCATGGCTTGCTCGTTGAGGCGGCGGTAGGCGCCTTCGCCGTTCTTCATGTCTTTTTTGCGTTTGATGAAGGCCGGTGGGTCGGCGACGATCACGTCGAAGCGTTCTTCGCTGGCTTTCAGTTCTTTCAGGGCTTCAAACACGTCGCCTTCGATGCAGGTCATCTTCTCGGCAAAGCCGTTCAGCGCGGCATTGCGCTCAACGCCATCGAGAGCGAAGGCGGAGGCGTCGACACAGAACACTTCACTGGCGCCGAAGGCTGCAGCTTGCACGCCCCAGCCGCCGATGTAGCTGTACAGGTCGAGCACGCGTTTGCCTTTGGCATACGGGGCCAGGCGTGCGCGGTTCATGCGGTGGTCGTAGAACCAGCCGGTCTTCTGGCCCTGGATCACCGGGGCTTCGAATTTCACGCCGTTTTCTTCCAGCGCAACCCACTCCGGCACCAGGCCGAACACGGTTTCGACGTAGCGGTTGAGGCCTTCGGCGTCGCGCGCGGCGGAGTCGTTCTTGAACAGGATGCCGCTAGGCTTGAGCACTTGGGTCAGCGCAGCGATCACGTCTTCCTTATGGGCTTCCATGGTCGCCGAGGCGATCTGTACCACCAGGATGTCGCCGAAACGGTCGACGACCAGGCCTGGCAACAGGTCGGAATCGCCGTAGACCAGGCGGTAGAACGGCTTGTCGAACAAGCGATCACGCAGGGACAGGGCGACGTTCAGGCGGTGCACCAGCAGCGACTTGTCCAGCGGCAGCTTGATGTCGCGCGACAGCAGGCGAGCGCAGATCAGGTTGTTCGGGCTCATGGCCACGATGCCCAGGGTCTTGCCGCCGGCGGCTTCCAGGATGGCCTGGTCGCCTGCCTGGAAACCGTGGAGTGGGGTGGCGGCCACGTCGATTTCGTTGCTGTAGACCCACAGGTGGCCGTTGCGCAAACGACGATCGGCGTTGGCTTTGAGACGCAGGCTTGGCAGGGACATGACGTCGCTCCGGAAAAAAGAGCGGGAGTATACCTGTTGCACGCTGTTTCATGTGGGAGCTGGCTTGCCTGCGATGCAGGCAACTGGGTGTATCTGACGTACGGCGGTGAAGCTATCGCAGGCAAGCCAGCTCCCACATTTGGTTGGGTTTGCATTCAGGTTTTTGAGGTGTCGGTCAGATTGCCATAGGGGTTAGAATCCCCGCCTAGCCCAGAGTGTGTACTTATGTCCCAAGAGCTTTCCGCCGAGCAGATCCAACAGGCCCTGCAAGGCATCAGCGTGCCGCCCCAACCGCAGATCATGGTGGATCTGCAGATGGAGCAATACATGCCCGACCCGGACCTGGAAGTGATCGCGCGGTTGATCGCCCAGGACCCTGGCCTGTCCGGCGCACTGCTGAAAATCGTCAACTCGCCGTATTACGGCCTGAGCAACAAGATCGCCTCGATCCAGCGCGCGGTGAACCTGCTGGGCAGTCGTTCGATCATCAATCTGATCAACGCGCAGTCGATCAAGGGCGAGATGAGCGACGACACCATCGTCACCCTCAACCGTTTTTGGGACACTGCCCAGGATGTGGCCATGACTTGCCTCACCCTGGCCAAGCGCACCGGCTCCCAAGCCGTGGACGAAGCCTATGCCCTGGGCCTGTTCCACGATTGCGGCGTGCCGTTGATGCTTAAGCGCTTCCCCAACTACATGGCCGTGCTGGAAGAGGCCTACGCCAATGCCGGCGCGGACTGCCGCGTGGTCGACACCGAGAACAACGCGTTCAACACCAACCATGCCGTAGTGGGCTACTACACCGCCAAATCCTGGCGCCTGCCGGAGCATGTGACCGACGCCATCGCCAACCACCACAACGCATTGGCGATATTCAGCGACGAGTCTTCGCGCAACCCGCAGCTTAAAAACCTGCTGGCGATCCTGAAGATGGCCGAGCACATCTGCTCGTCCTACCGCGTGCTGGGCAACCAGGCAGTGGACCATGAGTGGAATGCCATTGGCCATTTGGTGCTGGACTACGTGGGCCTGTCGGACTACGACTTCGAAAGCATGAAGCTGTCGATCCGCGAGTTGGGCGCCCACTAAACCCTTCTTCAAGAGGTATGCATGCCCGAGTTACCTGAAGTCGAAACCACCCGGCGCGGAATCGCGCCACACCTGAAAGGCCAGCGCGTCAGCCGCGTGGTGGTACGTGAGCGGCGCCTGCGCTGGCCGATCCCGGAAGACCTGGATGTGCGCCTGTCCGGGCAGCGCATCGTGCTGGTGGAACGGCGGGCCAAGTACCTGTTGATCAATGCCGAAGTGGGCACCTTGATCAGTCACTTGGGCATGTCGGGCAACCTGCGATTGGTTGAAGCCGGCTTGCCGGCGGCCAAACATGAACACGTGGATATCGAGTTGGAGTCGGGCCTGGCCCTGCGCTACACCGACCCACGGCGTTTTGGCGCGATGCTCTGGAGCCAGGACCCGCACAACCACGAGCTGCTGATTCGCCTGGGTCCGGAGCCGTTGACCGACCTGTTTGATGGCGAGCGGTTGTTCAAGCTGTCCCGTGGGCGTTCGATGGCGGTGAAGCCGTTCATCATGGATAACGCGGTGGTGGTGGGCGTGGGCAATATCTACGCGACGGAAGCGCTATTTGCGGCCGGGATTGATCCGCGTCGTGAGGCGGGTGGTATTTCGCGGGCGCGTTATCTGAAGCTGGCGATCGAGATCAAGCGCGTACTGGCCGCTGCGATCGAGCGCGGCGGTACTACGTTGCGCGACTTTATCGGTGGGGACGGGCAGCCGGGGTATTTCCAGCAGGAGCTGTTTGTTTATGGCCGGGGCGGCGAAGCCTGCAAGGTCTGCGGGACTGAGCTGCGCAATGTGGTGCTGGGGCAGCGGGCGAGTGTGTTTTGTCCCAAGTGCCAGAGCTGATTCTGGGTGAGGGCTGATGCCGCCTTCGCGAGCAAGCCCGCTCCCACATTCGACCGCATTCTCATGTTGGAACTGGGTTTTATATGGGAGCGGGCTTGTTCGCGAAGAGGCCCTTAAGCCTTACCGGTAATCTTGCGGTACTTCTCCATCAGTTGCTCTTCCGACTCCGGATGAGCTTCATCCAACGGAATGCAATCCACCGGGCACACCTGTTGGCACTGGGGTTCGTCATAGTGGCCAACACACTGCGTGCACAGGTTAGGATCGATCACGTAGATCTCTTCACCTTGGGAAATGGCAGCGTTCGGGCACTCGGGTTCGCAGACGTCGCAATTGATGCAATCGTCGGTGATGATCAGGGACATGGAAACTCCTGCCAGGGCTGTCAGCCAGGGCATCTGAAAACTAATGCGCGCAATTGTGCCGCATTGGCGCCCGCAGTGCGAGCAGGCGCCGATCAGGGGATCTTACTTCTTGAAGCGCAACGTCAGCGCATCGGCCACGGCTGGGTGCACGAACTTGGTGATATCACCGCCCAAAGCGGCAATTTCACGGACTAACGTCGAGGAAATGAACGAATAACGTTCCGACGGTGTGAGGAACAGGCTTTCCACGTCCGGCGCCAGCTGGCGGTTCATGTTGGCCAGCTGGAATTCGTATTCGAAGTCCGATACCGCGCGCAGGCCGCGCAGGAACACATTGGCGTTCTGCTCTTTGGCGAAGTGCGCGAGCAACGTGGAAAAGCCCACCACTTCCACGTTGGGCAGGTGCTTAGTGACCTCACGCGCCAGCTCCACGCGCTGTTCCAGGGGAAACAGCGGGTTTTTCTTGGGGCTGGCTGCGACCGCGATGATCACATGGTCGAACAAGCGCGAGGCGCGTTCGACCAGGTCGCCATGGCCTTTGGTAATCGGGTCGAAGGTACCTGGGTACAACACTCGGTTCATCGCGTCGTCCTGGCGGAGTCCGTTGGGGAACCGGATGGTATCGCAGCCATCCCGGTCGGCCAAGTCAACTTATGCAGAAGAAAGCACTATAGACAGCGCGAATAGCGTGTTTTTTCACGCTGTTTTCAGACGTTCGGCCAAGGCTGTCGCCAGTTGGGCGGTCAATCCGTACACCGATAATTGTGGATTGGCCCCAATGCTGGTGGGGAATAACGAGCCGTCGTGGATCGACAAGTTGCGCAACTGATGATGCCGACCAAGGCTGTCGGCCACCGATTTTTTCGGGTCTTCGCCCATCGCGCAACCGCCCATCACATGGGCGCTGCCCAGGCAGGTGCGGTGCAATTCCAGGTTGAGACCGTCGATCAGCGTGCGGGCTTCACCGAGGGTTTTGACGTAGCGCGCATCATGATGCAACGGCTTCACCGACTTGGCCCCCGCCGCAAACTGGATCTCAGCCATGCTGTGGAACGCACGGCGCAGGCCGTCCCAGGCGTAGTCGGACACCTGGTAGTCGAGCACTGGCGTGCCGTCGCCACGTAAATCCACGGTGCCACCGGGGCTGTCCGGGTGAAAACCGTCGCGTAACAAGGCGAGCATGGCGTGGGTGTTGGGCAGTTGGCTCATGTCCAGGGCGTTTTGGGTACCGTAGCCGCCGAGCAGGGTACTGGCCAGAGCAGGGTGTAGGGGCGGAGCTTCGAGCTTGTACGACATTTTGCCGGTGGTGCCGTCTTGCCATTGGAAATGGTCGGAATAGATCGACTGCGGCGCGCCGTAGAACGGGTTGATCACCTCATCGAACAGCCCCGCGGAGAAGTTCACCAGATGCAGGAACGTGCGCTTGCCCACTCGCGAATGCGGGTCCGGGGCGTCCGAGCGCATCAGCAGCGCCGGGCTGTTAATGCCCCCGCCAGAGAGCACGTAGTGCTTGGCCTTGACCGTGATCTTGCGGCCGGTCGGTGCCACGCACAGGGCGTCCATGGCCACGCATTCCAGGCTGCTGATGGTGTCGCCGCTGTATTTGAGGCGTTCGGCGCGCGCCAGATAGAGCAACTCGCCGCCTTTTTCGAGGGTGGACGGGATGGTGGTCACCAACATCGACTGTTTGGCGTTGACCGGGCAACCCATGCCGCAATAGCCCAGGTTGAAACAGCCGCGCACATTACGTGGGATTACATGCCAGCTGTAGCCGAGCTTTTCGCAGCCTTTGCGGATCACATCGTTGTTGGCATTGGGCGGCATGGCCCACGGGGCGATGCCGAGGCGCTGTTCCATCTTTTCGAACCACGGCGCCATTTCGGCACTGCTGTGGCCCCTCACCGCGTATTCACTGGCCCAGTGGGAAAGGGTCGCGTCGGGTGTACGAAAGCTGGATGTCCAGTTGATCAAGGTGGTGCCGCCCACGGCCCGGCCCTGCAAGATAGTGATCGCGCCGTCCTTGCTCATGCGGCCGATGCCTTCCTGGTACAAGCTGGTGTAGGCCTCGTCTTCCAGCAGCTTGAAATCGCTGCTGGTCTTGAGCGGGCCTTCTTCGATCAATAGCACTTTGTAGCCCGCCGCGCTGAGGATTTCAGCCGTAGTGCCACCCCCGGCGCCGCTGCCGATGATGGCGACGTCGGCTTCCAGGGTCAGGTCGCTGTCGAGGGCTGCGCCGTTGTGGGTTTTCCAGCCACGGGCGAGGCCTTCACGGAACAGATCGGGTACGGGCATAGGTGTGCACTCTTGTTGTTATAGGTGTCGGTCGCTACGAAGTTGCAATCTAAATGTGGGAGCGGGTTTTCAAGGCTAGATCTTCGGTGGCCCTGGGTACCCGCAATGCGCCCAGGATGCCGGCTGGAAGTACCACGCCATGATCACCAGTTTGAGCAACGAGCCCTGGCCCATGCGCAGCAGGTTCAAGTAGCTATTTTCCCAGCGGTGCAGGAAGTTGCGGATCTGCTCGGCGCTGGCGTTTTCCCAGCTGCCCCAGATCCCCGTCAACGGCCCACGAGTGATACCCATGCCCAGCACGTCGAACAGTTGCTGGGTGAGCTTGAACATCTCAGGCGACAGGCGCTGCAGGCTGAAATCGAGCTTTTTAAGCGTGCCCTCTATCCCGCTGGTCACTTCTTGGGCGCTGGCCACGCCCTCCAATAGCACCGGGATCACCGCCCGTAGAAACGGCAAATCACTGCTGCGCAACATCGCAAAGCCGCTGGCCGGCGTGCTGGCGGAACAGCCACTGAGGCTGGCGCCCAGCCCGGCGGTGGCCAGGAAAGCGCTGGCGCACAGGCCGATTTTCAAGACGCCGCGCCGTGATAGCGCAGGTGTTTCAGTCAGGCTGGGGTTCATTTTTATTGTTATCCCGGGAGTGGCGTTATCAGCGAATAAACAGCTTCTGGATCAACTTCTGGATCGACTTTCCATAAGGCGGGTAGATCAATTTCGCCGCGTTCAGGCGTTGCTTCACCAATACGCCCTTGGCTTTGCTGAAGGTGAGAAACCCCTCATGGCCGTGATAGTGGCCCATGCCCGAAGGGCCGATACCGCCAAATGGCATATCGTCCTGAGCCACGTGCAGCAAGGTGTCGTTCAGGCACACGCCGCCGGAGTGGGTTTCGTGGAGCACACGGTTCTGCTCGCCCTTGTTGTAGCCGAAGTAGTACAGGGCCAGCGGGCGAGGGCGCTGGTTGATGTAGGCAAAGGCCTGGTCGAGGCCGCGATACGGCACGATGGGCAGCACCGGGCCGAAGATTTCATCCTGCATCACCGTCATATCGTCGCTGACATTCAGCAACAGGCTGTGGGCCATGCGCCGGGCCTGGCCTTGGTCGTACAGCGGGATCAGGGTGGCGCCTTTGTCGGTGGCGTCCTTCACGTAGGCGTTGAGCCTGGCCAACTGCCGTTCGTTGATGATCGCGGTGTAGTCCGGGTTATCGGCCAGGGTCGGGTAGAACCCGCGCACTGCCTTGGTGTAGGCCTCGATGAAGCCGTCAACCCGATCTTCCGGCACCAACACGTAGTCCGGTGCCACGCAGGTTTGCCCGGCGTTCAGCGCTTTGCCGAAGGCGATGCGTTCGGCAGCGTCCTTGAGCGGCACATCGGCGGAGACGATAGCGGGCGACTTGCCGCCCAGCTCCAGGGTGACCGGGGTCAAGTGCTCGGCCGCCGCCCGCATCACATGCTTGCCGATGCTGGTGGCGCCGGTGAACAACAGGTGGTCAAAACGCAGCTTGGAAAACGCCATGCCCACCTCGGCTTCGCCCAGCACCACGCACACCAAGTCCTCGGGGAAGATCTTGGCCAGCAGCGCCTTGAGCAACTCGCCCGTGGCGGGGTCGATTCGCTGAGCTTGAGCATCACCCGGTTACCGGCAGCCAGGGCGCCGACCAGCGGGCCGATGGCCAAGTACAGCGGGTAGTTCCACGGCACGATCACCCCGACCACGCCCAACGGCTGGTAGATGACTTTGGCTGACGCGGGTTGAAAGGCGATGCCTACAGCGCGGCGGGAAGGTTTCATCCAGCCCTTGAGGTGTTTGCTAGCGTAGTGAATGCCATGCAGGCTGGGCATCAGTTCGGCGAACAGGGTCTCGTCGGCGCTGCGGTGGCTGAAATCCTGGCTGATGGCGTTGATCAACGCTTGGCGTTCGTCGCTGAGCAGGTCGCGCAGGGCCTTGAGCCATTGCTGGCGTTGAGCGGCTGGCGGCATCGGGTTGGCTGCATAGGCGCGTTGCTGGGCGTCGAACAGGTCCTGGAGTTGATCCAGCGCCTGGGAATCTTGCAGGTAAGCAATGTTGGCAGACATGGCGCAGTTCCCAATTGTTATAGGTCTGCGTCGATTTTTAGAGTCATTGCTCTAAATTGTCAAATAACATTGCAGCAACATGCAGTTTTATCCCGGCAAGGATAGGCCGTAAGATGCCCCATCACGTGTACGGAAGCTGATTCCCCTATGGCACCACGAGTAAAGACCAGCGAGCGCATTGTGCAAACCAGCCTGGAGCTTTTTAACCAGCAGGGCGAGCGCAGCGTCAGTACCAACCATATTGCCGCCCATATGGAGATTTCGCCGGGCAACCTGTACTACCACTTCCCCAACAAGCAGGCGATCATCGCTGTGCTGTTTCGCGAATACGAAGCCTTGGTGGACAGTTTTCTGCGCCCGCCCCAGGGCCGCGCCGTGACCGTTGAAGACAAGCGCTTCTACCTGCAAGCCGTGCTGGCGGGCATGTGGCGGTATCGCTTCCTGCACCGCGACCTTGAGCACTTGCTGGAGAGCGACCCGGAGTTGGCCACCGGCTACCGGCGTTTTTCCCAGCGCTGCCTGACCCAAGGCAATGCCATCTACCAGGGGTTTGTCGATGCCGGCATTCTCAACATGGACCCGATACAAACCGAAGCACTGACCCTCAACGCATGGATCATCCTGACGTCGTGGGTACGGTTTTTGTGCACCACCAATGAAAACTCCGCCCACTTGAGCGCCGAGGCGATCAAGCGCGGGGTGTATCAGGTGCTGGTGCTGGAGGCGGGTTTTGTCACGCCCGAAGCCAAAGATGCGGTGGATGCGTTGTTCAAAGAGTTTTACGTGCCGTTGAATCAGGCGCTGGAAGAAGTGAAGTAGGACCTTTCCCGAATCTATCTACTGGAGTCCGTCATGCCGCTTGCCCAACTGATCAGCCCCCAGCAATTGGCCGAGCGCCAGAAGTCGGCAGGGCTGGTGATCCTTGATTGCCGTTTTGCCCTGGAAGACCCGGATTACGGGCGTTGCAGCTACGCCGAAGGGCACATCGAAGGCGCGCAATACGCCGACCTGGAGCGTCATCTCAGCGGACAAGTGACCAAAGGCGTAACGGGTCGCCATCCATTGCCGGCGGCAGACACCCTGGTTCAACAACTGCGCGCTTGGGGCATCAACGCCGATACCGATGTGGTGCTGTACGACGACGGCCCCGGCGCATTTGCCGCTCGGGCCTGGTGGTTGTTGGCCTGGCTGGGTAAGCGTGATGGTGTGTTTATCCTGGATGGTGGGCTCAAAGCGTGGCATTCGGCAGGTTTCCCACTGAGCCTGGATGCACCGGTGATTGAGCCCGGCACCTTTGCCGGTACACCGGATAATCACCTGCTGCTGGACGCCGAACATCTGCAAAACGCCTGGGCCAACCGGGCCTGACCTTGATCGATGCCCGTGCCCAAGCGCGTTTTCGTGGCGAAGTGGAGCCGATCGATCCGGTTGCCGGGCATATTCCTGGGGCGCAGTGTGCGGCGTTCAATGAAAACCTGGGCAGTGACGGGCGCTTCTTGCCGGCTGAGCAGCTCAAACAGCGTTTTGCTGCTCAACTGCAAGGCCGTTCACCGGATGAACTGGTGGCGTATTGCGGCTCGGGGGTGACGGCGTGCCATAACCTGTTTGCCCTGAGTTTGGCGGGTTATCCGTTGGGCAAGTTGTATGCGGGGTCGTGGAGTGAGTGGATCACTGATCCAGCCCGGGCAATTGCGACTGGCGACTGAGTCGCCGGGGCTGTAAACCCAATCAAAATGTGGGAGCTGGCTTGCCTGCGATAGCGGTGGGTCAGCTACACATGCATCAACTGACAGCCTGCTATCGCAGGCAAGCCAGCTCCACCCTAATGGTGTTTATCCAGTAACCATTGGGGAATGCGGCGTTCAAGTAATAGCTGGGGCGCTTGAGCGTTCCGTCAACGAACCCAACATGCCCGCCCTTGGCCAGCAACTCAAACTCCGTGCAATCCGACAATTCGCCCGCCTCAGGCAAGCTATGGGCAAACACAAACGGATCATCCGCCGCCTGGATAATCAGCGTAGGCGTGCGGATTTCACCCAGGTAATACCGGCTCGACGCGCGGCGGTAATAGTCCTCGGCACTGAGAAAACCATGCAACGGCGCCGTCACCCGCCCATCAAAGTCCCAGAACGTGCGCATCTTCTCCAGCGAACCGAGGGCCTCCAGGGCTTTGAGCCCATCGGCGCGACCGTCCTGCAGAAAGCGGCTCTGTTTGACTCGGATATACGCCAGCATCTCGCGCATGAAGTGCTTCTGATACACCCGCGAAAAACCTAGCCCGATGCGGTCCGCGCATTGGTCCAGGCGAAATGGTACCGACACCGCCGCAGCGCCCTGTAGCCCCGAAGCCGTGCCCGTTTCACCCAAGTGCTTGAGCAACACATTGCCCCCCAGCGAATAGCCCACGGCGTACAACGGCGCCAGTGGCCGCTTGGCACGCAAGTGTGCAATCGCTGCCTCCAGGTCTTCGCTGGCGCCCGAGTGATAACTGCGGGCCAGCAGGTTAGGTTCGCCGGAGCAGCCCCGCCAGTTCAGCGCTGCGCTGGCCCAGCCTTGGCTGGCGAGGGCTTTTGCAGGCCGGCCACATAGGGTGAGTTGGACGAGCCGGTCAGCCCATGCAGCACCAGCACCAACGGCGCTTGCGCGTCATGGGGGCCGTGCCAGTCGAGGTCAAGGAAGTCGCCATCATCCAGCCACAGGCGTTCGCGTTGGCGTTCAATATGGGTAGTAGGTCGCCACAGCGGCCCCCACAGGGTTTGCAGATGGGGGTTGCCGAGGCCAAAGGCGGGTTTGAATCTATCGAAAGAGGGTGTCATCAACGTCTCTGTAGTGAGCGGGCTTGCCCCAATCCGCCCAATGGATTATCCAGACAAAACTCAGGCGCCTGGTTTTGGGGCCGCTTCGCAGCCCAGCGCGGGGCAAGCCCGCTCACCACAAAAGGTGTCCACCACAGGTTAGGTCGGCTAGGCGGCGCTTTCGACCAGCCGCTGCCACAACGCGTAATACACCCGCCCGGACTTCTGCTCCCGGTGCAAGCGCCAGCCAGCCGGCAAGCCGAGTGTGGACGGTGCGGTCTCGCTTTCAGTGTAGATCCACGAATCCGGCGCCAGCCATTGGCGCTCTTCCAGCAGGGCGCACACGGTCGGCAGCAGGTTCTGGTTGAACGGTGGGTCGAGGAATACCACGTCGAATTCGCTGGCCGGCTGGGTTTCCAGGTAGCGCAAGGCGTCAGCGGTCTGGACCTGGCCAGTGGTGCAGCGCAGCGTGCCCAAGTGTTCCTTGAGGCTTGAAACCGCCACATTGCTGGCGTCCAACGCCTGGCCCAAGGCGGCGCCACGGGACAGTGCCTCCAGGAACAAGGCGCCGCTGCCCGCGAACGGGTCCAGCACCTTGGCGCCCGCGATATACGGCGCGAGCCAGTTGAACAGGGTTTCACGCACACGGTCCGGCGTCGGGCGCAGGCCCACCACGTCGGGGAAGCTCAGCTTGCGGCTGCGCCATTCGCCGCCAATGATGCGAAGTTGGCCCACACCGTTATGCACGTTGTGGACAGGTTTTTTGGGCGAGATGAACTGGCCATTAATGCTCCGGAACCCCGAGCGGCTGCTCGGCAGGTTTATCAGTGGGGGGCGGTAGTGGCTTTTGCGCAATCGTCGGGCCGGCGGTCACGATGACCATTTTGTCGGCGCTCAAGTGTTTGTTCATTGCAGCCTTGACCTGCTCTACGGTCAGGGCCTGGGATTGTTTCATGAAATCCTCAAGATAGCTCAGCGGCAGGTTGTAGAAACCCATTGCCCCCAGCTGTCCGACGATATCGGCGTTGCTGGCGGTAGACAGTGGGAAGCTGCCTGCCAGCTCACGCTTGGCGTCATCCAGTTCCTTTTGAGTCGGGCCGGTCTTGAGGTAGTCGGCCAGCACGTCCTCCACCAGGCGCAGAGTGCCGCCGCTCATTTCGGCGCGGGTCTGCAGGTTGATCATGAACGGGCCACGTACCTGCATCGGTGAGAAACCGGAGTACACGCCGTAGGTCAGGCCGCGCTTCTCACGCACCTCGCTCATCAAGCGGGTGCCGAAACCACCGCCGCCGAGGATCTGGTTACCCAGCGACAACGCTGCGTAGTCCGGGTCGGCACGGTCGATGCCCAGTTGCGCGAACAGCAAGTGCGTCTGCTTGGACGGGAACTCGATATGGCTCAAGCCGGCCTTGGGTTCGGTCGGTTGGGCGATCTTCGCCAAGGCGGGTCCTTTGGGCAGCGAGGCCGACACCTTGGCCGTCATGGCCTCGGCTTCGGCGCGGGTGAGGTCGCCTACCACGGCAATCACTGCGTTACCCGCGGCGTAAGCCTTGGCGTGGAACGCCTGCAACTGTGCCAGGGTAATCTTCGGAACGCTCTGGGGCGTGCCTTCGCTCGGGTGAGCGTAAGGGTGGTCGCCATACAGGCGCTTGAACAGCTCAAGGCTGGCCAGCTTGGCCGGGTTCTGCTTCTGGTATTCGAAACCGGCGAGGATCTGGTTCTTGATCCGGGCCAGCGAGTCGGCCGGGAAGGTCGGCTTGCCGATCACCTGATCAAACAGCGTCAGGGCCGCGTCGCGTTTATCGCTCTCGCTCAAGCTGCGCAGGGATACCAGCGCCATGTCGCGGTAGGCGCCATTGCCAAAGTCCGCGCCCAGGCCTTCGAAGTCGCGGGCGATCTGGCTCACATCCTTGCCCGGCACGCCTTCGTTGAGCATGGCGTTGGTCATCAGCGCCAGGCCCGGTACGTCGCCGTCCTGACTGCTGCCGGCGGCGAACAGGATGCGCATGTCGAACATCGGCAGCTCGTGGGCTTCGACGAACAGTACCTTAGCGCCTTCGGCGGTGGTCCAGGTTTGCACGTCGAGCTTGCGGTTGGTCGGCGCCTTGCCGTCCAGCTCCGCCAGCGACTGCAGCTTGTTGGCCGATTGAGCTTTTTCCAGCGCCGGGCTGGCCACGGATTCGCTCGGGCGCAGGAAATACACGGCGCTCGCCGCGATCAAGGTGACAACGATCAGGCCGGGGAAGATCAGGCGGCTGCTTTTGCGATCACTCATGAGCGGTCTCCTGAGGCAGAACATGGGCGACGCTGAGACGTTCGCGGGTGAAATAGGTGCGCGCAGCTTTCTGGATATCTTCTGGGGTCACGCTTTGCAGGTCGGCAAGCTCCGTGTCCATCAGTTTCCATGACAGGCCAACGGTTTCCAGCGAGCCGATGGCCGTGGCTTGGCTGGTGATGGAGTCACGCTGGTAGACCAGGCCGGCAATGACCTGGGCGCGGATGCGTTCCAGTTCTGCGGCGGTCGGTGGCTTGGCTTTCAGTTCATCCAGCAGGCGCCACAGGCCGGCTTCGGCTTGGGCGATGGTCTTTTTCTTCTGCTGGTTCGGCGTGGCCGAAAGGGTGAACAGGCTGTCGCCACGTGTATAGGCGTCGTAGCTGGTGGAGGCGGCGGAGACCAACTCTTCACCGCGCTCCAGTTGCTCGGAGATGCGCGCACTGTAGCCGCCGTCCAACAGGGCCGAGATCAGGCGCAGGGCCTGGACCGAGCGCTTGTCTTCGGCAGTGGCCAGGCCGGGCACGTTGAAACCGAGTATCACGCTGGGCAGCTGGGTCTGCACTTTCATGGTCAGCAGGCGTTCGCCAGGCTCGGCCAGTTCCATTGGGATCTTGGCGGGCGGCACGTCACGCTTGGGAATCGGGCCGAAATACCGCTGGGCCAGGGTTTTGACTTCATCTGGAGTGACATCGCCGACCACCACCAGCGTGGCGTTGTTCGGCACATACCAGGATTGGTACCAGTGGCGCAGCTCTTCGACTTTCATGCGGTCCAGGTCGGCCATCCAGCCGATGGTCGGCGTGTGGTAGCCGCTGGCGGGGTAGGCCATGGCCTTGAAGCGCTCGTAGGCCTTGGACATCGGATTGTCGTCAGTGCGCAGACGGCGCTCTTCCTTGATCACCTCGATTTCACGGCTGAACTCGTCGGCGGGCAGGCGCAGGCTGGCCATGCGGTCGGCTTCCAGTTCGAAGGCCACGCCCAGGCGGTCACGGGCCAGCACTTGGTAGTAGGCGGTGTAATCGTCGCTGGTGAAGGCGTTTTCTTCGGCGCCCAGGTCGCGCAGGATCAGCGAGGCTTCGCCGGGGCCGACCTTGGCGCTGCCCTTGAACATCATGTGTTCCAGTGCGTGAGACAAACCGGTCTGGCCCGGGGTTTCGTAGCTCGAACCGACCTTGTACCAGACCTGGGAAACCACCACCGGCGCGCGATGGTCTTCGCGCACGACCACCTTCAGGCCGTTATCCAGGGTGAATTCATGGGTGGGTTGTGGATCGGCAGCCAAGGCTGAAAGAGGCAGACAAACTGTGCTGAACAGCAGGCCTGCGGCGTGGCGGGCTAGAGCATTCATTCGTTTTTAAACCTGTTGGGCTGCCCGCTTGGTCTTAGCGTCTGCGGGCGAGGAGGTGCTAGGATACTGATCCGACTTAGTGACGGCCACTGCGGCTGTCCTGTTAAGGCCCAATTTAGGCCTTACAAAATGTTGCGCATGAACGAGCTGGCTAAAAAACAGTCTGTTACGCATCGAATTTTATTTACCGACGCGCCCCCCTGGCGCGTCGCTACCTGAGATAGCCGTCTCCATGTTTGGTTCCAACGACGACAAGAAGACCCCAGCCACGGCTGGCGAGAAAAAAGGCCTGTTCGGATGGCTGCGCAAAAGCCGCAGGAAACCGTCGACGAACAACCACAGGTTCAGCCTGAGCCGACCCCAGCCCCTATAGTAGAAGCCGAACCGGTTGCTGAAGCCCCAGCGCCCGTGGTGTTGCCGATGGCTGAGCCGGTGTTGCAGCCAGTCGTAGAGGCTGTACCCGAGCCAGAACCAGAGCCGGAGCACAAACCGTGGCTGGAACTGCCGGTGGCCGAAGAGCCCGTGGCATTGGTCGAAGACGTGCAGGCTGAGCACATCACGCCGCCGATTCCCGCCGTGGTTGAGCCGGCGCCGGTCGTTGCCGAAGCACCTTTGCCTGCGGTAATCGAGCCTGCGCCAGTGGCTGCAGCTGTCGAAGCGAGCAAGACCGGCTTCTTCGCCCGACTAAAGCAAGGCCTGAGCAAGACCAGCGCCAGCATCGGCGAAGGCATGGCCAGCCTGTTCCTCGGCAAAAAAGTCATCGATGACGAGTTGCTGGAAGACATCGAAACCCGTCTGCTCACCGCCGACGTGGGCGTCGAAGCCACCGCTGTGATCATCCAGAGCCTGACCCAGAAGGTCGCGCGCAAGCAGCTGACCGACGCCGACGCCCTCTACAAATCCCCTGCAGGCCGAGCTGGCCGCCATGCTCAAACCGGTGGAAGCGCCGCTGGTGATCACCCCGAACAAGCCGTTCGTGATCCTGGTGGTCGGCGTCAACGGTGCCGGCAAGACCACCACCATCGGCAAGCTAGCCAAGAAGCTGCAGTCCGAAGGCAAGAAGGTCATGCTGGCCGCCGGCGACACCTTCCGTGCCGCAGCTGTTGAGCAACTGCAAGTCTGGGGCGAGCGCAACAAGATCCCGGTTATCGCCCAGCACACCGGCGCCGACTCGGCCTCGGTGATCTTCGACGCCGTGCAAGCTGCCAAGGCGCGCAACATCGACGTGCTGATCGCCGATACCGCTGGTCGCCTGCACACCAAAGACAATTTGATGGAAGAGCTGAAGAAAGTGCGCCGCGTGATCGGCAAGCTCGACGCAGACGCCCCGCACGAAGTGCTGCTGGTGCTCGACGCCGGTACCGGCCAGAACGCCATCAGCCAGGCCAAACAATTCAACCAGACGGTACAACTGACTGGTCTGGCATTGACTAAGCTCGACGGCACGGCCAAGGGCGGCGTGATCTTCGCTTTGGCCAAACAGTTCGGGTTGCCGATTCGTTATATCGGTGTCGGTGAAGGCATCGACGACCTGCGCACCTTTGAGGCAGAACCCTTTGTACAGGCGCTGTTTGCCGAGCGGGAGCGTTCATGATTCGATTCGAACAGGTCGGTAAACGCTATGCCAACGGGCATGTGGGCTTGCATGAGCTGAGCTTTCGAGTACGCCGGGGCGAGTTCTTGTTTGTAACGGGCCACTCCGGTGCTGGCAAAGTACCTTGTTGCGCCTGCTGCTGGCCATGGAACGCCCAACCACTGGCAAACTGCTGCTGGCGGGCCAAGACCTGGCCACCATCAGCAATGCGCAAATCCCGTACCTGCGCCGCCAGATCGGCGTGGTGTTCCAGAATCACCAGTTGTTGTTCGATCGCACGGTGTTCAACAACATTGCCCTGCCACTGCAGATTCTCGGGCTTTCCAAGGCCGAGATCGTCAAACGCGTGGATTCGGCCCTCGAGCGCGTGGCGCTGTCGGATAAAACCGATCTTTACCCCGGCGACCTGTCCACCGGCCAGCAACAGCGTGTGGGCATCGCTCGCGCCATCGTCCACCGCCCGGCCCTGCTGCTGGCGGACGAACCCACCGGTAACCTTGACCCGCGTTTGGCGGCCGAGATCATGGGGGTGTTCGAAGACATCAACCGTCTGGGTACCAGCGTATTGATCGCCAGTCACGACCTGGCGCTGATCGCCCGCATGCGCCACCGCATGCTGACCCTGCAACGCGGCCGTCTGATCGGTGACGGGGAGGCCGGCGTATGAGTGCAACACGCAGCCCTAAAGTTTCCGAGCGCGTGGCGCCGAAAGCCGCCGACCCACAACCGGAGAAGAAAAACACGACCACGATGACGACGGCCCGGACTTCGGCACGCTGCTGCGCGCCTGGATCGAAAGCCATCGCGCCAGCCTGCTGGACAGCCTGCGCCGCCTGGGCAAGCAGCCTATCGGCAGCTTCTTCACCTGCCTGGTGATGGCCGTGGCCCTGAGCCTGCCGATGGGTTTGTCGCTGCTGCTCAATAACGTAGAGCGCCTGGGCGGCTCCTGGCAGCGCGCGGCGCAGATTTCCCTGTACCTGAACATTGACGCCAGCGCCAAGGACGGTGAGTCCCTGCGTGATGACATCAAGAACTTGCCGGGCGTGGCCGATGCCGAGTACATCAGCCGCGACCAGGCGCTTGAAGAGTTCCAGCAACAATCCGGCTTGGGCGAGGCGCTCAAGGAGCTGCCGCAGAACCCGCTGCCGGGCGTGGTGCTGGTGACCCCGAACGAAGTCGACAAGCCCGCGCTGGAAGCCCTGCGACAAAAACTCGCAGAGATGCCCAAGGTGCAACAGGCTCAGCTTGATCTAGTCTGGGTGGAGCGCCTGGCGGCGATCCTCAAGCTGGGTGACCGCTTTGTGTTCGGCCTGACGGTGCTGTTGGTGTCTGCATTACTTTTGGTGATAGGTAATACCATTCGTCTTCATATTGAAAACCGTCGCACCGAGATAGAAGTGATTAAACTGGTCGGCGGCACGGACAGCTATGTGCGTCGTCCTTTTCTGTACATGGGCGCGCTTTATGGCTTTGGCGCCGGGATTTTGTCCTGGGGCGTGCTGGCGTTTGGCCTTGACTGGCTGAACGATGCGGTAATCGGGCTGGCCGGTTTGTACGGCAGTGATTTTGCCTTGGCCGGCGTGCCCGTAGCCGATGGTCTGAGCCTCTTGCTTGGCGCTGTATTGTTGGGGTATATCGGTGCTTGGATTGCGGTCGCTCGTCATTTACGTGAGTTGGCACCGAAGTAGTTAATGTCAGATTAATGTGGTTTCGTTTGTATTGACCGTATTGGTGGTTTAGGGAACCTTTCCTACGGTTCCCGGTCAATTTTCGCAGTGCTTCACTGCACGAGTTATGTAAGTCGGAGGTTTCGTATGACCACTTCTTTGCAACCTGCTTATGCTCTGGTCCCAGGTGCGAACCTGGAGGCGTATGTG
Source organism: Pseudomonas poae (assembly GCA_004000515.1). Taxonomy (GTDB): domain Bacteria; phylum Pseudomonadota; class Gammaproteobacteria; order Pseudomonadales; family Pseudomonadaceae; genus Aquipseudomonas; species Aquipseudomonas cremoris. The sequence continues at coordinate 1,807,804 of CP034537.1, forward strand.
CACACGGTCAACAGCATTCCATTGCTGACGCCCGAGCAGGAGCGTGAACTGGCCGAGAGTCTCTACTATGAGCAGGATTTGGGGCGGCTCGGCAGATGGTGCTCGCCCACCTGCGTTTTGTTGTACATATCGCCCGTAGCTATAGCGGCTACGGCCTGGCGCAGGCTGACCTGATCCAGGAAGGCAACGTTGGCCTGATGAAGGCTGTGAAGCGCTTCAACCCTGAAATGGGTGTGCGCCTGGTGTCGTTTGCCGTGCACTGGATCAAGGCGGAGATTCACGAGTTCATCCTGCGCAACTGGCGCATCGTGAAAGTCGCGACCACCAAGGCTCAGCGCAAACTGTTCTTCAACCTGCGCAGCCAGAAGAAACGCCTGGCGTGGCTGAATAACGAGGAAGTCCACCGCGTGGCCGAAAGCCTCGGCGTGGAGCCGCGTGAAGTGCGCGAGATGGAAAGCCGCCTGACCGGCCATGACATGGCCTTCGACCCAGCCGCCGAAGCGGATGACGACAGCGCCTTCCAATCGCCGGCCAACTACCTGGAAGACCACCGGTACGACCCGGCGCGTCAACTGGAAGATGCCGACTGGAGCGACAACTCCAATCACAACCTGCACGAAGCGCTGGAAGTGCTGGACGACCGCAGCCGTGACATCCTCTACCAGCGCTGGCTGGCGGAAGAGAAAGCGACGCTGCACGACCTGGCGCAGAAGTACAACGTGTCGGCCGAGCGGATTCGTCAGCTTGAGAAGAGCGCGATGAACAAGCTGAAACTGTCGATCGCCGCCTAAACGCTGCGATAAACCAAAAAAATGCCCCGATCGAGATCGGGGCATTTTTGTATGCGCTCAGAAGGTCTCAAACCCAGCGCGGTTCAATGTGGGAGCTGGCTTGCCTGCGATGAGGCCCTGTCAGTCAGCCTCTTCGCAAGCTGACACACCGCTATCGCAGGCAAGCCAGCTCCCACAGGTACGATGTTGTGTCAGTCGGACCAAGGGGCCTTGCGGGTGTTGTTGAGTTCGACCAGGTAGCCATCCCCACCCAATTGACTCATCTGCTGCCGAATCCACGCCGCCCGCCGTGCCACATACGGCGTCGGATGGCTGGCACTCCACACTCGCGGGTTTGGCAGCACCGCCGCCAGATAGCTGGCCTGCTGGCGAGAAAGCGCCTTTGCACTCACGCCAAAGTGATGCCGCGCTGCCGCTTCTGCGCCAAACACCCCTTCATCCCATTCCACGCTATTGAGGTACACCTCAAGAATCCGCTGCTTGGGCCACAGTATCTCGATCAGCCCGGTAAACCACGCCTCCAGCCCTTTGCGCAGATAACTGCGGCCAGCCCACAGGAACAGGTTTTTCGACACCTGCTGGCTCAGCGTACTGGCGCCGCGAATGGATCCGCCGCGCTCGTTGTGCAGGATCGCCGCCTGGATTGCGCCGAAATCAAAACCCCAGTGCTGCGGGAAGCGTTGGTCTTCACCGGCCATCACCGCCACTTTGAGGTCATCGGAGATCTCGTCCCAAGGCACCCAGGTGCGTTGCAGGTCAATCGGTTCGCCGTCGACCCAGGATTCGACCTTGCGCTCCACCATCAGCGCGGTACCCGGCGGCGGGACGACACGGAACAGCAGCACCAGCAGCACACTGGCGATGGCAAACCATTTCACGACGTTGAGAAAGCGTTTGAAGAGGAGACGCAGCATAGAGATGGCTTGGCCGAACCCGTTGAGCGGGCCATTATACAGACCCTGCCCATTGCGTCTGACTGGAGTTCCTCATGCTGCGTGGCTTTCTGATGTTGGCTGCCTTTTTGGCTTCACCGGTGTCGCCCTCGGCGCTTTTGCCGCCCATGGCCTGAAAAACCGTCTGAGCGCCGAGTACCTGGCGATCTTCCACACCGGCGTGACCTATCAACTGGTGCACACTTTGGCGTTGTTCGGCGTGGCGTTGCTGGCTGCGCATATTCCTGGCCGGTTGGTCAGTTGGGCGGGCATCTCGTTTGCCGTCGGTATCCTGTTGTTCTCCGGCAGCCTGTATGTGTTGACGCTGACGGGTTTCAGCAAGCTGGGCATCATCACGCCGTTTGGTGGGCTGGCGTTCCTGCTGGGGTGGTTCTTCCTTGGCCTGGCGGCGTGGCGCCTGCAGACTGCCTGACCAAGGGGCTTGGGCCGGCAACGTCAATCGGGCTAGAATGCGGGCCCCTAAAAACGATGGCGGCCCGTGGCATGCGCATTCAGTTGAACGGCGAATCCTTTGAACTGCCCGACGGTGAAACCGTTGCGGCCCTGCTGACCCGTCTGGACCTGACCGGACGTCGCGTCGCAGTGGAACTCAACCTGGATATCGTCCCGCGTAGCCTGCACGCCGAGACCGCGCTCACCGAAGGTGACAGCGTCGAAGTGGTCCACGCCATCGGCGGCGGTTAGTCCCGCTTTTCAAGAGCCCCGGATTCTGCAGAACCTCACCCATTTCGAGGATTTCCCATGAGCATCGTTCGTAGCGACAAGCCCTTCGTCCTGGCCGGTCGTACCTACCAGTCCCGTCTGTTGGTCGGCACCGGCAAGTACCGCGACATGGAAGAAACCCGCCTGGCCATCGAAGCCTCTGGCGCCGAGATCGTCACCTTCGCCGTGCGCCGCACCAACCTGGGCCAGATCGAAGGCGAGCCGAACCTGCTCGAAGTGCTGTCGCCGGATCGCTACACCTTCTTGCCGAACACCGCCGGTTGCTACGACGCCATCGAAGCCGTGCGCACCTGCCGCCTGGCCCGTGAGCTGCTCGACGGCCACAACCTGGTGAAGCTGGAAGTGCTGGCCGACCAGAAAACCCTATTCCCCAACGTGATCGAAACCCTCAAGGCCGCCGAGACACTGGTCAAGGAAGGTTTCGACGTGATGGTCTACACCAGCGATGACCCGATCATCGCCCGCCAACTGGCCGAAATCGGCTGCATCGCCGTGATGCCACTGGCCGGCCTGATCGGTTCCGGCCTGGGTATCTGCAATCCGTACAACCTGCAGATCATCCTCGAAGAAGCCAAGATCCCGGTGCTGGTGGATGCGGGCGTGGGCACGGCCTCCGACGCGACCATCGCCATGGAACTGGGCTGCGATGCGGTGCTGATGAACTCGGCCATCGCTCACGCCCAGCAACCGATCATGATGGCCCAAGCCATGAACCACGCCATCGTCGCGGGCCGCCTGGCCTACCTCGCCGGGCGCATGCCAAAAAACTCTACGCCAGCGCCTCCTCGCCGCTGGATGGTCTGATCAAGTAAGAGCCATTGATGACTGAATCAAACGAAACGCCGAACACCCTGGAAGAGGGCGACGAGTCCAAGCACCGCCGCATCAAGAGTTTTGTGATGCGCGCCGGTCGCATGACCGAAGGCCAGCAGAAGGGCCTGGAGCAAGGTACGCCGCTGTTCGTATTGCCCCTGGCCGATGCGCCGGTGGACTATGACCAGGTGTTCGGCCGTTCGGCCCCACGCTCCCTGGAAATCGGTTTTGGCATGGGTCACTCCTTGCTGGAAATGGCGGCGGCCTCGCCGAGCAGGATTTCATCGGTGTGGAAGTTCACCGCCCAGGTGTCGGCGCGCTGCTCAATGGCGTGCTGACCCAAGGCCTGACCAACCTGCGGGTGTATGACTGCGACGCGATCGAAGTGCTCAACCGCTGCATCGCCGACAACAGCCTCGACCGCCTGATGCTGTTCTTCCCCGATCCGTGGCACAAAGCCCGTCACCACAAGCGCCGCATCGTCCAGGCTTCCTTCGCGGAACTGGTGCGCAGCAAGCTGAAAGTGGGCGGCATCCTGCACATGGCCACCGACTGGGAACCGTATGCGGAATACATGCTGGAAGTGATGAACGTGGCCCCTGGCTACCGCAACATTGCTGAAGACGGCAAATGCGTGCCGCGCCCGGCTGAGCGGCCGATCACCAAGTTCGAACGTCGCGGTGAGCGGTTAGGGCATGGGGTGTGGGATTTGAAGTTCGAGAAAGTCGACTGAGTAGAACACGGTCAAAATGTGGGAGCTGGCTTGCCTGCGATAGCATCACCTGGGTATCACTGATACACCGAGGTGTCTGCATCGCAGGCAAGCCAGCTCCCACAGTTGTTTTGTGTTGGATTTGGGGTCAGCGGCGGTCGGCGACTACGCCAATCAACACCAGCACCACCACCAACACCGGCGCCAGGCTATAGTTATTGAACTGGCTCAACCCCGCACAATCCACGGCGTGGCATAGATCAGCGCCGCGCCGCTGCCGATCATGCACACCAACGCCATCAGCGGTACGCGCAACGCCCCGGCGATGCTGCCCAGGCGCGCTTCGACCCAACCCTTGATGTCGGCGCCAAACAGCACCAGCAAACAACCGACAAGGGCCAGGGAGATTTCCGACAGGTTGCTACGGCTCCAGCGGGATACGGTGGCGAGCAGGTCGAGTACCAAATCCATTCGATTTCCTTAGAGCGATCAGCTCAAAAACTTCTGCAACAGGTCATTGAGAAAGAGTTGCCCGCGGTCGGTCGCCGCCAGGCGTGACGGTTCGACCTGCATTAAGCCACTTTGTTCGGCATCCTTACGGCCTTCATCCAGGCTCGCCAGGTCCAGTCCGGTACGCTCGGCGTAGAGCTTGGCGTCGACACCGTCGGTGAGGCGCAAGGCATTCATCAGGAACTCGAACGGCAGCTCCTCGTTGGTCAAGTTCCTTCGCACCGGCCTGGAAGCTTTTGGCCGGGTTGAGGTAGTCCTTGGGCGCACGGGTTTTCCAGGTGCGCACGATCCGCCCGTCCGGGTGGCTGAGCTTGCCGTGGGCGCCGGCGCCGATACCGATGAAGTCGCCAAAGCTCCAGTAATTCAGGTTATGCCGTGCGGGGCGGCCCGGTTGGGCGTAGGCCGACACTTCGTATTGCGCGTACCCGTGCTCGGCGAGCAGCGCCTGGCCGGCCTCCTGGATATCCCATAGGGTGTCGTCTTCCGGCAGCGCGGGAGGCTGGTTCCAGAACACCGTGTTGGGTTCCAGGGTGAGCTGATACCAGGACAAGTGCGTCGGCTTGAGAGCGATGGCTTGGCGCAGATCGCCCAGGGCGTCATCCAGGGACTGGTTGGGCAAACCATGCATCAGGTCCAGATTGAAGTTATCAAACCCGGCCTGGCGCGCCATGCCGGCGGCGCGCACGGCTTCATCGCCGTTATGGATGCGCCCCAAGGCTTCAAGTTTCTCCTGCTGGAAACTCTGGATGCCGATGGACAGCCGATTGATCCCCAGCTTGCGGTACGCCACGAACTTCTCTTGTTCGAAGGTGCCGGGGTTGGCTTCCAGGGTGATCTCGATATCGCTGGCAAACGGGATGCGCGCTTCCACACCTTTGAGCAAGCGGCCCAGCGCGGCGGCGCTGAACAAGCTTGGGGTGCCGCCGCCAAAGAAGATCGAACTCAGCTCGCGGCCGTAGACGGCATGCAGGTCCAGGTCGAGGTCGGCCAGCAGCGCGTCCACATACTCTTCTTCCGGCAGCACTTTACTCGCGGTGTGGGAGTTGAAGTCGCAATAAGGGCATTTGCGTACGCACCACGGAATGTGGATATACAGCGCCAGGGGCGGCAGCAGGGCAGCGCCGCCCGTGGAGTTTGCGCGCCGCCGTGGATCAGCGGCTGCGCAGAGGTGTTCTGGGTCATTTCAGGCTCAGGCGTTGGCGCAGCAAATCCATTGCGCGGGCGCGGTGGCTGATCTGGTTCTTGTCGGCCGGGCTCAGTTCGGCACTGGAGACATTGCGCTCTGGCACCCAGAACAGCGGGTCATAACCAAAGCCGTGTTCACCGCTGGCTGCGTGCAGGATGCGCCCGTGCCACAGGCCTTCGCACAGGATCGGCAGCGGGTCATCGGCATGGCGCACCAAGGCCAGCACGCAGACGAACTGCGCACCACGCTCGGCGTCCGGCACGTCCTTGAGAGCGTCCAGCAGCTTGGCATTGTTGGCCGCGTCGCCCTTGCCATCGGCATAACGCGCCGAATAGATGCCAGGGGCGCCGCCGAGGAAGTCCACCGCCAGCCCGGAGTCATCCGCCAGCGCTGGCAGGCCCGAGATGCGCGCAGCATTGCGTGCCTTGAGAATCGCGTTTTCGACGAATGACAGGCCGGTCTCTTCCGGCTCCACCTGGCTGAACTCGCCGATGGAGCGCAGTTGCACGGATTCACCGAGCATGGCCTGCAGTTCTTTGAGTTTGCCGGCGTTGTGGCTGGCCAGTACGAGTTGGGTAAGGTTCATCATTCGGCCGGGAACAGTTCTTGGACAAAACTGAAACCGTGGGCCTTGCCGCCGGTTTCAACATTAATGGTGAAGGTCTTGAACTCCTGCTGCGGCACGGAGTAAGGCGCGAGGTAGTTGGTCACGCCTTTTTCGGTGATCTGCTTGAAGGTCAGCACTTCACTTTTGCCGAGCGAGTCCTTGATGGTGCCGGTCACTTGCGCCACCACGGGCGTCACGCCCTTGAACACGGACACGTTGATCAAGCCCTTGTTCTTGCTGCGTACCACACCCACGGCCTGGGCGGTTTCCGGTTGCAGGAAGCTGGAGGTGAAGGTGTTGTAGCGCACCGTGATATCGCCGAATTCCTTCGTGCGATTAGGGTCGATAACGTCGGCGGCCATGGCGTTGGCGCCAAGCAGTGCAGTCAATAGAAAAACAGCCAAACGACTCATGAGCGTCCCTCTTGAAAATGATTAGACGGCAATCTTGTGGTCGGTCAGGCCAGGACTGCTGACCCGGTAAATACCGATTTCGCCCAACAGGTTGGGCCATAGCTTACTCGCCCAGCCGTGGCGATGCTGTTGGTCGACGGCCAAGCGGTTGATCACTTTGGCTTCACGCTCGCCACACAGCGCTTCGAAGTCTTCGAAGGTACAGAAGTGGATGTTCGGCGTGTTGTACCAGGTGTACGGCAAAAGTCCGACACCGGCATGCGGCCCTTGGTGGCCAGATACCAGCGGCAGCGCCAGTGCCCGAAGTTGGGGAATGTGATGATGCATTGGCGGCCGACGCGCAGCATTTCGTCGAGAATGCGATCCGGGTAGTGCACGGCCTGCAGGGCCTGGGTCATCACCACGATGTCGAAGCTATTGCTGGCAAAGTTGCCCAGGCCCTTGTCCAGGTCCTGCTCGATCACGTTGATGCCCTTGGCCACGCACTGGGCGATATTGTCCGGGTCGTTTTCCAGGCCATAGCCGGTGACTTGCTTGTTGTCTCGCAGCCAGCTCAGCAGTTCGCCATCGCCGCAGCCCAGGTCGAGCACGCGGCTGCCGGCGGGGATCCATTCTTGGATGATGTCCAGGTCGGCTCTCATGGCGTTCTCACACAGTAATTCGGTTCATGTAATTGCCGAACGCCTGCAAATAGCGCGGGATCGGGATCAGGAAGGCGTCGTGGCCTTGCGGAGCGTCGATCTCCAGGTAGCAGACGTCTTTGCGTGCAGCCATCAGTGCATCCACCAGTTCACGGGAACGGGCTGGCGAGAAGCGCCAGTCGGTGGTGAACGACATCACGCAGAACTTGGCCGTGGCGTCTTCGAAGGTTTTTGCCAGGTCGTCATTGTGATTGGCCGCCGGGTCGAAGTAGTCCAGGGCCTTGGTCATTAGCAGGTAGGTGTTGGCGTCGAAACGGCCCGAGAACTCCTCACCTTGATAACGCAGGTAGCTTTCGACTTGGAATTCGACGCTGTGGAAATCGTAGTTGAGCTTCTCGCTCTTGAGGCCACGGCCAAATTTTTCGCCCATGGAGTCATCGGACAGGTAGGTGATATGCCCGACCATCCGCGCCAGCATCAGGCCGCGCTTGGGGATCACGCCGGCTTCCTGGAACGAACCGCCATGGAACTCGGGGTCGGTGAGGATCGCCTGGCGCGCCACTTCGTTGAAGGCGATGTTCTGCGCCGACAGCTTGGGGGCCGAAGCGATGGCCAGGCAATGACGCACCCGATCCGGGTAAGTGATGGTCCATTGCAGCGCCTGCATGCCGCCCAGGCTGCCGCCGATCACGGCGGCCCACTGCTTGATGCCCAGCAGGTCGGCGAGACGCGCCTGGCTGTGCACCCAGTCTTCTACGGTGAGCACCGGGAAGTCGGCGCCGAACGGCTTGCCGGTTTCCGGGTTGAGGCTGCTGGGGCCGGTGGAGCCGTTGCAGCCGCCGAGGTTGTTCAGGCTGACCACAAAGAATTTATTGGTGTCGATGGGCTTGCCAGGGCCGATGCAACTGTCCCACCAGCCGGGCTTGCGGTCGTCGGCAGAGTGGAAGCCTGCAGCGTGATGATGGCCGGACAAGGCGTGGCAGATCAGCACGGCATTGCTCGCCGTGGCGTTCAGTTGGCCGTAGGTTTCGTAGATCAGGTCATAGGCAGGCAGCGAACGGCCACAGGCCAGGGCCAGCGGTTCGCTGAAGTGCGCCACTTGGGGCACGACCAGTCCAACAGAATCGGGGGGAAAGGCAGCTGGCATCGACCCTGCTCTCGTTTAAATGAGGCGTAAGTCTAAAGACCGCTGCACCTAGCGGCAAGCAAAGGCGAGGGAGGGCCTCCCTCGCCTTGGATCGTCAGATCAGCAGGCGCAGGATTTCCGGCATCCCGGTCATGGCGGCCAGGTTGTTGATCACCAGCATGTCCAGCAACTTGAGCACCATGAACGCCAGGATCGGCGAAATATCCAGGCCACCCAGGTTCGGCAACAGGCGGCGGAACGGCGCCAGGGCCGGTTCGCAGATCTGGTTCACCAGCTCGGCGCCAGGGTTATGGCTGCCCGGTGCGACCCAGGACAGGATCACGCTGATGATCAGGGCGAAGAAGAAGATCTTCAGGAACAGCGCGGTCACGCCAATGATCGCCCAGATCAGCAACTGTACGAAGTTGCCGGTGGTGCCGTAGGTCAGCAGCAGGGTCAGCGCCATCAACGCCAACTGCACCAGGATCGCCAGCACCAGCGACGACATGTCCAGGCCGAACAGGCTCGGGATGATTCGGCGCAGCGGCTTGAGCAGCGGCTGGGTGGCCTTGACGATGAACTGGCAGAGCGGGTTGTAGAAGTTCGCGCGCACCAGTTGCAGGACAAAACGCAACAGCACAATCAGCAGGTACAGGCTGCCGAGGGTTTGCAGCACGTAGACGGCTGCAGTATTCAAACCAATCATGTTGGCTCCTTATTTGCCCAGTTGTTCGGCCATTTCGGCCGAGCGGTGCGCAGCGGCACCCAATGCTTTTTTCTACCAGGGCTTCAAAGCCCCGGCCTGGAACGACTCGATGGCCGCCTGTGTGGTGCCGCCTGGCGACGTCACGCGACGGCGCAACTCGGCTGCGTCCACATCACTGGACACTGCCATGTGCGCGGCGCCCAGGGCAGTCTGCTCGGCCAGTTGCTTGGAGACTTCCGCCGGCAGGCCCAGTTTCACGCCAGCGGCGGTCATGGCCTCGATCAGCAGGAAGAAGTACGCCGGGCCGCTGCCGGACACGGCGGTGACCGCATCCAGTTGCTGCTCCTGTTCCAGCCACAGGGCAATGCCCACGGCGGACAGCAGCTCCTGGGCCTGATCACGTTGCGCGGCGCTGACGGCGGAAGTGGCGTACAGGCCACTCACGCCCTGGCGCAGCAGCGACGGAGTGTTGGGCATGCAACGCACGATGGGTTGCGCGCCGAGCCACTGGGTCATGCTGGCGCAGGTGATGCCGGCGGCGATGGACACCACCAGTTGGTGCGGCTGCAGGCTAGGGCGCAGGCTTTCGCACACGGCCTTCATGGCCTGTGGCTTCACCGCCAGGACGATCACGTCGACGCCCTGGATGGCCTCGGCGTTGTCGGCAAAGGTTTCAATGCCGTGCTCGGCGCTGACGCGGGCACGGGTGTCGGCACCGGGTCGCTGGCACGGATCTGTGCAGCGTCCAGGCCCTTGGCCCGCAGGCCACCGATCAGGCTGGCCGCCATGTTGCCGGCGCCTATGAAGGCAATACGCGTGTTGCTCATGACAGGTCCTTACTCAGATGGAAGTCAGCCATTTCATGGCTGGCCGTAGTCGCGGGCGCCAAACAGGGCGGTACCAATCCGCACCCAGGTGGCGCCTTGGGCAATGGCCGACTCAAGGTCGTGGCTCATGCCCATGGAAAGTGTGTCCAGTGGCAGGTTCAAACTGGCTTGCAGCTCGCGAACCGTGGCGAAGGCCGCATCTTGCGCGGCGCGATCTTCGGTCGGCTCGGGAATGGCCATCAGGCCACGCAGCTTCAAGCGCGGCAGGGCACTGATGGCGTTGGCCAGGGCCGGCAGGTCGGCGGGCGTACAGCCGGACTTGCTGGCTTCGCCACTCACATTGACCTGGATGCAGATGTTCAGCGGGGCCAGGTCGGCCGGGCGTTGTTCGGACAGGCGTTGTGCAATTTTGAGGCGGTCCACGGAATGCACCCAAGCGAAGTTCTCGGCGATAGCGCGCGTCTTGTTCGATTGAATGGGGCCGATGAAGTGCCAACTCAAGGGCAGGTCAGATAATTGCGCCTGTTTGCCCAAGGCTTCCTGCAGGTAGTTTTCGCCGAAGTCGTGCATCCCGGCAGCATAGGCTTCGCGCACGGCTTGGGCGGGTTTGGTCTTGCTCACGGCCAGCAGGTGGATGCTGTTTGCGTCGCGTTGCACGGCGTCGGCCGCGGCGCGGATGCGCTGGCTAACCAGGCCGATGTTGTCTGCTATCGTCGACATTCAAGATGCGCCCGTGGATATGGAGTCCGCGGCATTCTACTGGAAATGGAAAGCCCTATGGATATCACTGAACTGCTGACGGCCAGCGTGCGCCGTGGCGCCTCCGACCTGCATCTGTCCGCCGGCCTGGCGCCGATGCTGCGAGTGGATGGCGAGGTCTGGCCGCTGGATTGGCCGGTACTGTCAGCACCTGAGGTGGCAGATCTGCTCAGCCCTTTGCTGAACAAATACCAACAAAAGGATTTCGAAACATCTCTTGAAACAGACTTTGCCTTCGAACTGCCCGGTGTCGCGCGGTTCCGGGCCAACGTGTTTCAGCAGGATCGGGGCGTGGGCGCGGTGTTTCGCACCATTCCCAGCCAGGTGCAGAGCCTGGAAGACCTGGGGCTGGGCGAGGTGTTCCAACGTATCGCCCAACTACCACGGGGGCTGGTGCTGGTGACCGGGCCCACCGGCTCGGGCAAGTCCACCACCTTGGCGGCGATGATCGACTACCTCAATAGGCATCGCCGCCAGCACATCCTCACCCTCGAAGACCCCATCGAGTTCATCCACACGCCAAAGAACGCGCTGATCAACCAGCGTCAGGTGCATCGCGACACCCATAGTTTTTCGGCCGCTTTGCGTTCGGCGCTGCGGGAAGACCCGGATGTGATCCTGGTGGGCGAGTTGCGTGACCTCGAAACCATCCGCCTGGCCCTGACAGCGGCTGAGACCGGTCACCTGGTATTCGGCACGCTGCACACCACCTCGGCGGCAAAGACCGTAGACAGGCTGGTGGACGTGTTTCCTGCGGGGGAAAAAGCCATGGTCCGCTCGATGTTGTCGGAATCGTTGCAGGCCGTGGCGTCCCAGGTGCTAGTCAAGAAGCTCGGCGGCGGGCGCGTGGCGGCGCATGAAATCATGCTGGGCACCCCGGCGATTCGGAACCTGATCCGCGAGGACAAGGTGGCGCAGATGGTCTCGGCGATCCAGACGGGTGGGGCGCTGGGGATGAAGACGTTGGATATGAGCTTGAAGGGGTTGGTGTGCGAGGGGTGGTGAGCCGGGAAGAGGCGCGAGGGCAGGCGAGGGTGCCTGCTGAGATCTAACAAACACTGACATCAATGTGGGAGCTGGCTTGCCTGAGATAGGGGATTGCCAGGCAGCATCTCTGCAAGCTGACATGCCGCCATCGCAGGCAAGCCAGCTCCCACATTGGACTGCATTCAAATAGGGAGCCAGTGATTACACGATCAGCGTTGAACGACCCGCAGGTTGTTCTGCTCTTTAGGCAGCACGCGCTTGGCGATTACGTAGTTCTTGTCCCAGAACGGCTTCTTCAGCGTGTCGATGCTCACCGACTTGCCACGACGCGGTGCGTGGATAAAGCGGTCGTTGCCCAGGTAGATGGCAACGTGGTTGACCTGGCGGCTTTTGAGTTTGAAGAACAAAAGGTCGCCCGGCTTCAAGTCCTTGCGGTCAACTTTCAACCCGTGGCCGGCAGCCATGGCATTGGAAGTGCGGGGCAAATCCACTGCTTTGACGTCATTAAACGCATATTTCACCAAGCCGCTGCAGTCGAACCCTTTACTTGGGCTGCTGCCGCCCCCAACGATAAGGAGTACCGAGCACGTTGACGGCGCGGCTGAGGACGTTGCTGCTTTGCTTGGTGTTGACGCCGACCAGGCCGGTAACTGCTTTGCCGTTGTGGGCCTTGCTCAGTTGAGTCGGGCGGTTGACGGTCAGCTTGGTCGCCTTGGCAGTACTTGGCGTGCTGTGGACTTTAGGGGTGAAACCGTTGACGTTCGGAAGTCGTTGCTCACGATTGGTGGCGTGGGCGGCCAGTGGCATTAATAGGCAGATGGTTAGCCATGTCTTGAAAAATGGTCGCATTAGGCGTGGCTCTTATGGGTTTGCGCGCAACTTTATAACAGCTTTTGTGTCGTTCTCAGGCCGTTTGTCGACTGAACCTTGACGTCAAAATCAGGAAAAACGCGACGATTCGCCGCAATTGTCCTACACAAGTCAGGTGGGATAAGGCTTTGAGGGGTGGGAAGATACCATTAGCCGTACGTCGGGCGCCCGTAAAAAAGTCACAAAGAAAATGAAAAAATTTATCTATCGAGGCAAAAGAGGTACGCGATGAACACCTATCGACAGGATTATTCCCAGCAAGACACCCATAGCAAAGTGATCGGTTACCTGCTCTGGATTTTCGGTTTTACCGGGGCGCATCGCTTCTATTACGGCAAGCCCGTCACCGGCACGATCTGGTTTTTCACCTTCGGTCTGCTGGGCATCGGCTGGCTGATCGACCTGTTCCTGATCCCGGCCATGGACCGTGAAGCCGACCTGCGTTTTACCGCCGGGCCCATCGAATACAACGTGGCCTGGATTCTGTTGGCGTTCCTGGGGTGTTCGGTGTGCACCGCATGTACCAGGGCAAATGGATCACCGGCCTGATCTACCTGCTGACCGGCGGCTTGTTCCTGGTAGGGGTGCTGTATGACTTCTGGACGTTGAATACGCAGATTTCGATCCGCAACGCCGAGCGTAATATCGGGCGCTGAATCTCTAGAGACCTATACAAAACCAAATGTGGGAGCGGGCTTGCTCGCGAATGCGGTAGTTCAGTCAGTAAATTCGGTGACTGGTACTCCGTATTCGCGAGCAAGCCTACCGTGCCCGCTTTAGGCCTGGTAGGTGATTCGTCCGTCGGCCACGGTGTAACGCACTGCCGCCGGCAGGCTATGGCCAATGAACGGGCAGTTTTCACCCTTGGACAGCCAATGTTCACCGGCCACGGTGGAACTGCCCACATCGAACAGCACCAGGTCCGCCGGCCCACCTACCGCCAATTTGCCCGCTGGCAGGCGCAGGGCCTCGGCCGGGCCGGCACTCAGGCGGGTCAGCAGGGTCGGGAGGTCGAGCAAACCATCTTCCACCAAGGTCATCGCTAGCGGCAGCAGCAGCTCTACGCTGCTGATGCCCGGCTCTGTCGCACCAAACGGTGCCAGCTTGGCATCCCGCTCGTGGGGTTGGTGATGGCTGGAGATCGCCGACACCACACCCGACTTCACCGCCGCACGCAAACCGTCACGGTCGGCACGGGTGCGCAGCGGAGGTTGCACGTGATACAGGCTGGAGAAGTCGATCAGTGCCTCATCCGTCAGAATCAGCTGGTACAACGCCACATCCGCCGTCACCGGCAGGCCGCGTGCCTGGGCCTGGGCGATCAGTGCCACACCGCGTGCGCTGGTCAGTTGGCTAAAGTGCGCGCGTACACCGCTTTGTTCCACCAGCAGCAGGTCGCGGGCCAGGGCCACGGTTTCGGCGGTTTCCGGAATGCCCGGCAGGCCGAGGAAGCTGGCCACGGCGCCTTCATGGGCCAGGCCGCCTTCGGCCAGGTCGCGGTCCTGGGAGTGGAAGATCACCGTCAGGTCGAAGGTGGCCGCGTATTCCAGGGCGCGCAGCAGCGTCCGGGTGCTGCGAAAGCTCTCCAGGCCATTGCCGAAAGCCACGCAACCGGCGTCGCGCAGGGCGATCAGTTCGGCGAGTTGGTCGCCTTCCAGGCCTTTGCTCAGGGCGCCGATGGGGAACACTTTGCAATTGCCGGCTTCGCGGGCGCGGTCGAGGATCAGCTCGGTCACCGCCGAGGTATCGAGGATCGGCTTGGTGTGCGGCGGGCAGCACAGGCTGGTCACGCCACCGGCCGCGGCGGCGCGGGTTTCGCTGGTGATGTTGCCTTTACGGCTGTAGCCCGGCTCGCGCAGGGCGACGTTCAGGTCCACCAAGCCAGGCGCGGCAACGAGGCCTTTGGCGTCGATGCTTTCAACTGCGCTGAAACCCGCCGGGGCGGCGCCGATGGCAATGATCTTGCCGGCGTCCAGATGCAAATCGGTAACTTGATCCAGGCCGCTGGCCGGATCGATGACGCGGGCGCCGAGGATGCTGAGCTTCACTGGGCGTTCTCCTGCTCGAATTGACGTTGCGCGGTTTGCCCGCTCATGGCCATGGACAGCACGGCCATGCGTACGGCGATGCCGTAGGTGACCTGGTTCAAAATTACCGATTGCGGACCGTCGGCCACCGCCGACTCAATCTCCACGCCACGGTTGATCGGGCCAGGGTGCATCACAATGGCGTCCGGCTTGGCGCCGGCCAGGCGTGCGGTGGTCAGGCCGAACAGGCGGTAGAACTCGCCTTCGCTCGGTAGCAGGCCACCGGCCATGCGCTCGCGTTGCAGGCGCAGCATGATCACCACGTCCACATCCTTGAGGCCTTCGGCCATGTCGGTGTAGACCTTCACGCCGTACTGCTCGATACCGATGGGCAGCAGGGTTTTCGGCGCGATCACGCGGATATCCGGGCAGCCCAGGGCTTTGAGGGCCAGCATGTTTGAACGCGCAACCCGCGAGTGCAGGATGTCGCCGACAATGGCTACCGAGAGGTTTTCAAAGCTGCCTTTGTGCCGACGGATGGTGAGCATGTCGAGCATGCCCTGGGTCGGTGGGCGTGGCGGCCGTCGCCGCCGTTGATGATCGCTACCTGTGGGCACACGTGCTCGGCGATGAAGTGCGCGGCGCCGGAGTCGCCGTGGCGCACCACGAACATATCAGCGGCCATGGCTTCCAGGTTGCGCAGGGTATCGAGCAGGGTTTCGCCCTTGCTGGCCGACGACGTGGACACGTTCAGCGTGATCACGTCAGCCGACAGCCGTTGGGCCGCCAGTTCAAAGGTGGTGCGGGTGCGGGTGGAGTTCTCGAAGAACACATTGCAGATGGTTTTGCCGCGCAGCAGCGGGACCTTCTTCACCGCGCGGCCACCGACTTCGAGGAAGGAGTCGGCGGTGTCGAGGATTTCGGTGAGCAGTTCGCGGGGCAAACCGTCGAGGGACAAGAAGTGTTGCAACTGACCCTGAGCATTGAGCTGCAGCGGGCGCTTGGCATCTAGAGGCGTCA
Organism: Pseudomonas poae; assembly: GCA_004000515.1. Classification (GTDB taxonomy): domain Bacteria; phylum Pseudomonadota; class Gammaproteobacteria; order Pseudomonadales; family Pseudomonadaceae; genus Aquipseudomonas; species Aquipseudomonas cremoris. Next base: position 1,823,475 of record CP034537.1, read on the forward strand.
TCGCGGGGACTCTTTACAAGGCGGTTTAAAGGGCGAGGTCTTGCAGTTCGAGTGCGAGCGGCGTTGGACCGAGCAATTTTACCCGTTGGTGGGCTTCCAGCGACAGTGTGGCGCCGACCACATCCGGGCTGATTGGCAGCTCACCCGCGTCCAGGTCCAGCAGGCACACCAGGGTCACGCTGGCTGGGCGGCCGTAGTCGAACAGTTCGTTCATGGCGGCGCGAATGGTACGACCGCTCATCAGTACGTCGTCGATCAGCACCAGGTGCTGGCCTTCGATCTCGAACGGCAGCGCCGAAGGGCGCACTTGCGGGTGCAGGCCGTTTTGGCTGAAGTCGTCGCGGTAGAAGGACACGTCCAGCGTGCCCAAGGGCGAATCGCTGCCCAGTGCTTCCAGCAATGCCTGGGCGACCCACACACCGCCGGTGCGAATGCCGATGAAGCGTGGCTCGCTGATGGCGCGGTGTTGCAGATGGGCCGTGAGGCGGGTGGCCATCTGGCTGATCAGTTCGGCGGGGTTCGGCAAGCTCATGGTGGCTCCTTCAAGGCCTTGGCGCAGGCAAGGCCCGGGCTCAACGTAAAAAGACGCGGCAAGCCGCGTCAGTCAGGATTCAAATAAAGCGGTGTTTTCGTCCAGCCAACCCTGCAATAACAGGGCGGCGGCGATGGCGTCCACGGGGTTGTCGCGGTAGCTGCCTTTCTGGCCGCCACGATCGCGGCGCTCGCCTTTGGCTTCAAAGGTAGTGAGGCGTTCGTCGTGGGTATAGAAGGGCAGGTTGTAGCGGCCATTGAGGCGGCGGGCGAACTTTTCGGCGCGCAGGCACATGTCGCTGGGGGTGCCGTCCATGTTCAAGGGCAGGCCGACCACCACCGCGTCGGGCTTCCACTCCTTGATCAGGGCTTCGACCTGGTTCCAGTCCGGCACGCCGTTCTGGGCTTTCAAGGTGCACAGCTCGCGGGCCTGGCCGGTAATGACCTGGCCGACCGCTACGCCGATCTGTTTGGTGCCGTAGTCAAAGCCGAGGATCAAACGCAAAGCCATCAGGCGTGCCCCGCCTGGCTGGTGAGCAGGCTGAGGTTGACCCGCAGCTTGGCCGCCGCCGCTTCCAGACGCAGTTCGCTCGGGGTGTTGAACAGGATTTCGGCGTCGAATGGGCAGGTCAACCAGGCATTGCTGGCCAGTTCCGCTTCCAATTGGCCTGCTTCCCAACCGGCATAGCCGAGAGTGATCACGCTTTGCTCAGGGCCGACGCCGTCCGCGATGGCGAACAACACGTCTTGGGACGTGGACAACGACACGCCTTCAAGGTCGACGGTAGCCTGGAACTTCGGCCCGGTCGGGTGCAACACAAAACCGCGATCCGTTTGCACCGGCCCGCCGATGTAGATCGGCACGCCTTGGCAGCGGGCTGGCGGGTCGATTTCGGGGCGCAGTTGCTCAAGGATATCCGCCAGGTTCAGCTCTTGCGGGCGGTTGATCACCAACCCCATGGCACCATTGGCCGTGTGCTCGACGATGTAGGTCAAGGTCTGCGCAAAGTTCGGGTCGGCCATATGGGGCATGGCGATCAGGAATTGGTGCTTGAGGTAGGTCGGGCTGACGTTTTTCATGTCCGCTAGTGTGGCGTTGGAGGGGCGAACTGACAAGCCTGATGCTCATCGCAGGGGATCGTTCCCATGCGGAGCATAGAACGATCATCACGTATCAGTTGCTGGAAAGGCGATCGCCCTTGGCGAACTTCCAGGTGCGGATGATCTCGAGGCGGTCCACGTCGTTCAGGTCGCCGGTAAACGGCGCGAAAGGCGCAGCCAGGCGCACGATGCGTTGGGCGGCCTGGTCCAGCAACGGCTGGCCGGACGACTCCAGTACCTGCACCTCATACAGCGTGCCGTCACGGTTGATCGACACCAGCAAGCGCAAATTGCCGTAGATCTGCTGGCGCCGTGCTTCGTCCGGGTAGTTGAGGTTGCCGATGCGCTCGACCTTCTTGCGCCATTCGTCCTTATACCAAGCGCCTTTGTCACGCATGGTGGAGGCGGCATTCAGCCGGTAGATGCGTGGGCGCTTGGCGTACAACTGCTGCTCGTTGGCCAGTTCCGCTTCCAGGCTGGAGATTTGGTCGGAAAGCTGCGAGCTGTCAAAGGTCGGTGCCGGTTTGACGGGCTCGGGCTGTGGCTCGGTCTTGGCTTTTTCGCGCTGGGTCGGGGCTTTTTGCGGTTTGGGTGCGACGGTCGTCACGGCGGCCTTGGGTGCGGCCTGCTTGACCTCGGGCTTGGGCGCCGGTGGCGGTGTGACCTTATTCACCTTGTTGTCCTGGAACGGCGCCACTTCGGTGGTCTTGGGCACGGCTTTCTTGTCGAGGGTGCCGCTGCCCTGCTGGTTGTCCTGGGCGAGAAAGTCAGCCTTCTCGGGCTTTTTTTCGCTCTTGAACGTGGCGAGGGTAATTTCCAGCGTCTTGGTGATCTGCTTGGGCTCGACCATGGTGAAACCCAGGCCGAGGATCAGCGCCAGGTGAATCAATGCAGCCAGGAACAGGGTAAATCCGAGTCGATCAGCCGGGCGCACGCCGCTGTGGGAGAGTTCGGGGGCAGATCGGACGGGAGTGTCATGACAAGAAAACCAACATCGCGCGTTTCACAGGTGGCGCATGATAACGCAATGTTGGTTTGTGTCCGGCTGTTCTATGTCACTTGGCTTGTAGCTTGCGCTCAATGGCGGCCATCAGCATTTCGCCGATGTTCGTGCCAAATGCGTTGTCGATCTCGCGGATACAGGTCGGGCTGGTGACGTTGATTTCGGTGAGGTGCTCACCAATTACGTCTAGGCCTACAAACAACAAACCTTTTTCCCGCAGGGTTGGGCCAACTTGGCCTGCGATCCAGCGATCCTTGTCCGACAACGGACGCGCTTCGCCACGGCCACCGGCCGCCAGGTTGCCACGGGTCTCGCCCGCCGCCGGGATACGCGCCAGGCAGTAATCCACGGGTTCACCGTCGATCATCAGGATGCGCTTGTCGCCGTCCTTGATTGCCGGCAGGTAGGCCTGCCCCATGATCTGCTGGCTGCCGAGGGCGGTCAGGGTTTCCAGGATCACCGACAGGTTCGGATCCCCTGCGCGATGACGGAAGATCGAGGTGCCGCCCATGCCGTCCAGCGGCTTGAGGATCACATCGCCGTGCTTGGCGGCGAATTCACGCAGCACGTCGGCACGGCGGCTGACCACGGTCGGCGGGGTGCACTGTGGGAACAGCGTGGCGAACAGCTTTTCATTGCAGTCGCGCAGGCTTTGCGGCTTGTTGACGATCAACACGCCGGCACGTTCGGCCTGCTCCAGCAGGTAGGTGGAGTAGACGAACTCCATGTCGAACGGCGGATCCTTGCGCATCAGGATCACGTCCAGGTCGCTCAGGGGGCTGTCGACTTCGTCTGCCAGTTCGAACCACTTCTCGGGGTTGGCGAACACCTGCAGCGGGCGCATGCGAGCGCGGGCCTCGCCGTCACCCTGGTAAAGGTCGCGCTGTTCCATATAGAACAGGGTCCAGCCGCGGGCCTGGGCGGCCAGGAGCATGGCCAGCGAACTGTCCTTTTATAGGAAATGCTGGCGATAGGGTCCATGACAATGCCGACGCGAACGCTCATGGGGGATTTCCTCTAGCAAATTAGGGCGCATAAAAGTGGCGTCAGAGTGGCGCTGCGGCTGTTGTGGGTCAAGGAAAAACCACCTGGCCGGTTGCTCGATAGATTGCGCCCGGAGACTGTGCTAAAAAGACTGCCACGGCGCAGCAGCCCTTGAATTCCAAGGCTTGCGGCGCTCATCCTGTGCAACATCAGGCAGTACACACCGAAAACCGATTCGCTGTGGCGATGGTAGAGCAGATATGGAACAGCATTCCAACGCCTTGAGAGTGATGGTGATCGACGATTCAAAGACGATCCGCCGCACCGCCGAAACCCTGTTGAAGAACGCAGGGTGCGAAGTCATCACGGCCATCGACGGTTTCGATGCCCTGGCCCGGATTGTTGATCATCACCCACACATTATCTTTGTCGACATCATGATGCCGCGCCTGGATGGTTATCAGACCTGCGCCCTGGTGAAGAACAACCCGGCGTTCAAGTCGATCCCGGTGATCATGCTGTCCTCCAAGGACGGCCTGTTCGACAAGGCCAAGGGGCGCATCGTGGGTGTCGATCAGTTTTTGACCAAGCCTTTCAGCAAGGAAGAACTGCTGGGCGCGATCAAGGCCTACGTGCCTGCCTTCGCCGCAGTAGAACAAGCACACTGACACCACCTCACAAGGGCTGGCGTCTACCTAAGTAGTGGGGAAAACCATGGCACGTGTTCTGATCGTCGACGATTCGCCGACCGAAATGTACAAACTGACCGGCATGCTGGAAAAGCATGGCCACCAGGTCCTCAAGGCCGAAAACGGCGCGGACGGCGTGGCCCTGGCCCGTCAGGAAAAACCCGACGCCGTGCTGATGGACATCGTGATGCCCGGCCTCAACGGCTTCCAGGCCACCCGCCAGCTGTCCAAGGAGCCGGAAACCAACGGCATCCCGATCATCATCATCACCACCAAGGATCAGGAAACCGACAAGATCTGGGGCGCCCGCCAGGGAGCCAAGGACTACCTGACCAAGCCGGTGGACGAAGACACCCTGATCGCCACCCTGAACAAGGTGCTGGCCGGCTGACGGCAGGCCATCATGACCGAGTCGCAAACCGCCTTTGAGCTGTTGCTGGACATCGACCGCCGCTGCCGCCTGCTGGCCGCCGACCTGCCGTCGCAGGAAACCCGCCTGCAGCGTTGGAGCGGCATCGGCTTTCGCGTGGGGCTGCATTGGTACGTAGCGCCCATGGGCGAAGTCGCCGAAGTCCTGCATGAACCGCGCTGCACCTTGATGCCCGGGGTGAAGGCCTGGGTCAAGGGCGTGGCCAACCTGCGCGGGCGCCTGTTGCCGGTGATGGACCTGGGCGGGTTTCTCGGCCTTGAACTGTCCAGGGCACGCAAGCAACGGCGAGTGCTGGTGGTGGAATACAACGACTTGTTTGTCGGGCTGCTGGTGGACGAGGTGGTAGGCATGCAGCATTTCGCGCAAGACGCATTGCAGGCGAACGCCGTTCCCGGCGCGCCGTTTATCCAGGGCCAGTTCGACGGCGAACCGCTGTGGCAGGTCTTCAGCCCCTTCGCCCTGGCGCAGGCCCCAGGCTTCATGGATGTTGCCGCATGACCACCGTGACCACGCCCAAACCCCAAGCCGCGTCGCGCAGCCGTTCGCAGATCATCGTGCTGTTTATCGCGCTGATCGTGTTCATCATGCTGCTGTTCGCCAACTTTGCGTACCTCAACACCCAGTCCACCTACGACAAGCAGTACATCGGCCATGCCGGTGAGTTGCGGGTGCTGTCCCAGCGCATTGCCAAGAACGCCACCGAAGCCGCCGCCGGCAAGGCTGCGGCGTTCAAGCTTTTGGGCGATGCGCGCAACGACTTCGCCCAGCGTTGGGGCTACCTGAAAAGGGCGACCCTGAAACCGGCCTGCCCGCCGCGCCCAGTGCGGTACGCGCCGAAATGCGCGCCGTGCAGACCGATTGGGAAGCGCTGCTGAAAAACACCGATGCGATCCTGGCCAGCGAGCAGACGGTCCTGTCCTTGCACCAAGTGGCTGCGACCCTGGCTGAAACCGTGCCGCAATTGCAAATGGAGTCTGAGAAGGTCGTCGACATCCTGCTGCAACGCGGCGCCCCGGCCAGCCAGGTAGCGTTGGCCCAGCGCCAGTCGTTGCTGGCCGAACGCATTCTGGGCGCGGTCAACACCGTGCTCGCCGGCGACGAAACCGCCGCCCAGGCTGCCGATGCCTTTGGCCGCGACGCCAACCGATTCGGCCAGGTACTCAACGGCATGCTGCAGGGCAACGCCGGGCTGCGTATCACCCAGGTCGAAGACCACGATGCACGGGCGCGGTTGGCGGAAATCGCCGAGCTGTTCGAGTTCGTCTCCGGCTCCGTGGATGAAATCCTCGAAACCTCGCCGCAACTGTTCCAGGTGCGCGCCTCGGCGAGCAACATCTTCAACCTCTCGCAAACCCTGCTCGATGAAGCCTCGCACCTGGCCACCGGTTTTGAAAACCTCGCCAGCGGGCGCACCTTCGATACCATCGGCGGTTATGTGCTGGGCTTGCTGGCGCTGGCCTCGATCATCCTGATCGGGCTGGTGATGGTGCGCGAAACCAACCGCCAGCTGCATGAAACCGCCGAGAAGAACGAGCGCAACCAGAACGCGATCATGCGCCTGCTGGATGAAATCGAAGACCTGGCAGACGGCGACCTGACGGTGACCGCCTCGGTGACCGAAGACTTCACCGGCACCATCGCCGACTCCATCAACTATTCCGTCGACCAACTGCGCGACCTGGTGGCCACCATCAACCTCACCGCCGGCCAAGTCGCCGGTGCGGTGCAGGATACCCAGGCCACCGCCATGCACCTGGCCCAGGCCTCGGAACACCAGGCCCAACAAATCGCCGAAGCTTCCACGGCGATCAACCAGATGGCCCAGTCCATCGACCAGGTATCGGCCAATGCCGCCGAGTCCTCGGCGGTGGCGGAGCGCTCGGTAGAGATCGCCAACAAGGGCAATGAGGTGGTGCACAACACCATCCATGGCATGGACAACATTCGCGAGCAGATCCAGGACACCGCCAAGCGCATCAAGCGCCTGGGCGAGTCGTCCCAGGAGATCGGCGACATCGTCAGCCTGATCGACGACATCGCCGACCAGACCAACATCCTCGCCCTCAATGCCGCGATCCAGGCCAGCATGGCCGGGGATGCCGGGCGCGGTTTCGCCGTGGTGGCCGATGAAGTGCAACGGCTGGCCGAACGTTCGTCGGCGGCCACGCGGCAGATCGAAACCCTGGTGCGGGCGATTCAGGCCGACACCAACGAAGCGGTGATCTCCATGGAGCAGACCACCACCGAAGTGGTGCGTGGGGCACGCCTGGCGCAGGACGCCGGGGTGGCACTGGAAGAGATCGAAGGCGTGTCGAAGACCTTGGCGGCGTTGATCCAGAGCATCTCGAATGCAGCGCAGCAACAGACGAGTTCGGCGGGGCAGATTTCGTTGACGATGAATGTGATTCAGCAGATCACGACGCAGACGTCTTCGGGGTCGACGGCGACTGCGGAGAGCATCGGCAACTTAGCGAAAATGGCAAGCCAGTTGCGCCGCTCGGTGTCCGGCTTCACCCTACCAGCGGCCAAACAGGCCGATGATTGAAATGCAGTCAAACTGTGGGAGCTGGCTTGCCTGCGATAGCGGTGGGTCAACTACACAGGTATCAACTGACTAGCCGCCATCGCAGGCAAGCCAGCTCCCACAGTTGATCTCCATTGTTTCTGGCAGCACCCGCAACTCAAAAATTCTCACCGGAGTGAATATGGTTGATCGGCACGACTACGTGGCCCTCGAATGGGTCAAGGGCGACATTGCCGAAACCCTGAAACAGGCACGTTCGGCGCTGGACGCCTTTGTCGAAACCGCCGACGGCGAGGCTATCAGCGAGTGCCTGGCGGGCGTTCACCAAGTGCATGGCGCGCTGCAAATGGTCGAGTTCTACGGCGCAGCATTGTTGGCCGAAGAGATCGAAGAACTGGCCCTGGCGCTCCAGTCCGGGCATGTCAGCCAACGCGAAGAAAGCATCCGCCTGCTGCAACAGGCCCTCAATCAATTGCCGCTGTACCTGGACCGCGTGCACAGCGCCCGCCGCGACCTGCCGCTGGTGGTGTTGCCGCTGCTCAACGACCTGCGCAGCGCGCGCGGTGAAAGCCTGCTGTCGGAGACCAGCCTGTTCAGCCCACAGCTGCTGTCGATTGCGCCGTTGCCGGATGAAGCCCTGGCCCAACGTGCATCCGCCGATCTGCAAGACCAACTGCGCCAATGGCACCAACTGTTGCAACAAGCCCTGGCCGGCTTGCTGCGCGAAGATCATGGCCCCAGCAACCTGGAAGACATGGCGCGGGTGTTCGCACGCCTTGAAGCACTGTGCCAGGGCGCCCCGTTGCTGCCGCTGTGGCAAGTTACCTCGGCATTGGTCGAAGGCATGCTCACTGGCGTGATCGCCAATAGCCCTGCGCTGCGCAGCCTGCTCAAAGCCAGTGACAAACAGCTCAAGCGATTGCTCGCCCAGGGTATCGGCGGCATCAACCAGCCGGCACCGGATGAGCTGCTCAAGAGCCTGTTGTTCTATGTCGCCAAAGTCACCCGGCCAACGCCGCGCATGCAGAGTTTGAAGGAGCGCTACGGCCTGGACGAAGCCTTGCCCGACAGCGCCGTGGTCGATGCCGAGCGCGCCCGCCTTGCCGGGCCGGACCGCAATGCCATGGGCTCGGTACTCGGTGCGCTGTGCGAGGAACTGGTGCGGGTCAAGGAGCGCCTCGATCTGTTCGTGCGCAGCGACCGTCAGCACACCAGTGACCTGGACGCGCTGCTGGCGCCGCTGCGACAGATCGCCGACACCTTGGCCGTGCTGGGTTTCGGCCAGCCGCGCAAAGTCATCATCGACCAACTGGCCGTGGTGCTGAGCCTGGTCCAGGGTCAGCGCGAGCCTAATGACGCGGTGCTGATGGACGTCGCCGGCGCCTTGCTCTACGTCGAGGCAACGTTGGCAGGCATGGTAGGCACCGTCGAGCCGGAAAGCCGCGAAGAAAGCCGCTTGCCCACCACTGACCTGACCCAGATCCACCAGTTGGTGATCCGTGAGTGCTGCCAGTGCCTGAAGCAGGCGAAAGAGTTGGTCATCGACTGCATTGAAGCCGATTGGGACCGGCAGCGCATGGAGTCGCTGCCCGAAGTGCTGAGCCAGGTGCGCGGTGCACTGTCCATGATTCCCCTGCCACGGGCGGCGAGCCTGATGCGCGGCTGCGCCGATTACGTCGACGAACAATTGATGGTCGAGGGCAGCCGCCCGCCCGAGTCGCAGTTGGGGCATTTTGCCGATGTGATCAGCAGCTTGGAGTACTACCTGGAGCGCATGCTCCAAGACCCGGACGCCGATGGCGAGCGCGTGTTGGAACTGGCCACGCAAGGCTTGGCAGCCTTGGGTTACCTGCCGGCTGAAAAGCCGTGGCGCCAGGCGCTGGTTGCGCCGGACGGTGTGCTGTCCAGCGAGGTTGCTCCCAACCAATCCCAGTTCGACGCATTGGCCAGCCCCACATCGCGGCTGAACCCGCCAGCGTTGCAACGCCCCGGCAGCCTGCTACCGCCACCGGCCGATGAAGCGCCGATTGACGACGAGCTGCGCGAAGTCTTCCTCGAAGAAACCGATGAAGTCCTCGAAGTACTGCACCGCTACTTGCCCAACAGCGCCGACAAAACCGCACAAGGCGAAATGCGCCGGGCCTTCCACACGCTCAAGGGCAGCGGCCGCATGGTCCGCGCCCTGGTGTTGGCCGAACTGGCCTGGGCCGTGGAAAACCTGCTCAACCGCGTGCTGGAACGCAGCGTAGTCCTGGGCCCCGAGGTACAACAGGTCCTGGATGAAGCCGTAGCCCTGCTGCCGGAATTGATCGACGACTTCGCCACCGACGACCAGCATCAGCGGAACGAAGTCGATGCCTTGGCCGCTCGCGCCCATGCGCTGGCCAGCGGTGCCCAGGTGCCGGCCGCCGAAGCCCACGACCCGATGTTGCTGGAGATCTTCCGCAACGAAGCCCAAAGCCACCTGGAAAGTATCAACCACTTCCTGCAACAGGCCGCCGAACACGTGCCGCTGCAAGTCAGCGATGAACTGCAGCGCGCCCTGCATACCCTCAAAGGCAGCGCCTACATGGCCGGTGTGCTGCCCATTGCCGAACTGGCGCGCCCGCTGGATCACCTGACCCGCGAATACAAAGCCCATCGCCTGCCGCTGGACCTGGACGAGGTGGAATTGCTGCTGGAGGCCGAGGGCCTGTTCCAGCGTGGGCTGCGTCACCTGGACAGCGACCCCTTGGCGCCGATCAAAGGTGCGCAAGACCTGATCAACCGCACCCAAAGTCTGCTGGATCAACAGTTGGCTGCGTTGCTCGACGCTCCCAACACCGGCCTGCGCATCAAGCGCGACCCGCAACTGATCGCCAACTTCCTGGCCCAGGGCATGGACATTCTGCTCGACGCCGAAAGCCTGCTGCGCCGCTGGCAACAGCACCCCGGCGAGCGCCAGGAGCTCACTGCGTTGCTGGACGAATTGACCACGCTGGGGGAGGGCGCGCACATCGCCGACCTGCACCCCATCGATGAGTTGTGCGAAGCCTTGCTCGACCTGTATGGCGCCGTGGAAGAAAGCAGCCTGGCGGTCAGCGAACGGTTTTTCCATGAGGCCGAACAGGCCCATGAAGCGCTGATCAACATGCTCGATCAACTGGCTGCCGGCCAGGAGGTCAGCCCGGCACCGGCGCGTGTCGAGGCCCTGCGCGAGCTGCTGGACGAAGCGCTTGATCCGTCCGCGACCGGCCTGATCAAAAGCGATGGCAGCCGTACGCTGAGTATTTCCGAGTTGGGCGCCGCGACAAAGCAGCTGGATCATGAAACGGCGATGGACGATGAGATCGTCGAGATCTTCCTCGAAGAAGCCGTGGATATCCTCGACAGCGCCGGGCAGTCCCTCAAACGCTGGTTGCTGGAACCCGATAGCGCCGCGCCGTTGTCCTCGTTGCAGCGCGATCTGCACACCCTCAAGGGCGGTGCGCGCATGGCCGAAATCGGACCGATTGGCGACCTGGCCCACGAGCTGGAATGCCTTTACGAAGGCCTGGTGGACCGGCGCTACAGCTACAGCGCCGAGCTGTCCCAGGTGCTGATGGCCAGCCACGAGCGGCTGGCCTTGCAGTTGGAGGAACTGCAACACCATCAAGCCTTGAGCGACAGCGCCGAGCTGGTTGCCAAGGTGCGGGCATTGCGTCAGAGCAGCCCGCCCGCGACGCCCGCCGTGGTGGAGAAAGCCTCGGGCGCCGATCCGGAGTTGCTGGATATCTTCCTCGAAGAAGCCGCCGATATTCTCGACAGCTCCAGCGGTGCTTTGCTGCGTTGGCAGGCCGAGCCCGGCAACCGCCAAGAGGTGGAAACCCTGCTGCGTGATTTGCACACCCTCAAGGGCGGTGCGCGCATGGTCGAGATCGGGCCGATTGGCGATTTGGCCCACGAGTTGGAGTTTCTCTACGAAGGCTTATCTGCAGGTTTACTGGCGCCCTCGGCGGAATTGTTCGCGCTGTTGCAAGGCTGCCATGACCGCTTGGCGCAGATGATCGATGCGGTGGCGGATGGCTTGCCGGTGGGGTCGGTGGACAAGCTCATCGAGCGCATCAAAAGCCTGGTGCACCCGAGCGACGAACCGGTAGTGCCGGTTGCACTGCCGGCAGGCAAGGCCGAGGCGGTCGTGGACCCGGCCGCCGACATGGTGAAAATCTCCGCCGACCTGTTGGACGACCTGGTCAACCTGGCCGGCGAAACCTCGATATTCCGAGGCCGTATCGAACAGCAGGTCAACGACGCACGCATAGCGCTCAACGAGGTGGAAACCACGATTGAGCGTATGCGCGACCAACTGCGTCGTCTCGACACCGAAACCCAAGGGCGCATCCTCAGTCGCCAGCAGGCCGAGGCCGAGCGCTTGGGGTATGAAGAATTCGATCCGCTGGAAATGGACCGCCATTCCCAGTTGCAGCAGCTGTCCCGTGCACTCTCCGAATCGGTGTCCGACCTGCTCGACCTCAAGGACACGCTCGACAGCCGCAATCAGGACGCCCACGACCTGTTGCAGCAACAGGCGCGCATCAACACCGAGTTGCAAGAAGGCCTGATGCGTACGCGCATGGTGCCGTTCGAACGCATGCTGCCGCGCCTCAAGCGCATCGTGCGTCAGGTGGCGGAAGAGCTCGGCAAGGACGTGGAATTTGTCGTCGGCAATGCCGAAGGCGAGATGGACCGCAACGTCCTGGAACGCATGGCGGCGCCGCTGGAACATATGCTGCGCAACGCCGTCGACCATGGTTTGGAGTCCCGCGAGGCGCGGCTGCTGGCGGGTAAACCCGAGAAGGGTCGCATCACCCTGGACCTGACCCACGAAGGTGGCGATATCGTCTTCGACATGCGCGACGACGGCGCGGGCGTGCCGTTGGAGGCCGTGCGGCGCAAGGCGATCAAGCGTGGTTTGCTCGACCCCCATCAAGAGATCAGCGACCGCGACGTGTTGCAGTTCATCCTGCAGCCGGGCTTCTCCACCGCCGAAAAAATCACGCAGATTTCCGGGCGTGGCGTGGGCATGGACGTGGTGCATGAAGAAGTGCGTCAGCTGGGTGGCTCGATGTTCATTGAGTCGACACCGGGCATGGGCGTGCATTTTCGCATTCGCTTGCCGTTCACCGTGTCGGTCAACCGTGCGCTGATGGTGCAGTGCGCCGACGACCAATACGCGATCCCACTCAACACCATCGAAGGGTTGGTGCGGGTGCTGCCCCATGAGTTGGCGGGGCATTACCAACAAGACCCGCCCTGTTACGAATACGCCGGCCAACGTTACGAGCTGTTTTATCTGGGCGACCTGCTGCATACCGTCAGCCGCCCAAAACTGCTGGGCCAATACCAGCCGGTGCCGGTGCTATTGGTGCAGTGCAATGAACGGCACGTGGCCGTGCATGTGGATGCCATGGCCGGTACGCGGGAGATTGTGGTCAAGGGCCTGGGGCCGCAGTTTGCCGGGGTTCAAGGGTTGTCCGGCGCGACCATTCTCGGCGATGGCCGTGTAGTGCTGATCATCGATTTGCTGGCACACATCCGCGCGCGCCAACCGGCGTTGCCGGCCCAGGTGGTGGATGCGCCGTTGATCCTCAACGACCCCCTGAAAAAGCGCCCGCTGTTGGTGTTGGTGGTGGACGACTCGGTCACCGTGCGTAAAGTCACCAGCCGTCTGCTGGAGCGTAACGGCATGAACGTACTCACGGCCAAGGATGGTATCGATGCCATTGCCGTACTCGAAGAACACACCCCGGACCTGATGCTGCTCGACATTGAAATGCCGCGCATGGACGGCTTCGAAGTGGCCACCCAGGTGCGCAACGATCCGCGCCTGATGCGCCTGCCGATCATCATGATCACCTCCCGCACCGGCCAGAAACACCGCGACCGCGCCATGGCCATTGGCGTGAATGACTACCTCGGCAAGCCGTACCAAGAGTCGGTGCTGCTGGAAAGCATCGCCTACTGGAGCAAGTCCCATGCTTGACCACCGCACCAGTCAACTGACTGGCCTGCTGTTGCCCCTGGCTGACCGCCACCTGGTACTGCCCAACGTGGCCATCGCCGAGCTGATCGACTTCCAGCGCGGGGAACCGGCCAGCGACGCGCCGCCGTGGTACTTGCGACAAGTGACCTGGCGGGAGCAACAACTGCCGCTGATCAGCTTTGAAGCGGTGTGCGGTGAAGCGGCCGTCACCGGCGAGCGCTCGCGCATCGTGGTGCTCAATGCCCTGGGCGGGCGGCCGACGTTGAAGTTCATTGCGTTGGTGATCCAGGGCATTCCCCGGTCGTACAAGCTCGATAGCCAGTTGAGTTATGTGGATGTGCCGTTGTGCCCGCTGGAACTGGCGGCGGTGCAGGTGGGGGAACATGTGGCGAAGGTGCCGGATTTGATGGGGTTGGAAGCGTTGCTGGTGGAGTCGGGGTTGGCCTGACCCCCCGTTCTCAAACCCTGTGAAGCTCAAAATGTGGGAGCGGCGGTGCCCGCTACTCAATCCGCGCAAACCGCTCAATCACCGGCTGTTCCCGATGTTCGGCCTGCCACAAATCATAGGCACTCTGCATCGACAACCATAACCTTCCGGTACTCACCCCGGCTCGCTCAAGTCGCACGGCCAAGTCTGGGCTTACTGGCGCGTGCCCATGCAAAATCCTTGAAAACGTCTCACGGGCAAACCCAAGACGGCGGGCCATTTCGGTGATGGTGATGCCCAGTGCTGGGATCACATCTTCAAGCAGGATTTCGCCTGGGTGAGGTGGATTGTGCATCCCCATATCGATACCTCTACTCAGTGGTAATCAAGATAATCAACCAGTTCGACTTGGTCGTCGAACATCCGAAAAATGATGCGCCAGTTACCACTGATACTGACGGACCAATAGTCGATAAGGTCGCCGTTCAACCGATGGAAACGCCAGCCGGGTAGGTTCAGTTCCTCGCTGTGTTCGGCTTTGTCGAGCACGATCAGAACACGCCGCAAGCGATTTGCATGATTTGCGTTGATCCCTTTGGTTGAACTGGTCTCATAGAAGGCTCTGAGGCCTTTATGTTTCCAGCTGACGATCATGGCGCGATTGTGATGTGATACATCACGCTCTGCAATGGCCTTGTATCGGTTTGAGCTGTCGGATTCACGATGGGTGCCCGTGGCAAGATTCGGACTGAGAAGGCTAGAGAGGCAGGTTCCGAGCAACAACCTGAAGAGACTGTCGGAAATTTCGCTGAGACTATCTAGAAAGTGACAGACAAAAGCGGTCCCAATAAGGGGCTGATCGGCCCCTTTTGGGACTGCACCTAACAAATGTGGCCCAAGTCCGCGTTTGCTGATGTTCCATTACTCCAACCGTAACGATCAGCCGCCGGGCTTGATTGATACCCCCTGTTTCGCTCCTAAGGTACAGCCCACGACAGCAAACCCCGTGGAGCGACCATGACAACAACAACTACCCCCGACTCGCGCTGGACGCGGCGGCGCGACGAGAAGCAGCGGCGGCTCGGGTTGGTCAAAAAATATGCAGACGGTGCGGTACTGCCCAGTGACAAGATCATCGAAGCACTGGAGGCGCTGATCCTCCCCGGCGACCGCGTGGTACTGGAAGGCAACAACCAAAAACAAGCCGACTTCCTCTCGCGCTCTCTGGCCAAGGCCGACCCCGCCAAGCTCCACGATTTGCACATGATCATGCCCAGTGTCGGCCGTTCGGAGCACCTGGACCTGTTTGAAAAAGGCATCGCCCGCAAGCTGGATTTCTCTTTGCCGGCACCCAATCCCTGCGCATCAGCCAGTTGCTGGAAGACGGCCTGCTGGAAATCGGCGCCATCCACACCTACATCGAACTCTATGCGCGGCTGGTGGTGGACTTGATCCCCAACGTGGTGCTCTCCGCAGGTTTCATGGCCGACCGCGCCGGCAACATCTACACCGGAGCCGGCACCGAAGACACGCCTGCGCTGATCGAGCCCGCCGCTTTTAGCGATGGCATTGTCATCGTGCAGGTCAACCAGTTAGTGGACGACGTCACCGACTTGCCTCGCGTAGATATCCCCGCCAGTTGGGTGGATTTTGTGGTGGTGGCCGACAAGCCGTTCTACATCGAACCGCTGTTCACTCGCGACCCTCGCCATATCAAGCCGGTGCACGTGCTGATGGCGATGATGGCGATCCGTGGTATCTACGAAAAACACAACGTGCAGTCCCTGAATCACGGCATTGGTTTCAACACCGCCGCCATTGAATTGATCCTGCCCACCTACGGCGAGTCCCTCGGTCTCAAGGGCAAGATCTGCCGCAACTGGACCCTAAACCCGCACCCCACGCTGATCCCCGCGATCGAAAGCGGTTGGGTCGAAAGTGTGCATTGCTTCGGCACCGAACTGGGCATGGAAAACTACATCGCTGCGCGTCCGGATGTGTTTTTCACTGGCCGCGACGGTTCGATGCGTTCCAACCGAATGTTCTGCCAGCTGGCCGGCCAATACGCGGTGGACCTGTTTATCGGCGCCACCCTGCAAGTGGACGGCGACGGCCATTCCTCCACCGTGACCCGTGGCCGCCTCGCCGGTTTCGGCGGCGCGCCGAACATGGGCCACGACCCGCGTGGCCGTCGTCACGGTACGCCGGCATGGTTGGATATGCGCCACGACGATGCGCCGCAAGCGTTGCTCGAACGTGGCAAAAAACTCGTGGTGCAAATGGTCGAGACCTTCCAGGAAGGCGGCAAACCGACCTTCGTCGACACCCTCGATGCAGTGGAAGTGGCGCGCAAAAGCGGCATGCCCTTGGCGCCGATCATGATCTACGGCGACGACGTGACTCACCTGCTCACCGAAGAGGGCATCGCCTACCTCTACAAGGCGCGCTCTCTGGAAGAGCGCCAGGCAATGATCGCCGCCGTCGCCGGGTGACCGCCATCGGCATGCGCCACAACCCAAAAGACACCGCGCGCATGCGCCGCGAAGGCTTGATCGCGTTGCCCGAAGACCTCGGCATCCGCCGCACCGACGCCACCCGCGAGCTGTTGGCCGCCAAGAGCGTGGCCGACCTGGTGGACTGGTCCGGCGGCCTGTACAACCCGCCCGCCAAATTCAGGAGCTGGTAAATGCGCGCCCTCAAACTGCATGAATTGACCCTCGCTGAACGCCTGGCAGACATGGCCGTGGATGCCTTGATCGATGAAGCGGACCTGTCGCCCAAGCCCGCCTTGGTGGACCGCCGTGGCAACGGCGCCCACAGCGATTTGCACCTGGGCCTGATGCACGCCTCGGCGCTGTCTTTGTGGCCGATGTTCAAGGACATGGCCGAAGCCGCGCTTGATATCGGCGAGATTGGTTTGCCGCTGCGCGAAGCCCTGGGGCGGATCGGCCGCGAAGGTGAGCAAGCAATGCTCGTCACCACCAACGGTGTGAATACTCACCGAGGTGCAATTTGGGCCCTCGGCTTGCTCACCGCTGCTGCGGCGTTGGAGCCACGCGCCATACCGCTGAATGCCGCGAAATTGGCCCTGCTTAACGACCGCTACGCGCCGCAACCGATGAGCCACGGCGCCCAGGTTGCGCAGCGTTACGGCGCACGCGGAGCCCGTGAAGAAGCGCAATTGGGCTTCCCCTCTGTGGTGCAGCGCGGCCTGCCGCAACTGCGCAAAAGCCGCCAGCAACACACCGGCGAGCAGAACGCCCGGCTGGATGCCTTGCTCGCGATCATGACCGAGCTGGCCGACACCTGCGTGCTCTACCGCGCGGGCCCCGAAGGCATCACTGCCATGCAACGCGGCGCCCAAGCCGTACTGGATGCGGGCGGCAGCGCGACCCTGGCCGGTCGCCGCCAATTGCACGAACTGGATAACCAACTGCTGGCCCTGAATGCCTCCCCTGGCGGCGCCGCCGACCTGTTGGCCGCCTGCCTGTTTATCGACCGACTCGACGGAGCGTTGTGATGGAAACCTTATCCTTTGAATTCCCCGCCGGGCAGCCGCCAAAGGGCCGTGCGCTGGTGGGTTGTGTCGGTTCGGGTGACCTGGAAGTGCTGCTGGAACCGGGCACGCCGGGCACGCTGACGATTCAGGTGCAGACCTCGGTGAATGGCGCCGAGCAACGTTGGCAGCATTTGTTTGAACGGATTTTCCAGGAGCAGACGCCGCCAGCGTTGAATATTGATATCCACGACTTCGGCGCGACACCCGGTGTGGTGCGCTTGCGTCTGGAGCAGGGCTTTGAGGAGGTTGGCCATGACTGACTTACTCGCCAAACACAGCTTCGTCGAACTGGGCGCGCGGCAGCGGGCCAAGACCTTGCTGGACGCCGGTTCCTACCGTGAATTGATCGACCCGTTCCAGCGCGTCATGTCGCCTTGGCTCAGCCGCCAGGGCGTGGTGCCCTAAGCCGATGACGGCGTGGTGATCGCCAAGGGCAGCATCGCGGGGTTACCGGTGGTGATCGCCGCCATCGAAGGCAACTTCCAGGGCGGCAGCCTTGGCGAAGTCGGCGGTGCAAAAATTGCCGGCGCTTTGGAGTTGGCGGCCGAAGACAATCGCAAAGGCATCCCCACTCGCGCCGTGCTGCTGCTGGAAACCGGCGGCGTGCGGTTGCAGGAAGCCAACCTGGGCCTGGCGGCGATTGCCGATATTCATGCGGCGATTGTCGATCTGCGCCAGTACCAGCCGGTGATCGGCGTGGTCGCAGGCAGCGTGGGCTGCTTTGGCGGCATGTCTATCGCCGCAGGACTGTGCAGCTACCTCTTGGTCACCCGTGAGGCACGCGTGGGCTTGAACGGCCCGCAGGTGATCGAACAGGAAGCCGGCCTTGAGGAATACGACTCCCGCGACCGCCCGTTCATCTGGAGCCTTACCGGTGGCGAGCAACGTTTCAACAGTGGCTTGGCCGACCGCTACGTGGCCGATGATGTGGCCCAGATTCAGCAGACCGTCAGCGCGCTGCTGCAACAAGGTTTGCCCACCCAACAACGCAGCCGCCAGGCCGAGCACTACCTGGCGCGCCTGGCCGAGCTGGACGCCACGCCGCAGATTGATCCCGCAACGGTGCGCGCGCTGTATCAAGGAGAACGCTCATGAGAGGGCTGCAGTGGTTCAACGCATTGAGTGCCGGCGCAACGCCCGTTGAGGGGTTGCCGGCTTCGCTGAAGGTGGCTGACGGTGTATTGGGCGAACAACCCGTGCGCTTTATCGCCGTGGTCACCGACGCGCAAAACCGCTTCCCTCGTGCACGTAACGGCGAGGTCGGTTTGCTGGAAGGCTGGGGCCTGGCCAAGGCAGTGGATGACGCCATCGCCCGTGGCGACAAGCGCCCGCTGATCGCCATCGTCGATGTGCCGAGCCAAGCCTACGGTCGTCGTGAAGAAGCCCTCGGCATCCATCAAGCCCTGGCCGCCGCCGCCGACAGCTACGCCCGTGCTCGCCTCGCCGGGCACCCGGTGATTGCACTGCTGGTGGGCAAGGCCATGTCCGGTGCGTTCCTCGCTCACGGCTATCAAGCCAACCGCCTGATCGCCTTGCGTGACCCCGGCGTGATGGTGCACGCCATGGGCAAGGCCTCGGCGGCGCGGGTGACCCTGCGCAGTGTCGAGGAGCTGGAAGCCCTGGCTGCCAGCGTGCCGCCCATGGCCTATGACATCGACAGTTATGCCGGCCTCGGTTTGCTCTGGGAGACCTTGTCGGTCAGCCAGATTGAACAGCCCACTTCGCAGGATGTGGCGCGGGTCAGCGATTGTTTGCTGAGTGCGATCAAGGATGTCGACAGCAGCGACTTGAGCTGCCGCCTCGGCGCAACCAATCGCGCCGCTTCCAGCCATGTACGCCAACTGCTGCGGGAGCAATGGTGAACGCCCACGACCTGCTCTGGGGCATGAGCCCGGCGCATCTGCCCGCTGACGCCCCGGCGTGGGCGGCGGATGCGTTGGCCGCCGTGGTGGTGCGTCGCGCCATCGTTGCGCCAGGGCTTGTCGCCGTCGGCGTACGTGGGCGTTTGCGCGAGCAGCGTCTAGGCGCTGTGATGCCGATTGCTGCCATTCAACGCCGGGTCGCGCCGGAAGCGTTATGCGACGTGATTTCGCCACGAGATTTGCCCGCGTTGCAGGCGCTCGACCAATTGCGCCCGGTGCTGGCGCCACTGAACTGGGGTGTGACTGGCAGTGCGGGTTTTGAATTGGCCACGGGCATTGAAGCGCTGCATGCCCAAAGCGACCTGGATTTGATGCTGCGCACACCCGAGCCGCTGGATCGCAACGATGCACGCGACCTGTTGGCGACGCTGGACAAGGCGGTTTGCGCCGTCGACCTGCAACTGCAAACGCCCTTCGGCGCCGTTGCCCTGCGCGAATGGGCGGGCGCATCACGGCGGGTACTGTTGAAAACTGTCAGCGGTGCGCACCTGGTGATGGATCCGTGGCAGGCCGTGGCATGAGCAGCCTTCTGGTGTTTCCGGGCAGGGTGCTCAACGGCCGGGCATGCTCCAGGCACTGCCGGTCGAGGTGTTGGAGCACGCCAGTGATGTGTTGGGTGAGGACGCGCGCGCATTGGACTCATCCGGTGCGCTGGCCAATACCCGTGCGGTTCAGCTGTGCCTGCTGATCGCCGGCGTGGCCCACGCTCGCCTGCTGCAACACACCCCGGATTACGTCGCGGGCTTGTCCATCGGTGCGTACCCGGCGGCGGTGATTGCGGGTGCCCTCGACTTTGCCGATGCCCTCAAACTCGTCAGCCTGCGCGGCGAACTGATGCAAAACGCTTATCCACAGGGCTACGGAATGACCGCGATCATCGGTCCCGAGTTATCCACAGTGGAAACGTTGCTGGCTGAAATCCACAGCCCGGAAACCCCGGTGTACCTCGCCAATATCAACGCCGACAACCAGACCGTGATCGCCGGCAGCGACGAGGCCATGAAACGCGTCGCCCAACGTATCAAGGGCAATGGCATCGCCAGGCGGCTGGCGGTGAGTGTGCCGTCCCATTGCGCATTGCTGGAGCAACCTGCCCAGGCGTTGGCGCAAGCCTTCGTGCCGCTAAAGGCACCACGCATCACCTACCTGAGCAGCACACGCGCGCGACCGGTCCACAACCCCGAACAGCTGCGCGACGACTTGACTTTCAACATGTGCCGCGTCGTCGACTGGCGTGGCACCGTGCAAAGCGCCTACGAGCGCGGCGTGCGCCTGCAAATCGAACTGCCGCCGGGCGCTGTGCTCACTGGTCTGTCACGCCGCGTGTTTGAACAAGGCACGGTGATCGCCTGCGAAGGCGCGCGCCTGGACACCTTGCAGGCCCTGCTGCAAGAGGAGGAGCGCCGCCACCAATAAAGCACCACCCAAGGCTTTCGAAGCACAAAAACAACAATTTCGATCGAGCACTTTGAGGACAACAACAATGATTATCTACGGTGTGGCATTACTGGCGATCTGCACGCTTGCGGGCGTGATCATGGGCGACATGCTCGGTGTGTTGCTGGGCGTCAAATCCAACGTGGGCGGGGTGGGCATCGCGATGATCCTGCTGATTTGCGCCCGCTTGTGGATGCAAAAGCGCGGCGGCATGACCAAGGACTGCGAGATGGGCGTGGGCTTTTGGGGCGCCATGTACATCCCGGTTGTTGTAGCGATGGCCGCGCAACAAAACGTCGTGACTGCCCTGCACGGCGGCCCGGTGGCGGTTCTTGCGGCTATCGGTTCGGTGGTGGTGTGCGGATGCACGATTGCCTTGATCAGTCGCACCCACAAGGGTGAGCCGCTGCCCGCCGAAGAGCCGGTGATCGCCGCTGCGGGAGGTCGCTGATATGTGGGATCTCATCGAGAAAGGTTTGGAACATAACGGCCTGGTCACCGCGTTTGCCTTCGTTGGCGTGGTGATGTGGATTTCGGTGGTGCTGTCCAAGCGCCTCACGTTCGGGCGCATTCATGGCTCGGCAATTGCCATCGTTATCGGCCTGGTATTGGCCTGGGTGGGCGGCACGATTACCGGCGGGCAAAGGGCCTGGCGGACCTGGCGCTGTTCTCTGGCATTGGTTTGATGGGTGGCGCGATGTTGCGGGACTTCGCCATCGTTGCCACTGCATTTGAAGTACAAGCCACCGAGGCGCGCAAGGCCGGGATGATCGGCGTGATTGCATTGCTGCTGGGCACGGTGCTGCCGTTTATTGTGGGCGCCAGCATGGCCTGGGCATTTGGTTATCGCGATGCGATCAGCATGACCACCATCGGTGCGGGCGCGGTGACTTACATCGTTGGGCCGGTGACCGGTGCGGCGATTGGCGCGACGTCGGATGTGATGGCGCTGTCGATTGCCACCGGGTTGATCAAGGCGATTTTGGTGATGGTGGGCACGCCGGTGGCAGCGCGTTGGATGGGCCTGGATAACCCGCGTTCAGCGATGGTGTTTGGTGGGTTGGCCGGCACCGTAAGCGGTGTGACTGCCGGGCTGGCGGCGACGGATCGGCGGTTGGTGCCGTATGGGGCGTTGACGGCAACCTTTCACACCGGGCTTGGGTGTTTGTTGGGGCCTTCGTTGTTGTATTTCATCGTTCGTGGATTGGTTGGGTAAGTTTTGAATTTTTGGTGTTAGTTCGGGCCTCTTTGCGAGCAAGTCGAATCGTCGCACCGCCGCTCCCACAGTTGAACGAGTTTCAGCATAAGAATGCGGTCGAATGTGGGAGCGGGCTTGCTCGCGAAAGCGGTGTGTCAGGCTGCCCCCTGCCGATTGGCATACATCCGACACTCCGCCAACAACGCCAGCAAGTTCGGGTCGCGCTCCTTGGCCTTCAAGAACACCACCCCGATATGCTGCTGCAACCGATACTTGGGTTGCAGCGGTATCAGCTTCACGCGGTTCTCATACACCGCCGCAATCCGCCCCGGCAGCAGTGCATATCCCACCCCTGAGCTGACCATGCTCAGCAGGGTGAAGATGTCATTCACCTGCATCGCTACCTTGGGTTCAAACCCCGCCTGCTTGAACACACGGTTGCCATCCTGGTGAGTGGCGAAGCCTTGGGTGAGGGTGATGAAGGTGGCGTCGCGCACATCCGCCAGGTCGATTTGTTGCTCGCGGTCGAACGGCGAATCGGCTGGGGTGGCGAGGAAGATATCGTCGGTGAACAGCGCGATCTGTTCGCAGTCGGGGTCGTTGGCGCGCTCGTCGAGGGAGATGAGGATCGCGTCCACTTCCATGTTCTTGAGCTTGTAGAGCAGGTCGAAGTTGGAGCCCATGATCAGGTCGATGTTGAGTTCGCTGCGGCGGATCTTCAGGCCCATGATCAGTTGCGGTACGGTCTTTACCGTTAGCGAATACAACGAGCCCAGCTTGAAACGCTCGGCGGAGAAACCGGCGGCTTCACGGGTGAGGCGCACGCTGTCGACCACGTCGGCCACCAGTTTCTGCGCACGCTCTTCCAGCACATACGCGCTTTCCAGCGGCGTGAGGTTGCGCCCTTCATGTTTGAACAGCGGGCAGCGCAGGGCGTTTTCCAGGGAGTGGATGGCGCGGTGCACGCTGACATTGCTGGTTTGCAACTCGGCTGCGGCGCGGGCCAGGTTGCCGGTGCGCATGAACGCCAGGAAGATTTCCAGCTTCTTGAGGGTGAACTCTTCGTCGATCAGCATGGCCGTGGCTCTTATTCGAATGCCGTCGATTGTGCCCCTAAAACCCGTTCACTCCCAGCCATGCGCTGCCCAGGCCCAACAGCACGCCGAGGATGATCAGCCAGATCGCATTCAACCGCGTGTAATACACCACGGCGGCGCTGGCCAAGGTCAGCACCAGGCTGGTGGCGTTGTTTTCCAGGCTGTTCATCAGGATGTAAGTGGAGGCGAGGATCAGCCCGATGGAAATGGGCAGCAGGCTGCGCTTGACCCTTTGCACCCACGGCGTGCGGGTGTGGCGCTCCAGCCAGCCGGCGCCGACGTAGGTGAGTACCGAACACGGCACCAGCTTGGCCATCAGCGCCACCAGCGCACCGGGCAGGCCGGCGGCCTGTTGACCGATGAACACCAGGAACATGCCGTTAGGGCCGGGCAGCGCCTGGGACAGTGCAAAGAACGCGACGAATTGTGCGTCGGTGATCCAGCGCATATCGACCACGGTGTAGCGGTGGATATCGCCAATGGCCACGGTGTTGCCGCCAATCGCCATCAATGACCACAGCGCGCATTGGATCATCAGGTGCAGCAGGACGGTTTGCATCAGCTGGCCACCGCTTTCGCAGGGATAAAGCTCAAGGCCAGGGAACTGGGGATGCAGACCAGCAGCACCATCCACAGCGGCAGCACCAGCACGGCCATCAACACAAAGGTGAGCAGGAAGGCGCTGTAATTGGCGACGGTCCTGGGCATCGCCTTGAGCAGTCGCAAGGTCGTGCCGAGCATCAACCCAGTGGCAATCGGCATCACCGCGCCGAAGATTTGCTGCACCACGTCGTGGCTCCACCACTTTGCGTAGGCGAAACCGGCGAACACGGTGATCAGCGAGGGGAACAGGTACAGCCCGAACACGGTCACAACCGCACCCGGCAAACCATGCAGGCGCCGGCCGTAGATGATGCCGACGTTGGCGATATTGGGGCCAGGGAAGAACTGGCCCGTGGTGAGCAGTTCGTTGAAACCCTGCTCGCTGACCCATTGCCTGCGGTCAACCATCATCTGGCGCGCCCAGGGCATCACGCCGCCAAAACCGAACAGGCCGACCATGGCGAAGTTGTAAAACAACTGCCATAGGCTGGGGTGGGGCGAGGTGGGTTCAAGCTCGGGCATGGGGGCGTTCCGGGGCGACGGCGGTTGGGGGCAATCATCGTTTGCCGATAGCCTTTGGGCAAATGAAGAAAAGCCGGTTACCTGCTCAGGCGCCACAGGCGTCAGAATGCAGGTGGCCAAACCATGTGGTAACGGTTATTCGAGGTGAGTGACACATGTATCACGGGGAACGATTCAACGCCTGGAGCCATTTGCTCGGGGCGGTCGCGGCCTTGCGGGCGCGGTGTGGATGTTGGTGGTGGCGAGCCTGGATGGCAGCCCCTGGAAGATCGTCAGCGTTGCGATTTATGGCTTTACGCTGCTGGTGCTGTACAGCGCGTCCACCGTGTACCACAGCGTGCGCGGGCGGCGAAAAGAGATCATGCAGAAGGTCGATCACTTTTCGATCTACCTGTTGATTGCCGGCAGCTACACGCCGTTTTGCCTGGTGACTCTGCGGGGGCCGTGGGGCTGGACGCTGTTCGGGATTGTGTGGGGGCTGGCGGTGATCGGCATATTGCAGGAGATCAAGCCGCGCTCCGAGGCGCGGGTCCTGTCCATCGTGATCTACGCGGTGATGGGCTGGATCGTGCTGGTGGCGGTCAAGCCGTTGATTGCCGCGCTCGGCACGGCGGGGTTCACCTGGTTAGCGGCGGGTGGCGTGTTGTACACCGTGGGCATCATCTTTTTTGCCCTGGAGGATCGCCTGCGACATTCCCATGGGATCTGGCATTTGTTTGTGATCGGCGGGAGCCTGCTGCATTTCGTGGCGATCATGCACTACGTGCTCTGAACCCTGTGGGGCTGGCTTGCCTGCTCCCACATTACAAGCGCTGCAGCAGCTCTTGGGCACGCTGCCCGAAAATCCCCAACAACGTTGCCAACATATGCGGCGGCGGCTCGTCGGCGCGAGTCAGCGCGTACAACGTGATCGGCAGCGGCGGCGTGAGCGTGCGGATACAGGTGGTGGCCGTGGAGGCACCCAGCGCGGTGAAGGGGTCGATCACCGTAAGACCTGCGCCAGATTCCACCATGGCGCGGGCCAAAGAATAGGTTTGCACGCAGATCGTCACCCGAGGCGGTGGGTCGACGTTTTCCAGGTAGCTGTCGAGTTTGGCCGCTAAAGGGTCGGCGCTGGAAAGGCCAATCAACGGCGCACCGGCGAGGTCGGCCAAGGCCAGCGGTTTGCTTAAGTCAGACTCGGCCCAATAACCCTTGGATGCCAACGCCACCAACACACCATTGGCCAACACCTGCGTGGTCAGCCCCGGATGGCCGGAGAAGTTGAGCGTCAACGCCAGATCGATTTCGCGCATCAACAGCTTCTGCACCAACTCGCGGCTATGGTCGCTGGACAGTTCGCAGGCCATGGCCGGGTAGTCGCGTTTCCATTCCAGGATCGCCGGTGGCAGCAGCGACAGGGCCAACGCCGGAATCGCACCAATGCGCACACTTTGGCCAGGCTCACGGCGCAAGCTCTTGGCCAGGCGCCGCACACCTTGCAGGCTTTCGGTGACTTTCTCGACTTCGCTTTCCAGCGCCAGGGCTTCCGGTGTGGGCTGCAATTTGCCACGCACCCGCAGAAACAGTGGAAAGCCCAGTTGCAACTCGGCGTGCTGCAACACCTTGGTCACCGCCGGTTGTGACACGTGCAGCAACTGCGCGGCCGCGCTGACCGAGCCGGTCTGGCGGATGGCCTGGAAGATTTCGATATGACGCAGGCGCATGACAAGTCCATAACCTTTGTTTATAGGTGACCCATCTTTATTCATTGTCGGTGGCCTGTCACCTGCCCCTAGGCTTGAAGCCTGTTAATTCAACGACTGGGGCTGGGATGGCCAAGCAGGTTTGCATCATTGGCGGTGGGGTCATCGGCTTGGCCAGTGCGTATGCGTTAGTGCGGGCGGGCCATGAAGTGACGCTGATCGACGCCCGCGACACCCTGGGCAGCGAAACCAGTTTCGCCAATGGCGGGCAGTTGTCCTACCGCTATGTTGCGCCGCTGGCGGATGCCGGTGTGCCGCTGCAAGCCATCGGCTGGCTGCTGCGCGGCGACTCGCCGCTCAAGCTGCGACCGCGCCTGGACCCTCAGCAATGGCGTTGGATGGCGTCGTTTCTCGGCGCTTGCCGTGGCTCGGTCAACACACGCAATGCCGCCCATTTGCTGCGCCTGGCGTCGCTGAGCCAGTCCACGTTGCAGCGGTGGCGTGAAGACGATCACCTGGGCGGTTTCGACTGGCGGCGCAACGGCAAGCTGGTGACTTTCCGCAGCGCCCAGTCGTTTGAACATGCCCGCAGCAAGGTCACCGATATCCTGCAGCAACAGGTGCTATCGGCCGGCGATTGCGCGCGCCTGGAACCGGCGCTGGCCGGCGGTGGCTTTGTGGGGGGATCTATACACCGAATGAAGAAGTGGCCGATTGTCATGCCTTTTGTCAGCGCATGGCGGCGCGGCTTGAAGCCTCGGGACGCTGCCGTTTTATGTTGGGACGCAAAGTCACGGGGCTTCGTCATGCCGACGGTGCAGTACAGGCCATTGAACTGGGTGACGAGGTGATGCCTGTGGAAAACCTGGTGCTGGCAGCTGGGTACCGTAGCACCGAGCTGGGCGTTTCGTTGCCGCTGTATCCGCTTAAGGGGTACAGCCTCAGCGTGCCGATTGGCGCGCAGCACCAGGCGCCAAACGTGAGCATCACAGACTATGACCGCAAGATCGTCTACGCCCGTATCGGTGAGCAACTGCGGGTGGCCGCCATGGTGGATATCGTCGGCTTTGACGCCGGCCTCGAACCTAAACGACTGGCCCTGATGAAACGCCAGGCGTTGGAGACATTCCCTATGGCGGGCGACTACGCCCACGCGGTGGAATGGGCCGGTATGCGCCCGGCCACCCCGACCGGCGTGCCGCTGATCGGCGCGAGTGCCTATCGCAACCTCTGGCTGAACCTGGGCCACGGCGCCCTCGGTTTTACCTTGGCCTGCGGCAGCGGCCAATTATTGGCCGAGTTGATCAGCCAACACGCTCCTTCCATTGATTTGCAGGGCCTGACGCCCCGCGCCGCTTGAGGATGCATTGATGACTATCACCCGAATCAGCAGCAACGACCGGCTTTCTGGCGCCGTGGCCTTCCAGGACCTGGTGTTCCTGTCGGGCCAGGTACCGGGCGACGGTCAGGACGTGACGACCCAGACCCGGGAAGTGCTGGCCAAGATCGACGCGCTGCTGGCCCAGGCGGGCAGCGACAAAGACCACCTGCTCAACGCGACGATTTACCTGAAAGACATCGGTGACGGCTTCGCGCCGATGAACGAGGTGTGGTCTGCGTGGCTGTCACCGGGCATGGCGCCCACCCGCACCACCCTGCAAGCGGCACTGGCGCGGCCGAGTGTGCTGGTGGAAATCAGCGTGATCGCGGTACGAAAATAACTGCAAGACCAACGGAGAACAACAATGAAAAAGATCCTGTTGACCGGCTGCACCCTGGGGCTTTTGCTGGGGGCACACGCGCATGCGAACGAAGCTCCACTGACGGGGGCGTTAGGCAAGATCGCCAGCGCCAAGTCCATCACCTTGGGCTATCGCGATGCGTCGGTGCCGTTTTCCTATGTGGGGGATCACAGTGGCAAGCCCATGGGCTACTCGGTGGAGCTGGCGAACAAGATCGTCGAGCGCATCCAGCAGAAAACCGGGGTGGCCAACCTCAACGTGAAATACAACCTGGTGACCTCCCAAACGCGCATTCCGCTGGTGCAGAACGGCACCGTCGACCTGGAGTGCGGCTCCACCGGGGTGACGGCTGAGCGGCAGAAACAGGTGGCGTTTTCCTACGGGTTTATCTACGTGAAGGGCCAACTGCTGACGGCGAAGGACAGCGGTATAAACGGTTTTGCCGACCTTGCCGGCAAGAATGTGGTGACCACCGCCGGCACCACCAATGAGCGCTTCCTGAAAAGCTACAACGCCGAGCACAAAGCCAATATGTTCGTGATCAGCGCCAAGGACCATGGAGAGGCGTTCAAGATGCTCGAAACCGGCCGCGCGGCTGCGTTCTACATGGATGATGCGCTGCTCTACGGCGAGCGCGCCAAGGCCAAGGACCCGCACAACTGGGTGGTCGTCGGCCAAGAACAGTCGCGGAAATCTACAGCTGCATGCTGCGCAAGGACGACCCGCAGTTTCTGGCGGTGGTCAACGAGACGCTCGGCGACCTGTACCGCTCTGGGGAGATCAACGGGATTTACCAGCGCTGGTTCGAACAGTCGATTCCGCCCAAGGGCTTGAACCTGGAGTTCCCGATGACCAGCGAGCTGAAGGCGATTATCGCCAAGCCGGTGAGTGATCCGGTGGAATAGTTGCCTGGTATCCCAATCCAAATGTGGGAGCTGGCTTGCCTGCGATAGCGGTGGGTCAGGCGCCGGACGGGTTGGCTGGAAGACCGCAATCGCAGGCAAGCCAGCTCCCACATTTTGATTGGGTTTGCAAAGGGAGGGGGTTAGAAATCGCCCCACAGTTGTTGAGCAACCGCGAGCGCCACCACTGGCGCCGTCTCGGTACGCAACACACGCGGGCCGAGGCGCGCGGCGTGGTAACCGGCAGCTTGGGCCGTGTCTACTTCTCCATCGGTCAACCCACCCTCCGGTCCGATCAAAAACGCCAGGCTCGCAGGCTTGGCATGGCTGATCATCGGCTCCGCCACTGGGTGCAGCACCAACTTCAGATCCGCCTCGGTCTGTTTCAACCAGTCCGCCAGCAACAGCGGTGGGTGAATCACTGGCACCGTCGAACGCCCACACTGCTCGCAGGCGCTGATCGCCACCTGTCGCCAGTGCAGCAGGCGCTTGTCGGCGCGCTCATCCTTGAGGCGGACTTCGCAGCGCTCGCTGAAAATCGGCGTGATCGCATTGACGCCCAGCTCGGTTGCCTTCTGGATGGCCCAATCCATCCGCTCGCCCCGGGACAGGCCCTGGCCAAGGTGAATGTGCAGCGGTGATTCGGCCTGGCCGTTGAAGGTTTCCGTGAGTTGCACGGTGACGCGCTTCTTGCCGACTTCCAGCAGGCTGCCCAGGAATTCCTGGCCGGAGCCGTCGAACAATTGCACGGCATCGCCTTCGCCCATGCGCAGTACGCGGCTGATGTAATGCGCCTGGGCTTCGGGCAATTCGTGGTCACCGAGGCTCAGCGGGGTGTCGGTGAAAAAGCGGGACAGTCTCATTTCTGTTCTCTGGAAAAATACAAAACCTGTGGGAGCCGGGCTTGCCCGCGATGACGGTAGCCCGGCAGCCGATCAGTTGAGTGAACTCAATCAGCCTGGGTCACGGAAACCCGGGTGGAAGTCCTTCGGCACCGCAACGCTGACGCTGCTGTTGGTGGCGATATCGATGCCTTCGCTGGCAACTTCTGCCAGGAAGTCGATCTGCTCCGGGGTAATCACATAAGGCGGCAGGAAATACACCACGCTGCCCAAAGGCCGCAACAGCGCGCCGCGTTCCAGCGCGTGTTCAAACACCTTCAAGCCACGGCGTTCCTGCCAGGGGTAGGCGGTTTTGGTGGCCTTGTCCTGGACCATCTCGATGGCCAGCACCATGCCGGTCTGGCGCACTTCCGAGACGTGAGGATGATCCACCAGATGCGCGGTGGCGGTGGCCATGCGCTGGGCCAGGGCCTTGTTGTTTTCGATGACGTTATCTTCTTCGAAAATATCCAGGGTCGCCAACGCGGCCGCACACGCCAGCGGGTTGCCGGTGTAGCTGTGGGAATGCAGGAAGGCGCGCAGGGTCGGGTAGTCGTCGTAGAACGCGTCGTACACGTCATCGGTGGTGACCACCGCCGCCAACGGCAGGTAGCCACCGGTGAGGGCTTTGGACAAACACAGGAAGTCCGGGCGAATGCCGGCCTGTTCGCAGGCGAACATGCTGCCGGTGCGGCCGAAGCCCACGGCGATTTCGTCGTGGATCAGGTGCACGCCGTAGCGGTCGCAGGCTTCGCGCAGCAGCTTGAGGTACACCGGGTGGTACATGCGCATGCCGCCGGCGCCCTGGATCAGCGGTTCGATGATCACAGCGGCGACGGTGGCGTGGTGTTCGGCGAGGGTTTGTTCCATCACCTGGGCCATCGTGCGCGAGTGGTCTTCCCAGCTCACGCCCTCGGGGCGCAGGTAGCAATCGGGGCTTGGCACTTTGATGGTGTCGAGCAACAGCGCCTTGTAGGTCTCGGTAAACAGCGGCACGTCGCCCACCGACATCGCGGCGATGGTTTCACCGTGATAGCTATTGGTGAGGGTGACGAAGCGCTTTTTATTCGGCAGGCCACGGTTGAGCCAGTAGTGAAAGCTCATTTTCAGCGCGACTTCGATGCAGGACGACCCATTATCGGCGTAGAAGCAGCGTGTCAGGCCTTCTGGCGTCATCTGCACCAGGCGCTCGGACAGCTCGATCACCGGCTGGTGGCTGAAACCGGCGAGGATCACGTGTTCCAGTTGGTCGACCTGGTCCTTGATGCGCTGGTTGATGCGCGGGTTGGCGTGGCCGAATACGTTGACCCACCAAGAACTGACGGCGTCGAGGTAGCGTTTGCCTTCGAAGTCTTCCAACCACACGCCTTCACCGCGCTTGATCGGGATCAGCGGCAGTTGCTGGTGGTCTTTCATTTGGGTGCAGGGATGCCACAGCACGGCGAGGTCGCGTTGCATCCACTGATTGTTCAGGCCCATCTTTCGTCTCCTCGAAGCAACAATCGCGCAAGCCTATGCAATGGACGACAGTGTCACAACCTATTACACGTGAATTGAAGGTAAACGTAGGACGGTCTGTCACGTTTTGTAGGAATAGTCCTTAATCCGAGGTTAATTTAGGCTTCATACCCTCAAGATCGCATTTCTTGATATTTCAAAGCGAAATTTTCCGCTTTAAATCGATAGGTAACACGCTAGTCTTGGGCGCAGCTCTTACGGGATTAAGTACATGCAGTTACGTAACTCACCGGCCCGTTATGGCTGGGTCAGCATCGTTTTGCACTGGGGTGTGGCCCTGGTGGTGTTCGGTTTGTTTGCGTTGGGCCTGTGGATGGTCGGTCTCGATTATTACAGCGCATGGCGCAAAGACGCACCGGACCTGCACAAGAGCATCGGCATCACGCTGTTCGCCGTCATGCTGGTACGTATCGTCTGGCGTTTGGTCAGCCCGCCACCACCACCGCTGGCGAGCTACAGCCGCATGACCCGTATCGGTGCCGCATTTGGCCACGCGTTCCTTTATCTCGGGCTGTTTGCCGTGATGATCGCCGGTTACCTGATTTCCACCGCAGACGGTGTCGGTATCCCGGTGTTTGGCCTGTTTGAGATTCCTGCCGTGGTTTCCGGGCTACCGGACCAGGCAGACACCGCAGGCGTGGTGCACTTGTACCTTGCCTGGGTGTTGGTGGTTTTCGCCGGCTTGCACGGCGTGGCTGCATTGAAACACCACTTCATTGATCGTGATGTGACCCTGACGCGAATGCTGGGGCGCAAAGCCTGATGTTCAACCTCGACTCACAAGGAATAGAAAGCATGTTGAAAAAGACTCTCGCCGCTCTGGCAATTGGTTCTGCTCTGCTGTCCGCAGGTTCGGCGATGGCTGCTGACTACAAGATCGACAAAGAAGGCCAGCACGCCTTCATCGATTGGAAAATCAGCCACCTGGGCTACAGCTTCATTCACGGCACGTTCAAGGATTGGGATGGCACGTTCAGCTGGGACAAGGCCAAGCCAGAAGCCAGCAAGATCTCTGTCGAAGTGAAAACCGCCAGCCTGTGGTCCAACCATGCTGAACGTGACAAGCACATCGCCAGCAAAGACTTCCTGGACGTTGGCAAGTTTGCCGATGCCAAGTTCGTATCGACCGCAGTCAAGCCTACCGGCGAGAAAACCGCTGACGTGACCGGCGACCTGACCTTGCACGGCGTTACCAAGCCTGTGACCTTCAAGGCGACGTTCAACGGTGAAGGCAGTGATCCATGGGGCGGCCAACGTGCTGGCTTCAACGCCACCACCACACTGAACCTGAACGACTTCGGCATCAAAGGCCCAGGCCCGACTTCCCAGACGGCTGACCTGGACATCTCGCTGGAAGGTGTAAAACAGAAGTAACGTTCCATGCCTGACAAAAAGCCCCGACTGGTTCGGGGCTTTTTTGTGCCTGAAAATCACCCTGGATCACCGGTGAGAGGGGGCTTTAGAACCGCCCACTGATACCCAGCAACGGGCCCTTCTGCACGATGTCGTAGACAAAACCATCGTGCTGGTAATTGACCCCCATGGCCCGGTAACCGGCCACCGCCGAAAAACCGGGCAGGAACTCCCAGCCTGCCAACGCTGCCAGGTCCCAGTCTTCCCGAGACTGCCCGGCGCCTGCCATGCCCCAGGCTGACAGCCAGAACCGGTCGTTCACTGCATAGTGCCCACGCACGCCTGCCATGGCGTCTGCCCACGTCGCGTTGTCAGAACCCGACCGCCCACCCAGTGGTCCGCCATGGAAGCTGAGGGTGGTGCCGCTGTACCAGACACGCATGCCGCCGGCGATATCCAGCCGACGACTGTCATCCCCCAACACCGTGTAACCACCTCCCAGGAACCCGGACGCTGTCTTGCTTTCGACCTCCAGCTTGGCGCCGCCAGGCAAGCGGTTGCGGGTGTCGGTGTCGATGTACATCAAGTCGGCGAGTACGCTGTAGGGGCCCCGACGCGCCTCGCCCATCAGCATCACCGACATATCGACCGTCTTGGCGATGTCGGAAAAGTCAGACTTTATGAATTGGGTTCCGGTGCTGCTATGGCCTACGTGGCCTCGGATGCCGGCGCCCCATACATAAGGTCCGCCGTTGAAGGTCCAGTCATCGTTGTCGGCCGCCATGGCGGGCCCAGCGACAAGAAAGGCGCCGGCCAGCAGGGCCAGGCGCCGTAAAGATGAGTCAGTCATGCTTTCTCTCGATCAGTGCTGGGTCAGCGAGAGTGCCACGCTCTCGGCCGCACAGTCCTCGGTTGGCTTCAAGCCAGCTTTTGCGCGGCCTTGACCTCTTCTTTCGCCGCCGCAAGGTCCGCCAGGAACGCCGGGTTGCTATGCAAGCTCGCCACTGTCGCCGCGCCCATGATGCGACCGGCATCCACGTCGCTCTGCCAGTGGGCATTGCAGATGACCCGGCTCTGGCCGAATGACAACCCGCGAGTCATCAGCTCAGTCGCGCGTGCAGGCTGAACCTCAGCCAGCAGCAGCCCCCACGCCCAACCGGCAGCGGAGTGGCCCGACGGCCAGGAACCATCGGTGCGTAGCAGCGGCTCCATATCGGCACGGCAGGTGCCTTCGTTATGAGCCACGAAGGGGCGCGTGCGGTTGTAGGCGTTTTTCCCGGCATAGGTGGAACCGCCGGCGTCCGACAGGGTGCGTTGCATCAAGGTGTACAGATGCGGCGTGGTTTTTTCGGTGATGGGTGTGCCCATCGCGCAGGAGAAACGCCTGGGCGGGGCCTGGGAATTGCAGTTCAGCATCCGCGGCCGCGAGCTTTTCCCGGGCCGTACCCCGTAGCGCCAATGCTGCTCGTCGCGCTTCCTCGTCCCGCGCAAACGCCGCAGAGTCAGGCTTGGGCGGCGCACCCAGCAATGCCAGGCGCAGGGGCAAGTCCTTCGAATCCAGATAGCCGGGGGCCAGCTTGAAGTGCGGGTCGGTGACCTTGGGTGGCGCATCGTCGGCAAGCACCAGCCCTGACCAGAGCAGGCCGACCAGCCCCAGTTGCTTATGTACTGTTTTCATCGAGTGTTCCCTCATCAAAACCGGTACAGGGCATTCAGATAGGCGCCAGCGCCCACGTTTTCACCCGTCAGCGGGCTGTTGCGGGCGTCGGAGACCAGGGCGTAGGTCTTGATGCCGCCTTCCAATGCCAGCTGTGGTTGCCATTGCCAGGTGAGCCCCACCTTCAGGGTCACGTCGCGCATCCCGCCGCCCGGGTGGTATTCCTCGAAGCCGGTACGTGCTGCTTGTTGGGCGGTGACACCGAAGCGCGCCATCATGTCTTTGTCATTGCTCCAGGTGCCGTACACGGTCGAGTCCAGGGTCAAGGTCGAAGACAACGCATAGGCAGTGGCGTAGCCGGCTTCCAGGTACGCGGTACGCCCCAGGCTCTCGCCACCGTAATCGCGGCTCTGGCTGGCTTGCAGGCCGCGAACGAACAGGCGGCCGGCCGGTAACATCCAATACGCTTCGGCTCCCACCAGAGCGGTGCTGTCCAGATTGCCCATGCCCTTCAAGTAGTCGTCACGACCGCCCAGGGTGTGGATTCTCTCTTGCGACCCTGGTCGTACCCAAGCAGCAGGGCCACGCCGAATGGCGAGAGCCCTGGCAAGTCCCAGCGCAGGCCTTCCGGGAAAGAGGCGGTGAACTTGCCCCAGCTTTCGGTCGGCAAGACGGCTTTGAGTTTCAGCGATGGGAACGCGGCGTAGTGCGAAGAACCTTCGTACAACGGGCCAACGGCGAGCCCGCCGCCGACGGTCACGGACGGCTCATTCGAGTCGTCTGCGTGTACCGGCAATGCCATCGCCAGTGCCAGCGTCGCACCGGTAATGAGTGTTACGGGATGCTTGAGGAAGTTTGAACCACCGATGGTTGTCATTACTTATTTCCTTGGGTGTAAAACCAAACTTATTGGCGTATGTGCTGAGTGATAAACGGGCGCAGTGGTTAATCAGCGTGCGACGGGCTGCGGCTTTGGAAAGCTCCATTGGCCATTCAGGATTTGTTCGCTCGGCTGATAAAGCCTGACGGTGTAGTTCCAGCCAGGTGTTGTAGGCAGGCAGTTGGCGATCTTTCCATCGCACCCGCCGAACTGGATGGCGATGCTGCCGTCCGCACTTTTCTTGGCCGTGAGGTTGTTCAACGAATAGGCGTCATAGGGGTTCTTTTCGAAGTAACCGCCGGCGTTATAAACACTGACGGACCAGAAGCTATTGACCGGGACGTCACCCACGTTGAGTCGGTAAACGGTTTTCCCGTCGTTCTTGGGCATCACACCGCCGAGGTAGATAGCGTCCTTGGCCGGGTTGCCACCCCACCCTGTTGCTGTGCCGATCAGGTGATGAATCGGGTTGACCGCGCTCTTGGGGCCAAAAGACTGGTTGTAGTCGGGAATGGTCGAACCCAGGACTTCCAGGGCTTCACGCACCTTTGTCTGGCTGGCCTGGTCCCACTTGGGGACTACGAATTCGCCGACTTTGGCCTGGCTGACGGTGATTGCGTCCTGCAGCGCATGCACTGTTTCAAGGTCTTTGCGGTCTGCGGGGTCGAAGAACGTGCGCACCGCGACAAATACGTACCGCGTGCCAACCGCTTGTTTCGTCAGGGTCCGGCTGCCAGCGCCGTAAGTAACGATGGGCACGTAGTGGTCTTCATTGATGACCGCCATCGACATGAACCGCCCACCGGCCTCAGGCAAGTTGATCGTGACGGGGCCGGCATCCAGATCGAACACCGCTGATGAATAGAGTGTGTCCCGATTCATCCGAACCACGTTTTGGGCATCGATGGGCACGGCTTCGCGGCTATGAACAAAGCGGCCCAAGCTGCCGGTGGCGACCATTTTTCCTAAATAGAGGTCGGATTCGGCACGGGCAAAGTTGTCCACACCCACCGGTATTGTTGCCTCCGGGGAGGACTGGGCGTATGCACTTCCAAAAGTTGCCAGCGCCATGGCGAAGATGCAGGCCGTGGATGAGTGGGACATTTAAACCTCAGGGTTATATAAGTTGGCGTTAACTTTTTGACTGTATAAGAACGCCCTCGCGCGAACTTGCCATTTGGTGCCAAAAGCAAGGCGAGCGCGCACGCGAACACCGCCCATGAGCGGGGCCGCGCGGTTGGAGAGGGGAGAGTCAGGCGGGGTGTTTAGTGATCTTGTTGCAACAAGATGGAGCGAAAGCGCGACGGCGGTGTGCCCGTCCAACGCTTGAAGGCACGGGTAAAGTGCGCGGGATCGCTATAACCGACCATATAGGCTATTTCGGTCGCGCTGTATTTGCCGGTGGCAATGAGTTGAAGGGCTTCGCTGCGCCGTGTCTCGTCACGCAGGGCGTCGAAATCGATACCGCAATGTTCGAGGCGACGCTGCAAGGTTCTAGCAGACAGCCCGATCTTTCTTGAAATAGTAAGCAGCTTGGATTGTTCCTGATCTGCTATCTGCCGGGCGAGCACGTCAGCTGCGTCAGAGGTCGACTTCAAGGCCTGGGTAGTTTTCCAGGCAATATCCCGAACCGGTTGCAGGGGGATCTCGAGCAACTCACGATCGAATTCGATCATGTTGTACTCGGCGTTCATCACCAGGTTAGGCCCCAGGTACTCTTCAAGGGCCTCGTCGCCTTTTTCTCGCGGGTTTTTCAGGTGAACCCGGATGGCGCCAGGCGCGCCGGCCATCAGCGGTACTTTCCTGAGTACGGCCAGGGTGCCGAAAATGACTTGCTTGGGATCAGCACCGTGTTGGCCGGTGAAGTGTTGGATCAGTTTCGTCGTACGGCCTTCGGTGAGGATTTTTACTTCGCTGCCTTGATGCACCAAACCCGTATGAACCGCCGCCGCCGCACAGGCCTGGGCGAGATTGGTCGAGCCCAGTATCAATTCGCCCCATATGCCGGTTGAGCGCACTTCGGTCAGGTGCCCGATGGTGGCACCGCCGAACGGATCCTGGGCGGCGGCGGCCATTTCGTTGGCGATGTGAAAGCAGGCCTCGCGGGGTACCCAGGCCTCGGGGTTTTGAAACACGTGGGGGGAAATACCAAAGCGCCGGAAGAACTCCAGCGGCGACACTCCGCGCATGCTCAGGTAGGGGGCGATTTGCCGAAGCGTACTGAGTTTGATCGCTGGCGCGGCATTCGTCATGAGTATCGTCCCAGCCATTCGGGGTCAGTGATGGCACTGTTGGTGGCCAAGTAAACACGATGGTCGCGCCAGTGACAAGGTAATCTCTGGCGTCAAATGACAGGCACAAAAAAGCCCCGACTCCTGCGAGCCGGGGCTTTTTGTTCAACTAGCGGTTGCGTGTCAGCAGCGCTGGCTTCTCACCACGAGGACGGCCTGGCAGTTGATCCAACTGCTCGGGTGTCGGGAAGCGATCCGCTTTCGACTCCTTGTGGATGATCTTCGGTGCCGGGCCGCCGCGCGGGTTCTGCACGGCCGGTTCGGACGAGCGAGGCTGGTCGTCACGGGCTGGGCGGCGGTTGTTGCTACGTGAATCTTCACGACGGGCCTGGCCATCACGTGGCGCACCACTGCGTGGGCCGCTGCGCTTGGCAGGCGGCGTACCGGTGGTACCGCCGCTGCTGTTACGCGGACCATTTTGGCGACCGCCTTGTGGCTGACCACCGCGTGGTGCGCCAGTACCGGCGCCCGCGCCCTGTGCCGGAGCACCTGGACGGCGGCCACGGCCTTGGGCCGGTTTGGCCTGGGGCACGTAGTCAACGCGGTTGCCGAAGTTATCCACGTCGTCGTCGAGGAACTCGTCCGGGGCGCGGTCGGCGGCGGCGCGTGGTGGTTGGCTCGGCTGGCGCTGTTCGCGGGCCGGGGTACCTTCACGTGGCTTTTGTTCGCGGGCTGGGCGTTCGCCACGGCCGTTGGTAGGCGCTTTTCCTTGCCGCCTTTGTCTTTGCCCTTGTCGCGACGACCACCGCCACCACCGCCGCCGTTCGGGCCATCGCCCTTCGGACCGCGTGGGTTGCGTGGGTTACGTACGTCTGGACGCTCGCGGGCTTCTGGCTTTTCGGCCTCTACAGCGCTGGCATCGAAGCCCATCAGGTCGCCGTCGGCGATTTTCTGCTTGGTCATGCGCTCGATGCTTTTCAGCAGTTTTTCTTCGTCCGGTGCAACCAGGAAATGGCTTCACCCGAACGACCGGCACGGCCAGTACGGCCGATACGGTGCACATAGTCTTCATCGACGTTTGGCAGCTCGAAGTTGACTACGTGTGGCAACTGGTCGATGTCCAGGCCGCGGGCGGCTATATCGGTGGCAACCAGGATACGCACGGTGCCGGCCTTGAAGTCGGCCAGGGCTTTGGTGCGCGCGTTCTGGCTCTTGTTGCCGTGGATGGCAACGGCGGTGAGGCCGTGCTTGTCCAGGTACTCGGCCAGGCGGTTGGCGCCGTGCTTGGTGCGGGTGAACACCAGCACCTGTTCCCAGGCGCCTGCGGTGATCAGGTGGGCGAGCAGCGCACGCTTGTGGCTGGCGGCCAGGCGGAAGACGCGTTGCTCGATACGCTCGACCGTGGTGTTCGGCGGCGTGACTTCAATGCGTTCCGGGTTGTGCAGCAGCTTGCCGGCCAGGGCGGTGATGTCTTGGGAGAACGTTGCCGAGAACAGCAGGTTCTGACGTTTGGCCGGCAGGCGCGCGAGGACCTTTTTCACGTCATGGACAAAGCCCATGTCGAGCATGCGGTCGGCTTCGTCCAGTACGAGAATTTCCACGTGGGACAGGTCGACACTGCCTTGGCCGCACAGGTCGAGCAAGCGACCCGGGCAGGCCACCAGCACGTCCACACCGCGGGACATGGCCTGAACCTGTGGGTTCATGCCGACGCCGCCGAAGATGCAGGCACTGACGAACTTCAAGTCGCGGGCATACAGCTTGAAGCTGTCGTGCACTTGGGCGGCGAGTTCGCGGGTAGGGGTCAGGACCAGAACGCGCGGTTGGCGCGGGCCGTGACGCTGGGATTTGTCCGGGTGACCGTTGGGAAACAACCGCTCCAGAATCGGGAGGGCGAAGCCGCCGGTTTTACCAGTACCTGTCTGAGCCGCAACCATCAGGTCGCGACCTTGCAACACGGCGGGAATGGCCCGCTGTTGCACCGGAGTAGGCTCGGTATAGCCCGCTGCCTCGATGGCGCGGACTAAAGCCTCGGAGAGACCGAGGGAAGCAAAGGACATGAGTAATCCTGTTTTAGTTAGGGCTTGGCCCAAAGGGATAATCTTGCCGGGCGTGAATGACGCTTAGGGGAGCGTTATCCCGTCCGGTCCTGCTGCGTCTGGCGGGCACTCCACCGGCTCGCGCGGGCTGAAAGCTGCGCAGTAGCTGGGTTGGGTGCCTTTTTCAAGACTTCAGCGGCCGGGCGTAAGCCTGGCGGAAAGGCCGGAGTATAACAGAGCAATCACCGCGCGCTGCTTTCCTGCTGCTCAACGGTGTGTCCGGAGGCCGTATTTGCTTGAAATCCACCGTATTTGGCGCTCAAGGCGGCGTAGGCCGGCTCTTGTTTGAAGCGCTTGAGTTCAGCGGCAAAGCGTTGCACCAGCAGGTCCATGCCGGCGCCACGGCGTACCGCCAGGAATTGCTGCTGCCGGCTGACCACGACGGGTGCCTGGCTGACTTTGTCTTCCAGGCCCATTTCCTTGAGCACATGCTGGCCGACGCGGCGGTCGGTGATCACCAGATCGATACGTCCGAGCAGCAATTTGCCGAAGTTGGCTTCGTGGCTGGGTGCCGGTTCGCGGTGGAACAGGGTGGAATCGGCGAAGGGTGAGCCGTACAGGTAGCCCGGCGAGGTGCCGACGGTCAGGTTGTGCAGGTCTTCGAGGGTTTGGGCGGGGTGTGGGCGCTCGTTGGCGTAGTACAGCACGAACTCCACTTCCGACAACGGTTCGCTCGGATAGAGCAACAGGGTGTCGCGGTCGTGGCTGTGGAAAATATCCAGCGCGCCGTCGGCGTTACCTTGGTCGAGCATCGCCAGGCAGCGTTTCCAGGGCAGGAACTGCCATTCAACGTCCACGCCCAGGCGCTGGAACACCGTCACTGTGGTTTCGTAATCCAGACCGCGCATCGTGCCGTGGTCATCGTAGACGTAGGGGGCCCAGGGCTCGGTGACAATGCGCAATTTCTCGCCATAAGCGGCCAGGCTCAGGCAAGTAAAAAGCGCAGCGGTCAACAGCTTCAAAAGGGCGGGCATGCCCTGAGGTTACGACGCTCCTGCATGAAAGAGAAGCTCTGGCACGCGTATCCGCAGGCGGTGCTATTTAGCTCCTGAGGTCATCAGGTGTTCGTAGATGGCAGCGCGCCGCTCGCCCAGAATCATGCGCACCAGGGGGCTGGCGAACCAGTGCTCCAGTTGGTGGGCGTCGACCGGGCTTTTCTGGCGCTCTTCCTGATTTTGCCGAGCCTTGTCCCACCAAACCGGGCCACAGGCTTGGTCGAACTCGTTTTCGTGTTCGTAGCAGCCGTAGAGAATCTCGCGGATGAACTGCTGCTTGCGCTTGGGCAGCGCCAGGGTAATCAGCTTGTACATCAGGCGTTGCAGGCGTGGCGGGCGGGGCAGGTGGGCGGAGACCTTGCGGGTGTCGGCCAGGGCGGCGGTGTTGACCGGGTCGGCCGCGTGCTTGTTGATCCACGCTTTAACCTTGGCGCGGAACAACTGCTTGCGGCTCCAATAGTGGTGGATCAGGTCCGGGCACTGGCGCACGTTGACTGTGCGATAGGCCGCGACCGATAGACAGAACTCCTCCAGGGTGTAGGCGCCGCCCGCGAGCAGATACAGGTCGTCCATCAGTTGGATGGAGTGATCCAGCAGGTGCGCGTCTTCTCGGGCCAGGCCCATGACGCCGGAGTTGAGCAACGACATGTTGTCATCGGCCAGGCCCTTGTCTGCCAGCACCTTGGCCAGCGCGCTGTACAGCACGCTTTCACGGTTGTCGCCGTACTTGGCGTGGAACGCGTTGCACAGCACGGTGCCGGGTGATACGCGTTCGAACAGCGCCATGGGTGAGTCATGGAAAAACGTGTCGGTGTCGATCAGCAGCGCGCGTTCCGAGGTTTCAAGCACCTGGCGCAACAGCACGTGTTTGGTCCGGAAATGATAGCCGTGGGGCTCGCTCCAGCGTTTACGGGTGGCTTCATCCAGCGTGTGGACCTGCACCGGCAAGTCGCGGTAAGGCTCGGGGTTGTCGCTGAATACCTGGATGTCGAGTGGCAGATTCTGAGTGCCGCCCAGATGCGCCAGGGCACTGGCGATGCTGAATACCGCTTCCTGATGGTAAGTCTCGGCGCCAAAAACCAGGTAAACCAGTTGCGGGCGTTGAGTCGTGGACGCTGTATTCATTTACTGCTGGCTTCCTTTCCGGTGGGGATAAAAACAAAAAAAGGCCCCCGTATAAACGAGGGCCTGGATGCTGCTTGAACAAACCTCAGCGTGGCAGCTTGAGATTGTTCCAGATTGCGAGGCTCGGCTCAGCCTGGTTCAGGGTATAGAAGTGCAACCCTGGCGCGCCACCTTGCAACAAACTTTCACACATTTCTGTGATGACCTGCTCACCGAACGCCTGGATGCTCTTGACGTCGTCGCCGTAGGCTTCCAGTTGTTTGCGCACCCAGCGTGGGATTTCGGCGCCGCAAGCGTCGGAAAAACGCGCGAGCTTGCTGTAGTTGGTGATCGGCATGATGCCCGGCACGATGGGGATATTCACGCCCATGGCCCGTACACGCTCGACAAAGTAGAAGTAGCTGTCGGCGTTGAAGAAGTACTGGGTGATCGCACTGTCGGCACCGGCGTTGGCCTTTCGCACGAAGTTCTGCAGGTCTTCTTCGAAGTTGCGTGCCTGTGGGTGCATCTCCGGGTAAGCCGCCACTTCGATATGGAAGTGGTCGCCGCTTTCTTCGCGGATGAAGCTCACCAGGTCGTTGGCGTAGCGCAGCTCACCGCTGGCCATGCCCATGCCGGACGGCAGGTCGCCACGCAGGGCAACAATGCGCTTGATGCCGGCTTGCTCGTATTGGGTCAGCAGGCCGCGCAGGTCGTCCTTGCTGTCGCCCACGCACGAAAGGTGCGGAGCGGCGGGAACTTTGACTTGGCTTTCCAGCTGCAGCACGGTGTTGATCGTGCGGTCACGGGTCGAGCCGCCGGCGCCGTAGGTGCAGGAAAAGAAGTCGGGGTTGTAGCTGGCCAACTGCGTAGCAGTCGCCATCAGTTTTTCATGCCCAGCATCGGTCTTGGTCGGGAAGAACTCGAAGCTGTAGCGACGGTCTTGGGACATGGTAATACCCTGGGAAACTCAAAAGCCTGAAAGGCGTACACAATCGATGCAGTCGCCGGGTTTCTGTGGGAGCCGGGCTTGCCCGCGATGCAGGCACCTCGGTGTGTCAGGCATACCGAGGTGATGCTATCGCAGGCAAGCCAGCTCCTACATCAAAACTGGCGGCTGCAGGCCGATCAGTAGCGGTAAGCGTGCGGCTTGAACGGACCTTCAACGGTCACGCCGATGTAGTCGGCCTGGGTCTTGGTCAGTTGAGTCACAACGCCGCCGAAGCCGCGGACCATTTCCAGGGCCACTTCTTCGTCGAGTTTCTTCGGCAGTACTTCCACGGTCAGGCGCTCGGCTTTCTGGGCTGGCGACAGGTCGGCGTATTTCTGGCCGAACAGGAAGATCTGGGCCAGTACCTGGTTGGCGAACGAGCCGTCCATGATGCGGCTTGGGTGGCCAGTGGCGTTGCCCAGGTTAACCAGGCGGCCTTCAGCCAGCAGGATCAGGTAGTCGTCGTTCTGCGGGTCGAAATCACCAGCACCGGTACGGTGAACCTTGTGGACCTGCGGCTTCACTTCTTCCCATGCCCAGTTCTTGCGCATGAAAGCGGTGTCGATCTCGTTGTCGAAGTGGCCGATGTTGCAGACAACAGCGCGCTTCTTCAGGGCTTTGAGCATGTTCGCGTCGCAAACATTCACGTTGCCGGTGGTGGTCACGATCAGGTCGATCTTGCCCAGCAGGGCTTTGTCGATGCTGGCTTCGGTGCCGTCGTTCTGGCCGTCGATGAACGGCGAAACCACTTCAAAGCCGTCCATGCAGGCTTGCATGGCGCAGATCGGGTCAACTTCGGAAACCTTAACGATCATGCCTTCCTGACGCAGGGACTGGGACGAACCCTTGCCCACGTCACCGTAGCCGATCACCAGGGCTTGCTTGCCCGACAGCAGGTGGTCGGTGCCGCGCTTGATGGCATCGTTCAGGCTATGACGGCAGCCGTACTTGTTGTCGTTCTTGCTCTTGGTCACCGAGTCGTT
Source organism: Pseudomonas poae (assembly GCA_004000515.1). GTDB lineage: Bacteria > Pseudomonadota > Gammaproteobacteria > Pseudomonadales > Pseudomonadaceae > Aquipseudomonas > Aquipseudomonas cremoris. Next base: position 1,866,524 of record CP034537.1, read on the forward strand.
GACGTTGATGACCGGGATTTTCAGCTCGCCCTTGGCCAGCATGTCCAGCAGACGGTGTACGCCGGTGGTGGTTTCTTCGGTCACGCCGTGGACGCGGTCCAGGATGGCCGGGTACTTCTTGTGCAGCAGCTCGGTCAGGTCGCCGCCGTCGTCGAGGATCATGTTGGCATCCCAAGGCGCGCCATCTTTCAGGATGGTTTGCTCCAGGCACCACTCGTACTCTTCTTCGGTCTCGCCTTTCCAGGCGAATACCGCGATACCGGCGGCAGCGATGGCGGCAGCGGCCTGGTCTTGAGTCGAGAAGATGTTGCAGGACGACCAACGCACTTCGGCACCCAGGGCAACCAGGGTTTCGATCAGCACGGCAGTCTGGATGGTCATGTGGATGCAGCCGAGGATCTTGGCGCCTTTGAGCGGCTGCTCAGCGGCGTACTTGCGACGCAGGCCCATCAGGGCTGGCATTTCGGATTCGGCGATAAAGGTTTCGCGACGGCCCCAGGCAGCGAGGGACATGTCGGCGACTTTGTAGTCGTTGAAATCTGCAGGCGTGTTGACAGCGCTCATGAAGAGCCTCCATTCGTAGTGTGCGAATGGGCGCCGTTGTGCGTTTAGTATCAGGCCAGGACAATCAGGCCGGACAACGCCCCATCCGAGCCTGACAGGTTGAACCTGCTGCAGCGCCCCTCGGACAGGTGGCGGGAAAACGGTAACAAGTGGATGTGACCGTTTTGAAACGGCGCCGATTATAGCCGTGTGCGCCCCAGTTCCCAAGCCTTTCTGTCGGCCAAATGAAGATCGCCCATGGGCTTGATAGGCAATGGTGCATAGAGCTCTGGCGCGGGCTCTGCCATGATGTTGCCCATCATTCGGCAAGACGCTTTGGAGTGACCATGAACTTCCACACCCGCAAATGGGTAAAACCCGAAGACCTCAACCCCAACGGCACCCTGTTCGGCGGCAGCCTGCTGCGCTGGATCGACGAAGAAGCGGCCATCTACGCCATTGTCCAATTGGGCAACCAGCGTGTGGTGACCAAGTACATCTCCGAGATCAACTTTGTCAGCGCTTCGCGCCAGGGCGACATCATCGAACTGGGCATCACCGCCACCGAGTTCGGCCGCACCTCCATCACCCTGACCTGCGAGGTGCGCAACAAGATCACCCGCAAAAGCATCCTCACCGTAGAAAAGATGGTGTTCGTCAACCTCGGCGAAGACGGTTTGCCGGCACCCCATGGCCGTACTGAAATCAAGTACGTGAAAGACCAGTTCGCGGAAGAAAGCATCAGCGAGTAATCCTGCCGGGCCAGTGAACGCTCGTGACGGGCGACAGGTCGTACCTGAACAACACCCTCCTGTTCAGGTACGACCATGGCCACGCAAGAAGACGGCAAGACCCCCAACCTGTCGCAGGAAGAGCAGCAGGACGTCGACAAGAACCAGCCACCCGCGCGGCGGTGCTGCATGAAATCATCCGCACCCAGGGCGACCAGGAGCTGGAGCGCAACGTAGCGGCGCTGTGGTGGTCGGCGCTGGCCGCTGGCCTGACCATGGGCCTCTCGCTGATGGGCATGGGCCTGCTCAACTCGCGGCTGCCAGACGGTGAGGGGTTCAAGGTGATCGCCAGCTTCGGCTACTGCGCGGGCTTCCTCGCTGTGATCCTGGCGCGCCAGCAACTGTTCACCGAAAACACCCTGACCGCTGTGCTGCCGGTGATGAGCAAACCCACGCTGGCGAATGCCGGGCGTTTGCTACGGCTGTGGACGGTGGTGCTGGTGGGCAATTTGTGCGGCACCTTGCTGGTGGCGTACGTGATGCTGCACCTGCCGATTTTTGATACCAAGACTGACCTGGCTTTTCTGGAGATCGGGCGCAAGGTCATGGAAAACGACCCGGGCCAGATGTTTGCCAAGGGCATCGTTTCTGGCTGGATGATCGCCACCATGGTGTGGATGATCCCGTCGATGGAAAGCGCCAAGATGTTCATCATCATCCTGATCACCTACCTGATGGCCCTAGGCGACTTCACCCACATCGTGGTGGGTTCGGCGGAAGTGTCGTACCTGGTGTTTGCCGGCGAGTTGCCGTGGAAGGATTTTTGGCAGGTGTTCGCCGGGCCCACGCTGGCGGGCAATATCATCGGCGGCAGTTTTATCTTTGCGCTGATCAGCCATGCGCAGATTCGCAGTGAAAGCAGTTTGCCGGGCCAGGCTGCTGCGGACCCTAGGCATCCGCAGCAGATCAAAAAGGGTCAGTGATGCTCAGGCGCGACCTGGGGCTCGTCCCGGGTCACGCGCTTGACCAACTTGCCGATGCTCAGGCCCTGCAACAGGATCGACGACAGCACCACGATGTAGGTGATGCTCAGCAGCAGGTCACGTTCCGGGCCCAGCGGCAACGCCAGGGCCAGGGCAACCGACACACCGCCGCGCAGGCCGCCCCACGTAAGGATGCGGATGGTGCCGCGCGGCACTGTGCGCCAGCGACGTAGCAGCAAGATCGCCGGCGCCACCGTCAGCAGGCGCGAGAGCAGGATCGCTACCGCCAGCAAGCTGGCTGCGAACACGTGCAGCCAGTTGAACGGCAACAGCAGCAATTCCATGCCGATCAGCGCAAACAGCAAGGCGTTGAGCATGTCATCGAGCAATTCCCAAAAACCGTCGAGGTAGCGGCGGGTCATGTCGTTCATCGCCAGCTTGCGCCCCAGGTTGCCGATGATCAGGCCCGCGACCACCATCGCAATCGGTGCAGAGACATGCAGTTCAGTGGCCATCGCCGAGCCGCCGATCACCAGGGCGAGGGTCAGCATCACTTCGATCTGGTGCTGCTCGATGCTCTTGATCATCAGGTACACCAGATAGCCGATCAAGCCACCGAACACCACGCCGCCAATCGCCTCATGGGCGAACAGCATAGCCGTGGCGCCTACCGTTGGGGTTTCGCCCAGCTGTGCAATGCCCAGCAACACGGTAAACACCACCACTGCCGTGCCGTCGTTGAACAGCGACTCGCCGACGATAGTGGTTTTCAGCGGTTTGGAGGCGTTGGCGGTACGCAGTACGCCGAGCACCGCAATTGGGTCGGTGGGCGAGATCAGTGCACCGAACAGCAGGCAGTAGAGGAAGCTCACATGCCAGCCAAACAGGGCAAAGATGTAGTAGGCCAAGCTGCCGATGACCACGGTGGCGATCAATACGCCGAAGGTCGCCAGCAGGCCGATGGGCCAGCGGTAACTGCGCAGGTCACTCAGGTTGACGTGCAAGGCGCCGGCGAACAGCAGGAACGAGAGCATCCAGTTCATCAGCAAGTCGCCGAAGTCGATCTGGCCGATCAATTGCTGGATGCGTTCTTCCAGGCCTGGGTAGCCGAGCACGCTCAGGCCTTGCAGGATCAGGGAAAACAGCAGGGCCGTGACCATTACGCCGATAGTGGGCGGCAGGCCGATAAAGCGGAAGTTCACATAAGTGAGTAGGGTGGTGAGGCAAATAAAGGCGGCGACAAGTTCAAGCATCCGGGGTCCTTGGAGGTTCAGAAGTCAGTAATGGGGGGATGGACCGCAGCAGCGGCGCGATGTTGCAGGGCGAGGCGCAAAACACCGATAGAACCTTTCCAGGCATGACGGCTCATAGCGGTAAGTGCGGCTTGCCAGAATTGGTGCTAAAACTCTAATTTCTGTTTCAAATTAAACATAGAAAACTATAAAAGGAATCGGTGATGACGGTAGCGTTCTGGTGTGTGTTGATTGCAATTTTCCTGCCTTACCTGTGCACGGGCGTCGCCAAGTTCAGTGGCGGCAAGTTCGGGCCGCGTCAGAACCATGATCCGCGTGCATTCCTGGAAACCCTCGAAGGGTTTGCCAAACGTGCCCACAGCGCGCAGCTCAACAGTTTCGAGGTTACCCCGGCGTTTGCTGCGGCGGTGATTATCGCGCACCTGGCCGGTACCGCCGAATTGGTGACCATCAATGTGCTGGCTGTGTTGTTTATCACCAGTCGCCTGCTGTACATCATTTGCTACCTGGCGGACTGGGCGATCCTGCGTTCGCTGGTGTGGTTCGTGGGGATGGCGTTGATTGCGAGTTTCTTCTTCGTCTCGATCTGAAGATTGGCACGCCCCATTGTGGGAACTGGCTTGCCTGCGATAGCGGTGTATCTGCTAGCCGAGATGGCGACAGATGCGCCGCCATCGCGGGCAAGCCCGGCTCCCACATGGGGTCGGCGTTGTTCTTTAGGTTCCGGCGGGGGCGTCTGGGACGTGAGGCAACGCCGCACCCTTGGGCCACAACATCCAGATCTGCCCCTGCTGCTTCATATTCCCCGCCAGCTCCCCCGCCGCAGCACCGGTGCCCCAGAACAAGTCGGCACGCACTTCACCGGTGATTGCGCCGCCAGTGTCTTGCGCGGCAACAGGCCTTGCGATGGGAGAACCATCTGGTTTGGTCGTGGACAGCCACAACAGGCTGCCCAGTGGAATCACCTTGCGATCCACCGCTACGCTATAACCGGCCGTCAACGGTACGTTCAGCGAGCCGCGCGGGCCTTCGTTGCTGTCGGGGCGGGCGCTGAAGAATACGTAGCTGGGGTTGCTCGCCAGCAGTTCGGGGATGCGTTGCGGGTTGGCCTTGGCCCAGGCGCTGATGGCGCCCATGGTCACGTCTTCTTTCTTCAGCTCGCCTTGCTCCACCAGCCAACGGCCGATGGGACGGTAGGGGTAGCCGTTCTGGTCGCCATAGCCGACACGCAATTGACGCCCGCCGGCCAGTTGAATGCGACCTGAGCCTTGGATCTGCAGGAATTGCAGGTCCATCGGGTCTGTCAGCCAGGCAATCGGCTTGGCCGTGGAGCCCTGGCCATTGATGGCGCTGGCGTCGTCATACGGCTTGAGCACACGACCTTCCAGGCGACCGCGCAGGCGCTTGCCCTTGAGTTCGGGGTAGATGCTTTCCAGGTTGACGATGATCAGGTCATCCGGCACGCCATACACCGGGACATGGGCGGTGGCGGTCTTGGTCAGGCTGCCGGGGTAGACCGGTTCGTAGTAGCCGGTGATCAGGCCGTTGGGGGTATTGTCTGCCGAGCGCAGGCCGAACACATCCAGGCGTTCCTTGAGAAAACCACGCACCGCCACGGCATTGCCGGGCACTGTGGCTGCTGCTGCGCAGGTCGCGCCCCAGATCGGGTCGGTCTTGAGGCGTTGGCAGGCGCTGCGCCAGGATTCGAAACCGGCGAGCAAGTCGCTGTCGGACACGGCGGGCAGGGCTTCCCAGGGGCGCTGACATAGGTGGCGACGGCGTGAGGCTTTGAAGTTTCATCTTTGGCTGGCTCTTTACCCGCATCGCAACCGGCTAGCAGTGCAATCATCGGTAGAGCCCACGCCAACCCAAGGCTCCAGCGTTTTGAAGTGACATTCATACACGAAATTCCTGACGCGATTGCCCGCGCCGCAGCGCTTTTGGGCAACCCTTATTATTAATAGGGCTATTGGTCTTTACGGGCGGGACGAGGATACTGGCCGCCGTTTCCCGTGACCTCGAAGCCACCATGACTTTTAAAAGACTGACCGTTGTATTGCTGGCCTGCCTGACACTGTCCGCCTGTGGCGGCGTTGATCCGAATTCGCCCCTGGGCCAGCGCAAGGCGATCTTCAAGCAGATGCTCAAGACCGGCGAAGACCTGGGCGGCATGTTGCGCGGGCGCATTCCCTTCGACGGCGCGAAATTCGCCGACGGCGCAGTCAAGCTGGATGCGTTGTCCCATGAACCGTGGAAACATTTCCCGAGCGTGCGTGAAGAAGACCACACCAGCGCCAAGGATGACGTTTGGCAGCAACAGGCACGCTTCCAGGAACTGGCCCGCAACCTGGAAACGGCCACCGGTGAATTGGTGGTCGCAAGCCAGGTTCAGCCTTACAAGGCCAGTAATCTTGGGCCGGCCGTGCAGAAGGTCGAAGATGCCTGCACGGCCTGCCATAAACAGTTTCGGGACCACTGACCGGTTTTACTTGTCGAGGTCTTCCACGGCGTCTTGCAGTTCTTTGCGTGACTGGGCGAGCTTTTCCTTACGCTTGTTGATCTTGTCCGCGTCGCCTTTTTTCATGGCCTTGTCGAGGTCGGCCTGACGACGGCTGACCTCGTGCTTGGCGTCGAGCACCTTGTTTTCGCGCTCTTTGCGCAAGGATGCATCGGTGCAATTGGCGGTCACTTCGCTCAGGGCTTTTCCAGGCCGGCTTGTTGTTCAGTGTTGCCGTGGGCCTTGGCTTGTTCGATCTGGGTGCTGATGGCTTGGCGTTTGGCGGCGCAGCCGGTGAGCTCTGGTGCTTCCTCGGCAGCCAGCAACGGCGTGGCCATGAAGCTTGCGACGGTCAGCAGGGCAAAAGGGGCTAGAAATTTCATGTGGGGCTCCAAGGTCGCAGTCTTATGGCCGGGCTGGGTTCAAAACCCGTCGATACCGGCCACGCGTAGTGTTTCAGCCAAGGCCTGAACCTGCGGGTCGCGAAAGAAGGCGCGCAATTGCGCCGCACGGCCCGGGCCGATGCCATCGATGGCCAGCCAGGCTTTGGTGTCTCTGGCAACCAGCGTCTGCCAGTCACCTTCCAGGTTGTAACGTGCCGCAGGCGGTACACCCAGGGCTTTGAGCCATTGTGCGAAGGGCCGTTGTCGTGCGCTCTGGAGGCTGTCGAGTACCCGCGCACGGCTGCGATCACCCAAGCCGTCAATGTTAGCAAGCTCTGCCGTATCCAGGGTTAACCAATCGAGAAAGCTTGCGATTAGACCGGCCTGGATCAATACGTTCCAGGTCTCGCGACCTATATGCGGCAAGGCCAGCCCCTGGTTGCTGCTCAGCCAGGTGAGCCGGGCGAGCAATTGCTCTTCGCAGCCGGGGTCCAACTGCCAGCAGCTCAGGGCGTGAAAGTCGCCGGGCTTGGGTACGGGCATCTCCACCCGGGTCGCGTTGCGCAGAATCACCTGGTCCAGCCGGGGAATGACTTGGCCTGCCAGACTGATGGACACTTGATCGCCGGGGCGTATATCCAGCGCTTGCCAGCGTTGCAGGAGCCAGCGCTGACGCGGCTGATCTGTCTGTCGTCCAGACGTACCGGTTCCAACTCCAGGACCGGCGTGATGCGCCCGGTCCGGCCGATCTTGAATTGAACCTCGCGCACCAGAGCAAGCGCTTCGGTGGCTGGGTACTTCCAGGCGGCAGCCCAATACGGCGCGCTGACCTGCCAGCGCCCGGCGGGTGCACGCTGCGCCTGGTGCAGCACTATTCCATCGCTGGCGAAGGGCAGCGGGTGGTTGTACCAGTAGGTGCGCCAGTGCGCGGCTTCGCTGACGTGTTGAATGGGGTGGCTGTAACGCTGACTGTCGCTGAAGCCCCAGCGTGCCAGTGTCGCAAGGTACTCGGTGAATGAGGCTGTTCCATCCGGCCAGGCCCAGACGAACAGGCCGATGCCGGCTGCATCGGTTTCGCTCAATGCTCGGCGGTTCATCAGCCCGGCTACCTTGCTGCGAGTATTGAGCCCGCCGTGCGCAGATTGCACATGGTCAACAAGGCGCCAATAGAGCTCGCCTTGCAGTACCAGGTCGATGGGCTCCGGCAACTGCTGGACAATGCCGGGGATCTTGCGCGCGGAAGTGGACCAGTCCTGGCCGAGCATGCCATCGCCACGGCTGATGACCTGGTTCAACCGGCCCTGGCGATACACCAGGGTCACGGCAACGCCGTCTACTTTGGGTTGGACCCAGACATCCCGGCGAGTACCCAGCCAGGCCTCGACCGCCTGCTCATCCAGCAGTTTTTCCAGGCCGGTATGGGCGACCGGATGCCGAAGGGTGCCCCTTGAGGAGGCGAGGGGGTTGTCGGGTGTCGCGGTGGGTTGGGAGAAGCACTGGCGCCAATGCGCCAGGCGCTGGCGAGCCTGGTCGTAGAGCTCATCGCTGACGGGGGGATTGGCCGAGTCGGTGGTAACTGTCATCCCACTGGCTGATTTGCGTGGCCAGGCTTTCGATTAGCGTATGGGCCTCATCGGGGCAGTTTTCGGCCTGCGCCCAGAAGGGAGGACACTGAGTAAAAGAGCGATTAATCGACGCATCATGAGCATCCTTGCTCGGAAGGGGCGCCCAGCCTAAATGATCCACACGGACACAAAAAAGCCCCGACAGTGCGGGGCTTTTTTACCGGGTGTTTCTACTTACTTGAACAGACCGCCCAGGGCTTTGACTGGGTCAGGCTTATCAGCCTTTGCTTCCTGTGTTTGTTGCTTGGCGTCGGCTTTGGCTTGGGTTTCAGCTAATTTGTCACAGCCTTTGTTGACCTGGTCCTGTGCTGCTTTGAAGGCCTTGACGGACAAGGTGTCTTTCTTGGCTTCGGCTGCATCGATCTTGGCTTGCAGGTCTTTGGCGTGCTGCTGGCAGTCGCCGGAGTCGCCGCCACCCAGTTGGAGGTCAGGGCGCCACTTACTGCACTCAGGTCGATACCGGCGTGAGCCGGCAGGGTGAACAGGCTGAGCAGAAGAGCGGCAGGGGCGAGCGTGGAGATGCGCATGAAAAACCTCAATGTTCGATTGCTTGCGCGCTTATGGCTCCCGGGCAGGCGCAATGCAATATCCAAGTAAGGTCTAAGGCCCAGGAGGGCGCGGATTCTAGTGGGCCATCATTTGGCCTGCAAGGTTTGGATCCAAAAAATGTGAATGTCGCCGCGAATCTCCCGGCGCCCGCCGGGCGAACCTGGCGGGGCTTTGGGTATTGCGCGGTATTACAGGCCGGCAGCGACGCGCAGGTCGTTGGCGCGGTCGGTTTTTTCCCAGGTGAACGTGGTGAAGGTGTCGTCGCCGACAGTCTTCTGTGCTGGAGTACGACCGAAGTGGCCGTAGGCTGCAGTTTCCTGGTACATCGGGTGCAGCAGGTCGAGCATGGTGGTGATCGCGTAAGGACGCAGGTCGAAGATCTCACGCACCAGTTTTACGATCTTGTCATCGCTGATCTTGCCGGTGCCAAAGGTATTCAGCGAGATCGACGTAGGCTGGGCTACACCGATAGCGTAGGAAACCTGGATCTCGCAACGCTCGGCCAGGCCGGCTGCGACGATGTTCTTGGCCACGTAACGACCGGCGTAGGCCGCCGAACGGTCAACCTTGGATGGGTCTTTACCCGAGAACGCGCCGCCGCCGTGACGGGCCATGCCGCCGTAGCTGTCGACGATGATCTTGCGACCGGTCAGGCCGCAGTCGCCCACTGGGCCACCAATGATGAACTGGCCAGTCGGGTTGATGTGGAACTGGGTGTCCTTGGTCAGCAGTTCGGCAGGCAACACGTGCTTGACGATCAGCTCCATCACGCCTTCACGCAGGTCAGCGTAGGAAACGTCCGGGTTGTGCTGGGTCGACAGTACAACGGCGTCGATACCCACCACCTTGCCGCCTTCATAACGGCAGGTCACCTGGGACTTGGCATCCGGGCGCAGCCAAGGCAGTTGGCCGCTTTTGCGGGCTTCGGCCTGACGTTGCACCAGTTGGTGCGAGAAGGTGATCGGTGCCGGCATCAGCACGTCGGTTTCGTTGCTGGCGTAGCCGAACATCAGGCCCTGGTCGCCGGCGCCCTGGTCTTCTGGCTTGGCGCGGTCGACACCCTGGTTGATGTCCGGGGACTGCTTGCCGATGATGTTCATCACGCCGCAGGTCGCGCCGTCGAAGCCGACGTCGGAGCTGGTGTAGCCGATGTCGGTGATCACGTCACGAACGATCTGCTCCAGGTCAACCCAGGCGGTGGTGGTCACTTCGCCAGCGATGATTGCTACACCGGTTTTCACCAGAGTCTCGCAGGCCACACGGGCGTGCTTGTCTTCAGCAATGATGGCGTCCAGCACCGCGTCAGAAATCTGGTCGGCGATTTTGTCCGGATGCCCTTCAGACACGGACTCGGAGGTGAAAAGGGAGTATTCGCTCATCTCGATGTTTTCCTGATATTTACCGATGGTGAGTGTCGCCAGCCGGTCGCTGAAAATGGCGGACCTGGATCTGGAAACCATTACGTAAACCTACATAGAGGCTTTCCCCGGGAACGAGTCCCGCAGCGGTGGCCCAACGGGCCAGATCGTCCTGTTCAAAGCCCAACCAGAGATCACCGCAGGCCTCCCTGGCCCAATTCTGGTTGTGGCTGCATAAATCCGTAACCAACAGGCTACCGCCGGAATGCAGCAACCCGGCCATTTGCTTGAGGGCGTCGGCGGGGGCGGCGAAATGGTGCAAGACCATGTTCAGCACCACGCAGTCGGCCTTGATCGGTGTGCCACTGAGCGCGTCAGCCAACTGCAGGCTGACATTGCCCAGTGCTTCGCGCTCGCACAGTTGGCGTGCCAGTTCGAGCATTGCCGGGCTGTTATCCAGCGCCGTGACCTGGTGAAAGCGCCGTGCCAGTTCCGGCAGGAAACCGCCATCTCCAGGGCCGACTTCCAGCGCGGTGGCTTCATCACTGAAGCTCAGCTTGTCCAGCATCGCCAGTACGCTGTCGCGGTATTGGGCCAGCCCGGCGATCAGGTCCTGCTGGGCGCGAAACTTCTCGGCGACCCGTGCGAAAAAGTCCTGGCTCGCCGCAGCACGTTGCCCGTGGACCTGGCCGATACGCGACTGCACGTCAGTCGGCAGGCTCAGGCCGTCCACTTCCTCGAGCAAGGCAGCGTGCAGCTTGCCGCCCAGCAGATCGGTGTGGGGCAGGGCGCGACGGTAAAAAATCGCATTGCCTTCGCGGCGAGTGGCCACCAGGTCGGCCTGGGCCAATACTTTCAAATGGTGGCTCATGCCGGACTGGCCGATGGCGAAGATCTGCGCCAGCTCCAGTACGCCGAAGGAATCGTTGGCCAGTGCGCGCAATACGTTCAGACGCAACGGATCGCCAGCGGCCTTGCACAAGGCTGCCAGTTCATCGCCGTCGTCGGGGCGCAGGGAGGGCATGGGTAGATTCATAGGGCCAGCAGTCTAGAGACGGGTTTACATCCCTGCAAGGCCAATATCAAAAAGTTTTGATATTGATCGATAAGTGGCGGTTATAAGCCGCCGCTATAACCTTTAGACGAATGAGTGGCCGGTTTCTGCAAGGGAATGGCGCCCAAAGCGCAGGAAAAACACCCTCAAGTGACTATCTGTCATTGCCCGCAGGCGGTGGCTGAGGGAAAATGCCGGTCCTTTTTCCGTTTCTTTTCAGCAAACCCCAGGAGATCAGCGATGCCCAGCCGTCGTGAGCGTGCCAACGCCATTCGTGCCCTCAGCATGGATGCCGTGCAAAAAGCCAACAGCGGCCATCCCGGTGCCCCGATGGGCATGGCGGATATCGCCGAAGTACTTTGGCGTGACTACCTGAAACACAACCCGAGCAATCCATCGTTCGCCGACCGTGACCGCTTCGTGCTGTCCAACGGCCATGGCTCGATGCTGATTTATTCGCTGCTGCACCTGACCGGCTACGACGTCACCATCGACGATCTGAAAAGCTTCCGTCAGCTGCACAGCCGCACGCCGGGCCACCCGGAATTCGGCTACACCCCAGGCGTCGAGACCACCACCGGTCCCCTGGGCCAAGGCCTGGCGAATGCTGTTGGCTTCGCACTGGCAGAAAAAGTCCTGGGCGCACAGTTCAACCGCCCTGGCCACAACATCGTCGATCACCACACCTACGTGTTCCTGGGTGATGGCTGCATGATGGAAGGCATTTCCCACGAAGTCGCTTCCCTGGCCGGCACCCTGGGCCTGGGCAAGCTGATTGCGTTCTACGATGACAACGGCATCTCCATCGACGGCGAAGTCGAAGGCTGGTTCACCGATGACACCCCTAAGCGTTTCGAAGCCTACAACTGGCAGGTGATCCGCAATGTCGACGGCCACGATCCGGAAGAGATCAAGACCGCCATCGACACCGCCCGCAAAAGCGAGCAGCCGACCCTGATCTGCTGCAAGACCACCATCGGTTTCGGTTCGCCGAACAAGCAAGGTAAAGAAGACTGCCACGGCGCCCCCCTGGGCGACGCGGAAATCGCCCTGACCCGTGCTGCGCTGAAGTGGAACCACGGCCCGTTCGAAATCCCGGCTGACATTTATGCCGAGTGGGATGCCAAGGATAAAGGCCGCGCCGTTGAGGTAGAGTGGGATGAGCGCTTCAATGCTTACTCCGCTGAGTTCCCTGCGCTGGCCATCGAATTGATGAGCCGTCTGAACGGTGACCTGCCGCTGGACTTCTCGGCCAAGGCCGACGAGTTCATCGCCGAAGTCGCTGCCAAGGGCGAAACCATCGCCAGCCGCAAAGCCAGCCAGAACACCCTGAACGCCTTTGGCCCTCTGTTGCCTGAGTTGCTCGGCGGTTCGGCTGACCTGGCCGGTTCCAACCTGACCCTGTGGAAAGGCTGCAAAGGCGTAACGGCCGAAGACGCCAGCGGCAACTACATGTACTACGGCGTACGTGAGTTCGGCATGAGCGCCATCATGAACGGCGTGTCCCTGCACGGCGGCCTGGTGCCTTACGGCGCGACTTTCCTGATGTTCATGGAATACGCCCGTAACGCCGTACGCATGGCGGCGCTGATGAAGAAGCGTGTGATCCATGTGTACACCCACGACTCCATCGGCCTGGGCGAAGACGGCCCGACGCACCAGCCGGTCGAGCAACTGACCAGCCTGCGCACCACGCCGAACCTGGACACCTGGCGCCCAGCCGACGCGGTGGAGTCCGCCGTGGCCTGGAAGCACGCCATCGAGCGTAAAGACGGCCCTTCGGCGCTGATCTTCTCGCGTCAGAACCTGCAGCACCAAGTGCGTACCGACGCGCAGATCGCCGATATCAGCCGTGGTGGCTACGTGTTGAAGGACTGCGACGGCGAGCCGGAGCTGATCCTGATCTCCACCGGTTCCGAAGTGGGCCTGACCGTTCAGGCGTACGACAAGCTCACCGAACAAGGCCGCAAGGTTCGCGTGGTGTCGATCCCGTGCACCAGCGTGTTCGACGCCCAGGACGCCGGCTACAAGCAATCGGTATTGCCGTTGCAGGTCAGCGCACGTATCGCTATCGAAGCGGCTCACGCCGACTACTGGTACAAGTACGTGGGCCTGGAAGGCCGCGTGATCGGCATGACCACCTACGGTGAGTCGGCGCCGGCGCCAGCGTTGTTCGAAGAATTCGGTTTCACCCTGGACAACATCCTGGGTCAGGCTGAAGAGCTGCTGGAAGACTAAGGCTGTAAATTGGGGTGGCTGTACTGACGCCTTCGCGAGCAAGCCCGCTCCCACATTAGATCGCGGTCTAAATGTGGGAGCGGGCTTGCTCGCGAAGGCGGCGGCACATTCACTCCTTTACCCAAGGTAATCGAGAACCCCATGCCTCTACCGCGTCCCTACAAAGTTGCACTCAACGGCTACGGCCGCATTGGTCGTTGCGTCTTGCGTGCTCTGTTCGAGCGAGGGGCGGCGGCCGGGTTTGAAATTGTCGCGATCAACGATCTGGCTGACATGGCCAGCATCGAATACCTGACACGCTTCGACTCCACCCACGGCCGCTTTCCAGGCGAAGTGCGGGTCGAGGACGACTGTCTGCATATCAATGGCAACTGCGTGAAGGTGTTACGCAGTGCTACCCCGAAGGCATCGACTGGAAAGCATTGGGCGTTGACCTGGTGCTGGAATGTTCCGGTGTCTATCACACCCGTGCCGATGGCCAGCGTTTCCTTGATGCCGGCGCGCCACGTGTACTGTTTTCCCAGCCGATGGCCAGCGAGGCGGATGTCGACGCCACCATCGTCTATGGCATCAACCAGGATTGCCTGACCGGTGATGAGCTGTTGGTGTCCAACGCCTCCTGCACCACCAACTGCAGCGTGCCGCTGTTGCACCTGCTGGATCAGGCGATCGGCCTGGATTACGTGTCGATCACTACCATCCACTCGGCCATGAACGACCAGCCGGTGATCGACGCCTATCACCACGAAGACCTGCGCCGTACGCGTTCGGCGTTCCAGTCAGTGATTCCGGTGTCCACAGGCTTGGCGCGCGGCATCGAGCGCCTGTTGCCGGAACTTGCCGGGCGAATCCAGGCCAAAGCCGTACGGGTGCCGACGGTGAACGTGTCTTGCCTGGACATCACCATGCAAACCGTCAGCGATACCGATGCGACGGAGGTCAACCGGATCCTGCGCGACGCCGCCACCAGTGGCCCGCTCAAAGGCCTGTTGGCCTACACCGAGTTGCCCCACGCCAGTTGTGATTTCAACCACGACCCGCATTCGGCGATAGTCGATGCCAGCCAGACCCGCGTTTCCGGCCCGAGGCTGGTGAACATCCTGGCCTGGTTCGACAACGAATGGGGTTTTGCCAACCGCATGCTGGATGTTGCGGAACATTATCTGCACATCGCCTCTAAACAACCTCAACAGTAATTCAGGAACTGCGACCCATGACCGTGTTGAAGATGACCGACCTCGATCTGCAAGGTAAGCGCGTACTGATCCGCGAAGACCTCAACGTCCCAGTCAAGGACGGTGTTGTCACCAGCGATGCGCGAATCCTGGCCTCGCTGCCGACCATCAAGCTGGCCCTGGAAAAGGCGCGGCCGTGATGGTCTGCTCCCACCTGGGTCGTCCGACCGAAGGTGAGTTCTCCGCCGAAAACAGCCTCAAGCCTGTAGCCGACTACCTCAGCAAGGCCCTGGGCCGCGACGTGCCGCTGGTGGCTGACTACCTGGGTGGCGTCTCCGTTGCGGCTGGCGACATCGTGCTGTTCGAAAACGTGCGCTTCAACAAGGGCGAGAAAAAGAACAGCGACGAACTGGCCCAGCAATACGCTGCGCTGTGCGACGTGTTCGTGATGGATGCCTTTGGCACCGCCCACCGCGCCGAAGGTTCGACCCACGGCGTGGCCAAGTTCGCCAAGGTCGCTGCCGCTGGCCCATTGTTGGCCGCTGAACTGGATGCACTGGGCAAGGCCCTGGGCGCGCCGGCCCAACCGATGGCTGCCATCGTTGCCGGCTCCAAGGTCTCCACCAAGCTGGACGTGCTCAACAGCCTGAGCCAGATCTGCAACCAACTGATCGTCGGTGGTGGCATTGCCAACACCTTCCTGGCCGCTGCCGGTCACCCGGTGGGCAAGTCGCTGTACGAGCCAGACCTGCTGGACACCGCCCGTGCCATCGCCGCCAAGGTCAGCGTGCCGTTGCCGGTAGACGTGGTGGTTGCCAAGGAATTCGCTGAAAGCGCTGAGGCGACCGTCAAGCTGATCGCTGATGTGGCTGCTGACGACATGATTTTGGACATTGGCCCACAAACTGCAGCCAACTTCGCCGAACTGCTGAAAGCCTCCCAGACCATCCTGTGGAACGGTCCGGTTGGCGTGTTCGAGTTCGACCAGTTCGGCAACGGCACCAAAGTGCTGGCCAAGGCCATTGCTGAAAGCTCGGCATTCTCGATTGCTGGCGGTGGCGACACCTTGGCTGCCATCGATAAATATGGCGTGGCCGATCAGATCTCCTACATTTCTACCGGTGGCGGCGCGTTCCTCGAATTCGTCGAGGGCAAAGTCTTGCCTGCTGTAGAGGTGCTGGAAACCCGAGCCAAAGGTTAAGGTTCGTGATCCGGAAAAGGAGCATTCCCATGATCAAGTCGTTGGCATTGGTGATCGCAGCGGGCCTGTTGGCCGGCTGCGGTAGCACGCCCAGCGCCAAGCCTGAGGCTGGAACGCCGGGGGCCGCGCAGAAAAAAAGCTGTTACCAGGCCGACTGGCAAGCCGAGACCATGCCGGTGATCAACAAGCGCATCGGCAATGAGCGGTTGGAGAAATACGACGCCGCGCCCAACGGTCAGGAACAGGGTTGTCCTTGACGGGTCTGATCAACACGAGGATTGGCAATGAAAGGCCTTATCGCCCTGGTATCACTGGCCCTGTTGGCCGGTTGCAGCAGCATGAACATGTTCAGTAGCAAGGCTGAGCCTGCGGACAAGTGGACCACCTGGACCTGCGACAGCAAGGCCGAGGTCAACTGGCGCTTTGCCAATCAGGCCAAATCCGAGGTGGATGTACGCCTCGGTGGTTCGGATCAGGTTTACCGCCTTAAACAAGACGTCGCCGCCTCGGGCGTGCTGTACGCCAACGACCAATTGGCGTTTCACACAAAAGGTGAGGAAGGCCTGGTTTACTGGGTTGCCACCGACGATTTGATTGGGCGCGGCTGCAAAGCTCAGTAAGCCTGACAGCAATAACGATTCAGCACGCCAGGCATGCAAACCCTGACCTGCAATAACTTGAATAGCAGCCGCCGCTACGGCAGGCTTGCACGATTAACGACCCTCGACCGGGAGAGACAACACAATGGCACTTATCAGCATGCGTCAAATGCTGGACCACGCAGCCGAGTACGGCTACGGCGTCCCAGCCTTTAACGTCAACAACCTTGAGCAGATGCGCGCCATCATGGAAGCCGCTGACAAGACCGACTCCCCGTGATCGTCCAGGCTTCGGCCGGTGCCCGCAAATACGCCGGCGCACCGTTCCTGCGTCACCTGATCCTCGCCGCGATCGAAGAATTCCCGCACATCCCGGTGTGCATGCACCAGGACCACGGCACCAGCCCTGACGTGTGCCAGCGCTCCATCCAACTGGGCTTCAGCTCGGTGATGATGGACGGCTCCCTCGGTGAAGACGGCAAGACCCCAACCGACTACGAATACAACGTGCGCGTTACCCAACAAACCGTCGCCCTGGCCCACGCCTGCGGTGTATCGGTTGAAGGCGAGCTGGGCTGCCTGGGGTCGCTGGAAACCGGCATGGCTGGCGAAGAAGACGGCATCGGTGCCGAAGGCGTGTTGGATCACAGCCAGATGCTGACCGACCCGGAAGAAGCCGCTGACTTCGTGAAAAAGACCCAAGTTGACGCCCTGGCCATCGCCATCGGCACCAGCCACGGCGCCTACAAGTTCACCAAGCCGCCTACCGGCGACGTGCTGGCTATCGACCGCATCAAGGAAATCCACAAACGCATCCCGAACACCCACCTGGTGATGCACGGTTCTTCCTCGGTCCCGCAAGAGTGGCTGGCGATCATCAACCAGTACGGCGGCGACATCAAAGAAACCTACGGCGTACCGGTTGAAGAAATCGTCGAAGGCATCAAGCACGGCGTGCGCAAGGTCAACATCGACACCGACCTGCGCCTGGCGTCCACCGGTGCGATGCGTCGCCTGATGGCCACCAACCCGAGCGAGTTCGACCCACGTAAGTTCTTCGGCGCGACTGTGACTGCGATGCGTGATGTGTGTATCGCTCGCTACGAAGCCTTTGGTACTGCCGGTAATGGTTCGAAGATCAAGCCGATCTCGCTGGAAGCGATGTACCAGCGTTACCTGAAAGGTGAGTTGAACGCTAAGGTCAACTAAGCCCTCAAGCGTTCAAGAGAAGCCCGCAGTGATGCGGGCTTTTTGTGGCCGATTACTTATCCACCAGTACTTTCGGATTCGAGTTACCCCATACCGTATACAGATCCGCCAGCAGCGCCCCGTTGATGTCCTCAACTTCCGCCTGCGTGGTCTCCACTTTCCCCTGCTTGCCAAACAACACCACCTCATCCCCACTCTTCACCGTGGGCACATCGGTCACGTCCACCATCAACGTGTTCATCGACACCTTGCCCACCACCGGCACGCGGTGCCCGTTGATCAGCACGATGCCTTTGTTGGTGAACGCGCGGCGATAGCCGTCGGAGTAACCCACGGTGATGTTCGCCAGCTTTGAGTCCCGCGCCAGGGTGTAGGTGCGGTCGTAGCCAACCGTGTTGCCCTTTGGATAGCTGTTCACCGAGGCCACGTGGGACTTGAACTGCATCACGCGTTTGTATTCGGTAAAGGTCGGCACGGTATCGCCAAACAGCAGGCCGCCGGGGCGGACCATGTCCAGGCGTGCTTCCGGCACTTCCAGGGTGGCGAAGGAATTGGCCGCGTGCAGGGTGATCTTGCTGCGGTCCAGTTGGGCGACGTTGATCAACCATTGCGCCTGTTCGTTGAAGGCCTTGAGCCCGGCGCGTACATCGGCGGCGTCTTCGACGGCGAAGTGGGTCATGATCGCCTTCACTTCCAGGTTCGGCACCTTGGTGATGGCGACGGCATCGCGACGGCCTTGTGCGGTGGTCATTTCCACGCCGTTACGGCTCATGCCGCTGGAGTTCAAGCCCAGGTGCACCACCAGCGGGCGGCCGTGCTGCTCGGCGATGAGGCTGGCGCGTACGGCGAAGTCGAGGTTGCCCACCAGTTCCTCGACGTTGTACGGCAGTGCGGCTTCCAGCTCACTCAAGGCGGCGGTGCGTACGCGGATCAGTTGGCCTTTGAAGCCGCTTTCGCGCACTACGCGGATTTCTTCGTTACTGGCGACGCCGACACAGGGCACGCCCAGTTGAATGATCGAAGGCATCAGCAAGCCGATGCCATGGCCGTAGGCATCCGCCTTGAGGACGGCGCAGATTTTCGACTTGTCGGCGAGGGTGGCTTGCAGGGTACGGATGTTGTGTTCGAACGCAGCTTTGCTGATTTCGACCCAGGCGTTGCTGTCCTGGTGTGCACTTGCGCCACCCCGTCGGTCATCGACAGTGGCGGGGCGGCGAAGGTTGGGTTGTGCAGCAGAACCAGGCCCATGGACAGGGCGAGCAGGGAACGAGAGAAGGGCATTTGAGCAGTCTCCATGACTTTTCTTATCGAGGGCTGTGCGCTAGCGCGGCGCCATACTCGGATCGTCCTACAAGAAAGTCGATACCCTGGTCGCGGTTCTGTCCTAAAGCGTCGTGGGAGAGGGCGCTGAAGCGAATCAGCGGTCAGTCGTGGTCAATATCCAGCTTGGCAAACGTCACCCGCGCGCCTTCCTTGCTGTTGCCGCTGTTGTCCTGCACGTACGCGCCGGCCTTGAAGTACAGCGGCTTGGCCCCCCACGCGGCACCGATGCGTTCGTTCCACTCGCCATCCGCCGCGTACACGCTAAGCAGCCCGGCCTTATTGAGATTAATGACATAGGTGAAGCTCTTCTCCAGCGGCACGTTGGAGGCGACGATGATCGTGCGGCCTTCGTCTTCGTCCGGGCGCATGCGCACCTTGGCAACGATATTGCCGGTCTGGGTCTTTTCCTTGAATTGGTATTCCAACTTGATCAGCGGTTTTTGACTGTCGTACGCGTGAATCTGGCCGATGACGATTTTGCCGCTGGACGGCACCTGGTTGACGGCCAAAGTGGCGCGCAGGAAGTTGTTGGCATCGGGGTAGGTCCAGTTGCGCAGGCGGCCATCGGCGTAGGTTTCGCGCAGTTCGCTGCGGGGGTAGATAGCGTTTTCGGTGCGAGTGCCGGTGACGGGGGTCCAGAATTGCACGTTGCTGCCTTCGGCCTGGAAATATTGGTCCTTGAAGCCGCTAAGCAGTTTCGGGTGTCGATGGTCGCCGGCGGTGAGCCGACAGGAATGCTTAGGTTCCAGGTGGAGAGGTCGATCATGGCAGGTGCCTTTTACTGGGGTGAAGACTTTGGCCCGCAGGCCAGACAGCTTCTTTATAGGCGGTGCTCGCTTGCTTGTTAAACATTTGCTGGCAATTTATTGGCGCCAAATGAATGCCAAAATGCCATGTTTCCCACGGACCGGGGCCTCCAGCGACTGACCGTTAGTCGGCTTCCCGAACTTTGGCGTCATGATGACACCCAGTTCACTTCTGATTTTTCGGAACCGAGGCTAGAGTGAGGCCTCAGAGTTTGTCCGGGTTTTCTGTCAGAATTGACCGGAGTAGCTCCCAAGGAAGATAAGTAGCATGGAATGCGCTCCACAACACGGCGATAGCAGTTCGGTTCTTTGGTGGTCGATGACTATCCGGAAAACCTCATCAGCATGCGCGCACTTTTGCAGCGGGAAGACTGGCAGGTGATCACCGCCAGCTCTGGCCTGGAAGCGCTTGAACTGTTGTTGGTGCATGAAGTCGACCTGGTGCTGCTGGACGTCAAGATGCCTGTCATGGACGGCTTTGAAGTAGCCCGCCTGATGCGCGGCAGCCAGCGCACGCGGATGACGCCGATCATCTTCCTCAGCGCCAATGCGCAATCCGCCGCTGCAGTGCTCGAAGGCTATGCCAGCGGCGCGATCGACTACCTGTTCAAACCGTTTGACCCGCATATCCTCAAGCCCAAAGTCCAGGCGTTGCTGGAGCACCAGCGCAATCGCCGGGCCTTGCAGCGCCTGAGCCTGGACCTGGAGTCCGCTCGCGCCTTCAATGCCTCGGTGCTGGACAATGCCGCCGAAGGCATTCTGGTGGTGGGGCAGGAGGGCGTGATCCAGTACGCCAACCCGGCGATTTCGCGCCTGCTCAATGCCACGATGGATGAGCTGCAGGGCCAGGACTTCCTCAACTTCCTACAAAAACCCCATGTGCCCTCCTGGCCCGAGTCGCAGATGTACGCCGGTTACCGCAAGGGAGAAACCTGGCGCCTACACGACGCGATCCTGCGCACTGGCCGTGGCCAGCAAGTGCCGGTGGCCTTGTCCTGTGCGCCATTGCCTGCCGAGCAGAGGGCCATGGTCGTCACCGTGCTGGACATGTCCGAGGTGCGCCACCTGCACCAGCAACTGGAGTTCCAGGCGGTTACCGACCCGTTGACCGGGCTGCTTAACCGACGCGGCTTCTATCAAGCGGTCGAGAACAGTTTGCTGCGCGGTGAGCGCGGCGATCAGTCGTTGGTGTTGCTCTACCTGGACCTTGACGGTTTCAAGCGGGTCAACGACTCCCTGGGGCATGACGCCGGTGACCGGGTGCTGCGCTGGGTGTCGGAGCAACTGCAGGGCTGCCTGCGCTCCTACGACATTCTTGGGCGCATGGGCGGTGATGAGTTCACCGCGCTGCTGGAGCTGGAGTTCCCGGAGCAAGCGGCGAAAATTGCGGAAAAACTGATCGAAAGGGTGTCGATCTGCCAACAGGTCGATGGCCTGGACGTGATGCTCGGCGTCAGCATCGGTATTGCGACCTTCCCTGACTGCGGCTCGGATTTGAATGGCCTGCTGCGCGCGGCTGACATCGCCATGTACGAAGCAAAGCGCGCGGGGCGTCAGCAGTACCGCTATTACGACCAGGAAATGAACGGCCGCGCCCGTTCCCGGCTGATGCTGGAAGACAGCGTACGCACGGCGATTCAAAACAAGGATTTCAGCCTGGTCTATCAGCCTCAGGTGTCACTGGAGGACGGTCGTTTGCGCGGGGTCGAGGCGCTGTTGCGCTGGCAACATCCCAGCGTGGGCGACGTGCCGCCGGGATTGTTTTTGCCGTTGCTGGAAGAAGCGCGGCTGATCAGCCAGTTGAGCGCCTGGATCTACCAACAGGTCGGCGCGCAACGCCAGGCCTGGCAAACCACGTTCGATGATGAGCTGGTGCTGAGCGTGAGCCTGAGCAGCAACCAGTTCAACATGCCCAACCTGGCCAACCAACTGCAGCAGGTACTGGACCGACATGGGCTACAAGGGCGGCAGTTGGAAGTGGAAATCAGTGAAGACAGTTTGATGAGCAATCTGGAAGAGTCCGCCAAGCAGCTCAAGCTGCTGCGCCAGATCGGGGTACGCATCGCCCTGGATGACTTTGGTTCGGGCAGTTGCTCCCTGTCCCATCTGCGCGACCTGGCGTTCGATACCCTCAAGCTTGACCCGCAATTGGTTGCGCGCCTGCCGGGCTCGGCACGGGACGCCGCATTCGCCCGCAGCATTATCCAGCTATGTGGGCATTTTGATGTGTTGGTGGTGGCCGAGGGTGTGGAAAACCACGAGCAAGCCCAGTGGCTCAAGGCCAATGGCTGCGTGTTTATCCAGGGGGCATGGGCGGCGCAACCGTTGATGGCCGAGGAAGTCGCCGGCTGGTCGCACCCTCGTTTACGTTGAATTCGCTACACTGGCGGCCATTCGAACCCTGTTGCAGAACCCATGACCGCACTGAAATACCTCCAGGCCTATCCCGCTGCCCTTCAAGAGCAAGTGCGCCAACTGATCGCCAAGGACCAGTTGGGTGCCTACCTGGAACAACGTTACCCCGAACGTCACGCCGTGCAGAGCGACAAGGCCTTGTACGCCTACGCCTTGGCCTTGAAGCAGGAACACCTGCGCAACGCCCCGGCCATCGACAAGGTGCTGTTCGACAACCGGCTGGACCTGACCCACCGCGCCCTGGGCCTGCACACCACGATTTCCCGCGTGCAGGGCGGTAACCTCAAGTCCAAGAAAGAGATTCGCATCGCCGCGTTGTTCAAGGAAGCGGCGCCGGAGTTTCTGCGCATGATCGTGGTACACGAACTGGCGCACTTCAAGGAATCGGACCACAACAAGGCGTTCTACAAACTCTGTGAATACATGATGCCGGGCTACCATCAGGTGGAATTCGACCTGCGGGTGTACCTCACGTATCGCGACCTGCAGGGCAAGCCCTGACCGCACAAGGCGATTGACCATGGAAGTGAGCAAGACCAAAAGCAGTTTCTACCGTCGCCTGTATGTGGCGTATTTGATCGACAGCGGGCAGGCCAGCAATGTACCGGCGCTGACCGACGCCACCGGCATGCCCCGGCGTACGGCGCAGGACACGATTGCCGCGTTGGCGGACTTGGATATCGTGTGTGAGTTTGAACAGGAAGACGGTGCGCGCAATCATGCGGGGCACTATCGGATTCGCAGTTGGGGGCGATTGACCGGGGTGGATCGAGGCTAACCTGGCTTCGGTGAAGCAGGTGTTGGGGTATCCCTGAGACCTGTGTGGGTTGGTCTAATGCCATCGCAGGCAAGCCAGCTCCCACACTGACTGTGTTCACAAGTCTAGCTATGCGAATGCAGTCAGTGTGGGAGCTGGCTTGCCTGCGAAGAGGCCCTCAGACCCGGCGCATACCTATGTGCGGAATATCATCCTCAAGGTATTCCTCCCCGCCACCACAAACCCATACCGCCCGTAATACCCCTGCAAATGCGCTTGGGCCGACAGGAAAATCGGGGTTTCAGGCCAGATTTCCTCAATCTGCCGAAGGGTCTCTTCCATCATCTGGTGCCCAAGGCCAGTGCCTCGCGCCACGGGTGCCACGATCACGCGGCCGATCACCACATCACCGCCCTGGAACTCCGGGTCCAGCAGGCGCAGGTAAGCCACCAGCTGGTCATCCTGCCAGGCCATCAGGTGGTGGGTGTCGCCGTCCAGGTCCTGCCCGTCGATGTCCTGATACACACATTTCTGCTCAACGACGAACACTTCGCCCCGCAGGCGCAGGATGGCGTACAGCTGCTCCTTGCCGAGGTCAGTGTGATGTTTGCAGACCCATTCGACTGTCATGGTGAGTTCTCTTATTAATGTCTGCTTCGGATAGTAAGCGCGGCAGCGGTTTGTGTCTAAATCGGCTATTTTTGTGAGTGAAATCAATTTGCCATC
This sequence comes from Pseudomonas poae, assembly GCA_004000515.1. Classification (GTDB taxonomy): domain Bacteria; phylum Pseudomonadota; class Gammaproteobacteria; order Pseudomonadales; family Pseudomonadaceae; genus Aquipseudomonas; species Aquipseudomonas cremoris. Next base: position 1,889,949 of record CP034537.1, read on the forward strand.
ATTGAATGCGTTCGCCCTGCGTTTCTTTGTGTAATCTTCAACTACTGTTAGATCCTCAGTGCCCGCCAAGGACCGTAAGCATGCCGCGATTTTCTCGTGCCGTTGCTTTGATTGGAGTGTTGCTGTTTTCCCAGCCAGTGTTCGCCCAGCGCTTGCGCCTGGTGGCGGATGCGTGGCCACCGTTTACCGATGCCACGTTGATCAATGGTGGCTTGGCGACCGATATCGTCAGTACGGCCCTGGCGCGTGCGGGCTATGCCAGTGATTTTGAACAGGTGCCTTGGGCGAGGGCGTTGATGGGCGTGGGTGATGGGCGTTATGACGTGCTGGTCAACGCCTGGTACGACGATGCCCGCACCCAGCTGGGGCAGTTCTCCGGCGAATACTTGCTCAACCGTGTGCGCTTCATGAAGCGTCGCGACGACAGCATCGACTTCCAGAACCTGGAGCAACTGCACGGCTACCCCATTGCAGTGGTGCGTGGTTACGCCTATTCGGCGGCGTTCGATTCGGATGCACAGCTACAGAAAGTCCCGGTGCACAACTTTGCCATGGCCGTACGCATGTTGGCGGCGCAGCGGGTGCGGCTGACGGTAGAGGACGAGTACGTGGCGCGCTACTACCTGTCGCGCGAATCGGCGCGGGTGCGCAATGCGGTGGAGTTTTTACCCAAGCCGTTGAGTGAAAACAGCCTGCATATCCTGGTGAGCCTGAAGAACCCCGAGCATGAGCAGATCGTTGCAGGTTTTGACCGGGAAATTGCCAAGATGAAGGTCGATGGCAGTTATGCGCGGTTGATGAGGCAGCATGGGATGTAGCGTCTGGAAGGGCCTCTTCGCGAGCAAGCCCGCTCCCACATTTGACTGTGTTCACAAATCAAAACTGTGGGAGCTGGCTTGCCTGCGATAGCGATCTAAGCCTCGCCAGTTTCCTTGATCAGGTGCGCAGCCAACGTCCGCAACGGCCCCAACTGCCGGCAAATCAACGCCAACTGTGTCTGCACCAACCGTTGCCCCTCATCGATCTCGTCCGGCATCTGCTCCAGGTCCGCCGCCAGCGCTTCCTCGGCATCACTCTGGATCGCAATCGGCTGCTTGTTGGCCAACCCGGTGGCGATTTCATCGATGCTCGCCGCCAGCGTATTGCCGGCCCCCTCGATCAAATGCTCGCGCACTTCGGCCGGCAACTGGGTCTCACGGTGCGCGCCAAGCCCCGACAAATAACTGAGCAACGTGTGGGACAACACCAGAAAGCGGAAGCCCACATCGGCCTCCTTACGGAAGTGCCCCGGTTCCATCAGCATATTCGCCAGGGTGGTCGACAGCGCGGCATCGGCGTTGTGCGCGTTGCGTCGGGCCAGTCGATAGGCCAAGTCGTCGCTCTTGCCGGCGGCGTATTGCTGCATGATTTGGCGCAAGTAGATGCTGTTGCAGGTCAGGGTGTTGGCCAGCACTTTGTTCAGGCGTCGACCTTGCCAGTCCGGCAGGAACAGGAACACCGCCAGGCCGGCGATCAGGCTGCCGAGCAAGGTATCGAACAGGCGCGGCAGGAACAGCCCGTAGCCGTCGCCCACCTGGTTGAAGCAGAACAGCACCATCAACGTGATTGCCGCTGTGGCCAGGGTGTAACGGGTGGTGCGGTTGATAAAGAACACCAGGCCCGCGGCGATGGCGAACATCGATTGCACCAGCGGGCTTGGGAACAGGTCGAACAGCGCCCAGGCCACCGTAAGGCCGATGGCCGTGCCGATGATCCGCTGGCCGAGCTTGCGCCGCGTGGCGCCATAGTTGGGCTGGCACACGAACAGCGTGGTAAGAATGATCCAATAACCCTGGGACGCATGGATCGCATGCAGCATGCCGTAGCCGACGGTCAGTGCCAGGGACAGGCGCAAGGCATGACGGAACAGCAAGGAGGTCGGCGTCATCTGGGTGCGCAGGCGCGTCCACATCTCCTTCAGATTGCGCGGGGCGCGATCCAACAGGTTGCTGTCGGCGGCATCGGCCAGTGAGTCGGGGTTGCTGGCGTCGCTGAGCAGGCGGTCCAGGGTGGACAGGTTGGCCGCCAGGGCACGCAGCGAACGCAGCAGGCCGCGCCAGGCCGGGTTGCTTTGAATGCGCAGGTGTTCGAGAGAGGCGTTAAGGTCGCCCAAGGCTTCCGCGAAGCTGTCGTCGTAGATGAACGGCTGGCGCAGCTGGATCGACTCGGCCAGGGTCTGGCAGGCCTTGCCCTGCTGGCGCAGCAGGCGTTGGCAGCGGAACAGCACGTCGCTGTGGAAGAACGCTTCAGCCAGCGCGTTGTAAGGGTAGTGGGAGGAGCTGGCGCGTTCGTGGATGTCTTGGGCGAGAAAGTACAGCTTGAGGTAGCGACTGACCTTCGACCCCGGTCGACCGTTGCCTACGCGGTGCAGAATGATTTCCTTCGCGGCGTTCAGCGCGGCCACCACACGGCCATTTTGCTGGGCCAGTTCCAGGCGGCGAGCTTCCACATCCAGCTGGCGGATCGGTTCGAACAATGACGACTTGAGCTTGAGGTAACGCCCCAGTTCCCGGAACAGCCGCGCCAGGCTTTGTTGCACCGGCTGGTTGGAAAACAGCGCCTGCCACAGCACGGAAAGCGCGCCATACCAGGCGGCGCCGGCCACCAGCAGCAGGGGCTCATGCCAGAAATCCGAGACCGCACCGCCGCGCTGGTCCACGCCGATCATGGTGTACACCGACAGAATCAGCGTCGCCGACGCAATCGCGCCATAGCGTTCGCCGAGGGCGCCGAGCATGGTCAGGCCGAACGTGGCCAAGGCCAGGGCAATCGCGAAGATCCACGGATAAGGGAACAGCAGCTCCACCGACAGCGCGGCGATGCTGAAACACACCAGCGTCACGGCGAGCGCATTAAGGCGGCCTTGCCAACTGTCATCGGTCTCGGCCAGGGCACTGGCGATAATCCCCAGGAACAGCGGGATCAGCAGGGTCATTTCATCTTGATACCAGCACAGCGCCATGCTGCCGGTGAGGGCGATGAATACCCGAACGCTGTAACTGAATTTATCCAGCGCCCACAGGCGCCGCATGGACTGCTTGAACGAGGTCGATGACATGAAGTCTGGAGTCTTCCGGGACGATGCCGCTAAATTGAGCCATCAGTGACGTCACGGCAAGGGTGGTGATCACATCTGCTGGCAAATTATTCCCAAGCGCACCACAAAACCAATGTGGGAGCGGGCTTGCTCGCGAAAACGGTGGGTCAGACACACATGTGCCGACTGATCCACCGCATTCGCGAGCAAGCCCGCTCCCACATTTTTACTGCGTTGACTCAGGCAAACTGCGCCGCGGCATAGCCCGACGCCCACGCCCACTGGAAGTTGAACCCGCCCAGGTGACCGGTCACATCCAACACTTCGCCGATAAAGTACAACCCTGGGCTTTTCAGTGACTCCATGGTCTTGGACGACACCTCGCGCGTGTCCACCCCACCCAGCGTCACCTCGGCCGTGCGGTAGCCCTCAGTGCCCGCCGGCACCAACTGCCAGCTGCCGAGTTTTTGCGCGATATCGGCAATTTCTGCATGGGTGTACTGCTTCATCGGCTTGGACACAAACCAGGTCTCGGCCAGCAGGTTGGCCATCTTTTGGTGAAGATCTCGCCCAGCAGGGTTTTCAGCTCGCTGTTGGGACGCTCGGCCTGTTGCTGTTGCAACCAGGTGTGCGCGTCATGGTCGGGCAGCAGGTTGATCTCCACCGTGTCGCCGGGCTCCCAATACGACGAGATCTGCAAAATCGCCGGGCCACTGAGGCCACGGTGGGTAAACAGGATGTTCTCGCGAAAGCTCTGGTCGTTGCAGCTGACCAGGCAATCCACTGAGGTGCCAGACAGTTCGCCGCACAACTCCTTGAGCTGGTCGGTAATGGTGAACGGCACCAGCCCGGCGCGGGTCGGCAGCAGTTCATGCCCGAATTGCTTGGCAACCTGGTAACCAAACCCGGTGGCGCCCAGTGTTGGAATCGACAGGCCGCCGGTGGCGATCACCAAGGATTCACAGCGCAGTTCGCCCAAGGTGGTTTGCAATTGGTAGCCGCTGTCGACCTTGGCGATCTCTTGGATCGAGGTGTCCAAATGCATGCTCACGCCAACCTGGATGCACTCGTCGAGCAGCATGCCGAGGATGTCACTGGACTTGTTGTCGCAGAACAGCTGGCCGAGCTTCTTCTCGTGGTACGGCACGCCGTGCTTGGCCACCAGCCCGATAAAGTCCCACTGGGTATAACGCGCCAAGGCGGACTTGCAGAAATGCGCGTTGTGCGAGAGGAAGTTGGCCGGCTCGGTGTACATGTTGGTGAAATTGCAGCGGCCACCGCCGGACATCAGGATCTTCTTGCCGGCCTTGTTCGCATGGTCGATCAACATCACCTTGCGCCCACGCCCGGCGGCGGTCAGTGCGCACATCAAAGCCTGCGGCGCCGGCGCCAATGATCACAACTTCGGTCGAGCGCACAGCAAAGTCCTCACAAAAACTTAATATGAAATGCAATCAAATGTGGGAGCTGGCTTGCCTGCGATAGCGGCAGTGAATTCACCATCGCTATCGCAGGCAAGCCAGCTCCCACATTGATTCGGTTCCTTCAATTGGAACGCAGTGTTCTTACAGGATCCGCACGCGCAACGAACGGCCCTTGATCTTCCCGTCATTCAAACGCTGCAACGCCTGCTTGGCGATGCCACGCTCAACGGCCACAAACGCCTGGAAGTCAAAGATCGCGATCTTGCCAACCTGGGCCCCGGGGATCCCGGCTTCACCGGTCAGAGCACCGAGGATGTCACCCGGACGTACTTTGTCTTTACGGCCAGCAGCGATGCACAGGGTGCTCATCTGTGGCAGCAACGGACCACCGCTTTGCGGCTTGAGGTTGTCCAGTTGGTCCCAGTTCAAGGGCGACTTCTGCAGTTGCTCGATGGCTTGGGCGCGGTGGGCTTCGGACGGCGCCACCAGGCTGATGGCGATGCCGGTTTCGCCGGCACGGCCGGTGCGGCCCACACGGTGGATGTGGATTTCCGAATCGCGGGCCAGTTCGACGTTGATCACCATGTCCAGCGAGTCAATGTCCAAACCACGGGCGGCCACGTCGGTCGCTACCAGCACCGACGTACTGCGGTTGGCGAACATCGCCAGCACCTGGTCGCGGTCGCGCTGTTCCAGGTCGCCGTGCAGGCCAACGGCAGAGATGCCCTTGGACGTCAGGTGATCCACGGTTTCCTGCACTTGCTGCTTGGTAAAGCAGAACGCCACGCAAGACGCCGGGCGGAAGTGCGCCAGCACCTTGGTCACCGCGTCCATGCGTTCTTCCGGCGAGATCTCGAAGAACCGCTGCTCGATCTGGTCGTCGGAGTGGAACGCTTCGGCCTTCACTTGCTGCGGTGCGCGCATGAATTTTGAAGCCAGCTGCTTGATGCTCACCGGGTAGGTGGCCGAGAACAGCAGGGTCTGGCGGCGCGGCGGGGTCTTGCTGATGATGTCTTCGATGGCGTCGTAGAAACCCATGTCGAGCATGCGGTCGGCTTCGTCGAGGATCAGCGTGTTCAAGCCGTCCAGTACCAGCGAGCCCTTGCGCAGGTGCTGCTGGATACGGCCCGGGGTGCCGACGATCACGTGGGCGCCGTGTTCCAGCGAGGCGATCTGCGGGCCGAGGGACACGCCGCCGCACAGGGTCAACACCTTGATGTTGTCTTCGGCGCGCGCCAGGCGACGGATTTCCTTGGCGACCTGGTCGGCCAGCTCACGGGTCGGGCACATCACCAGGGCCTGGCAGCCGAAGTAGCGCGGGTTGATCGGGTTCAACAGGCCGATGCCGAAGGCGGCAGTCTTGCCGCTGCCGGTCTTGGCCTGGGCAATCAGGTCCAGCCCCTTGAGGATCACCGGCAAGCTTTGCGCCTGGATCTGCGTCATCTCGACATAACCCAGCGAGTCGAGGTTAGCCAGCATGGCGGCGGACAGGGGCAAAGTATTAAAAGCGGTGGCGATGGTAGTCACGGGACTGGCTCTGCAAAACAAAATGTTGCGCAGTGTACCAGTCCCGCAGGAATTTCCCTGCAAGTTCTAGACGGGAAGCCTGTTAATGCTCGATATCGTGCTCGCGGTTGATCACCCGTTTGCCGTCGGTTGGCGACAATTGCAGGAAGATCGCCGCCGCCAGCATCGCCATGATGCCCACGGTCAGGAAGGTCAGCTGGAAGGCGCCCAGTACGCTTTCCACGCCATCGTTACCGGTTTCAGCGGTGAAGCCACCGAGCAACGCGCCGGCGCAAGCCACCCCCAGGCTCAGGGACAATTGCGCCACCACCGACAGCAAACTGTTGCCGCTGCTGGCCTGGGCGTCGTCCAGGTCGATCAGGGTGACGGTGTTCATCGCGGTGAATTGCAGGGAGTTGATTGCCCCAATATCGCCAGCATGCCCAGCAACAGTGGGTAAGGCGTGTGTTCGCTGACCAGGCCCATGCTCGCCAGCATGATGCCCAGCGCCAGGGTGTTGCCGGTGAGGACGATGCGGTAGCCCAGGCGCTCGATCAATGGGCGCGCGATGGACTTGGCAAACATCGCCGCCGCCGCCAGCGGCAGCATGCTCATCCCGGCTTCCGACGGCGAATAACCCAGCGCCACCTGCAACAGCAGCGGCACCAGGAACGGCAACGCGCCGCTGCCCAGGCGCGCAAACAGGTTGCCAAGGATGCCCACAGCAAAGGTACGGGTCTTGAACAGTACCGGCGAAAACAGCGGGTTATCGATATGCCCGGCGCGCAGCCAATACGCCGCCAGGCACGCCAGCCCGCCGAACAGCAGCAACATCACCCGAAGGTGCGGCAGGTGCAGTTCGCCCAGGCCTTCCATGGCGATGGTGATCAGCACCATCGCTGCGCCAAATAGCAAGAACCCCACGCTATCAAAGCGGGTGCGCTCGCTGCCGCGCAGGTCGGGGATGAATTTCCACACGGCGTAGCAGCCGATCATGCCCACCGGCAGGTTGATCAGGAAGATCCAGTGCCAGGTCAGGTATTGCACCATCCAGCCGCCCATGGTTGGGCCGAGCAATGGGCCGAGCAGGCCGGGGATGGTAATGAAGCCCATGATCCGCACCAGTTCGGAGCGGGGATACGCGCGCAGTACCACGAGCCTGCCGACCGGCAGCATCAATGCGCCGCCCAGGCCCTGGATCACCCGTGCGCCCACTAGCATGGTCAAGCTGCTGGACAGCGCACACAGCAACGAGCCGATGCTGAACAGCATGATTGCGCCAAAGAAGATTCGTTTAGTGCCGAAGCGGTCGGCCACCCAGCCCGATGCCGGAATGAGCAAGGCGACGGTGAGCATGTAGGCGATCACCACGCCTTGCATGCGCAATGGGTTTTCGGCGAGGTCCCGGGCCATGGCCGGCAGTGCCGTGTTCAGAATCGTCCCATCGAGCGACTGCATGAAGAAGGCAATCGCGACCACCCAGGGGAGCCAGCGGGCGGTCTTGGCATCGAGCGGGACGCGATTCGGCATAGAAAACCCTTTTGTTAGCAGGCTATGTGTCGGCGATTATGCGCCATCCGTCGCGCCTTTTCCCACCAGGAAATCCAGCAAGGCGCGGTGCACCGCCACGGCGGCCTCGGAAGATTCGAGGTCGAGCAAGTGGCCGGTGTGCTCGGCCACTGCAAAGCTGCTGCGCCCCACATATTGCTTGAACAACTCGGCTTCGGCGGCGGGGGTGTATTCGTCCAGCGCACCGTTGAGAAAATGCACCGGTGTTTCGATCTGCCGGAGCGCCGGCAGGTAATTGCCATCGCCAAGGGCCAGCACCTGATGGATATGAAAGCGCGCCTGGCGGTATTCGGTGGTGGCCATGTTCGACAGGTGGCGGTGGTTATTACGCTTGAGCGGTGCCGACAGGAATTTGCCCACCGTGTCATTGAGCAAATGGCCGACGGCGGACTTGTCATCGGCCTCGATCAGCACGCGCACGCGTTCCACATAATCGAGCATGGCCTGGTTGAGGCTCGGTGCCAGTGCCATCACCACTGAACTTTGATCGACGGTGGGTTGTGGGCCAGGGTCAGCAGCGTGGAGATGCCGCCCCAGGAAGCCGACACCAGATGGTTGACCTCAAAGCGCTCCACCAGCGCGCGCAGGATCTGCACCTCGTCGTCCTTGGTCACCAGGTCGAGGTCGGTGTTGTGCTCACGGGAGTAGCCCGAGAAGGGCAGGTCGAACAACAGCACATTGAAATGCTCGGCCAGGCACTTGCTGGTGCGGGCGAAGGAGCGGGTGGTGGACAGCGCGCCGTTGACCATCAGCACCGTGTCTTTTTGCGGATCGTTACCCAGTTGCTCGACGTGAACGTTGTAGTGCTTGAACAGCTTTTGTATGACGAAACTTCCCTGGTTCATGTCAACGCTCACTTCCTGTGGGGTGGCGGTATGCCACTAACCGTTATAGCGAGGTTTTTTGCGGGGGACAACTGAGGGCGAGGGAACGGGCGGGAGATGGGAATTGGCGGTAGGAATGGGGTTTAACGAGAAGTCAGAAAACACCACAAAACAATGTGGGAGCGAGCAAGCCCGCTCCCACAGGGGGTTTGCATTTACAACGTCAGGGTCAGGCGTTTGACCAAGGCCCCTGGCAACAGGTTGGACGACGTATTGCGCTGCCCATACGTACTGGCCGACAACAACAATTCCCGCTCCGCCGTCAGCGCTTCCAACTGCGATCCCAGCAGGCTGTACACACTGTCATCAAAGCGCATGGTACTCACCGGCGCCTTGATTTCGCCGTCTTCCACCCAGAACGTGGCAAAGCGTGTCATGCCGGTGAGGCGTGCCGCCGGCAGGTCGGAGTAGTTCAGGTACCACAGGTTGCTGATATACAACCCGGTGCCCAACTGCTTGAGGATATCGGCTTGCGCCAGGCTGCCTGCCGCCATCTGCAGGGCACTGGGCGACTCGTCGCTGCTGGCGCCGTTGGTGCTCAAGCCGTATTCGGCAGCGCTGCGGGAGTTGATCAACTCGCCCTCGGCACGTCCCGCATTGATCAGTGTGACGTCACCGCGTGGGTAGCCTTCGCTGGAGAACGCTTCACTCAGGGAGCCGCTGACCTGCTCGTTCACTGTCACCAGCGGGCTCAGGGACTGTTCGCCCGCATACAGTTTTTGCAGCGAGCTGCCTTTGCTGGCGATGGCCTGGGCGGAGAAACCGCCCCAGGTGATGATGCTGATGATTTCTTCCATCGCGGCCGGCGCAAGGTAGGCCCGGTATTGCCCAGGCGCCAGTGTGTGCAGCGGGCGCCCGAGGAACGCCAACTGCTCGCGGGCCTGCTGGAAGCGTGCGGCAAATTCGACGCTGTCCCAGGTATGCCCGGCGTAGCTGGCCTTGACCGCCTCGCCGTTGGCATGGAACAGGCTGAAATCGAAGTTGAAGCTATTGGCCTGGTGCCAGCCAAAGGCGCCTGATGAACTGGCAAAACCCCGGCTGATGGGGCCGGCGGCATAGAAACCCACCAAGTCCACACCGTCTGCGGCCTGGCTGATGTCTTCCAGCACCTGGGCCAGTTCCGGCAACGGCTGCGCCTGTTCGTTGTTGCTTTGCCAGGCGTTGTGGTTCAACAGCAGATAAGGATCCTGCGGCAACAATGGCAGAGTTTCGCGCAACTGTTGCAGGCCGTCGGCGAGACGCTGGCGATCCAGTTCCGGTTCGCCGGCCAGGGTGATGCCCAGGTCGGCATGGCGGCCATCATTGATCAGTTTCAGATTGAGGCTGGCCTGCTGCACTTGGCCGGCCTGGCGCACCTTGGCGTGGTTGAAGCGCACAAACTCGGACGACTCGTCCGCATAGCCCAAGTGGAATTGTTCACTGTCGGTGACGGCCTGCTTGAGCCATTCAACCAATGCCTTGAAATTGTTCATCAGGCATCTCCCCAAACACATCAACGTTGCTGAACACACAGGCCGGCGAGGCATGGCCCACGCGGATCACCTGGTTGGGTTCGCCTTTGCCGCAGTTCGGCGTGCCCAATACCTTGAAGGTGCTGGCGTCGCCGACCGCGCTGAGGTTGCGCCAGAACTGCGCGGAAATCGCCCGGTAGTTGGGGTTTTTCACCACGCCTTTCAGCTCGCCGTTTTCAATCAATTGGCCCCACTCGCAACCGAACTGGAATTTATTGCGTGCATCGTCGATGGACCACGACCGGTTGGTCGACATCAGGATGCCGCTTTCGATACCGCCAATCAGCTGCGCCAGGCTCTTGTCGCCGGCTTCGATATTCAGGTTGGCCATGCGGTCGATGGGCGCGCGGTTCCAACTGCTGGCGCGGCTGTTGGCCACGCCGCTCATGCCCGAACGGTATTGCGACAGCGCACCGCCCAGCGGCTTGAGCAACAGCCCCTCGCGGATCAGGAACTGCTTACTGGCGGCGGTGCCATCGTCGTCATGGCCGTAGCTGGCGAGCTGTTCGGGGATGTCCGGGTCGAAGGTCACGTTGAGCAACGGCGAGCCGTATTGCAGGTGACCGAAGTCGCTGGCCTTCACGAAACTGGTGCCGGCGTAGTTGCGCTCGTCACCCAGGATGCGGTCCAACTCCAGCGGGTGGCCGATGGACTCATGGATCTGCAGGATCATCTGGTCGGGCATCAACAACAGGTCGCGCGGGCCGTTAGGCGTGTTTGGCGCGAGCAGCAGTTGCAGGGCTTCATCGGCGATGCGCGGCGCGGCGCCCACCAGGCCGAAGCGGTTGATCACATCAACACCGCCCTGCTGGCCAAAGTTGCTGCCGCCGAGGGTGCGGGTCTGGCTGTCATTGCCGTCGTAGGCGGTGACGTTGACGCCAGGGAACACAAAACGTTGGGCCTGGCGCAATTCGGCGCCGGCACTGTTGAGGTAGATCTGTTCGACGTGGGTCAGGCCGAGGCTGACTTCCCAATTGACCAGGCGCTCGTCCTTGGGCACTGCGGCCGACTCGCTGCCGAGCAATTGGTAGCAGTCGCTCAGGGACGGGAAGGGCTGATCGAGTTCAGGCGACAGGTAGTCGGCCACATCGCTGGACACGTATTGGTCGCGCAGGTCCAGCAGGGCATGGGGCTTGATCAATCGAGCTTGCTGCTCGGCACGCTCAAGGGCGGCTTGCAGGCCGGCCAGGGAAATGTCGTTGGTCGCGGCGTAGGCTTCCACACCGTTGAGACGCACGGTGAGCATGGCGCCTTCGTCGTGGTTCAGGTGGGGTGGTTCGGCGACGTTCTTGCGCACGGCCAGGTACTGGCCGGATTCGCGCACGTAACGCAGCGAGAAGAACTCGGCGCGGGTGCGCAGGGCTGCGAAGTGTTGTTTGAGTGTGGCGTGGTGATCGAACATGGGGCCTTCCTTGTGGGCGGCTCGTCGCGGGCAGGCGGACAGAGTAGGCCTGGGCTGGGAGCTGATCAAGGAAAGTGTAGGCGGGTGGTTTTGTGGTGTCGGGTCGGGCCTCATCGCGGGCAGCCCGGCTCCCACAGGTGATCGAGTTGTTCAGACGAACTCGGTCAACTGTGGGAGCTGGCTTGCCTGCGATAGGGGCACCGCGGTGTATCAGTTACTGTGCAGTTGGACCCACTTCACGCATCGGCTTGCCACGCACCGGCGCATCGCCTGCCACGTAGTAGTCGGCAGTGCTGCGCGGCAGTGGCTGGCGGCCACGGATCTTGTCGGCGATTTTCTCGGCGATCATGATCGTTGGCGCGTTCAGGTTGCCGGTGGTGATGATCGGCATGATCGACGCATCCACAACGCGCAGACCTTGCATGCCATGCACGCGGCCTTCGCCGTCCACGACCGCCATGTCGTCGGTGCCCATCTTGCACGAGCAGGACGGGTGGAACGCGGTTTCGGCGTGCTCGCGGATGAACGTGTCCAGCTGCTCATCGGTTTGCACTTCAATACCTGGGCTGATTTCACGGCCACGGTATTGGTCCAGTGCCGGCTGCTGCATGATTTCACGGGTCAGGCGGATGCCGTCGCGGAATTCCTGCCAGTCTTGCTCGGTGGCCATGTAGTTGAAGAGGATGCTCGGGTAATCCCTTGGGTTCTTCGACTTGAGCTGGATGCGACCACGGCTCGGCGAGCGCATGGAGCCCATGTGCGCTTGGAAACCGTGCTCTTTCACACCGTTGCTGCCGTTGTAGTTAATCGCGACCGGCAAGAAGTGGTACTGGATGTTCGGCCATTCGAATTCTTCACGGGTACGGATAAAACCGCCCGCTTCGAACTGGTTGCTGGCGCCAATGCCGGTGCCGTTGAACAGCCACTCGGCACCAATGGCCGGCTGGTTGTACCAGAGCAGCGACGGGTACAACGACACCGGTTGGGTGCAGGCGTATTGCAGGTACAGCTCAAGGTGGTCCTGCAGGTTTTCGCCGACGCCGGGCAGGTCGTGGACCACCGGGATATCGAGGCTTTCCAGCAGTGGGGCCGGGCCGACGCCGGAGCGTTGCAGCAACTGCGGCGAACCGATTGCGCCGCTGCACACGATCACTTCTTTACGTGCACGGGCTTCAACGCGCTCTTCAGCCGCGCCAATCAGGTAACGCACGCCTACGGCGCGCTTGCCTTCAAACAGCACTTTGTCGCTGAGGGCGTGGGTGACGATGGTTAGCGTGGAGCGCTTCTTGGCGGTGTCCAGGTACCCGCGCGCGGTGCTGGCGCGACGGCCTTTAGGCGTGACGGTACGGTCCATCGGGCCGAAACCTTCTTGCTGGTAGCCGTTCAAGTCGACAGTGCGCGGGTAACCGGCCTGCACGCCGGCTTCAACCATGGCGTGGAACAGCGGGTTGTTGCCCGCTTTTGGCGTGGTCACGCTGACCGGGCCATCGCCGCCGTGCCAATCGTTGGGGCCGATGTCGCGGGTTTCGGCTTTGCGGAAATACGGCAGGCAGTCCAGGTAGGTCCAGTCTTCCAGGCCTGGCAGTTTTGCCCAGCCGTCGTAGTCCATCGCGTTGCCACGGATGTAGCACATGCCGTTGATCAGGGAAGAGCCACCCAGGCCCTTGCCGCGACCACATTCCATACGGCGGCCGTCCATGTGTGGCTCTGGATCGGTCTCGTAGGCCCAGTTGTAGCGGCGGCCTTGCAGTGGGAAGGCCAGGGCGGCTGGCATTTGAGTGCGGAAGTCGAAACGGTAGTCGGGGCCACCGGCTTCCAGCAGCAAAACGGTGACGCCTTCGTCTTCGGTCAGACGGGTCGCCAGGGTGTTACCGGCGGAGCCGGCACCCACAATGATGTAATCGTATTCTTGGGACATTGGATGCACCCTCTTTTGAGATGGTCAGGTCGGGCCTCATCGCGGGCAAGCCCGGCTCCCACAGGGGAATGCATTCCAAATGTGGGAGCTGGCTTGCCTGCGATAGGGCACTCACAGGCAATACAGGGCTCGGGGTGTTAGAACACCGAGGCGTAATCGCCCAGCTCAACCTGTACCGATTTGATGCGGGTGAAGTTGTTCAACGAGCTGATGCCGTTCTCACGGCCAACACCCGATTGCTTGTAGCCACCGACCGGCATCTTCGCGTCGGACTCGCCCCAGGCGTTGATCCAGCAGATACCCGCTTCCAGTTGATGAATCACGCGGTGGGCGCGGTTCAGGTCCTTGGTCACAAGACCTGCGGCCAGGCCGAAGTCGGTGTCGTTGGCGCGGCGGATCACTTCTTCTTCGGTTTCGTAGGTGAGGATGCTCATCACTGGGCCGAAGATCTCTTCACGCACGATGACCATGTCGTCGGTGCAGTCGGTGAACACGGTCGGGGCCACGAAGGCGCCTTTGGCGAAGTCGCCATCGGTCAGACGGTCGCCGCCGCACAGCAGGCGTGCGCCTTGCTCTTTGCCCTTGGCGATGTAGCCCAGCACGCTTTCCATGTGGGCAAAGCTGACCAGCGGGCCGAAGTTGGTGTTTTCATCTTCTGGGTTGCCCACGCGAATGCGCGCAACACGCTCAACGATCTTGGCTTCGAACGCCGCTTGCAGGTGCTTGGGCACGAACACGCGAGTGCCGTTGGTGCAGACCTGGCCGGAGCTGTAGAAGTTGGCCATCATCGCGGTGTCGGCGGCGCGATCCAGGTCGGCGTCGTCGAAGATGATCAGCGGGGACTTGCCGCCCAGTTCCATGGTCACGTCTTTGAGCGAAGAGCTCGACGCGCTGGCCATGACTTTCTTGCCGGTGTCGGTGCCGCCGGTGAACGAGATTTTCTCGATGCGCGGGTGCTCGGTCAGCCAGGTGCCAACTTCACGGCCACTGCCGGTCAATACGTTGAACACGCCAGCCGGTACGCCGGCTTCGGTGTAGATCTCGGCCAGTTTCAGGGTGGTCAGCGAGGTGACTTCGCTTGGCTTGAAGATCATTGCGTTACCGGCGGCCAGGGCTGGCGCGGATTTCCACAGGGCGATCTGGATCGGGTAGTTCCATGCGCCGATACCGGCGACAACGCCCAGCGGCTCGCGGCGGGTGTAGACGAATGACGTGTCGCGCAGTGGGATCTGCTCGCCTTCGATGGCTGGCACCAGGCCTGCGTAGTATTCCAGCACGTCGGCGCCGGTGACGATGTCGACGTATTTGGTTTCGGAGAACGACTTGCCGGTGTCCAGGGTTTCCAGGGCGGCCAGTTCATCGTTGCGCTCGCGCAGGATGTCGACGGCACGACGCAGGATGCGCGAACGCTCCATGGCGGTCATGGCGGCCCAGATTTTCTGGCCTTTTTCGGCGCTGACCACGGCGCGTTCAACGTCTTCTTTAGTAGCGCGTTGCGCTTGGGCGAGAACTTCACCGTTAGCCGGGTTGATGGCGTCGAAAGTGGCATCGCTGCCAGCGTCGCTGTAGCCGCCGTCAATGTAGAGTTTTTGCAGGTCGAAACGGGCCATAAAGTCCTCGCAAGTGCATAAGTGGTTGGCGTTAACCGCCGAACAGTGGGCCATAAGGGTGTGGCAACACTGAGCGACAGCAGTTCAGGGGTTGAGCGGTTATGTGTGCTCTAACTCACCTGCTTGGCCAATTGGAAATCCATGTATTCGTAAGCGATCCGTTGTGCCTGTGCCGTGTCGAAAGCGTCTCCCGACAGGGCGCCGCGCAACCATAAACCGTCGATCAGGGCCGCCAGGCCTCGGGCTGCTTTGCGTGCGTGCGGCAGCGGCAGCACTCGGCGGAACTGGCAGCACAGGTTGGAATACAGACGTTGATCGTTGATCCGCTGCAACCGGTGCAATGACGGGTGATGCATGCTGGTGGCCCAGAAGGCCAGCCAGGTTTTCATAGCCGGGCCGTTGACCTGGCTGGCGTCGAAGTTGCCCTCGATGATCACCTGAAGGTGCGCACGTGGGCTGTCGTCCGTAAGGGCCAGCCTGCGTTCGTGGACGTTCTCGATCAGCACATTCATCAAGTACCGCATGGTCGCTGCGATCAGGCCGTTCTTGTCCTGAAAGTAGTGACTGATGATGCCGTTCGAGACGCCGGCCAAACGGGCGATCAGCGCAATGCTGGCATCTCCCATTCCGACCTGATCGATGGCCGTCAAAGTGGCTTCGATCAATTGCTGGCGGCGTATGGGTTGCATACCGACCTTGGGCATGTAGCACCTCTCCTTAGGCCTGCCGACAGGCGATGAACGTCCGTCGGCTTGATGGCCAGTCTATTTTGTTTTGATTGAACGTTCAATCAACAAAGAATAAGATCTGCGACAAATGGTCGCTGCCTACAGATGTTTCCTACCTGGGAGCCGCGACAAATGACACCTGCAAAAACCCTTGAAACGCCCTATCTACTGGTTCGGTAGGGGTGCAAGGTTTTTCGGGGTGTCTTTATAACACCGTCCGTCGCCTGCCCATAAAGCGATGTCCCGGGATAACCGCTGCCTTGTGTTTCTCTCTCGCACTGCCCGGAGCATCTGCGCCATGAGTTCTGCCTCTCTTATAAAGACCCCGCCAGAAAAGGTGCGGGTCAACGGTTGGGTGTTCTACACCTCCACCGCGTTGATTCTGTTGTTGACTGCCATCCTGATCATCGCCCCGCAGGAGGCCGGGCGCATGCTCGGCGTCGCACAGGCGTGGCTTTCGAAAAGCTTCGGCTGGTACTACATGGTGGTCATCGCCGCCTACCTCGTGTTCGTGGTGGGCCTGGCGTTTTCCTCGTACGGCAAGCTGAAACTGGGCAGCAAGGACGACACCCCGGACTTCAGCTACGGCGCCTGGGCCGGCATGCTGTTCTCGTCGGGCATCGGCATCTCGCTGTTGTACTTCGGTGCATCCGAGCCGTTGGACCACTACTTCAACCCGCCTGAAGGCGCAGCCGCCAGCAATGGCGCCGCCCGCCAGGCGCTGCAACTGACCTTCCTGCACTGGGGCCTGCACGGCTGGGCGATCTACGCCCTGGTCGGCCTGGCCGTGGCGTACTTCGCGTACCGTCATAACCAGCCGCTGGCCTTGCGTTCGGCGCTGTACCCGCTGGTGGGCGAGCGTTGGGTGAAAGGCGCGGCCGGCCATGCGGTTGACGGTTTCGGCATGTTCGTGACGCTGCTGGGTCTGGTGACGAACCTGGGGATTGGTTCGATGCAAGTGTCGTCCGGGCTTGAAAACCTGTTCGGCATGGAGCACAGCAACACCAACCTGTTGATCGTGATCATCGTGATGAGCACCGTGGCGACCATCGCCGCCGTGTCGGGTGTGGAGAACGGCATTCGCCGTCTGTCCAACCTCAACATCGTGCTGTTCAGCGGCCTGCTGATCTTTGTGCTGTTGTTTGGCCCGACCCTGCACTTGCTCAACGGCTTGGTGCAGAACACCGGTGACTACCTCAACGGGATCGTGCTGAAAACTTTCGACCTGTATGTGTACGAAGGCGACGCCGACAAGACCGAACGCTGGATGGGCCTGTGGACCCTGTTCTACTGGGCGTGGTGGATTTCCTGGGCCCCATTCGTGGGCATGTTCATCGCGCGTATTTCCCGTGGTCGCACCGTGCGTGAACTGGTGGCGGGCGTGTTGTTGATTCCGCTGGGCTTCACCCTGGCGTGGCTGTCGATCTTCGGCAACTCTGCCCTGGACCTGGTGCTCAACCACGGTGCGGTGGAGTTGGGCAAGACGGCGCTGGAACAGCCGTCGATGGCCATCTACCAACTGCTTGAGCATTACCCGGCGTCGAAAATCGTCATCGGCGTGTCGATCTTTGTGGGCTTCGTGCTGTTCCTGACCCCGGCGGATTCCGGCGCGGTGATGATGGCCAACCTTTCCTGCAAAGGCGGCAACGTGGACGAAGATGCGCCGCACTGGCTGCGGATCTTCTGGTCGGCGGTGATCACCCTGGTGACCATCGGCCTGCTGTTTGCCGGCAACTTCGAAGCCATGCAAACCATGGTGGTGCTGGCGGGGCTGCCGTTCTCGGTGGTGTTGATCTTCTTCATGTTCGGTTTGCACAAGGCGATGCGCCAAGACGTGGCCATCGAACAGGAGCAGGCGCAACTGGCCGAGCGTGGCCGTCGTGGTTTCAGCGAGCGCTTGACCGCGCTGGACCTGCAACCGAGCCAGGGCACGGTGCAGCGTTTCATGGACAAGCACGTAACGCCGGCGTTGGAAGAGGCGGCTGTTGCGCTGCGTGACCAGGGGCTGGAAGTGCAGACCTTGCTCGGTAAATCCAAACGCTGCATCGGTGTGCGCATCGAGATGGAAGAGGGCAACCCGTTTGTCTACGAAGTGAGCCTGGATGCTTACTCGTCGGCACCGACTGACCTGCCCGAGGAAGAGCGCACCCGTTACTACCGGGCCGAGGTCTACCTGCACAACGGTCCTCAGGAATACGACCTGATGGGCTTTGCCCAGGAACAGATCACCCGGGACGTGCTCGATCAGTTTGAAAGCCATCGGCAGCTCCTTGGCCGGGTCTATAGCTGATAGTTGAAGCAAGCGGCGCCCTCACTGGCGCCGCTTTCCTCACTGTCAAAATAGAGACCAAATGTGGGAGCTGGCTTGCCTGCGATAGCTTTGGTGAATTCACTACAGCTATCGCAGGCAAGCCAGCTCCCACCTGGACCCCGTTTCTCCAGTGGGGTTTGTGGCTAGCCCAGGTTTTTGCCTAGCAGGGCGTGGTAAAGCTCACTGTCTCCCAAGATCCCCACCACCTGGTTGTTGTCATGCAACACCAACTTATTCCCGGTGTGATACCGAATCTGCAACGCATCACGCATGCCGATATTCGAATCCACCAGCGTCGGTAACCGGCCCAAACCTTCCACCGCTTGTCCCGGTGCCCAGTTCTGCAAGTTCATCACTGCGCCATTCTGGCGAGCACCCTTGATGGTGTTGCCTTCGGCCAGGTCCAGCCACGAGTCGCCACCCGGGTCCAGGCACACCGAACCGTTGACGCGCTTGCAGTTGTCCAGGGTGCGCATCAGGCTGCGACCGCACAGTACGTTCAGCGGGTTGGTGTGGGCGACGAAGGTGCGCACGTAGTCGTCCGCCGGGTTCAGCACGATCTCTTCCGGCACGCTGTACTGGATGATCTTGCCGTCTTTCATGATTGCGATTCGGCTGCCCAGCTTGAGCGCTTCATCAAGGTCGTGGCTCACGAAAACGATGGTCTTGCTCAGCTTGCGTTGCAGTTCCAGCAACTCGTCCTGCAGGCCTTGGCGGATCAGCGGGTCGAGGGCCGAGAAGGGTTCGTCCATCAGCAAAATGTCGGCGTCCATCGCCAGCGCACGGGCCAGGCCGACACGCTGCTGCATGCCGCCGGACAGCTCGTCGGGCTTCTTGTTACGCCATTGGGTCAGGCCCACCAGCTCAAGCTTTTCATCCACCAGCTTGCGGCGGTCTTTCTCCGGGCGGCCCTGCATCTCCAGGCCAAAGCTGATGTTTTCGCGCACCGTCAGCCACGGCATCAGGGCGAACTTCTGGAACACCATGGCGATACGCTTGGTGCGCATCATTTTCAGCTCGGCGGGCGTGCAGGACGCGATGTCGATCTGGCGACCTTCATGCTCCACAAACAGCTGCCCACGGCTGACGGTGTTGAGACCGTTGATGCAACGCAGCAAGCTCGACTTGCCGGAGCCCGACAGGCCCATCAGCACGCAGATCTCGCCTTTCTCGATATCCAGGCTGGCTTTTTCAACGCCGACAATCTGCCCGGTTTTTTCAGGATCTCGTTACGGCTCATGCCCTGGTCCAGCAGCTTGAGCGCTTCGCGTGGGTCTTTGGAGAAGATCACGTCGACCTTGTCGAATCGGATAATGCTCATGCATCACCCCCTACTTTGGCGTCGGGTTGTTTGCAGATGCGGTCGAGCATGATGGCCAGCAAGACGATTGCCAGGCCCGCTTCAAAGCCCAAGGCAATGTCAGCGGTGTTGAGTGCGTTGACCACGGGTTTGCCGAGGCCGTCGGCGCCCACCAGGGCCGCGATCACCACCATCGACAGCGACAGCATGATGCATTGGGTAATACCGGCAGCGATGCTCGGCATGGCGTGGGGCAGTTCAATGCGCGAGAGCAACTGACGGCGCGAGCAGCCGAAGGCTTTGCCGGCGTCGAGCAGCTCTTGGGGAACGTCTCGGATACCCAGGTAGGTCAGGCGGATCGGCGCGGCAATCGCGAACACCACCGTGGAAATCAACCCAGGCACCACACCCAGCCCGAAGAGGGTCAGGGTAGGGATGAGGTAGACGAAGGTCGGTACGGTCTGCATCAGATCGAGCACCGGCCGCATCATGGTGTAGAACAACGGTTTGTGCGCGGCAACAATGCCCAGCGGCACACCGATGACCACGCAGACCAGGGTGGCGAACAGCACTTGCGCCAGGGTCTCCATGGTTTCCTGCCAGTACCCCAGGTTCAGGATCAGCAGGAAGGAGGCGATGACAAACACGGTCAGGCCCCATTTGCGTTGAATAAAGTGAGCCAGCAGCGCAATCAGACCGATCAATGCCAGCGGATTGAACCAGGTCAGCGCGAACGTCACGCCGTGGATCATCGTTTCCAGGGTCGATGCGATTGCGTCGAAGTAGTTGGCGCCGTGTTGGGTCAACCATTCGACGAAGGCAGCGATGTACTGGCCTAGTGGGATTTTCTGTTCAGTCAGCATGGTAGTGAATGTCCACATGCGAAGAGGGAAAACATCCCGGGGCAGCGCACCGCCCCGGGGACAACGGATTACTTGGCGAGGTAGGCTTTTACGGCGTCCAGTCCAGGTTTGCCATCAACGGTGGTGACACCGGCGAGCCAGGTGTCGAGCACTTGCGGGTTGGCCTTGAGCCACGCCTTGGCGGCGACGTCAGGCTTCTGTTTGTCGTCCAGGACCTTACCCATCAGGGTGCTTTCCATGTTCAGGGTGAACGACAGGTTTTTCAGCAGTTGGCCAACGTTGCTGCACTCTTGTGTGTAGCCCTTGCGCACGTTGGTATAGATGGTGGCCTGGCCGTAGTTGGGGCCAAACGAATCGTCACCCCCGGTCAGGTACTTCATCTTGAAGCGGGTGTTCATCGGGTGCGGTTCCCAGCCGAGGAACACGATGGCCTGGTCGCGTTTGGAGGCGCGTTCCACCTGCGAGAGCATCCCGGCTTCGCTGGATTCGACCACCTTGAAGCCAGCGGTTTTCAGGCCGAAGGCGTCTTTGTCGATGAGGGTCTGGATGGTGCGGTTGCCGTCGTTACCCGGCTCGATACCGTAGATCTTGCCGCCGAGTTCGTCCTTGAATTTCGCGATATCGGCGAAGTCTTTAAGGCCTTTGTTGTACAGCGCTTCAGGGACCGCCAGGGTGTACTTGGCGTTCTCCAGGTTGGCGCGCACGGTTTCCACGGTGCCGGCATCACGGTACTGCTTGATGTCGTTTTCCATGGTCGGCATCCAGTTGCCGAGGAAGATGTCCATGTTCTTGCCGTCGGCCAGGGACTTGTAAGTCACCGGTACCGAAATCATCGTGGTGCGTGGCTTGTAGCCCAGGCCCTTGAGGACTTCGCTGGTGGTCGCGGTAGTGACGGTGATGTCGGTCCAGCCGACATCGGAGAAGTTGACGGTCTGACATTGTGCCGGTTCTGCAGCGTTCGCCAGGACTGGCAGACTCAGCATGGCGGCCAACAACAACGAGGGTGAACCTTTCATAGGGGTAGACTCCTGTGTTTTTTCTGGCGGCATTCGCCGCGCTTTATAAGTGTTGCGGTTGGAGTGTGCGACGACAGCTCTGGCACGGTGCCTTGCAAACGAGTCGAGACTGATCATGTACCAGTGAAAATCTGACGCCTACAGGGGCGTCGTATCCAGTACAGGGATGGTCGTATCCAGTGTCGGTGACGTCGCTTACAGATTTTTCCAAAGGCAAAACTGCAGTTTTTACCCATCTGCACCGCTAAAAACGGCCAAAACGCCCGTTCGTACGGCAGCGGCGTTAGTGAGCATGGTTGCGTCGGTGTGAGACGCCGTGATGGCTGATAAAAGGCTGATGATGCCGCCATCTGGGCGATCTGAGCGTAGCACCTCGTTCAAGCCTGGCCGTGCTTATCGAGGAGTTCTACCGCAATGGCTATCAGCGTTTTCGACCTGTTCAAGATCGGCATCGGGCCTTCGAGTTCTCACACCGTCGGCCCCATGCGCGCCGCGGCGTTGTTCGTTCAAGGTTTACGTGAACGTGAGTTGTTGGAACAAGTGCGGCGCGTCGAAGTTCAGCTTTACGGCTCGCTGTCGGCCACCGGCATCGGTCACGGCAGCGACACTGCGACCATCATGGGCCTGATGGGCGAGTGGCCGGACGCAATCGACCCGTCGCAAATCGGCCTGCGTATTCACACGCTGCGCGAGACCGACACATTGCTGTTGGATGGGCGTTTGCCGGTGCCGTTTGTATGGGCACGGGACATGCGTCTGCTCGACGAAAACCTGCCGTTTCACCCCAATGCGATGACCCTGGTGGTGTTCGACGATAACGGTGAACTGCACCGCGACACCTACTATTCGGTGGGCGGTGGTTTTGTGGTGGATGAAGCCCAGGCGCAAAGCGGCGTGGCCGATATGGACCGCACCGTATTGCCCTATGATTTTTCCAGCGCGGTAGAGCTGCTGCAGTTGTGCAAGACCCACAACCTGCGCGTCGCCGAGTTGATGCTGGCCAATGAAAAGGTCTGGCGCAGCGAAGAGGAAATCCGCAGCGGCCTGATGAAGCTTTGGCACGCCATGCAAGACTGCGTGGAACAGGGCCTCAAGCACGAAGGCATCCTGCCCGGCGGCCTGAATGTAAGGCGCCGCGCCGCCAAGTTGCATCGCAGCTTGCAGGAACTGAACAAACCCAATGTGATCGGCTCGACCTTGAGCGCCATGGAATGGGTCAACCTGTTCGCCCTGGCGGTCAACGAAGAAAACGCCGCGGGTGGGCGCATGGTCACAGCGCCTACCAACGGTGCGGCGGGGATCATTCCGGCGGTGCTGCATTACTTCATGAAGTTCAGCGAAGAAGTCACCGAAGCCAATGTCGTCGACTACCTGCTCGGCGCAGCAGCGGTGGGCATCCTGTGCAAGAAGAACGCCTCTATCTCCGGTGCCGAAGTCGGCTGCCAGGGTGAAGTGGGTTCGGCCTGCGCCATGGCCGCTGCCGGCTTGGCCGAGATCCTTGGCGCCACGCCGGAACAACTGTGCAATGCCGCCGAGATCGGCTTGGAGCATAACCTGGGTCTCACCTGCGACCCGGTGGGCGGGTTGGTGCAAGTGCCGTGCATCGAGCGCAACGCGATTGCGGCGGTGAAGGCGATCAACGCGGCGCAGATGGCGCTACGCGGTGATGGTCAGCATTTCATTTCCCTGGACCGGGTAATCCGCACCATGCGCGATACCGGCGCGGATATGCACGACAAGTACAAAGAGACATCGCGGGGTGGGTTGGCGGTTAGCGCCGTTGAGTGTTGAGTCAGTGACACTGCCATCGCAGGCAAGCCAGCTCCCACAGGGGAAAGCATTCCAACTGTGGGAGTTGGCTTGCCTGCGATAGCAATGGTCCAGACAGCACTGCTCATAAAGTGAACACCCCAACCCAAACGCGCCACCTTTTAGCGCGTCGCAAATAGATAAGTAGCTTGCGAACGATTTCCCGCCCAACCACCCGTCACCTGTGCCAGCGGTGACAGACTTCTCCTACGCCCCCAAAGCGCCTTCCCACAAGTGCTACCGATCTGCTCACACCCCTTGAGTAGGGCTATTCCTACGTCCATTTCCAGGCATATCCCGTACTTCCCGCGCGGGCTTATATAGACGCGTCATAAGGTCGTTTTTAGGAGTTATTGGACGGCCATTCAATTTTAGGCATGGCATTTGCTCTATCAATTTCAAAGCCTCTCGCCTTGCTGGGATGAAGAGCGCAATAACAAGAGCCTCGCCTGAGGCCATCACCCGCTTTGTGTGAGGAGATACCGCGATGACGTCGTTCAACTCCGGGGCCCAACCCCAGAACCGTGCGCCTCAATCCATCGGCTTTTTGCTGCTGGACAATTTCACGCTGATTTCCCTGGCCTCCGCAGTCGAACCGCTGCGCATGGCCAATCAGCTGTCCGGCCGCGAGTTGTATCGCTGGACAACCCTGAGTGTCGACGGCAACCAGGTGTGGGCCAGCGACGGTCTGCAAATCACCCCGATGCCTCCATGCACAAAGCCCCGGCCCTGGACACCGTGATCGTCTGCGGTGGCGTGGGTATCCAACGGACTGTGACCCGTGAGCATGTGTCGTGGCTGCAAAGCCAGGCGCGTCAATCCCGCCGTTTGGGCGCTGTGTGCACCGGCAGTTGGGCCCTGGCCTGCGCCGGTTTGCTGGACGGCTTTGATTGCAGCGTGCACTGGGAATGCCTGGCGTCGATGCAGGAAGCCTTCCCGCGTGTGGCCATGAGCACCCGCCTGTTTACCCTCGACCGTAACCGCTTCACCAGCTCCGGTGGCACCGCGCCGCTGGACAT
Organism: Pseudomonas poae; assembly: GCA_004000515.1. Classification (GTDB taxonomy): domain Bacteria; phylum Pseudomonadota; class Gammaproteobacteria; order Pseudomonadales; family Pseudomonadaceae; genus Aquipseudomonas; species Aquipseudomonas cremoris. The sequence goes on from CP034537.1 coordinate 1,913,895, forward strand.
GATGCTGCACCTGATCAGTCGCGATCACGGGCGTGAACTGTCGGCGGCGATCTCCGAGATGTTCGTGTACGAACGCATCCGCAACGAACAGGATCACCAGCGTGTGCCGCTCAAGCACATGCTCGGCACCAACCAGCCGAAGCTGCAGGAAATCGTCGCGCTGATGGAGGCCAATCTGGAAGAGCCGATCGACCTGGACGAACTGGCGGTGTACGTCGCCGTGTCGCGTCGCCAACTGGAGCGGTTGTTCCAGAAATACCTGCACTGCTCGCCGTCGCGCTACTACCTCAAGCTGCGCCTGATCCGTGCACGGCAGTTGCTCAAGCAAACGCCGATGTCGATCATTGAAGTGGCGTCGGTGTGCGGGTTTGTGTCGACGCCGCACTTCTCCAAGTGCTACCGCGAATACTTCGGCATTCCGCCGCGCGATGAGCGTGTGGGCTCCAATACCACGCAGCAGGTGGCGATGATGCCGATTCCGCAGGCACTGGTGTTGTCACCGTTGTCGGGGCCGTTGTCGGCGTTGAGCCAGGCGCGCAATGAGTCGACATTTGCCAGTGTAAGGCTGTAGACCGAGTGGCCCTCATCGCAGGCAAGCCAGCTCCCACAATTGACCGGTGTTCACCCATCAAAATGTGGGAGCTGGCTTGCCTGCGATAGTGGTCTATCAGGCCCCAGAGTTCTGCTTGAACTGCACCAAAGCCGGTAACAACTGCTTGTCGATCGCCTGACGCACAGCCGGCAAAATCGTAGCGCTACCGGTGTACATCTGTTCAACCATGCCCTTGAGCGCCTTGGCCCGCGCCGCGCTCAAACCGCGTACAGCGCACTCGCAAGCCTGCTCGGCGGTGGCACCGCTGGACACCTCGAAACCCAGCGAGCGCAGTTGGCTCAGCAGGTCATCCTGGTCAATCAAATCCGCATGCATCATGACGTTTATCCTGGTGAAGGGAGCGGGGTTTGACTGGGATTCTGGTAGCCACTCAACGGGTCGGCAAGGGCAGATTGCATGGATGCCTCAGATGGCTATGAGCATGTCGTTTTCGGGCCATTTGCCGACGGCGGTAATGGGCACACTGAAGCCTAAGCAAGCAACTTGAAGGTTTGGTCACCCTCGGGATGTCAGGCTCACACAAAGCACTCTGCCCCGATCCTGTCACGGCTTGATCGGGGCTTTTTTATGCCGATGACGCGGCCGAGCAGGGCAGGGCGCGGCAGGTCGGTTTGCTCGGCAGTGATGGCGGTGAGGCGTTGCAGGGTCGCCTCGGTGAACGGGGCTGCTTGCGGGCCAGCGAGATCAACGTGCAACAGCATCTGCTCATTGCCCGCCAGCTCCTTTTCATCGCCCACCAGATGCAGGCTGTGGTAGAGGTGCAGGCGCTTGGCGTCATGGTCGATCAGTTGAGTGCGCACCTCGACTTCCGCACCCAGTTTTACCTCGTGCAGGTAATTCAGGTGCAGCTCCAGGGTGAACAGTGAATGGCCGCTGGCTTCGCGGTTCTCACTGTCGAGGCCGAGGGTGTCCATCAAGGCGTCGGTGGCGTAGCTGAAGATCAGCAGGTAGAACGCATCGCGCAGGTGGCCGTTGTAGTCCACCCAGTCGGGTTGGATGGCTGTGGTGTAGGTCGTCAGTGCAGGCATGGTCAGTACTCGGTTAAAAATGTGGGACCCGACAAGCCAGCTCCCACAGGGATCAACAGCGGTTATTCAGCGAAGGCCATACCGTGTTTTGCCTTGGTGGTCTTCACCGCCTCCAGCACCGCCAGCAGGCAATCATCACGATAGCGCTCCAGCGCCGAAATGCTGTGTGTGCCCAGTTGATCGCTGGTGCCATCGACCACATCGTCAATCAGCTTGTCAGTCAGCTCCGGTGCCGGCAGGTAGGTCCACGGCAGCTGCAACGCCGGGCCAAATTGCGCCATGAAGTGCCGCATGCCCGCATCCCCACCCGCCAGGGTGTAGGTCAGAATGTGCCCATGAACGACCAGCGCAGGCCTGCGCCAAAGCGAATGGCGTCGTCAATTTCACCGGTGGTGGCCACGCCGTCGTTCACCAGGTGCAGCGCCTCACGCCACAGCGCTTCCAGCAGGCGGTCGGCAATAAAACCAGGGACTTCCTTGCGCACATGCAACGGGCGCATGCCGAGGAATTCATAGACTTTGATTGCTGCCTGAATGGCTTCTGGCGCGGTGTTCTTGCCGCCTACCACTTCCACCAGTGGCAGCAGGTAAACCGGGTTGAACGGGTGGCCGACCACGCAGCGCTCAGGGTGGGTCGAGCCCTCGTAGAACTCACTCGGCAACAGGCCCGAGGTGCTCGAGCCAATCAACGCATTCGGCTTGGCCGCTGCGCTGATCTTGCTGTGCAGTTCCAGTTTCAACTCCAGGCGTTCCGGAGCGCTTTCCTGGATGAAATCCGCGTCTTTCACGCACTCTTCAATGGTGGCGACAAAGCGCAGGCGGTCCTGGGAGGCACCGGGTGCCAGGCCTTGTTTTTCCAGCGCGCCCCAGGCGTTGGCGACGCGTTTGCGCAGGGCAGCTTCAGCGCCGGGCGCGGGGTCCCAGGCGATGACATCCAGGCCGTGGGCCAAGGCGCGGGATACCCAGCCGCTGCCGATGACACCGCTGCCCAGGGCGGCGAAGGTTTTGATTTCGGTGATAAAGCTCATGGCGACATTCCTAAGGGGTTCAGTGATTCAATGTGGAAGCCAATCTAAATGTGGGAGCTGGCTTGCCTGCGATAGCGGTGTACCAGTGATGTATTCAGTGGCGGGTGTACCGCAATCGCGGGCAAGCCCGCTCCCACATGTTTATCCGCGTTTAGTCAGGCCCATCTTGATGCGCCCCTCAGCCGGGGTCATGACCCGTGCACCCAAGCGGCTGAGGATTTCACTGGCGCGTTCCACCAACTGCCCGTTGGTTGCCAGCACACCCTTGTCCAGCCACAGGTTGTCCTCCAAACCGACCCGCACGTTGCCGCCCAGCAGCACTGCTTGCGCCGCCATTGGCATTTGCATGCGGCCGATGCCGAACCCGGCCCACACGGCGTCGGCTGGCAGGTTGTCGACCATGGCTTTCATGGTGGTGGTGTCGGCCGGTGCGCCCCATGGGATGCCCAGGCACAGTTGGAACAGCGGGTCGTCCAGCAGGCCTTCCTTGATCATCTGCTTGGCAAACCACAGGTGGCCGGTGTCGAAGATCTCCAGCTCGGCTTTCACGCCCAGCTCCTGGATGCGCTTGGCGCCAGCACGCAGTTGGGCCGGGGTGGACACGTAAATGGTGTCGCCATCACCGAAGTTCAGGGTGCCGCAATCCAGGGTGCAGATTTCCGGCAGTAATTCTTCGACGTGAGCCAGGCGGGTCAGCGGGCCGACCAAGTCGGTGTTGGGGCCGAACTCCATTGGGTTTTCGCCGCCGCCGATCTCAGGTCGCCGCCCATGCCGGCGGTGAGGTTGACGATGATGTCGATGTCGGCTTCGCGAATGCGCTCCATCACTTCGCGGTACAGTGCGACGTCACGGCTGAACTTGCCGGTTTGCGGGTCACGTACATGGCAGTGCACAACGGTGGCGCCGGCCTTGGCGGCTTCTACCGCAGCGGCGGCGATTTGTTTGGGAGTGACCGGCACGTGTGGGCTTCGGCTGGTCGTGTCGCCAGCACCGGTGAGTGCGCAGGTGATGATGACGTCGTGGTTCATGAGGCGGTTCCTTACAGGCGGGCGTAGTGGTGCCGTTCGCAGCCAGGAGCGACTGCGAAACGGTGGTTCGAATCAGGTTATTTGCTGGTCAGTTGCAGGTTGGCCGCAGCCGGTTTGCCGTCGAAGGTGGTCACGCCTTCCAGCCAGCGCTGCTGGTCTTGTGGGTGATCCTTGAGCCACTGCTTGGCGGACTCGATAGCGTCCTTGTGATCCAGCAGCGGCTGCATCATCCGGCTCTCATCGGCGGCGGTGAAGGTCAGGTTGGTCAGCAGTTTGTGCACGTTAGGGCACTGCTCGGCGTAGTTCGGCGCGGTCACGCTCCACACGGTGGCCATGCCTTCGTTCGGGCCCAGGGCGTCGTCGCTGCCGGTGAGGTAGGTCATGGCGACGTTGACGTTCATCGGGTGCGGCGCCCAGCCGAAGAACACCACGGCTTCCTTGCGGCGCACGGCTCGGTCAACGGCGGCCAACATTCCGGCTTCGCTGGACTCGACCAGCTGGAACTTGCCCAGGCCGAACTGGTTCTTGGCGATCATCGCCTTGATCTGGGTATTGGCGCCCGAGCCCGGCTCGATGCCATAGATCTTGCCGCCCAGCTCTTTTTCGAACTTGGCGATATCGGCGAAGGTTTTCAGGCCCTTGTCCGCCAGGTAAGTCGGCACGGCGAGGGTGGCGCGCGCGTCTTCCAGGCTCGGTTTGTCGAGGACCTTGACTTGCTTGGCATCGACAAACGGGGTGATGGTCTGGGTCATCAGCGGGTTCCAGTAGCCGAGGAACAAGTCCAGGCGCTGGTCGCGGATGCCGGCGAAGATAATTTGCTGGGACGCGCTAGTCTGTTTGGTCTTGTAGCCGAGGCCGTCGAGCAACACTTGGGTCATGGCGCTGGTGGCGATCACGTCGGTCCAGTTCACCACGCCCATGCGCACGTTCTGGCAAGACGCCGCATCGGCGGCCAGTACGTTTGTGCTCAAAATGGCGCTGGCGCTGAGTGCGAGCACACAGCGGCTGATCAGTCGGTTCATGGTGGTTCCCTCGGCAGGTCGTTATTGTGGGTTCCGGCGTCTTTGTGCACCGTGGCCCCACGTTACGCAGCTTGGAAGGTGACAAAACGCACGGCGGCGACCCGCTTTTGCACTGCAGCGACCTGCCCCCTTGAATCCACCCGAGAACGGGAGTATCACAGTGCCACGCTGCCCGCCTGACGAGAGCGCCACCATGTCCCAGGATTTCTATTTTTTGCTGATGCCGGGCTTCTCGGCCATTGGCTTTATCTCCGCCCTTGAGCCGCTGCGGGTGGCCAACCGCTTTCGTGGCGAGTTGTACCGCTGGCATGTGCTGAGTGCCGATGGCGGCGCGGTATTGGCGAGCAATGGCATGTCGGTCAACGCCGATGCGGCGTTGGAACCGCTGAAAAAGGGCGCGACATTATTGGTGGTCGCAGGCTTTGAGCCTTTGCAGTTCGCCACGCCGGCGCTGGAACACTGGCTGCGCCGCCTTGATCACGACGGCGTCACCCTCGGCGCCATCGACACCGGCGCCTGCGTCCTTGCCGAAGCCGGATTGCTCGATGGCCACAGGCTTACCCTGCATTGGGAAGCCATCGATGCGTTCAAGGAGTCCTATCCGCACCTCACGGTGACCCAGGAACTCTTCGAGATTGACCGCCGCCGCATCACCTGCGCCGGCGGCACCGCCTCCATCGACCTGATGCTCGACCTGATCGCCCAGGCCCACGGCCCTGAGCTTGCGATCCAGGTTTCCGAACAATTCGTACTCGGCCGCATCCGCCCACGCAAAGACCACCAGCGCATGCAGATCGCCACGCGCTACGGCATCAACAACAAAAAATTGGTGCAAGTGATCGGCGAAATGGAACAACACACCGAGCCGCCCCTGACCACCCTGGCCCTGGCCGAAGCGATCAAAGTCACGCGCCGCCAGTTGGAACGCTTGTTTCGCCTGCACCTGAACGACACCCCGAGCAACTTCTACCTCGGCCTGCGCCTGGAAAAAGCCCGACAGTTGTTGCGCCAGAGCGACCTGAGCGTGCTGGAGGTGAGCATTGCGTGCGGGTTTGAGTCGCCGTCGTATTTCACCCGCAGTTACCGGGCGAGATTTGCGAAGTGTCCGCGGGAGGACCGGCGACGGGAGGTGGTTTGAACCCGCATTTCGAGAGCGACACAGATCAAATGTGGGAGCTGGCTTGCCTGCGATAGCGGTGTGTCAGGCACCGAATATGTTGGCTGAAAGAATGCTATCGCAGGCAAGCCAGCTCCCACACTGGATACTCGGTGTGGTTTATTTTTTTAGCAGGGCCGAGCATGCCGCTTTGTAAGCCTCATGCTGATACTTGTTCAGTGTTGCCGGCAGCTCAAAGTTGTGCTTCTTGTTCTGCGCATTGATCGTCTGCGGCGACAGCAGCGTCACCTCCACACCGTCGAGCAACTGGAACACGCCTTCAATCTTGAACGTGGTTGGGCCGCCGGCGAACTCGCCCTTTTGCTGCGTTTCTTGATGGCGATGCGTTCGATGGCGTTGGCTTGCACAAACGCCTTCACCTGGGCGGCAAAGGCTTTGACGTTGGCTGCTTCATCGTCATCGTCCAGGGCGATTTTCTTGGTGACCAGGGCGACGTGGCTCAGCGCCTGGTTGTCCAGGGAGGCGACAGCGATGATGGCTTCGCTGCCTTTGATTTCGATGCCGCAAATAGTCATGAATGGCCTTGGTTCAGAAAGAAAGTGGCGTGGATTGTCGCTTATTCCTGACCAATCGACTCCAAAAACTCCGACCGCTCATCACTCATCCGCGCCAGGCAGTCATTCTGCGCAATCGCATACGCCTTGGTGCCATTCACCGCTGGGAAGGTGTCTACGGCGCAGTCGGCGTCGCGCAGTTTTTCCCATTTCTGCTGGGCATCCTTCAGACGAGCGGTAATGTCGGCGAGCTTGGTCTTGTCGCTGCCGTAGGTCGAGGCCATGCGTTCCAGCAGGCCTTGATAGTTATCTTTGAGCAGTTGCTCGGCGGTGGTTCTGTTGTAAGTGGCGCATTCCAGGGTTTGCTTGTCGTTTTCAATGCCATCGCACGGCGTGCTGTCGGTGTCTTCGGCCGCGTGCGCGGTGGTTGCGATGAGTGCCAAAGCCAGGAAAATCGATTTCATTGCGCCGTCTCATATCAGGTGATGCGGAATTCTGGCTCAAGCGTAAGACAAAGAACAGCCGCGAGTCAGACGTGTCTTGATGCCCTTTGTCGCGGATTGACGCTTTCGGCAATTCCCCTGTCGTTTTTGCACCCGGCTCGGGTTGCCCCTGGGCATATGCTGGCCCCAAAGCGCCGGCAGACGATTCGGCGCATGAATCGCCAATAAGGGGACGCCTGATGAGCCCAGCCGAATTGCACGCCGACAGCATCGTTATCGACGGGCTGATCATTGCCAAGTGGAACCGCGACCTGTTCGAGGACATGCGCAAAGGTGGCCTCACCGCCGCCAACTGCACCGTGTCGGTGTGGGAAGGGTTCCAGGCCACTATCAATAACATCGTGGCCAGCCAGACCCTGATCCGTGAAAACAGCGACCTGGTGATCCCGGTGAAAACCACCGCCGACATCCGCAAAGCCAAGGAACAAGGCAAGACCGGCATCATCTTCGGCTTCCAGAACGCCCATGCGTTTGAGGACCAACTGGGCTACGTCGAGATCTTCAAGCAGCTCGGCGTGGGTGTGGTGCAGATGTGCTACAACACCCAGAACCTGGTCGGCACCGGTTGCTACGAGCGCGACGGCGGCCTGTCGGGTTTTGGCCGTGAGATCGTCGCCGAGATGAACCGCGTTGGCATCATGTGCGACCTGTCTCACGTGGGCTCCAAGACTTCCGAAGAAGTCATCCTCGAATCGAAAAAGCCGGTGTGCTATTCCCACTGCCTGCCGTCCGGGCTTAAAGAGCACCCGCGCAACAAGTCCGATGAAGAGCTTAAGTTTATTGCGGACCACGGCGGTTTTGTCGGCGTGACCATGTTTGCGCCATTCCTGGCCAAAGGTATCGATTCGACCATCGACGATTACGCCGAAGCCATCGAATACACCATGAACATCGTCGGCGAAGACGCCATTGGTATCGGCACCGATTTTACCCAGGGCCATGGCCAGGATTTCTTCGAAATGCTGACCCATGACAAGGGCTACGCCCGCCGCCTGACCAGCTTCGGCAAGATCATCAACCCACTGGGCATCCGCACCGTGGGCGAGTTCCCTAACCTCACCGAGACCCTGCTCAAGCGCGGCCACAGCGAACGCGTGGTGCGCAAGATCATGGGCGAGAACTGGGTGAACGTCCTCAAGGACGTCTGGGGCGAATAAGCCACCGCATTACTGCGGACTATCACTACAACAAATTTTCTGGAGTTAAGTTTCCATGGCCAAGATCGCCCCGCAATTACCTATCGAAGTCGACAGCGAGACCGGTGTCTGGACCTCCGACGCCCTGCCGATGCTGTACGTGCCGCGCCATTTCTTCGTCAACAACCACATCGGGATTGAAGAAGTGCTGGGCGCCGACGCCTACGCCGAGATCCTCTACAAGGCCGGCTACAAGTCCGCCTGGCACTGGTGTGAAAAAGAAGCTGAATGCCACGGCCTTGAAGGCGTTGCGGTGTTCGAGCACTACATGAAACGCCTGTCGCAACGCGGCTGGGGCTTGTTCAAGATCCAGGACATCGACCTCGACAAAGGCACCTGCAGCGTCAAGCTGGAGCACTCGGCGTTTGTCTACGTGTACGGCAAGGTCGGGCGCAAAGTGGACTACATGTTCACCGGCTGGTTTGCCGGCGCCATGGACCAGATTCTCGAAGCCCGCGGCAGCAAGATCCGCACCGTCGCCGAACAAGTCTACGGAGGCTCCGAAGAGGGCCACGATGACGGTTTGTTCACCGTCAAGCCGTTGTAAGCCGAGGACCGTGCCATGGCTTTCGAAGCAATGTTTGCGCCGATCCAGATCGGCAAACTGACCATCCGCAACCGCGTGCTCAGTACCGCTCACGCCGAGGTGTATGCCACCGACGGCGGCATGACCACTGAGCGCTATGTTCAGTATTACGAGAAAGCCAAGGGCGGTATCGGCCTGGCAATCTGTGGCGGTTCCTCGGTGGTGGCCATCGACAGCCCGCAGGAATGGTGGAGCTCGGTGAACCTGTCCACCGACCGCATCATCCCGCACTTCCAGAACCTGGCCGACGCCATGCACAAGCATGGCGCCAAGATCATGATCCAGATTACCCACATGGGCCGTCGCTCGCGTTGGGACGGTTTCAACTGGCCAACGCTGATGTCGCCGTCTGGCGTGCGTGAGCCGGTGCACCGTGCCACCTGCAAGACCATCGAGCCGGAAGAGATCTGGCGCGTGATCGGCAACTACGCCCAGGCCGCACGGCGCGCCAAGGCCGGTGGCCTGGACGGCGTGGAGCTGTCCGCCGTGCACCAGCACATGATCGACCAGTTCTGGAGCCCACGGGTCAACAAGCGTACTGACGAATGGGGCGGCACCTTTGAAGGCCGCATGAAGTTCGGCCTGGAAGTATTGAAGGCCGTGCGCGCCGAAGTCGGCGATGACTTCTGCGTGGGCATGCGCCTGTGCGGTGACGAGTTCCACCCGGACGGTTTGTCCCACGAGGACATGAAGCAGATCGCCAAGTACTACGACGACACCGGCATGCTCGATTTCATCGGCGTGGTGGGCTCGGGTTGCGACACCCACAACACCCTGGCCAACGTGATCCCGAATATGAGCTACCCGCCGGAGCCGTTCCTGCACCTGGCGGCGGGCATCAAGGAAGTGGTCAAGGTTCCGGTGTTGCACGCGCAGAACATCAAGGACCCGAACCAGGCCACGCGCATTCTGGAAGGCGGTTATGTGGACATGGTCGGCATGACCCGTGCGCACATCGCCGACCCGCACCTGATCGCCAAGATCAAGATGGGCCAGATCGACCAGATCAAGCAATGCGTCGGCGCCAACTACTGCATCGACCGCCAGTACCAGGGGCTGGATGTGCTGTGCATCCAGAACGCCGCGACCTCCCGTGAATACATGGGCGTGCCGCACATCATCGAAAAATCCACAGGTCCCAAGCGCAAAGTCGTGGTGGTGGGCGCAGGCCCAGCCGGGATGGAGGCAGCACGCGTGGCGGCCGAGCGCGGCCACGACGTGACCCTGTTCGAAAAGAAAGAGTTTATCGGCGGGCAAATCACCACCGCGTCGAAGGCACCGCAACGCGACCAGATCGCCGGGATCACGCGCTGGTTCCAGTTGGAACTGGCACGCTTGAAAGTTGACCTGCGCCTGGGTGTCGCCGCTGACGCCGACACCATCCAGGACCTGCGTCCGGACGTGGTCGTGTTGGCAGTGGGTGGGCATCCGTTCATCGAGCAAAACGAACACTGGGGCGCGGCTGAAGGCCTGGTGGTCAGCAGTTGGGACGTGCTCGACGGCAAGGTAGCGCCGGGCAAAAACGTGCTGGTCTACGACACCATTTGCGAATTCACCGGTATGTCGGTGGCGGATTTCCTGGCGGACAAAGGCAGCCAGGTGGAGATCGTCACCGACGACATCAAGCCCGGCGTGGCCATCGGCGGTACGTCGTTCCCGACTTACTACCGCAGCATGTACCCCAAGGAAGTGATCATGACCGGCGACATGATGCTGGAAAAGGTCTACCGCGAAGGCGACAAGCTGGTGGCGGTGCTGGAGAACGAATACACCGGCGCCAAAGAGGAGCGGGTGGTGGATCAGGTGGTGGTCGAGAACGGCGTGCGTCCTGACGAAGCCATCTACTACGCCCTCAAGGAGGGTTCGCGCAACAAGGGCCAGATCGACGTTGAAGCCTTGTTCGCGATCAAGCCGCAACCGTGCCTGAGCGAGGCGGGGGATGGCTACTTGCTGTTCCGCATCGGCGACTGCGTGGCGCAGCGTAATACCCACGCTGCGATCTACGACGCCCTGCGCCTTTGCAAGGATTTCTAAGCCGACACCGAACCAAAGTGGACTCGGTCTGAAAATGTGGGAGCGGGCTTGCTCGCGAATGCGGTGATTCAGCCACCGAATGCGTCAGCTGACACACCGCATTCGCGAGCAAGCCCGCTCCCACATTCAGGGCCAGTTTCACAGTAGACCTGTGTGGTCTTTGGGAGCTTCACCATGTTGAACACCCTGCTTCCCATTTTATTGTTTGCCGCCCTGGGCCTTGCCGTCCTCGGCGCCCTGCGCCGGGTGAACATGTGGCGCCGTGGCCGTGCATCCAAGGTGGACCTGCTGGGCGGCCTGTTGGCCATGCCCAAGCGCTACATGGTCGACTTGCACCACGTGGTCGCCCGCGACAAATACATCGCCAACACCCACGTGGCCACGGCCTTGGGCTTTGTGCTGTCGGCGTTGCTGGCGATCCTGGTACACGGTTTCGGCCTGCATAACCGCATCCTCGGCTATGCCTTGCTGCTGGCTTCGGTGCTGATGTTTGTCGGTGCCACCTTCGTCTACCTGCGCCGTCGTAACCCGCCGGCGCGGCTGTCCAAAGGCCCGTGGATGCGCCTGCCGAAAAGCCTGATGGCGTTTTCGGTGAGCTTCTTCCTGGTGACCTTGCCGGTGGCCGGAATTCTGCCGGAGGACTTCGGCGGCTGGCTGCTGGCTGCATTGCTCAGTGTCGGCGTGTTGTGGGGTGTGTCCGAGATGTTCTTCGGCATGACCTGGGGCGGTCCGATGAAACATGCCTTCGCCGGTGCCCTGCACCTGGCCTGGCACCGCCGCGCCGAACGCTTTGGGGTGGCCGTTCCACCGGTTTGAAGCCGCTGGATCTCAGCGACAAAACCGCACCGCTGGGCGTAGAAAAACCCAAGGATTTCACCTGGAACCAACTGCTCGGTTTTGACGCCTGCGTGCAATGCGGCAAGTGCGAGGCCGCGTGCCCTGCGTTTGCTGCAGGCCAGCCGCTGAATCCTAAAAAGCTGATCCAGGACATGGTCGTCGGCTTGGCCGGCGGCACTGACGCCAAGTTCGCCGGTAGCCCCTATCCAGGCAAAGCGATTGGCGAACACAGCGGCAATCCGCATCAACCCATCGTCAATGGTTTGGTGGACGCCGAGACCCTATGGTCGTGCACCACCTGCCGCGCCTGTGTCGAAGAATGCCCGATGATGATCGAGCACGTGGACGCCATCGTCGACATGCGCCGCCACCTCACCCTGGAAAAAGGCGCCACCCCGAACAAGGGCGCCGAAGTCCTCGAAAACCTGATCGCCACCGACAACCCTGGCGGCTTCGCACCCGGTGGCCGGTTGAACTGGGCGGCGGATCTGAACCTGCCGTTGCTCAGCGAAAAGGGCAGCTGCGACGTACTGTTCTGGGTCGGCGACGGTGCCTTCGACATGCGCAACCAACGCACCCTGCGTGCGTTCGTCAAAGTGCTCAAGGCTGCCGGTGTCGACTTCGCCGTGCTCGGCCTGGAAGAACGCGACAGCGGTGACGTGGCCCGCCGCCTGGGCGATGAAGCGACATTCCAGTTGCTGGCCTCGCGCAATATCCAGACCCTGGCCAAGTACAGCTTCAAGCGCATCGTCACCTGCGACCCGCACAGTTTCCATGTGCTGAAAAACGAATACGGCGCCTTCAACGGCAACTACCTCGTGCAGCACCACAGCACCTTCATGGCCGAGCTGATCGACGAGGGCGCGCTGAACCTGGGCCAGCACAAGGGCAACAGCGTGACCTATCACGACCCGTGCTACCTGGGCCGCTACAACGGCGAATACGAGGCGCCGCGCCAAGTGCTGCGGGCGCTGGGTATCGAGGTCAAGGAGATGCAACGCTCGGGCTTCCGTTCGCGCTGCTGCGGTGGCGGTGGCGGTGCGCCGATCACTGACATACCCGGCAAGCAACGTATTCCGGACATGCGCATGGAAGACATCCGCGAAACCGGCGCTGAGCTGGTGGCGGTGGGTTGCCCGCAATGTACGGCGATGCTCGAAGGCGTGGTCGAACCGCGCCCGTTGATCAAGGACATCGCCGAACTGGTGGCCGACGCCTTGCTGGAAGACGCCCCGCCGGCCAAAGCCCCGTTGAAACGCGAACCTGCGGAGGTGCACTGATGAGCGACATTATCCGCCGCGACCCACGGGCCGAATGGATCGCCCGCAACCGTCTGCACCCGCTGCACGCGGCGATGCAGCCGGTACAACACAGTTGGATGGGGCCTAACGGCGTCATACGCAAGAACGTACATGGTGTCGGTTTTATCGGCCCCAATGGCATCAAGCGCATCGACCGCAGTGGCGCTCAGCAAGGTGGCGCGGCCAAGCGTACGGCGGCGGTGGAAGTCTTGCTGCCGTTGCATCAGCTTGCAGCCCCTGCGTTCTACATCAACGTGGTGCCGGACATGGTCGGTGGCCGCTTGAGCAGCCACGACCGCGACTTGCTCGGCCTGGCTCGCCAGTTGGCGGGCAGCGACGGTGCGGTGTTGGCGGTGGTGTTTGGCGAACACAAGGAGAGCGCGTTTGCCACCGCTGGCGTCGACCGGCTACTGGTGCTGGACGGCCACGAGTTCGACGGTTATTCACCAGAGCAACGCGTGCAAGGTTTGCGCGCTGTGGATAACCAGTTCAACCCGCGCCACTGGTTGCTGCCGGACAGTCGCAGCGGTGGCGGTGAGCTGGGACGGCGTTTTGCTGCCAGCCTCAAAGAGCGTCCGGCCACGCGTGTCTGGCAAATCAAGGGTGACGAGTGTATCGGTCGCGCTGGCGCGGGCCAGGAAGACTTGGCTCGCCCTCTGCCACGCTTGATCCTGGCCGCCGCCGAATGCGCCGAGCCGGTCAGCGAAACCCGTCACGAAGTGCTGCCCGTGGAGTTGTCCACAGCCCTGGCGCGCAGCTTGCCGCGTATCGAGGATCTCGGTGCGGTGGCGGTAGACCCGGCGGCAATCCCGATGGCCGAAGCGGAATTCATTTTCTCCGGCGGCAACGGCGTGAAGGACTGGGCGTTGTTCCACCAGACCGCCGCCGCCCTCGGCGCCACAGAAGGCGCCTCGCGAGTGGCGGTGGACGACGGCTTCATGGCCCGTGATCGCCAGGTCGGTGCCAGCGGCACCTGGGTCACGGCGCGGGTGTATGTGGCCGTGGGTATTTCCGGGGCGATCCAGCACCTGCAAGGCATCGGTGCCTGCGACAAGGTGGTGGCGATCAACCTGGACCCTGGCTGCGACATGATCAAGCGTGCCGACCTGTCGGTGATCGGCGAAAGCGCCGCGATTCTGCAAGCCTTGATCGCGGCGGTAGAAACCTACCGCAACGGCGCCAAGCGCGATGCGGCCTGAGGATATGACCATGACCACGAATGTCATCAGCCTGGTGTCCATCGGCGCCCACCCAACTTCCGGGCGCCCGCGCCGTGCCGAACAGGATGCGCGCGCGGTGGAGCTGGGTTTGCAGCTGGCTGGGGATAAGTTGCAGGTGCTGCATGCCGGTAATGTCAATGAACCGACCCTGCGCAGTTATTTGGGCATGGGCTTGCCGCAATTGCATGTGCTGGAACAACCGGCGGGCAGCGATGCGTTGCCGGTACTCGGTGATTACTTGCGCGAAGCCGGCGCCCACGTGGTGCTGACTGGCAGCCAGGCGGAAACCGGCGAAGGTTCGGGCATGTTGCCGTTCTTGCTCGCCGAGCAATTGGGCTGGCCGCTGATCGTCGGGCTGGCACAGGTGGAGTCCATCGACGGCGGCGTCGCTCATGTGCTGCAAGCGTTGCCGCGGGGGCAGCGGCGACGGTTGAAGGTGCGCTTGCCGTTTCTGGCGACGGTGGACAATGCCGCGCCCAAGCCAAGGCAGAGCGCCTACGGCCCGGCGCAACGCGGTGAGTTGGCGGCGCATGAGGTTGAGGTTGAAGAGGATGAGTTGTTCACCGGCGCCGTACTGCAACCGGCCAAGCCTCGGCCCAAGCGGTTGAAGGTGATCAAGGCCAAGAGCGGCGCGGATCGGATGAAAGCCGCGACGGCCAAGGCCAGCGGTGGCGGTGGGCAAGTGCTCAAGGGTGTGAGCCCGGAAGAGGGGGCGCAGGCGATTCTCAAGTTGTTGGTGGAAGAGGGCGTGGTGCGCTGACTTGAAAACGCCCCGTAGTCCTGTGGGAGCTGGCTTGCCTGCGATAGCGGTGTATCAGCTAAGGCTGTGCAAGCTGACCCTCCGCTATCGCAGGCAAGCCAGCTCCCACACTTGATCTTCATTGTGTCTGGGGTGGCGGCGCGGGCGCGGGCGCAGGCTTAGGCACCAAGTCCGGCAACGGCGGCGGCAGTGGTGCCCAGTTGGCATCCGGCTGCTGCATCGGCGGCGGTATCGCCGGTGTCGGATCACCGCCTAGGGGTTTGAGGATCATTTTCTCGGTGGTGTCCCGCAGGATCATGCCCTCCGTCGAACTGCGCGCCTCGGTACCACTGTGGAACGTGCTGATCTGCGAGATCGGCAGGTCCAGGTTACGTTCGATCCTGGGTGTCAGCAGCAGGATGATCTCGGTTTTCTGTTGGGTATTTTGATTGGTGCCGAACAGCTTATTGCCGAGCCACGGGATCTGGCTCAACCACGGCAAACCCGATCCTTCATCGACGTCTGCCGTGCGGATAAGCCCGGAGACAACCTGGGTTTCATTGTTGCGCGCGGTCAACAGCGTCTTGGTGGAGCGTGAGCCCAATTCAAAGGTGGCGGGTACGTTTTCCGAACCGGGAATTCGCTTGGTGATGTGGCTCATTTCCACATTCAGTTCCAGGTTCACCTCATCGCTCAGGCTGATGTTGGGCTTGACCGTGATCTGTAGCCCTACGTCCTGGTAAGACACCGACGAGGTGGTGATCTGGTTGGCGGTGGTGGTGGTGACCACGGGAATCTTGTCACCGATATTCACTGCGGCCTCTTCACGATTACGCACCCTCACCCTGGGGTTAGCCAAGGTGACCGTGTTGCCACTGCGCTGCAGCATATTGATGCGCGCCGAAGTACTGCCGGCATCCAGCAGAATGTTGTCGCCATTGATGCCGCGCAAGGCGCTGATGGGGGTGCCCGCCAGCCCGGCGGGCACATTCGCCAGGTTGCCCACCGACACACCCACGCTTTCCGGGTACTTGATGCCCAGGTTCAATTCGTCCGTGAGGCTGACTTCCAGCACCTGGATATCAATGGTCACCTCCGACTGCGCGATATCAATGGCCTCGACCATCTTTTCCACCGCGCTCAGGGTGTCCAACCCGTCACGCACGATCACCGCATTCAGGCGCTCGTCCACCAGCACTTCCTTGGGCTTGAGCACTTGCTTGATCTCGGCGGCAACGACTTTGGCGTCGCCATGGCTCAGGTAAAAAGTACGCACTGCCAACTCGCGGTATTCACGTTCTTTGTCTGGGCGTTTGGGGTAGATCAGGATCGTGTTGCGGTTGAGGATTTTCTTGTCCAGGCCTTGGGTGGTCAGCAGCAGGTTCAGGGCGTCTTCGGCAGTGGTGCGGGTGGCTGTCATGCTCGCCGAGGCACTGGGGTTCACGTCTTTGTCGATGACAAAGTTGACCCCCGACAAACGCGCGATGGTTTCGAAAATCGTGGTCAGGCTTTGGGCGCTGAACTCCAGGCTCAAGGGTTTGCGCATGGCGTCAGTGAGGTCTGCGCTGAGGTAGTCGGCGCTCACCAGCTCGCGGGTCAGCGCATTGCGAAAGTCCAACGCTTCTCGGTAATTGGGTTTTTGCGCGATGATCTGGCGCACCAGGTTGAGTGCTTCCACCGGGTTGGCGCGTTTCATTTCGTAGGCGCGTGCCAGTTGTGGGCGCAGTTGCTTCATGTCCTGGATACTTTGGATTTCCTGACGTGCCCCAAGGTTGCTGGGGTCGTATTTGAGGATGGTTTCCAGCGCCTGGATGGCGGCCACGTCGTCGCCGCGCATCAGGGCGGTGCTGGCCTCGCGGCTGTATTGGGCGACCAGCAGTTCCAGTTTGCCGAATTGCGCGGTGCGTAATTGCACGTCGTCGGGGGATTGCCTGGCTTCGGCTTGCAGCACCTCGACCGAGCGCACGATGTCGCCTTTCTGGCGCAATTCATCGCTTTGCTTGATCGCGTTCTGTGCCTGGCAGGCGCCGAGCAACGCCAGCATCAGGCTTAAGGACATCCTCGAACGGTTCGCCATGACGGTGTCCTCTCCCGGTCAGTGAGTGTCCAGGCGCAAGGTGCTGGCATGCTTGAGCGGCATGTAGGTCAGCACCACGGCGGTATCGGTGAGTTTGTCCAAGCGGTAGTGCGCGTCCAGCATCTTGCCGGGAACGATGCGGCCAGGAACCGAGCAACGGTTGCACAAGGTGTATTGAGTGCCGTTGCCGCGCAGCACGACGATTTTCGATTGGTTCTCGAAGCGCCATTGCGCAGTGACGGTGAACGGCAGCGGTGGCGGCCTGGGCGGCGAGTTATCCACCGGTGTCGGCGGCGGTGGTGGGGTCCAGGTTTGGGCGGGGAACAGGTCGATCACCGCGCTCGCCAGCGGTTCTGGCGTTGAGACGGGAGCGGGTTCGACGGGTTTGGCGACCACCGCTACGGGCGCAAGGGGGGACTGTCCGGCGTGTCCTGCCAGAACAGCCAGCCGCAGACGACCAGGGTCAGCAGCAACAGCAGACGTAAATACAGCGGCAGTTTCATTCCACCACCCCCAGTACGCTGACCTTGAGGTTGATGCTCAGCATGCCGCTGATGATTTCCTTGCGCTCCAGCGTCACGCTCTCGATGCGTACTGCCGGTTCCTGTGCCACGTCGGTCAAGGCTTCACGTAGCAGGACATACGGGCCGGTGAGCGGGATGTCCACGTCCAGCCGTTGCAGCCCGGTATCACCGGGTGCGGAATAGGCCAGGGTGGTTTGTTCGATGATGAAGCCGCGTCGGGTAAGGGTGCCCAGCAGTTTCTCCACGCGTGGGGCGAAGTCGTCGGCGCTGGGCATTTTTTCGACCACCGCGGGCTCGGTGACCTGCACATTCTGCGGCTGTTCACCGATGCCCGCTTCCAGCTCCCTCGCGTCGCAGGGTGTCGGCGGCACCCGCCGGGTGAATCACGCTGATTTCAATCAACAACGCTGCCGCCATCACGCCGAGGGCCAGCAGCCCCCAGAAGCCGAGGTTCTGCTGCCACTGCATCAAGTGCCAGCGCAGGCGTGGCAGGTAGCGCGTGAGGGCTTCCATGGGCGGCTTACCCCGCGCCA
Organism: Pseudomonas poae; assembly: GCA_004000515.1. Lineage (GTDB taxonomy): Bacteria > Pseudomonadota > Gammaproteobacteria > Pseudomonadales > Pseudomonadaceae > Aquipseudomonas > Aquipseudomonas cremoris. The sequence continues at coordinate 1,931,834 of CP034537.1, forward strand.
ATGGCGAGTTTGACCTGCACCGGGTGTTGCGGGTCGTTGGTCTTGCGCGCGCTTTGCTGCAGGTTCACGTGTACGCCAGGCTGGGTCTTGAGCCGTTCGACAAAACGGAACGCATCGCCCAGCGCCTTGGCTTCCAGGTCCAGGTGCAATAACTGCGTCTGGGTGTTGACCTCCACCCGTGTCAGGGCGATCTCGCGGGACCAGGCCTGGGCCACTGAGTCCATCAGCGCGAAGGGCGTCGCCGATTGTTTGGAGAACGCCGCCAGCTGCTGTTTTTGTCGAGGCGAGAGGCGGATGGCGGCCTGGATCAACTGCTCCTGCCGGCGTGTCAGTTGGATAAAGTGCTGTTCCAGTTCATCGGTCTGCAGTTGTTGCTCTTCCATGCGTTGCCAGTGCTGCCAGGTAGTGAACAACAGCCCTGTCGCCAGCAGCCACAGCACCGCCACCAGCGGTCGATGGGGGCTGTTGGCATGTTGAAAATCAATACCGGGCGCGCGCGGGGTGCTCAGGTGTTGGCGGATGGCTGCGAGGTTGAACTTCATGCGGGCAATTCCTCCAGCCATGGATGCAGTGGCCCCAGCCAATCCTCGGTGCGGTGATTGGCAACGATCAGCGTGACAGGGGCCTGCTGTTGCGCGAGCACGTCGGCGGTGAACAGGTTGTCGCTCAATGCGCTGCCGGGATGCGTAGGCAGCACGCATACCTGATGGGGGATGCCCTGTTGTCGGTAGAGGCAACTGAGGCCTTCCGATTCAGGCACCGCCAGCACGCAGTCATCGGGCAATTGCCGCCAGTATTGTTGTGCCACGGCGGTCAGCAGCGGGGTGCAGGTCAGCAGCGGCAGACGGTGCAGCTTGAACAGCTCGCGCAGGTCTTGCAGCAGGTCCTTTGGGGTGGCGACCGCCAAGCGTGGTTGGCCGAACACGCTATTGGCGACCTGTACCTGCCAGCGCTCTGCATCGATGCCGGCCTGTTGATGGAAAGTAGCTTCGGCAAAGTTCTGCCAGTCAGCGTGGCTGTACAGGCCCGTTTGCCACGCCAGCATCAGGTAGTGCACATGGGGAAATCCGAGCAGCACCGTGGCGCGGTCCAAGAAGCGCAAACGGCCACGGGGTGCTTGCTCCAGCAAGGCCGCGCAGGCACTCAATGGCTCACCCGCTTGCTCGCCACGCCACACCGTCGCCCCGCGCCAACGTGGGCGTGCCGCCCAGACGGCCCCGCTGCTGTGCAGCCACACCACATGCTCAATAAAGGGAAATGACACGGTGAATCTCCTTGAGCGTGGTGTCGCCTTGTGCGGCGTGGGCCAGGGCAATATCGCGGATGAACACGTGGCCGGCTTCGCGCGCCAGTTCGCGCAAGGTGGACGCCGAGCTGCGGTTGAGCAGGCCTTCCTTGATGCTGTCAGTCACGCTGAGCACTTCGGCCAGGGCCAACCGGCCGCGGTAGCCGGTGTGACGACAGGCTTCGCAGCCTTTACCCACGCGGTAATGACCTTGTTGCAGTTGCGCTTCGGGTACATGGGCAAGGCGGGCAAGTTCCGCGTCTGGCTTGGCATCGACGCCGCAGTCCGGGCAGATACGCCGTACCAGGCGTTGAGCCACCACGCCGTTGAGTGCCTCAACGAAACTGGCTGGGTCCACGTCCATGTAGGTGAAGCGCTCCAACACACTGAATGCGCTGTTGGCGTGCACCGACGACATCACCAAGTGCCCGGTGAGCGCCGCCTGCACCGCGATGCCTGCGGTTTCGCCGTCGCGGATTTCACCCACCAGGATCGTGTCTGGGTCGTGGCGCAGGATCGAGCGCAGGCCACGGGCGAAGGTCAGGCCCTTCTTGTCATTCACCGGTATTTGCAGCACACCGGGCAACTCGTATTCCACCGGGTCTTCGATGGTGATGATCTTTTTCTCGCCGGTGTCGGTCTCCGACAAGGCGGCGTACAAGGTGGTGGATTTGCCGCTGCCGGTGGGCCCGGTGACCAGCAACATGCCGTAGGGCTCGTTGGCCAGGATGCGTATTCGCGCGATGGTATCGGCGGCCAGGCCGAGGCTTTCCAGGTTCAGGGATTCGCCCCGTTGCGACTTGTCGAGAATGCGCAGCACCGCATCTTCACCGTGGATGCTGGGCATGATCGACACACGAAAATCCACCTCACGACCCTGGATTTTCATCTTGAAACGCCCGTCCTGGGGCACGCGTCGCTCGCCGATATCCAGCTCCGACAACACCTTGATGCGCGACAGTGCCTGCTCGGCCATGTCCAGGCCATTGGCCTTGCCCATCTTCTGCAAGACACCGTCGATGCGGTACTTGATCTCCAGGCCTTCGGGGTTGGTCTCGACGTGAATATCACTGGCGCGACTCTGCAATGCATCGAACAGCATGGAGTTGACCAGGCGCACCACTGGGTTGTCGTCGCGGGCGATGCTGCTCAAGGAAATTTCCTGGGCGGCTTGGCTGACACGGGCGTTTGCGTCGTCCTCGCCAAACGGTTGCATGACCCGCTGGCTGGCCTCCGCGAGGGCAAGCTGAGCCTTGACCGCGCCCGGCAGGCTCATGGCCAGGGGCAGTGCGCGCAGGCCGGAAGTGGACTGGATCCAGTGCCGATTGGCCAAGGCAAACGGGTCGCCTAGCACCAGGCAGGTCTGGTCTTGGTAGACCACGGGCAACACGTTGTGAATCAGTGCCTGGGGCAGTGACAGCACGTCAAAACGCCAATGGTTTTCCAGCAGATGTTTGGGCTCAATGGCGCGCATGCCCAGTGGCGCGGCGATGGTTGGCAGTTGATCCGGTGCTTTGTCCAGCACCTCCAGCAGGTAGTTGGCCAACGACATCGAGCGCTGTTCTGCCAGTGCTTGCCATTGCCGTGTCTGCTCGCTCATGGCGTTACCCCTGTATGGACCCGGCCAGTTCAAAGATCGGCATGTACAGCATGAACACGATCAGGCCGATCAGGCCGCCCACCACCAGCATCAGTATCGGCTCGAAGACCTTGCTGAACAGCTCGATGGCGCGTTCCAGCGCTTCATCGTGAAACTGCGCAATACGCTCGCACATCGCCGCCAACTCGCCGCTTTGCTCGCCCACGCGCAGCAGGCGCTCGGCGACGGCGGTGGTCAGTTGGTGACGCGCCAGGGACGTGGACAACGGCTGTCCGGCCCTTATGTCGGACATGGCGTGGCGCAGATCGCCTTGGCGCTCGAGGGGCAGCAGCGCGCCGGACAGCTCCACGGCAGTGACGACCGGCATGCCGCCCATCAACAACATGCCGGCGGTGCGATAAAAGCGCGCGAGGATAAACAGCGTGCGTTGAGCGCCCAGGCTGGGAATTTTCCAGAACAGGTTGGCGACCTGGCGCTTGAAGGCGGCGCTGCGAAAGAGCACGACCAGCGCGGCGATTGCTACCGCCATGCCGATCAGCAGCTCGGTGCCTCGCGTGTCTACCAGCGCGCCCCACCACACCATGAAGCGTGCGGTAGCAGGCAGGTCGGCGACCGAGTCGAACACCGAAGCGAAGCGTGGAATCACAAAAACAGCAGGAACAGCAGGATCAGCGCACCCACGCTCAACACCACCAAGGGGTACATCAGTGCGCCGCTCACGCGTTTTTCACGGTCTCCAAGTGCGCTTCAAAATGGTGATAACGACGCAGGGCTACGGCCAGTTGGCCGCTGTGCTCCGAGGACGCCACGGTGGCGACCAACAGCTCAGGAAACGTCTGTGGCTTGAGCTGCATCGCCTTGGACAATGAGTTGCCTTCGTACATCGAAGCGAGCAAGTCGCTCATGACTTGGCGGTTGATGCCCGGCGGTGCTTTATCGCGCAGGGTCTCCACGGCTTCTACCAGCACCAGGCCGGCGTCGAGCAACACCACCAATTCCTGGATAAACAGGCCGAGGGCAAATTTTGCGCGACGACTGGGCAATGTTAGTTGGCGTCGGGCCTTGAGCGAGATGACTTGGGCGCCATCGGCTTGCAGTTGTTGGCGAGCCTGAGCCACGTCGAGGGCTTGCAGGCGCAGGGTCTGCAAATGGCCGTCACGGATGATGCGGGCATCGATGTCGATCATGGGGTTTGCCTGGCCAGTTGTTGCCGTTGTTGCAACAACACGCCGTAGTAGCGCCAAACCGCCAACGCATAGCGTGCACGGCGCTCATCGCGGCCGGGTTTGCCCCCGGCGTTATAGGCGCCGACGGCCTGCCAGCCGTAGCCCTTCTCTTGGATGAACCCGGCAAGGATCCACGCACCGACCATTACGCTGGTGCACGGCTGAGCCAGCAGGTGCTGCTCGGTGATGCCGAAGCGTGCCAACGCGGGCAAGTGGCGGCTGTTGATCTGCATCAGGCCGATGTCCTGGGTGCCGTCGCCGTTGATATTGCGTGCGTTGGGGTTGAGGTTGGATTCGACCTTGGCGATCGCATACAGCAACAGCGGGTCGACGTGGTAGCGGCTGGCCGCCAGTTGCCAACAGTTGGCCTGGGCGGTGCCCGTGAGGCACAGCAGGGTCAGGGCAATCCGTAGGGTGTGCATGTCACAGGCCGTACACGATGTCGGCGTAGGTGTTCACACCACCGGCTTTGCCATCGCGGCCCAGCGAGATGATTTCCACATCGTTGGGCGGTGTGCCGGGGTTCTTGTACAGGTACGGGTTGCCCCAGGGGTCTGGTGGCAGCGTCTTCAAATAGGGCCCTTGCCAATTGCCCGCGTTGGCGGGGCGGGTAGTCAGTGCGTTGAGGCCGAGGGTTTCGTCGGGGTAGTTGCCGTTGTCGAGACGGAACTGATTCAAGGCGTCGGCGAGGGACTTCATCTGGCCTTGGGCGGTCTGGACTTTGGCCAGTTCCAGGCGATCGAACATCTTCGGGCCGACGTAGCCGGCGAGGAGGGCGATGATCAGCAGGACGACCAGCAGTTCCAACAGCGTGAAGCCGCGTAGGGGGCTGTGGATAAGCGAACGATTGCGCATGGAGATACCCTGTGGGAGTGCCAAGGTACGGCGGTTGTGTGTAACTCTCCCGGCCCGCGTTTTTTACGCGGGCACCGCCGGTAGGACTGCGTTGTACTTCTTCAACTGTAGCGTTGTCGTGTATAGGGCGCGGTGAGGCGCCCTATAACGTTTGGCTCTGACATTTATTGGATTAACGAATATACCCAGTGGGCTACTGGACCTCGTCCCATGCTTGCTCCCAGGCAGTGCCTGAACCGGGCGCATAAGCCCATGCCGCACCCGCACACCACGCGGTATAAGGGTGAGGTTTGCACTTATAGTTTTTACCGTTGTTGCTCACGACATCTCCATCTTTATAAGGAGTGCCCTCTTTATAAGCCGGATGATCCCCGCCGCCGCCCGCAGGCGTTACCGTAAAATCAAACTCCGCTTGGCTGGTTTTTCCATTTTTTGATCACGAATATTAAGTCGCGCTTTGAAGGGGGTTGATTGGGTGACGGTGGGTGCTTTCCCGCTCGCTGTACTGTTACCTTGTGAGCCGACCAATCCTGGGATAGCCCATTGATAAAGCAGTGGTCCGTTGCTACCGGATGAAGCCGTGCCATTGAACGTGAAGGAGTCTCCCGACTTTATCGATGTTGGTCCCGTGATTCGTGCTACGGGTGGAGCCGGGTTCACTGGGCCGGTGCCCCCCCTTCAATAATCGACATTGCTTGGGAGTAACCTTCTTGTTTAACAAATGTGGAGTTAAGAAGTGCATCGACATCATTGAAAGTAACGATATCGTTTTCCAGTTCACCGATCTCGGCATCCGTTGCATTCACCTTGCTCGCCAGCTCCTTCCCCCACTTACCTGGAGGCAGATTGGATTGGGTAATGAGAAGCTCGATATCGACAATTTCGCTAACTTTACTGTCCCTGCCGAAAATCCGGTAGTGCACAGCATCGCCAGGTTTAAGGGCTTGCATGTCAGGCTTAATGAACTGACCTAAGTTGTAGCGTTTACTCGGTACGCTATTGCCCTTGAAATTCACATCTGAGCAACCGATAAAAAACTCACCATGCGGGTCGCTCCTGACCCAGATGGTAACGATCAAGCCATTTCCCAAGAGTCCACTTGGGATTGTTCTCACAATCTCAAAGTATCCCCAGGCCCCCGAGATTTTTGGTGGGTTATTGGGGGATAGACGGTTTTGGCAACGGTGAGTAATTCGGGTTGTGCTAAAGGCGTCAGATCGCTCCATTTGAGCGTGTCAGTAGCGCTGTTGAAGCCAGCTCTCGTTGTAAATGCATAGAACGTACTGGGCACATGAGGGGCTGTACCGATGAGGCGCATCGTCAGGGGTTGCCCAGGGGTGACATCGGTTTTTGTCCAATCGGGCAAAGGGAGGTCCAAACTGGCCTTTTTCGGATCATTCGCGGAGCATATCTGACCATCTTTAATGATTGCCTTGATCTGATCCAGCGTTGGATTATCAATCAACGGAATGTGCGCAACCTCATTCCACTGTTGTGCGGGATATACTTTTTCCGCATCGGTATTAAATATTTTTGCCGACTCTCGGCAACCTTTATCAAGGATCGGTGGCTGCCAGTAACCTCCGGTAACTTGGCAGTTCACTGCGCGCGTCTGCGGGAAGTCTAATGCGCCATGGGCCCAGACCAGCGCGGGCGCCAGTAATACTGCCGCCAACACCCACTTAAACAAATGCTCCGTATATCGCTGTAAATTATTCATGCTCTAGTCCACCTTCAATTCAGATAAACAAGTTCCGAACTGCTGGAACGATCAGTGTGATTATTCAATTGGCATCATGGGTCAGCTGATCTCCCTTGGGACCGGTGCGGGTTGCAGGATTACTCTGTACAGAGCCATACAGAAACACCCACCCTTGATAACTACCTTGCCCTGTAAAACTTTGGTTGCTGGCTATGAAGTTGCCTTGTTTAAACGGCGTGCCCTTGGCCTTGCTGAACACGCCCATGATGGTTTCGCCGGGGCCTTCAACCACACCCCATTCGGCGGTGCCGGTGAGCGGGTCGTCGTAGGCCCGACGCAGGTAGCGTTTGATCGTCGGTTGGCGGCCGTCTAGCACCAGGTCATCGAGGGACTTGGGAAAGGTGTTGCCCTCCCGGTAATACAACCCAATCGCCCGGCGGATTTCATTGCCGCGTGCCAACAACTCCTGCTCGCGCTCGCGCTGCAACACGCTGGACCACAGCGTGCCCACTTCCATCAGCATTACGGCCACCACGGCCACCGTCACCAACATGCCCATGAACACCGAGCCTTGCTGGCGTTGCTTACCAGTCGGCATAGGTGCTCCCGTCTTTCGCAGTGCCGGGAGCGCCGCTGCGCACATCGCCCAGGCCTTGTTCGTCGGAGGGTTGCAGTTGCCAGGTGTCGCGTTTACCAGTCACCGGATCCACCGGGATTTCCCGCAGGTAGCGGCGGTCCACCAGGGCTTGCAGGGAGTCGGGGTTAGTGCCGTGGTCTTCGCGAAATTGATCCAGCGCCTGGCGGATGGACGACAGGTTATGGCGCAGCACGGTTTCCTGGGCCTTGGCGTGCTGGCGGAAATATTGGGGGGTCACCAAGGTCATGAGGGTGGCGATAATCGCCATGACCACCAGCAACTCGATCAGGGTAAAACCCTGGTTACCACTGGCTGTATGACGTTCCATTCAAACTCTCCCGGGTGCTGCGGGATGAAACGTCAAATACATCTTCTCCCTCTTGTGGGTTATCAGCGGTGCTTTTGTAGCTGCGCAGTTGCCAGGTTTTTTCAGGCGCAAGTTCGGGGCACTCGCACACAGGGTCGCGGGGAATACGGCGCAGGAAATAGAGTTTGTTGCCTTGCAGGTTGGTTTTGTCTGTGACCCCTTCAACCAACACTTGCAGGGTGGGCGGATAACCACTTGCGCTGAGGCTTTTTTCAACACGCCCGTCGTCAGTGGCTTCTTTGTAGGAGTCGATCGCGCGCCGTATTTCCCGCAACGAGCGTTGCAAGTCGAGTTCCCGGTCGCGTTTACCCATCAGTGCCGTCAGCGGATAAGCCACTGTCGCGAGCGTGGCCAGCAGGGCCAGCGTCAGTAGTAATTCAATCAGCGTAAAACCTTTGGCGCAGTGATGGCTGGGGTTGCCCTGCCACGTCACCGTTCTGATCTCCTGTTATCCCGCCAAGGACTTCCGCATTAACCCAGGCTAGTGAAATGAACTGCAAGGATGAGTCTAGATGCTGGATGTTTTTTGTACAGGCAAGACGGTTACCCACAATCGCTGTGCGCGTAACTGTGGATAAGGTGTTCGTGGCTTGCCGCAGGGCACGTGTATCGAGGGTTACAGACTCTTGTACGAAAAATGACCAGGCTAAGTTGCGGTTTTTAAGAGAGTTTTCATGTGGATAAGCGCGTTGCGCGATCTGGAGTTGCCCCCAAAGTCTGTTGGCGCTTCTGTGGATAAGATGTTTGCTATCGGCTACAGGCCTTATGGATAAAGGCTTGTATGGTTATGGTTAAATATTGATCAAAACGCGCTCCAATGACAATAAAACTGCTGAAACCCTTGGTTTATGAAGGTTTGACGCGGTTTTCCACAGCGGTCCCGAAGTTACACCCAAAGTCTGTTGGCTGTTCTGTGGATAAGGTGTTTGCGTACCGCTACAGGCCACTATTCATAAGGTCTACAGACTTATGGTTAAAAAGTGATCAGGCAGGGGTTGAAACTGCGATCTTGAATAAGTCACGGATTTTCTTGGTTTAATTTCGCCGCAACAACGCAGTTGCCCACAATTGCTGTGGGTGGCTTTGTGGATAAGTTGTTGGGGAAAGGCTGGAGGGCAGGAAGCCAAAGGGGTGCGAGGGTGTTGCTCAAATTCTGACCATTGAACAGATCTGAAAGGTGGAGGGCTTGCTGTGGTGAGCGGGCTTGCCCCGCGCTGGGGGGCAAGCCCGCTCACTACAAGTTGTGTAGATACCCACAGTTTGATCTGTGGGATGCCGTTATTCGTGTACAGCCACGCCCTTGAGGTACGGCGCCGGCGCCGCGCCCAGGTTGCTGAGCATGCGCTCGCTGTACCAGTCCACGAAGTTCACCACGCCAAACTCATAGGTCTTGGAGTATGGGCCGGGCTGGTAGGCGGTGGAGTTGATCCCGCGCTGGTTTTCTTCGGCCAGGCGACGGTCCTGGTCGTTGGTGGCGTCCCATACTTCGCGCATGCGCGCGGGGTCGTAGTCCACGCCTTCCACCGCGTCTTTGTGCACGATCCACTTGGTGGTGACCATGGTTTCCTGGGCGCTGATTGGCCACACGGTGAACACAATGATGTGATCGCCCATGCAGTGGTTCCACGAGTGCGGCAGGTGCAGGATGCGCATCGAGCCCAAATCCGGGTTCTTTATGCGACCCATCAGCTTCGCGCAGCCCTGTTTGCCGTCCATGGTCATCGACACGGTGCCCTTGAGCAGCGGCATGCGCACGATGCGGTTACGCAGGCCGAAGCTGGCGTGGGCGTAAGGGATCTTTTCCGCGTCCCAAGCGGCAGCCGACGCGGCCACGTGGTCCTTGAACGCCTGGTCGGCGCGCGGGTCGGTGACGTCGTCCCATTCCAGCAGGGTCTTGAGCAGTTCCGGGTGCGAGGCGTTGCAGTGGTAGCACTCGCGGTTGTTTTCCAGCACCAGCTTCCAGTTGGCCTTTTCCATCAAGGTGGTTTGCACCGCCACCTTGGTGTTCTCCATGTCGTAGGGTTCCATGTAATGGTTGAGCGTCGACAGGAAGTCATCGATGGCCGGCGGGTTCTGCGACAGGCTGATGAAGATGTAGCCGCCGGCGGTCTTCACGTTCACTGGCTTGAGGCCGTATTGCTTCATGTCGAAGTCGGCGCCCATCTCGGTACCTGCGAACAGAAGGCGTCCGTCCAGTTCGTAGGTCCACTGGTGGTAGTGGCAGACCAACTTGGCGACCTTGCCCTTGTCGCTGGTGCACAAGCGCGAGCCACGGTGACGGCACACGTTGTGGAACGCATGCACCACACCTTCGGCGCCACGGATCACTATGATCGGGTTCTTGCCCACTTGCAGGGTCAGGTAGTTGCCCTTGGTGGGGATCTCGCAGGTCATGCCGGCGATCAACCACTCTTTCTGGAAGATCTCCTGCATGTCGATATCAAACAACCGCTCATCAGAGTAGAACGGCTGTGGCAGCGAGAACGTGCGCTCACGTTCCTGCAGCATTTGCGCGGTGGCCTTGCGTGCGGGTTCCAGCGGATCGCCCAAGCTTAAGGTTGCGGTGACGTCCATCGTGTGTGTCCTCATGGCCATTCTGTGTGGCCGAGATAAGTGGCTAATCAGGTTTGCAGCAAGGCGTAAAGAAAGCGTCGTTGTTGGAAGCGAGTGTGGGGCCGCCGATGTGCCGAACCTTATCCATGGGCGACATGGCCCAATCTGTTCCCGACGCGCAACCCTAGGTCGTTGGGGGCTGGTCGCGATAAGTATGTGAATGTCGCAGATAGGTAAATGGGCGAATCCGGCGTTACGCAGAATCGCCACCATAAAGCCGAACATCGGCAGTGGAGAATGAGCATGTCCAACAGCTTCCTGAACCCGGTAACCACCCAGACCTGGGCCAATGGTCGACACATCGTCCGTTGCGTCAAAGTCATCCAGGAAACCTGGGACGTGCGCACCTTTTGTTTCATGGCCGACCAGCCGATCCTGTTCTTTTTCAAGCCGGGGCAATTCGTCACCCTGGAGCTGGAAATTGAAGGCCAGCCGATCATGCGCTCCTACACCATTTCCAGCTCGCCTTCGGTGCCTTATAGCTTCTCGGTGACCATCAAGCGCGTGCCGGGCGGTCGGGTCTCCAACTGGCTGCACGATACCCTTCATGAAGGGCAAGAGTTGGCGGTACACGGGCCGGTGGGGTTGTTCAACGCCATCGACTTCCCAAGCCCAAAAGTGCTGTACCTCAGCGGAGGTGTTGGCATCACCCCGGTGATGTCCATGGCGCGCTGGTTCTACGACACCAATGCCAACGTCGACATGACGTTTATCCACAGCGCTCGCTCGCCCAAAGACATCATTTACCACCGTGAGCTGGAGCACATGGCGTCGCGGATCGACAATTTCAGCCTGCACCTGATTTGTGAGAAGCACGGCCTGGGCGAGCCTTGGGCGGGTTATCGCGGCTATCTGAACCACAAGATGCTGGAACTGATGGTGCCGGACTTCCTGGAGCGCGAGGTGTTCTGTTGCGGCCCGACGCCCTACATGAACGCAGTGAAGCGCCTGCTGGAAGTCGCAGGTTTCGACATGGCGCGTTACCACGAGGAATCCTTCGGTGCCACGCCGCCGGAAGCCCGTGCCGACGCGGTGGAACAGGCCGAGCAAGCGGCAGATGCACCGGAAATCGACCTGGCAGATTTGCACCAGGTGGAATTCATTGCCTCGGGCAAAAGCATTCGTGTGGCACCGGGCGAAACCGTGCACGCAGCAGCGGCCAAGCTTGGCCTGTTGATTCCGAAGGCCTGCGGCATGGGGATCTGCGGAACGTGCAAAGTGATGAAGCTGGGCGGGGAAGTCGAGATGGACCACAACGGCGGGATCACCGAGGAAGACGAGGCTGAGGGTTACATCCTGTCGTGCTGCAGCGTGCCGAAAGGCGACGTACGCATTGAGTTTTGACCCTGATCACTGATCGTACTGCAGCATGCCGAAGGGTGACGTGCACATCGAGTTCTCATGTCTCAAGTGGGGCAGTCGAGTAGGGGAGGGTGTTGGTCCCCTCCCGCACTTAGTCATTTGACGAAAACATGGATGGTGAAACCTTCCCCTGACTCACTCATTTCAAAGACCTTTTCACTGACTGTTCTTTTTAGCCCGAGGGCTTCATAAGTATCGCCAACTTGCACGATTTTCCTGAATTCATCCCAATCGACGATTGTTTCGCTGACATGGTTTTTGCTTTTTAGAGCGTTGGCGTGCTTTCCACTGTTCATTGTGCAGTCCTCTCTGAGTTGTTGTTGCTCGCCGAGTTCTCGGTAGGCACCTTTTCCTGAAAGACTGCGCAAATTCCTTTTCAGGTTCGCAGAATCTACTCCCTGGCCGAAAACGGTGGCACTGTGAGAAATACCAGTGCGGATGAACGGCAGTTATCCATTGTTTTCTGAAGGTCCGCCGGAGGGCATTCGCTTCCAGTTCGATCATTCCCGCGCCAGAGGTCATGACTTTCTGGCGCAGGCTTCGGTTGTTGATCGGTCCCACGCTCCGCGTGGGAATACCTCAAGACGCTCCGCGTCCCGCCTCATTCATACCAACGTTGGATATCGATCAGCCCTTCCACCCCTGCATAGTTACGCGCACTGGAATACCGCCAGTGTTCTGCCAGATCCACATAGCCGCGTTTAACCGGATTGTGGTGGATGTAATCGAGCTTCTGTCGCATCACCGCCTCGCTGTACACCAACTCGGCATGTGAACCTTCCTACCAAAGTTGATAAACCCGATCTGTCTTGTGCGCGCGTTTGCTGAAGCGCAGGCGTTGCAGAACGCGTTCGACGCCTTTGTTTTGCAGGTCATCAATGATGGAGCGGGCGGTGAAAGATTTGAATTGGCGGAGGCACTTGTTCAGGTCGGGTGCCTGGGCAACAAAATGCAGGTGGTTTTCGAGGATGACTTAGCCATAAAGGCTTAAGTCTTTATGGCATTGCTGGTAGCGCCAGCAATCCAGAATATGGTCAACGAGGTAGGCTCGGGTGAACAACGGTAGCCACTCCATGACGGTACATGTCAGGAAGTGCGGTTTTTCAGGTTCGGTGATGACGTAGCGGCTTCTGCCCATGCATTCATCCTTGGATGGGGCGCGAAGCGTCGGAGGCGTTCCCACGCGGAGCGTGGGAACGATCATTACCTTTGCTTTGTGTGATTACTGCGCATAGATATGGACCACGAAATGCTGGCCTGATGCTGTCAATTCATAGACTTTATCGTAGATCCGCAGTGTCCTTGATGGCTCGCGGATGGTGTCGCCGACTTTTGCGTACTTGCGGAACTCATCCCAGTCGATGACCGTGGTGTTGATGGTGCCGTCGCTTTGCAGGGTGTTGCCGTTGCTTTGGTATTCCATGGTTTAGCTCTCTGCTGGACTTCCGTTTCCGGCCGATTATTCGGCAGGCAGTTGTTCCCGAAAGGGGGCCGCTGCAGCGGCGTTTTCCTCTCGGGTTCCAAGAGGCTAGTCAACGAAAATGCAGTGCGCTGCTGTCAGAAATATCAAATAACAGACTCGGCATTGCGCCAGTATCCGCTACGGTCAGGCGCCCATCACTTCCCGGATATCCGCCGCCAATTCCCTTACACGATCTTCCTCGGTGTCCCACGCACACATGAACCGTGCGCCGCCCTTGCCGATGAAGGTGTAGAAGCGCCAGCCCTTGGCCGTCAGCGCCGCGATAGCCGGTTCTGACAGCTGTAGGAACACCCCGTTGGCCTGCACCGGGAACATCAATTCCACCCCCGGAATATCCGCCACCAAGTTGCTCAGCAATTGCGCGCAGTGGTTGGCATGGCGTGCGTGTTTGAGCCACGCGTCGTTTTCCAGCAAGCCTACCCATGGGGCGGAGAGGAAGCGCATTTTCGATGCCAGTTGGCCGGCCTGTTTGCAGCGGTAGTCAAAGTCTTCGGCCAGCTTGTGGTTGAAGAACAGGATCGCTTCACCCACGGCCATGCCGTTTTTGGTGCCGCCAAAGCACAACACGTCCACCCCGGCTTTCCAGGTCAGGTCGGCCGGCGAGCAGCCGAGGAAGGCGCAGGCGTTGGAAAAACGCGCGCCGTCCATGTGCAGGTTCAGGCCCAATTCCTTGCAGGTGGCGCTGATGGCGCGGATTTCTTCCGGGGTGTACACGCTGCCGACTTCGGTGGCTTGGGTCAGGGTGACCACGCGCGGCTTGGGGTAGTGGATGTCTTGGCGCTTGAGGGCGATCTCGCGGATCGATTCCGGGGTTAGCTTGCCGTTTTCGGTGCGGGCGGTGAGCAGCTTGGAGCCGTTGGAGAAAAACTCCGGCGCGCCGCATTCGTCGGTTTCGACGTGGGCGGTTTCCGAGCAAATCACGCTATGGTAGCTCTGGCACAACGAGGACAGCGCAAGGGAGTTGGCAGCGGTGCCGTTGAAGGCGAAGAATACTTCGCAGTCGGTTTCGAACAGATTGCGGAAACCGTCGGCGGCGCGGTGGGTCCATTCATCATCGCCGTAGGCCCGTTGATGGCCCTGGTTGGCTTGTTCCATGGCGGCCCAGGCTTCCGGGCAGATGCCGGAGTAGTTGTCGCTGGCGAATTGTTGGCTCTTGTCGGTCATGGCCCATTCCTGTGGTCGATGTTGGTGCGCACTGTAACCAAGATTGTCTGGGGTGCGCACGTACTGTAAATGCAAAGTCGTTGGGGAATTATGCACGCTGCCTACACCTTGCCTGTCGGACGTGTCCGAGACGGCGCCCTGGACCTGCTCAAGTGGCTGGCGCTGCTGTGCATGGTGCTTGATCACCTGCGTTATGTCGGGTTAAGCCTGGATGGACTGTATGTGCCGGGGCGCCTGGCTTTTCCGTGGTTTTGCTTGGCCATTGCGGCGAATTTGCACCGAATGGGAAGCGCGCCGGTCACCGGTCGTTACCTGGGCTGGTTGCTGCTGTTCAGTGTGATCGGTGAAGTGCCGTATCGGCTGTTTATCGAGGATGCCGATACGTTGAATGTGTTGCCGACCTTGGCGCTGGGTTTGCTGGTTGCGCGAGGATGGCAACAGAGGGCGCTTGTTGATCGCGGATTGGCGTTGGTTGCCCTCAGCATAGCCACAGTATTTTCCAGCCAACTGATGTTCGGTTTTTTCGGTGTATTGCTGCCGCTGGCGATGCTGCTGGTATTTCGTCGGCCCTGGTATTTCAGCCTGCTGCCAGGGTTGGTCTGTGTGGCTGCTAACCAATGGCAGGTTCTGCTCATTAACGGCAAGCTCGTGGCGCTATTGGGACTGGCCGCATGCTTGATTGGGCCGCTGCTCGGCCTGATCTTGTTGCGACATGCCCAAAGCGCCTCCCCGCCAGCTATGCGCCGTTGGGCGTATGCCCTCTACCCGGCACATTTTGTGGTATTGCTCGCTGTCCGGCAGGTTATCGCCTGAACGATCGGCCCAATGGCCCGCGCACGTCAGGAAACGGGAAGCCAGGCCGGTGGGAATGGATGCTCTGCGTACAGTGCGCGCATGCTCTTCACATCCTGATCGAACCAGTCCTGTAACCATTGATGGTAATGCACTGCGATTGCATGTTGCTGTGCCCCGGATGTCCGGCTCTGTAAAAATCCCATGGGCAGCCATTGTTCCGGACATGATTGCCTTGAGCACGCCATGGGATGCCGCAGGGTCGAGAACCGCCGCCGCATCCCCCCGTGATGAAGTAGCCGTCGCCCGCCAGATGGTCGTAGATCCTCCAGGTGACATCAGCGCCGCGTGTTTTCCCCAGGGGGTTGATGCCTGTGAGCGACAAGGGAGCAGTGTTCGCCCGTTGGTCAGCGGCATGCTCAAATCGCAGCCGCGTCCAGTTATAGCGGCCGTCACCCAGATGAGCCATCCAATACCAGCCGAACGGATCTGCGAACATTCCTTCAGGCGGGCGTTCATCGTCATCTTCGATTTGTACATACCCATAAAACGCCATCAGCGGCGCAGAATACCGATGGAGCTTGAGACCCAACTGACGTGCCAGCCAGCCGTTGGCACCGCTGGCGTCGACCAGATAGGTACTGTGTAAAACCCCCTCATTGGTCTGAACGCCGATGACCCGCTGGTGCCGTGTAATAACGCCTTTGGCGTGGCACGGTTGCCTGATAACGACGTTGCATGCCTTGGCCGCTTCCAGCAGCAGGCTGTCCAGCGTGGCTCCGGGGATTTGAAACCCGCGCCACGGCCCGTTTGCATCCTCGCCAAACGGGACGAAGCGACGCTCATGCTGCCATGCGACCCATACCCCCAAGGGGCGGGCAAAGCCCCATTGTTCACCCACTCGGCAACACCGAGTTGGTGAAGCAGGGGCTCAATGCCGGGATGCAGGGTTTCACCCGGACGATCACGCGTGGCGGGATGGCGCTCGATAATGGCAACACTCATGCCGTTTCGAGCGCTATGAATCGCACACGCGCAACCTGCCGGCCCTGCGCCGATGACAATAACGTCATAGCGTTCCATAGGTTACCAGGTGTCGGTTGTGGGTCAGGTACGCCGCCATGGGCGCTCTGCATATCGCTGCAGGATTGTTTCGGGCCATACCAGGAAAGTTGAGCTTTCAATCACTTTTACATGCACTTTGTTGAACGCTGTAGACGTCGCTGAGCCAAGCCGTGCCATTTCAAATCGATAAGCGGTTTGCACACTTTTAACTTGCTCGGCCAGGCAGTGATCAAGTTCTTTCATATCCTCCTCCATGGCAAGTCGAAATGAAATGATTCGCCATTCTTTATATGTTTTCCCAATGATTGAGCGTACACGCAGCAATGCGCTCATTCGCTGTTGATATTCCTTGGCGTCAACTTTGCCGGTAAGTGTTAGGGAAAATGCCCCATCAAGTGCACTTTGCGTGTAATCCCCATATAAGGACGAAGTAAAAGCGATATAGGGCTGGCCATTTTCGCTGTAATGGTGTGGCGCAGGGGTACCATCCCAAGGGACGCCGCCGGCCTTGCCGATTTCGGCATCAAGCATGGGTTTTACCGTCTGCCGGCTGCTCGATGGTTCGAATTGCTGGACCGTGTCGGGTGCGACGGCAGGCCAGAAGGAACTCAAGGCGGCACACAGTTTCGCATCCTCCGGAAGGGGCTTCCCAGCCTATAAGCGGCCAGGTGCCACTCGGTGTTGTCATAGTCGAAAACGTCACCCTCGAAGTCTGTTCCCACGTCCCAACCCGGTGCGAACAGTCCCGCAGCGGCGTCCGGCAAATAGGACGCTCGCCTGGCAGAGTCAACTTTGAGCAGGGCCGGAAGGGGCGTGCCGAGGGGCGTATCGGCTTGTGCAACAATCGCTGTGATTCCTGTGTCCGAGCGATCAAAGGTTGCAGCAAACGAGCTCAGGTTGGCGGGGCTTCTGACGTCCGACAAACATACAGGGGGTTGGCTGAAAAGTTCCTCTTGGATGTCGGTCGGCATGCTTTCAAGCCATTCACTCAGTTGGCGCTGAGTGCACAGCGGGTAGAAGTCTGGGGCGCTGATCAGTGAGTAAGCCGCAACGCGCTGCGGAAAAATGGCATCCAGTGCAGCGCACTTGGCGTTGATCCAGCCGTCCGCGGTAAAGTCCAGATAGTGCAAGGCATCGAAGCGACCTTTGTTCAAGACCTCCATCATGCTGGGGGATTGGTTGAGATCAATGATGTCGCCAGTGGAAAGCACCTGATGGCGAATGTGGACAAATTCGGGTGCGTGGGGAGGCATGGACAAGCTCGAGTCCAGTAACAATGGCTGGCCTGGAACTCTGAATGTCAGGGGTTTACCCTGATAGCGAGCCGCTTCGACCAAGCAGTCACGTGGCAGTGGGCAGAGCAGTCCCGGGTCATGTTCATCGGTCACTAGCCCTCCAATGACGCTTAGCCAGTCGGCCAACCCTTCGTTGATTACGAAGGGTTGGCGGCTGATATCGGGTTCTCCCCAGCCTGAGTTTGCCCCTAGCGCCAAATGGATGCGGCGCAGCTTCTCGTTTTTGTGTTCGCTCAGCAGTTCAAGCTCAAGGTTCATACCGGCAATACATTCGTCGCCATCGAACAGCTTGTGCACAGGCACCCAAAAGTCGCGGTCGCCATCACTGGTGCCAAAGCGCATCGGGCCAAAGCTGGCTTGATCCCCCTTACGCTGTATTGCAACAAAAGCGCTATAGCGTGCAGGTAATACGCGGATTTGATGGTCTTGACCCTCCACGAATGGCAGGAAGCCCCGGCGCTGTGGGTCATACAGGGCTGGCATGGTGCCCACACGTGCGATGCCTGTTCGCGAGAAGCACAGGTCGGCGCGGGCTTTGTGGACGGTGTCGGGTGCCGGGCGATATTCATGGGAGAACACCACAACCGCCAGGGGTGCGCCCTGAGCGCGCTCTTTGAGATGTTCGATGCTGGGGGATCAATCCCGTAGACCAGGTTGAGGAGGGTCTCTAGTTCGGCTGTGGTGGGGTAGTCCTGAAGCGGTGTGCCTTGCGCGTCGTGGGTCACGTTAGGGCTGGCCAGTGCGTGATACAGCAGGCTTTGTGCCGGTTTGCCCGGCTCTATGCCATGTTGGCCGGTGGGGCAAAAGTCTTCGAAGCCGGCGAGTGTCCGATCTATATGAGTTAACGGCTTGCGAAGTTCAGTTGCAAGGCATGGCGCCAGTATATCAAGGCCATGTTTAAGCAGTAAGTTATGCCAGCCGCCGGGGGCCAGCCGTTTGCAAATAGCAGTCGCGTTGTCGATTAATGTCATGCCGTGTCTCCTGGAATAAACATGAGGTTCAAGTTTTCTACAGTGACTAAGTTGCAGGCTGAGTGGCGCTTCGAAGGGGGTATTAATACAGCGGGTATGGTGTTCGATCTATAAGGGTTGTGTAAGGTTTTATTTGGCTGGATATTTTAAGTTTGTATTTTTAAGTTTGGTTTTGAATAATGGTTTTATAGCTTTTTAAGTTGTTTCTTACGGCGGCTGCGTTGAGGTGTGTAGGATTAATTTTCTGCCCGTATGGCTGCTGATGTCGTAAACGCACCTTTGCGTGGCGCCCGTAGGCATTTGACCCAGAGGCGCCAGCCCTACCATCGCATCAAAGGGCCCTGCACCGGGCCTCAACAATACGAAAGGCTGGGAGAGACGCGATGTTCAGCAAACAAGACCAGATTCAGGGATATGACGACGCACTGCTGGCGGCCATGAATGCTGAGGAGCAGCGCCAGGAAGATCATATCGAGCTGATCGCGTCAGAGAACTACACCAGCAAGCGTGTGATGGAAGCCCAGGGCAGCGGCCTCACCAACAAATACGCCGAAGGCTACCCGGGCAAGCGCTACTACGGTGGCTGCGAGCATGTGGATAAAGTCGAGGCCCTGGCCATCGAGCGCGCCAAGCAACTCTTCGGCGCCGATTACGCCAACGTGCAGCCGCACTCCGGTTCTTCCGCCAACAGCGCCGTGTACTTGGCCCTGATCAATGCCGGCGACACCATCCTGGGCATGAGCCTGGCCCACGGCGGTCACCTGACCCACGGCGCCAAGGTGTCGTCCTCGGGCAAGCTGTACAACGCGGTGCAATACGGCATCAACACCGACACCGGCCTGATC
Organism: Pseudomonas poae; assembly: GCA_004000515.1. Taxonomy (GTDB): domain Bacteria; phylum Pseudomonadota; class Gammaproteobacteria; order Pseudomonadales; family Pseudomonadaceae; genus Aquipseudomonas; species Aquipseudomonas cremoris. The sequence goes on from CP034537.1 coordinate 1,951,096, forward strand.
GACTACGACGAAGTCGAGCGCCTGGCGGTCGAGCACAAGCCGAAAATGGTTGTGGCCGGTTTCTCTGCCTATTCCAAGACCCTGGATTTCCCGCGCTTCCGCCAGATCGCCGACAAGGTAGGCGCACTGCTGTTCGTCGACATGGCCCACGTCGCCGGCCTGGTCGCCGCTGGCCTGTACCCGAACCCGCTGCCGTACGCCGACGTGGTCACCACCACCACCCACAAGACCCTGCGCGGTCCACGTGGTGGCTTGATCCTGGCCAAGTCCAACGAAGACATCGAAAAGAAACTCAACGCCGCCGTATTCCCCGGCGCTCAGGGCGGCCCGCTGATGCACGTCATCGCCGGCAAGGCCGTGTGCTTCAAGGAAGCGCTGGAGCCGGGCTTCAAGGCGTATCAACAGCAAGTGATCGACAACGCCCAGGCGATGGCCGAGGTGTTTATCAAGCGCGGCTACGATGTCGTGTCCGGCGGCACCGATAACCACCTGTTCCTGGTCAGCCTGATTCGTCAGGGCCTCACCGGCAAAGAGGCGGACGCCGCCCTGGGCCGCGCCCACATCACCGTCAACAAGAACGCCGTGCCGAATGACCCTCAGTCGCCGTTCGTGACGTCGGGCCTGCGCATCGGCACCCCGGCGGTGACTACGCGTGGTTTCAAAGTGCCGCAGTGCATCGAACTGGCGGGCTGGATCTGCGACATCCTCGACAACCTCGGCGACGCCGATGTCGAGGCCAACGTGGCCAAGCACGTGTCTGCCCTGTGCGCTGATTTCCCGGTTTATCGCTGAGCGCGGTTTTGGAGTAATGACTATGCAACGCTACTCGGGCTTTGGCCTCTTCAAGCACTCACTCAGCCACCACGAAAACTGGCAGAAGATGTGGCGCACGCCCACCCCTAAAAAGGTTTACGACGTGGTCATCGTCGGCGGTGGCGGGCATGGTCTGGCGACCGCCTACTACCTGGCCAAAGAACACGGCATCACCAACGTGGCCGTGGTCGAGAAAAGGCTGGCTGGGCGGCGGTAACACCGCGCGCAACACCACCATCGTGCGCTCCAACTACCTGTGGGACGAGTCGGCTCACCTGTACGAACACGCGATGAAACTGTGGGAAGGCCTGTCCCAGGACCTGAACTACAACGTGATGTTCTCCCAGCGTGGTGTGTACAACCTGTGCCACACCCTGCAAGACATCCGTGATTCCGAGCGTCGCGTCAGTGCCAACCGCCTCAACGGCGTGGACGGCGAGTTGCTCAACGCCAAACAAGTGGCTGACGAGATCCCGTATCTCGATTGCTCGAAAAACACCCGCTACCCGGTACTCGGCGCCACCGTGCAACGTCGCGGCGGCGTGGCCCGTCACGATGCCGTGGCCTGGGGTTTTGCCCGTGCCGCTGACGCACTGGGCGTGGACTTGATCCAGCAGACCGAAGTGATCGGCTTTCGCAAGGAAAACGGCGTGTGCATCGGCGTGGAAACCAACAAGGGCTTTATCGGCGCCAAGCGCGTCGGTGTGGTGACTGCCGGTAACTCCGGGCACATGGCTTCACTCGCCGGCTTCCGCCTGCCGATTGAATCCCACCCGCTGCAAGCGTTGGTGTCGGAGCCGATCAAGCCGATTATCGACAGCGTGATCATGTCCAACGCCGTGCACGGTTACATCAGCCAGTCCGACAAGGGCGACCTGGTGATCGGCGCCGGTATCGACGGCTACAACGGCTACGGCCAGCGTGGTTCGTACCCGGTGATCGAGCACACCATCCAGGCCATCGTCGAGATGTTCCCCGTGCTGTCGCGCGTGCGCATGAACCGCCAGTGGGGCGGCATCGTCGATACCACGCCGGATGCCTGCCCGATCATCTCCAAGACGCCAGTGCCGAACATGTTCTTCAACTGCGGTTGGGGCACCGGTGGCTTCAAGGCCACGCCGGGCTCAGGCAACGTGTTTGCCGCGAGTTTGGCCAAGGGTGAGATGCACCCGTTGGCGGCACCGTTTTCCATCGACCGTTTCCACAACGGTGCGCTTATCGACGAACACGGCGCTGCGGCCGTCGCCCACTAACAGGAGAAATTTCCTATGTTGCATATCTTCTGTCCTCACTGTGGCGAACTGCGCTCCGAAGAGGAATTCCACGCGTCCGGCCAAGCGCATATCCCGCGTCCGCTGGACCCGAATACCTGCACCGATGAGCAGTGGGGCGACTACATGTTCTTCCGCGACAACCCGCGTGGCCTGCACCACGAACTGTGGATTCACGCCGCCGGTTGCCGCCAGTACTTCAACGCGACCCGCGACACGCTGACCTACGAAATTCTTGAAACCTACAAGATCGGCACCAAGCCGCAATTCACCGCCAAGGCTGCTGGAGAGAAGGTATGAGCCAGACCAATCGCCTGTCCAACGGTGGCCGGATCGACCGTAATAAAGTCCTGACCTTCAGCTTCAACGGCCAGACCTACAAGGGCTTTGAAGGAGACACCTTGGCCGCTGCCCTGCTGGCCAACGGCGTTGACATCATCGGCCGCAGCTTCAAGTACTCGCGCCCTCGCGGCATCTTTGCTGCTGGCGCCGAAGAGCCGAACGCGGTGCTGCAGATCGGTGCCACCGAAGCCACCCAGATCCCCAACGTGCGCGCCACGCAACAGGCGCTGTACCAAGGCCTGGTCGCCACCAGCACCAACGGCTGGCCGAACGTCAACACCGACGTGATGGGCATTCTCGGCAAGGTCGGCGGCAAGCTGATGCCGCCGGGCTTCTACTACAAAACCTTCATGTACCCGCAATCGTTCTGGATGACTTACGAGAAGTACATCCGTAAGGCCGCTGGCCTTGGCCGCTCGCCGACCGAGAACGACCCGGACACCTACGACAACTTCAACCGCCACTGTGACGTGCTGGTGGTGGGCGCAGGCCCTGCTGGCCTGGCCGCCGCACTCGCTGCTGCGCGCAGCGGTGCCCGCGTGATCATCGCTGACGAACAAGAAGAGTTCGGTGGCTCGCTGCTGGATTCGCGCGAAAGCCTCGACGGCAAGCCGGCCACTGAGTGGGTCGCCAGCGTCATCGCCGAATTGAAAGCGTTGCCGGACGTGGTGCTGCTGCCCCGCGCCACCGTCAACGGCTACCACGACCATAACTTCCTGACCATTCACGAACGCCTCACCGATCACCTGGGTGACCGTGCGCCGATTGGCGTGGTGCGTCAGCGTATCCACCGTGTGCGCGCCAAGCGTGTAGTGCTGGCGACCGGTGCGTGCGAGCGTCCACTGGTTTACGGCAACAACGACGTGCCGGGCAACATGCTGGCGGGTGCGGTTTCTACCTACGTGCGCCGCTACGGCGTGGCACCGGGCAAGAAACTGGTGCTGTCCACCAACAACGACCACGCCTACCGCGTAGCGCTGGACTGGTTGGATGCCGGCCTGCAAGTGGTTGCGGTGGCCGATGTCCGCCACAACCCACGCGGCGCGCTGGTGGAAGAAGCCCGCGCCAAAGGCATTCGTATCCTCACCGGCAGCGCCGTGGTCGAGGCCCGTGGCACCAAGCGCGTGACCGCTGCGCGGATCGCCGCGATTGACGTCAAGGCGCACAAAGTCACCAGCCCCGGCGAGTGGCTGGACTGCGACCTCGTCGCCAGCTCCGGCGGCTACAGCCCGGTGGTCCACTTGGCCTCGCACCTGGGCGGCAAGCCGACCTGGCGCGAAGACATCCTCGGTTTTGTGCCGGGCGAAGCACCGCAAAAACGCGTGTGCGTGGGCGGCATCAATGGTGTCTACGGTCTCGGCGATTCCCTGGCAGACGGTTTTGAAGGTGGCGTGCGCGCCGCCAGCGAAGCCGGTTTTGCGCCGGTGGAAGGCACCTTGCCCAAAGCGCTGAGCCGTTTGGAAGAGCCGACTTTGGCGGTGTACCAAGTGCCGCATGACAAGCCAACTGCACGGGCGCCCAAGCAATTTGTCGACCTGCAAAACGACGTGACCGCCGCCGCCATCGAACTGGCGACCCGCGAAGGTTTCGAGTCGGTCGAGCACGTCAAGCGCTACACCGCACTGGGCTTTGGCACCGACCAAGGCAAGCTGGGTAACGTCAACGGCCTGGCCATCGCCGCTCGCTCGCTGAACGTGACCATCCCGCAGATGGGCACCACCATGTTCCGCCCGAACTACACGCCGGTGACTTTCGGCGCGGTAGCAGGCCGTCACTGTGGGCACATCTTCGAACCCGTACGCTACACCGCGCTGCAAGCCTGGCACGTGAAGAACGGCGCCGAGTTTGAAGACGTCGGCCAGTGGAAACGCCCATGGTATTTCCCGCGCAACGGTGAAGACCTGCACGCGGCGGTGAAACGCGAATGCCTGGCCGTGCGCGACAGCGTCGGCCTGCTGGACGCGTCCACCCTCGGCAAGATCGACATTCAGGGCCCGGATGCCCGCGAGTTCCTCAACCGCATCTACACCAACGCCTGGACCAAGCTCGACGTGGGCAAGGCGCGCTACGGCCTGATGTGCAAGGAAGACGGCATGGTCTTCGATGACGGCGTGACTGCCTGCCTCGCTGACAACCACTTCCTGATGACCACCACCACCGGCGGCGCGGCACGCGTTCTGCAGTGGCTGGAAATCTACCAACAGACCGAGTGGCCAGACCTCAAGGTGTACTTCACCTCGGTCACCGACCACTGGGCCACCATGACCCTGTCCGGCCCCAACAGCCGCAAGTTGCTGGCGGAAGTCACCGACATCGACCTGGACAAGGACGGCTTCCCGTTCATGACCTGGAAAGAAGGCCTGGTGGGCGGCGTACCGGCGCGGGTGTTCCGTATCTCGTTTACCGGTGAGCTGTCGTACGAAGTCAACGTGCAGGCCGACTACGCCATGGGCGTGCTGGAAAAAATCGTCGAGGCCGGCAAGAAGTACAACCTGACCCCGTACGGCACCGAAACCATGCACGTATTGCGGGCCGAAAAGGGCTTCATCATCGTCGGCCAGGACACCGACGGCTCGATGACCCCGGACGACCTGAACATGGGCTGGTGCGTAGGGCGTACCAAGCCGTTCTCGTGGATCGGCTGGCGCGGCATGAACCGTGAAGACTGCGTGCGTGAAGAACGCAAGCAACTGGTGGGCTTGAAGCCGGTGGACCCGAAAGTGTGGCTGCCGGAAGGCGCGCAGTTGGTGTTCGATCCGAAGCAGTCGATCCCGATGAAGATGGTCGGTCACGTGACCTCAAGTTATGCACACAACTCCCTCGGTTATTCATTTGCCATGGGTGTGGTGAAGGGCGGCTTGAAGCGTATTGGCGAGCGGGTGTTCTCACCGCAAGCGGATGGCAGCGTGATCGAGGCGGAGATTGTGTCTTCGGTGTTCTTTGACCCGAAAGGCGATCGTCAGAACATCTGATGGACCGAGTCGCCTGCATCGCAGGCAAGCCAGCTCCCACACTTGGAATGCATTCTCCTGTGGGAGCCGGGCTTGCCCGCGATGAGGCCAGAACAGACACCACAGCATTCAAAACAGGTGCTTTATGACAGCAGCCAATGTTTACCAACAACGCCCAACCTCCGGGGCCAAGGCCGAGTCGTCGCTGCACCATGCCGACCTCGCCAGCCTGGTCGGCAAGGGCCGCAAGAACGCCGGCGTGACCGTGCGTGAAAAGAAACTCCTGGGCCACCTGACCATCCGTGGCGATGGCCATGACGCGGCTTTCGCAGCCGGTGTGCACAAGGCCCTGGGCATCGAACTGCCAGGCGCCCTGCAAGTGATCATCAAGGGCGAAACCAGCCTGCAATGGCTCGGCCCGGATGAGTGGTTGCTCATCGTGCCAAGCGGTGAAGAATTCGCTGCCGAGAAAAGCTTGCGCGAAGCCCTGGGCGAGCTGCATATCCAGGTGGTCAACGTCAGCGGCGGCCAGCAGATTCTTGAACTCAGCGGCCCGAACGTGCGCGATGTGCTGATGAAATCCACCAGCTACGACGTGCACCCCAATAACTTCCCGGTGGGCAAGGCAGTGGGTACGGTGTTCGCCAAGTCGCAACTGGTGATCCGCCACACCGCTGAAGACACCTGGGAGCTGCTGATTCGTCGCAGCTTCTCGGACTACTGGTGGTTGTGGTTGCAGGATGCCTCTGCCGAATTCGGCCTGAGCGTCCAAGCCTGAGGAATGCCCCATGAGCCGCGCACCCGATACATGGATTTTGACTGCCGACTGCCCCAGCGTGCTCGGCACGGTGGACGCGGTCACCCGCTACCTGTTCGAACAGGGCTGCTACGTGACTGAGCACCACTCGTTCGATGATCGGCTGTCCGGGCGGTTTTTCATTCGCGTGGAATTCCGCCAGCCCGATGGGTTTGACGAACAAGCCTTCCGTGATGGCCTGGCCACGCGCGGTGAAGCGTTCGGCATGATCTTCGAACTGACGGCGCCGAACTACCGGCCGAAAGTGGTGATCATGGTCTCCAAGGCCGATCACTGCCTGAATGATCTGCTGTATCGCCAGCGCATCGGCCAGTTGTCGATGGATGTAGTCGCGGTGGTGTCCAACCACCCCGATTTGAAACCGTTGGCCGACTGGCACCAGATTCCCTACTACCATTTCCCCTCGACCCCAACGACAAACCGTCCCAGGAGCGTCAGGTGTGGCAAGTGGTGGAAGACACCGGCGCGGAGCTGGTGATTCTTGCGCGCTACATGCAAGTGTTGTCGCCGGAGCTGTGCCGCAAACTTGATGGAAAGGCCATCAACATTCACCACTCGTTGTTGCCCGGGTTCAAGGGCGCCAAGCCTTATCATCAGGCGTACAACAAGGGCGTGAAATTGGTGGGCGCTACGGCGCATTACATCAACAACGATTTGGATGAAGGCCCCATCATCGCCCAGGGCGTAGAGGTGGTGGATCACAGCCACTATCCCGAGGACTTGATTGCCAAGGGGCGGGATATTGAAGGGCTGACATTGGCCCGGGCGGTTGGGTATCACATTGAGCGGCGGGTGTTTCTCAACGCCAATCGCACAGTCGTTCTTTAGATCGCTATCGCAGGCAAGCCAGCTCCCACATTGGAATGTGTTCACACATCCAAATGTGTAAATACAGTTAATGTGGGAGCGGGCTTGCTCGCGAAGAGGCCCCAACAAACAACACAAGAAACAGCATCTGTACCCAAGCACTTAAACGCGCCGCCTGCCTGGGCGACGCGGTTCCATAAAAACAACAGCGAGGTGAAAGCATGTCTGGTAATCGTGGTGTCGTGTATCTCGGCAACGGCCAAGTCGAAGTACAGAAAATCGACTATCCCAAAATGCAGGACCCCCGTGGCAGGAAGATCGAACATGGCGTCATCCTGCGCGTGGTCTCCACCAACATCTGCGGCTCCGACCAACATATGGTGCGCGGCCGCACCACTGCCCAGACCGGCCTGGTGCTCGGTCACGAGATCACCGGTGAAGTGATCGAGAAGGGCAGCGACGTCGAGAACCTGAAAATCGGCGACCTGGTGTCCGTACCGTTCAACGTGGCGTGCGGCCGTTGCCGCTCGTGCAAAGAGCAACACACCGGCGTGTGCCTCACTGTTAACCCGGCCCGTGCCGGTGGTGCCTACGGCTACGTCGACATGGGCGACTGGACCGGTGGCCAAGCCGAATACGTGCTGGTGCCATACGCCGACTTCAACCTGCTCAAACTGCCGGACCGCGACAAGGCCATGGAGAAAATCCGCGACCTGACCTGCCTCTCCGACATCCTGCCCACCGGTTACCACGGCGCCGTCACTGCCGGCGTTGGTCCAGGCAGCACCGTGTATATCGCCGGTGCCGGCCCTGTCGGCCTGGCTGCTGCTGCCTCGGCACGCCTGCTCGGCGCAGCGGTGGTGATCATCGGCGACGTCAACCCGATCCGCCTGGCTCACGCCAAGGCCCAGGGTTTTGAAGTGGCCGACCTGTCCACTGATACCCCGCTGCACGAACAGATCGCTGCATTGCTGGGCGAACCGGAAGTGGACTGCGCCGTCGATGCCGTAGGCTTCGAAGCCCGTGGTCATGGCCATGAAGGCGTCAAGGCCGAAGCTCCGGCCACCGTGCTCAACTCGCTGATGGGCGTAGTGCGCGTGGCGGGCAAGATCGGTATTCCGGGTCTGTACGTCACCGAAGACCCGGTGCTGTGGATGCCGCCGCAAAATGGGCAGCCTGAGCATTCGCTTCGGTCTGGGCTGGGCCAAGTCCCACAGCTTCCACACTGGCCAGACCCCAGTGATGAAGTACAACCGCGCGCTGATGCAGGCGATCATGTGGGACCGTATCAACATTGCTGAAATCGTCGGTGTGCAGGTGATCAGCCTGGATGACGCGCCGCGTGGCTACGGCGAGTTCGATGCGGGCGTGCCGAAGAAGTTTGTGATCGATCCGCACAAACTGTTCAGCGCTGCGTAAACCACAGGCAAACAAAGATCCAAATGTGGGAGCGGGCTTGCTCGCGAAGACGGTGTGTCAGTCGGCTGATACGGGGCTGACCCACCGCTTTCGCGAGCAAGCCCGCTCCCACATGGGTTAAGGGGTGTCAGCGAGTGGCTAGCGCTCCTTGATACAACACGGGCCCAGTCGGTTGCCCGGTCGGCGAACCACCTTGTGGCTCCAGGCTGACGGCCAGGGTCAGTGATGCGGTCAGCAGCGCTTGCTGCTCTTTGCTCAACTCAATCCGACCCTTACCGGCGCTAGGCACCAAGCCCAGTGAAATCGGTTTGCCGCCAGCGGGAATAGCCCACAATTCCAGGACGCGCGTCGGTTCCAGCGCCGCCAACGTCAACGGCTCGACTTGCAGGTAATCGGCAAAAGCCTGGATCTGCAACGCCGGTTGTTGGTTAGCGGCAACCAGCGTGGCCTTGTACTCGGCGCCGATATCACGCTGATAAAGAACGCCCACCAGCACTGCAACGACGACCGCACACGCGGCTGCCAGCAGGCGCACATTCATCCAGAACGGTTTCTTCGCCGGCACATGCAGCACTTGCGGCTCGATGCGTGCCTGGATGCCGGCCCAAACATGATCGGGGACCGGCCGTTCCGGCAAGGTGCCGGTCAGGCTGGCAAGGGCGTCTTGCCAATGACCCAGCTCGACCCGCAGCGCGGCATCGTCAAGCAACAAGGCATCAAAACGCCGACGTGCAGTGGCGGGCATCAGTCCGATGGCGTAGTCGCCGGCAAGGGCGCGGCGCAGTGCCGGGGTTTGGTAATTCATGATTCAAGACACCTGCGCAGGCGCTCCATGCCTCGGCGAATCCAGGATTTGACCGAACCCAGTGGCGCTGCCAAGTGGTCGGCCAATTCGGAGCAGGAGAGGCCTTGGAAGTAAGCCACGCTGATGGATTGGCGCTGCATGCCGTCCAGGGTCTCCAGGCAGCGATTCAAGGCGTTGGCCTCACGTTGGCTGTCGAGCAGGTCGTGGGCGCTGGGGGCGTCATCGACCATGGCGTCTTGTTGGCCATCCACCAGCGGTTGCTCACGGTGCTTGCGCAATTGGTCGATGGCCAGGTTGCGGGTGATATTGACCATCCAGGTCATCGGCGCCGCCAGGTGCGCCTCGTAGCGCGGGGCGTTGTACCAGATACGCACGAAGGCTTCCTGCAGAACCTCTTCGGCCAGGTCAGGGCGCCCCATGAAACGCAGGGCCACACCGTGCAGTCGCGGTGAAACGTTGCGGTAAAGGGTTTCGAACGCCTGGCGGTTGCCTAGGGCGCATTGAGCCAGTAATGGCCGCAATGGGTCAGTATCGTTGATCGAAATAGGGCCTCTCCAAGCGCTCGAACGAGGGCGATGGGACTGCGCACGGTAGGCAGAGGGTAGTTCAGCTCTGGCATTCATTCCATCCCACTCCCCATCCCTCTCTCCATCCCACTTCGGGCGGTACATGGTAGATATACGCGCAGACGACTGATTCGGATGCGGTGACTATCTGAACTAATCTGAGTGTGGGAACAATCCTTCGGGACTGTCAGTCAAATCCCTGCTTTTAGCGCCTACTTTCAGAGGTTATTTTGATGAAGATTTCACGCGGTTTTGCCCTGTCCTGCCTGCTGAGCGTGGCCGCCGGCCCGGTGTTTGCCGCAGGTTTCAGCCTCGGTGACGTGGCCAACGCCGTTTCCGGCGCCCAGGGCACCAACAAGGCGGCGGCTGCGGCGCCGAGCTCCCAGACCGCCGGTCTGCTCAGCGCCCTGACCTCGCAACTCAATGTCACCCCAGAACAAGCCGTAGGCGGCACCGGCGCCATGCTGGGTCTGGCGAAGAACCAACTGAGCGGCACCGACTATTCGCAATTGGGTAAAAGCGTGCCCGGCCTGGACCAACTGTCAGGCAGCAATTCCCTGGGCAGCCTCGGCGCCTTGAGCGGGATGCTCGGCCAGAGTGGCGGCAGCAAGACCAGCGGCCTGGACGGCTTGCTGGGTAACGTGAAGAGCACCAGCGACCTGAACACCGCGTTCAGCGCACTGGGCATGGACAGCGGGATGGTCGGCCAGTTTGCGCCGGTGATCCTGCAATACCTGGGCAGCCAGGGCGCCAGCACTTCCGTGCTGGGCAAACTGGCCCAGGCCTGGGGTACCGGCGGTTAAGGACGTTCCGCGCGCAGTTGTTCGATGCGCGCGTCTTTCTCCTTCCAGAGCTGGTTCACCCAGCTCTGGACGGTTTGGCGAAATGCCGGATCGTTCTCGTAATCCCCCCTGCCATAAGGCCGGGTCCAGTTCGCGGGTGCGGATATCGATGATCACCCTTGGCACCGCGCCGCTGATCAGGTCCCAAAACCCTGGGATGTTCTCCTGTGGGTAAACCACCGTGACGTCGAGAATCGCGTCCAGTTGTTCACCCATCGCCGCCAGTACAAATGCCACGCCGCCCGCCTTGGGCTTGAGCAGCCGCTTGAACGGTGAATCTTGCTGCTTGCGCTTGGTCTCGTTGAACCGTGTGCCTTCCAGGTAGTTGACCACCGTCACCGGCTGGCGCTTGAACAGCTCGCACGCCTCCTTTGTGATCTTCAAGTCCTGCCCCGCCAGCTCCGGGTGCTTGGCCAGGAACGCCTTGGTGTAGCGCTTCATGAACGGGTAATCCAGCGCCCACCATGCCAGGCCCAGGAAGGGCACCCAGATCAGCTCCTTTTTCAGGAAGAACTTGAAGAACGGCGTGCGGCGGTTGAGGGCCTGGATCAGCGCGGGGATATCCACCCAGGATTGGTGGTTGCTGATGACCAGGTAAGAGGTGTCGGTGCGCAAGTCGCCGCCACCGCGAATGTCCCATTGGGTGGGGATGCACAGGGCGAAAATCAACTTGTCGATCTCGGCCCAGGTCTCGGCGATCCACATCACCGCCCACGACATGTAGTCGCGCGAGCGGCCGGGGGCGACCAGTTTGAGCAGGGCAAACACCATCAACGGACCGATCAGGACCAGGGTGTTGAGCAACAGCAGCAGGGTGACAAAACAGCCGGTGAGCAGGCGGCGCATAAGCAACTCTTGGGATCTTGTGGGCGGGCCATGATAAGAGAGCTGAGTCTAGAGGCCAAATCGCAAATCGCCGCACGAATGTTTCACAATGTGCCGGTTATGGTTGAGGACGCTAACTAAGTGCCGCTTTTGCGGTCTAGAATCCGCCTACTTCTTTCCGAGGAAATCACTTCGTGAAACTGCTCCTTGCCGCCTTCGCCCTGGTCGCCTTGCCCGTCATGGCTGCCGAACCGACCCTCTACGGTCGCTACGAATACATCCAACTGCCGGAGATCGGCGAAACCTTCAAGGCCAAGATGGACACCGGCGCCCTGACCGCCTCGCTGTCGGCGCGCAATATCGAAACCTTCCAGCGTGACGGTGACGATTGGGTGCGCTTCCGCCTCGGCGGCAAGGATGCCAGCGACAAGGTCTACGAGCACAAGGTATCGCGCATCAGCAAGATCAAGAGCCGCGCCGACGAAGACGACGACAAGGACGAAGCCACTGTAGCCAAGCGCCCGGTGATCGACCTGGAAATGTGCCTGGGCAACATCAAGCGCACTGTCGAGGTCAACCTCACCGACCGCAGCAGCTTCAACTACCCGCTGCTGATCGGCGCCAAGGCCCTGCGTGAATTCGGTGCAGCGGTGAACCCGGCGCGTCGTTACACTGCCGACAAACCGGACTGCTGACGGATCCACATGCCCCACATCCTGATTGTCGAAGACGAAGCGGCGATTGCCGACACGCTGATATTCGCCCTGCAGGGCGAGGGCTTCACCACCACCTGGCTGAGCCTCGGCCAGGAGGCGCTGGCCCATCAGCGCCAGACGCCGGCGGACCTGGTCATCCTCGACATCGGCCTGCCGGATATCACCGGGTTTGAAACCTGCAAGCAACTGCGACGGTTCAGCGAAGTGCCGGTGATGTTCCTCAGTGCGCGGGATGGCGAGATCGATCGCGTGGTGGGGCTGGAGATCGGCGCTGACGATTATGTGGTCAAGCCGTTCAGCCCTCGGGAAGTGGCGGCGCGGGTACGGGCGATCCTCAAGCGTGTCGGCCCCGCAGTGACGCCCGCTGTGTTCCAAGTGGACCTGGAACGCATGCAGATCCATTATCGCGGCCAGCCGCTGAGCTTGACGCGCCACGAATTCCGCCTGCTGCACAGCCTGCTGGAACAGCCCGAGCGGGTGTTCAGCCGCGAGCAACTGCTGGACGCTGTCGGCGTGGCGGCGGATGCCGGCTATGAGCGCAACATCGACAGCCACATCAAAAGCCTGCGCAGCAAATTGCGAGCGGTGGCTGCCGATGCCGAGCCGATCCAGACCCACCGCGGCCTCGGCTACAGCTACAGCCCGGGCAACAGCTGATGCGCCTGGGGCTGCGGATCTTCCTGGTGTACGCGCTGTTTATCGGGCTCACCGGCTACTTTGTGCTCAGCACGGTGATGAAGGAAATCCGCCCGGGCGTGCGCCAGTCCACCGAAGAAACCCTGGTGGACACCGCCAATCTTCTGGCCGAAGTCCTGCGCGATGACGTGAAGAACGGCACCCTCGGCCAAAGCCACTGGCCCGAACTGCTCAAGGCTTATGGCAATCGCCAGCCGGGGGCGACCATCTGGGGCTTGCCGAAAACCAGGTCAACCACCGTATCTATGTGACCGACGCCAAGGGCATCGTGCTGCTCGACTCCACCGGCGAAGCGGTGGGCCAGGATTATTCCAAGTGGAACGACGTGTACCTGACCCTGCGCGGTGAATACGGCGCCCGTTCCACCCGCAGCGAACTGGACGACCCGGCGTCGTCGGTGATGCACGTGGGCGCGCCGATTCGCGACAACGGCGAGATCATCGGCGTGGTTACCGTGGCCAAGCCCAATAGCTCGTTGCAACCCTATGTAGATCGCACTGAGCGGCGCCTGCTGTGGTACGGCGCGGGGTTGGTGATCCTCGGTCTGTTGCTTGGCGCATTGCTGTCGTGGTGGCTGAGCGTCGCCCTACGGCGGCTCACGGCGTACGCAGAGGCCGTCAGCGAAGGCCGGCGTGCCGAGCTGCCGCATTACCGTGGTGGTGAACTCAAGCAGCTGTCCACCGCCGTGGAGCACATGCGCACCCAACTGGAAGGCAAGGCCTACGTCGAACATTACGTGCACACCCTGACCCACGAATTGAAGAGCCCATTGGCGGCAATTCGGGGTGCGGCGGAGCTGTTGCAGGGCGATATGAGCCGCGAGCAGCAGCAGCGTTTCGTCGGCAATATCGACAGTGAAAGCGCACGCCTGCAGCACTTGATCGAACGCCTGCTGAACTTGGCGCAAGTCGAGCAGCGCCAGGGCCTGGAGGAGCAGGTGAGTATTGCGGTGGCGGCGATGGTCGATGACGTACTCAAGGCCCAATGCGCGCGCATCGAAGGCGCCGGCTTGCAGGTCGAGCAGGCGATTGCTGCTGACGTGAGGGTGTACGGCGAGCCGTTCCTGTTGCGCCAGGCGTTGGGCAATCTGCTGGATAACGCACTGGATTTCACACCCCCGGCGGCACGCTGAGGTTCAGTGCCAGCACCCGGCACAACGACGTGCAGGTCAGCCTGTTCAACCAGGCAGCACCGATTCCCGACTACGCCCTGCCGCGCCTGAGCGAGCGCTTCTACTCGCTGCCACGCCCGGCCAGCGGGCGCAAAAGCACGGGCCTGGGCCTCAACTTTGTCGAGGAAGTGATGAAGCTGCACGGCGGTGCGTTGCAGATCGGCAATGTGCCGGGGGGCGTGCACGTGGTGCTGCATCTCCACACAGTCTCCACATTGCCCACATAAATCTCCCACACAGGCTGCCCAGACTCGCCCCATCAAAACAGGGAGAGTCCCATGAACCGCAGTCTGCTTTTCAAACTGGGCGCAATTGCGCTGCTGATGCTGGTATTGCTGATTCCATTGCTGATGATCAACGGCATCATCGGCGACCGGCAATACACTCGCGACAGCGTGCTGGAGGAAATTGCCCGCAGTTCCAGCTACAGCCAGCGCCTAACCGGCCCGGTGATGGTGGTGCCCTATCGCAAGACCGTGCGCGAGTGGAAGCTCAATGAAAAGCTCAACAAACGCTACGAAGTCACCCGTGAAGAGCGTGGTCGTCTGTATTTCCTGCCGGATCGATTTGAACTCGACGGCAAGGTGCAGACCGAACTGCGGGCACGGGGTATCTACCAGGCGCGGTTGTTCCATGCCGACAACCGCATCAGTGGGCATTTCGAACTGCCTGCGCAGTTGGGTATCACCGAAGACTTCGTCGATTACCGCTTTGATCCGGCGTTTCTGGCGGTGGGTATCAGCGATATTCGTGGCATCGAAAACGCGCTGAAGCTTGAGCTGGGCAGCCAGCGCCTGGACTTTGAACCGGGCTCCCAGGTCGACTGGTTGGGTGAAGGCGTGCACGTGACATTGCCCGAGCAGGACAGCAAAAAGCCCTACGTCATGGCGTTTGCGTTTGACCTGCGCCTGCAAGGCACCGAGCAATTGCAAGTGGTGCCGGTGGGCAAGACCAGCCAGGTGTCACTGGCTTCCAATTGGCCGCACCCGAGTTTTATCGGCAACTTCCTGCCGGCCCAGCGTGAAGTCACCGACCAGGGCTTCACCGCCACATGGCAGACCTCATTCTTTTCCACCAACCTCGAACAAGCGCTGCAAAACTGCCTGGATGGCCAGAGCTGCAAGGACTTCAGCAACCGCAGCTTTGGCGTGAACTTCATCGACCCGGTTGACCAGTACCTCAAGAGCGACCGGGCGATCAAATACGCATTGCTGTTCATCGCCCTGACCTTTGCCGGCTTCTTCCTGTTCGAAGTCCTCAAGAGCCTGGCGGTACACCCGGTGCAGTATGCGTTGGTGGGCGTTGCGCTGGCGTTGTTCTACCTGCTGCTGTTGTCGTTGTCCGAGCACATCGGCTTCGCCATGGCCTACCTTATCTCCGCCAGCGCCTGTGTGTTGTTGATCGGTTTTTACGTGTGCCACGTGCTGCGCAGCATCACTCACGGCTTGGGTTTTTCGGCGGGGCTGGCAGCGCTGTATGGCTTGTTGTACGGGTTGCTGAGTGCCGAGGATTACGCGTTGCTGATGGGCTCGCTGCTGCTGTTTGGCTTGCTGGGGACGGTGATGGTGCTGACGCGCAAACTGGATTGGTATGGCGTGGGCAAGCGCAAGGTGGTGGAACCGTTGCAGTTTGATCTGGAGGCGGTGAAATGATTGGCTTGCGCGAGGATCAGCAAATGAAGGCGCGGATTGTCGACTATCTCAATCACGCCATGGGACTCTGTGGGAGCTGGCTTGCCTGCGATGCAGGCACCTCGGTATGTCAGTCAAACCGAGGTGATGCCATCGCGGGCAAGCCCGGCTCCCACACAAGCCCCTCCCACATTGGTTCGCGGTGGATTTTAGGCCGGTGGCTGGGTCTGTTGCATCGAAGGACGCTGGCTGACTTCGGCGTACCAAGCGGCAAGCCTCGGGTTATCCAACCGCCATTGCATGTCCGGGTGGCGGAAATCCAGGTAACCCAAGGCACACGCCACGCTGATGGCGGCAATGTCGAAATGGCTGGCCAGTTCGGCAATCGCGTCGGCTTCCAGCTCGGCGAGGGTACGACGGATCTTATTGCGCTGCTCATCCAGCCATTGGTCCCAGTGTTTTCTCCACCGGGCGCAGGGCGCTTTCATAGCGCACCAGCACGGCAGCATCCATGATTCCGTCGGCCATCGAGGCCAGGGTCAGACGGCGCCAGCGGGCCGAGCCGTCGCGGGGTATCAGCGGGTTGCCAACGTGCTGGTGGTCGAAGTAATCGAGGATCACCCGGCTGTCGTGCAGTACCGAGCCATCGGCCAGGCGCAAGGCTGGGATCTTGCCGACTGGGTTGCTTTGCACCACGTTGGCGTCCGGGGTGACCGGTGTTGGCATGCAGGTTTGCAGGGCGACGCGATCCTGCTGGCCGGTTTCCAGCAGCAGTACGCGAACTTTGCGGACAAAGGGCGAGGCGGGGTTGTGGAACAAGGTCATGCTGGGAGCGGACATGGACATTCCTCACTGTGGGCAGTGGCTAGCCTAGAGGTATCGAAGGTGTTTTTGAAGGCCTCATCGCGGGCAAGCCCGGCTCCCACATTTGACCGTGTTCACACATCAACCTGTGGGAGCTGGCTTGCCTGCGATGAGGGGCTCAGCCACGCCGCTTAAACAACGCCCAAACACCAATGACAGCCGGAATCCCCAACCCCAGCCAACTCAACGAATCCCACAGTCCATCCCCCAGCAACGCCGCAAACAACCCGCCGGCACTGAGCAGGCCAATCCCCAGCGGAATCGCAAACACCTTCCAGAAACTCGATTGACGCGGCTTCATGTTTTACGCCTGACGATCCACAGGTAAACCCCGCTGCCCAGCACGATGATGGTCAGCACATCCAGCACCGCCCACAACACCTTCATCGGCATGCCGCCATAGTCGCCAAAGTGCAGCGGCTGGGACATGCCCATGGCGTCCATGTACCACGGCCGCTCGGCGATGGCGGTGACGGCCAGGGTGCTGGCGTCGATCAGTACCGGCGTGAGCAGGTGCGAAGTGAGGTGGTGCTGCCCTTCATGAACACCGCATAGTGGTGCTCACTGGAAAAACGCGTGCCGGGGAAGGCAATGAAGTCCGGCTCCATGCCGGGCGCAGCCTTGGCAGCGATGGCCAGCAGCTCGGTGGCCGGTGCACGCTGGGTCAGCGGCGGCGCATGTTTGTACGGTTCGATCATGGCGCTGAGGCTGTCCTGTCGCCAGGCGGCGATGATCAGGTCGGCGCAGGCACTGATCACGCCGGTCACGCCCACCACCAATGCCCAGGTCAGGGTCACCACGCCGATCAGGTTATGCAGGTCGAGCCAGCGCAAACGTGTGGATTTGTCCTGGCGTACGGTGGCGAACTTCAAGCGGCGCATGAACGGCAGGTACAACACCGTGCCCGAGACAATCGCCACCACAAACAAAATGCCCATGAACGCCAGCAGCAACTTGCCCGGCAAACCGGCAAACATATCCACATGCAAGCGCAGCAGAAACAGGGTGAACCCGCCATTGGCCGATGGCATCTCCACGGCCTCCCCGGTGCGCGCATCGAGCATGAAGGTGTGGGATGAGTTGGGCTCGGTCCCGGCGGTGGCCGCCATGATCGCGATCACGCCGTTCTTGTCGTCCTCGTCCCAGGCCAGGTACTGCATGGCTTCGCCAGGGCGATGGGCCTGGGCGGCGGTCACGAGTTGTTCCAGGTTGAGCTGTGGTGTGTCGGCGGGCATTTGCGCCAATTGCGGCTCGTTGCCCAGCAGGTGATCGATCTCGTGGTGAAATACCAACGGCAGGCCGGTGAGGGCGAGCAGCAGCAGGAACACCGTGCAGATCAGGCTGGTCCAGGTGTGGATGAAGGACCAGCGGCGGATGGTTTTGCTTTTCATTTTCTAGCCTTCAGACACACCGAAGCCGCCCAGGGTGGGCGGCCTGGTTGTTAACTCAGCCGATTACCACTGATAGGTGGCGCTGGCGATGACGCTGCGTTGGTCGCCGAAGTAGCAGTAGGAGCCGTCGCAGGTGGAAATGTAGTCCTTGTTGAACAGGTTGGTGGCGTTGAGCTTCACCGAGGCGCCCTTGAGGCTGTTGTCCAGGCGACCCAAGTCGTAATGCACCGCGCCATCGAACACGGTGTAGGCGTTGGCCTTGCCCAGCCAGGTGTTGCCTTGGTCGCCGTAGGTATTGCCGGTGTAGCGAGCGCCGAAGCCGATGCCGAAGCCATCGAGTACGCCGGCGTGCCAGGTGTAGTCAGTCCACAGCGAGGCTTGTTGGTTTGGCATCAATTGCAGGCGGTTGCCCTTGAAGTCGCCTTTTGCACTTCGGATTTGGCCAGGGTGTAGGCCGCGATCACCTTGAGGTTCTCGGTGACGTCAGACACGGCTTCCAGTTCCAGGCCCTTGACCTTCACTTCGCCGGTCTGGTCTGTGACTGGAGTACCGCTGCTGCCGGTGCTGGTGACCAGCACGTTCTTCTGGGTCAGGTCATAGATGGCCGCACTCAACAAGGTGCTGGAGCCTGGCGGTTGGTATTTGATCCCCAATTCCCACTGTTTGCCTTCGGTGGGCTTGTACGACTTCAACGGGTCGACGCTGGCATTGCTCGCCGGCTGGAACGACTCGGCGTAGGACAGGTACGGCACAAAACCAGAGTCGAACACATAGCTCAACGCCGCGTTGCCGCTGAAGTTCTTGCTGCGGTCGGTGTTGGTAGCGTCCAGCTTGTTGAAATAAGTGGTGCCCTGATGGACCCAGTCTTCACGCCCGCCCAGGGTCAGGCGCCAATTGTCGAGGGCCATCTGGTCTTGCGCGTAGAGGCCGGTCTGTACGGTTTTCTGGTTGTAGTCGTAAGACGCGCCGGAGCGCGGGGGACGTACGACCGGCGCGGAGTTGGCAGGGTTGAAGATGTTGACCGTGCCTGCGCCGCCGTAGATCGACAAGTACGAGGTGTCGGTGCGTTGGTGGTCCAGGCCGAGCAGCAGGGTATGGGTGACGTCGCCTGTGGCGAAGTCAGCCTGGAAGTTGTTGTCTACGGCGAACTGGCCGATGTTCTCGTCGACGTTGGTCGAGAGCCGATTCATATTTCCGGCGGCATCCACGGGAGCGTAGGCATAGGCGCCCACGGTCAACTGCTGGAACGACAACTCCGATTTGGTGTAGCGCAGGTTCTGCTTGAACTGCCAGGTGTCGTTGAAGCGATGTTCAAAGGCATAGCCCAGCGCGTAGTAGGTACGGTCGTAGAACTCGTAGTCCGGGTCGCCCAGGTTTTTGTGATGGGACACATCGCCAAGCGGCGATTTGATCTTGGTGCCGACAATGGGCAAGAACTGGCTGGTAGCCCCGGTATCGTCACGGGTGAACTGCGAGAGAAAGGTCAGCTTGGTGTCGGTGTCGATGTTCCAGGTCAGGCTCGGCGCAATGTTGTAGCGCTTGTTGTCGATGTGGTCGACCTGGGTACCCGCGTCTCGCACCACGCCGCTGACGCCATAGAGGAACTGGCCTTCATCGTCGATCTTGCCGGTGCTGGCGAAATTGATCTGGCGGTAGTTGTCACTGCCGTATTGCACTTGGATGGCATTGCTCGACTCGGCGCTGGGGCGGCGGCTGACCATGTCCAGCAGGCCGCCCGGTGGCGTCTGGCCGTACACCGACGAAGCCGGGCCGCGCAGCAGGGCGATGCGGTCGAGGTTCCAGGTTTCGGCCTTGGGGTTGGCGTACACGCCGCGAGGCAGTGGCAGGCCGTCGAGGAATTGGGTCGGTTCGAAACCGCGTACACGCATCCAGTCGTAGCGGGTGTCGCTGCCGTAGCTGGCAGACACGATGCCGGGCATGTATTTGACAGCGTCATCCAGGTTCTGGACGTTGCGGTCCTGCATCTGCTCGCGGGTGGCGACGGAGATCGAGCGCGGTGCCTCCACCAGCGCGGTATCGGTTTTGGTCCCGGCGGCGGTGCGGGTCGCCAGGTAGCCTTGCGCCGGCCCCCAGGCGCTTTCCAGGTTGGCGTCTTGCCCGGTGATGTTGGTGACCGGCAGCGCCATCACACCCTCCGGAATCGCCACCAACGTATAAGTCCCGGCGCTGCTCTGCTCCAGCTGCAACCCTGTCCCACGCAACGCTTCACGCAGCGCACCCGGTGCATCGAACTGACCCTGGACCGGTGCCGAGGTCTTGCCCGAGGCCAGCGCCGGGCTGAGGGTCAGCGCGAGGCCGGCCTGGCTGGCGATCTGGTTCAGGGTGCTGGCCAAGGGCGCGGCCGGCAGGTTGTAGGCGCGCACGCTGGACGCTTGCTCGGCGGCCATCAGCAAAGGGCTGGCCAGCGGGGCACTGAGGGCGATGGCCACGGCTAACAGGCTGGGGCGCAACAGGGTGTCTAGCGTGCGGGACATGGGGCGGCTCCTGAATGGAAATATTTCTCAATTGCCTAGGTGCCGAGCGAGAATCAAAAAGTGATAGGGCTGGGTGAAAATATTTTTTGGGGTGCAATTGAGGGCCTCATCGCAGGCAAGCCAGCTCCCACAGGGGAATGCATTCCAAGGTGGGAGCTGGCTTGCCTGCGATAGCGATGGACCAGGCACCGCAGACCCTAAGGCTTGGCGCTCACCGTCACCCACCACGGCGTGTGCTGCTCAATCTGCACCGGCAATGTGGGCAGCAACGCATTCAACGCCAAGCTCGTGTCATGCAGCGGGAAGCTGCCGGTAATCCGCAAGTCGGCCACATGTTTATCCACACCCAGGTACCCGGTGCGATAACGCGCCAGTTCCGCTACCACATCCCCCAGGCGGGCGTTGTCCACCACCAGCATGCCGCGGGTCCAGGCGTCGGTGGCAGGGGTGACGGCCAGCGCAGGGCCCAGGCCATTGCTGCGCATCAGCACTTGCTGGCCTTCCTTGAAGATCTGTTCTTCGTGCAATGCCTCGGGCTGCGCGCCTACTGCCGATTGCAGCACGCTCAAGCGCGTGGCGTCGTCTTCGCGCTTGACGATAAACCGCGTGCCCAGTGCACGCAGGCTGCCGTCGCGGGTTTGCACGTAGAACGGTCGTGTGTCGTTGTGGCCGGTTTCGACCAGGATTTCGCCTTCCTGCAACACGATCAACCGGCGCTTTTCATCAAAACGCACGTCGATGGCACTGTGGGTGTTGAGGTTGATCAGCGTGCCGTCCGCCAGTTTCAGCGTGCGTTGTTCACCGGTGGCGGTGCGTTGGTCAGCCAGCCAATAGTGGATCGGCACATAGCGCTCACCGGCAAGCAAGGCCAGGCCAAGCACCAGCGCGATACTCGCCAAGCCGCTACCCAGCTTGCGCACGCGCTGGCGAATGCCTTCGCGTGATTGCAACAACGCTGCTCGCGCCGGTCCCGAGGCCACGCTGAAACGTCGGTCGAGCATGCCCAACTGACGCCACGCACGGGCGTGCTCCTCATCGCTGGCCAGCCACTTGTCGAACTCTTCCTGTTCCACCGTGCTGCCGTCGCCCGAGTCGAGGGACAGTTGCCAGGCAATCGCCGCATCCAGCACGCGTGCCGACACCGGCTTGGAGCTGATCACCGTCACAGCGGCTCGCCATACAGTGCGATGTAGCACTGGCGAATGCCCTGGGCCAGGTACTGGCGTACGCGAGGGACCGACACGCCAAGGCGCTGGGCAATTTCCGCGTGGCCCATGCCATCGAGGCGGTTATAGAGGAAGGCCGCGCGCGCCTTGCTCGACAGCTTGCCGAGCAGGCGGTCGATGGCCTTGAGGTCTTCGAGGATCAGTTGCTGTTCTTCGGGCGAGGGGTGTTCGCTTTCCGGGATCAGCATCAATTCGGTGAGGTAGGCCTGTTCCAGTGCTGCGCGTCGGAAGTAGTCGAACAACAAGCCCTTGGCGATGGCCACCAGGAACGCCCGTGGCTCGCGGGGTTCGCGCAATTCGTCACGGCCCAGCAGGCGCATGAAGGTGTCTTGGCTCAGGTCTTCGGCGCGGCTCGGGCAGGCCACATTGCGCCGCAGCCAACCCAACAGCCAGCCACGATGGTCGCGATACAACGCGCCAACCAGCTCACTGTGTGGGTTTGGGACCGACGACAAGGCATCACCGAATAAACAAGAGGTTTAAACTAACGAGAATTATTCGCGATTGTGTCAGAGGCGTCGTGTAGGTGCAATTGGCGTCTGTCGGGTTAAGACCGAATGTAAACGCTGAGGATGTAGTGAGCGGGCTTGTCCCGCGCTGGGGGGCAAGCCGCCCTGAACCCAGGCACCTCGGTTCTAACTGGAAAAACTCAGTGCCTGAAATGGGGCGGCTTCGCCACCCAGCGCGGGCGGTGCGACGATTCGACAAGCCCGCTCACTACAGGGAAATCATTGTGTTTAGAAGGCGGGGGATTGTTTGCGCCGTTTCCATTGGCTCAAACGCTCTTGCAATGCCTGTGGCGTGTCGATGTGCTGCTGACGTGCGCGACTGAACAGGATCAACATCAGCTCGGCCGTGGCCAGGGCATCGGCGCTGGCGTGGTGGCGTTCGCCTACCTGCAGGTTGAAGTGGTTGATCCAGTCGTCCAGCCCGCTTCGCGGATATGCGCTTCGGGGCACAGCAGTGGAGCAATCTCTGCAACATCGAGAAACGGATGGCTCAGGCGGTAACCCAGGCTGTCCTTGAGCGCCCGGCACAGCATGTATTGGTCGAACGGCGCATGGAATGCGAGCAGCGGGCTGTCGCCCACAAATGTCATGAAATCCAGCAGCGCCTCCACAGGATCACTGCCGGCGGCAATCGCGCTGGGACCAAGGCCGTGGATCAGCACACTGGGGCTCAGTTTGGTCTCCGCCCGTTGCAGTGTGCGTTCAAACATCTGCGAGAAATCCACCGCGCCGTCTTCAATCACCACGGCGCCGATCGACAGCACTTGGTCACGGTTGAGGTTCAGGCCGCTGGTTTCGAGGTCGACCACCACCCAGCGCTGGCTGCGCAAGGAGCCGTCGCCCAATGCGGCGGGTTTGGGCAACTGCATCAGGCGTTGCTGTTGTGTGGCATCGAGTCCCGGTTTTTTCGCACGCAACCACCCGAACCAACTCACAACTGATACCGCAAGGTCAGGCTGCTTTGCAGGCGTTGGGCCTGGCGCAGGGATTCACGCAGGATGCGCCGGTCCAGGTGGTTGAGGCTGTCGGGGTCGACGCGGTTGGAATACGGCTGGTTCTCACGGGTTTGCAACTGATGCTGCTGCATGCGGGTTTGCTGGATGAAGTGATACGCCTCTTCATAGGCGGCGCCGTCCAGTGGCTCGATGACTTCCTTGGCCACCAGTTGGCGCAGGCGCTCCAGGGTGTTGTTGGCGTGGATGCCATTGGCCAGGGCCAGCAGGCGCGCGCCGTCGACAAAGGGGGTGAGGCCCTGCACCTTGAGATCCAGCGTGGCCTTTTCCCCACCTTTACGTGTGAGCACAAACTCGCGGAAACGCCCTACGGGTGGGCGTTGGCGCAACGCGTTCTCGGCCAGCATGCGCTGGAACAAACGGTTATCCGCGACCTGGTCGAGAATGCCTTGGCGCAGCTGCTCACAGCCACGTTCATCGCCCCACACCACGCGCAGGTCGAAGTAGATACTCGAGCCCAGAAGATTCTCCGGAGTCGCCTCGCGGATAAACGCCGCGAAGCGCCGCGCCCACTCGGCCCGCGACAGGCACAACTCTGGGTTGCCGGCCATGATATTGCCCTTGCACAGGCTGAACCCGCATAACGCCAAGCTTTGGTTGATCTGCTGGGCCAGCGGCAATAACCGGGCGCGGATCGCAGCGGCTTCGGCAGCGTCCTTGGCCTCGAACAGGATGCCGTTGTCCTGGTCGGTATACAGCGTCTGCTCGCGCCGGCCTTCGCTGCCGAAACACAGCCAACTGAACGGCACGCCGGGGTCGCCTTTTTCTGCCAGGGTCAGTTCGATTACTCGGCACACCGTGTGATCGTTGAGCAGCGTAATGATGTGGGTAATCTGGGTGGACGACGCGCCATGGGCGAGCATGCGCTCCACCAATTGGCCGATCTCACCGCGAATCGCCACCAGGTGTTCCACCCGGGGCGCATTGCGGATGGTTCGGGCCAGGTGCACCAGGTCGACACGCTGCAGGGAAAACAAGTCGCGCTCGGACACCACGCCACACAAACGCTGATCTTTGACCAGGCACACGTGGGCAATATGCCGCTCGGTCATTGCAATGGCTGCGTCGAAGGCACTGTGGTCCGGCGTCAGGAAGAACGGCGCCTGGGTCATATGGCCTTCGATGGCCTGGCTGAAATCGCTGGTGCCATCGGCCACCACTTGGCGCAGGTCGCGCAGGGTGAAAATCCCCAGGGGCGCCTTGTGCTCGTCGACGATCACGATGCTGCCGACCTGTTGTTCATGCATCAACGTAACGGCTTCGCGCAACGGTGTTTGCGGGCTGCAAGTGACCGGGTGGCGCATGGCCAGTTCGCCCAGGCGGGTATTCAGCGAGTACTGGGTGCCGAGGGTTTCCACGGCTTTTTGCTGCACCTGCTGATTGACCTGGTCCAGCAGGCTGCTGACGCCGCGCAGGGCAAAGTCACGAAACGGGCTGGAGAGCGCGAACAGTTTGATAAACGCAGGTTTGTTCAGTTGCAGGCAGAAGGTGTCTTCAGCGGCCTTGTGCTCGGTACGGGTCGCCCGTTCACCAAGCAGGGCGGCGAGGGGGAAACATTCGCCGGTGGTGATTTCGAAAGTGGTTTCAGCGGAGTCAGGTCGCTCACCGACAACGCGGCCCTGTTTGACGATGTAGAAGTGCTCCACCGGTCCGCCCGACGGCTTGAGGATGCTCTCGCCGGGGCCGAAGAAACGCAACTGGCACTGCTCTACCAAAAACGCCAGGTGCGCGTTTTCCATCTGGTTGAACGGGGAAGCGTTGCAGGAACTGCAGGGTGCCGTGGATGTTCTGCAAAACAGCAGTTTTCCCCGCCTGGGCGAAGGCATCAGCTTTACTCATAACCATGACCGCATTTTTTTGTCGTTATCGTCCTTCATGGTCGACTCCCACGCGGCAGGTGCCCATTGGACGTAAGTCTAGGTCGATGAAAATGGCGTAAAACTAAGGAAAAACCTTACATGACTGTCGTCCAAACCCCGTAGAACACCCACTAGGCAAACTTTCCGACGAAGTGCACATTGTTCGCCCTTCTGCAGATGTCTGACGAGTGTGCTGGGAGATTGATGAGAACTGCTGAGAACCGTATGTCCGACCACGATATTTTAAGTGATGCCGAGCGCGAGGCGCTGAGCGCCGTGATGCTGGAGCCTGATTTACCGCCGCAACGGGTGTTGATCGTCGACGACGACAAGGACGCTCGCGAACTGTTGGCGGAAATCCTGGGGCTGGACGGTATTCGCTGCATGACTGCCGAGAGTGGTGAGGCAGCGTGGGACTTGTTGAACTCCAGCAGCTCGATTGGTTTGTTGATCACCGACCTGCGCATGGCGCCGAGCAATGGGCTGGAGTTGATCCGCCAGGTGCGCGGGTCCACGCGGGCGGCGTTGCCGATTATCGTCATGTCCGGGGACGCGGAAGCACCAGATGTGATCGATGCGATGCATTTGAGCGTGGTGGACTTTTGCTCAAGCCGATCGATAGCGTGAAGTTGGCGAAGATGGTGAAGCGGGAGTTGGGGATGGCTTCCTGAGCTCTGTGGTGACTGGACTGGCCTCATCGCAGGCAAGCCAGCTCCCACATTTTGACCGCGCCGTCTATCAAGTGTGGGAGCTGGCTTGCCTGCGATGAGGGCACCACAGTCACCACAACCCAAAGAAAAAGCCCGGTCTTACGACCGGGGCTTTTTTCATTTACAGGCCATTCTTAGCCTTGAACTCCCGACGCCTGCGGTGCAACACCGGCTCGGTATACCCATTAGGTTGCTTGGTGCCTTCAATCACCAACTCCACCGCTGCCTGGAACGCGATGTTGCTGTCGAAATCCGGTGCCAGTGGGCGGTACAACTTATCCCCGGCATTTTGACGGTCTACCACCGGCGCCATGCGCTTGAGGCTTTCCAGTACCTGGGCTTCGTTGACGATGCCATGGCGCAGCCAGTTGGCGATGTGCTGGCTGGAGATACGCAGGGTGGCGCGGTCTTCCATCAGGCCCACATCGTTGATGTCTGGCACTTTCGAACAACCCACGCCCTGGTCGATCCAGCGCACAACATAGCCAAGGATGCCCTGGGCGTTGTTGTCCAGTTCGTTGCGGATTTCTTCGTCAGACCAATCGGTATTGGTCGCCAGAGGAATGGTCAGGATGTCGTCCACCGAAGCGCGCTCGCGCTTGGCCAGCTCAGCTTGGCGGGCGAATACGTCGACCTTGTGGTAGTGCAATGCGTGCAGCGCAGCCGCCGTTGGCGACGGTACCCAAGCGGTGTTGGCGCCAGCCAGCGGGTGGGCAATTTTCTGTTCGAGCATCGCCGCCATCAGGTCGGGCATGGCCCACATGCCTTTACCGATTTGTGCTCGGCCTTGCAGGCCAGTGCTCAAGCCGATATCGACGTTCCAGTTTTCGTAGGCGCCGATCCATTTTTCCGCCTTCATCGCTGCTTTGCGCACCATCGCGCCAGCTTCCATGGAGGTGTGGATCTCGTCACCGGTGCGGTCGAGGAAGCCGGTGTTGATAAACACCACGCGCTCGCTGGCCGCCTTGATGCAGGCCTTGAGGTTGACCGTGGTGCGGCGCTCCTCATCCATGATCCCGACTTTCAGGGTGTTGCGCGGCAGGTTCAGCACGTCTTCGATGCGACCGAACAGCTCGTTGGTGAACGCCGCTTCTTCCGGGCCGTGCATCTTCGGTTTCACGATGTACACGGAGCCAGTGCGGCTGTTCTTGCGGCTGTTGTTGCCGTTGAGGCTGTGGGTCGCGGCGAGGCTGGTGACCAGACCGTCGAGAATGCCTTCGGGTACTTCGTTGCCGTCTTTGTCGAGGATCGCATCGATGGTCATCAAGTGACCCACGTTACGCACGAACAACAGCGAACGACCGTGCAGGGTCACGTCCTGGCCATTGACGCCGGTATAAACGCGGTCGGCGTTCATGGTGCGGGTGAAGGTCTTGCCGCCCTTGGCCACTTCTTCGGCCAGGTCACCTTTCATCAGGCCGAGCCAGTTGCGGTAGATCACCACCTTGTCATCGGCATCGACGGCGGCGACGGAGTCTTCGCAGTCCATGATGGTGGTCAGCGCAGCTTCCATCAGCACGTCTTTGACACCGGCGGCATCGGTCTGGCCGACCGGGGTGCTGGCGTCGATCTGGATTTCGAAGTGCAGGCCGTTGTGCTTGAGCAGAATCGCGGTTGGCGTGGCGGCGTCGCCCTGGTAGCCGATCAGTTGTGCATCGCTGCGCAGGCCGCTGTTGCTGCCGCCCTTGAGGCTGACAACCAGCTTGCCATCAACGATCTTGTAGCCGGTGGAGTCAACGTGGCTGCCGGCCGTGAGCGGTGCGGCTTCGTCGAGGAAGGCACGGGCGAAGGCAATCACCTTGTCGCCGCGTACTTTGTTGTAGCCCTGGCCCTTTTCGGCGCCGTCGGCTTCGCTGATGGCATCGGTGCCATACAGCGCGTCATACAGCGAACCCCAGCGCGCATTGGAGGCGTTGAGGGCAAAACGGGCGTTCATCACCGGCACTACCAGTTGGGGGCCGGCCATGCGGGCGATTTCGTCATCGACGTTTTGGGTCGTGGCCTGGAAATCTGCGGCTTCTGGCAGCAGGTATCCGATGTCTTGCAGGAAGGCCTTGTAGGCCACCGGGTCGTGGGCCTGGCCGGCGTGGGTCTGGTGCCAGGTGTCGATGCGCGCCTGGAAATCGTCGCGTTTGGCGAGTAGGGCTTTGTTCTTCGGTGCCAGGTCGTGGATGACCTTGTCGGCACCGGCCCAGAACTGGTCGGCAGTAATGCCGGTGCCGGGAATGGCTTCGTTGTTCACGAAGTCGAACAGGACTTTGGCGACCTGCAGGCCACCGACTTGAACGTGTTCAGTCATTGCTTGCCTCACTCTGCACAGCTTAAGCGCTTTTTAGATTTTCATTATGTAGTGCACGGTTGCGCATACTACATGATGACTTGCGGTTGTGAAAATTAGACTAAATACGTCGTTTAGCGACCCACTTTGGTCGTACGGTCACAGCGGAGAACGGGATGTTCTCAAAAAACTATTGGATTGTTCCAGATAAATATAAAAATGGTACACGATTTGTTTTCGGTGGCTGCCGAGTCCACCTTGTAGATTGAATTCCAGAGGGCATCGCCATGGACCATCTTGTACTCACAATTATCGCTGCCGACAAACCCGGCTTGGTTGAACGCATCGCGCAGAACATCGCCGCCCATGGTGGTAACTGGCTGGAAAGCCGCATGGCCCACATGGCTGGGCAGTTCGCCGGAATCCTGCGAGTCAGTGTTCCTACGGAAAACCGTCAGGCGTTGGTGGCGGCGCTGGAGGACTTATCCACACACGGCATCCGCGTCTTGGTGGGAGAGGGCAGCAGCGGGCAGGCATCGGCGTCCAAATCGATTCTGATGACCTTGGTGGGCAATGACCGTTCGGGCATCGTGCGCGAGATCACCGCGTTGTTGAGCAAGCAGGGGGTGAATCTGGAAAGCCTGAGCACTGATGTACGTCCGGCACCTATGAGCGGTGATCCATTGTTTACTGCCGAGGCTGTGTTGCGGGTGCCGACAGCCTTGTCGCTGGATACCTTGCAGCTATCCCTTGAAACCCTGGCGGACGACTTGATGGTGGAACTGCATCACGAGGAATAAGTTGCCCACAAGGTTATGCATGGAAATCTTGCATGGGCCTGTGGATAACCTGTAGAGACCAGGCGCCAGGCCACGCGGGCCGGGCTTCTACGACATTTGAGCAAAAAACGAGCAATTTCAAAAGCTTGTGCACAAATGGCGGGGACCAGGTTGTGGATAACCTTGGGGTGGATGTCTGCAAGCCAAGCCGGCCGTGGCTTGCAGAGGTTTGTGTGTTTTTTGATCAGCGTTTGCGTGCGCTCAGCCAGATATCCACGCTGTATACCACCAGGCCAGCCCAGATGAACGCAAAGGCGGTCAACGTGCTCGGCGCCAGGTGCTCACCGAACAACAGCACGGCTTCGAGCAACACCAGGGTCGGCGCCACGTACTGCAAAAAAGCCCAGCGCGGTGTAGGGCAAATGCCGTGCGGCGGCGTTAAAACATACCAATGGGATCAGCGTTACCGGGCCTGCGGCCACCAGCCACCACGCTTCGGAAGTGCTCCAGAACTCAAGCTGCGCACTGTGGGCCGATGGGTTGAACAGCAACCATGCGACGGCAATCGGCACCAGCATCCAGGTTTCCACCACCAACCCCGGCAGCGCCTTCACCGGTGCCTGCTTACGGATCAGCCCGTAGAAACCGAAGGTCAAGGCCAGCACCAGCGACACCCACGGCAAACTGCCCACCTGCCACACCTGTTGCGCCACACCCGCGGCAGCCAGCCCCACCGCAACCCACTGCAGGCGACGCAGGCGTTCGCCGAGGATCAGCATGCCCAGCAGCACATTCACCAGCGGGTTGATGTAGTAACCCAGGCTCGCTTCCAGCATGCGCCCGCTGTTCACCGACCACACATAGGTCAGCCAGTTGCCTGCAATCAACGAACCGCTCAGGGCCAGGATCGCCAGGCGCTTGGGGTTGTCGCGCAGTTCGCGGAACCAGCCAGGGTGCTTCCACACCAGCAGCAGCAAACCGCCGAATAGTGCCGACCACAACACGCGGTGCACGATGATTTCGGCGGCCGGAACACTGGCGATGGCTTTGAAGTAGAGCGGGAACAGACCCCAGATGACGTAGGCACTCAGGCCCAGGATGTACCCCTTGCGGGGGTTGGCAGCTTGCATTGCAGAATCCTTGCTCAGGCAGCTAACAAAGCGCGATTGTAAGGATATTTGTCTGCCAGTGGGACCCGCTTTTCTGTGGGAGCTGGCTTGCCTGCGGTGCAGGCGCCTCGGTTTGTCTGCCGGACTGCGTTGATGCCATCGCAGGCAAGCCAGCTCCCACAGGGGAGTGTGGGGCCAGTTAAAACAGTTTGAGGGGTTCTTCGTTCAGGGCTGAGAGCTGCTCACGCAACGCCAACACCTGATCCCCCCAATACCGCTCACTGCCAAACCACGGAAAGCTGTGGGGGAACGCCGGGTCGTCCCAACGGCGTGCCAGCCAGGCGCTGTAATGCATCAGTCGCAAGGCACGCAGGGGCTCGATCAACGCCAGTTCACGCGGGTCGAAGTCGTGGAATTCCTGGTACCCGTCCATCAATTCCGACAGCTGGCCCAGACATTCCTGGCGATCACCCGCGAGCATCATCCACAGATCCTGTACCGCCGGGCCCATGCGGCAGTCATCCAGGTCGACGATATGGAACATCTCGTCGCGGCACATCATGTTGCCGGGGTGGCAATCGCCGTGCATGCGGATGTTTTTGTGCGGGGTGGCCTTGTACACCTCCTCTACACGTTTGAGCAGGTCGCGGGCGACGGACTCGTAGGCCGGCAGCAGGCTCTTGGGGATAAAGTTGCCTTCCAGCAGCGTGGTGAGGGAGTCGTGACCGAAGTTCTTCACCCCCAACGCTTCGCGGTGTTCAAACGGGCGCGTGGAACCCACCGCGTGCAAACGGCCGAGCAATTGCCCAAGGCGATAGAGTTGATCGAGATTGCCCGGCTCCGGCGCACGGCCGCCACGGCGAGGGAAGAGGGTGAAGCGGAAACCCGCGTGTTCGAACAGGCTTTCGCCGTTGTGGATCAGTGGCGCCACCACCGGCACTTCGCATTCGGCCAGCTCGAAGGTGAAGCGGTGTTCTTCCAGGATCGCCTCATTGGTCCAGCGCTGAGGGCGGTAGAACTTGGCGATCAGTGGTTCGGAGTCTTCGATGCCCACCTGATACACGCGGTTTTCGTAGCTGTTGAGCGCCAGCACGCGTGCATCGCTGAGGAAACCGATGCTTTCGACAGCATCGAGGACCAGGTCGGGGGTGAGTGTTTCAAACGGGTGGGCCATGGAAACTCCTGCGCGCAGCAGGGCGCCGCGTCCGGCCGGGTATGGTAACAGCATAGATAGGTGGTGGCTGTGTGGACGCCTTCGCGAGCAAGCCCGCTCCCACACTCGATCGAGTTCCATCTTTGGAGCACGGTCAAAATGTGGGAGCGGGCTTGCTCGCGAAAGCGGTGTATCAGGCGCCGACTATCCCGCCATCATCCCGCCGAATCGCCATCACCGACGAGCGCGGCTTACCGTTCGGCAAGTGCTCCGGCCAGGTCGAACCGCCGGTTTCACCCGGATGCTGAATGCCCACAAACAGCGTTTTCTGGTCCGGCGAGAAGCTGATACCCGTCACCTCACATGCTACCGGTCCTACCATGAAACGACGGATTTCCCCGGTTGCCGGGTCGGCGCAAAGCATCTGGTTATTGCCCATGCCGGCGAAATCGCCTGCGTTGCTGTAGTCCCCATCCGTAAGAATCCACAGGCGACCCGCTTTGTCGAAACCCAGGCCATCGGGGCTGTTGAACATGTTCTGTGGGTTGATATTCGATGAGCCGCCCTTTGGCGTCCCGGCGTGTACGCCCGGGTTGCCGGCGACGACAAACAGGTCCCAGGAAAACTCCGTGGCGCCGTGATTATCGGCGTCGGCCTTCCAGCGCAGGATCTGGCCATACACGTTTTTCTCGCGCGGGTTGGGCCCGCCCACTGGCTGGCCGTCTTCGCCGCGCTTGGCGTTGTTGGTCAGGGTGCAATAGACCTGGCCGTCGGTGGGGCTGACCACGATCCATTCCGGGCGGTCCATGCGGGTGGCCTTCACCACGCTGGCCGCCAGACGCGCATGGATCAGCACTTCGGCCTGGTTGGCGAACCCTGTGCTGGCGTCAATGCCGTTTTTGCCATGGGTGAGTTCGACCCATTGGCCCTTGCCCTTGGGGTGGTCGGCGTTGCCGTCGCCTGCGTCGAAGATCGCGACAAACAAGGTGCCGTGGTCGAGCAGGTCTTTGTTGGCCTTGGGGTTCTTGTGGTTGATCTTGTCGCGGCTGACGAATTTGTAGATGAACTCACCGCGTTCATCGTCGCCCATGTACACCACGGCGCGGCCATCGCGGGTTTCGGCCAAGGCTGCGTTTTCATGCTTGAAGCGCCCCAGGGCGGTGCGCTTGACCGGCGTGGAGGTGGGGTCGAACGGGTCGATTTCCACCACCCAGCCGTGGCGATTGAGTTCGTTGGGGTTCTTGGCGATGTCGAAACGCGGGTCGTGCAGGTGCCAGTTGATCTCTTTACTGGCCGCCACCACGCCATAGCGTTTCTGCCCGGCGTCGAAAGTTTGTTGTGGGTTGCTGCTACCAAAGCAGTCGGTGAAGTTCTCTTCGCACGTCAGGTAAGTGCCCCATGGCGTCTTGCCGTTGGCGCAGTTCTGGAAGGTGCCAAGGGCGTTCTTGCCGGATTTGTCGGCACTCGTTTTCAGCCAGGCGTGGCCGGCGGCGGGACCGCTGAGGCGGATTGGCGAATTGCCGTGGATGCGCCGGTTGTAGCGCGAGTCCTGCACGAATTGCCAGGTGTCGCCTTGGCGTCGCACTTCGATCACCGAAACGCCTTCGCTGGCCTGGGCCTTGTGCACGTCTTCGGCCGATTGCGGCGCGCCGCCGTGGGCATAGAGGTAGCGATAGTTGGTGTATTCGTTGTTGATGGCCATGAGGGCGCGGTTGTCGTCGCCGGGGAAGGCGAACAGGCTCATGCCGTCGTTGTTGTCGCCGAACTGTTGCTCCTGGGCCTTGGCCGTACCGTTGCCGGATGGGTCGAAGGCAGGGGCGCTCTTGCTTAGCGGCTGGCCCCAACTGATCAGCACTGAGGCACTGTAGCCTGGCGGCAAGGTGATGGCGTCGCTGGTCGCGGCGGCAATGCTGGTGAAACCGAGCATTGGGCTGGCGCTTGCGGCATTCACGGCCAGGGCACTGCGGCTCAGCAGGTTGCCACCCAGGAACATCGCAGCACCGCATAGGGCGCCGGCGCCGATAAAACGGCGGCGGGTAAGGCCGACCATCTGTTCAAGGTCGGTGGCTTGGTTTTCTTCTAATAGGCTCATTTCAGGCTCCCTGCGGTTTTTGCAGACACCTTAAGGAGCGGACATGACGCAATTGTTGCAGTTTAACGGCGGGGCAGAGCAGGCGTTGGCTACACCGGCGTGCCAAGCAACACATTGCTGGGTGCGAATTGCACCTGAATCGGTTGGCCTTCGCCCGCGTTAAGCGCCTTGAGGGCGGCTGGCTGGGCCAGGGCGCACAAAACCTGGCCACTGGGCAGGGAGATGCGCACTTCGCTGGGGCCGTCGTGGGCGTCGAGAATCGTCTCGATCACACCACTCATGCAATTGTGTCCAGGTGTTGCGGCTTGCCCGATGGCGAGCAGTTCCAGCCAACCGGCCTTGATCAGGGCGACCACTTCAATGCCCGCTTCCAGTTCCAGGCGATACGTACTGTCGTGGGTGATTTGCGCGTCCAGTGTCAGCCCGCCAGACAGCTGCAGGCGGATCAGGTCGTTGCGGCCATGGCTTTCAATCGTCATGACTTGGCCATGCAACTGGTTGCGCGCGCTGGTGCGCAGCATCAAGCGGCCCAGCAGGTTGAAGTCGCTGGCGGCTTCGTCAGAGCCCAATACTTCGGCTTGCAACACCTGCAGACGCTGGTAAAGGCGCAGCACCCGCTCACCCTCGGCGGTCAGCTTGGCGCCGCCACCGCCCTTGCCGCCAACGCTGCGCTCCACCAGTGGTTTTTGCGCGAGGTTATTCAGTTCATCAATCGCGTCCCAGGCAGCCTTGTAGCTCAGGCCAGCACTTTTGGCCGCGCGGGTGATGGAGCCCTGCTCGGCAATGTGCCCCAGCAAGGCAATACGCTGGGGACGACGGATGATGTGTTGGCTAAGGGAAGTCGGCAGGGA
The DNA here is from genome assembly GCA_004000515.1 of Pseudomonas poae. Classification (GTDB taxonomy): domain Bacteria; phylum Pseudomonadota; class Gammaproteobacteria; order Pseudomonadales; family Pseudomonadaceae; genus Aquipseudomonas; species Aquipseudomonas cremoris. The sequence continues at coordinate 1,985,097 of CP034537.1, forward strand.
CATGGCAATACGCTTCGATGAGATGGCCCGAACGTTGCGGGCAAGGTGGTGCTCGCGTCAAGTCAGGCGCCAGGCTTTGGCGTGCGGGCCAGGCAATACACGTCGACCTGCCGCGCCCCGGCGTTCAGCAACAGGCGCGCCAAGCTGTGGGCGGTGGCCCCGGTAGTGAGCACGTCGTCCACCAAGGCGAAGTGGCGGCCTTGCACTTGGGCATCGGGGGCTAATGCAAAGGCGTTGAGCAGGTTGCGTTTGCGGGTCTTGGCATCGAGGGCTTGCTGCGCGACGGTTTCATGAGGACGTAACAACATGTCTTCATCGTGGTTGATAGTCAGGTCTTCGCTCAGCCATCTCGCCAGCATCAGGGCCTGGTTATACCCGCGTTCGCGCAGGCGCTTGCGAGCCATGGGCACCGGCAGCAGGCAGTCCGGGCGGGTAAGCCCGGTGTTCTCGTAGCGATGTTGCAGGTGCCGGCCCAACTGGCGCGCAAGCATCTGCCCGAACGGCCAGCGTGCCTGGTGCTTGAAGCGGCTGATCAGGCTGTCGATGGGGAAACTGTAGGTCCAGGGGCGATCACCTGTTTAAACGCGGGTGGCTGTTGCAAACATTGGCCGCACACCAGACCGTCCATCGGCAAGGGCAGGGCGCATGCCTCGCACTGTTCCATCAGCCATGGCAACTCGGTTTCGCAGACGTTGCACACACAATCGGCGGATTCTGTTGCTTCATCGCACACTAAACATGATTGTACGTTTTTTAGCCAGATGTAAACCGTGTGTTTGTACTCTGGTTGACAGTGCATGAATCTTCCTTAAATATGCCGAGCATCCGTGTCGTGACTGTGGGTATTGCCCTTCCCGCAGCGTTTGCCAAAGCATAATCAAGGAATCGCCCATGAGCGCCAGCACCACCGCCACTCTGCGTCACGATTGGTCCCTCGCCGAAGTCAAAGCGCTGTTCGTGCAGCCGTTCAACGACCTGTTGTTCCAGGCGCAGACCGTGCACCGGGCGCATTTCGACGCCAACCGTGTCCAGGTGTCGACGTTGCTGTCGATCAAAACCGGCGCCTGCCCAGAAGATTGCAAATATTGTCCGCAGTCGGGCCACTACAACACTGGCCTGGAAAGAGAAAAGCTGATGGAGGTGCAGAAGGTCCTCGAAGAGGCCGCTCGCGCCAAGGCCATCGGTTCTACTCGTTTCTGCATGGGCGCCGCCTGGAAACACCCCTCGGCCAAAGACATGCCCTACGTATTGCAGATGGTCAAGGCGTGAAGGCCATGGGCCTGGAAACCTGCATGACCTTGGGCCGCCTCGACCAGGACCAGACCGAAGCGCTGGCCCAGGCTGGCCTGGACTACTACAACCACAACCTTGATACGTCGCCTGAGTTCTACGGTTCGATCATCACCACCCGCACCTACAGCGAGCGCCTGCAAACCTTGGCCTATGTGCGCGACTCTGGGATGAAGATCTGCTCCGGCGGCATCCTCGGCATGGGCGAGTCCCTTGATGACCGTGCCAACCTGCTGATCCAACTGGCCAATTTGCCAGAGCATCCGGAGTCCGTGCCGATCAACATGCTGGTGAAAGTGGCTGGCACGCCGCTGGAGAATGCCGAGGACATCGACCCGTTCGATTTCATCCGTATGTTGGCCGTGGCGCGCATCTTGATGCCGCAGTCCCACGTGCGTTTGTCGGCTGGTCGTGAAGCGATGAACGAGCAGATGCAGGCCTTGGCGTTCTTCGCCGGTGCCAACTCGATTTTCTACGGCGACAAACTGCTGACCACCGCCAACCCGCAGGCTGACAAGGACATGCAGCTGTTCTCGCGCCTGGGCATTCTGCCGGAGGCTCGTGAAGAAGCACGCCGATGAAGTGCATCAGGCGGCGATCGAGCAGGCGCTGGTGGAGCAGAAGAGCAGCGAGCAGTTCTATAACGCCGTTGTGTGATTGAAATGCGATCTAACTGTGGGAGCTGGCTTGCCTGCGATGACGGCGGCACATTCAACATAAATGTGTCTGACAGACCGCTATCGCAGGCAAGCCAGCTCCCACCTTGGATCGAGTTCACCTGATTTGCCGAGGCCTGCATGTCTTTCGATCTCGCCGCGCGCCTCGCTGCCCGCCGTGCCGAACACCTTTATCGCCAACGCCCTCTACTGGAAAGCCCTCAAGGCCCAGAAGTGGTGGTGGACGGACAACCGTTGTTGGCGTTCTGCAACAACGATTACCTGGGCCTGGCCAATCACCCGCAAGTGATCGAAGCGTGGCGCGCCGGCGCCGCCCGTTGGGGGGTAGGCGGCGGCGCTTCACACTGGTGGTCGGGCATGCCACGCCGCACCATGAGTTGGAAGAAGCCTTGGCCGACCTGACTGGCCGTCCACGCGCGCTGTTGTTCACCACCGGCTACATGGCCAACCTCGGGGCGGTCACCGCACTGGTGGGGCAGGGCGATACGGTGCTGGAAGACCGCCTCAACCATGCATCATTGCTGGATGCCGGCTTGCTCTCCGGCGCGCGTTTCAATCGCTACCTGCATAACGATGCCGGCAGCCTGGCCAAGCGCCTGGAGAAGGCCACCGGTAACACGCTGGTAGTTACCGACGGCGTGTTCAGCATGGACGGCGACTTGGCCGACCTGCCAGCGCTTGCCCGTGAAGCACGCGCCAAAGGTGCCTGGCTGATGGTGGATGACGCTCACGGCTTTGGTCCGTTGGGCGACAACGGTGGCGGGATCGTCGAGCATTTCGGCTTGAGCCAGGTAGATGTGCCGGTGTTGGTCGGCACCCTTGGTAAAGCTTTCGGCACTGCTGGAGCGTTTGTGGCGGGTAGCGAGGAGCTGATCGAAAGCCTGATCCAGTTCGCCCGGCCGTATATCTACACCACCAGCCAGCCGCCGGCACTGGCCTGCGCCACGTTGAAAAGCCTTGAGCTTTTGCGCACGGAGCATTGGCGTCGCGAGCACCTCAACGGCCTGATCCGTCAGTTCCGCCATGGCGCCGAGCAACTGGGCCTGGACTTGATGGACAGTTTCACGCCGATCCAACCGATCCTGATCGGCGACAGCGCCAAGGCGGTGCGTTTATCGCACATGCTGCGCGAGCGCGGCCTGATGGTGACCGCGATCCGCCCGCCGACCGTACCGGCCGGCAGCGCCCGTTTGCGCGTGACATTGACCGCGGCTCACACCGAGGCGCAGGTGCAGCTATTGTTAAATGTATTGGAAGAGTGTTTCCGCTTGTTAGGCGCCACGGAGCCCAACCATGCGTGATCGACTGATATTGCTGCCCGGCTGGGGCCTTGGCGTATCGCCGATGGAGCCTCTAGCTGCCGCATTGCAGGGCCTGGATGAGCACTTGCGCGTGCAGATCGAGCCGTTGCCGGAGGTGAACTCCAGTGACCTGGATGAATGGCTGGACGAACTCGACGCCACACTGCCGGATAACGCCTGGCTGGGCGGCTGGTCCCTGGGTGGCATGCTTGCGTCCGAGCTGGCGGCCCGGCGCGGCGAGCGCTGCTGCGGCCTGCTGACCTTGGCCAGCAACCCGTGTTTTGTCGCCCATGACGGCTGGCCGAGCGCGATGCCTGCGCAGACCTTCGATGCGTTCCTTGCCGGTTGCCATGCCGACTCCCAGGTCACCCTCAAACGTTTCGGGCTGTTGTGTGCCAAGGGCGCCGAGGACCCGCGTGGGCTGGCGCGCTTGTTGGTCAGTGGTGCGCCAAATGCGTCGTCCAGCGTGTTGATGACCGGTCTTGAGTTGCTTGCACAACTGGACACCCGCGAAGCCTTGCTGGCCTATCGCGGCCCGCAATTGCATCTGTTTGCTGGCATGGACGAACTGGTGCCCGCCGAAGCCGCAGGCCACCTGCTGACACTGCTGCCCGATGTCGAAATCGGCCTGATTGAACAGGCCGGCCACGCTTTTCTTCTGGAAGACCCCCACGGTGTAGCGGGGGCTATCCAGGCTTTTTTGCATGAGTGCGTTGATGACTGATCTCTCCCACCCTCCACTGCCTGGCAGCCTGCCGGACAAGCGCCAAGTGGCGGCATCGTTTTCCCGCGCGGCCGCCAGCTATGACAGCGTCGCCGAGTTGCAACGGGCAGTGGGCAGCGAATTGTTGGCTCGCTTGCCGGCTGACATTACGCCGCAACGCTGGTTGGATGTGGGGTGTGGCACGGGCTACTTCAGTCGTGTGTTGGCCGAGCGTTTGCCCGCTAGCCAAGGCATCGCGCTGGATATCGCCGAAGGCATGCTCAATCACGCACGGCCCCTCGGCGGCGCCCATCACTTCATTGCGGGTGACGCAGAGCGCTTACCGCTTAAAGCTGAAAGCTTGCAGCTGCTCTTCTCCAGCCTGGCAGTGCAGTGGTGCGCCAATTTCGAGGCGGTACTCAGTGAGGCCTACCGGGTATTGCAACCCGGCGGCGTGTTGGCGTTCGCCAGCCTGTGCGTGGGTACGCTGGATGAGCTACGCGAAAGCTGGCGTGCAGCGGACGGTTTGGTGCATGTGAATCGCTTCCGCACGTTTGAAGCGTATCAACGATTGTGCGCGGCCAGCGGCCTGCGGGTGGCGAGCCTGGAGCGGCGTCCCCATGTATTGCATTACCCGGATGTGCGCAGCCTGACCCATGAGTTGAAGGCGTTGGGTGCACACAACCTCAACCCCGGTCGGCCGGGAGGGTTGACGGGGCGCGCGCGGATTGTTGCACTGGTGGACGCTTACGAGCAGTTCCGTCAGGCCCAGGGCCTGCCCGCCACGTACCAAGTGGTGTACGCCGTACTGGAGAAACCGCTATGAGCGTCGCTTATTTCATCACCGGCACCGACACCGATGTGGGCAAGACCACCGTCGCCGCCGGCCTGCTGCACGCCGCACGGCAATCCGGCAAAAGCACGGCGGCCGGCAAACCGGTTGCTTCCGGCTGCCAGGTAACGCCCAAGGGCCTGCGCAATGCCGACGCGCTGGCGCTGCTGGCCGAATGTTCGTTGCCGTTAAGTTATGCCGAGGTCAACCCGGTGGCGTTCGAGCCAGCCATTGCCCCGCACCTGGCGGCGCGGGAGGCGGGTGTATCGCTGACGGTGCAGTCGTTGCTCAAGCCCATGCAGCAGATTCTGGCGAAGGGAGCGGATTTCACCTTGATCGAAGGCGCCGGCGGCTGGCGCGTACCGTTGGCCGATCAGGCCAACCTGTCGGACCTGGCCATGGCGCTCAAACTGCCGGTGATCCTGGTAGTGGGCGTGCGCCTGGGATGCATCAGCCATGCGTTGCTGACTGCCGAAGCCATTGCGCGAGACGGGCTGCAACTGGCGGGTTGGGTGGCCAATATCATCGACCCCAAGACCTCTCGTCTGGAAGAAAACCTCGCCACCCTGGCCGAGCGGCTGCCCGCGCCGTGCCTGGGCCGAGTGCCGAAACTCAAGCATGCAGGGGCCGAAGCAGTAGCGGAGTACTTGCAGCTGGACTTGCTGGACTGAAGCGGCTTGACTGATTTTGGCTATCGCTAAGGCATTATGCCATTAGTGTTTTTGACGGGCGTTTTGCCGGATTCTCTGCTTCAATCACTGTTCACGATTCTCTAAAGGCAGGTTTACGCCATGGACATCTCTGGAAGCAGCGCGTTTTATTCGGGCCTGAGCACCATTCAGACCGGGCAGAACCGTATCGACCAGGCCGCCGGCAAAATCGCCAGCGCCGCGACGACCCAGCCCTCGGATGCACAGGTTGACCGTCTTCGCGCCAATGACCGTGCCCAACCGTCCAACTCGGCGAGCAATATGGTCGAAATGGCCGAAGGCAAGTTTCAAGTCGAACTGGGCGCGAAAGTCGCCAAGGCTTCGGATGAAATGCTGGGTACGTTGATCGACACCTACGCTTGAATTCCCTCTCTCCAGGTTTGCTGGCTCTTCTGTGGGAGCTGGCTTGCCTGCGATAGCCTCTACTCGTTCTTCCTGATACACCGCGGTGTCTTCATCGCAGGCAAGCCAGCTCCCACACGAGTCCCCTCACACATTTGTGCTGTGGCGTCCTGCCGAACTTCTAAACTCCTTTTGCTGTGGCAACCCGCCGCAAGCGTTGCCGTGCGCGTGATTGATCCGCGTCATGACAAACGGCAGCTGAGCGACGCTTGACATCCCCAGGTCGTAAACGTATGTTTCAAACACCTGTTTGACCGCCATAACAAATCCACGCGGTTGTTCATTCCAGATACATCAGCAGAGGTTTATCGCTATGCCTGACTACAAGGCCCCCTTGCGTGATATTCGCTTCGTTCGTGACGAACTGCTTGGCTATGAAGCGCACTATCAGAGCCTGCCGGCTTGCCAGGACGCTACCCCGGACATGGTTGACGCCATTCTCGAAGAAGGCGCCAAGTTCTGTGAGCAAGTGCTGGCCCCGTTGAACCGCGTGGGTGACATCGAAGGGTGCACCTGGAGTGAGTCAGGCGTTAAGACCCCTACTGGTTTCAAAGAAGCCTACAAACAATTCGTCGAAGGCGGCTGGCCAAGCCTGGCCCACGACGTGGAGCACGGTGGCCAAGGCCTGCCGGAATCCCTGGGCTTGGCGGTCAGCGAAATGGTTGGCGCCGCCAACTGGTCGTGGGGCATGTACCCAGGCCTGTCCCACGGTGCGATGAACACCATCTCCGAGCACGGCACCCCTGAGCAGCAAGAGGCCTACCTGACCAAACTGGTGTCGGGCGAATGGACCGGCACCATGTGCCTGACCGAGCCACACTGCGGCACCGACCTGGGCATGTTGCGCACCAAGGCCGAGCCTCAGGCGGACGGTTCCTACAAAGTCTCCGGCACCAAGATCTTCATTTCGGCCGGTGAACACGACATGGCCGATAACATCGTCCACATCGTACTGGCCCGCCTGCCGGACGCACCGGCTGGCACCAAAGGCATCTCGCTGTTTATCGTGCCGAAGTTCCTGCCAAACGCCGACGGTTCGGTGGGTGAGCGCAACGCGGTGACTTGTGGCTCGCTGGAACACAAGATGGGTATCCACGGCAACGCCACCTGCGTGATGAACTTCGACGCGGCCACCGGTTTCCTGATCGGCCCGGCGAACAAAGGCCTGAACTGCATGTTCACCTTTATGAACACCGCTCGCCTGGGTACCGCGCTGCAAGGGTTGTCCCACGCCGAGATCGGCTTCCAAGGCGGCCTGAAATATGCTCGCGATCGCCTGCAAATGCGCTCCCTGACCGGCCCGAAAGCCCCGGACAAGGCCGCTGACCCGATCATCGTGCACCCTGACGTGCGCCGCATGCTGCTGACCATGAAAGCCTTCGCCGAAGGCAACCGTGCGATGGTGTACTTCACCGCCAAGCAAGTGGACATCGTCAAGTACGGCACCGACGACGAAGCCAAAAAGCAAGCCGATGGCCTGCTGGCGTTCATGACCCCGATCGCCAAGGCGTTCATGACCGAAGTCGGTTTTGAGTCCGCCAACCATGGCGTACAAATCTATGGCGGCCACGGCTTCATCGCCGAGTGGGGCATGGAGCAGAACGTTCGCGACAGCCGCATTTCGATGCTGTACGAAGGCACCACCGGCATCCAGGCCCTGGATCTGCTGGGCCGTAAAGTGTTGATGACCCAAGGCGAAGCGCTGAAGGGCTTCACCAAGATCGTGCACAAGTTCTGCCAGGCCAACGAAGGCAACGACGCCGTCAAAGAGTTCGTTGCACCGCTGGCTGCGCTGAATAAAGAGTGGGGCGAGTTGACCATGAAGGTCGGCATGGCTGCGATGAAAGACCGCGAAGAAGTCGGTGCCGCTTCGGTGGACTACCTGATGTACTCCGGCTACGCGTGCCTGGCTTACTTCTGGGCTGACATGGCCCGCCTGGCTGCCGAAAAACTGGCGGCCGGCACCACTGAAGAAGCGTTCTACACCGCCAAGCTGCAAACCGCGCGCTTCTACTTCCAGCGCATCCTGCCACGTACCCGTACTCACGTGGCTACCATGCTGTCGGGCGCCAACAACCTGATGGACATGAAAGAAGAAGACTTCGGCCTGGCTTACTAAGCCTTACCGGGTTCACTTCCAGAGCCGCCGCTTCTAGCCAGAAGCGGCGGCTTTTGTGCCTGATAAAAAACCACAGCGCAGCACTCAGGGATTACCACCGGCTGCCGTTACAGTGGTGGCAATGTGATACATGTGCGACGGGTTGTGCTTAACTGTCGACATCAAGGCACAGTGCCATCATTTTTTGCGGGTCGGAGTTTTACCCTTGTCACGCGTGTCCGCTTTACGCTTCAGCCATTTTCTCCCTTCGTTGCTGCTCTTGCTGGCCGGGCTCTCGGCTGCGTACGTCAAGGATCTCAACGTCTTCTTCACCTCACTGTTCAATGTGTTGCCGACCCTGGTGCTGTTGCTCGGCGGCTCGTACTGCGCGGTGTACCGCCGTCAGCGCGAACTGTTCCTGATGATCACCGTGTACATCGCCTATTTCCTGCTCGACACGCAAACCGACTATTACCGCGACAACGGCCGAGTGCGCGAAGACGCGGCGGTAGTGTTCCATCTGTGCTGCTTGCTGCTGCCGCTGCTGTTTAGCATCTACGGGATGTGGCAGGAAAAGACCCACCTGTTCCGTGACTTCGTCGCACGGTGCGCGGTGTTGTTTGCGGTAGGAAGCGTGGCGCTGGCCCTGGAGCAAAGTTATCCCCAGGCGTTGCTGAATTGGTTGGCAGAGATCCGCTGGCCGGCGCTGCATGGCAGTTGGATGAGCCTGATCCAGTTGTCGTACCCGATGTTCCTGATCGGCTTCCTGACCCTGGCGGCGCAGTACTGGTACCAGCCACGCCCACTGCACGCGGCACAACTGGTGGGGTTGCTGGGAATGTTCTGGATGCTGCCGCAAACTTTCATCCTGCCGTTTACCCTCAACATCATGTGCAGCCAGGTGATGCTGATGATCGCGGCCGGCGTGGCCCACGAGGCATATCAAATGGCCTTCCGTGACGAACTGACTGGTTTGCCCGGGCGGCGTGCGCTGAACGAGCGCATGCAGCGACTGGGGCGCAACTACGTGCTGGCCATGACCGACGTGGACCACTTCAAGCGCTTCAACGACACCCATGGCCACGACGTCGGCGACCAAGTGCTGCGCCTGGTGGCAAGCAAGCTGTCCAAGGTCAACGGCGGCGGGCGCGCCTACCGCTATGGCGGCGAAGAGTTTGCGGTGGTGTTTGCCGGCAAGAGCCTGGATGAATGCATGCCGCACCTGGAGGAGATCCGCGAGATCATCGCCAATTACGACATCAAGCTACGTAACCCAGACCGCCCCCAGGACGATCATCAGGGGCGTCAGCGCCGCGCGGGCAGCGGCGCGTCGAGTGTCTCTGTGACCGTCAGCATCGGCGTGGCCGAGCGCCAAGCTGAGCAGCGAACCCCCGAAGAAGTGCTCAAGTCCGCCGACCAAGCGCTGTACGCCGCCAAGGGCGCGGGACGTAACTGCGTGATTGCGGCGGGGCAAACCCGGCGTGGTGCGGTGCGTACGGAGAGTGCTGCTGGCTGAGTAATGGCGCTGTATTCAGCAGCGCTACAGTGATTGTCCGGACTCGTTGCCGGCAGTAGGTTGAAACCATCTGCTGCCGGAGACATTGCCATGCCTGACTACAAAGCTCCTCTGCGCGACATGCGCTTTCTGATCGACAACGTGTTTGATTTTCACGGCCATTACGCCGCCCTGGGCGCGACCGACGCCAGCCCGGACATGGTCAGTGCGATCCTCGAAGAAGGCGCCAAATTCTGCGAAAACGTGCTCGCACCGCTCAACCGCAGCGGTGATGAAGAAGGCTGTCACTTCGACAATGGCGTGGTGACCACGCCCAAGGGCTTCAAGGAAGCCTTCGCCCAGTATGTGGAAGGTGGCTGGCACGGCGTGGCAGCCGACCCGGCCTATGGTGGCCAGGGCTTGCCACAATCTCTGGGCCTGGTACTCAGCGAGATGATCGGTTCCAGCAACACTTCTTGGGGCATGTATCCAGGGCTTACCCACGGCGCCATGTCGGCGATCCACGCCCACGGCACCGCTGAGCAAAAAGATACGTTTCTGAGCAAACTCACCGCTGGCGAGTGGACCGGCACCATGTGCCTCACCGAGGCCCATTGCGGCACTGACCTGGGCTTGATCAAGACCCGCGCCGTGCCCCAGGCGGACGGCAGTTATGCGGTTACTGGCAGCAAGATTTTCATCTCGGCCGGCGAGCACGACATGAGCGCCAATATCATCCATTTGGTGCTGGCCAAGCTGCCGGATGCACCGGCGGGCACCAAGGGCATTTCGCTGTTTATCGTGCCCAAGTTCCACGCCGATTCTGGCGAGCGCAATGCGGTGCACTGCGGCTCTATCGAGCACAAGATGGGCATCAAGGCCTCCGCGACCTGCGTGCTGAATTTTGATGGCGCCAAGGGCTTTCTCATTGGTGAGGCGAACAAAGGTCTCAACTGCATGTTCACCATGATGAACCATGCGCGCCTGGGCACGGGCATGCAGGGTCTGTGCAACGGTGAGGCGAGCTTCCAGGGCGCGATCAAATACGCCAATGACCGCCTGCAGATGCGCTCGCTGACCGGCGCCAAAGCCCCAGACAAAGCGGCTGACCCGATCATCGTGCACCCCGACGTGCGGCGTATGCTGCTGACCATGAAGGCCTTCAACGAGGGCAACCGCGCACTGACTTACTTCACTGCGCAGTTGCTCGACACGGCGCATTTGAGCGGCGATGCCACCCAACGCCAGGACGCCGAAGACCTGCTGGCGTTCCTCACGCCCATCTGCAAAGCGTTCATGACCGACACGGGCCTTGAGGTGACCAACCACGGCATGCAGATCTTCGGCGGCCACGGTTACATTCGTGAATGGGGCATGGAGCAGTTGGCACGTGATGCGCGGATTGCGCCGATCTATGAAGGCACCAACGGCATCCAGGCCCTCGACCTGCTGGGCCGCAAGGTGCTGGGCAGCCAGGGCAAACTGCTGCGCGGGTTTACCAAGATTGTGCATAAGTTCTGTGCCGCGAATGCCGAGCACGCACAGCTCAAGGCCTATGTGGCGCAACTCAATCAACTGAACCAGGAGTGGGGCGAGTTGACCACCAAAGTCGGCATGGCAGCGATGAAGAATCCCGATGAGGTGGGCGCCGCGGCGGTGGATTACTTGATGTACAGCGGTTATGTGGTGCTCGCCTACCTGTGGCTGCGCATGGCAATCGCCGCCTTGGGGCATCAGGATGCTGATTTCGCCAAGGCCAAGCTGGCCACCTGCGACTTCTATTTCAAGCGCTTGCTGCCACGTACTGCTACGCACCGGGCTGCGGTGGAAGCGGGCAGCGAATGCCTGATGAGTCTGCCTGCGGAGGCATTTGCCCTCTAGTGACCTAAAAATACCAATCAGTCACAAGTGGACCCTATGTGTCTGAAAAGTTGTTCGGGTACACTCGGAGCCTGTAAAACCGACCCTTATCGAATTACTTTTCACGTTCTCACGAGGTTTGCCATGGCTGATTACAAAGCGCCGCTGCGTGATATGCGCTTCGTCCTCAATGAAGTGTTTGAGGTCGCCACGACTTGGGCCCAAATGCCGGCATTGGCAGACACCGTTGACGCCGAAACCGTAGAGGCCATCCTCGAAGAAGCCGGCAAGGTCACCGCCAAGTCCATCGCCCCGATCAGTCGCGCTGGCGATGAACAGGGCTGCCGCTGGGAAGACACTGCCGTGTTTACCCCGCAGGGTTATCCACAGGCCTACAAAACCTACGCCGAAGGTGGCTGGGTAGGTGTAGGCGGCGATCCGGTATTTGGCGGCATGGGCATGCCCAAGGCGGTCTCGGCCCAGGTCGAGGAGATGATCAACTCCTCAAGCCTGGCCTTTGGCCTGTACCCGATGCTGACATCCGGCGCGTGCGTGTCGATCAACACGCACGCCAGTGAAGCTCAAGGCCACGTACTTGCCGAAGATGTATTCCGGTGAGTGGGCCGGCTCCATGTGCCTGACCGAGGCGCATGCCGGGACTGACCTGGGGATTATTCGGACCAAGGCCGAGCCCCAGGCGGACGGCTCCTACACGATCAGCGGCACCAAGATCTTTATCACCGGCGGTGAACACGACCTTACCGAAAACATCATCCACCTGGTGCTGGCCAAGCTGCCGGATGCACCGGCGGGTCCCAAGGGTATTTCGCTGTTCCTGGTGCCCAAGTTCATGGTCAATGCCGATGGCAGCCTGGGCGCGCGCAACTTGGTGAGCTGCGGCTCCATCGAACACAAGATGGGTATCCAGGCTTCGGCGACCTGTGTGATGAACTTCGATGGGGCGGTGGGCTACCTGGTGGGTGAGCCAAATCGTGGCCTGGCGGCGATGTTCACCATGATGAACTACGAGCGTCTGGGTGTGGGTATCCAGGGCTTGGCATCGGGTGAGCGGTCGTACCAGAACGCGATTGAATATGCGCGTGACCGTCTGCAAAGCCGCTCCCCGTTGGGTGCCCAGGCGAAGGACAAAGTCGCCGACCCGATCATCGTGCACCCGGACGTGCGCCGTATGCTGCTGACCATGAAAGCGGCCAACGAAGGTGGCCGTGCGTTCTCCACTTATGTGGCCACTCAACTGGATATCGCCAAGTTCAGCGACGATGCCGCCGCCCGTGAGCGTGCGGATAACCTGGTGGCGCTGCTGACGCCGGTGGCCAAGGCGTTCTTGAGCGACCTGGGGCTGGAAACCACTGTGCTTGGCCAGCAAGTGTTCGGCGGCCACGGTTACATTCGCGAGTGGGGCCAGGAACAACTGGTGCGTGACGTGCGCATCACCCAGATCTACGAAGGCACCAACGGCATCCAGGCGCTGGACCTGATGGGGCGCAAGATTGTTGGCAGTGGCGGTGCGTTCTACACGCTGTTTGCCGATGAGATCCGTAGTTTCATTGCAGCGTCGGGTGCTGAACTGGCCGAGTTCACCAAACCGCTGGGTGCGGCGGTGGATAACCTGGATGAACTGACCGCCTGGGTGCTGGACCGTGCCAAGACCAACCCGAATGAAATCGGCGCGGCTTCGGTGGAGTATCTGCATGCATTCGGATACATGGCCTACGCCTACATGTGGGCACGTATGGCCAAGGCGGCGTTGGGTAAAGAAGCCGAAGAAGACTTCTACGCCAGCAAGTTGGGCACTGCACGCTTCTACTTTGCGCGCCTGTTGCCACGTATTCACTCGCTGAGTGCGTCGGTAAAAGCCGGTAGCGAATCGCTGTTCTTGCTGGATGAAGCACTGTTTTAAGGGGGGGGAGGGCGTGTAAGCATTCTCTTACATGACGTGCTGCTATTCGTCCTCTATCGCCAAATTGGATCCACGGATAATCTACTTCACATGGACGTCGCGCAGGAAGCGCAAAGCAACAACACGGACACGTAGGATTCTGCCAGGACGGCGGAGTGAAATGGATGTCAGGGAAACAGTCTGCAAAGCCCCGCTTCGGCGGGGTTTTCTTTGCCCGCGAAAAAGTCAGGCGTTGGCCAGCGGGGCATTCATCACGTCTTCCAGCAAGGTGCGCAGCAACGCCACCGTCGCCTGCTGACGCTGTACGTCGCGACACACCAGGCCTACTTTCAGCGGCACCCTCGGTTCACTCAAAGGTTTCCACAGCAGAGCCTTGCTGTTGTGCTCATCCTGGGAACGCCCTGGCAGCACCGTCGCCAGCTTGGTGTGAGGCAGGCTGTCGAGAATCCCCACCATGGTATTGAGCTCCGCCTGTACTTGCGGGCGCCGCCCCAGGTTGGACAACTGTCCTTGCCAGATCTGCCTGACTTGAAACTCTTCCCCCAGTAGCAGCATCGGCAATTCGGCTGCTTGTTTCAGTGAGACTTTCTTGAATTCCCGCAGGGGATGGTCTTCTGGGATGACCACCTTCAACTCATCTTCGTACAGCAACACCCCGTGCAGCCCTGGCTGACGTGGCGGCAGGTAGCTGATACCGATATCCAGCGAGCCGTTAAGCAAGCGCCGTTCAATCTCAAGCCCCGTCAATTCATAGATCTGCACCACTAAATGCGGCTGAGCCTTGCGCACGCGCTCCAGCATTTGCGGGACAAGACTGGTGTGCACCGTTTGCAGCACGCCGATGGCCAAGGTGCGCATGGCCTGGCCCTTGAAGTTACGCAGGGCTTCTACAGCTTGCTGCATGCCATCGATTAGCGGCAGGGCATGGTTGTACAACGTATGAGCCGCCAGCGTGGGCAGCAGGCGTTTGCTGCTGCGTTCGAACAGGCTGACGTCCAGGTTCTGCTCCAGCTGGCGAATCTGCTGTGACAGTGCGGGTTGTGAGATGGATAGACGCTCTGCGGCACGGCCGACGTGGCCTTCCTCATACACCGCGACGAAATAACGCAGTTGCTTGAAATCCATAAGGCTTACTTATCGAAAAAGCTGGAAAATCGAAATGGCCGACGGCCCCGAGACGCCTAGTCTAGCGCCTATTCGCAGGGCTTACAGGGCCGGATCGGGCAATGAACAGCGTTTATCTTGATAGCGTTTACATAGGCAAGGCAAAAAACCTCAAGGCAGCCTCGGCCTGTCGCACCGACCAAGGTCCGGTTGCTATTGGAGGTGAGCTGTGAATCTGTTCAATATGCGCCGCCCGGCATCAAGCCTGGATGACCTGATTCTGGATGAGTCACGCGACGATGCATCGAGCGACTCGCTGATGACCACAGTAACGCGGCCCGCTCAAGTCTTCGTACGCGGCCAGGGTTCCTGGTTATGGGACAGCGACGACCGTGCCTACCTGGATTTCAGCCAGGGCAACGCTGCCAACAGCCTCGGCCACAGCCCGCAGGTGTTGATCAAAGCCTTGACCGACCAGACTCATGCGCTGATCAACCCAGGCAACGGCCTGCATAACCGTGCCCAACTCAACCTCGCCGAGCGCCTGTGCCATCGCACCGGCAGCGATCAGGCCTACCTGCTCAACAGTGGTGCGGAAGCTGTTGAGGCGGCGATCAAGCTGGCGCGCAAATGGGGCCAACTGCATCGCGGTGGGGCCCACCGCATCATCAGCGCCAGCGCGGGTTGCCATGGCCGCAGTTTTGCTGCGATGTCTGCGTCGGCGGGCGGTCCGCAAAATCGTTTTGAACCGCAATTGCCGGGCTTCAGCCACGTGCCCTTCAATGATCTGCCAGCCCTGCACGCCGCAGTCGATGCACAAACCGTCGCCATCCTGCTCGAGCCGATCCAGGGCGAAGCCGGCATTATCCCGGCGACCGAGCACTACCTCAAAGGTGTGGAACGGCTGTGCCGCGAGCTGGGCATCCTGCTGATCCTCGACGAAGTCCAAACCGGCGTTGGCCGTTGCGGCACCTTGCTTGCCGAACAGCACTACGGCATATGCGCCGACATCATCACCCTCGGCAAAGGCCTCGGCGGCGGCGTGCCGCTGGCGGCGCTGCTGGCACGCGGCAAAGCCTGCTGTTTTGAAGTGGGCGAGCTGGAAGGTACCCACCACGGTAATGCGCTGATGGCGTCGGCCGGGCTGGCGGTGATCGATAGCGTCCTGGAGCACGGCTTTCTTGAGCATGTGCGTGAATCGGGCCTCTACCTGGCCGAAGGTCTCGCCCGTCTGGCGTACCGTTACGACCACGGCCAATTGCGCGGCCAAGGCCTGATGTGGGGCCTGACGTTGTCGGATGACTCTGCCGATGCAGTGGTAAAAGCGGCGCTGCACGAAGGCCTTATCCTCAATGCCCCGCAACCCAACTGCCTGCGCTTCACACCGGCGCTGACGGTGAGCAAAAGCAATATCGACGAAATGCTCCTGCGCCTGGCGCGTGCCTTCTCTCGCGTGCGCACCGCACAACTGCAATGCCGCAAGGGCATTGCTGTTTAAACCAAATTTCCTGAACCGTCTCGCGGTCTACGCGGCGCCTCCGGCCTGATTCTTTTGGCTGGGGGCGTTTTTTTGGGCGTGTCATTTTTGGATTGAAAATGTTGATTGAGCGTTTGCGAAAACAGTGGCTTTTTAGCGGGCGTCGGCAAGGACTGCCGGTGGGTGTGGAGCTTTGCGGCGTGCTCCATTTCTAATCTGTACCACTGGGTGGTATGTTTACTGGAAGGGATATCCATGAAGCTCAGGTTGTTCAAGACCCGGAAATTTGCTGATGCAGCCAGCAAGGCCTGGATTTGTGATTCGCAATTAAGGGAGGCGTTTGGCCAATTGCTGAAGGGGCAGGCAGATAATCTGGGAGGAGGTGTTTGGAAAAAGCGCCTCAACCAGAATAGACATCGTTCCATCGTATTGGCTAAGGGCCGGCATTACTGGATATATCAATTGCTGTTCGCCAAGCAAGACCAAAGCAATATCAGTCAGAGCGAACTGATTTGGCTTCGGTCGGTGGCTACGACTTATGAAAGTTTTAACGAAGAGCAGATTCAGCGGATGCTGGATCTCAGGGAGTTTGTGGAGATACATCATGACCAAGAAGTATAAAAGTGAGGTGTTTGAGTCCATTCACCATTCTGCTGAAGCGCTTTACGCTATCGGCGCCATCACTAAGACCACCCTTCGTGAATATGACGAAGCATGCTTATCCGCTGTGCCGGAACAAATCCCGGCAGGAAAAATTAAAGAACTACGCGAAAACAGCCACGTCAGCCAACCTGTTTTTGCCCGCTACCTGAACACCAGCGCCTCCACAGTGAAAAAGTGGGAATCCGGCGAGAAACGCCCCGGCGGCATGGCCCTCAAACTACTCAGCATCGTGAAAAGCATGGTTTGGAAATTCTGGCCTGACAGTGGCCCAACGCCAGATTCCACTGAACCCTCACGAACGCCCAAGGTCGATTAGCTACACGGCTCACACGAGCCGATTTTTTGGAGCTGATCCCATGGATTTCATTCGTATCATCATCGCCATTCTGTTGCCGCCACTGGGTGTGTTCCTGCAAGTGGGCTTCGCCGGCGCGTTCTGGCTGAATATCCTGCTGACTCTGTGCGGCTACATCCCTGGCATCGTGCACGCGGTGTACATCATCGCCAAGCGCTAAGGTGGTCAGCCTTTGCAATGAGCCGTGAATTGCGCTCGTTGCGAAAGGCCAACTGCTCGATGGTCTGGGTGGCGTGTTCGGCTTCTTCCCGCGCTTGAAGGATGATGCCGTGCTGCTCGGACTTGCTGCACACCGGGTCGGCATTGCTTGCATCCCCCGTCAGCATGAACGCTTGGCAACGGCATCCGCCGAAGTCCTTTTCCTTTCATCGCATGAACGGCACGGCTCGGGCATCCAGTCGTAGCCGCGAAAGCGGTTGAAGCCAAACGAGTCGTACCAGATGTGCTGCATGCTGTGGTCGCGCACGTTGGGAAATTGCACCGGCATCTGTCGGGCGCCATGACAGGGCAGGGCGGTGCCGTCCGGTGTGACCGTCAGAAAGATACTGCCCCAGCCGTTCATGCAGGCTTTTGGGCGCTCTTCGTAGTAGTCCGGGGTGACGAAGATCAGCTTGCACGGGTGGCCTTCGGCTTCGAGCTTGGCGCGGTATTCATTGGTGATGCGTTCGGCGCGCACCAGTTGCTCTTTGGTCGGCAATAACCCCACGCGATTGAGCTGCGCCCAGCCGTAGAACTGGCAGGTGGCGAGCTCGACAAAGTCCGCCTCCAATGCAATACACAACTCGATGATGCGGTCGATCTTGTCGATGTTGTGCCGATGGGTCACGAAGTTCAGCACCATCGGATAGCCATGAGCTTTCACTGCACGGGCCATTTCCAACTTTTGCGCAAAGGCTTTTTTCGAGCCGGCCAGCAGGTTGTTCACCTGTTCGTCGCTGGCCTGGAAGCTGATCTGGATGTGATCCAGGCCGGCCTTCTTGAAGTCGCTGATTTTCTGTTCGGTCAGGCCGATGCCGGAGGTGATCAGGTTGGTATAGAACCCCAGCTTGCGGGCCTCGGCGATCAGTTCGGCAAGGTCTTGGCGCACTAAAGGTTCGCCGCCGGAAAAGCCCAACTGCGCGGCGCCCATTTCCCTCGCCTCGCGGAAAACCCTGAACCACTGCTCGGTGCTCAGCTCTTTACCTTGCTCGGCAAAATCCAGCGGATTGGAGCAATACGGGCACTGCAGCGGGCAGCGATAGGTCAGCTCGGCCAGCAGCCACAGCGGCAGACCGATAGCGGGTTTCTCAGGCAAGGGTAATCCAGTGCTCTGCACGGGCGACCTCCATGAATTGCTCGATGTCATCACCGAGTTCAGGCACGCCGGGAAATTGTTTATCCAGCTCGGCAATGATCGAGGCCACATCGCGCTCGCCGTCGATCAAGCCGCCGATTAGCGCGGCGCTGTCGTTGAGCTTGATCATGCCTTCGGGGTAGAGCAGCACATGGCCTTTTGCGCGGGCTCGTACTGGTAGCGATAGCCCTGGCGCCATGTGGGTTTCTTGCTGCGATCAAAGCTCATAGGGTGATCCTTTATGCCACGCCCGCTGGTCGGTCACGCTGTGATACGGCGGGCGTTTCAGTTCGTAGGCCATGCTCATGGCATCCAGCATGCTCCACAAAATATCCAGTTTGAACTGGAGAATTTCCAGCATGCGCTCCTGGCCTTCGCGAGTGGTGTAGTGCTGCAGCGTGATCGCCAAACCGTGCTCTACATCGCGGCGAGCCTGGCCCAGGCGAGTACGGAAATACTCGTAGCCAGTAGGGTCGATCCACGGGTAATGCTGCGGCCAGCTGTCGAGGCGCGATTGGTGGATCTGCGGCGCGAACAGCTCGGTCAGCGAGCTGCTGGCGGCTTCCTGCCAGCTGGCGCGACGGGCGAAGTTGACGTAGGCATCCACCGCAAAACGCACGCCAGGCAGTACCAGTTCCTGTGAGCGCAGTTGGTCTGGGTCGAGGCCGACAGCCTGCCCCAGGCGCAGCCAGGCTTCGATGCCGCCGTCTTCACCCGGTGCGCCATCGTGGTCGAGCAGACGCTGAATCCACTCGCGGCGAATTTCGCGGTCCGGGCAGTTGGCCAGGATCGCGGCATCTTCGAGTGGGATGTTCACCTGGTAGTAGAAGCGGTTGGCAACCCAGCCCTGGATCTGCTCGCGGCTGGCGCGACCTTCGTACATCGCCACGTGGTACGGGTGATGGATATGGTAGAAGGCGCCCTTGGCCCGCAGGGCGGCTTCGAATTCAGCGGTGGTCAACGGCGTGTCAGTCATTTCGATTACTCCTACAATTCAATGCTCATGCCGTCGTAAGCCACTTCGACATTGCGCCGCACCAGTTCCGCTCGCTCGGGGGAGTCTTCATCGAGGATCGGGTTGGTGTTGTTGATGTGGATAAGCACCTTGCGCTGCTCGGGCAACTGCTCCAGCACTTCCAGCATGCCGCCGGGTCCGTTCTGCGCCAGGTGGCCCATTTCACGACCGGTACGGGTGCCGACGCCACGGCGCTGCATTTCATCGTCGTCCCACATCGTGCCGTCCACCAGCAGGCAATCGCTGCCCGCCATGATCTCCAGCAGCGGCGCATCGACCTTGCCCAGGCCTGGGGCGTAGAACAGTTTGCCGCCGGTGCGCAGGTCTTCGACGATCAGGCCGATGTTGTCGCCGGGGTGTGGGTCGAAGCGGTGCGGCGAGTAGGGCGGTGCGGCGCTGCGCAGCGGCAGCGGGGTGAAACGCAGGTTGGGGCACGCCGGGATGGTGAAGCTTGTATCCAGCTCAATGCGGTTCCATGCCAGGCCGCCGTTCCAGTGGGTGAGCATGGTGAACAGCGGGAAACCGGTGCTGAGGTCTTCATGGACCATGTCAGTGCACCACACCTGGTGCGGGCAACCTTCGCGCAGGCTCAACAGGCCGGTGGTGTGGTCGATCTGGCTGTCCATCAGGATGATCGCGCTGATGCCGGTATCACGCAGCGCGCGGCCCGGCTGCATCGGCGCAAAGCTTTGCAGTTGCGCGCGAATATCCGGCGAGGCATTGCACAGCACCCAGTTCACGCCATCGTCGGAGATCGCGATGGAAGACTGGGTACGCGCGTGGGCGCGCAGGCTGCCGTCGCGAAAACCTGCGCAGTTCACGCAGTTGCAGTTCCACTGCGGGAAACCACCGCCAGCGGCGGAACCTAGAATCTGGACAAACATGGCAGCTCCATCAAGCAACGCTCAAAACAAAAACGCCCCGGGCGTACCGAGGCGTTGTATTACCCAGCGGATCAGCGGCTGGCGAAGTACATGGTGACTTCGAAACCGATACGCAGATCAGTGTAAGCAGGTTTGGACCAGGTCATATTCTTACTCCTACCAAGGGATGGGACTTTCACTACCAAGTAATACATATAGTCCATCTCCAATCGGAGATGTTCAGCTGTGTGCCTAGGAATAATACTCAGATCTACTCAAGTTAGCGCTGTCTCGATGGAAAAAGCCTGTTGCAGGGTTGGCAATGATCAGCCCCTCGACTGCCAGGATTCATCGACGATCGGGCCGTTGGCGACGCAAACCCAGCCGCCTGTCGCGTCGTTGAGTTGCTGGGCGGCGCGCTGCACATCGTCCTGTGTGCGGGTTTGGATCAGCTGTTGAAGCTCGCCCAGATACGCCGACGAATGGCCGGCCAAGCGAGCATGCCAAAGCAGCTCGGCAGCGCTGGCGACAGGAAGTGTCTGTGGGGCGAACTGTTGTGCTAGCGCCTGGTTGCCTGCGTCAACGTTACGGCGGATCAGCGCTGGCAATTGCTGCATAAACGTTTGCAGGTGACCAATAATCCCTTCCACGGACACGCTGGGGGATTGCACGCCGAACAGCAGGCCGGTTTGCCCATTGATCTGTCGGACACCACTGAACACGGCGTAGCCGATCTGCAACTCTACACGCAGGCGCTGGTAGAACGGCCCCTGTAGCAGGTGCCCGAGCAGTCGCCACGCAGCCTCATCCGCCAAGGTTTGGCTGGGCGTGGGGCAAAACAGCAGCACGGCGGCCTCCTTGGAATCGGTCCTTACCTCGTGCCAGATGCGTTGACCGGCCAAGTCGGGAAACCGATGTTCGAGGTTCGCGGGTTGCCCGGGCAACCGGGCCGCTGCTGTCTTGATCGCCGCTTCAAGGGCGGCGGGGAAACCAGCCCCAAGCCTTGCCAGCGTGCGTTAGCCCAAGACGCCTCGCTGTCTTGGGGCGCAATCTCGGTGCAGTAAATGGGCAGCGCCTTGAGCAGTTCGCGGATGGCGATCAAGGTATTGCAGCCGGGAACGCCGGCTGTGCTTGATTCAAACTATGCACCAACGCTTCCAGCACCCCCGGCATTGGCTCGTGCAGCCCGGTCATGCTCACGCGCCAATCGGGGCCGATGGTTTCGAATGACATTTCAACGCCCGCCTGGCGCGCCTGCTCGCGCAACGGTTGCAAAGCACCTTCCAGCCCGGTGGGCGCACCGCGCCAACGCAGGTACAACGCAGCTTCATCGCCATCATTGGCCACAGCTGGGCTGAAGGTCAGCGCCGACACTTCCTTGCGCCCCCGTGAACGGTCCTGTGCAAAGGTGCGCAAGCCTCGGTGAGCGCTGGTCTGGCCGCGAATCAGGCCCGCACGTTCTTCCTTCACCGGCGGGCGCAGGAATGGGTTGTTCGGTGGTAGCTGCCAAGTGTGTTGCGAAGGCGGCAGCTGCAGGGCATCGAGCATGGCTTTGAGGGCTGCAACGGCCGGCTCCGAGAGGTTTTCGCTGTCGTGACGAGCCAGTGCCAGTGCGCCCTGGATCTGTTGTTGCCTTGTCGCCAGCAGGGCGAACTCTTCTCGCAGTGAAGTCCAGTCACTGTGTGCGAAAAAGCTCAGCCAGTCGTGCAGCAATGCCTGGATCTGTGTCGCCGCTTCGTCTTGGGTACCGAGGGTAAAGTCGATATCCAGTACCGCTTGCCCGGCGTAGTGATACACCACGCTCGCCTGCACGGAGGTGGCCAGGTCTCTTGCTTGCAGTTCAGCCAGCAGCCCGCCCGGTGCCGAGGCGTTCAGCCAGGTGCAAAGGAACGCCAAGGCCTCACGGGGCGCATCGCCGATGATGACTTGATGCAGGTGATTGCCAGCGAGGTGTTGGTAACCCTGCGCCTGGCCTGGCATCAATGCGGGCGGCGCGTCTTGTGGGCGTAGAGGCCCCGAGGTCAGCGCCTCGCTGAAGCGCTGCGCCAAGGCTTCCAGTGCTTCCAGCGGCTGCGGGCCGGCGAGGCTCAAGGTCATCTGCCCGCTCTGGTAAAACTGCTGATGAAATTCCCGCAATGCCTGCTGAAAGGCCTCGCGCTCCACCGGCAGGCTGTCGCGGTTGCCCGCATGAAAACCGCGCAATGGATGACCCGCCGCCAGGCCTTCCAGCAACGCGACTTGCTGCTGTGCCTTGGCATCTTGAGACCAGGCGACAAATTCCGCGTGCAGCACTTCGCGCTCGCGCAGTTGGTCGTCCAGCGTCAGGCGCGGGTGGGTCAGCATATCGGCCAGCCGCTCCAGCCCATCGGCAAAGGTCGGCTCCGGTAGCTCAAAGAAGAAGTCTGTGGTGCGTTCACGGGTGCTGGCATTGACCTGGCCACCTTGGCGTTGCACGTAGGCCATCAACCCTTCGCCCGTAGGAAACCGTTCGGTCCCGAGAAACAGCAGATGCTCAAGAAAATGCGCCAAGCCTGGCCACGCCAACGGCACATCATGGCTGCCGGCAGCCACCCGCAACGCAGCCGCGCAACGTTTTAAACGCGGCGCATGGCGCAGGGAAACTCGCAGGCCATTAGCCAGGGTCAGGTGAAGGTGATGAGAGGGGGCCGGCGCAGGCATGGGCACTTCCGAAACGTAGGAAGCGCCTATGCTAACAAACCCGAGGATTCAGGGCTTGTGCAGCGCGGCGTACAGTTCGGGGCGCCGGTCTTGCAGGTAGTGGTTGGCGGCACGGGCGTCGATGATCGATTGGCGCTCCAGCGTACCGACAATCAAGGCTTCATCCAGGCCGGCCTGGGCGATGCGTTGGCCGTTTGGCGCGGCAATGCTGCTCTGCCCGCAATACTGGATCTCGCCTTCGTGCCCGCAGTAATTGGCATAGGCCACGTAACATTGGTTTTCGAAGGCCCGCGCCCGCACGGTAACATCCGCCACAAAGTCGAACGGCACCATATTGGCCGTAGGCACCAGGATCAGCTCGGCGCCGGCCAGGGCCAGGCGACGGGTGTTTTCCGGAAACTCCAAGTCGTAGCAGATCAGGAAACCCAGCTTCCAGCCGTTGAGTTCCACCAGCGGGAAGTCATCGCCCCGGCACTGAACATCGAATGGTCAAGATCGCCAAACAGGTGAGTCTTGCGGTAGTTGCACAGGCGCTGGCCGTGGGCGTCGATCAACTGAATCGCGTTGTAGATCTGCCCATCGTCGGCACGCTCCGGGTAGCCATACACAATCGCCAGGCCAGCGCTTTTCGCCAGTTTGGCGATGGCCTGCGCGGAGGGACCATCCTGCGCCTCGGCCAACGCGCCAACGGCCTCGGCACCGATGTTGTAGCCGCTGAGGAACATCTCTGGCAGCACCAGTACATCGGCATCGGACGCCTCATGCGCCAACTGATGCAGGCGCTTGAGGTTGCCGGCCACGTCCAGCGGCAGCGGCGGGCATTGGTACAAGGCGACACGCATGGTCAACTCCTTACTCGGCCAAGGCGATCGGGCCGATCTCATCGAACACATCACCGGGGCCTGGGTTCTCAGGGTGAGTGCTGCCACCGAAGTGGGTCATGATGCCCCACACCGCATTCAGTGAGGTCTGTACAGCGCCTTCTACCCAGGCCGGGGTCCAGGATACGTCGTCACCCGCGATAAAAATCCCACGCTGTTCAGCGGGCATGTCCTTCTGCATGAAGTGCGCATACATACGCTGGTTGTAGCGATAGTGGCCCGGCAGCGCGCCTTTGAAAGCGCCGAGGAAATGCGGGTCGGCTTCCCACGATACGGTGATCGGGTCGCCGATGATGCGCGCCTTGATGTCGACTTTCGGGTAGATCTTCTTCAAGGCATCCAGCGCCAGCTTCACGCGCTTGTCGATGGGCTGCGGGAGCATTTTCAGCGCGTCACTCATCCACGAATAAGACAGGCAAATTACCCCGGCTTGTCGTCACCGTTATCGAACAAGTACGTGCCCCGGGTCAGGCGGTCGGTGAGGGTCATGCTCATCAGGTCGCGGCCGGTTTCCGGGTCTTTGTCCTTCCAGAACGGGCGGTCGACCATCACGAAGGTTTTTGACGACTGCATGTAGCGCGTGCGGTCCAGGGCCATCCACATCTTTTGCGAGAACAGGGTTTCATCGCATTCAATCTGAGTGGTCAGCAGCCAGCTTTGGCAGGTGGTCAGCACGGCGGCGTATTCACGGGTATCGCCGTAGTTGTCGGTGACCGCAAAGCGCCCATCGGCGGCGTGGGCAATGCGCTTCACACCGGCCCGTGGCGCACCGCGGTGCAGCGAGCTGAGGCTGGTGCCCGCAGGCCAGTGGGCGCAACGCTCCGGCACATGGCGCCAGATGCCCATGGGGACCTGCGCCACGCCACCGACCACGAGGTGTTGGTGGTCGTCGCAGTTGGTCATCACTACGCGAAAGATTTCCAGCATGGAATTGGGAAAGTCCGAGTCCCAGCCGCCCGTGCCGAAACCTACTTGGCCGAACACTTCGCGGTGCAGGAACGACAACTTGGCGAACGCCTTGGATGTGGCAACGAAGTCATAGAAGGTCCGGTCGTCCCACAGCGGCACGAGCTTGTTCCACAGTTCCTTGAGGCGCGGTACGTCGCGGTCGCGAATGGCTTGCTGGATATCGCCGAACTGCGAGCCGGCCTCCAGGGCGTCGGCCCAGGCGTCCGCGACTTCCTGGAACAGCACCGGCAGGTCGGAAAGCTTTTGCGCGTAGTGGGTCTGGCCTTCGAGGTCGATCACCGTGCTGCCAGAGGCCGGGGTCAGCGGGTTGGGAAAGGGTTTGGTTTCCAGGCCGAGCTTGTCCACGTAGTGATAGAACGCGGTGGACGACACCGGGAAACGCATCCCGCCCAGCTCGGCGATGATGCCTTCGGCGCCTTCAAACGCCTGCGAGCGCAGGCGACCGCCCATTTTCGAGGCTTCATAGACCACTGGCTTGAGGCCCAATTTCATCAGTTCGTAGGCGGCCACCAGGCCCGCGATGCCTGCGCCGACGATCGCCACTTCGGCGCCATGGTTGGCGGCGGGAATACTGCCCAGACCTGCCGGGTGTTCGATCCAGTTATCAAAGGCAAACGGGAAATCCGGGCCAAAGATGGTGATGGGTTTTTTACCGTCTGCAGGGTGGCGATTGTTTTTCTTGGATGAGTTCATGGCTGACCTGGCTGGCAACTCGGCGGGGCACGACCCGCTGAGTATAGGAAAAGATGGCAGCCAGTTTAGGGAGCGTAGCGTTCGTTAATAAGACGCAAAGTGTCGTCGGATTGAATTGTTTTTGGTCAAAGTGACGAAGCTGGTGGTCAGACTGGCTGACCGCGATCCAATTTGCTGCTGAGGATGATCGACGTGGTGGTTTTTTCTACACCGTCGACGCTGCCGATCTGGTCCAGCAGTTGATCAAGCTGCTCTGGCGAATCAGTACGCAGCCAGGCTACGTAATCGAACTCGCCGCTGACCGCGCACAATTGCTGGACCTGCGCCATGGCGCTCAGCTTGCGCAGCACTTCCTTGCCTGAGCGCGCTTGCACGGTAATGCCCACATAAGCCTGTAAGCCGCCGTCGACGACCCGTTGGCCCAGGCGCACACCGTATCCGGTAATCACTTGGGTTTTTTCCAGGCGTGCCAGGCGCGACGTCACCGTGGTGCGTGCGATGCCGAGCTGCCGCGCAAGCATGGCCACGCTTTCACGGGCGTTGATCTGCAGGGCGGCGATCAGTTGGCGATCGATTTCATCTAGGACGGGCAAGGGAAACTCCGGATCGGGCGGCAATGGGCGGCATGTTACAGGCTTGCATCGGCCAGCAGGCAGCGGGCGAACAACTGCGGCACCGGCAAATGGCGTTGGCTGTAGCGGCTGAGCAGGATGATCTCGCGGTAAAACGTCTGGCTGCCCAGTGGGATGATTCGTACTTTGGGCGAGCGCTCCAGCCATAGGCCGGCCTGAGGAATCAGCGACACGCCCAGGCCACACTCGACCATCCTGACGATAGCTTCCAGCTCATCCAACTCCAGCGCTACCTGCACCTCGAGCTTCTGTTCGCGTAAGAAGCGACTGATCAACCGTCCGCCAAACGAAGCGCGGTCATAGCGCACATGGGGCTGGGTGCTGAGCAAGTGCAACGGGTCATCACCCGCCAGGGAGTCCGGCACGATCAGCACAAATGGCTCCCTGCGCACCTCCTGCACATGCAACTCCTTGGGCAGCTCAAAAGGCGGGCGAATGATGATCGCCGAGTCCAGCTCGCCGGCGTCCACCTGGCTCAACAATTCCAGGGACACGCCCGGCACCAGCTTGCACTCCAGCGCCGGTGCGGCTTGGCGCAGGCGTACCAGCGCCTGGGGCAGCAGGCCGGTCTGGGCGGTGCCAATGGCACCCACCTTCAGCTCGCCGCGGTACTCATTGGCATCCACCGGCACCGCCATGCGGTTGAAGGTCTCCACGATCTCCTTGGCCATCGGCAATGCACGCACACCGGCAGCATTCAACATGGCCTGGCGCCCGGTGCGGTCGAACAACGGCACACCGAGCGCCTGCTCCAGCTGGCGAATTTGCGCACTCACCGCAGACTGCGTCAGCCCGATGTGCATGCCGCTGCCGCGAACGTGCCATGGCGGGTTACGGCGATAAAGGTCTTCAATTCGCGGAGCATGGACGTCTCGACTGATCGAAATAATTTGAGCTCGGCGCAAAAACTATCGTCTTTTCATCGAATCAGGCAAGGCTAAACTCGATGCACTTAATGCCCTTAGAGGTTAGACCTGATGACACTTGCGCCTTTTCACCTCGCCATTCCGGTATACGACTTGGTCGCTGCGCGGCACTTCTATGGGGAAGTATTCGGATTGGAGGAAGGTCGTTCCAGCGACCACTGGGTCGACTTCAACTTCTTCGGCCACCAATTGGTGATTCACGAACACCCGAAGACCGCGTCCCAGGAATCGGCGCATACCAACGCAGTCGACGGCCACGACGTGCCCGTACCGCATTTTGGTGTGGTGCTGGGTTGGGACGATTGGCATGCCCTGGCGGAACGCCTGCAAGCGCGGGAGACGAAGTTCGTGCTGGAGCCCCACATTCGCTTCAAGGGGCAAGTGGGGGAGCAGGCGACGTTGTTTCTGTTTGACCCGTGCGGCAATGCGCTGGAGTTCAAGGCGTTTAGGGATATTGGGCAGTTGTTTGCGAAGTGAGGCTGCCAGACACACAAAAGCGCGCAATGCGCGGCTTTGGAGTTGGTGGGCCCACACGGACTTGAACCGTGGACCAAAGGATTATGAGTCCTCTGCTCTGACCAACTGAGCTATAGGCCCTTAACAGGTCGCGGATTATAGCGATGGTTTCTCTGCTGTGCTATCCGAAAAATCCTCAAGGCTCATACGAAGGAAGGTAGCGGCAAAGAGTTCAGGCGGCAGGGGCAGGCTGACGATGTAGCCTTGCATCTGTTCGCAGCCCTCCGCCGCGAGGGAAGGCTTGCTGCGCAGGGTTCTCTACGCCTTCGGCAATGATGGTGAATTGCATGCTGTGACCCAGTGCGATGATGGCGCGCACGATGGCGGCGTCGTGGGGGTCGTCGGGCAGGCCGCGGACGAAGGATTGGTCGATCTTCAGGAAGTCCAGCGGCAAGCGCTTGAGGTAACTGAGGGATGAATAGCCGGTGCCGAAATCGTCAATGGCCAGTTGTACGCCCAGCCGCTTGAGCTGGTGCAGGACCTCCAGCGCTTCCTCGGCCTGGCTCATGATGAAGTTCTCGGTGATCTCCAGTTGCAGGCAACCGGGCTCCAGGTGGTAGTCGTGCAACAGTTGCTCGATGCGCGACAGCAGGTTGGGATGGCGCAGTTGCGCGCCCGCGAGGTTGACCGAGAGAGTGCCGAAATCATCATAGGCGCCTTGCCAGGCGTTCATTTGTCGGCAGGCCTGTTCCAGTACCCAATCGCCAATCTGCAGGATCATGCCGTTCTCTTCCGCCAGGGCGATGAAGTGTTCAGGAGGCACGTCGCCAAAGGTCGGATGACGCCAGCGGATCAACGCTTCGGCGCCGATCAGTTCCTGTGTGGTCAGGCTCATCTTGGGTTGGTAGTACAGGCTGAGCTCGTCGCGTTCGATAGCGCGGCGCAGTTCATGTTCCAGGGCCACGCGCTCGTTGGCCTGGGCGGTGAGGTCGCGGGTGTAGCTTTCGACCCTGTTGCGGCCTTTGGCCTTGAGCGGTACATCGCCGCGTCGGCATTCTTGACCAAGGTGGCGACGTCGGTGCCGTCCTGTGGATACAGGCTGGTGCCGATGCTGGCGCTGATAAAGAACTCATGTTCACCGGCCTGGAACGGCGGCGTGAAGCAGGCCAACAGTTTGTTCGCCAGGTGCGCAGCGTCGCTTGCGTGTTGCAGGCCGGGTAATAAGATGATGAATTCGTCGCCGCCCAGGCGCGCCACCGTGTCGATGTCCCGCAGTTGCTCCTTGAGGCGCACGGCAATGTCCTTGAGCAGCAAGTCGCCAATCGGGTGGC
This sequence comes from Pseudomonas poae, assembly GCA_004000515.1. Classification (GTDB taxonomy): domain Bacteria; phylum Pseudomonadota; class Gammaproteobacteria; order Pseudomonadales; family Pseudomonadaceae; genus Aquipseudomonas; species Aquipseudomonas cremoris. Next base: position 2,013,763 of record CP034537.1, read on the forward strand.
CGAGGCTGTCGTTGATGTGCTTGAAGCGGTCGAGGTCGAGAAACAGCACGGCGCCCTGTTTGCCGGTTTCCTGTTGGCCGTTGAGTGCGGCTTGCAGCCGGCTTTCGAACAGCGTGCGGTTGGGCAGGCCGGTCAACGGGTCGTGGTGCGCTTGATAGTCCAGCCGGGCCTGGGCCAGCTTGAGGCTGGAGATGTCGGCGAACACGGCGACGAAGTGCGTGATCAGTCGCTCGCGGTTGCGCACCGCGCTGATAGTCAACCAACTGGGGTACAGCTCGCCGTTCTTGCGACGGTTGGAGATTTCTCCCTGCCAATGCCCCTGAGCCGTCAGTTGATGCCACATCGCCGCATAGAAGGCGCTGTCGTGCAGGCCCGAGGCGAGCAGGCGCGGCGTTTGGCCAAGGGCCTCGGCTTCGCTGTAGCCGGTGATCTCGCTGAAGGCGCGGTTAACGGCACTGATGTTTTGCCGGGTGTCGGTGATCAATACACCTTCGGCAGTGCTCTCGAACACGGTGGCGGCCTGTTGCAGTTTTTCCTGCATGAATTGCCGTTCGGTGATGTCACGGGCGATGGTGAGCATGCAGTCTTCATCGCCAATCGGCAGCGGGCGACTGGACAGTTCGCACAGGCGAACCATGCCGTCGGCACGACGAATATGGCAGATGAAGTCGCGGACAAAGCCATCACGCTGCATCAGTTCCAGCATGTGCTTGCGTTCGTTGAGGTCGACCCATATGCCCAGATCCAGGGTTGATTGGTCGAGGGATGTCGCGCTGGTGAAGCCGGTAATACGGCTGAAGCCATCATTCACTTCAATCAACAGGCCATCACGCTGGCGGCTGAGCAGCAGCCCGTCAGGGGACGCATGGAAGGCCTTGGCGAATTTTTTCTTCTGAGGTTTGCAGCAGCTGCTGGGTTTCCTTGAGCTGGTGATGTCGCGCACCACGACTACCAAGGCTTCAGTGGTGTCGAGTTGGAACGGCTCGGCGGAGATCAGGCCAGTAAATGCCTGGCCATTGCTGCGCAGGAATGGCATCTCCAGGTTGCGAATGCTGGTGGTCTGCACCCGTTGCAACAGGTCGGGGCCGACGCCTTGAACGCCCCAGATATTCAGCTCGGTGGCGGTTTTGCCGACCACGTCTGCGGCGGTGAGCCCGATCTGGTCTTCGAAGGCCTTGTTCACTTCCAGCAGGCAGCCATCCGACAGCCGGGCGATCACCAGGATGTCCGGGCATTGTTGGAACACCGAGGCAAACTTCTGCTCGGACAGTTGCAAGGCTTCTTCCGTGCGCTTTGCCTCGCTGATGTCGATCATCAGGCCGCGCAGCACGGGTTCATGGCCATGCTCGATCAGGCTGACGATGTCCCGTACCCACAGGCAGCGGCCGTCAGCCGTGATCACCCGGTAGTCGACGCTGTGGTCTCGATTGGCGCGGGTCTCGCGAAAGCAATAGGCTTCGGTACGCGTGAGGTCGGCGGGATGGATAATGTTGCGCCAGAACCCTGGAATCAACCAATGGGCGCGGGGATACCCCAGCAGTTCCTCGGCATGGGGTGATACGTAGCTGTAGGTGAAGTCGGTGACGTTGGCCTCCCAGGCAATCGCGGACAGGCTCTCCACCAGGCCGCGATAATGGTATTCGCTGCTGCGCAGTTCCTGTTCCAGCGCGACCCTGCGGGAAATTTCAGAGCTGAGGCGGCGATTGATTCGGATCACGATGGCTAACACGGTACTCAGCAGCAGTACCGCAGGCAGGCCGTAGGTCAGCAGGTCGGTCCAGAACGCGCGGTGGTCGGTGAAGCTGCCTACCCAGTGTTGCTGGATGGCGTCTGTTTCTTCTGGGCTCAGGTCGGCCAGGACTTTATCCAGGATGCCCACCAGCATTTTGTTGTCGCGGGGCACGCCCATCGCCAATTGGTAGCGGTAGGGCGTTTCGCCACTCACATATAAACCATCGAGTTTGAGTTGGCGCAGGCTCCACACGCTGGATGCCAGGTCGCCGACCACGGCATCGACTTCGTCGGTGGCCAATGCTTGCAGCGTCGAGCTGACATTCGGCATAGCCACCAGGTTGAGGTCGGGGTGGTGGGTTCGCAGTAATTCATGGGGGCGTAATTTTCGACCACGGCAATTTTCAGCCCGTAGAGATCCTTGAGGTTGTGCGGCTTGGCGCCACCCTCATGGGCAAGGATCACGATGGGAAAGTCCAGATAGGGCCGTGTGAACGCCATATAGCTCTGGCGCTCGGGTGTGGACATGATGCCCGGCAGCAGGTCGAGCTGGTTGTTCCTTGCCTGCTCGAGCACGGCGCTCCAGCTGGCTGGCTCGATCAGTTTGATTTGAACGCCCAGGCGTTCTTGGATCAGTCGCACATAGTCAGCGGCCAGGCCCTGGTAGTGGCCTTTTTCATCACGGTATTCGAAGGGTGGCCACGAGGCGTCCACCCCCAGTTTCAGCTCCTGATGGTCCGCCAGCCAGCCACGCTCATCGTCGGTAAGAGTCAACGCGCCAGCCGTTGCGGTCCAGGTCAGCAGCGACAGCAGTAACACGGTCGGCAATCTGGGCATAACGGTCTCGTTATGGCACGGGGAATGTTTCGAGTGTAGACGGGCATTGCGGGGAGGGGTGTTGCGCAGCGGTTAACCGATAGAAAGGAACCGATAAAGCAAAACCCCCGGCCTGGGCCGGGGTTCTGTTATCACTCGTCGAGGAAGGAGCGCAGATGCTCGCTTCGCGTCGGTGGCGCAGCTTGCGCAGCGCCTTGGCTTCGATCTGACGGATCCGCTCACGGGTCACGTCAAACTGCTTACCGACTTCCTCAAGGGTGTGGTCGGTATTCATGTCGATGCCGAAACGCATGCGCAGTACCTTGGCTTCACGGGCAGTGAGGCCGGACAGTACGTCGCGAGTCGCTTCCTTGAGGCTCTCAACGGTAGCAACATCGATTGGCGACTGCATGGTCGAGTCTTCGATGAAGTCACCCAGATGGGAGTCTTCGTCATCACCGATCGGGGTTTCCATGGAGATCGGCTCTTTAGCGATCTTCAATACCTTGCGGATTTTATCCTCAGGCATTTCCATGCGTTCACCCAGCTCTTCCGGGGTCGGTTCGCGACCCATTTCCTGCAACATCTGCCGGGAAATACGGTTGAGCTTGTTGATCGTCTCGATCATGTGCACCGGAATACGGATGGTGCGGGCCTGGTCGGCGATCGAGCGAGTGATCGCCTGACGGATCCACCAGGTGGCATAAGTCGAGAACTTGTAGCCGCGACGGTATTCGAACTTGTCCACAGCCTTCATCAGGCCGATGTTGCCTTCCTGGATCAGGTCGAGGAATTGCAGGCCACGGTTGGTGTACTTCTTGGCGATGGAGATCACCAGACGCAAGTTCGCTTCAACCATCTCTTTCTTCGCGCGGCGGGCCTTGGCCTCACCGATCGACATGCGACGGTTGATGTCCTTGATCTCGGCAATCGTCAGACCGGTTTCGGTCTCAAGTGCAGTCAACTTCTGCTGGCAACGGATGATATCCGGCTGCAGGCGACCAATGGCTTCGGCGTATTTCGCCTTGCCTTTGGCCAGGGCATCGGACCAGCTTTCGTCAACTTCGTTGCCCGGGAACTGGCGCAGGAAGTCGGCACGCGGCATGCGCGCATCACGGACACAGAGCTGCATGATTGCACGCTCTTGTGCACGCAGACGCTCAAGGGCGCTACGAACGCGTTCAACCAGGCCTTCGAATTGCTTCGGTACCAGCTTGATCGGCATGAACAGCTCAGCCAGGGCCAGCAACTCGGCAATTGCCTGCTTGTTGGCGCGACCGTGCTTCTTCAATGCCTTGCGGGTGATTTCCATTTGATCGGAAACCGCACCGAAACGCTGGGCAGCGATGATCGGGTCTGGACCGCTTTCGACTTCTTCTTCGTCATCGCTGCTGGCTTCAGCATCGTCGTCGTCGGAGTCATCGTCCGCTTTCGCGGCCTTGGCATCGACAGGCGGCGGTACTTCGGCAGCAGGCGGCGCGATGCCGTCGTCCGGGTCGATATAACCGCTCAGGACGTCGGACAGGCGGCCACCTTCGGTGGTGACGCGAGTGTACTCGGAGAGAATGTGGTCAACCGTGCCAGGGAAGTGCGCGATTGCGCCCATCACTTCACGGATACCCTCTTCGATACGCTTGGCGATTTCGATTTCGCCTTCGCGTGTCAGCAACTCGACGGTACCCATTTCACGCATATACATGCGCACAGGGTCAGTCGTGCGACCGATGTCGGTCTCCACCGCAGCCAGCGCGGCAGCGGCTTCTTCAGCGGCTGCCTCGTCGGTATCGGCGTCGGCCAACATAAGGGCGTCCGCATCCGGAGCACTCTCGTGTACGGGGATCCCCATGTCATTAATCATGCGGATGATGTCTTCCACCTGCTCTGGATCTGAAATATCCTCAGGCAGGTGGTCGTTGACCTCTGCGTAAGTCAGATACTTCTGCTCACGACCAAGGGTGATCAACTCTTTGATACGAGACTGCTGTTGCGCTTTTCCGGACATAACACCCTATCCACTGAAGGTCTTGGCGGGCAAAAAACAAGCCGAGGATTATACCCGAGCTATGACCTCACACGCCAGCTGAGGTCGGGTTTGATGCGGAAACATTCTGTTTTAAGAGGTCGCGCATCTGTTTTGCTATCTGAATTTGCTCTTCAGCCGATAATCCCGGCTGCCTTGCTCTCTTGATGAGTTCATCGAGGGTCTGCGTGTGCTGACCCGCGGATAACCTAGTAATGGTGTCTAAAAACTGTTGTTCAAGGTTATCGCCGTCAATTAGCCACTCCTTTTCCGCGAGCGCTCTCAACAGTCGGCCTTGTTCGGTGCCATGCCAACGAGCCATCAACTGAATAGAGTTTAGCTTAGGATTTTTCTGCACGGCTTCGATCAGTGCGATCAGCACCTGGGCATAGGTGTTGCTCTCGTTGGCAAAATGATCGGCACTTTCTACCCTGCTCGCCAATTGCGGATGGTGGATCAAGGTGCGTAACGCAATAAGTGTCGGAGCTTCAACGGCGACAGGAGTACGGGGAGCATAGTTTTCGTCGCGGTCACCGCGCTTGCCGTTCTTGCTCCAGGGTTTCTTGTCCCATTTCTTGCCGCCGGCGCCGGCGTCCACTCCTGCTGGGGCGCGTAGGCCTCCTGCGGTTGGTGGAAGTCGGAATAGTCCGGCATCGCGTCGTAGTCCATGCCTGGGTCGTAGGCCGGTGGTGTGCATCCTGGCTGCGGCTTGGCTCAGGCGGCCAGTCGCAGAATAATCGGCTTCTTCGGTCAGTTGCTGGAAGAAATAGTCCGCCAGCGGTAAGGCGAACAAAAAACAAAAAAACAAAAAAACATGGGCACTACGCGAAACAGGCGGGCTTCGCTGCGGTTGCCGGTTGGCTTTATACCAGCTCGGCCGAAACGGTTCGGGGTTTCGGGCAGCAGCTCGGCATTACGGCTAAACGGGTCGCGGAAGCTCGTAGCGCCGAATCGATTGAGCTGCTCGCGGGTTTGCGCGGCGGCCACTCTCTTCGCGGGGGATTTCCATGCCGGCGGCTTTCGCCAGGTCCTCGACAGCCTGGGGGAAATCCAGGTTGTCGTGGTCCATCAGAAAACCGAGGGCGTTGCCGCCCGCGCCACAGCCGAAGCAGTAGTAGAACTGCTTGTCGGGGCTGACGCTGAACGACGGGGTTTTCTCTTTGTGGAACGGGCAGCAGGCCGTGTAGTTCTTGCCGGCTTTTTTCAGTTGCACGCGCGAGCTGACAACATCGACGATGTCGGTGCGGTTCAGAAGGTCGTCAATAAAACTTTGGGGAATCAGCCCGGCCATGGCGTTCTCGTCATCACTGCGTGTAAATGAGGGCCCGTGAAGTGCTCAAGCGCACGTATCGAATGGTTTGACCATCAATCGTCTGCTTGGGCTGCCAGGAAGTGTATCTGCCGAACATGCGCTGACGTTAGTTTCTATCAGTCTTCGGCGAAGAAATGTTGCCCTGGCGTCCGGTCTTGGCCAAAGGTTGGCCTCGGATGCTCTAGATGGGCACAGTCGACCGGTTCGATCGCCTGGGTGAAGAATAAGTGTGCTCGTCAGTAGCCTTGTTAGGCTCGTCAGAAGAGACGTGCACCGCTGGCAGAAGAGCCAGTCCTGACGTGTGAAGCAGTGTCTCGGTCGCGTGTGCGGCGTCAACAGTGAAGCATCAAGCGATATCCGCAAATGCCATTAGCCCGGCTGAGGGCCGGGCTTGGCAGAAGCTTGCTACGAACGTCTGTGTATTAGTACAGACGAACGGCGCGGCGCTGTTCGCGCTGAACTTTCTTGGCGTGACGCTTAACAGCGGCTGCTGCTTTACGCTTACGCTCAGAAGTTGGCTTCTCGTAAAATTCGCGGCTACGAACTTCAGCCAGTACACCGGCTTTTTCGCAGGAGCGCTTGAAACGACGCAGAGCTACGTCGAAGGGTTCGTTCTCTTTAACTTTGACGGCTGGCATCCAGAGCTACCTTCTTTCATTACCGGGATCAACGTTCTCGTCGCAAACAATTCGCGGCTGAGGTCGTCGGTTTTTAAGGGTTGCGGATGTTAACCCCTCATTGACCGGAATGCAAAGCCTCTGATCGAAAACCGCTAGTCGGGAGGGGGGAGTGGCGACTATTATGCGCGCCTTCGAATTTAGCCTCTACAAGGCGCAAACCCATGCTAGTACTGGGACTTGAAACCTCCTGCGACGAAACCGGTGTCGCACTTTACGACAGTGAACGCGGGCTCTTGGCCGACGCGCTGTTCAGTCAGATCGACCTGCACCGCGCCTATGGTGGCGTGGTGCCGGAGCTGGCCAGCCGTGATCACGTCAAACGCATGTTGCCCCTGATTCGCCAGGTGTTGGATGAGGCCGGCTGCGTGCCGACCGAGATCGATGCGATTGCCTATACCGCTGGTCCCGGATTGGTCGGAGCCCTGCTGGTTGGGGCCTCTTGCGCGCAGGCGCTGGCTTTTGCATGGGGAATTCCGGCGCTCGGTGTGCACCACATGGAAGGTCATTTGTTGGCGCCCATGCTGGAAAAAACACCGCCACAGTTCCCGTTCGTCGCTTTGTTGGTTTCCGGCGGCCATACGCAGTTGGTTCAGGTGGATGGCATCGGTCGATACACGCTGTTGGGCGAGTCCCTGGATGATGCTGCCGGCGAAGCCTTCGACAAGACCGCGAAGATGATGGGCCTCAATTATCCAGGCGGTCCGGAAATCGCGCGCCTGGCCGAGAAAGGTGTTGCCGGTCGCTATACCTTCCCGCGCCCGATGTGCGATCGCCCGGGCCTGATGTTCAGCTTCAGCGGCCTTAAAACCTCCGCGTTGAACACCTGGCAGCAGAGCGTCAGCGCCGGGGACGACAGTGAGCAAGCCCGTTGCGACATCGCACTGGCGTTCCAGCAGGCCGTGGTGGAGACTTTGACCATCAAGTGCAAGCGTGCCCTGAAACAGGCCGGTATGAAGCGCCTGGTGATCGCTGGTGGCGTCAGCGCCAACAAGGCCTTGCGAGCTTCACTGGAAAAAATGCTCGGCGACATGAAAGGCGATGTGTTCTACGCGCGCCCAGAGTTCTGCACCGATAACGGCGCGATGATCGCCTACGCCGGCTGCCAACGCCTGCAGGCCGGGCAGCACGAAAGCCTGGCGATCAGCGTGCAGGCCCGCTGGCCGATGGAGCAGTTGTCGCCGTTGTAGGGACGCAGCGTGAACCGGGTTCATCGAGCGTATTTAAAATGCCGTTCGCGCCCGGCAAACAGGTCGCGTAAATTGCCGCGGTGGCGCCAGACGATCAGCAGCGTCAACACGCTCATCGGCAACAGCGCCGCCGGTTCCTGCCAGGCCAGTAGCGGCAGGGTAAGCGGAGTGGCGATCAACGCGGCGAGCGAGCTGGTGCGGGTCAGGTAGAACGTCAGCAACCAGGCGAGCACGGCCAGCAGCGCAGCCGGTGGGTAAATCCCCAGCAGCATGCCAGCTGCCGTGGCGACACCCTTGCCACCGCGAAAGCGGAAGTACAGCGGGAACAAATGGCCGAGGACGGCACACACGCCGACCCAGGCCTGTTGTTGCAGGGTGAGGCCGGCGAGGCTGGCGATCAGCACGGGCAACAGGCCCTTGCACACGTCGCCCAGTAACGTCAGCACGGCAAGCTTCTTGCCGGCCAGGCGCAACATATTGGTGGCGCCGGCATTGCCTGAGCCACTCATTCGCGGGTCGGGATTTCCCGTCAGGCGGCTGAGCAAGATGGCGAAGGACAGCGAGCCGAGCAGGTAGGCGAGAATCGCCAGTGACCAAAACATGCTAACTATTCCGGGCGAGGACGCCCTGATTCTAACGGGGCATCGCGCCCTTGTCGTGCTGCGGAGAAGAGTGCTTGGACAGAGTGTTTATCGAAGGCCTGGAAGTCGACACCGTGATCGGGGCCTACGACTGGGAGCGCGGAATCCGCCAATGCCTGCGCCTGGACCTGAGTTTTGCCTGGGATAACCGCCCGGCCGCCGCCGGTGACGACCTGACCCTGGCGTTGGATTACGCCAGCGTGTCTGCACGTATCCAGGCCTTTGCCGAGCAATCCCAGTACCAGTTGGTGGAAACCTTTGCCGAACGCCTGGCCGAAGTGTTGATGGCCGAGTTCCAGATCCCTTGGCTGCACCTTAAGTTGACCAAACCAGGCGCCGTTCCGGCTGCCAAGGGCGTGGGCGTGGAGATCGAGCGCGGATGTCGCTAACTCAGGTTTACCTTGGCCTCGGTAGCAATATCGAGCGCGAGTCACACCTGCGTGCCGGCCTTGACGCGCTGGCGAGCTTCTTGACGGATATTCGCTGTTCGGCGGTGTTCGAAAGCCAGCCGGTGGGGATCAAGAGCGGGCCGTTTTTCAACCTGGTGGTGTCGGCCTATACCGACCTGCCGTTAATGGAGCTTGATCGCCGTTTGAAGTTTATCGAAGCCGACAACGGTCGTTATGCACCGGACCGCAAGGGCCTGCCGTTGGATATCGACGTACTGCTGTACGGCGAGTTGGTGGGTAACTTCGATGGTCTGATCCTGCCGCGCGCAGAAATCCTGAAAAACGCGTTTGTATTGTGGCCGCTGTCCTTGATGGCCCCGCAGCGAGTGCATCCCGAAGTGGGCAAGACCCTGGCCGAACTATGGCGCGATGCGCAGATCGACCAGGTGCTGGCGCCTGTCGGGTTTGAATGGCAGGGCCAGCAACTGACGCCGAGCACACTCCTATAGGGTGTGCTGCTCCTTGTAGGCCTTAAGTGCATTGAGCCGTTCGCGCTTGAGTGCTTCGCCCAGCTGCGGGCCCTTGAATCCTTTCTCCAGCAGTGGCGCCACCGCGACTTCACGTGCGACCCGCGCTGCGCCGCGCAAATAATCCGCCTGTGGATAACTTCGCTGCTCGAACCCCTTGCGGCCGCGAGCGTCCATTTCGCAGGCGATCACAAACTCTTCAAAGCGCTGCGGCCGGCGGTACACGTCAAAATTGTGCAGCAACTCCAGCAATGTCGAGGCTTTCAACTCCAGGGCACGATGGCCGTGGGTGTGATACTGGCAAACCAGCAGCGCTAACTCCTGGCAATCCCTGGGAACCTTGAAGCGTTCGTTGACCGCCTTGACCAGCTTCAAACCCGTATGTTCGTGAGCAATATGCTGCGGCAACTTATCCACAGGTGTCAGGCCCTTGCCCAGGTCATGCAGCAGGCAGGCCCAGCGTACGGTCAGTGGTTGTTTATGCAGGGCAGTCTGTTCCAGCACGCTGAGGGTGTGCACGCCGGTGTCTATTTCCGGGTGATGGGCCTCGGGTTGCGGCACGCCAAACAGTGCATCGACTTCCGGCATCAGGGTTTTCAAGGCTGCGCAGTCGCGTAGCACCTGGATAAACACCTGTGGCTGATCTTCCATCAGTGCGCGGGAAATTTCTTTCCAACTGCGTTCTGGCGTCAGCGCCTCAAGTTCGCCGGATTCGCTGAGTTGGCGCATCAGTTCCAGCGTATCCGGCGCGACCGTAAACCCGAGATGGGCGTAGCGCGCAGCAAAGCGAGCAACGCGCAACACTCGCAGGGGATCTTCGGCAAACGCGGGGGAAACGTGACGCAAAATGCGCGCTTCCAAATCCTGCTGGCCGTGGTACGGATCGGTGAGGTTGCCGTCATCATCTTCCGCAATCGCATTGATGGTCAGGTCACGACGAATCAGGTCTTCTTCCAGTGTCACCTCGGGGCTCGCGTGAAACACAAAGCCGCCGTAACCCCGGCCACTCTTGCGTTCGGTGCGAGCTAGCGCGTATTCATCGCCGTTTTTTGGGTCCAGGAACACCGGGAAGTCAGCGCCGACCGGCTTGTAGCCTCTGGCGAGCATCTCTTCAGCCGTCGCACCAACGACAACGCGGTCGATATCGGTGACCTTGATGCCCAGCAAGCGGTCACGTACGGCACCGCCGACTTTGTAGATTTTCATGAAAAAGCCTCCATTAGCGGCACAGGATACCGCCTGTGCCTGACCAATGGAGGCTTTGCTGTTTCAGAGATGAACGACAGCCAGGTCCAGGCGGCCGTAATCGTTGTCGCCGTGATCGCTGCGCGGTGGCACGTGATGGGTTTTCATCACTTGGTCCCCCTGCAGGGTCTCCAGGTGGATATCGAACCCCCACAGCCGATGCAGGTGCTTGAGCACTTCTTCGGTGGATTCGCCCAGTGGTTTGCGGTCGTGCTGCTGGTGACGCAGGGTCAGCGAACGATCGCCACGCACATCGATGCTGTAGATCTGCACGTTGGGCTCGCGATTGCCCAGGTTGTATTGCGCGGCCAGGGTTTCGCGAATGGTGCGATAGCCGGGCTCGTCGTGGATCGCCGGTACCACCAGGTCGTCCTTGAGGTCATCGTCGAGGATGCTGAATAGCTTGAGGTCGCGAATCACTTGGGGCGACAGGTACTGCAGGATGAAACTCTCATCCTTGAAGCTGCTCATGGCGAACTTGATGGTGGACAGCCAATCGCTGCCGGCGATTTCCGGGAACCAGCGACGGTCTTCTTCGGTGGGGTGTTCGCACATGCGCCGGATGTCGCGGTACATGGCAAAGCCCAGTGCGTAGGGGTTGATGCCGCTGTAATACGGGCTGTCGAAGCCCGGCTGGTACACCACGCTGGTGTGGGAAGTCAGGAACTCCATCATGAAGCCGTCAGTGACCAGGCCCTCGTCGTACAGGTCGTTCATCAGGGTGTAGTGCCAGAACGTTGCCCAGCCTTCGTTCATCACCTGGGTCTGGCGCTGTGGGTAAAAATACTGAGCGATCTTGCGCACGATGCGCACGATTTCCCGTTGCCAAGGCTCTAGCAACGGCGCGTGTTTTTCCAGGAAGTACAGGATGTTTTCCTGAGGTTCGGCGGGGAAGCGTGCATTGTCCTTGTCGCTGTTTTTGCCGGTCTTTTTAGGAATGGTGCGCCACAGGTCGTTGATCTGCTTCTGCAGATGCTCCTCGCGCTCCTTCTGGCGCAGGCGCTCTTCCTCGGCAGAAATCGGGTAGGGGCGTTTGTAGCGGTCTACGCCGTAGTTCATCAGGGCATGGCAGGAATCGAGCAGGTCTTCCACCGCATCGATGCCGTGGCGCTCCTCGCACTGCATGATGTACTGCTTGGCGAACACCAGGTAATCGATGATTGAGCTGGCGTCGGTCCAGGTGCGGAACAGGTAGTTGCCTTTGAAGAAGCTGTTATGCCCATAGCAGGCATGGGCCACCACCAGGGCCTGCATGCAGATGGTGTTTTCTTCCATCAGGTAGGCAATGCATGGGTCCGAGTTGATCACGATCTCGTAGGCCAGACCCATTTGGCCACGGCTGTAGGATTTCTCGGTGCTTAGGAAGTGCTTGCCGTAGGACCAATGGTGATAGCCCAGGGCATGCCCACCGATGCGTAGGCGTCCATCATCTGTTCGGCGGTAATGACTTCGATCTGATTAGGGTAGGTGTCCAGCGCATAACCCGCCGCGATGCGGCTGATTTCCCGGTCATAGGCCTGGATCAGTTCAAAGGTCCATTCGGACCCCGTGGAAATGGGTTGGCGTTTTTGCTCTTTTTTGGCGGTCATGTCACTAACCTGCGCTGGAAGAGTTCACGGAAGACCGGATAGATATCGCCGGCCGAGACCAGTTGCTGCTGGGCGAATGTGTCGGCAAAGGCTTCGCCGATGCGCTCGTATTCGAACCACAGGGCCTGATGCTCACGGGGGTGATCTCAACGTAAGTGTAGTACTGCACGAACGGCATGATCTGGTTGATAAGGATGTCGCGGCAGATGGGCGAGTCGTCATTCCAGTTGTCACCGTCCGAGGCTTGGGCGGCGTAGATGTTCCACTCGTTGGCAGGGTAGCGTTCCGCCATGATCTCCTGCATCAGCTTCAAGGCGCTGGATACGATGGTGCCGCCGGTTTCCCGCGAATAGAAGAATTCTTCTTCGTCTACTTCCCGGGCGCTGGTGTGGTGGCGGATGAATACGACGTCGATCTTGTCGTAGTTCCGCTTCAGGAACAGGTACAGCAGGATAAAGAAGCGCTTGGCGATGTCCTTGGTGGCTTGGGTCATGGAGCCAGACACGTCCATCAGGCAGAACATCACGGCCTTGGAACTGGGGTTGGGTTGTTTGACCAGCAGGTTGTATTTCAGGTCGAAGGTGTCGAGGAACGGCACACGGTGAATACGTGCGCTGAGTTTCTCGATTTCTGCTTCGATTTCCTGGATATCGCCGAAGTTATCGGGCTCTTCGCGCTTCAAGCGCGCCAACTCTTCCTTGGCTACCTTCAATTTGGCGCGGCTGCTACCCGACAGGGCGATCCGCCGCGCATGGGCTGAGCGCAGGGTGCGGATGATATTGATGCGAGACGGGTTACCCTCGTTGCTGATCCCCGCACGTACGGTCTTGAAGGTGTCGGTGCCGGTGAGGTTACGCTTGACCAGGTTGGGCAGTTCCAGGTCTTCGAACATGAATTCGAGGAACTCTTCCTGAGTGATCTGGAACACGAACTCGTCCATGCCCTCGCCGGAATTACCCGCCTTGCCCGGGCCTTTGCCGCCGCCACCGCCTTGGGGGCGCTGGATATGTTCGCCGGTGGTGAATTCTTTGTTGCCGGGGTGCACGACCGTCTGTTTGCCGCCCCGACCGTGGTGCAGCACGGGTTCGTCGATATCCCGTCCGGGAATGCTGATTTGCTCGCCGTGCTCCATGTCTGTAATGGAACGGCGGCTCACGGCCTCTTCTACAGCCTTTTTGATGTGGTCGCGGTAACGCCGCAGAAAACGCTGACGGTTTACCGTGCTCTTGTTCTTGCCATTGAGGCGTCGGTCGATCACATAGCTCATAGGGGAGCCCTCCGGGCAGCTTCACGTTACAAGCTTCAAACTGTGAGCTGGAAGCTTAAAGACAGGCGGTCAGTTGCCAGGCCTTGGGCCTGGCACTGCACGCGCGTCGCTGCCTTACTGCGATTTACGAACCCGCAGGTACCACTCGGAGAGCAGGCGTACCTGTTTGTCGGTGTAGCCACGCTCGACCATTCGTGTGACGAAGTCGTTGTGTTTTTGTTGATCCTCCTTGCTGGCCTTGGCATTGAAGCTGATGACCGGCAGTAGATCCTCGGTGTTGGAGAACATTTTCTTCTCGATAACCACCCGCAGCTTCTCGTAGCTGAGCCAGGTAGGGTTCTTGCCGTTGTTGTTGGCGCGGGCGCGCAGCACGAAGTTGACGATTTCGTTGCGGAAATCCTTCGGATTGCTGATGCCGGCCGGTTTCTCGATTTTCTCCAGCTCCTCGTTGAGGGCAACGCGGTTGAGGATCTCGCCGGTTTCCGGGTCGCGGTATTCCTGGTCCTGGATCCAGAAGTCTGCGTACAGCACGTAGCGATCGAAGATGTTCTGGCCGTACTCGCTGTAGGACTCCAGGTACGCGGTCTGGATTTCCTTGCCGATAAACTCGATGTAGCGCGGCGCCAGGTATTCCTTGAGGAAACGCAGGTAGCGCTCGCGGGTTTCAGCCTGGAATTGCTCCTGTTCGATCTGCTGTTCCAGCACATAGAGCAGGTGCACCGGGTTGGCAGCGATTTCGTGAGGGTCAAAGTTGAAGACTTTGGACAGGATCTTGAACGCGAAGCGCGTCGACAGCCCGTTCATGCCTTCGTCAACGCCTGCGCTGTCGCGGTATTCCTGGATCGATTTGGCCTTCGGATCGGTGTCCTTGAGGTTTTCGCCGTCGTACACGCGCATCTTGGAGTAGATGTTCGAGTTTTCCGGCTCCTTGAGGCGCGACAGTACGGTGAACTGGGCGAGCATCTTCAGGGTGTCGGGTGCGCAATGGGCCTTGGCCAGGGAGCTGTTGAACAGCAGCTTGTCGTAGATCTTGATTTCATCGCTGACCCGCAGGCAGTACGGCACCTTGACGATGTAGATCCGGTCGATGAAGGCTTCGTTGTTCTTGTTGTTGCGGAAGGTGTGCCATTCCGATTCGTTGGAGTGGGCCAGCAGGATCCCGGTGAACGGAATCGCGCCCAGGCCTTCGGTACTGTTGTAGTTACCTTCCTGGGTCGCAGTCAGCAGTGGGTGCAGCACCTTGATCGGTGCCTTGAACATCTCCACGAACTCCATCAGGCCTTGGTTGGCCCGGCACAGCGCGCCCGAGTAGCTGTAGGCGTCGGCGTCGTTTTGTGGAAATTCTTCCAGCTTGCGGATATCGACCTTGCCCACCAGTGCCGAAATATCCTGGTTGTTCTCATCCCCCGGTTCGGTCTTGGCCACGCCGATCTGGTTGAGGATCGACGGGTAGAGTTTCACCACGCGGAACTGGCTGATATCACCACCGAACTCGGCCAGGCGCTTGGTGGCCCAGGGCGACATGATGGTGTTGAGGTAGCGGCGCGGGATGCCGAAGTCTTCTTCGAGGATCGCGCCATCTTCGGTGGCGTTGAACAAGCCCAAGGGCGACTCGAAGACCGGTGAGCCCTTGATCGCGTAGAAGGGCACTTTCTCGATCAGTTGTTTGAGTTTTTCGGCCAGGGACGATTTACCGCCGCCGACAGGGCCCAGCAGGTAGAGGATTTGTTTCTTCTCTTCCAGGCCTTGGGCGGCATGGCGGAAGTAGGAGACGATCTGGTCGATGCATTCTTCCATTCCGTGGAAGTCTTCAAAGGCCGGGTAACGGCGGATCACCTTGTTGGAAAATATTCGCGACAGGCGCGAATTGTTCGAGGTGTCTACCAGTTCCGGCTCGCCGATTGCCAATAGCAAACGTTCGGCGGCAGACGCGTAGGTACTGCGGTCCTTTTGCACAGCTCAAGATACTCCTGCAGCGTGAGTTCTTCCTGCTGTGTGGACTCGAAGCGTTGTTGGAAGTGGCTAAAAATACTCATGACGTCGTCACCTCGCTCGATACGTGGAGCCGACGCCGGATCAATCAGTCGATGCTGGCAGCCATGGCGATCGCCAATGGCCGTTTTCCCCAGAACACCCTGAAACGCTACCGATGACCCGCACGCCGGTGTACCGGCTCTCCCCCTGATTCGGATGGCCTGCGCTTAAGGATAGTTCGGAATCCGGGAGGTCAAGGTGCGATGCGTAATTAGTTTGACTGCGCCGTTCGTCAGAAACGGCGCGAGCCCTAAGCGTCACGCGGGGTAGCGGGGTGTGAAAAAATTATTGCGAATCGCCGGAGGCAATTTCTGCAGGATAGGTCGTACGCCACAGCTCAAAGCCACCGTCCAGGCTATAGACGTCAGAAAAACCTTGGCTGATCAGGTAGGCCGCCGCGCTCTGGCTGGAGTTGCCGTGATAGCAGGCGACAATTACCGGCGCGTCGAGGTCGGCGGCGCGGATGAAGTCGGCGATGTTGTGGTTGTCCAAATGCTGGGCGCCACGAATATGGGCGGCTGCATAAGTGGGTTGATCACGGATGTCGACTACCACGGCGCCTTGTTCGCGCAGGGCTTGGGCTTGTTCGGGAGGGATACGTTTGAATTCGCTCATGGGGGCTCCTAGGGCTTGGCGGCCGGCAGCGTAACGGAAAGGGGGGATTCGCACTGGCAGCTATGGCGCTCGCCGGTGTCGATGTTCATCAAAGTCATGGCGCCGCCCCACACGCAACCGGTGTCGAGGGCGAACACGCCGGGCTCGTCGCACTTGCCTTCAAGGGCTGCCCAGTGACCGAAGATGATCTTCGTATCACGGGTCTTGCGGTCCTTGTGAGCGAACCACGGCTTGTAGCCGGGCAGGGCAGTGTCGACGCCCTCTTTGCTCTTGAGGTCCAGCTTGCCCTCGGCGGTGCAGAAGCGCATGCGCGTGAAGTAGTTGGTGATCACGCGCAGGCGCGTGACGCCACTGAGGTCGTTGTCCCACTTCACCGGTTCATTGCCGTACATGCCGTCGAGGTAAGTGGTGTACAGGCTGTCGTCGGCCAATACGTTTTCGACTTCGGCAGCGCACTTGAGGGCTTTCTTCAGTGTCCACTGGGGCGGGATGCCGGCATGGACCAAGGCCATGTCGCGGCTTTCGTCGTAATGCATGATCTTTTGTCGGCGCAGCCATTCGAGCAATTGTGCACGGTCCGGGGCTTCGAGGATCTCGCGCAGGGTATCGCCTTTTTCAGGCGCTCGACGTTATTGGCGGCAGCCAGCAGGTGCAGGTCGTGGTTGCCCAGTACGCACACCAGGGAATCACGCAGGCTATATAAGTAGCGCAGGGTCGCCAGCGACTCAGGGCCGCGGTTGACCAAGTCACCGACTAACCACAAGCGATCGTTCGCCGGGTCAAAGGCTACTCGTTCAAGCAGGCACTTGAGGGGTTCCAGGCAGCCTTGCAGGTCACCGACCGCATAGGTTGCCATCAGTGCAGGGCTCCGGGCACGGCAAGGCGGAAGGGCGCGATGATCGCGTCGAACAACTGGCCGTCGGTGGCTTTCATCTGATACGAGCCTTGCATGGTGCCGACTTTGGAGGTCATCACTGTGCCGCTGCTATAGGTATGGCTTGCACCGCTGTCGATCAGCGGTTGCTGGCCAACCACACCCGCACCGCGTACTTCCTCGACCTGGCCGTCACCATCGGTGATCACCCAATGGCGGGACAGCAGCTTGGCCGGCACCAGTCCGTTGTTTTTCACCGTGATGGTGTAGGCAAAGGCGAAGCGGTTTTGCTCGGGTTGTGATTGGTCCGCCAGGAAGCGGGTGACGACGCTGACGTCGATCTGGTAGCGAGGATCGGACATGCAAGAGGCCTTAAAAGCGGAGGACAGCAGATGCGGGTCAGTCTAGGCCATGAGGAGGGCACTAGGCCAGACATGTGTCTGGCCAGGCTTGGGTGTCAGTCAGCGGTTGGCGCGGGCTGGATAGCCAGTTGGTCGGCCAGGCGTACGAACGCGGCCAGGTCCAGTTGCTCGGGGCGCAGGCTGCCGTCGACGCCAGCGGCTTCGATTTCGGCATTGCTCAGCAGGGCCTTGAGCGTATTGCGCAGGGTTTTGCGGCGCTGGTTGAAGGCTTCGCGCACGACCCGCTCCAGCAACTTGTGATCCTTGGCCGGGTGCGGCAACACGGCGTGAGGTACCAGGCGCACGATGGCCGAGTCGACCTTCGGCGGCGGGTTGAACGCGCCAGGGCCCACGTTGAACAGGTGCTCTACGCGGCAGTGGTACTGGACCATGATCGACAGGCGACCCCAATCACCGCCACCAGGCCCTGCGGCCAGGCGCTCCACCACTTCTTTTGCAGCATGAAGTGCATGTCGCGGATGATCCCGGCGTTGTTCAGCAGGTGGAAGATCAGCGGCGTGGAGATGTTGTATGGCAGGTTGCCCACTACGCGCAGACTGTTAGGCGCGGCGTTGAGGGTGTTGAAATCGAACTTCAGTGCGTCGCCCTGATGCAGGTTGAAGTTGGACTTTCCGGCGAACTGCTGGTTGAGGATCGGGATCAGGTCCTTGTCCAACTCCACCACGTCCAGTTGGCCACCGCTGGCCAGCAAGCCTTGGGTCAGTGCGCCCTGGCCTGGGCCGATTTCCAGCAAGCGGTCTTCCGGCTTGGCATGGATGGAGCGCAGGATGCGGTCGATCACGCCAGCGTCGTGCAGGAAGTTTTGCCCGAAACGCTTGCGCGCCCGGTGTTGGTAATGCTCGGTCATATACGGGTCTCGGCCATCTGATAGGCGGTTTCCAGGGCCACGTGCAGGCTGCCGGTATCGATCTTGCCGCTGCCCGCCAGGTCCAGGGCGGTGCCATGGTCGACGGAAGTACGGATGATCGGCAGGCCCAGTGTCACGTTGACTGCGGCGCCGAAGCCTTTGTATTTAAGCACCGGCAGCCCCTGGTCGTGGTACATCGCCAGCACTGCGTCGCAGTGCTCCAGATATTTGGGGGTAAACAGAGTGTCCGCAGGCAGTGGGCCACGCAGGTCCATGCCTTCTTGGCGCAGACGCTCCAGGGTTGGTTCGATGATGTCGATTTCTTCATGGCCCAGGTGGCCGCCTTCACCTGCGTGGGGGTTGAGCCCGCAGACCAGGATACGCGGTTGGGCGATGCCGAATTTTTGTTGCAGGTCGGCGTGCAGGATGCGCGTTACGCGCTCCAGGCGCTCGACGGTAATGGCGTCGGCAATGTCACGCAACGGCAGGTGCGTCGTCACCAGGGCGACGCGCAGGCCGCGTGTGGCCAACATCATCACGACTTGTTCGGTGTGGGTCAGTTCGGCGAGGAATTCGGTGTGCCCGGAAAAGGCAATGCCGGACTCGTTGATTACGCCCTTGTGCACTGGCGCGGTGATCATGCCGGCGAAGTCGCCGTCGATGCAGCCTTGCCCTGCGCGGGTCAGCGTTTCCAGGACGAACGCCGCATTGGCCTTGTCCAATTGCCCGGCAACGACTTTGGCGTTCAGTGGGGTATCCCACACATACAGGCTGTCAGCAGGTGCCGGCAGGTCTGGCCAATTGCCCGGCGATACCTCCAGCACATTGACAGCCACGCTCAGCTGCGCGGCCCGCTCGAGGAGCAGGTCGCGGCTGGTAATGGCAATCAGGGGGTGTGGCTGAGGTTGCGAGGCGAGCAGCAGGCACAGGTCTGGACCTATGCCGGCAGGCTCGCCGGGTGTTACCGCGAAACGCTGGGGTTTCACTGGGCTGCCTGGTTGGTGCCTGTTTGCTCGGCGCCTGGCAGTTTGTTCTCTACATAGGCTTCGTCGCGGATCTGACGCAGCCAGGTTTGCAGTTCTTCATCGTATTTGCGGTTACGCAGTACGTTGAGTGCTTGTTGCTCGCGGGCCTGTGCAGTGTTGTCGGTGGCGCGACGGCCAAGGACTTCCAGTACATGCCAGCCGTATTGAGTCTTGAACGGCTTGGACAGAACGCCTTGCGGGGTCTTGGCCATGACGTCCTGGAACTCCGGCACCAACGCTTTCGGGTCGATCCAGTTCAGGTCGCCGCCGTTGAGAGCAGAACCCGGGTCTTCCGAAAAGCTCTTGGCCAGGGTGGCGAAGTCTTCACCGCTTTCGATGCGGTCATAGATTTTCTGGGCCAGTTCCTTGGTTTGGGCTTCGGTGCGGATTTCGCTTGGTTTGACGAGGATATGACGAACATGAACCTCGTCTTTCAGCGAAGTCTCGCCACCGCGTTTTTCCAACAGCTTGAGGATAATGAAGCCGCCCGGCGTACGTGCTGGCTGGGTGATGCCACCCACTTCCATGGCGCTCAGTTCACGGTCGAACGGAGGTGGCAATTGAGCAGCTTTACGCCAGCCCATGTCGCCGCCTTCAAGGGCGTTGTCGCTGCCGGACACGGCGATCGCCGTTTGGGCAAAGTCAGCACCGGCCTTGAGACGATCATAGACAGCCTGGGTTTTCGCTGCGGCTGCATTGAGCTGCTCGGAAGTGGCGCTGTCGGGTGTTGCGATCAGGATATTGGCCAGGTGCAGCTCTTCGGAAAGTTGCATCTTGCCCAGGTCCGAGGCCAGGAAGTTCTTCACTTCCTGCTCCGACACTTGAACGCGCTCGGCTACACGGCGCTGACGTACACGGCTGATGATCATTTCACGGCGGATCTGGTCACGGGCGTCCTCATAGGACAAACCGTCGTGGGCCAGGGCTGCACGGAACTGGTCAATGGTCATGTTGTTGCGCTGGGCAATGGTGCCCACGGCCTGGTTCAGTTCTTCGTCCGAAATGCGGATGCCGGAACGATCGCCAATCTGCAGTTGCAGGTTTTCGACGATCAGGCGCTCCAGCACCTGCTGGTCCAGGACGCTGGTCGGTGGCACGCCACCGCCACGCTTGGCGATGGTTTGCTGAACTTCCTTGACGCGTTGGTCCAGTTGGCTCTGCATGATCACGTCGTTATCGACGATGGCCACTACCTTATCCAGTTCTTGAACCGCAGCGTGCGCCGATGCGGTACCCAGGAACAGTGCGCCCAGCACTAGCGGGCGCAGACACTCAGAAAGCTTTGTCTTCACGTTCACGATAACCTTCAATGCCTTTGTCGAGGAAGCTCTCTACCTTGGCGCCGGTCAGGCCGCCCAGTCCCTTGAGGACGATCTGGAGGAAGAGCCCGTGGTCACCCTTTTCGTTAAGCGGGGCGATCTGGCTGTATTCGTCGTTGGAAACCCAGTAACGGTTGATGACGCGCAGTTTCCAGCAGCAGTTGTCGTACTCGAAACCACCGAAGGCTTCCAGGGTACGGTTGCGGGCATAGTCGTACTGCCAGCGGGTGATCAGGTTCCACTGTGGAACGATCGGCCACATCATCGAGAAGTCGTGTTGCTGGATTTTGTAGTAATCCTTCACGTAGTTCTCTTGGCCTGGCGTGCCGTAGTCACCGCCGAATTGCCATTTGCCGGTCAGCTGGTTGTACACGACCTGGTCGTTACGATAGCGATAGCCGACGTTGATGATCTTGTTCGGGTTGTCTTCCGGCTGGTAATGGAGCATCGCGCTGCCGGAACGAGGGCTGTGCTCCTCGGTGTCCCAGTTGTAGTCGGCAGTGGCGCGCCAGTCGCGGTTGAAGCGGAACTCGTAGTCCAGGGCGACAGGCGACACATCGGACTGCGCATCTGCACGGTCGGACGCCAGGATACCCGGCAGTTGGACTTCACGATCCTTGAAGTACACGGCCTGGCCAACAGAAACGCGTTGACGCTCGAAACCGTTTTCTTCGATCCAGCGGCTGGTCAAGCCAAGGGACAGCTTGTTCTCGTCGCCGATACGATCGGAACCGCTAAAGCGGTTGTCGCGGAACAGCGACGCGTAGCTGAACGAGTACTCGCTGGTGTCGAACACCGGAATGTCGCTCTGGTCCTTGTTCGGCACGTACAGGTAGAACGCGCGAGGCTCGAGGGTCTGACGATAGTCCTTGCCGAACCAGTTGGTGTCGCGGTCGAAGTACAGGCCGCTATCGATGCTGGCAACCGGGACTGCACGGTCTTGGGAGCTTTTGAACGTGCCACCGGCATAAGGGTTGGCCGGCGTTGCTGCATTTTGAGCGGCAATAATGTCGTTCTTGCCAATGCTGTCGAGGTCAAGGTCGTACTTGGTGTAGACGTACTTGAGCTTCGGCGTCACAAAACCGTAGGTCCAGTTCATCGGGTATTCGACAGCCGGCGCTACGTTCAAGCGTGTGCCGTTTGCACGGGTCAGGCCAGTTACGTAGGTGTCCAGGCGAGGCGACACCAGGCCGTTCTCGTCGGTAAAGGTGCCGTTCTCCAGGTTCCGCTCAAAGCGTACAGCTTCGGTTTCGTAGCTGAAGTTCAAGCCGCCCGGATGGTAAGGCAGGGTACCGTTGAAGGTGATCTGCGGCAGGCGGTCATACGGGGTGATCTGCGAAATCGTCGCCAGCTGGTAGGCCTGCAGGTTCAAACGAGCCTGGAAGCTGTCGCCACGATACGTCACGGAACCCTGTTGGTTCACGTAGTCACGGCTCTCGACGCCTTCCTGGTAGGACTTGAGGTCCTGGAAGTAGTACGGATCGCTGATCGTGGTGTAGTCGACCTGGGTCAGTACACGCGAATCCAACCCGCCCTTGTGCTGCCAGTTGAGCATGTAGCGGGTTTTTTCGTAGTCGGTCTGCAGCTTGCGTTCGTCGTTGTCGTCGTTCAGGTACGCGCCGCCGAACTGGCCTTCGCTGGACTTGGTGAGGTAGCGGAATTCGCCTTCCATCATCATGCCGCGCTTGGTCATGTATTGCGGGTACAACGTGGCGTCGTAGTTTGGCGCCAGGTTGAAGTAGTACGGCGTAACCAGGGTAAAGCCGGTTTCGCTGCCGGAGCTGAAGCTCGGTGGCAGGAAGCCGGATTGACGACGGTCGTCGATCGGGAAATAGATGTAGGGGGTGTACAGGATCGGAATGTTCTTGATCCGCAACGTCGCGTTGGTGGCCGTACCGAAACCGGTGGCCGGGTTCAACGTGATGTTGTTGCCCTTGAGCTGCCAGGCATTGCTGTCCGGCTCGCAGGTGGTGTACGTACCGTCCTTGAGACGGATGATCGCGTTTTCGGCACGCTTGGCGTACAGCGCGTTACCGCGGATGCGCGATTTGTGCAGCACGTACTCGGCGTTGTCGATCTGCGCCGCGCCGGTGTCCAGTTGGACCTGGGCGTGGTCGCCGACGATCAGGGCGCCGTTGTCGCGCAGGCGCACATTGCCGTCCAGCTCGCCGCGGCTTTCGGCCTGGTACAGGCTGGCTTCCTGGGCTTCAAGCTGCATGCTGCCTTGGCGCATGACAACGTCACCGGCCAGGGTTGCAACTTGTGATTCTTGCTCGTAACGAGAGGCCTTGGCGCCGATGAAGGTCGGCGCATCGCTCTTGTTCGTCTTGTCGTTCATGCCAGGACGCGTTGGCTCGATGTACGCGCCGCCGCAGTAAGGACCGGTTTCTGCCAGTTGGGCAGCGGTCAGCTTGTCGCGGGGGACCCAGTCCAAGTGGCTATAGTCGGCGCTGCGCGAACGCATGCCACGGCCCTTGGTCTCGGTGACCAATGCGGTCTTCGGTCCGGCGTCGGCTTTGCCGTCAGCATCGGTTTGCGCCGTGCTGTTGCCTGAGCTTACGGCGGCGCCGTCATGCACAGGACGCGGTGGCAACGGGGCTGCGGCGGTTTTTGGCGCGCAATCCCAGGCACCCGAAGCAGAGACTGAGCAGTCATACTGTTCCGCGGCGACCACGAATGAGGTGGCGAAAGGTTGCATGGCCAGCAGACTGCCGGTTACCAGCAACGGAAATTTTCTACGAAACGCGGGGGATTTCAATGCCATCTTATTAGTCCGGGCTTCCTGCGTGCCATCTGCCCGCGGTGTGGGCCGCACGCCTCTCGATGGTCTGAAAAAGATGCGTGATAATAAAGCATGACCCGCTTGACGGCTAGCGCCGTCGGAGACCCTTGTAATGCCCGAGCAAGATCTACGTTTACAACAGCTGAATGTCTGGCTGGATGAGCAGTTGCCGATCCTTTTCAATGCTCAAGGTTGGGGTGTCGTACCCCCGGCCACATTGACCGCGGCCAGCAGCGACGCGAGTTTCAGGCGCTATTTCCGCTGGGAAGGAGGGGGCCGCACTTTCGTGGTAATGGACGCTCCACCCCCCAGGAAAACTGCAAACCTTTCGTCGATATCGCTCATTTGCTGGCGAAGTCGGGCATAAATGTTCCAAAAATTTATGCAGAAGATTTGCCGCGCGGCTTTCTTTTGCTCAATGACCTGGGCAGAAAAACCTATCTGGACGTGATTGACGGTGAAAACGCCGATCAATTGTTTGCCGATGCCATCGACGCCTTGCTGGCTTTCCAGCAGTTACCGATGGATGCGCCACTGACCAGTTACGACGTTGCCTTGCTGCGCCGTGAGCTGGAACTGTTTCCAGAGTGGTACGTGCGCCGGCATTTGGGTATCGAGTTTGATACTCGCCAGCAAGCGCTCTGGCAGCGAGCCAGCGACCTGCTGATCGACAGCGCCCTAGCGCAGCCAAAGGTCTTGGTGCACCGCGACTACATGCCGCGCAACTTGATGATCAGTGAGCCGAACCCCGGCGTGCTGGATTTCCAGGACGCGGTCTACGGCCCGGTGACCTATGACATTACCTGCCTGTTCAAGGACGCCTTTCTCAGTTGGCCCCAGGCACGCGTGCGTGAATGGCAACGAGGCTATTGGAAGCGTGCGGGCCAGGCTGGCATTCCGGTGCAGGAAGACTTTGACGACTTCCTTCAGGCCAGCGACCTGATGGGTGTGCAGCGTCACCTCAAGGTTATCGGCATCTTCGCGCGCATCTGTCACCGTGACGGCAAGCCCCGTTACCTGGCCGACGTGCCGCGTTTCTTTGCTTATATAGAGGCGGTACTGGCCGAGCGCCCGGAGTTGAGTGAACTGGCCGAGTTGCTCGGCAGTCTGCGCCAACCTTCCGAGGCGACGCTATGAAGGCCATGATCCTGGCCGCCGGCAAAGGCGAGCGGATGCGTCCGCTCACCTTGCACACCCCCAAGCCTTTGGTGCAGGCCGGCGGCAAACGCCTGATCGAGTACCACCTGGAGGCGCTGGCCAAGGCGGGCTTCACTGATATCGTGATCAACCACGCCTGGCTCGGTCAGCAGATCGAAAGCTACCTGGGGGACGGTTCGCAGTTCGGTCTGCGTATTCGTTACTCCCCGGAAGGCGAGCCGCTGGAAACCGGTGGTGGGATTTTCCAGGCATTGCCGCTGCTGGGGGACGCGCCGTTCCTGGTGGTCAATGGCGATATCTGGACCGACTACGACTTCACTCAGCTCAAGCAGCCGCTGCAAGGCCTGGCTCACCTGGTGATGGTCGATAACCCGGCGCATCACCCTTCTGGCGGTGATTTCTACCTTGATCAGGGTTTGCTTCATGATGCAGCGGCCGGTGCCGATAACCTGACCTTCAGTGGCATTTCCGTGCTCGACCCCAAACTATTCGCGGGGTGCAGCGCGGGTGCCTTCAAGCTGGCGCCGCTGTTGCGGGCGGCGATGGCCAAGGGTTTGGTAACGGGGGAACACATGGCGGGACGCTGGATTGATGTCGGCACGCTGGAGCGCTTGGCGCAAGTCGAAACCCTGCTGACTGCGGGGCAGTAGCATGCTGTGGCCAGGGACGCTGATCGGCGCCGGGGCTGGCTTTGCCATTGCCAGTATTCCGGGGGGCCATGCTGGGCGCGCTATTGGGGCAGGCGCTGGACCGTCGTCTGCAATTGTACAATTGGGCGCAGTTGCGCGAGCGCCTGGGTGGGCGCCCGGCGTTGCGCAATGACGAGTTGTTGTTCGTACTGCTGGGACGTCTGGCCAAGAGCAATGGCCGGGTGGCGGACGGGCATATCCAGCAGGCGCGGCAGGAAATGCGTTCGCTGGACATGACCGAGTCCGCCCAGCGCCGTGCGATTGCCGCCTTCAACCGTGGTAAGTCCGGCTCTGACCGGGTGCGCAGTTATTTGCGTGTGCTCAAGGCCCAACCCCATGCGGCAGAGGGGGTGTTGCGTGCGTGCTGGCGGATGGTCTGGGCCGACGGCAAGGCGAGCGACGCCGAGCGCGACCTGATCGAGCAGTGGGGCAAGTGGTTGGGTTGGACGCCGCAGCAACTGCAGGCGCTGGCCGCTGACTTCACGCCTGAGCGCAAGCCGCTGATCAATCGAGGGGCTAGCTATCAAGAGGCGTTGCGTTTGCTCGGCGTGACAGCCACCACCGAACCGTCAGTGATCAAGCGGGCCTATCGCCGTCTGCTCAGCCGTCACCATCCAGACAAGGTTGCCGGCAGTGGTGCCAGCCCTGCGCAAGTGCGTGAGGCCACCGAGCGTACGCGCGAGCTGCACAGTGCCTATGCGTTGATTCGCGAGCGCCGGGATTTCCGTTGACCGTCTTGGTAATCCGAATCCCTGTGGCAGCTGGCTTGCCTGCGATGACGGACTGTCAGTGACATAGGCCTTGCTGACTCCACCGCTATCGCAGGCAAGCCAGCTCCCACAGGAGACCGGGTTGCCTGTGCCCAATCAGTCCGCGCTGGCTTGCGGACTCAACCACCACGAATCCGCCGATACAACTGTTCCTGCTCGGCAGCACCGTTGCCCGGCACGGTTTTCAGCGACACCTGCTTATACCCATCATTCTTCAACCGCTTGGCTGCTTCGGCACGGGCCTGGGCGTTTTTGCGTGCCTGGGCGTTGTCTTGATAGAAGACATCGGCGGTCGGCAACTTCAAGCCAGGTGCCAGTTGCTGGATGTCCGGTTGGCGCCCGGCAGGTGTTTGCGCAGCGACAATGACCAGCTTCTGCACTTGGGACGGTTGTTTCTCGCTCAAATACCGCGCCGCCCACCAAGCCCCCGTGCCATGCCCCACCAGCACCACGCTGCGCGCGCTCTGGGTCTGGGCGAATGCCACGGCGGCATCGATGCGCGCGAAAATGCGTGAGGCGTCGGTCTTGTCCTGCTCGTCCGCGCCCGGCACTACGGCCGGGTCTGTGCCTTCAGCCTCGGCGCTGGCGGCTTGTTCGATCGGTTTGTCGGCAGTGCTCGCGTCCTTGCTGCTGGTGTCGACGGTGGCCTTGGGCGCTTCCATCACGCGCGGTGGCAGGGTGTCCACGCTCACATCCGGCAGCGACAGGCTAAGAGTGCCCCAATGGGCGTCCGGTAATTTGCGGCGCAACGGACCGATTGCTTGCGGCCAGTCAGCATTCTCGCCGCTGCCCGGTACGATAATCACCACGCCTTCTGGCTCGGCACTGTTGGCCGGTTTCCACAGGGCGAGGAATGAATCGCTGCCGGCCTGCAGTTGCTGCTGTTCCTGCTGCGGGATCTTGCGTTCCAGGGCACTGGCTTCTTGCTGGCTGCGCTCAGGCAGGGGCTGGCGTTCGACGGGTTTTTCGGCAGCCGGCGCCGGGGCGTCTGCGGCCTGCACAGAAAAGGCGCTGGTAAATAGCAGCGACAGGCACAATGCTGGCAGTGCCGAGCGGTGAATAAAGGGCATCGTTAATTCCCGGCCAGAAAAGGTTCCAGCAGCCTAATGGGTTGGTCTGTATTTGTCAGTGATGTGAGACGTGGATCATGGGTTTTCGCTGTCTGCTGGTTATCGGCTGTTTATGGTTTGCCTTGATCGCGAATGCCGCGACGGTGCCTGCCGTGCCTCAAGCACAGCTGAACCCGCAGCAACGCGAATGGCTGGCACAGCACCCGGAGTTGCGGGTGGGCCTGGTATTGCAGGCACCTTTTGCGCAATACGACCGGCGTTTGCAGCGCCTGTCCGGGGCCAATGTGGAGCTGATGCAGTGGCTGGCCAAGGCGCTGAACATCGAGCTGACCTGGCGCAATTTCCCCAGCCAGGAACAGCTGGACGCCGCCCTGCGCGACGGCGAGATAGACATGGCCCCCGGCCTGCAACAAACCCCGGCTGGCTTGCGCTTGTGGTTATTCACCGACCCGTATATGCGCGTGCCCCAACACATCGTCGGCATCCGTGACGGCGGCGGTGCGGTGGAGTTGGAAAAACTCGACGACCAATCCCGCGTTGCCGTGCGCATGCCCAGCGCCGTCGCCGACTACCTGCGCGGCACCTACCCAAGCCTCAACCTGCAAGGCGTGCCCATGGAGCGCCAGGCCCTGCAATTATTGGTGAGCCAGCAGGCGCGGTATGCCGTGGTGGATGAGGCGCAGTTGAGCCGCTTGTCTAGCGAGGCGGAATTCGCCGGGCTGGCAGTGGTGGGGATATCGGCTTGCCGCAATTGCTGCGGGTGGCTACGCGTCGGGATTGGCCGGAGCTGGCCGGCATCATGGAAAGCGCCCTGCGCGCGATTCCCGCACGTGACCTGGACCAGTTGCACAACCGCTGGCTGCAACCCAAATACCCTCGGCTGACCGAATCGCCGGGCCTGTGGCAAAACCTCTGTGTCCTGCTGAGCCTGTTCCTGCTTGCCAGTTTGGCCGTGGTGTTCTGGCAGCGCCGCCAGCAACGGGCACTGGAGCATGGCCTGCTCGCCGCCCGTGAAGAAAGCGCGGCCCGTGCCGCCGGTGCCGAAGCGCTGCGGCTGACGCAGTTTTCCATCGATCAAAGCACCGTCGGCATCCTGTGGGTCAATTGGGACAGCCATGTGCGCTACGCCAACCGCGCTGCCGAAACCATGCTGGGCTATGGCCCCGACGCGCTGATCGAGCGGCCATTGATCGACCTTGACCCGACCCTGAACATGGACCGCTGGCTCAACCTGTGGAAGCGCGCCCGCGCCAGTGAAGACGGTCCGCAGAACTTTGCCACCGATTGCCTGCGCGCCGACGGCAGTGTCCTGCCTGCCGATGTGTCCCTGAGCTTCCTGCGCTTTGCCGACGGCGAATACCTGGTGGTCTACCTCACGGACGTCACCGAGCGGCGCCGTTATGTCGCTGCACTGCTGCAAAGTGAGGCGCAACTGCGCGAGTTGTCCGCCCATCTGGAAACCGTGCGCGAAGAAGAAAAGGCTCGTATCGCCCGCGAAGTGCACGACGAACTCGGGCAGATGCTCACCGTGCTCAAGCTGGAAACCTCCATGTGCGAACTGGCGTATTCACAGCTGGACCCTGGGCTCAATGAACGCTTGAACAGCATGAAGCGCCTGATCGCCCAGCTGTTCCAACTGGTGCGCGACGTGGCCACCGCGCTGCGCCCGCCGATTCTCGATGCCGGTATCGCTTCCGCCATCGAGTGGCAAGCGCGGCGCTTTGAAGCGCGTACGCAAATTCCCTGCCTGGTGCAGGTTCCGGATAACCTGCCGGCCCTGAGCGACGCCAAGGCCATCGGCTTGTTTCGTATCTTGCAGGAAGCGCTGACCAACGTAATGCGCCATGCCCAGGCGCATACTGTCGAGCTGACCCTGGCAGTGGAAGGCACGAATTTGCGGCTGACCATCAGCGACGATGGCGTCGGTTTCGTCCAGGCCCAAGGCCGCGCCGTGTCGTTCGGCCTGGTGGGCATGCGCGAGCGGGTGCTGATCATGGGCGGGAAGCTAAGCCTGCAAAGCGAACTGGGGAGGGCACCACCCTGAGCGTCACGGTGCCGTTGGATGCATAACACCAAGAGGAAGTCCCTGTGATCCGTGTACTGGTAGCCGAAGACCACACCATCGTTCGCGAAGGCATCAAGCAACTGATCGGCCTGGCCAAGGACCTGCAAGTGGTCGGGGAAGCGAGCAACGGCGAGCAACTGCTAGAGACGTTGCGCCATGTGCCCTGCGAGGTGGTGCTGCTGGATATCTCGATGCCTGGCGTCAACGGCCTGGAAGCCATCGCGCGGATTCGCGCGCTGAGCAATCCGCCGGCGATCCTCGTGCTGTCGATGCACGACGAGGCGCAAATGGCCGCCCGCGCCTTAAAGGTCGGTGCCGCCGGTTACGCCACCAAGGACAGCGACCCGGCACTGCTGCTCACGGCAATTCGCAAGGTCGCGGCGGGCGGGCGTTATATCGACCCGGACCTGGCCGACCGTATGGTCTTCGAAGTGGGCCTCACCGATGCGCGACCGTTGCACTCATTACTGTCGGAGCGTGAGTTTTCGGTGTTCGAGCGTCTGGCCCAAGGCGCCAACGTCAATGACATTGCCCAGCAACTGGCCCTGAGCAGCAAAACCATCAGCACCCACAAGGCGCGCTTGATGCAAAAGCTCAACATCACCTCCCTGGCGGACCTGGTGAAGTACGCCATGGAACACAAGTTGCTGTGACGACATACCTGTTTGCGACACCTTGCGAGCGGTGCTGAACCGATTCCCGGCGCAGGGCGCCGAGGCACTGTCCCATCCCCGCCATCCGTGTAGGGCGATCCCTACCCCAAACCTTCCATCCGGCTGATGCAATTCTCTCCCGGCCCCCGATTTCCGGGGGCTCGCGCCTGGACTACGCTTGTGCCACAGCAGTCCAAAATACAAAGGTGCGGGTATGAGCGAGGTGGATTCAAATGATGTACTGGTCAGCTTTCGTGGCGTGCAGAAGAGCTACGACGGCGAGAACCTGATCGTCAAAGACCTCAACCTGGAGATTCGCAAGGGCGAGTTCCTGACCCTGCTCGGGCCTTCCGGTTCGGGCAAGACCACCAGCCTGATGATGCTCGCAGGCTTTGAAACGCCGACTGCCGGCGAAATCCAGCTGGCCGGACGCTCTATCAACAACGTGCCGCCGCACAAGCGCGATATCGGCATGGTGTTCCAGAACTACGCATTGTTCCCGCACATGACAGTGGCCGAGAACCTGGCGTTCCCGCTGTCGGTGCGCGGCCTAAGCAAGACCGACATCAGCGAGCGGGTCAAACGCGTGCTGAACATGGTGCAGCTTGATGCCTTCGCCCAGCGCTACCCGGCGCAACTGTCCGGCGGCCAGCAACAGCGTGTGGCCTTGGCCCGCGCGCTGGTGTTCGAACCACAGCTGGTGCTGATGGACGAACCCCTCGGCGCCCTCGACAAGCAGCTGCGCGAACACATGCAGATGGAGATCAAGCACCTGCATCAGCGTCTCGGCGTGACGGTGGTGTACGTGACCCACGACCAGGGCGAAGCGCTGACCATGTCTGACCGTGTGGCGGTGTTCCATCAGGGCGAGATCCAGCAGATCGCCGCACCGCGCACCTTGTACGAAGAACCTAAGAACACTTTCGTAGCCAATTTCATTGGCGAGAACAACCGCCTCAATGGCCGCCTGCACAGCCACACCGGCGACCGTTGCGTGGTGGAGCTGGCGCGGGGCGAGAAGGTCGAGGCGCTGGCGGTGAACGTCGGCCAGGTCGGTGGCCCGGTGACCCTGTCGGTGCGCCCGGAGCGCGTCAGCCTCAACGGCTCCAGCGAAAGTTGCGTCAACCGTTTCTCCGGGCGGGTGGCGGAATTCATCTACCTGGGCGACCACGTGCGGGTGCGCCTGGAAGTCTGCGGCAAGACCGATTTTTTTGTGAAACAACCGATTGCCGAGCTGGACCCAGCGCTGGCGGTTGGCGACGTGGTACCGATTGGCTGGCAAGTCGAGCACGTTCGCGCACTCGACCCACTTCTAGAGGCGAATTGATCGCCCCATGGCTTCACCAACCCTGCACGTGGAGAGAACAACAATGTTGAGATCCCTGAAATTTTCCGCCCTGGCCCTGGGCCTGATCGGCGCAACCCAGGCCATGGCCGGCCCGGACCTGACGGTCGTGTCCTTTGGTGGCGCGAACAAGGCGGCACAGGTCAAGGCCTTCTATGCCCCGTGGGAAAGCGCGGGCAACGGCAAGATTGTCGCTGGCGAGTACAACGGTGAAATGGCCAAGGTCAAAGCCATGGTCGACACCAAGAGCGTGTCCTGGGACCTGGTAGAAGTGGAATCGCCGGAGCTGTCCCGTGGCTGCGACGAAGACATGTTCGAACCCCTGGACCCGAAACTGTTCGGCAACACCGCCGACTACGTGAAGGGCGCCATTCAGCCATGCGGCGTGGGTTTCTTCGTGTGGTCCACTGTGTTGGCCTACAACGCCGACAAGCTGACCAGCGCGCCAACCAGCTGGGCGGATTTCTGGGACACCAAGAAATTCCCGGGCAAGCGCGGCCTGCGTAAAGGCGCCAAGTACACCCTGGAATTTGCACTGATGGCCGACGGCGTCGCGCCGAAGGACGTCTACAAAGTGCTGGCCGGCAAAGATGGCCAGGACCGTGCGTTCAAGAAGCTCGACGAACTCAAACCGTCGATCCAGTGGTGGGAAGCCGGCGCACAACCGCCACAGTACCTCGCCTCGGGTGACGTGGTGATGAGCTCTGCGTACAACGGCCGTATCGCCGCCGTGCAGAAAGAAAGCAACCTGAAAGTGGTGTGGAACGGCGGCATCTACGACTTTGACGCATGGGCCATCCCTAAAGGCCTGGCCAAGGACCGTGCCGAGGCCGCGAAGAAATTCATCGCCTTCTCGGTACAGCCGCAACAGCAGAAGACCTACTCGGAAAACATCGCCTACGGCCCAGCCAACACCCAAGCCGTTCCGTTGCTGGCCAAGGACATCCTCAAGGACATGCCGACCACCCCGGAAAACATCGCCAACCAGGTGCAGATCGACGTGAGCTTCTGGGCGGATAACGGCGAGCAATTGGAGCAACGCTTCAACTCGTGGGCTGCCAAGTAACCCCGCATAACCCCCTGTGGGAACAGGCCTATGTGGGAGCTGGCTTGCCTGCGATGCAGACACCTCGGTGCATCTGATGTACCGAGTCGATGCCATCGCGGGCAAGCCCGGCTCCCACAGAAAGCCTGGACCGCAGTGAAACCACCTTAGATTTTCCGGAGTCAGCCATGGCCATCGCCGTTCCCTCGAACGAGGTCAACAGCCCCACCCTCAAGCAGCGCCTGGCGCGTGCCGAGCGGGTCAACCGCTGGAAGGCCCAGGCCTTGATTGCGCCGCTGGTGCTGTTTTTGCTGCTGGTGTTCCTGGTGCCCATCGTTGCGCTGCTGTTCAAGAGCGTCGGCAACCCGGAGGTCGTGGGCGGTTTGCCACGTACCGTGGTGGCGGTGACGGCCTGGGATGGGCGCGGCTTGCCGGGCGAGCCGGTGTACCAGGCCCTCAGCGAGGACTTGGGTGAAGCCCGCAAAAACCAGACGCTGGGCGATCTGTCCAAACGCTTGAACATGGAGTTGGCCGGCTATCGCAGCCTGCTGACCAAAACCGCGCGGGCGCTGCCGTTTACCGAAGCGCCTGCCTCTTATAAAGAAGCGTTGGAGAACCTCGACGAACGCTGGGGTGACCCCGCGTACTGGCAGGCGATCCGGCGCAATACCAGCAGCCTGACGCCGTTCTATCTGCTGGCCGCCGTCGATCATCGTATCGACGACCTCGGCGAAGTGGCCCCGGCCACGCCGGACCAGGCGATCTACCTGGACATCTTCGCTCGTACCTTTTGGATGGGCCTGGTGATCACGTTTGTCTGCCTGCTGTTGGCTTATCCGTTGGCGTATCTGTTGGCCAACCTGCCGGCGCGCAAGAGCAACTTGCTGATGATTTTGGTGTTGCTGCCGTTCTGGACTTCGATCCTGGTGCGGGTGGCGGCGTGGATCGTGTTGCTGCAATCCGGTGGGCTGATCAACAGCGCACTGATGGGCATGGGCTTGATCGATAAGCCGCTGGAGTTGGTGTTCAACCGCACCGGGGTCTACATCTCCATGGTGCACATCCTGCTGCCGTTCATGATCCTGCCGATCTACAGCGTGATGAAAGGCATCTCGCCTACCTACATGCGTGCGGCGATCTCCTTGGGCTGCCACCCGTTCACCAGCTTCTGGCGTGTGTACTTCCCGCAGACCTACGCCGGTGTCGGCGCCGGTTGCCTGTTGGTGTTCATCCTGGCGATTGGTTACTACATCACCCCGGCTCTGCTGGGCAGCCCGAACGACCAGATGGTCAGCTACTTCGTTGCCTTCTACACCAACACCAGCATCAACTGGGGCATGGCCACGGCATTGGGCGGCTTGTTGCTGCTGGCAACTGTGGTGCTGTACCTGATCTACAACCGGCTGGTGGGCGCCAGCCGCCTGCGCCTGAGCTAAGGAGACCGTTGCGATGCTGAGCCCTTATATGTCACCCGTTGAGCGGGTGTGGTTCTACAGCTTGCGGATCCTCTGCGGCTTGATCCTGCTGTTCCTGATTCTGCCGGTGCTGGTGATCATCCCGCTGTCGTTCAACAGCGGCAGTTTCCTGGTGTACCCGTTGCAAGGTTTTTCGCTGCACTGGTACCAGGATTTCTTCGGCTCGGCCGAATGGATGCGCGCCCTGAAGAACAGCATCATCGTCGCCCCGGCAGCCACAGTGCTGGCGATGGTGTTCGGTACCTTGGCAGCCATTGGCCTGACCCGTGGCAATTTCCCCGGCAAGGCGCTGGTGATGGCGCTGGTGATATCGCCGATGGTGGTGCCGGTGGTGATTATCGGCGTGGCCAGTTACCTGTTTTTTGCGCCGCTGGGCCTGGGTAACAGCTTCTTCTCGCTGATCGTGGTGCATGCGGTGCTGGGTGTACCGTTCGTGATCATCACCGTGTCGGCCACCTTGCAGGGATTCAATCACAACCTGGTGCGGGCGGCGGCCAGCCTGGGCGCATCGCCACTGACGGCGTTTCGCCGGGTGACGTTGCCGTTGATTGCGCCGGGGGTGATTTCCGGAGCGCTGTTTGCGTTTGCCACGTCGTTTGATGAAGTGGTGGTGACGCTGTTCCTCGCCGGGCCCGAGCAAGCGACGTTGCCGCGGCAGATGTTCAGCGGCATCCGCGAAAACCTTAGCCCGACCATTGCTGCCGCCGCGACCTTGCTGATTGCCTTCTCGGTACTGCTGTTGCTGACATTGGAATGGCTGCGCGGCCGTAGCGAAAAACTGCGTACCGCCCAGGTCTAACTGGCCGAAACCGGATCAACTGTGGGAGCTGGCTTGCCTGCGATAGCGGTGGGCCAGCTTGCTCATCTGGCACTGACACACCGCTATCGCAGGCAAGCCAGCTCCCACATGAATCGCGTCCATTCAGAACCTGAATGCTAGGCAACCCAAAATCCCCAGCTACTCTAGTGCCAGCCCATTTCCGAATAAGAGGCCGCGCACATGAGTACTTCCTCATTCAAGATCGCCCACAAATTGCTCACCGGCCCCGGGGCCATCGAACAGCTCGCCGCCGAGCTCACCCGCCTGGATGTGGATAACCCGCTGATCGTCACCGATGCCGCGCTGGTCAAGTCCGGCACCGTGGCACTCGCGCTTGAGCACTTGGGCGAGCGCACTTACGAGATCTTTGACCGCGTATTGCCCGACCCGGAAATCGCCATCGTCGAAGATTGCATGCGTGTCTACCGCGAGGGCGGCCACGACGGCTTGATCGGCGTGGGCGGTGGCAGTGCCATCGACATCGCCAAAAGCGTGGCGGCCTATGCGGGTTACCACGGCGCGCTGGCGGATTTATTCGGTGTGGACCAGGTGCCACGCAAGGGCCCGCCGCTGATCGCCATCCCCACCACGGCGGGCACGGGCTCGGAAGTGACCAATGTGGCGATTCTCTCTGACAAGGTTGCGCAGCTGAAAAAGGGCATCGTCAGCGATTACCTGCTACCGGATGTGGCGCTGATCAGCCCGCAGATGACCCTGACCTGTCCGCGCAGTGTCACCGCCGCCAGTGGCGTGGATGCGCTGGTGCATGCCATTGAGTCCTACCTGTCGCTGAATGCCTCGCCGATCACTGACGCCTTGGCCATTGGTGCGATCAAGCTGATCGCCAATGCGCTGCCCAAGGCCTACGCCAACCCGACCAACCTGCAGGCTCGTGACGATATGGCCACGGCGAGCCTGATGGCCGGCATGGCCTTTGGCAATGCCGGGGTAGGGGCAGTGCATGCGTTGGCGTACCCGTTGGGCGGGCGCTTCAATATTGCCCATGGGGTAAGCAATGCGTTGCTGCTGCCCTATGTGATGCATTGGAACAAACTGGCCTGTGTCGAGCGCATGCAGGAGATTGCCCAGGCCATGGGGGTCAATACAGCGGGATTAAGTGCCGTTGATGCCGCCGACCGGGCCGTGGAGGCGATGACGCGACTGTGTGCCGCAGTGGAGATCCCGGCAGGCCTGCGCAGCTTCGGGGTTCCCGAGGACGCGATCCCGGCAATGGCCACGGAAGCTGCGGGCATTGAGCGCCTGATGCGCAACAACCCGCGCAAGCTCAGTGCGGTCGATATCGAGAAAATCTACCGGGCCGCGTACTAGCCATTGAGCCAGGTCACGGTGCGCGCGGCAAAGCATGCGGTATACAATGCGCGCCATCGTGATTTAGCTCAAAAAGGTGCGTCATGCAGCCCTTCGTCATTGCTCCATCGATTCTCTCCGCCGACTTCGCCCGCCTGGGTGAAGAAGTGGACAAGGTGTTGGCCGCCGGTGCCGACTTCGTGCACTTCGATGTCATGGACAACCACTACGTGCCCAACCTGACCATCGGGCCGATGGTGTGCGCGGCATTGCGCAAGTACGGCATCACGGCGCCGATCGACGCGCACCTGATGGTCAGCCCGGTGGACCGCATCATCGGCGACTTCATCGAAGCCGGCGCGACCTACATCACCTTCCACCCGGAAGCCACGCTGCACGTGGACCGCACCCTGCAACTGATCCGCGAAGGCGGTTGCAAGGCGGGCCTGGTGTTCAACCCGGCGACCCCGCTGGACGTGCTCAAGTACGTGATGGACAAGGTCGACATGGTGCTGCTGATGAGCGTCAACCCAGGCTTCGGCGGGCAGAAGTTCATCCCCGGTACCCTCGACAAGCTGCGCGAAGCCCGTGCGCTGATCGATGCCTCTGGCCGTGATATCCGCCTGGAGATCGACGGTGGGGTCAACGTCAACAACATCCGTGAAATCGCCGCCGCTGGCGCCGACACCTTTGTGGCAGGCTCCGCCATCTTCAACGCGCCGAACTACCAGGACGTCATCGACAAGATGCGCGCCGAGCTGGCGCTGGCACGTCCATGAGTGGCTTTGAGCAGCTGTTCCCCGGCAAATTGCCACGGCTGGTGATGTTCGATCTGGACGGTACCTTGATCGACTCGGTGCCAGACCTGGCGGCGGCGGTGGACGAGATGCTGCTCAAGCTGGGGCGCAAGCCTGCGGGGATCGAGTCGGTGCGCATGTGGGTGGGGAACGGCGTGCAGATGCTGGTGCGCCGGGCCTTGGCGGACAACATCGATGCCGAGGGTGTCGATGAGGTCGAGGCCGAGCACGCCCTGGAACTGTTCAACGCCGCCTATGAAGACGGCCACGATCTGACCGTGGTTTACCCCGGCGTGCGCGACACCCTCAAATGGCTGAGCAAGCAGGGCGTGGAAATGGCCCTGATCACCAACAAGCCGGAACGCTTTGTCGCGCCGTTGTTGGACCAGATGAAAATTGGCCGGTATTTCCGCTGGATCATCGGCGGCGATACCCTACCGCAGAAGAAACCCGACCCGGCGGCGCTGTTTTTGTGATGAAAATGGCCAATATCCCGGCTTCGCAGTCGCTGTTTGTCGGCGATTCGCGCAGTGATGTGCTGGCGGCAAAAGCCGCTGGCGTGCAGTGCGTAGCGCTCAGTTATGGTTATAACCATGGCCGACCGATCGCCGAAGAGTCGCCGTCGCTGGTCATTGATGACCTGCGACTGTTAATCCCCGGTTGCTTGGGAGCGGGCGCTGAGATAACGTTGCCCGACACCGATCCGTCCCCTTCTGGAAATTCCATCGTGGTGGTCACTCGCAAACTCTGGATGAAAGTCATCAAGGCCCTGGCCCGCTGGCGTTGGCGCGCCTGACTGATCCTGGCCGCGCTGCGGCACGTTTGCATACCTGACTGTTAGACCCTCAAGCCACGAGGCACACATGATCCGCGAAGAATTCCTGCGTTTGGCCGCTGCCGGCTATAACCGTATTCCCCTGGCCTGCGAAACCCTGGCCGACTTCGACACCCCGCTGTCGATCTACCTGAAGCTGGCCGACGAGCCCAACTCCTACCTGCTGGAATCGGTGCAGGGCGGCGAAAAATGGGGACGTTACTCGATCATCGGCCTGCCGTGCCGCACCGTCATGCGCGTTCACGACCACCATGTGAGCATTACCCATGATGGCGTCGAGATCGAAAGCCACGACGTGGAAGACCCGCTGGCGTTCGTCGAAACCTTCAAGGCGCGTTACAACGTACCGACCATTCCCGGCCTGCCGCGCTTCAACGGTGGCCTGGTGGGTTATTTCGGCTATGACTGCGTGCGTTACGTGGAAAAACGCCTGGGCAATGCCCGAACCCGGACCCGCTGGGCGTGCCGGACATTCTGCTGATGGTCTCCGATGCGGTTGTCGTCTTCGACAACCTCGCCGGCAAGATGCACGCGATTGTCCTCGCCGACCCGTCTCAGGCCGATGCTTTCGAGAGCGGCCTCGCCAGCCTTGAAGCGCTGCTGGAAAAACTGCGCCAGCCGATCACCCCGCGTCGCGGCCTGGACCTCAGCCGTCCACCGGCGGCCGACCCGGTGTTCCGCTCCAGCTTTACCCAGGATGACTACGAGCGCGCCGTCGAAACCATCAAGGAATACATCCTCGCCGGTGACTGCATGCAGGTAGTGCCGTCGCAGCGCATGTCCATCGACTTCAAGGCCGCGCCGATCGACCTGTACCGCGCCTTGCGTTGCTTCAACCCGACGCCGTACATGTACTTCTTCAACTTTGGCGACTTCCACGTGGTGGGCAGTTCGCCGGAAGTGCTGGTGCGCGTTGAGGACAACCTGATCACCGTGCGCCCGATCGCCGGCACTCGCCCACGTGGCGCGACCGAAGAAGCGGATCTGGCGTTGGAAGAAGACCTGCTGAGTGACGACAAGGAAATTGCCGAGCACTTGATGCTGATCGACCTGGGTCGTAATGACACCGGGCGCGTCTCGGAAATCGGTTCGGTGAAGCTCACCGAAAAGATGGTCATCGAGCGTTATTCCAACGTGATGCACATTGTGTCCAACGTCACCGGCGAGCTGAAAGCCGGCTTGACTGCGATGGACGCACTGCGCGCGATCTTGCCCGCCGGCACTTTGTCGGGCGCGCCGAAGATCCGTGCGATGGAAATCATCGACGAACTGGAGCCGGTCAAGCGGGGTGTCTACGGCGGCGCCGTGGGATATTTCGCCTGGAACGGCAACATGGACACCGCGATTGCAATCCGCACCGCCGTGATCAAGGACGGGGAGCTGCACGTGCAGGCCGGTGGCGGGATCGTCGCCGACTCGGTACCGGCCCTCGAATGGGAAGAAACCCTGAACAAGCGCCGCGCGATGTTCCGCGCCGTTGCGCTGGCTGAACAGACCCCCAATTCCTGAGGTTTCCCCCATGTTGCTGATGATTGATAACTACGATTCCTTTACCTACAACGTTGTGCAGTACCTGGGCGAGCTGGGCGCCGAGGTCAAGGTGGTGCGCAACGACGAAATGACCGTGGCCGAAATCGCTGCCCTGAACCCGGAGCGCATCGTGGTTTCGCCAGGGCCGTGCACGCCGACCGAGGCGGGTATCTCGCTGGAAGCGATCAAATATTTTGCTGGCAAGCTGCCTATTCTCGGCGTCTGCCTGGGCCACCAGTCCATCGGCCAGGCCTTTGGCGGTGACGTAGTGCGCGCGCGCCAGGTGATGCACGGCAAGACCAGCCCGGTGTTCCATAAAGACCTGGGCGTTTTCCAGGCCCTGAACAATCCGGTTACCGTGACCCG
Organism: Pseudomonas poae; assembly: GCA_004000515.1. Lineage (GTDB taxonomy): Bacteria > Pseudomonadota > Gammaproteobacteria > Pseudomonadales > Pseudomonadaceae > Aquipseudomonas > Aquipseudomonas cremoris. The sequence continues at coordinate 2,053,011 of CP034537.1, forward strand.
CTACCACTCGCTGGTGGTCAAGCGTGAAACCTTGCCGGAGTGCCTGGAACTGACCGCCTGGACCCAGCTGGAAGACGGCTCGGTTGACGAGATCATGGGCCTGCGACACAAGACACTGAATATCGAAGGGGTGCAATTTCACCCTGAATCGATCCTGACCGAGCAGGGCTACGAGCTGTTCGCCAACTTTCTCAAGCAGAGCGGCGGCACGCGCTAAGGACTTTCCATGGATATCAAGACTGCCCTGAGCCGTATCGTCGGCCACCTGGACCTGAGCACCGCTGAAATGAGCGATGTGATGCGCGAGATCATGACCGGCCAATGCACCGACGCGCAGATCGGCGCGTTCATGATGGCGATGCGCATGAAGAGCGAGAGCATCGACGAGATCGTCGGCGCCGTGTCTGTGATGCGTGAGCTGGCGGACAAGGTCGAGCTCAAGACCCTCGACGGCGTGGTGGATGTGGTGGGCACCGGCGGTGACGGTGCGAACATCTTCAACGTGTCGACGGCGTCTTCTTTTGTGGTTGCGGCGGCGGGTTGCACCGTGGCCAAGCATGGTAACCGCGCGGTGTCCGGCAAGAGCGGCAGTGCCGACTTGCTGGAAGCGGCCGGCATCTACCTGAACCTTACGCCGGTGCAGGTGGCGCGTTGCATCGACAGCGTCGGCATCGGCTTTATGTTTGCCCAGTCTCATCACGGTGCGATGAAGTACGCCGCCGGCCCGCGTAAAGACCTGGGCCTGCGTACCTTGTTCAACATGCTCGGCCCGCTTACGAATCCGGCCGGTGTCAAACACCAGGTAGTGGGCGTGTTCAGCCAGGCACTGTGCCGGCCATTGGCCGAAGTGCTGCAGCGTTTGGGCAGCAAGCATGTGCTGGTGGTGCATTCCAAAGATGGCCTGGACGAATTCAGCCTGGCAGCGCCGACCTTCGTGGCGGAGCTGAAGAATGACCAGGTCACTGAGTATTGGATCGAGCCGGAAGACCTGGGCATGAAGAGCCAGAGCCTGCACGGCCTGGCCGTAGAAAGCCCGGCAGCTTCGCTGGAATTGATCCGTGATGCCCTGGGGCGTCGCAAGACCGAGAACGGTCAAAAAGCTGCCGAGATGATTGTTCTGAATGCTGGCGCGGCACTTTACGCAGCTGATCACGCCTATAGTCTTAAGGAAGGTGTCGCCTTGGCCCACGATGCGCTGCATACCGGTCTGGCTCGCGAAAAGCTCGAAGAGCTGGGAGCATTCACCGCCGTATTCAAGATGGAGAATGAAGGATGAGTGTGCCGACCGTTCTGGAAAAGATCCTGGCTCGCAAAGCTGAAGAAGTCGCTGAGCGTCGCGCCCGCGTCAGCCTGGCCGAGCTGGAAAGCCAGGCGAAAATCGCCGATGCGCCGCGTGGCTTCGCCAATGCCCTGATCGCCCAGGCCAAGCTCAAGCAGCCGGCCGTGATTGCCGAGGTGAAGAAAGCTTCGCCGAGCAAAGGCGTGATCCGCGAAAACTTTGTACCGTCGGAAATTGCCGTCAGTTATGAGAAGGGCGGGGCGACGTGCCTGTCCGTACTGACTGACATCGACTACTTCCAGGGCTCCGACCTGTTCCTGCAGCAAGCGCGCGCCGCATGCAAGCTGCCGGTGATCCGCAAGGACTTCATGGTCGACCCGTACCAGATCGTCGAAGCCCGCGCCTTGGGCGCGGACTGCGTGCTGCTGATCGTCTCCGCACTGGATGACGTGAAGATGGCCGAGCTGGCCGCCGTGGCCAAAAGTGTCGGCCTGGACGTGTTGGTGGAGGTCCACGACGGCGATGAGCTGGAACGTGCGCTGAAAACCCTCGACACACCGCTGGTGGGGGTCAACAACCGCAACCTGCACACCTTCGAAGTCAGCCTGGAAAACACCCTCGACCTGCTGCCGCGTATTCCGCGCGACCGCTTGGTGATTACCGAAAGTGGCATCGTCAACCGTGCCGATGTGGAGTTGATGGAAATCAGCGGGGTGTACTCGTTCCTGGTGGGCGAGACATTTATGCGTGCGGAGAACCCTGGGGCCGAGTTGCAGCGCCTGTTCTTCCCAGAGCGTGGCGTGGCGGTCAGTGGTTCGACATTAGACTGAGTTGGAACGCGGTCGGTGTGGGAGCTGGCTTGCCTGCGATAGCGGTGTATCAGTTGGCAGATATTCAACTGGTCTACCGTTATCGCAGGCAAGCCAGCTCCCACATTGGGTTTTGTGTTTGTTCAGAAAGGTAGGTGTTTGATGGTTAAGCCGGTAGCGATGACTGTTGAAGCTGGGCTTGCTGCCGAGCAAGACCTGTTGGCCGCTGTCTGCGCCGGCGAACAGGATTACGGCCTGCTGTTCTGGCAACCCAACGATCAAGCCTTGGTCATGCCGCGCCGGTTAAGTCGCCTACCCGCTTTTGAAGCCGCCAGTCAAATCTCAGCCGATGCCGGTTGGCCGGTGTTGCTGCGCGAAACCGGTGGCGAACCGGTGCCGCAATCAAGTGCCACGGTAAACATCGCGCTGGTCTACGCGCCCCCGCGCAGTGAGGGCGATCAAAGTCGTATCGAAACCGGTTACTTGCGCCTGTGCCAGCCCATCTGCGATTTGCTGACCGAGTTGGGCGGCGATGCGTCTGTGGGCGAAATCGACGGCGCATTCTGCGATGGTCGCTACAACGTCAACCTCAACGGCCGCAAGATGGTTGGCACTGCCCAGCGCTGGCGCCAAAGCGGTGGGCGCCCGGTGGGTTTGGTGCATGGTGCACTGTTGCTGGACGGCGACCGTGAAGAGCTGATCGCATCTGTCAACCGCTTCAACCAAGCCTGTGGCCTCGATCAGCGGGTGCGTGCCGACAGCCATATCGCCCTGCATGAAGCCTTCCCCGCGCCCGACGCCATCAATCGGCTGGATACTCTCTACCGTCAGATGCTGGCAACTTTCCTGCCCGCTTAACGGGTGCCGAACACCACCATCGTCTTGCCTTTGACATGGACCAGGTTGCGTTCTTCCAGGTCCTTGAGCACACGGCCGACCATTTCTCGCGAGCAGCCAACAATGCGTCCGATTTCCTGGCGTGTGACTTTGATCTGCATGCCGTCGGGGTGGGTCATGGCGTCGGGTTGCTTGCACAACTCCAGCAGGCAACGCGCAACACGGCCGGTCACATCAAAAAGGCAAGGTCGCCGACTTTGCGTGTGGTGTCCCGCAGGCGTTGGGCGATCTGACCGCTGAGGGCGTAGAGGATGTCCGGGTCGTGCTGGGCCAGTTCGCGAAATTTGGTGTAGCTGATCTCGGCGACTTCGCATTCGACCTTGGCACGTACCCAGGCGCTACGTTCCTGCTCCTTGCCCGGTTGTTCAAACAGCCCCAGTTCCCCAAAGAAATCTCCGGTGTTCAGGTAGGCGATGATCATTTCGCGGCCGTCTTCATCCTCGATCAAGATGGTGACCGAACCTTTGATAATGAAGAACAGCGTTTCAGAACGCTCGCCGGCGCAGATGATGTAGTGCTTGGCCGGGTAGCGCCGGCGCTGGCAGTGCATCAGCAGCTTGTCGAGATTCTTGATCTTGGGTATGGGAGTAAGAGCAACCATGGTTGTATCCCGAAAAGGCAGCGCAAGGGAGCGGAGTTGTTATATGGTCGGTATCGGCATTGATACACGATGTATAAATGCTAGCAATACGCCATCGATTTGGCGCCAGCTTACCAGACACATTCTGACTCGATTAGCCAATTTGTCGGTTAAACCGGTCGTTGATCTGCTTTAGTACGAAGCACTGTCGTTATCTGGCCCTGTGCTAAGCTGGCGACCCTTTTTTAGCAGTGGAGTCTGGGCGATGAAGGCACGCATCCAATGGGCGGGCGAAGCCATGTTCCTCGGTGAGTCGGGCAGTGGCCATGTTGTGGTCATGGACGGCCCGCCGGAAGCCGGTGGCCGCAACCTGGGCGTACGTCCGATGGAAATGCTGCTGCTTGGTGTAGGCGGTTGCAGCAATTTCGACGTGGTCAGCATCCTGAAAAAATCCCGCCAGGCCGTGGAAAGCTGCGAAGCGTTCCTGGAGGCGGAGCGCGCCACTGAAGATCCCAAGGTGTTCACCAAGATCCACATGCATTTCGTGGTGAAGGGCCGAGCGCTGAAAGAAGCCCAGGTCAAGCGTGCCATCGAACTGTCGGCTGAGAAGTACTGCTCGGCGTCGATCATGCTGGGTGCGGCCGGTGTGGCCATCACCCATGATTACGAAATTATCGAGTTGGGTTGATCGTTAAACCGTTGGCCAAAAAGAAGGGCGCTTAGAAGGCGCCCTTTTTTTGTGGTTCAGATGCGGTATGTGCTTTTGGTCATGACCTTGGCCAAGAGGCTCATGCCAAACCTTACCGGTGCGGGGAAGCGGAAACCGCCAGCATCCAACGCGCTTTCGGCGTGGTGTTCTTCGTCTATGCGCATTTGTTCAAGAATTGCCCGGGACTTTTCGTCTTCGGCCGGCAATTGCTCCAGGTGCTCATCCGTGCTTGCACACTTGATGTTCGGTCGCAGCGACGAAACCGAGGCTGACCTTGTCGCTGATCAGGCCGGCCGCAGCGCCGATGCCAAACGACAGGCCATAAAACAGTGGGTTCAGCACGCTGGGGTGGCTACCCAGCTGGCGGATGCGTTGTTCGCACCAGGCCAGGTGGTCGATCTCTTCCTCGGCCGCATGCTCCATGGCCGCACGAACCTGCGGCAGCTTGGCGGTCAGCGCCTGGCCTTGGTACAGCGCCTGGGCACAGACTTCACCGGTATGGTTGATGCGCATTAGCCCGGCCACGTGGCGGGTATCGGTCTCGCTCATCTGTGCGTCGGGTTGCACGATGGCGGGCGAGGGGCGATACGGCTGGCCGCTGAACGGTAGCAACGTGCGCATGGCCATATCGGCTTGCAGTAACAGACGGTCAATCGGCGAGTAGTGACGTTGGGTAGTCATGCTGACCTCCGGAAAGAATCTCGGCGGCCAGTTTACCGCAAGAGAAGGTAATGCGTTTGCGCTGAGTCAATTTGCCCTTGTGGCGAGGGGAGCTTGATCCCGAGGTCGTCACAAGCTCCCCCGGATAATCCTCAGCCCGGCGGCCAGTTCATCTGGCGCTGACCCAGCACGTGCATGTGGATGTGGTAAACGGTCTGCCCGCCTTTCGGGTTGCAGTTCATCACTAGGCGAAAACCCTCCTCGCAACCCTGCTCCAGTGCCAGGCGCTGGGCAGTGAACAGGATATGACCGGCCAAGGCTTTATCTTCTTCGGTCAGGTCATTGAGGGTCGGGATATGTTTCTTCGGGATGACCAGGAAATGCACAGGGGCCGCTGGGTAGATATCCTTGAAGGCCAGGATCTGGTCGTCTTCGTAGATGATATCCGCGGGTATTTCTCTGTTGATGATCTTGGTGAACAGAGTATCCACAGCTGTTTCTCCATTGTGAAAGTGCAGGGTGAGTGTACCCAGCCGATCAGCGCGGGCAATAGGCCTTGTTGATTGCGCCAGCGATCTTGCGGGTCAGCCAGCGTGGGCTGAAGCGTGGGCTGAAAGCGATCCAGCGGTTGCGCCGGCCGGGGATGATAATGGCTTTGTTCTTTCCAGGGCGCGTACGGTGTAGAGCGCCACTTCTTCCGGGCTCATCAGTTTGTCATTGCGATCCAGTTTGGCGGTGTCCATTTGCGCCGTGCCGAAGAACGCGGTGCGTGTCGGGCCGGGGCAGAGGACCGAGACTTTGATGCCACAGCTCTTCAATTCTTCGCGCAACCCTTCGGAGAAGTGCAATACGTAAGCCTTGCTGGCGTAGTAGCTGCTCATCCATGGGCCGGGCTGGAAGGCGGCGACCGAGGCGACATTCAGGATTTGCCCGCCGCCGTAGAGCGCCATGGCATTGCCAAGGGCGTGGCACATGCGGGTCAGGGCCAGGACGTTGACTTCAATCAGGTCTTGCTCGGTCATCCAGTCCTGAGCCAGGAAAGGCCCGCTGGTGCCAATGCCGGCGCAGTTGACCAGCAGGTCGATCTGCCGCTCGCCTTCTTCAAGCTCCAGCAGGAACCCGGACAAGCGCAGCGGCTCGCCCAGGTCACAGGCACGAAAAAGAACCTCGACGCCGAAACGTTGAGTCAATTCGATTGCAATGCTTTCCAACTGATCACGCTGGCGGGCCACCAGAATCAAGCTGCGGCCGCGACGGGCCAAGGCCTCGGCCAAAGCCAGGCCGATGCCGCTGGAGGCACCGGTGATCAGAGCGTAACGGGTCATGCCTTTTCTCCATCGCAACGCCGCCGGGCCTGTGACAGTGGCATCACAGGCGGCGGGCGTTTCTTCACTGTTCTGGAGAGTCTACAGGTTCAGCCGCCTCGTCAGCACTTTGCGCGTCGTCTTCATCAACGGTCACGTCTTGGTCGATAGCGTCGTCGGAGGTGATGGAGCTGCTTTCGTAGCTGCTGCCCACATTGGCTTCGAGTTTGTCGAGGTAGCCGTTCATGCCCAGGCTGAGCACAAGGATGAGCATCAACGGAATGAACGCCAGCCACAGGGAGGCCAGAACTTTTACCGCAGTGGAGTTACGCGGTGGTGGCGCACCGTATTGGTTAGCGCCGGGGTTACCCGGCAACACCAGCAGCAGCAGCGGGAAAATGCTGTTTACGAGCGGGACCAGGTTCAGCAAATACAGCCAGCCGGACCAGCCCAGGTCATGCAAACGTTGCACGCCAATTTGTACGCTGACCACGGTGAGCACAATAAACAGTGCAAAGCCCAGCAGCGAACCAAGAATGATCCCCAAGGTCGGCGAAGCAGTCGCCACGGCGAAGCTGGCGGTGGCGATGATGCCCGAGGCGACGAGCATTGCGACGCTCAGCACGAGTATCCATGCCAGGTAGCGCAGGCGTCCAATGCGTCCGTGGATAGTGAAGACGTTGAGCGACGAGTATTCCGGCAGATCATCACCTACGGCAGCACGTGGCGGCGCATAGGGCGAGGCGCTCGCGTGCGAAAAATCACTGGCGCTGGAGCTTGTCTCGTGGGTTTCGGCAAGGCTGAACGCCACGGGTTGCTCCGCCTCGATGCGTGCGTCGACCCCGGCGTTTTTCAGCGCAGACAAGTAGGTTTCGGCATCCGGGCGTGAAAGGTCGCGTTTGAGGGCGACTGGACGGCCGGTAAAGAGCTTCTCGATTGCTTCGACGTCACTCTTGAACAGCTCGGCGAGGTTCAGCTTGGCAGTGGTGCTTTCGACCCCCGGAAGCAAGGCTCCATCAAACACAATCTTGAAACGGCTGTCGCTCATGCGGGCATCCTTGTCACTGAATCAGGGAGGGGGTAGGCCTGCTCAATCGGCAGGCCTTGCGTTAGGGTCAGCGTGGCCAGCGCAATTGTACCGCCTGTTCGCGTGCCTTGCGGTATTCGGCATCCAGGCGGGCAACGAGTTCATCGACGCTGAGTAAATCATTGATCTCACCAACGCCTTGGCCGGCGGACCATACGGTCTTCCAGGCCTTGGCTTCGTCGCTTAGTGGCTTGAGTTTGGAGCCGAAGTTGACTTCGCCTTTGCCTTGCAGAGCTGCGAGGTCGAAGCCGGCATTTTCCAGGCTCTGGCGCATAAAGCTGGCGGGCACACCGGAGACAGCCGGAGTGTGCACGATATCCGCAGCGCGCGATGTGAGTAGCATCTCTTTATAGGCATCCGGGGCGTGGCTTTCGGTCGTGCCGATGAAGCGCGTGCCGAAGTAGGCCAGGTCTGCTCCCAGCAATTGGGCAGCGAGAATCTCGTGCCCGTGATTGAGGCAGCCGGCCAGCAGCAAGGTTTTGTCGAAGAACTGGCGAATTTCTGCAATCAGTGCGAAGGGGCTCCAGGTACCCGCGTGGCCCCCTGCGCCGGCGGCCACGGCGATCAAGCCATCCACACCGGCTTCGGCCGCTTTTTCGGCATGGCGCCGAGTGGTGACGTCATGAAACACCAGGCCGCCGTAACTGTGCACCGCATCGACCAGTTCCTTCACCGCGCCCAGGCTGGTGATGACGATGGGCACCTTGTGCTCGACGCAAATCGCCAGATCGGCCTCAAGCCTTGGGTTGCTGTTATGCACGATCAGGTTGACGGCGTAAGGCGCGGGGTTGTCCAGTTGCGCCAGGCCCGCCTCGATTTCTTCCAGCCAGGCCTTGAAACCACTGCTTTCGCGCTGGTTGAGCGCCGGGAAACTCCCGACCACCCCATTGCGACAGCACGCCAGGACCAGTTGCGGGTTGGAAATCAGGAACATCGGCGCAGCCACTACAGGCAGGCGCAGACGTTGTTCAAGCAAAGCGGGCAGCGACATTGGAGGTACCCCGTGTGATTGAAGTTAGAACGGTTTGACCACGACCAAAATTACGATAGCCAGCAATAACAGAACCGGTACTTCATTGAACCAGCGATAAAAGACATGGCTGCGGGTGTTTTCGCCACGGGCAAAACGTTTTACCTGTGCGCCGCACATGTGGTGGTAGCCGATCAGCAGGACAACGAGGGTGAGTTTGGCGTGGATCCAGCCGCCGGATTGAAAGATGCTCGGGTTCAAGTAGATCAGCCAGCCGCCGAAAATCAGCGCGGCAATCATCGCCGGTCCCATGATGCCGCGGTACAGCTTGCGTTCCATGATGCTGAAGCGTTCCTTGCTGACGGTGTCTTCGCTTTGAGCGTGGTAGACGAACAGGCGCGGAAGGTAGAACAGCCCGGCAAACCAGCAGACGATGCTGATGATGTGGAAGGCTTTGACCCATAGATAAAGCATTTTTAGTTATTCCCAGGTTCACGGTAGCGAAGATAGTAGTGGCTCATGCGCCCGTACGTCACGTTGACGGTTGTCGCAGGACGATACGGCCCCTATTATCGACGGCTTTCCAGTGGGTTCGTTGAGGGCAGGTTTATGGTCAAGGTCGGTATCGTCGGCGGCACGGGTTACACCGGTGTCGAATTGCTGCGTCTGTTGGCACAGCATCCGCAAGCAGAAGTGGTGGTCATCACTTCCCGATCCGAGGCCGGGCTAGCCGTGGCCGATATGTACCCGAACCTGCGCGGCCACTACGATGGCCTGGCGTTCAGCGTTCCGGATATCAAGACCCTGGGCGCCTGTGATGTGGTGTTCTTTGCCACGCCGCACGGTGTGGCCCATGCGCTCGCCGGTGAACTGCTGGCTGCTGGTACCAAGGTCATCGACCTGTCGGCGGACTTCCGTCTGCAAGACGCCGATGAGTGGGCCAAGTGGTATGGCCAGCCTCATGGTGCGCCGCAGTTGTTGGAAGAGGCGGTGTACGGCCTGCCCGAAGTCAATCGTGAACAAATCAAACAAGCGCGCCTGATTGCTGTGCCGGGCTGCTACCCAACCGCAACGCAGCTGGGTTTCCTGCCACTGCTCGAGGCGGGGCTGGCGGATGCATCGCGTTTGATCGCGGACTGCAAGTCGGGTGTCAGCGGCGCTGGTCGCGGCGCGGCGGTAGGTTCGCTGTACTCCGAGACGTCGGAAAGCATGAAGGCCTATGCGGTAAAGGGGCATCGTCACTTGCCGGAAATCCGCCAAGGCCTGCGTCGCGCTGCCGGTAAGGATGTGGGCCTGACCTTCGTACCGCACTTGACGCCGATGATCCGTGGCATTCACTCCACCTTGTACGCAACCGTGGTGGACCGCTCGGTCGACCTGCAGGCGCTGTTTGAGAAGCGCTACGCCAACGAACCGTTCGTCGATGTGATGCCTGCTGGCAGCCACCCGGAAACCCGAAGTGTCCGTGGTGCCAACGTGTGCCGTATTGCTGTACACCGTCCGCAGGATGGCGATTTGGTGGTGGTGTTGTCGGTAATCGATAACCTGGTCAAGGGCGCGTCGGGCCAGGCTGTACAGAACATGAACATCTTGTTTGGACTGGATGAGAAGCTGGGCTTGTCCCACGCAGGCATGCTGCCTTAACGCGGCTTGGACGCTCAGCAAAAGGCCCGTTGATCGGGCCTTTTGTGTTTTTAATGGCAGCAGCGCAGATTGATATACCGTAACAATAGTTGACCGCTTTTCTAGGAGAAGCGGATAATGCCCGCCATTACGCATATGGCGGCGGTACGCCGGGAGATTATCAGCATGAGCGTTGAATCCTTCACCCCCACGGCTTTGCAATTCACCCACGGTGCTGCGCACAAGGTGAAGAGCCTGGTCGACGAAGAGGGTAATGATCGCTTGAAGCTGCGCGTATTCGTTACGGGCGGCGGTTGTTCAGGGTTTCAGTACGGTTTTACCTTCGATGAAGATGTGGCTGACGACGACACCATCGTCGAGCGCGAGGGTGTGAGCCTGGTCGTGGACCCGATGAGCTTCCAATACCTGGCAGGTGCCGAGGTGGATTACCAGGAAGGACTGGAAGGTTCGCGCTTCGTGATCAAGAACCCTAATGCTACGACCACCTGTGGTTGTGGGTCTTCGTTCTCGATCTGATCGATAACAAGATCGCAGCGAATAAAAAACGCCGCTGGGCTTTCATGGCTCAAGCGGCGTTTTGCTATCTGGGGTTCAAGCGGGATAGATCGCGCCCAGTACGCGAAGCCCACGTGCGCCAGTGACGCTAGGGCGATTGGCGGCGATGCCTTCGAGGCAGCAATGGGCTAGCCAGGCGAAGGCCATGGCTTCGACCCAGTCGGGGTCTACGCCGTAAGTGGCGGTACTGCCAACCTGGGTGGCTGGCAGCAACGCGGCCAGGCGATTCATCAACGCGCTGTTGTGGGCGCCGCCGCCGCAGACCAGCAGGGTTTCGGTGTGAGGTTGCGCGTTTTGCAGGGACTCAACGATGGTCAGCGCGGTCAGTTCAAGCAAGGTGGCCTGAACGTTCTGGCGTTCGAATGTGGGTAAGCGGTCAAGGTGTTGCTGTAACCAGCCCAGGTTGAACACTTCGCGGCCGGTGCTTTTAGGGCCGGTTGTGACAAAGAACGGGTCGCTGAGCAGCGCGTTGAGCAGTTGCGGTTCAGGCGTGCCACTAGCTGCCCACTGCCCATCGCGATCAAAATGTTCGCCCTTTTGGTGGTGAATCCACGCGTCGAGTAGAACGTTGCCCGGGCCGCAGTCGAAGCCGGAAACAGGTTTTCCGGTTTCGATCAGGCTGAGGTTGCTGAAACCGCCCACATTCAATACCGCACGATTCCCAGTGCTTTCGCCGAACAGCGCTTCATGAAAGGCCGGGACCAAGGGCGCGCCTTGGCCACCGGCCGCTACATCGCGGCTACGGAAGTCGCTGACCACTGTAATGCCTGTGAGCTCAGTGAGAAGTGCCGGGTTGCCAATCTGGACGGTAAAGCCGCGGGCAGGTTCATGGCGAATGGTTTGGCCATGACTGCCAATCGCGCGAATATCCTGGGGCTTGAGGTTTTGCTGGTCGAGCAGGGCGTGAATGCCTTGCGCGGCGAGAGTCACCCAGTGCTGCTGGGCAATGGCCGATCGGGCGATCTCATCCGGGCCACTGGCGCACAAGCTGAGCAGCTCCGCACGCAGTGAGTCTGGCATGGGAATGTAGTGAGTGGCGATCAGCGTGATCGCCGAGTCTTGCTCGATCAGGGCAATGTCCAGGCCGTCGAGGCTGGTCCCGGACATCACACCAATATAGCGCGGCATCTGTTAGCGCTTCGCCGACGCGAGCAAGGTAGAGCGTTCCTGATCCATGCGTGCCATCAGCGGCTGGCTCTGCTGCATGAAGCGAGCGCGTTCGGCCTTGGCAATTGGATCGGCCATCGGCAGCTTCTGGCCCAACGGATCGACATGGACGCCGTTGACCTGGAACTCATAGTGCAAGTGCGGGCCAGTGGACAGGCCGGTAGTGCCGATATAACCAATCACTTGGCCTTGTTTCACTGTGCCGCCGGTTTGCACGCCTTTTGCGAAGCCTTGCATGTGGCCATACAGCGTACGGTAGGTGTTGCCGTGTTGGATGATCACGGTGTTGCCATAACCACCGCGACGCCCGGCCAACAGTACTTTGCCATCCCCGGCTGCTTTGATAGGTGTGCCACGCGGAGCTGCGTAGTCGACGCCTTTGTGGGCGCGGATTTTGTTCAGAATTGGATGCTTGCGACCCATAGAGAAGCGCGAGCTAATACGAGCGAAGTCTACCGGCGTACGGATAAAGGCTTTGCGCATGCTGTTGCCGTCGGCGGTGTAGTAGCTGCTGTTGCCTTGTTTGTTGGTGTAGCGCACGGCGGTGTAGGTCTTGCCGCGGTTGGTGAAGCGCGCGGAAAGGATATTGCCCGTGCCGACTACTTTGCCGTTGGCGACTTTCTGTTCGTAGATCACATCGAATTCGTCGCCTTGGCGGATGTCCTGAGCGAAGTCGATGTCGTAGCCGAACACGCTGGCCATGTCCATCGTCATGCTGTGGGACAAGCCTGCGCGGGCGGCGGATTGCGACAAGGAACTGTTGATAACGCCGTGTACGTAGGCGGAGCGCATAACCGGTTTGGTGGTGACGCGGTTGAAAGCAAAGCCTTTGGCGCCCTTGGTCAGGGTGATGCTTTCGAGATCGCTGACGTTGCTGTGCAGATTATCCAGCGAGCCGTCGGGGCTGAATTCGAACTGAAGCTTTTGGCCGTGTTTGAGCTGAGTGAACTGCTTGGCTTGTTTATCACTCGCCAGTACTTCATTCACCGTGGCGGCGGGCAGGCCGACCTTTTCAAACAGTGTCGAGAGCGTATCGCCTTTCGCCACGATCACTTCGCGGTGCAAGGGGTTCTTGGCCGTGTCGGCAGCAGGCGCAGCTTGATCTTGTGTGGCTTGTTGAGTGTCTTCGGGGCTGTTGTCTATTTGGGCGAACGGTGATTCGGTTGGAGCATTTGTGGCTTGTTGTGCGTCGGAAGCGTCTTGATCTTGTGTCAGTTGCTCAACCGGGCTTTCCAGGTCAAGGCTTAGGGATGTTCGTTTGGCTTCTACGTCACTGGAAGGGAATACCAGGAGTGCCAGGCTGAGAAGAGCGGCGATACCACTTGCGGCGAGCAAGTGGGTCTTCGGGTAAAGCGGCGGCGCTTTAGACGGTTCTGTGGTCATAAGTAATTTTGACTTTGAAGATGAAATGGAAAAGATGAATGACATGATGAAGATGAAATAACTGTATAAAATATAACCAAATCATCTGTGGCGCAAGCTCGCGAACGCTGGGCTTGCTGAACGGTGTCCGTGCGCAGGGCAAAACTTGTAATTAGTCCCTGATCTTGTATGGTTGGTTCCCTTTTGAATCTGAGCCTTGCGGGTCTGTTATGAAGTCGGTTGAAGAGCAGCTAGCGCTGATAAAACGTGGTGCGGAAGAACTGTTGGTCGAGGCTGAGCTGATCGAAAAGCTCAAGCGTGGCCAACCCCTGCGTATTAAAGCCGGCTTTGACCCGACGGCGCCGGATCTGCATCTGGGTCACACCGTGCTTATTAATAAGCTGCGCCAGTTCCAGGAGCTGGGGCATCAGGTCATCTTCCTTATAGGTGACTTCACCGGGATGATCGGTGATCCGAGCGGCAAGAGTGCAACGCGCCCGCCGTTGACTCGTGAGCAGGTTCTGGATAATGCCGAGACCTATAAGACTCAGGTGTTCAAGATTCTCGATCCGGCGAAGACCGAAGTGGCGTTCAACTCCACTTGGATGGATCAGATGGGGCCAGCGGATTTCATTCGTCTGACCTCCCAGTACACCGTGGCCCGTATGCTCGAGCGCGATGACTTCGACAAGCGCTACTCCACCAATCAGCCAATCGCAATTCACGAGTTCCTCTATCCGCTGGTTCAGGGGTATGACTCGGTAGCGCTGCGTGCGGACGTTGAGTTGGGTGGCACGGACCAGAAGTTCAACCTGCTGATGGGGCGTGAGTTGCAGCGTGCGTACGGGCAAGAGGCCCAGTGCATTCTGACCATGCCTTTGCTTGAAGGGCTGGATGGCGTCAAGAAGATGTCCAAGTCCTTGGGTAACTACGTAGGGATCCAAGAAGCGCCTGGCGTGATGTACGGCAAGCTGGTTTCTATTCCTGATGCATTGATGTGGCGCTACTTCGAGCTGTTGAGTTTCCGTTCGATGGATGAGATCAATGCGCTGCGTGCCGACGTTGAGGCGGGTGCGAATCCGCGTGACGTGAAGATCAAGCTGGCGGAAGAGATTGTGGCGCGCTTCCATGGTGAGGAGGCTGCAGCCAACGCTCACCGTGCGGCGGGCAATCGTATGAAAGACGGCGAGCTGCCGGACGATTTGCCGGAGATTGAGCTGGCTGCTGCTGAGGCTATGCCGATCGCTGCCGTCCTTAATAAGGCGGGCCTGGTAAAGAACTCGGCTGTTGCTCGGGACCTGCTGGGTTCGGGTGGTGTGCGTATTGATGGCGAGGTTGTGGATCGCACCTTTATATACGAGCTGGGCGCTACTCATGTTTGCCAGGCCGGAAGAAGGCATTTGCGCGTATTACGCTCAAATCCGAATAAGTCTGAAATTAGGTGTTGACGGCGAATTATATCTGTATATAATTCGCCCCACTTCCGGCGCAGTCGAAACGGAAAACTCCTTGGTAAACAATGAGTTATGTAGGTTTCGGCAGTCAGTTGCTTCAGTTCATCGAAGCCCGCAGGAAGTTGAAAAAGAGGTGTTGACAGCAGCGTGTAACGCTGTAGAATTCGCCTCCCGCTAACGAGTGATCGGAAGCGCAAGTGGTTGAAGTTGTTGAAGAAATCTTCGAAAATTTCTGAAAATAATCACTTGACAGCAAATGAGGCTGCTGTAGAATGCGCGCCTCGGTTGAGGCGAAAGATCTTAACCAACCGCTCTTTAACAACTGAATCAAGCAATTCGTGTGGGTGCTTGTGGAGTCAGACTGATAGTCAACAAGATTATCAGCATCACAAGTTACTCCGCGAGAAATCAAAGATGTAACCAACGATTGCTGAGCCAAGTTTAGGGTTTCTTAAAAACCCAAAGATGTTTGAACTGAAGAGTTTGATCATGGCTCAGATTGAACGCTGGCGGCAGGCCTAACACATGCAAGTCGAGCGGTAGAGAGAAGCTTGCTTCTCTTGAGAGCGGCGGACGGGTGAGTAATGCCTAGGAATCTGCCTGGTAGTGGGGGATAACGTTCGGAAACGGACGCTAATACCGCATACGTCCTACGGGAGAAAGCAGGGGACCTTCGGGCCTTGCGCTATCAGATGAGCCTAGGTCGGATTAGCTAGTTGGTGGGGTAATGGCTCACCAAGGCGACGATCCGTAACTGGTCTGAGAGGATGATCAGTCACACTGGAACTGAGACACGGTCCAGACTCCTACGGGAGGCAGCAGTGGGGAATATTGGACAATGGGCGAAAGCCTGATCCAGCCATGCCGCGTGTGTGAAGAAGGTCTTCGGATTGTAAAGCACTTTAAGTTGGGAGGAAGGGCAGTTACCTAATACGTAATTGTTTTGACGTTACCGACAGAATAAGCACCGGCTAACTCTGTGCCAGCAGCCGCGGTAATACAGAGGGTGCAAGCGTTAATCGGAATTACTGGGCGTAAAGCGCGCGTAGGTGGTTTGTTAAGTTGGATGTGAAATCCCCGGGCTCAACCTGGGAACTGCATTCAAAACTGACTGACTAGAGTATGGTAGAGGGTGGTGGAATTTCCTGTGTAGCGGTGAAATGCGTAGATATAGGAAGGAACACCAGTGGCGAAGGCGACCACCTGGACTAATACTGACACTGAGGTGCGAAAGCGTGGGGAGCAAACAGGATTAGATACCCTGGTAGTCCACGCCGTAAACGATGTCAACTAGCCGTTGGAAGCCTTGAGCTTTTAGTGGCGCAGCTAACGCATTAAGTTGACCGCCTGGGGAGTACGGCCGCAAGGTTAAAACTCAAATGAATTGACGGGGGCCCGCACAAGCGGTGGAGCATGTGGTTTAATTCGAAGCAACGCGAAGAACCTTACCAGGCCTTGACATCCAATGAACTTTCTAGAGATAGATTGGTGCCTTCGGGAACATTGAGACAGGTGCTGCATGGCTGTCGTCAGCTCGTGTCGTGAGATGTTGGGTTAAGTCCCGTAACGAGCGCAACCCTTGTCCTTAGTTACCAGCACGTTATGGTGGGCACTCTAAGGAGACTGCCGGTGACAAACCGGAGGAAGGTGGGGATGACGTCAAGTCATCATGGCCCTTACGGCCTGGGCTACACACGTGCTACAATGGTCGGTACAGAGGGTTGCCAAGCCGCGAGGTGGAGCTAATCCCATAAAACCGATCGTAGTCCGGATCGCAGTCTGCAACTCGACTGCGTGAAGTCGGAATCGCTAGTAATCGCGAATCAGAATGTCGCGGTGAATACGTTCCCGGGCCTTGTACACACCGCCCGTCACACCATGGGAGTGGGTTGCACCAGAAGTAGCTAGTCTAACCTTCGGGAGGACGGTTACCACGGTGTGATTCATGACTGGGGTGAAGTCGTAACAAGGTAGCCGTAGGGGAACCTGCGGCTGGATCACCTCCTTAATCGACGACATCAGCTGCTCCATAAGTTCCCACACGAATTGCTTGATTCATTGAAGAAGACGATAAAGAAGCAGCCCGAAATTGGGTCTGTAGCTCAGTTGGTTAGAGCGCACCCCTGATAAGGGTGAGGTCGGCAGTTCGAATCTGCCCAGACCCACCAATTTTGTGTGGGAAGCGCCTGTAGAAATACGGGGCCATAGCTCAGCTGGGAGAGCGCCTGCCTTGCACGCAGGAGGTCAACGGTTCGATCCCGTTTGGCTCCACCACTACTGCTTCTGAAAGTTTAAAGCTTAGAAATGAGCATTCCATCAGGTTGATGGTGAATGTTGATTTCTAGTCTTTGATTAGATCGTTCTTTAAAAATTTGGGTATGTGATAGAAAGATAGACTGAACGTTACTTTCACTGGTAACGGATCAGGCTAAGGTAAAATTTGTGAGTTCTCTTAATTGAGAAATTCGAATTTTCGGCGAATGTCGTCTTCACAGTATAACCAGATTGCTTGGGGTTATATGGTCAAGTGAAGAAGCGCATACGGTGGATGCCTTGGCAGTCAGAGGCGATGAAAGACGTGGTAGCCTGCGAAAAGCTTCGGGGAGTCGGCAAACAGACTTTGATCCGGAGATGTCTGAATGGGGAACCCAGCCATCATAAGATGGTTATCTTGTACTGAATACATAGGTGCAAGAAGCGAACCAGGGGAACTGAAACATCTAAGTACCCTGAGGAAAAGAAATCAACCGAGATTCCCTTAGTAGTGGCGAGCGAACGGGGACTAGCCCTTAAGTGGCTTTGAGATTAGCGGAACGCTCTGGAAAGTGCGGCCATAGTGGGTGATAGCCCTGTACGCGAAAATCTCTTAGTCATGAAATCGAGTAGGACGGAGCACGAGAAACTTTGTCTGAATATGGGGGACCATCCTCCAAGGCTAAATACTACTGACTGACCGATAGTGAACTAGTACCGTGAGGGAAAGGCGAAAAGAACCCCGGAGAGGGGAGTGAAATAGATCCTGAAACCGTATGCGTACAAGCAGTGGGAGCCCACTTTGTTGGGTGACTGCGTACCTTTGTATAATGGGTCAGCGACTTATTTTCAGTGGCGAGCTTAACCGAATAGGGGAGGCGTAGCGAAAGCGAGTCTTAATAGGGCGTCTAGTCGCTGGGAATAGACCCGAAACCGGGCGATCTATCCATGGGCAGGTTGAAGGTTGGGTAACACTAACTGGAGGACCGAACCGACTACCGTTGAAAAGTTAGCGGATGACCTGTGGATCGGAGTGAAAGGCTAATCAAGCTCGGAGATAGCTGGTTCTCCTCGAAAGCTATTTAGGTAGCGCCTCATGTATCACTGTAGGGGGTAGAGCACTGTTTCGGCTAGGGGGTCATCCCGACTTACCAAACCGATGCAAACTCCGAATACCTACAAGTGCCGAGCATGGGAGACACACGGCGGGTGCTAACGTCCGTCGTGAAAAGGGAAACAACCCAGACCGTCAGCTAAGGTCCCAAAGTTATGGTTAAGTGGGAAACGATGTGGGAAGGCTTAGACAGCTAGGAGGTTGGCTTAGAAGCAGCCACCCTTTAAAGAAAGCGTAATAGCTCACTAGTCGAGTCGGCCTGCGCGGAAGATGTAACGGGGCTCAAACCATACACCGAAGCTACGGGTATCACGTAAGTGATGCGGTAGAGGAGCGTTCTGTAAGCCTGTGAAGGTGAGTTGAGAAGCTTGCTGGAGGTATCAGAAGTGCGAATGCTGACATGAGTAACGACAATGGTGTGAAAAACACCCACGCCGAAAGACCAAGGTTTCCTGCGCAACGTTAATCGACGCAGGGTTAGTCGGTCCCTAAGGCGAGGCTGAAAAGCGTAGTCGATGGAAAACAGGTTAATATTCCTGTACTTCTGGTTATTGCGATGGAGGGACGGAGAAGGCTAGGCCAGCTTGGCGTTGGTTGTCCAAGTTTAAGGTGGTAGGCTGGAATCTTAGGTAAATCCGGGATTCTAAGGCCGAGAGCTGATGACGAGCTAACTTTTAGTTAGCGAAGTGGTTGATGCCATGCTTCCAAGAAAAGCTTCTAAGCTTCAGGTAACCAGGAACCGTACCCCAAACCGACACAGGTGGTTGGGTAGAGAATACCAAGGCGCTTGAGAGAACTCGGGTGAAGGAACTAGGCAAAATGGCACCGTAACTTCGGGAGAAGGTGCGCCGGTGAGGGTGAAGGACTTGCTCCGTAAGCTCATGCCGGTCGAAGATACCAGGCCGCTGCGACTGTTTATTAAAAACACAGCACTCTGCAAACACGAAAGTGGACGTATAGGGTGTGACGCCTGCCCGGTGCCGGAAGGTTAATTGATGGGGTTAGCTAACGCGAAGCTCTTGATCGAAGCCCCGGTAAACGGCGGCCGTAACTATAACGGTCCTAAGGTAGCGAAATTCCTTGTCGGGTAAGTTCCGACCTGCACGAATGGCGTAACGATGGCGGCGCTGTCTCCACCCGAGACTCAGTGAAATTGAAATCGCTGTGAAGATGCAGTGTATCCGCGGCTAGACGGAAAGACCCCGTGAACCTTTACTATAGCTTTGCACTGGACTTTGAATTTGCTTGTGTAGGATAGGTGGGAGGCTTTGAAGCGTGGACGCCAGTCTGCGTGGAGCCATCCTTGAAATACCACCCTGGCAACTTTGAGGTTCTAACTCAGGTCCGTTATCCGGATCGAGGACAGTGTATGGTGGGTAGTTTGACTGGGGCGGTCTCCTCCTAAAGAGTAACGGAGGAGTACGAAGGTGCGCTCAGACCGGTCGGAAATCGGTCGTAGAGTATAAAGGCAAAAGCGCGCTTGACTGCGAGACAGACACGTCGAGCAGGTACGAAAGTAGGTCTTAGTGATCCGGTGGTTCTGTATGGAAGGGCCATCGCTCAACGGATAAAAGGTACTCCGGGGATAACAGGCTGATACCGCCCAAGAGTTCATATCGACGGCGGTGTTTGGCACCTCGATGTCGGCTCATCACATCCTGGGGCTGAAGCCGGTCCCAAGGGTATGGCTGTTCGCCATTTAAAGTGGTACGCGAGCTGGGTTTAGAACGTCGTGAGACAGTTCGGTCCCTATCTGCCGTGGACGTTTGAGATTTGAGAGGGCTGCTCCTAGTACGAGAGGACCGGAGTGGACGAACCTCTGGTGTTCCGGTTGTCACGCCAGTGGCATTGCCGGGTAGCTATGTTCGGAATAGATAACCGCTGAAAGCATCTAAGCGGGAAACTAGCCTCAAGATGAGATCTCACTGGAACCTTGAGTTCCCTGAAGGGCCGTCGAAGACTACGACGTTGATAGGTTGGGTGTGTAAGCGCTGTGAGGCGTTGAGCTAACCAATACTAATTGCCCGTGAGGCTTGACCATATAACACCCAAGCAATTTGCTGACCTGAAAAGGCACCAGATTGCGGTGTGTGAAGACGAAATGAACCGAAAGTTCGACGTTCACAAAACACCGAAAGCTATCACATACCCAATTTGCTGAAGCGAGACCAACAGGTCACGACTCAGTACCCGAATTTCTTGACGACCATAGAGCATTGGAACCACCTGATCCCATCCCGAACTCAGCAGTGAAACGATGCATCGCCGATGGTAGTGTGGGGTTTCCCCATGTGAGAGTAGGTCATCGTCAAGATTAAATTCCAGAACCCCTGATTGCTAACGCAGTCAGGGGTTTTGTTTTGGGCGATCGAAAAGCGCTTACGGCAATCGTTTCTTCCTATGCAGCTAAAGTATTGCCTTTCTATGCAATGGCTTTGCGCATGGCTATCATGCCTGCCTCATTGTGAGGCGATCCTTGTATGCTGACGTTGTTAAATCTACTGAAAGACGGCCGATTCCATTCTGGAGAAGCGCTTGGCGCAGCCTTGGGCGTCAGTCGTAGCGCTGTGTGGAAGCAGCTCCAGCATATTGAGGCAGAGTTGAATCTGCCTATCCATAAGGTCCGAGGAAAGGGCTATCAGCTTGCATCGCCATTAGTATTTTTGAATGCTGAGGCAATTGCATCGAATGCGCCTGCTTTGCCATGGCCTGCTCATATTTCCGACACTATTGACTCCACCAATGCTGAAGCCTTGCGTCTAGTTGACGCAGGTTGCGTACCGCCGTTTCTAGTGCTCGCGGAGCAGCAGACAGCGGGAAGGGGGAGGCGAGGCCGTAAATGGGTCAGCCCATTCGCTCAAAATGTGTACTACAGCCTCGTGTTGCGTATCGAAGGTGGTTTGCGGCAATTGGAAGGGCTAAGCCTCGTGGTTGGGCTTGCGGTCATGCACGCCCTCCGTGGCTTAGGCGTGCAAGGTGCTGCATTGAAGTGGCCTAACGATGTGTTAGTCGGGGATAAAAAAATCGCCGGTATCTTGCTGGAATTGGTAGGGGATCCCGCTGATATTTGCCACGTTGTCCTTGGGGTTGGTGTCAATGTGAACATGCAGAAGGCGGAGGACGTTGATCAGCAATGGACTTCGGTTCGGCTTGAGACGGGCTTTGCAATTGACCGCAATCATCTGGTCGCGCAACTGGGTGTGCAGTTGCAAGACTATCTGAGTCGACATAAAGCCGGTGGTTTCGCCGCGCTCCAGGAGGAGTGGGAACAGAATCACCTTTGGCAGGGGCGGGCTGTATCGCTAATCGCGGGAGCCAACCAGATTGACGGTGATGTACTGGGTGTCGATCATCAAGGCGCGTTGCGTTTGAGTGTTGATGGTGTCGAAAAAATATACAGCGGTGGAGAGTTAAGCCTGAGGTTGCGTGATGATTCTTGAGCTCGACTGTGGGAACAGTTTTATCAAATGGCGCGTGCTTGAAGTTGATGGCTCGCTTGCCTCCGCAGAAGGTGTCGTTAGTTCGGATGCTGCGCTGATTGATGGCTTGATCGCCCTTCCTGAATTGTTGCTTACGCGCTGCCGATTGGTCAGTGTCAGGGCGCAGGAGGAGACGGGGCAGTTAGTTGACGCCCTGGTGAGTGCTTTTGGGGTTTCTGTGTCCTGCGCGGTATCTGCGCGAGAAATGGCCGGCGTGCGTAATGGCTATGATGACTTTGAGCGTCTAGGGCTGGATCGCTGGCTGGCGATGTTGGGTGGATATAAGTTGGCGTCTGGTGCTTGCCTGGTCCTGGATTTCGGCACGGCGGCAACTGCAGATTTTATTGCTGCCGACGGCGAGCACCTGGGGGCTTCATCTGCCCGGGATTGCCGCTCATGCGCAATCAGTTGCGTACGCATACCCGGAAGATACGCTACGACGATGCGGCGGCTGAGCGAGCGCTGGAGCGCCTCCTGCCTGGTCATACAACCGTCGAAGCTGTCGAGCGAGGCTGTACTTTGATGCTGAGAGGGTTTGTATTGACTCAGCTCGAACTGGCTCGAAGCTATTGGGGGATGATTTTACTGTTTTCCTGACCGGTGGCGATGCTGATTTGGTTTCTGCGGCTGTGCCGCAGGCTCGGATTGTTCCTGACTTGGTTTTCGTTGGATTGGCGATGGCCTGCCCTTTGTCCTGAGGTTCTTATGCGCTGGCTGTTTTTGCTTTTACTCGTTCTGAATGTCTTCTACTACATATGGCATCAGCAAGAAGCGCCGTTGCGTGCCAAAGATGTCACGCCGCTTAGTCTCTACAAGGGTTCTCAGCAAGATATACGCCTTCTGAGTGAGTCGTCTGAAGCGGTTGCCCGTAGGGATCGTGCCAAGGCCACAGATGGGCAAAACACCTGTCTATATATCGGTGGCTTTACTGATCAGCGTCAGGCGCAATCTGTCGAGCAGCGTCTTACCAGTTTGGATATAAAGGCCAAGGTTTTGTTGCTGAATACGACTGACGCTTCGGGTTATTGGCTTCGTGTGGCCCCTGAAAGCAGGCGCCTGGCTGATGATCTGCCCTTTGAAAACCTTGCTAAGGAATTCAATGAGTTAAAACATAAAATAATGTTGTGCGAAGGCGTTGCAACTCTCGAATAGTTTGCATAGAATGGCGCCCGCTCCGCAGTGATGACCAAGTAGGTCAACAGCGCGAAGCAATCGTCAATGCAGCTAACCTCATAATTTAAATGAGAAAATGCTTGACAGAAGGTCGGCGTGATGTAAAATGCCGGCTCGCTTAGGAGGGGTTCCCGAGCGGCCAAAGGGATCAGACTGTAAATCTGACGTCTACGACTTCGAAGGTTCGAATCCTTCCCCCTCCACCATTTTTAGCGTGAGCTGCAAGCTCCGCGGGTATAGTTTAGTGGTAGAACCTCAGCCTTCCAAGCTGATGATGCGGGTTCGATTCCCGCTACCCGCTCCAAGTTTGCAGGTTGTGCGAGGTGTTTCGCTCTTGTAGCTCAGTTGGTAGAGCACACCCTTGGTAAGGGTGAGGTCAGCGGTTCAAATCCGCTCAAGAGCTCCATATAACAAGGCAGATATGAAAATATCTGCCTTTGTTTTAACAGCTGCCTCGGCTTGATGGTGTTGTGTCCGGTGTTGATGTTGGACGATTTCAAGTCTCTGGGGGTTGGTTGTTGTAAAGTCTTTTCAGGCCTGCATAATGGTCGGCCTGATTTTGTTTTAGGTCAGTAGCTCAATTGGCAGAGCGACGGTCTCCAAAACCGTAGGTTGGGGGTTCGATTCCCTCCTGACCTGCCAGATTCACGTGGTGTATCTGGCTTTCTTTCACAGGATCTTCATAGATGACTCCTAAGGCTGAAGCTCAAAGCTCTCGTTTCGATCTGGTTAAGTGGCTCGCAGTAGTCGCTTTGGTGGTCGTAGGCGTTGTTGGCAATCAGTACTATTCTGCTTCGCCGATCCTGTACCGTGTGCTCGCTTTGCTTGTCATTGCTGCTGTAGCTGCCTTTGTAGGCCTGCAGACCGCTAAAGGCAAGTCGTTCGCGGTCCTGGTAAAGGAAGCTCGCACCGAAATTCGTAAAGTCGTTTGGCCGACTCGCCAAGAAACCACGCAGACCACATTGATTGTGGTGGCTGTTGTTCTGGTTATGGCGTTGCTGTTGTGGGGGCTTGATTCCCTGCTCGGCTGGCTTGTTTCCTTGATTGTTGGCTAAGGGTGTCCCGTGGCTAAGCGTTGGTACGTTGTGCATGCTTACTCGGGTTACGAGAAGCATGTTATGCGCTCTTTGCTGGAGCGCGTAAAGCTGGCAGGCATGGAAGATGGCTTCGGCGAAATTCTGGTTCCCACTGAAGAAGTGGTTGAAATGCGGAATGGCCAGAAGCGTAAAAGTGAACGTAAGTTCTTCCCTGGCTATGTGCTGGTTCAGATGGACATGAATGAAGGTACTTGGCACTTGGTCAAGGACACTCCTCGTGTTATGGGCTTTATCGGCGGTACTGCTGATAAGCCTGCTCCTATCACTGACAAAGAAGCAGAAGCAATTTTGCGTCGTGTTGCTGATGGTAGTGACAAGCCTAAGCCGAAGACGTTGTTCGAGCCGGGCGAGGTTGTTCGTGTCACAGATGGTCCGTTTGCTGATTTCAACGGTACTGTCGAAGAAGTTAACTACGAAAAGAGCCGGATCCAAGTGGCGGTGCTCATTTTCGGTCGCTCTACTCCGGTAGAGTTGGAGTTCAGCCAGGTCGAAAAGGTCTAGCTGATCAAGCATCCCAACCCCACAGCCTTAGGCTGTGGGGTTTTGTCGTCACTGGGATAAACGCGCAAGTAACCGGGGAGCCTCTCGAGGCGTTTGAACCCGTAATTGGAGTGCCTCATGGCCAAGAAGATTACCGCTTACATCAAGCTGCAAGTGAAGGCCGCTCAGGCCAACCCAAGTCCACCCGTCGGCCCAGCACTGGGTCAGCACGGTGTGAACATCATGGAATTCTGCAAGGCCTTCAACGCCCGTACTCAGGGTCTTGAGCCAGGTCTGCCGACTCCAGTGATCATCACTGTATACAGCGACCGTAGCTTCACTTTCGAAACCAAGTCGACCCCGGCTTCGGTTCTGCTGAAGAAAGCTGCTGGTCTGACTAGCGGTTCCGCTCGTCCTAACACCGTTAAGGTTGGCACCGTGACTCGTGCTCAGCTGGAAGAAATCGCGAAAACCAAAAACGCGGATCTGACTGCAGCTGATATGGATGCAGCCGTGCGTACCATCGCCGGTTCTGCTCGTAGCATGGGCCTTAACGTGGAGGGTGTGTAATGGCTAAGCTGACCAAGCGCCAAAAGGCTATCGCCGGCAAAATCGAAGCAGGCAAGGCCTACAACTTTGTAGACGCTGCTGCCCTGCTGACCGAGCTGTCGACTGTCAAGTTCAGCGAGTCCGTTGACGTTGCTGTAAATCTGGGCGTAGATCCACGTAAATCCGACCAGGTCGTTCGTAGCGCTACTGTGCTGCCACACGGTACTGGCAAGACTGTACGTGTAGCTGTCTTCACCCAAGGCCCGGCAGCTGAAGCTGCTCTGGCCGCTGGCGCTGATCGCGTTGGCATGGACGACCTGGCTGCCGAAATGAAAGGCGGCGACCTGAACTATGACGTAGTTATCGCTTCCCCGGATGCAATGCGCGTTGTAGGTCAGTTGGGTCAGATCCTCGGTCCACGTGGTCTGATGCCTAACCCTAAAGTCGGCACCGTAACGCCAGACGTAGCTACCGCGGTTAAAAACGCCAAGGCTGGTCAGGTTCGTTATCGCACCGACAAAAACGGCATCATTCACACCTCCGTTGGCAAGGTCGGCTTCGACGCCGTCAAGCTGAAGGAAAACGTTGAAGCCCTGATCGCTGATCTGAAGCGTATCAAGCCAGCTTCCTCGAAAGGTATCTACGTCAAGCGCGTTACCCTGAGCACCACTATGGGCCCAGGTCTGGTCATCGACCAAGGCTCGCTGGACGTATAAGACACAGATTGGCGTGAGAGATTGCGCCAATTGAAAAAATTGGGGTCCCTGCCTGGCGGGGGCTATCCAAGACCGTAGGCGACGCAAGTCTTAAACCTCAAGCCTACGCAGATGGTGCTCCCGGTTCCTTACCGAATCAGACACCAAAACGACATCCGGCTCCGGCCAGATGAAACGGTAACAAGCAGGAGTTAAACCCGTGGCAATTAATCTCGAAGACAAGAAGGCCATCGTCGCTGAAGTCAACGAGGCTGCCAAAGCTGCTCTGTCCGCTGTCGTGGCTGATGCCCGTGGTGTGACAGTAGGCGCTATGACCGGACTCCGTAAAGAGGCTCGTGAAGCTGGCGTATACGTACGTGTTGTACGTAACACCCTGCTCAAGCGCGCTGTTGCTGACACTGAATACAGTGTTCTCAACGACGTGTTCACCGGCCCGACTCTGATCGCGTTCTCCAAAGAACATCCAGGCGCTGCTGCCCGTTTGTTCAAGGAATTCGCCAAGAGTCAGGATAAGTTCGAGATCAAGGCAGCTGCGTTCGAGGGCAAGTTCCTCGCAGCTAACCAAATCGACGTACTGGCAACACTGCCGACCCGCGACGAAGCCATTTCGCAGCTGATGAGCGTGATTCAAGGCGCTACCAGCAAGCTGGCTCGTACTCTGGCCGCAGTTCGCGAGCAAAAGAAGCTGCCGCAGCCTAAGGCTGAGCAACTTCTCTCGCGTATTTTTGTTTATTTCGATGGCCGAGTAGGCCGTCCCCCAATTCAGGAAATACAGCAATGTCTATCTCCCAAGACGATATCCTCAACGCCGTAGCTGAAATGTCGGTTCTGCAGGTTGTTGAGCTGATCAAAGCTTTCGAAGAAAAATTCGGCGTTTCCGCTGCCGCTGCTTCCGCTGGCCCAGCTGCTGCTGCTGCCGTTGTTGAAGAGCAAACCGAATTCAACGTCATGCTGACCGAAGCTGGCGAGAAGAAAGTAAACGTGATCAAGGCAGTACGTGAGCTGACCGGTCTGGGCCTGAAAGAAGCCAAGGCTGTAGTTGACGGCGCTCCTGCCCTGGTTCTGGAAGCTGTTGCCAAAGACGCAGCTGACAAAGCCAAAGCAGTACTGGAAGAAGCAGGCGCTAAAGTCGAGCTGAAGTAAGCATCGACCTTGCGTCTCCAGCCCAAGCGTTAAGCTGAAGGCTGATGGCTGGTGGCTCTTGCCACCGGCCTTTTTCCGTTCTTGGCTGTCGACTCGGTCGCCGCCATTAACGTGCTGTAGCCACCCGATGCGGTGGTGCAAACCATGGGGTTTGCGAGATTTTCTGGCTGCTCCCGTCGGAGGGGCCAAACAAGCAGGTGACCAAGCTGGGGAACGCTGATGGCTTACTCATATACTGAGAAAAAACGTATCCGCAAGGACTTTAGCAAGTTGCCGGACGTCATGGATGTCCCGTACCTTCTGGCTATCCAGCTGGATTCGTATCGTGAATTCTTGCAGGCGGGAGCGACCAAAGATCAGTTCCGCGACGTGGGCCTGCATGCGGCCTTCAAATCCGTTTTCCCGATCATCAGCTACTCCGGCAATGCTGCGCTGGAGTACGTGGGTTATCGCCTGGGCGAACCGGCATTTGATGTCAAAGAATGCGTGTTGCGCGGTGTTACGTACGCCGTACCTTTGCGGGTAAAAGTCCGCCTGATCATTTTCGACAAAGAATCGTCGAACAAAGCGATCAAGGACATCAAAGAGCAAGAAGTCTACATGGGCGAAATCCCACTGATGACTGAAAACGGTACCTTCGTTATCAACGGTACCGAGCGTGTTATCGTTTCCCAGCTGCACCGTTCCCCGGGCGTGTTCTTCGACCACGACCGCGGCAAGACGCACAGCTCCGGTAAACTCCTGTACTCCGCGCGGATCATTCCGTACCGCGGTTCGTGGTTGGACTTCGAGTTCGACCCGAAAGACTGCGTGTTCGTGCGTATCGACCGTCGTCGCAAGCTGCCGGCCTCGGTACTGCTGCGCGCGCTCGGCTATACCACTGAGCAAGTGCTGGACGCCTTCTACACCACCAACGTATTCAGCCTGAAGGATGAAACCCTCAAGCTGGAGCTGATTGCATCGCGTCTGCGTGGTGAAATTGCCGTCCTGGATATCCAGGATGAAAAAGGCAAGGTCATTGTTGAGGCTGGTCGTCGTATTACTGCGCGCCACATCAACCAGATCGAAAAAAGCCGGTATCAAAGAGCTGGAAGTACCTCTGGACTACGTCCTGGGCCGTACTACCGCCAAGGTCATCGTTCACCCGGCCACAGGCGAAATCCTGGCTGAGTGCAACACTGAGCTGAACACCGAGATCCTGGCGAAAATCGCCAAGGCCCAGGTTGTTCGCATCGAGACCCTGTACACCAACGATATCGACTGCGGTCCGTTCGTCTCCGACACTCTGAAGATCGACTCCACCAGCAACCAATTGGAAGCGCTGGTCGAGATCTATCGCATGATGCGTCCAGGCGAGCCGCCAACCAAAGACGCTGCCGAGACCCTGTTCAACAACCTGTTCTTCAGCCCTGAGCGCTATGACCTGTCTGCGGTCGGCCGGATGAAGTTCAACCGTCGTATCGGTCGTACCGAGATCGAAGGTTCGGGCGTGCTGTGCAAGGAAGACATTGTTGCGGTACTGAAGACCCTGGTCGACATCCGTAACGGTAAAGGCATCGTCGATGACATCGACCACCTGGGTAACCGTCGTGTTCGCTGCGTAGGCGAAATGGCCGAGAACCAGTTCCGCG
This sequence comes from Pseudomonas poae, assembly GCA_004000515.1. GTDB lineage: Bacteria > Pseudomonadota > Gammaproteobacteria > Pseudomonadales > Pseudomonadaceae > Aquipseudomonas > Aquipseudomonas cremoris. The sequence goes on from CP034537.1 coordinate 2,081,123, forward strand.
TTGGCCTGGTACGTGTTGAGCGTGCGGTCAAAGAGCGTCTGTCGATGGCTGAAAGCGAAGGCCTGATGCCGCAAGACCTGATCAACGCCAAGCCGGTGGCTGCGGCGGTGAAAGAGTTCTTCGGTTCCAGCCAGCTCTCGCAGTTCATGGACCAGAACAACCCGCTCTCCGAGATCACCCACAAGCGCCGTGTATCCGCACTGGGCCCGGGCGGTCTGACTCGTGAGCGTGCAGGCTTTGAGGTTCGTGACGTACACCCGACGCACTACGGTCGTGTTTGCCCGATCGAAACGCCGGAAGGTCCGAACATCGGTCTGATCAACTCCCTGGCCGCCTATGCGCGCACCAACCAGTATGGCTTCCTCGAGAGCCCGTACCGTGTGGTGAAAGATGCTCTGGTCACCGACGAGATCGTATTCCTGTCCGCCATCGAAGAAGCTGATCACGTGATCGCTCAGGCTTCGGCCACGATGAACGACAAGAAAGTCCTGATCGACGAGCTGGTAGCTGTTCGTCACTTGAACGAGTTCACCGTCAAGGCGCCGGAAGACGTCACCTTGATGGACGTATCGCCGAAGCAGGTAGTTTCGGTTGCTGCGTCGCTGATCCCGTTCCTGGAGCACGACGACGCCAACCGTGCGTTGATGGGTTCCAACATGCAGCGTCAAGCTGTACCAACCCTGCGCGCTGACAAGCCGCTGGTAGGTACCGGCATGGAGCGTAACGTAGCCCGTGACTCCGGCGTTTGCGTCGTGGCTCGTCGTGGCGGTGTGATCGACTCCGTTGATGCCAGCCGTATCGTGGTTCGTGTTGCCGATGACGAAGTTGAAACTGGCGAAGCCGGTGTCGACATCTACAACCTGACCAAATACACCCGCTCGAACCAGAACACCTGCATCAACCAGCGTCCGCTGGTGAGCAAGGGTGATCGCGTTCAGCGTAGCGACATCATGGCTGACGGCCCGTCCACCGATATGGGTGAGCTGGCTCTGGGTCAGAACATGCGCATCGCGTTCATGGCATGGAACGGTTTCAACTTCGAAGACTCCATCTGCCTCTCCGAGCGTGTTGTTCAAGAAGACCGTTTCACCACGATCCACATTCAGGAACTGACCTGTGTGGCACGTGATACCAAGCTTGGGCCAGAGGAAATCACTGCAGACATCCCGAACGTGGGTGAAGCTGCACTGAACAAACTGGACGAAGCCGGTATCGTTTACGTAGGTGCTGAAGTAGGCGCAGGCGACATCCTGGTAGGTAAGGTCACTCCGAAAGGCGAGACCCAACTGACTCCAGAAGAGAAACTGCTGCGTGCCATCTTCGGTGAAAAAGCCAGCGACGTTAAAGACACCTCCCTGCGCGTGCCTACTGGCACCAAAGGTACTGTCATCGACGTACAGGTCTTCACCCGTGACGGCGTTGAGCGTGATGCTCGTGCACTGTCCATCGAGAAGACCCAGCTCGACGAGATCCGCAAGGACCTGAACGAAGAGTTCCGTATCGTTGAAGGCGCGACCTTCGAACGTCTGCGTTCCGCTCTGGTAGGCCATAAGGCTGAAGGCGGCGCAGGTCTGAAGAAAGGTCAGGACATCACCGACGAAATCCTCGACGGTCTTGAGCACGGCCAGTGGTTCAAACTGCGCATGGCTGAAGACGCTCTGAACGAGCAGCTCGAGAAGGCTCAGGCCTACATCGTTGATCGCCGCCGTCTGCTGGACGACAAGTTCGAAGACAAGAAGCGCAAACTGCAGCAGGGCGATGACCTGGCTCCAGGCGTGCTGAAGATCGTCAAGGTTTACCTGGCAATCCGTCGTCGCATCCAACCGGGCGACAAGATGGCCGGTCGTCACGGTAACAAAGGTGTGGTCTCCGTGATCATGCCGGTTGAAGACATGCCGCACGATGCCAATGGCACCCCGGTCGACGTCGTCCTCAACCCGTTGGGCGTACCTTCGCGTATGAACGTTGGTCAGATCCTCGAAACCCACCTGGGCCTTGCGGCTAAAGGTCTGGGCGAGAAGATCAACCGTATGATCGAAGAGCAGCGCAAGGTTGCTGACCTGCGTAAGTTCCTGCACGAGATCTACAACGAGATCGGCGGTCGCAACGAAGAGCTGGACACCTTCTCCGACCAGGAAATCCTGGATCTGGCGAAGAACCTGCGCGGCGGCGTTCCAATGGCTACCCCGGTGTTCGACGGTGCCAAGGAAAGCGAGATCAAGGCCATGCTGAAACTGGCAGACCTGCCAGAAAGCGGCCAGATGCAGCTGTTCGACGGCCGTACCGGCAACAAGTTTGAGCGCCCGGTTACTGTTGGCTACATGTACATGCTGAAGCTGAACCACTTGGTAGACGACAAGATGCACGCTCGTTCTACCGGTTCGTACAGCCTGGTTACCCAGCAGCCGCTGGGTGGTAAGGCTCAGTTCGGTGGTCAGCGTTTCGGGGAGATGGAGGTCTGGGCACTGGAAGCATACGGTGCTGCTTACACTCTGCAAGAAATGCTCACAGTGAAGTCGGACGATGTGAACGGTCGGACCAAGATGTACAAAAACATCGTGGACGGCGATCACCGTATGGAGCCGGGCATGCCCGAGTCCTTCAACGTGTTGATCAAAGAAATTCGTTCCCTCGGCATCGATATCGATCTGGAAACCGAATAACACGTGACGCGAATCGAGAGCGGGGCTGTTTAGCCCGCTCTCTGCTCCGCCAGGAGGAAAGGCCTTGAAAGACCTACTGAATTTGCTGAAAAACCAGGGTCAAGTCGAAGAGTTCGACGCCATCCGTATTGGATTGGCATCGCCTGAGATGATCCGTTCGTGGTCGTTCGGTGAAGTTAAAAAACCGGAAACCATCAACTACCGTACGTTCAAACCTGAGCGTGACGGCCTGTTCTGCGCCAAGATCTTTGGCCCGGTAAAGGATTACGAGTGCCTGTGCGGTAAGTACAAGCGCTTGAAGCACCGTGGTGTGATCTGCGAGAAGTGCGGCGTTGAAGTTGCACTGGCCAAGGTTCGTCGTGAGCGCATGGCGCACATCGAGCTGGCTTCGCCGGTTGCTCACATCTGGTTCCTGAAATCGCTGCCGTCCCGTATCGGCTTGCTGATGGACATGACCCTGCGTGATATCGAACGCGTTCTCTACTTCGAGAGCTATGTCGTTATCGATCCAGGCATGACCACCCTTGAAAAAGGTCAGCTGCTGAACGACGAGCAGTACTTCGAAGCGCTGGAAGAATTCGGTGACGATTTCGATGCCCGTATGGGTGCCGAGGCTGTCCGCGAACTGCTGCACGCTATCGACCTGGAGCACGAGATTGGCCGCCTGCGCGAAGAGATTCCGCAAACCAACTCCGAAACCAAGATCAAGAAGCTGTCCAAGCGTCTGAAGTTGATGGAAGCCTTCCAGGGTTCCGGCAACTTGCCAGAGTGGATGGTGCTGACCGTTCTGCCGGTTCTGCCGCCAGACCTGCGTCCGCTGGTACCGTTGGACGGTGGTCGTTTTGCGACGTCCGACCTCAACGACCTGTACCGCCGCGTGATCAACCGTAACAACCGTTTGAAGCGCCTGCTTGACCTGTCCGCTCCGGACATCATCGTGCGCAACGAAAAGCGTATGTTGCAAGAAGCTGTCGATGCCTTGCTCGACAACGGCCGTCGTGGCCGCGCTATTACCGGTTCGAACAAGCGTCCTCTGAAATCCTTGGCTGACATGATCAAGGGTAAGCAAGGTCGTTTCCGTCAGAACTTGCTCGGTAAGCGTGTTGACTACTCCGGTCGTTCGGTTATTACCGTAGGCCCGACCCTGCGTCTGCACCAGTGCGGTCTGCCTAAGAAGATGGCACTTGAGCTGTTCAAGCCATTCATCTTCGGCAAGCTGGAAATGCGCGGTCTCGCGACCACCATCAAAGCGGCCAAGAAAATGGTCGAGCGCGAACTGCCAGAGGTTTGGGACGTTCTCGCTGAGGTGATCCGCGAACACCCGGTTCTCCTCAACCGTGCACCGACCCTTCACCGTCTGGGTATCCAAGCGTTTGAACCGGTACTGATCGAAGGTAAGGCTATCCAGCTGCACCCTCTGGTCTGTGCTGCGTACAACGCCGACTTCGACGGCGACCAAATGGCCGTGCACGTACCGCTGACACTGGAAGCTCAGTTGGAAGCGCGTGCGTTGATGATGTCGACCAACAACATCCTGTCGCCAGCCAACGGTGAGCCAATCATCGTTCCGTCGCAGGACGTTGTATTGGGTCTGTACTACATGACGCGTGAAGCGATCAACGCCAAAGGCGAAGGTCGTGTGTTCGCTGACCTGCAAGAAGTTGACCGTGTGTTCCGTGCTGGCGAAGCCGCACTGCACGCCAAGGTGAAAGTGCGGATCAACGAAACCGTCAACGACCGTGATGGCGGCAGCGTGAGCGGCACCCGTATCGTCGACACCACTGTCGGTCGTGCGTTGCTGTATCAAGTTGTACCAAAAGGTCTGTCGTACGACGTCGTCAACCTGCCAATGAAGAAAAAGGCGATCTCCAAGCTGATCAACCAGTGCTACCGCGTGGTTGGTTTGAAAGAGACCGTGATCTTCGCTGACCAGTTGATGTACACCGGTTTTGCTTATTCGACCATCTCCGGCGTTTCCATCGGTGTTAACGACTTCGTTATCCCGGATGAAAAGGCCCGCATCATCAACGCTGCTACTGATGAAGTGAAAGAGATCGAAAGCCAGTACGCCTCCGGCCTGGTAACCCAGGGCGAGAAGTACAACAAGGTAATCGACCTTTGGTCCAAGGCGAACGACGAAGTTTCCAAGGCGATGATGGCCAACCTCTCGAAAGAGAAAGTCATCGACCGTCACGGCGACGAAGTTGACCAAGAGTCCTTCAACTCGATGTACATGATGGCCGACTCGGGCGCACGGGGTTCTGCTGCGCAGATCCGTCAGCTCGCCGGTATGCGTGGCCTGATGGCCAAGCCGGACGGCTCCATCATCGAAACGCCGATCACTGCGAACTTCCGTGAAGGTTTGAGCGTACTTCAGTACTTCATCTCTACTCACGGTGCTCGTAAAGGTCTTGCGGATACCGCGTTGAAAACCGCTAACTCCGGTTACCTGACTCGTCGTCTGGTAGACGTTGCACAAGATCTGGTTGTAACTGAGATCGATTGCGGCACCGAGCACGGCCTGCTGATGACTCCGCACATTGAAGGCGGTGACGTTGTAGAGCCGCTGGGTGAGCGCGTATTGGGTCGTGTTATTGCCCGTGACGTATTCAAGCCAGGTACCGAGGAAGTTATCGTTCCTGCCGGCACTCTGGTTGACGAGAAGTGGGTCGAGTTCATCGAACTCAACAGCATCGACGAAGTGATCGTTCGCTCGCCGATCAGCTGCGAAACCCGTTACGGCATTTGCGCCAAGTGCTACGGCCGTGACTTGGCTCGTGGTCACCAGGTGAACATCGGTGAAGCGGTCGGCGTTATTGCTGCCCAGTCCATCGGTGAGCCGGGTACCCAGCTGACCATGCGTACGTTCCACATCGGTGGTGCGGCAAGCCGGACCTCCGCAGCCGACAGCGTTCAGGTGAAGAATGGCGGTACCGTCCGTCTGCACAACCTGAAGCACGTTGAGCGAGTGGATGGCCACTTGGTTGCTGTGTCTCGTTCCGGTGAGCTGGCAATCGCTGATGACTACGGTCGTGAGCGCGAGCGTTACAAGCTGCCGTACGGTGCTGTGATCTCGGTTAAAGAAGGTGACAAGGTCGACGCTGGCGCAATCGTGGCCAAGTGGGATCCGCACACTCACCCAATCGTTACCGAAATGAAAGGTACCGTGACCTACGTGGGCATGGAAGAAGGCATCACGATCAAGCGTCAGACTGACGAATTGACCGGTATGACCAACATTGAAGTACTCGACGCGAAAGATCGTCCAGCTGCCGGTAAAGACATCCGTCCTGCCGTGAAGATGGTCGACGACAACGGCAAGGATCTGTTGCTGCCAGGCACTGACGTAATCGCTCAGTACTTCCTGCCAGCCAACGCCCTGGTCGGTGTAGCGGATGGTGCGAAGATCGCGATCGGTGATGTTATCGCGCGTATCCCGCAAGAAACTTCGAAGACCCGTGACATCACCGGTGGTCTGCCGCGTGTTGCCGACTTGTTCGAAGCTCGTCGTCCGAAAGAAGCGTCGATTCTGGCTGAAGTCAGCGGCACCATCGCGTTCGGTAAAGAGACCAAGGGCAAGCGCCGTCTGGTCATTACCCCGAACGACGGTACCGATCCGTACGAAGAGCTGATTCCGAAGTGGCGTCACCTGAACGTGTTCGAAGGCGAACAGGTAAACCGCGGCGAAGTTATCTCCGACGGTCCAAGCGATCCACACGACATCCTGCGTTTGCTGGGTGTGAGTGCGCTGGCCAAGTACATCGTTAACGAGATCCAGGACGTTTACCGCCTGCAAGGCGTGAAGATCAACGATAAGCACATCGAGACCATCCTGCGTCAGATGCTGCGTAAAGTTGAAATCGCTGAGTCTGGCGATTCCAGTTTCATCAAGGGCGACCAGATGGAACTGACTCACGTGCTGGTGGAAAACGAGCGCCTGACGAACGAAGAGAAATTCGTTTCCAAGTTCACTCGCGTGCTGCTGGGTATCACCAAGGCGTCGTTGTCCACTGAGTCGTTCATCTCGGCGGCCTCCTTCCAGGAGACCACTCGCGTACTGACCGAAGCAGCGGTAACCGGCAAGCGCGACTACCTGCGCGGCCTGAAAGAAAACGTAGTTGTGGGTCGTTTGATCCCGGCAGGTACCGGTTTGGCCTACCACAGCGAGCGCAAGCGCCGCCGTGATGCAGACAAGCCGCTGCGCGTAAGCGCCAGTGAAGTGGAAGCTGCACTGACCGAAGCGCTGAACTCAAGCGGTAACTGAGTTCTGCGATAAATAAGTCTGGGCCCTGGCAGCCCCATTCGTCGGATCGAGGCAGTTTTGTCCCGGTTCGACGAGAGGGGAGGTCGGGCGACTGGGGACAAGATCCTCTTTAGACTCTTGTACCCCTAAATTTGGCGGGAATTCGTTCCTGCCATTTTGCTTTTCTTGCAAGACAATAGCGTCGCAAGACAACAGTGGAGCTAGTAGATGGCAACTATCAACCAGCTGGTACGTCAGCCGCGTAAGCGTATCGTCGAGAAATCCGACGTACCTGCGCTGCAGAACTGCCCGCAACGTCGTGGCGTATGCACCCGTGTGTATACCACTACGCCGAAAAAACCTAACTCGGCACTGCGTAAAGTATGCCGTGTGCGCCTGACCAACGGTTTCGAGGTTTCCTCGTACATCGGTGGTGAAGGTCACAACCTGCAAGAACACAGCGTGGTACTGATCCGTGGCGGTCGTGTAAAAGACTTGCCAGGTGTTCGTTACCACACCGTACGCGGCTCCTTGGATACTTCCGGCGTTAAAGGTCGTAACCAGGGTCGTTCGAAGTACGGTACCAAGAAGCCTAAGTAGTAGCGGCTTTTTGTAAAACTGAATCATCTTATTTTCTGAGTCGATAAGAGTAAGGTCGGAGGCGTCCCGAAAGGGCACCGATTCCGAGCGAACCTGAAGACCGTTTGAGGGCTTATCCATGCCAAGAAGACGCGTAGCAGCCAAGCGCGAAGTGCTTGACGATCCAAAATACGGAAGCCAAATCCTGGCCAAGTTCATGAACCACGTGATGGAAAGCGGCAAGAAAGCCGTTGCCGAGCGTATCGTTTATGGCGCGCTGGAAAAGGTTAAAGAACGCAAGAACAGCGACCCCCTGGAAATCTTCGAGAAAGCTCTCGACGCCATCGCTCCGCTGGTCGAAGTGAAGTCGCGCCGTGTAGGCGGTGCTACTTACCAGGTTCCGGTTGAAGTTCGCCCGTCCCGTCGTAACGCTCTGGCAATGCGCTGGTTGGTAGACTTCGCCCGTAAGCGCGGCGAGAAGTCTATGGCTCTGCGTTTGGCTGGCGAACTGTTGGACGCTGCTGAAGGTAAAGGTGCTGCTGTTAAGAAGCGTGAAGACGTGCACCGTATGGCTGAAGCTAACAAAGCTTTCTCGCACTACCGCTTCTAATTTTAGCTTCACTAATTTTGCGAGGGCTTTATGGCTCGTACTACTCCGATTAGCCGCTACCGTAACATCGGTATCGTCGCTCACGTGGATGCTGGTAAAACCACCACCACCGAGCGCGTACTGTTTTACACCGGCAAAAGTCACAAAATGGGCGAGGTGCATGACGGCGCCGCGACCACAGACTGGATGGTTCAGGAGCAGGAGCGTGGTATTACCATTACTTCTGCTGCTATTACCGCCTTCTGGAAAGGTTCCGAGAAGCAGTACAAAGATGAGCACCGCTTCAACGTAATCGATACCCCGGGCCACGTAGACTTCACCATTGAAGTAGAGCGTTCCCTGCGCGTACTCGACGGCGCTGTCGTTGTGTTCTGCGGTACCTCGGGTGTTGAGCCTCAGTCGGAAACCGTATGGCGTCAAGCCAACAAGTACGGTGTTCCACGTCTTGTTTACGTAAACAAGATGGACCGTGCTGGTGCCAACTTCCTGCGCGTGATCGGTCAGATCAAGCAGCGTCTGGGTCACACCCCGGTGCCAATCCAATTGGCCATCGGTTCCGAAGACAACTTCCAGGGTCAGATCGATCTGATCAACATGGAAGCGGTCTACTGGAATGACGCCGACAAGGGTATGGTTCCTGTTCGCAAGCCTATCCCTGCCGAGCTTCAAGAGCTGGCTGACGAGTGGCGCAACAACATGGTTGAGGCTGCTGCCGAAGCCAACGAAGAGCTGATGAACAAGTACCTCGAAGGTGAAGAACTCACCAACGTGGAAATCAAGGCCGCTCTGCGTCAGCGTACTATCGCTGGTGAAATCGTCCTGGCTGTTTGCGGTTCTTCCTTCAAGAACAAGGGTGTTCCCCTGGTTCTCGACGCCGTTATCGACTTCCTGCCTGCTCCAACCGACATTCCTGCTATCAAGGGTACCAACCCGGATAACGAGGAAGAAGAGATGGAGCGTCATGCTGACGACAGCGAGCCGTTCTCGGCTCTGGCGTTCAAGATCGCTACCGACCCATTCGTGGGTACTTTGACCTTCGTCCGTGTTTACTCGGGCGTGTTGGCATCCGGCGACGGCGTGATCAACTCGGTTAAAGGCAAGAAAGAGCGCGTGGGTCGTATGGTGCAAATGCACGCAAACGCCCGTGAAGAGATCAAGGAAGTACGCGCTGGTGACATCGCGGCCCTGATCGGCATGAAGGACGTCACCACTGGTGAAACCTTGTGCGACGCTGCCAAGCCAATCATCCTGGTTCGTATGGACTTCCCGGAGCCGGTTATCTCGGTTGCCGTTGAGCCTAAGACCAAGGATGACCAGGAAAAAATGGGTATCGCTCTGGGCAAGCTTGCTCAGGAGGATCCATCTTTCCGCGTTAAAACTGATGAAGAGACTGGTCAGACGATCATCTCCGGCATGGGCGAGTTGCACCTGGACATCCTGGTTGACCGGATGCGCCGTGAGTTCAACGTCGAAGCCAACATCGGTAAGCCTCAGGTTTCCTATCGTGAGCGCATCACGAAGAACTGTGAAATCGAAGGCAAGTTCGTTCGTCAGTCCGGCGGTCGTGGTCAGTTCGGTCACTGCTGGATCCGTTTTGCTCCTGCTGACGAAGGTCAGGAAGGTCTGCAATTCGTGAACGAAGTAGTTGGTGGTGTGGTTCCTAAGGAATACATCCCGGCTATCCAGAAGGGCATCGAAGAGCAGATGAAGAACGGTGTTGTTGCCGGCTATCCGCTGATCGGCCTGAAAGCAACCGTTTTTGACGGTTCTTACCACGACGTCGACTCCAACGAGATGGCGTTTAAGGTGGCTGCCTCCATGGCAACCAAGCAACTGGCCCAGAAGGGCGGTGGTGAGTTGCTTGAGCCGATCATGGCGGTAGAAGTTGTTACACCTGAAGACTATATGGGTGATGTCATGGGCGACCTTAACCGTCGTCGCGGCATGATCTTGGGTATGGAAGACACGGTTTCCGGCAAAGTGATTCGCGCCGAGGTTCCGTTGGGTGAGATGTTCGGTTATGCGACCGACGTTCGCTCCATGTCCCAGGGTCGCGCAAGCTACTCTATGGAATTCAAAAATACAACACAGCTCCGGCGCACATCGCTGAAACTGTATCCAAAAAACAAGGCTGATTCAGTCCTTTAGGCAAGGAGTTAATTGTCGTGGCTAAAGAAAAATTTGATCGTTCCCTACCGCACGTAAACGTTGGCACTATCGGCCACGTTGACCACGGTAAAACCACTCTGACCGCAGCTCTGACTCGCGTCTGCTCCGAAGTTTTCGGTTCCGCAGTCGTTGATTTCGATAAAATCGACAGCGCTCCAGAAGAAAAAAGCTCGTGGTATCACCATCAACACCGCGCACGTAGAGTACAACTCTTCGATTCGTCACTACGCTCACGTTGACTGCCCAGGTCACGCTGACTACGTGAAGAACATGATCACTGGTGCTGCCCAGATGGACGGCGCGATCCTGGTTTGCTCGGCTGCCGATGGTCCGATGCCACAGACTCGTGAGCACATCCTGCTGTCCCGTCAGGTAGGCGTTCCGTACATCGTGGTTTTCCTGAACAAGGCTGACCTGGTAGACGACGCTGAGCTGCTGGAACTGGTTGAGATGGAAGTGCGCGATCTGCTGAGCACTTACGACTTCCCAGGCGACGACACTCCGATCATCATCGGTTCCGCTCGTATGGCTCTGGAAGGCAAAGACGACAACGAAATGGGTACCACCGCTGTTAAGCGTCTGGTAGAAACTCTGGACAGCTACATCCCAGAGCCAGTTCGTCTGACCGACAAGCCGTTCCTGATGCCAATCGAAGACGTATTCTCGATCTCTGGTCGTGGTACCGTTGTTACCGGTCGTATCGAGCGCGGTATCGTTCGCGTTCAAGATCCGCTGGAAATCGTTGGTCTGCGTGACACCACCACCACCACCTGCACCGGTGTTGAAATGTTCCGCAAACTGCTCGACGAAGGTCGTGCTGGCGAGAACTGCGGCGTTCTGCTGCGTGGTACCAAGCGTGACGACGTTGAGCGTGGCCAGGTTCTGGTTAAGCCAGGTTCGGTTAAGCCGCACACCAAGTTCACCGCAGAAGTTTACGTTCTGAGCAAAGAAGAAGGCGGTCGTCACACTCCGTTCTTCAAAGGCTACCGTCCTCAGTTCTACTTCCGTACTACTGACGTGACTGGTAACTGCCAGCTGCCAGAAGGCGTTGAAATGGTAATGCCAGGCGATAACATCCAAATGGAAGTTACCCTGATCAAAACCATCGCAATGGAAGACGGTCTGCGCTTCGCTATCCGTGAAGGCGGCCGTACCGTTGGTGCTGGTGTTGTAGCTAAAATCATCGAGTAATTATCTCTTTTGAGATAGCTCGGTTTTTGAGAAGGCCCCCGCTTAGCGGGGGCCTTTTTTATTGGGTTGACACCTATCTGGGGCGTCTATAGAATTGCGCCTCCTTTTAACGGGCGTATTGCGCTCGCTGGGAATAGCAGCCGGAGTCTGAAATCCAATGCAAAATCAGCAAATCCGTATCAGGTTGAAGGCTTTTGACCATCGCCTGATCGACCAATCCACCCAGGAAATCGTGGAAACCGCGAAACGTACTGGTGCTCAAGTGCGTGGTCCAATTCCACTGCCTACCCGTAAAGAGCGGTTCACCGTTCTGGTCTCCCCGCACGTCAACAAAGACGCGCGTGACCAGTACGAGATCCGTACTCATAAGCGCGTACTGGACATCGTCCAGCCAACGGATAAAACCGTTGATGCACTTATGAAGCTTGATCTGGCGGCCGGTGTGGAAGTACAGATCAGCCTCGGCTAAGACTTGGGTCTTAGTCGTGTAACGCTCTGAAATGGGCGGCCATAGCGGGTGAAAGCCCCGTACACTCATGAGGTTTACAACATGACTATTGGTGTAGTCGGTCGTAAATGCGGTATGACCCGTATTTTCACCGAAGAAGGTGTCTCCATTCCGGTCACGGTCATTGAGATCGAGCCGAATCGCGTCACCCAGTTCAAAACTGAAGAAACCGATGGCTATCGTGCAGTGCAAGTCACTGTCGGCGAGCGTCGTGCTTCGCGTGTGACTGCTGCTCAAGCAGGTCACTTCGCTAAAGCAAACGTTGCAGCTGGTCGCACTGTTATGGAGTTCCGTCTTGAAGACGGCGACTACCAGGCTGGCGATCTGATCAACGCTGAAATCTTCGCCGCTGGTCAACTGGTTGATGTAACCGGTCAGTCCAAGGGTAAAGGCTTCCAGGGTACGATCAAGCGTTGGAATTTCCGTGGCCAAGACAACACTCACGGTAACTCCGTTTCCCACCGCGTCCCGGGCTCTATTGGCCAGTGCCAGACTCCTGGTCGTGTATTCAAGGGCAAAAAATGTCCGGTCATATGGGCGCTGAGCGCGTGACCGTGCAGTCCCTCGAAGTAGTGCGCGTCGACGCTGAACGCAATCTGTTGTTGGTCAAGGGTGCTGTTCCTGGCGCTACTGGCGGCAACCTGGTTGTACGTCCAGCGGCCAAGGCTCGCGGTTAAGGGGAAGCTGACATGCAATTAAATGTAAATGACGCTCAAGCGATCGAAGTTTCCGAACTGACATTTGGCGGCGAATTCAACGAGACGCTGGTTCACCAAGCAGTCGTGGCCTACATGGCCGGCGGCCGTCAAGGTAGCAAGCAGCAAAAGACCCGTTCCGACGTACGTGGTGGCGGTAAGCGCCCTTGGCGTCAGAAAGGCACTGGCCGTGCTCGTGCCGGTACTATCCGTAGCCCAATCTGGCGTGGCGGCGGTACCACTTTCGCAGCTCGTCCACAGGATCACTCTCAGAAGCTCAACAAGAAGATGTATCGCGCAGCTCTGCGCTCCATCCTTGCTGAACTCGTGCGTACTGATCGTCTGGTCGTGGTTCAGGACTTCGCTGTTGAAAGTCCAAAAACCAAAGATCTGCTGGGCAAACTGAACAACATGAGCCTGACCGATGTTTTGATCGTGTCTGAAGCTGTTGATCAGAACCTGTACCTGGCTGCTCGCAACCTGCCACACGTTGATGTACGTGACGTGCAAGGTTCCGATCCAGTTAGTCTGATCGCATACGACAAGGTGTTGATCACCGTGTCGGCCGTGAAGAAATTCGAGGAGCTGCTGGGATGAACCAGGAACGCGTATTTAAAGTTCTGCTTGGCCCGCACGTTTCCGAAAAGGCTACGGTTCTGGCTGACAAGAAAGGCCAGTTCGTTTTCAAGGTTGCAACTGACGCAACCAAGCTGGAAATCAAGAAGGCCGTCGAAAGCCTGTTCAGCGTGAAAGTAGAGCGTGTTACTACCCTGAATGTTCTGGGTAAGAGCAAGCGCACTGCTCGCGGTCTGGGCAAGCGTAATGACTGGAAGAAGGCAGTTATCTCCCTTCAGCCAGGCCAAGATCTCGATTTCAGCAGCAGTGCTGAGTAAGGAAGGGGTGCATCATGGCAATCGTTAAATGCAAACCGACTTCCCCTGGCCGCCGTTTTGTGGTCAAGGTGGTCAACCAGGAGCTGCATAAAGGCGCTCCTCACGCACCGCTGCTCGAGAAAAAATCGAAGTCTGGTGGTCGTAACAACAATGGTCGTATTACCACTCGTCACATCGGTGGTGGCCATAAGCAGCATTATCGTCTGGTCGACTTCCGTCGCAACGACAAAGATGGCATCGCTGCCACTGTCGAGCGTATCGAATACGATCCAAACCGTACTGCTCACATCGCTCTGCTGCTGTACGCAGATGGCGAGCGTCGCTACATCATCGCCCCTAAAGGCGTGAGCGCTGGCGACCAGCTGATCGCAGGTGCCCTGGCACCGATCAAGCCGGGCAACGCTCTGCAGCTGCGTAACATTCCAGTTGGTAGCACCGTACACGGCATCGAATTGAAGCCAGGTAAAGGCGCGCAAATCGCTCGTTCCGCTGGTGCTTCGGCTCAGCTGATCGCTCGTGAAGGTGTCTACGTGACCCTGCGTCTGCGTTCTGGTGAGATGCGTAAAGTGCTGGCTGAATGCCGCGCGACCCTGGGCGAAGTCTCGAACTCCGAGCACAGCCTGCGTTCGCTGGGTAAAGCTGGTGCCAAACGCTGGCGTGGCGTTCGCCCAACCGTTCGTGGTGTTGCCATGAACCCGGTTGACCACCCACACGGTGGTGGTGAAGGTCGTACCTCTGGTGGTCGTCATCCGGTATCGCCATGGGGCTTCCCGACTAAGGGCGCGAAGACTCGTGGTAATAAGCGTACCGACAAAATGATCGTCCGTCGTCGCAAGTAAATAGAGGGATACGACAGTGCCACGTTCTCTGAAAAAAGGTCCTTTTATTGATCTTCACCTACTGAAGAAGATCGAAGTGGCGGCGGAAAAGAACGATCGCAAACCAGTTAAGACCTGGTCGCGTCGTTCGATGATCCTGCCACAAATGGTCGGTCTGACCATCGCAGTACACAACGGTCGTCAACACGTCCCAGTTCTCGTTAACGAAGACATGGTCGGCCACAAACTGGGCGAGTTTGCCGGTACCCGCACTTATCGTGGGCACGTGGCAGACAAGAAAGCCAAGCGTTAAGGGGTTAGGAAATGGAAGTAGCCGCTAAGTTGTCGGGCGCTCGAATCTCCGCCCAGAAAGCCCGCTTGGTCGCCGACCAGATCCGCGGGAAGAAGGTGGGCGAAGCGCTCAACCTGTTGGCTTTCAGCAGTAAGAAAGCCGCCGAGATCATGAAGAAAGTGCTGGAGTCGGCCGTAGCCAACGCCGAGCATAACGAAGGCGCAGACGTTGATGACCTGAAGGTCAGCACCGTTTTCGTCAACGAAGGGCGTTCGCTGAAGCGCATCATGCCACGTGCCAAAGGCCGTGCTGATCGCATCGTCAAGCGGTCTTGCCATATCACTGTCAAGGTTGCTGACAAGTAACGGAGTCGAAGAGATGGGTCAGAAAGTACATCCCATTGGCATTCGCCTGGGAATCGTCAAGGAGCACACCTCCGTCTGGTACGCAGACGGTCGGACTTATGCGGACTACTTGTTCGCTGATCTGAAGGTGCGTGAGTATCTCCAAGACAAACTAAAAAGCGCGTCCGTAAGCCGTATCGATATCCATCGTCCGGCCCAAACTGCACGTATCACCATCCACACCGCTCGTCCAGGTATCGTTATCGGGAAGAAAGGTGAAGATGTTGAGAAACTGCGTCAGGACCTGACCAAGCAAATGGGTGTGCCTGTGCACATCAATATCGAAGAGATCCGTAAGCCGGAGCTCGACGGTATGCTGGTTGCGCAGAGCGTAGCTCAGCAGCTGGAGCGTCGCGTAATGTTCCGTCGCGCTATGAAGCGCGCCGTACAGAACGCCATGCGCATTGGTGCCAAAGGCATCAAAATCCAAGTGAGCGGTCGTCTCGGCGGTGCTGAAATCGCACGTACTGAATGGTATCGCGAAGGTCGTGTGCCACTGCACACCCTGCGTGCCGACATCGACTATGCCAACTACGAAGCTCACACCACTTACGGTGTGATCGGTGTAAAGGTTTGGATCTTCAAAGGCGAAGTAATTGGTGGTCGCCAAGAAGAACTGAAACCACAAGCACCAGCGCCTCGTAAAAAAAGCTGCTAAGTAAGGGGTACGCCAAATGTTGCAACCTAAGCGTACGAAGTTCCGCAAGCAGATGACAGGCCACAACCGTGGTCTGGCTCAGCGCGGTAGCAAAGTCAGCTTCGGCGAGTTCGCGCTGAAGTCTGTAGCTCGTGGTCGTCTCACCGCTCGTCAGATCGAGTCAGCGCGTCGTGCTCTGACCCGTCACGTAAAACGTGGCGGCAAGATCTGGATCCGTGTATTCCCGGACAAGCCGATCTCCAAGAAGCCTCTCGAAGTGCGGATGGGTAAAGGTAAGGGTAACGTGGAATACTGGGTAGCCCAGATTCAGCCAGGCAAAGTCCTGTATGAAATCGAGGGTGTTTCTGAAGAGCTGGCGCGTGAGGCTTTCGCCCTGGCTGCTGCAAAGCTGCCGCTCGCCACCTCCTTTGTTAAACGGACGGTGATGTGATGAAAGCGAATGAACTTCGTGAAAAATCCGCACAGCAGCTGAACGAGCAACTGCTCGGCTTGCTGCGCGACCAGTTCAATCTGCGTATGCAGAAAGCAACTGGCCAGTTGGGGCAGTCTCATCTGCTCTCGCAAGTTAAGCGTGACATCGCTCGCGTGAAGACTGTGCTCAACCAGCAGGCAGGTAAGTGATCATGGCTGAAGCCGAAAAGACTGTCCGTACGCTGACTGGCCGTGTTGTCAGCGACAAGATGGACAAAACCATCACCGTTTTGATCGAGCGTCGCGTTAAGCACCCGATCTACGGTAAATATGTTAAGCGTTCGACTAAGCTGCACGCGCACGACGAAACCAATCAGTGCCACATCGGCGACAAGGTCACTATTCGTGAAACTCGTCCGCTGGCCAAGACCAAGTCTTGGGCACTGGTTGATGTTCTCGAACGCGCTGTGGAAGTCTAAGGACTAGGGGTCGGAGAAATTATATGATTCAGACTCAATCCATGCTCGATGTGGCCGATAACAGCGGCGCTCGCCGTGTTATGTGCATCAAGGTGCTGGGTGGCTCCCATCGTCGTTACGCTGGTATCGGTGACATCATCAAAGTTACCGTCAAGGAAGCAATTCCTCGCGGTAAAGTGAAAAAAGGCCAAGTGATGACTGCTGTTGTAGTCCGCACTCGTCACGGCGTACGCCGTGCTGATGGCTCCATTATCCGCTTTGATGGCAACGCTGCTGTTCTTCTGAACAACAAGCAAGAGCCGATCGGCACCCGTATCTTTGGGCCAGTGACCCGTGAACTTCGTACTGAGAAGTTCATGAAGATCGTCTCGCTCGCCCCAGAAGTGCTGTAAGGAGATCCGACATGCAAAAGATTCGTCGTGACGACGAGATCATCGTGATCGCCGGCAAAGACAAAGGTAAGCGCGGTAAGGTGCTGAAGGTTCTCGCTGATGACCGTCTGGTCGTTGGTGGTCTGAACCTGGTCAAGCGTCATACCAAGCCTAACCCGATGTCGGGCGTACAGGGCGGTATCGTCGAGAAAGAAGCGCCACTGCACGCTTCTAACGTCGCCATCTTCAACGGCGAAACCAACAAGGCTGACCGCGTTGGTTTCCAAAGTAGAAGACGGTAAGAAAATTCGTGTCTTCAAGTCGACCCAAAAAGCGGTTGATGCTTGAACACTGCTAGGTAGATAAGACCATGGCACGACTACAAGAGATTTACCGGAAGGAAATCGCCCCCAAGCTTAAGGAAGAACTTAAGCTCGGGAACGTGATGGAAGTTCCGCGCGTCACCAAAATCACCCTGAACATGGGTCTGGGCGAAGCGATCGGCGACAAAAAAGTCATCGAGCACGCTGTTGCTGACCTGGAAAAGATCACCGGCCAGAAAGTCGTTGTGACCTACGCTCGGAAATCCATCGCTGGCTTTAAAGTCCGTGAAGGTTGGCCGATCGGCGTCAAAGTGACCCTGCGCCGTGAGCGTATGTACGAATTCCTGGATCGTCTGCTGTCGATCTCCCTGCCTCGGGTCCGCGACTTCCGCGGCCTGAATGCCAAGTCCTTCGATGGTCGTGGTAACTACAGCATGGGCGTGAAAGAGCAGATCATCTTCCCGGAAATCGACTACGACAAGATCGATGCTCTCCGCGGTCTGGACATCACCCTGACCACCACTGCCAAGAACGATGATGAAGGTCGCGCCCTGTTGCGTGCTTTCAAATTCCCGTTCCGCAACTGATTGGAGTAGGACCATGGCCAAGATGAGCATGAAAAACCGCGAGCTGAAGCGTCAGCTCACGGTTGCCAAGTACGCCAAGAAGCGTGCAGCACTGAAAGCAATCATCGTTGATCTGAACGCAAGTCCAGAAGCGCGTTGGGAAGCTACAGTAGCTCTGCAGAAGCAGCCACGTGACGCAAGCGCTTCGCGCATGCGTAACCGCTGCCGCCTGACCGGTCGTCCACACGGCGTTTACCGCAAGTTCGGCCTCGGCCGTAACAAGCTGCGTGAAGCGGCAATGCGTGGTGACGTACCAGGTCTGGTTAAAGCCAGCTGGTAAGTACTTTCGAAGTCCAGGTGGTTGGTATCGAAAGATAACGACCACCGGTGACCTTGAATCTGGAACAAGCCCCTTTTGGGGCTTGTTTCATTCGAGTGTGTCTAAAATACGCGGCTCGCCTGAGCCCGTGTTTTTTACCCGGAGATTCTCGGCGACATATGTAGCCGCAAGGCTAATTTTTTGTATTAGGAGCGTCTAGCCCATGAGTATGCAGGACCCGTTAGCGGACATGCTAACTCGTATCCGTAATGCCCAGATGGCTGAAAAGTCCGTCGTAAGCATGCCATCTTCCAAGTTGAAGGTAGCTGTTGCCAAAGTCCTGAAAGACGAAGGCTACATTGCGGGTTATCAGATCAGCAGCGAAACCAAGCCACTGCTGTCCATCGAGCTGAAGTACTTCGAAGGCCGTTCGGTCATCGAGGAAGTGAAGCGCGTTAGCCGTCCAGGCCTGCGTCAGTACAAGTCCGCTGAAGATCTGCCGAAAGTTCGTGGCGGTCTGGGCGTGTCTATCGTCTCCACCAACAAAGGTGTGATGACGGATCGTGCTGCGCGCGCTGCCGGTGTCGGCGGCGAAGTTCTTTGCACTGTGTTCTAAGGGGGGATAAGCATGTCTCGCGTCGCTAAGAACCCCGTTAAGCTGCCAGCCGGTGTCGAAGTCAAATTCGCAGGCCAACAGCTTTCGGTGAAGGGTGCCAAGGGTACTCTTGAACTGAACATCCATTCGTCCGTTGAGATCGTTGAAGAAGCTGGTGAGCTGCGTTTCGCTGCTCGCAATGGCGATCAACAAACTCGCGCAATGGCCGGTACCACGCGTGCGTTGGTAAACAACATGGTCCAAGGCGTAAGCCAAGGCTTCGAGCGTAAGCTCCAGCTGGTCGGTGTTGGTTACAAAGCGCAAGCAAAAGGCACGGTTTTGAACCTGGCCCTTGGCTTCTCGCACCCAGTGGATTACGAACTGCCGGAAGGCATCACCGCTGAGACCCCTAGCCAGACCGATATCCTGATCAAGGGCATCGACAAGCAACTGGTAGGTCAAGTGGCTGCTGAGATCCGCGACTTCCGTCCACCAGAGCCGTACAAAGGCAAGGTGTGCGCTACGCGGACGAAGTCGTCCGTCGTAAAGAAGCCAAGAAGAAGTAGGGCATAGCAAATGACCGACAAAAAAGTTACTCGACTGCGTCGCGCTCGCAAAGCACGCCTGAAAATGCACGAACTCGAAGTCGTGCGTCTCTGCGTGTTCCGCTCGTCGCAGCACATCTACGCCCAGGTCATCTCGGCCGACGGCAACAAAGTCCTGGCAAGCGCCTCGACTTTGGATAAAGAACTGCGTGATGGTGCCACTGGCAACATCGACGCGGCCACTAAGGTTGGCCAGCTGGTCGCTACGCGTGCTAAGGCCGCTGGCGTCTCGCAAGTGGCTTTCGACCGCTCTGGCTTCAAGTACCACGGTCGCGTGAAAGCGCTGGCTGATGCTGCTCGTGAAGCTGGGCTGGAGTTCTAAGTTATGTCAAATAACGACCAAAAGCGCGACGAAGGCTACATTGAGAAGCTGGTTCAAGTTAACCGCGTAGCCAAAACCGTTAAAGGCGGCCGTATCTTCACTTTCACCGCGTTGACCGTGGTTGGTGATGGTAAAGGCCGTGTTGGCTTCGGCCGTGGCAAGTCGCGTGAAGTGCCTGCTGCGATCCAGAAGGCAATGGAAGCTGCTCGTCGCAACATGATCCAAGTTGATCTGAACGGCACCACTCTGCAGTACGCAATGAAGTCCGCTCATGGCGCTTCGAAGGTGTACATGCAGCCTGCTTCTGAAGGTACCGGTATCATCGCTGGCGGCGCTATGCGTGCTGTCCTCGAAGTTGCTGGCGTTCAGAACGTTCTGGCCAAGTGCTACGGCTCGACTAACCCGGTAAACGTGGTTCACGCCACTTTCAAAGGTTTGAAAGCTATGCAATCTCCTGAGTCCATCGCTGCTAAGCGTGGTCTGACTGTCAAGGAGATCTTCTGATCATGGCTACCGTTAAAGTAACGCTGATCAAAAGCATGACCGGCCGCATTCCTAACCACAAACTGTGCGTTAAAGGTTTGGGTCTGCGTCGCATCGGTCACACTGTAGAAGTCCTGGATACTCCCGAGAATCGCGGGATGATCAACAAGGCTTACTACATGCTGCGTGTAGAGGGTTAATCGATGAAACTCAATGATCTGAGTCCAGCGCCGGGTTCCCGTCGCGAAAAGCATCGTCCGGGCCGTGGTATCGGTAGCGGTTTGGGTAAGACTGGTGGCCGTGGTCACAAAGGTCAAACCTCCCGTTCCGGTGGCACCATTGCTCCAGGCTTTGAAGGCGGTCAACAGCCGCTGCATCGTCGCCTGCCTAAGTTCGGTTTCGTTTCCCTGAAGGCCATGGATCGCGCAGAAGTGCGTCTGTCCGAGCTGGCTAAAGTGGAAGGCGACATCGTTACTGTGCAGACCCTGAAAGATGCCAACGTGATCAACGTCAACGTACAGCGTGTGAAAATCATGCTGTCCGGTGAAGTGACTCGCGCTGTCACTATCGGCAAGGGAATCGGCGCCACCAAAGGTGCGCGTTCGGCTATCGAAGCAGCTGGCGGCAAGTTCGAGGAATAAATGGCTAAGCAAGGTGCTCTCTCAGCGCTCGGCAAAGGCGGTATGTCTGAACTTTGGGCTCGTCTGCGTTTTCTGTTCCTGGCGATTATCGTCTACCGAATAGGCGCACACATCCCGGTTCCAGGTATCAACCCGGACCGACTCGCAGACCTGTTTCGACAGAATGAGGGGACCATTCTTAGCTTGTTCAACATGTTTTCCGGCGGCGCGCTGGAACGGATGAGCATCTTTGCACTGGGGATCATGCCGTACATTTCGGCATCGATCATCATGCAGTTGATGACCGCCGTCAGCCCGCAGCTGGAGCAGTTGAAGAAGGAAGGTGAAGCTGGCCGTCGCAAGATTAGCCAGTACACCCGCTACGGCACTGTCGTCCTCGCCCTGGTTCAAGCTATCGGCATGTCCGTTGGCCTGGCAGGGCAGGGCGTTGCGTTCACTGGTGACTTTGGCTTCCATTTCGTCGCGGTATCCACGTTTGTGGCTGGTGCGATGTTCATGATGTGGCTGGGTGAGCAGATTACTGAGCGTGGTGTTGGTAACGGTATCTCGATGTTGATTTTCGCAGGTATCGTCGCCGGTCTTCCGAGAGCAATTGGGCAGTCTTTCGAGTCTGCACGTCAGGGTGATATCAATATCTTCGCTCTGGTTGCCATCGGTTTGCTGGC
This sequence comes from Pseudomonas poae, assembly GCA_004000515.1. Taxonomy (GTDB): domain Bacteria; phylum Pseudomonadota; class Gammaproteobacteria; order Pseudomonadales; family Pseudomonadaceae; genus Aquipseudomonas; species Aquipseudomonas cremoris. The sequence continues at coordinate 2,102,626 of CP034537.1, forward strand.
AGTAGCGATTATCGGTTTTGTGGTGTTCATTGAGCGTGGTCAGCGCCGTATTGCTGTTCACTACGCCAAGCGTCAGCAGGGCCGTAAGGTCTTTGCTGCGCAGACCAGCCACTGCCGCTGAAAGTGAATATGGCCGGTGTTATCCCGGCAATTTTCGCGAGCAGCATTTTGCTGTTTCCGGCTTCGTTGGGTACCTGGTTTGGTCAGTCTGAGAATTTGGGCTGGCTGCAGGACCTCTCTCAGTCGATCGCTCCTGGTCAGCCGTTGAATATTCTGCTGTTTAGTGCAGGGATTATTTTCTTCTGCTTCTTCTATACGGCGTTGATGTTCAATCCGAAAGACGTAGCGGAAAACCTGAAGAAGTCCGGTGCCTTTATTCCGGGCATCCGTCCAGGTGAGCAGTCTGCGCGCTACATTGATGGCGTTCTGACTCGTTTGACCCTGTTCGGTGCTCTATATATGACGGCCGTGTGCTTGCTGCCCCAGTTCCTGGTGGTTGCAGCAAACGTTCCGTTCTACCTTGGCGGGACCTCGTTGCTGATCGTGGTCGTGGTTGTGATGGACTTCATGTCCCAAGTACAATCGCACCTCGTTTCGCACCAGTACGAATCCCTGATGAAGAAAGCCAACCTGAAGGGCTACGGCAGCGGCATGTTGCGCTGAGTACCCCATAAGGTTCGAGGAGTTGGTGATGAAAGTTCGTGCATCGGTGAAAAAGCTGTGCCGTAACTGCAAGATTATTCGCCGCGAAGGTGTTGTTCGAGTAATTTGCAGCGCGGAACCGCGTCACAAACAGCGCCAAGGCTGAGTGTGATCCGCTTGAAGCCCGGCAGCTAGTGCGCTGCCGGGTTGATTATTTGTTATTACAGCGATATTATCTCGCGCCCTATTTCTTGGCTTCCGGGGCGTAGGTAGCTGTCAATTGGAGTCCCACTGAATGGCCCGTATTGCAGGCGTTAACATTCCAGATAACAAGCACACTGTTATCTCGCTGACCTACATCTATGGTGTTGGTCGCACTACTGCGCAGAAAATTTGCGCAGTTGCTGGTAAACCCAGCCGCTAAGATCAAGGATCTGAGCGACGAGCAGATTGAACAGCTGCGTGGCGAAGTGGCGAAGTTCACCACTGAAGGTGACCTGCGTCGCGAAATCAACATGAAAATCAAGCGTTTGATGGACCTCGGTTGCTATCGCGGTCTGCGTCATCGTCGTGGTCTTCCAGTACGCGGTCAGCGTACCAAGACTAACGCGCGTACCCGTAAAGGTCCGCGTAAGCCGATCCGCAAGTAATCGCCCCAGCGAATCGACAGGAAAATTATCATGGCAAAACCTGCTGCTCGTCCTCGTAAAAAAGTTAAAAAGACAGTGGTTGATGGCATCGCCCACATCCATGCTTCTTTTAACAACACCATCGTGACCATCACCGACCGTCAAGGTAACGCGCTTTCTTGGGCTACCTCCGGTGGTTCGGGTTTCCGCGGTTCCGCAAGTCCACCCCGTTTGCTGCTCAAGTAGCTGCTGAACGTGCTGGTCAAGCTGCGCTGGAATATGGCCTGAAAAACCTCGACGTTAACGTCAAAGGTCCAGGTCCAGGTCGTGAGTCTGCTGTCCGTGCTTTGAACGGCTGTGGCTATAAGATCGCCAGCATCACCGACGTGACGCCAATCCCGCACAACGGGTGCCGTCCGCCGAAGAAGCGCCGCGTGTAATCCAGGAGATTGTAAAGAATGGCTCGTTACATTGGTCCAAAATGCAAACTCGCTCGTCGCGAAGGCACCGATCTCTTCCTGAAGAGCGGCGTGCGCGCGATCGAATCGAAGTGCAACATTGAAGCAGCACCTGGTATCCACGGCCAACGCCGCGGTCGCCAGTCCGACTACGGCACCCAACTGCGTGAAAAGCAGAAAGTCCGTCGTATCTACGGCGTTCTCGAGCGTCAGTTCAGCGGCTACTACAAAGAAGCTGCTGGCAAGAAAGGTGCAACTGGTGAAAACCTGCTGCAACTGCTCGAATGCCGTCTGGACAACGTTGTATACCGTATGGGCTTTGGTTCTACTCGTGCCGAATCCCGTCAGCTGGTATCGCACAAGTCGATCAGCGTTAACGGTCAGACCGTAAACGTTCCGTCCTACCAGGTTCGTGCTGGTGACGTGGTCGCAGTTCGCGAGAAAGCAAAAACCAACTTCGCATTGTCCAAGCTCTCGATCTGTGTGCCCAACGTGGCCGCGTAGAATGGGTAGAAGTAGACACTGAGAAGAAGTCGGGCGTTTTCAAGAACGTTCCTGCTCGCAGTGATCTGTCCGCCGACATCAACGAAAGCCTGATTGTCGAGCTCTACTCCAAGTAAGGGCTAGAAAATAGGTGCATCCATGCAGATTTCGGTAAATGAGTTCCTGACACCCCGCCACATTGATGTGCAGGTTGTCAGTCCAACCCGCGCCAAGATCACTCTCGAGCCTCTCGAGCGTGGTTTTGGCCACACCCTGGGCAACGCGCTGCGCCGCATCCTGTTGTCCTCAATGCCCGGCTGTGCAGTAGTCGAGGCCGAGATTGACGGTGTGCTCCACGAGTACAGCGCCATCGAAGGTGTACAGGAAGACGTAATTGAAATCCTGTTGAACCTTAAAGGTCTGGCTATCAAGCTGCACGGCCGTGACGAAGTTACGCTGACCTTGTCGAAGAAGGGTTCGGGGGTGGTTACCGCTGCCGATATTCAGCTGGATCATGATGTCGAGATCGTTAACCCCGATCACGTAATCGCTAACCTGGCGTCTAACGGCGCCCTGAACATGAAGCTCACCGTAGCTCGTGGTCGTGGTTATGAACCGGCCGACTCGCGTCAGAGCGATGAAGACGAAAGCCGCAGCATTGGTCGCTTGCAGCTTGACTCTTCGTTCAGCCCGGTTCGCCGTATCGCATACGTGGTGGAAAACGCCCGTGTCGAACAGCGTACTAACCTGGACAAGCTGGTTATTGATCTGGAAACCAACGGTACTCTGGATCCTGAAGAGGCTATCCGCCGCGCTGCAACCATTCTGCAACAGCAGTTGGCTGCGTTCGTCGACCTCAAAGGTGACAGCGAACCAGTGGTAATCGAGCAGGAAGACGAGATCGATCCGATCCTGCTTCGCCCGGTTGACGATCTGGAACTGACTGTACGTTCGGCTAACTGCCTTAAGGCGGAAAACATTTACTACATCGGCGACCTGATTCAGCGTACCGAAGTAGAACTGTTGAAGACTCCGAACCTGGGCAAGAAATCCTTGACTGAAATCAAGGACGTTCTGGCCTCCCGCGGTCTGTCCCTCGGCATGCGCCTCGACAACTGGCCGCCTGCAAGTCTTAAGAAGGACGACAAGGCGACTGCCTGATCGTCGTAATCACCGAACGTGAGTTTGGTAAGGAATGAACCATGCGTCATCGTAAAAGTGGTCGTCACCTGAGCCGTACCAGCTCGCACCGCAAGGCCATGTTCCAAAACATGGCGGTGTCGCTGTTCGAGCACGAGCTGATCAAAACTACACTGCCGAAAGCTAAAGAACTGCGTCGCGTTGCTGAGCCGCTGATCACTTTGGCCAAGACAGACAGCCTGGCTAACCGCCGTCTGGCTTTCGACCGTACTCGTTCGAAAGCTATCGTTGGTAAGCTCTTCAACGACCTGGGCAAGCGTTACGCTACCCGTGAGGGTGGCTACCTGCGCATCCTCAAGTGCGGTTTCCGCGCTGGCGACAACGCGCCTATGGCGTACGTCGAGTTGGTTGATCGTGCTACTGCCGGCGAAGCTGTAAGCGCCGAGTAAGACGACAGTCTGCAACGAAGAACCGGGCCTAGTGCCCGGTTTTTTGTGCGCGTTAAAAAAGCGTCATCTGCACAAGTTTCCCAGGGAAGTGCTCATCACTATAGGCGTCGGAGTTATTGGTAGTAATTTTCTATTGATGTCCGCAATTTAATGAATTTGTGGGTGTCATGTTCATGATCAATACTCTCCACCAAGCCGACTAGCCGGCAGTTCCAAGTCCGACCTGAGGAATATTCACATGAGCCAGAACAAAATCCTTACTACCGCCAGCGGTGCGCCCGTTGCGGATAACCAGAATTCGCGTTCCGCAGGCCCGCGTGGCCCGTTGCTGCTCGACGATTTTCATCTGATCGAGAAGCTTGCTCACTTCAACCGTGAAAACATCCCTGAACGTCGCGTGCACGCCAAGGGTTCAGGCGCTTACGGTACCTTCACAGTCACTCAAGACATCACCCCGTACACCAGTGCGAAGCTGTTTGAGTCCGTGGGTAAACAAACTCCGACTTTCCTGCGGTTCTCCACCGTAGGCGGCGAGCGCGGTTCTGCTGATACCGAGCGTGACCCACGTGGCTTCGCGTTGAAGTTCTACACCGAAGAAGGCAACTGGGACATCGTGGGCAACAATACCCCTGTGTTCTTTATTCGTGACCCGCTCAAGTTTCCAGACTTCATCCACACTCAAAAACGCTTGCCGCAAAGCAACCTTAAAAGCGCGCAGATGATGTGGGACTTCTGGTCGCACTCTCCTGAGGCGCTGCACCAGGTCACGATCCTGTTTTTCGGACCGTGGCATCCCTGATGGCTACCGTCACATGCACGGCTTCGGCAGCCACACCTACAGCCTGATCAACGCCAAGGGCGAGCGTCACTGGGTAAAGTGGCACTACAAGACCAAACAAGGCATCAAGAACTTGGCGCCGGCTGAGGCAGCACGCCTGGCAGGTACCGATCCGGATTACGCGCAGCGCGATCTGTTTGGAGCCATCGAGCGCGGTGATTTCCCGAAATGGCGTGTCTGCATCCAGATCATGACGGAGGCCCAGGCTAATGCTCACTACGAGAATCCATTTGACGTGACCAAGACCTGGTCGCAGAAGGAATTCCCGTTGATTGAGGTTGGCGAGTTGGAACTCAACCGCAATCCACAGAACTACTTCGCTGAAGTCGAACAAGCCGCGTTCGGCCCAAGCAACATGGTCCCAGGCGTAGGCCTTTCGCCAGACCGTATGCTGCAGGGTCGTGTGTTTGCCTATGCAGATGCGCACCGCTACCGTGTCGGCACCAACCACCAGCAATTGCCGGTGAACGCCCCTCGTAGCCCAGTGCACAGCTATCAGCGCGACGGGTCGATGGCATTCGGTAGCAACGGTGGTGCAGCGCCCAACTACGAGCCAAACAGCTACGCCGATGCGCCGAAGCAGGCGCCACAATACGCAGAACCGGCTCTGGCTCTCAGCGGCGCCGCCGATCGCTACGATCACCGCGAAGACACCGACTACTACAGCCACGCGGGTGCACTGTTCCGTTTGATGAATGATGAGCAGAAAGCGTTGCTCACCAACAACATCGCAGGTGCCATGTCAGGTGTTACCAGCGACGTAGTTCAGCGCCAGTTGGCACACTTCTACAAGGCGGACCCGGCTTATGGAGAAGCAATCGCAAAGGCACTGGGTGTATCGCTTAACTGACTCTAAACGATAAGCAGAACCGCCCTCATTTGGGCGGTTTTTGCGTTATTTCAGCTACTTTTCTCAGAAAATCTTCACTTTCCTGCCGTTGATCCCGTGACCTCCGAGTCATCATGGTTCAAACTACAGACTTTCAAGCAGGGAGATGTAGGGCGATGCAAGGTCACCCCGACGTAATCGATTACCTCAACACGTTGCTGACGGGCGAACTGGCAGCTCGTGACCAATATTTCATCCATTCGCGCATGTACGAAGACTGGGGCTTTACCGAGCTCTACGAGCGTATCAATCACGAAATGGAAGAAGAGGCACAGCACGCCGACGCACTGATGCGCCGTATCCTGATGCTCGAAGGCACGCCACGTATGCGTCCTGACGACCTGGACACCGGCACTACGGTGCCTGAAATGCTCGCCAGCGACTTGCGGTTGGAATACAAGGTCCGTGCTGCGCTCTGCAAGGGCATCGAGCTGTGTGAGAAGCACAATGACTATGTCACCCGCGAGATCCTGCGTGTGCAGTTGAACGACACTGAAGAAGATCACACCTACTGGCTGGAAAAGCAGCTAGGCCTGATCAAGCTGGTGGGTCTGGAGAATTACCTGCAATCGCAGTTCTGATTCCCGGTCACGAAAAAGCCCCTGTCACTGGAAGGTGACAGGGCTTTTTATTGGGCCCGATAACTCAGGCCCGGTCGCGTTCCAACAACGGTTTCAAGTAGTAACCGGTATGGGACTGCGGCATTTCGGAGACCTGCTCCGGGGTACCCACCGCGATGATCTGTCCACCTTTGGAACCCCCTTCAGGTCCCAGGTCCACTAGCCAGTCTGCGGTCTTGATCACGTCCAGGTTGTGCTCGATCACCACCACGGTGTTGCCGTGGTCGCGTAGTCGATGCAACACGTCCAGCAATTGCTGGATATCCGCGAAGTGCAGGCCGGTTGTTGGCTCGTCGAGGATATACAGGGTCTTGCCGGTATCGCGCTTGGACAGCTCACGCGAAAGCTTCACTCGTTGGGCTTCACCACCGGACAGCGTGGTCGCCGATTGTCCCAGCTTGATGTAAGACAGGCCCACATCCATCAACGTTTGCAGCTTGCGCGCCAACGCCGGAACCGCGTCGAAGAACACCCGCGCTTCCTCGATGGTCATCTCCAGTGTTTCGTGGATGCTCTTGCCCTTGTACTTGATCTCAAGGGTTTCGCGGTTATAGCGCTTGCTCTTGCACACATCGCACGGCACGTAGATGTCTGGCAGGAAGTGCATCTCGACCTTGATCAAGCCGTCGCCCTGGCATGCTTCGCAGCGACCACCCTTGACGTTGAACGAGAACCGACCCGGACCGTAGCCCCGCGAGCGGGATTCCGGCACGCCAGCGAACAGTTCGCGGATGGGTGTGAACAGCCCGGTATAAGTCGCCGGGTTGGAGCGCGGTGTGCGGCCAATCGGGCTTTGGTCGATATCGACCACTTTGTCCAGATGCTCCAGGCCCTTGATGCTGTCGTGCGCCGCAGCTTCCAGGGTGGTCGCGCCATTCAAGGCGGTGGCACTCAATGGAAACAGCGTGTTGTTGATCAGTGTGGACTTGCCTGAGCCGGAAACACCGGTCACGCAAGTGAGCAGGCCCAGCGGGATTTCCAGGTCCACATTGCGCAGGTTGTTACCTCGCGCGCCTTTGAGGTGCAGCGCCAGCTTCTTGTTGCGCGGCGTACGCTTGGCCGGTACCTCAATTTTCACGCGACCGGACAGGTACTTGCCGGTCAGCGAGTCTGGATGCGCCATGACTTCTGCCGGCGTGCCCTCGGCAACAATATGCCCACCATGCACACCCGCACCCGGACCGATATCGACGACGTAATCCGCCAGGCGAATCGCGTCTTCGTCATGCTCGACCACGATCACCGTGTTGCCGATATCCCGCAGGTGTTTCAGCGTACCCAGCAAGCGATCGTTGTCCCGCTGGTGCAAGCCAATCGAAGGCTCATCGAGGATGTACAACACGCCCACAAGACCTGCACCGATCTGGCTGGCCAAGCGAATACGCTGCGCCTCACCGCCAGACAATGTATCCGCGCTTCGATCCAGCGACAGGTAGTCCAGGCCGACGTTAACCAGGAACTGCAGCCGCTCGCGAATTTCCTTTAGGATCTTGTCAGCGATTTCTCCGCGACGCCCGGTGAGCTTGAGTACGCCAAAGTACTCGCACGCATCACCAATCGGTAGGTTGGTCACTGCCGGCAGGGTTTTCTCGCCAACCCACACGTGCCGCGCCTCACGACGCAGGCGAGTGCCCCGGCAATCTGGGCACGGTTGAGTGCTGAGGAATTTTGCCAACTCTTCGCGCACGCTAGCCGATTCGGTTTCGCGATAGCGACGCTCCAGGTTCGGCACGATGCCTTCGAACGGGTGTGAGCGTTTAACGATATCACCACGGTCGTTCAGGTATTTGAAGTCGACGTTTTGCGAGCCGCTGCCGTGGAGGATGACTTTTGCTGATCCGCCGGTAGCTGGTTGAACGGTACTTCGAGGCTGAACTTATAGTGGGAAGCCAATGACCCCAGCATCTGGAAGTAATAGACGTTGCGCCTGTCCCAGCCGCGTATCGCCCCCTCCGCCAATGTCAGCTCGCCATTGACCAGCCGCTTGATGTCGAAGAACTGTTTAACCCCCAGGCCATCGCAGGTCGGGCAAGCACCGGCCGGGTTGTTAAATGAAAACAGCTTGGGTTCCAGTTCGCTGATGGCATGGCCGCAGATGGGGCAGGCGAAGCGCGCCGAGAAGATGATTTCTTCCCCGGGCTCGTCATCCATCGGTGCTACCAGCGCGATACCGTCCGCCAACTTCAAAGCAGTTTCGAAAGATTCCGCCAGGCGCTGTTGCAGGTCTGCCCGCACCTTGAAGCGGTCGACCACCACGTCGATCGTGTGCTTCTTCTGCTTGTCGAGTTTCGGCGCCTCATCCAACTCATAAAGCTTGCCGTTGATGCGCGCGCGCACAAAACCTGCGCACGCAGCTCTTCAAAGACGGAAAGATGTTCACCCTTGCGCTCGCGAATCACCGGCGCCAGTAGCATCAACTTGGCGCCTTCCGGCTGCGCCAGCACCAGGTCGACCATCTGGCTGACGGTCTGGGCTTCCAGCGGAATATCGTGGTCCGGGCAGCGTGGAATACCCACGCGCGCATACAGCAAACGCAGGTAGTCGTAGATCTCGGTGATGGTACCCACGGTGGAGCGCGGGTTATGGGAGGTCGATTTCTGCTCGATGGAGATCGCCGGCGACAGGCCTTCGATGGTGTCGACGTCGGGCTTTTCCATCATCGACAGGAACTGGCGGGCATAGGCCGACAGCGACTCCACATAGCGACGCTGGCCTTCGGCGTACAGCGTGTCGAACGCCAGGGACGATTTGCCGGACCCGGACAAGCCGGTGATGACGATCAGCTTGTCCCGGGGCAGGGTCAGGTCGATGTTCTTCAGGTTGTGGGTTCTAGCCCCACGAATCAGGATCTTGTCCAAGATGGCCTCGCACGGCGGGCGTAAATAATGCAGGAGTATACGGCTAAAGACTGGATGAATATACACTGTCAAAGTGCCGGGTGCAGCCTTACATGAAAGCTGCGCGGCAAAGCGCCGCATATACCCTCTCAATCGATGGGACTGGTAGAATCGCCGCCGGTTCACACGAGGTTTTTCCATGCACGATCCCCACAGCGAACGCATGAGTAGCGGCGAGACCCGAGCGGCAAGCGGTCTGGCCCTGGTGTTCGCCTTCCGTATGCTTGGCATGTTCATGGTGTTGCCGGTACTGGCGACCTATGGGATGGACCTCGCAGGCGCAACCCCCGCGTTGATCGGCCTGGCCATTGGCGCCTATGGCCTGACCCAGGCGCTATTTCAGATTCCGTTCGGGATCATCTCCGACCGTATTGGCCGCCGTCCGGTGATTTACCTCGGCCTGGTCGTATTCGCGCTGGGCAGTGTGCTCGCGGCTCAATCGGATTCGATCTGGGGCGTGATTGCCGGTCGCGTCCTGCAGGGCGCCGGTGCGATTTCTGCCGCCGTCATGGCGTTGCTGTCGGACCTCACCCGTGAACAGCACCGCACCAAGGCCATGGCCATGATCGGCATGACCATCGGGTTGTCGTTTGCGGTGGCGATGGTGGTCGGGCCGCTCCTGACGCGTGCATTCGGCCTGCATGGCTTGTTCCTGGCCACCGGCGGCATGGCGCTGTTCGGCATTGTGATCGTCGCCTTTATGGTGCCGCGCTCCACCGGCACGCTGCAGCACCGTGAGTCCGGCGTTGCGCGCAAGGCATTGTTGCCGACGCTCAAGCACCCCGACCTGCTGCGCCTGGATTTAGGTATCTTTGTGTTGCACGCGATGCTGATGTGCAGCTTCGTCGCCTTGCCCTTGGCGCTGGTTGAAAAAGCCGGCCTGCCCAAGGAGCAGCACTGGTGGGTCTACCTTACGGCCTTGTTGATTTCGTTCTTCGCCATGATCCCGTTCATCATCTACGGCGAAAAGAAACGCAAAATGAAACGAGTTCTGTTGGGCGCCGTCGCGACGCTGATGCTCACTGAGCTATTCTTCTGGCAGTTCGGCGACAGCCTGCGGGCGCTGGTAATAGGGACGGTGGTGTTCTTCACCGCATTCAACTTGCTTGAGGCTTCGCTGCCTTCGCTGATCAGTAAAGTTTCACCGGCCGGTGGCAAGGGAACGGCGATGGGGTGTATTCCACCAGCCAGTTCCTGGGTTCTGCATTGGGCGGCATCATGGGGGCTGGATGTTCCAGCATGGCGGTTTGTCGGTTGTCTTCCTGGGATGCGCAGGTCTGGCTGCCCTCTGGCTAGCCTTTGCTGTTACCATGCGCGAACCTCCCTATGTAACGAGCCTGCGTTTGCCGTTATCGCCTGAAGCGATCCGCGAAGCCGGTCTGGTCGAGCGCCTTAAGGCCGTTATTGGGGTTACCGATGCCGTGGTTGTCGCTGAAGAAGCCGCCATCTACATCAAATTGGACACCGAATTATTGGATCGCGCGACGCTCGAGCAACTGGTCAACCCAGTGCCGACAGCGCGCCCAGCCTAGGAGAACGTTATGGCCCGTGGGGTTAACAAAGTCATATTGGTCGGTACATGCGGCCAGGATCCCGAAGTTCGCTACTTGCCTAACGGTAACGCCGTGACCAACCTGAGTCTGGCGACCAGCGAGCAGTGGACCGACAAGCAGACTGGCCAGAAGGTCGAGAAAACCGAATGGCACCGTGTGTCGATGTTCGGCAAGGTTGCAGAGATCGCCGGTGAGTACCTGCGCAAAGGTTCGCAGGTGTACATCGAAGGCAAGCTGCAAACCCGCGAGTGGGAAAAAGACGGCATCAAGCGTTACACCACCGAAATCGTGGTCGACATGCAAGGCACCATGCAACTGCTGGGCGGCCGTCCACAGGGCGACCAACAAGGCCAGGGCGGCATGTCCAACTCGGCGCCGCGTCCACAGCAGTCCCGCCCACAGCCAAGCCAGCAGCCACAGCGTGAGTCGCGTCCAGCGCCACAACAGGCCGCTCCGCAGCCGGCTCCGGATTTCGACAGCTTTGATGACGATATCCCGTTCTAAGGTCCAAGGCCTGGAACGAGCAAACCCCGATGGCCCCCGCCTCGGGGGTTTTTTATTACCCGTGATCAGGCGTCTGTCGACGCCGCCGTCACCACCATCTCCTTGAACCTGCGCAGCACCGCCGAGCCGTCGTCGATTCGCGTTGCCAGGTGCAGTGGCGCCACCAGGCTTTGGCACTCGCGCAGTTCGCGGTAGACGATGCCGTCTCCGCGCAGCCGTTGCATGGACGCCGGTACGATGGACACGCCAAGGCCCGCGGCCACCAGGCTCAAGGTTGCTGTCATGCGGGGTGCTTCCTGCACCACTTGCGGACTGAACCCGCTTCGCGGCACGCCACTAGAATTGCGTCATACAATCCCAGGCCCACGCGACGGCGATAGAGCACGAAGGCTTCGGTCGCCAAGGCCGCGAGGGGCAGGGGCGAGCCCGAGTCGAGTGCGAGCGGATGATCGGTCGGCAGTGCCAGCAGCATCGGCTCCACCAGAATGGGCTCGTCCTGCAATGACTGCGTTCCGCTGAGCGGAGAGCGGATAAACGCCGCGTCGAGCTTCTCGTGCACCAAGGCGTCCAGCAGTTCGCCGGTACCGGCTTCTTCCAGCACCACCGTCACGCCGACAAAGGTCTCGCGAAATAGCCGCAACACGCTGGGGACAAACGGATGCAGCGCGGCAGAACTGGTAAAGCCGATTGCCAGCCGCCCGCGCTCCCCCCGACGCTGCGCGGCGCACTACGTCGGCGACGCCATCCACCTGGGCGAGAATGCCCCGCGCTTCTTCCAGCAAGGCCTGCCCGGCGGTGGTCGGGCGTACGCCTCGTGGCAAGCGTTCCATCAGTGCAACGCCGAGTTCGGCTTCCAGGCTTTGCAGCATCCGCGTCAACGGTGGTTGTTGCATTCCAAGCCGCTCAGCTGCGCGGGTGATATAGCCTTCCTCTGCGATGGCAACGAAGGCTTTGAGCTGGCGAATTTCCAGCATTGGCATACTTTCCTGGTATGGGATTTGGCCAATCCTGGCATTTGTTCTCATGGGTAACAAGATTTAGGCTGTAGCCAACCTCCAAAAAAGCAGGAAAGCCGTGATGACCTGGTCAGCCAAGCAATACACGATGTTTGAACAACAACGCACTCGTCCCGTCCGTGACCTGGTCGCGGCCATCCCAAATACCGAGGTGCGCACCGCTGTCGACCTGGGGTGTGGCCCCGGCAACTCCACCGAAGTACTCGCCGAACGCTTCCCGCAGGCGCACGTGATCGGCATGGACAGCTCCGATGACATGTTGGTCGACGCGCGCAAACGCCTGCCAGCGCTGAGTTTCGAATTGGCGGACATCGGCGCCTGGAGCCCCGCACAGCCGTTCGATGTGATCCTCGCCAATGCGTCCCTGCAATGGCTGCCGAATCACGCCACGCTTTACCCGCACCTGGTAAATCAACTGACGCCGGGCGGCACGCTGGCGGTGCAAACCCCAGACAACCTTGACGAGCCCGCGCACCGGCTTGCCCGCGAAGTCGCGGCCGACGGTCCATGGGCTGCCAAGATCGGCGCGGTCAAACACAATGAACGCCACGCCGCCAGCTACTACTACGAGTTGCTGAGCAAGCACTGCAGCACCGTCGACGTGTGGCGTACCACGTACCTGCACGCGCTGGCGGATCACGCTGCGGTGGTGGAGTGGTTCAAGGCATCGGCCCTTAGGCCGTTTCTTGCACCGTTGACCGACAGCGAAAAGGCCGCCTTCCTACAGCAATACCACGCGCGGATCAGCCAGGCCTACCCAGCCCTGGCTGATGGCACCGTGTTGCTGCCCTTCCGCGGCTGTTCATCATCGCGACTCGCTAAACACGGGCGCTCAAGTGGCGGTCATGCCGCCGCCGCTTGTGCCTTCAAGTATTCGTCCGCCGACACCACGCCCGCATACCCGAATGCCAGCGATGCCATATACGCCCCGTGTACCTGCGCCGCTGGAATCACCTGCCCGTTGAACTCCAGATCCCGAGTGGCGCACGCGTCATGGATCACCGTGACCTTGTAGCCCAGATCCGCCGCCGCCCGCACCACGCCATCGATACACATGTGGCTCATGCTGCCGACCACCACCAGTTCGGTGATGCTGCGTTGTTCCAGCAGGGCACGCAGGTTGGTTTCGCGAAACGCATTCACGAAGTGTTTAAGTACCACTGGCTCGCTGCCCTCGTTCAACACCTTGCTGTGCAGATGCGCACCTGTGGAGCCTGGGGTGAAGAACGGCGCATCGTCGGTCGTAAATTCGTGGCGCACATGAATGACCGCATCCCCGGTCTGGCGAAACGCTTGCAGCACCTTGGCAGCCTTGTCGGCTGCGGCTTCCACGCCGTCGAGTGGCCACTTGCCCTGGGGGAAGTAGTCGTTCTGGATATCGATTAGGATGAGCGCTTGCTTGGCCATGTGTATTGCCTCGTGATGGGTTGATGGGGGCCAGTATCTTAGCTGGCGCCTGCACCGGGGATTGGCTGCACCGACAATAACAGGGGGAAAACTGACAATGGCCGTCGTTGAGCTGGGCGTGTTGATTTACCAGGGGGCGCAATTGGCCGCCGTGCATGGCTTGACCGACTTGTTTGGGGTGGCCAACCGAATCGCCGCCGAGCATCAATCACCACAACTGCCACTGCTGCGCATCAGTCATTGGCAGGTGGACGCCACTGGCCAACCTGCGCGCGTGTTTGACAGCCATCCCGGGCCCGATCAATCGATGATGGCGGTGTTAGTGCCGCCCTCGATTGGCGAATTCACCGAAGAACAGGCGCCCCCGCGCTGCTGGAATGGATCCGCCAACAGCACGCGGCGGGTACGGTGCTGGGCGGCGTGTGCATCGGCTCGATCATGCTGGCGCGCAGTGGCTTGTTGGACGGGCGCAGCGCGACCACGCATTGGTCCTCCGCCAAGTCCTTTGCCACGCGCTATCCGGCCGTAAGGTTGGAGGCGGATAAACCCATTGTGGATGATGGCGACCTGATTACCACCGCCGGCCTCATGGCCTGGTCCGAATTGGGCCTGCGCCTGGTGGATCGCTTGATGGGCCCCAGCATCGCTGCCGACACCGCGCGTTTCCTGGTGATCGAACACAGCGACAGTGCCAGCCAGTGCGGCAGCAACTTTGCGCCGATTCTCGGGCACGGAGACGCCGCGATTCTCAAGGTTCAGCACTGGCTACAGGCCAGCGGCGCGGTGGATGTTTCGGTCACCGCGATGGCCCAGGAGGCAGGATTGGAAGAGCGCACCTTCCTACGACGCTTCCGTAATGCCACGGGTTTGAAACCGACCGAATACTGCCAGCACTTGAGGGTAGGAAAGGCCCGGCAGATGCTCGAATTCACCAACGGCACCATCGACCATATCGCCTGGACCGTGGGCTATCAGGACCCCAGTGCCTTCCGCGCGACCTTCAAGAAAATCACGGGGCTGGCGCCGAGTGATTACCGCAGTCGATTTGGCGTTTGAATCGTGCAGAACACAGCCGACCAACGGCGGTGTCGTGCAGAATAAAACAGGCCAACTGCCACCTTTTATTCCATAACACCTGACTTTAACCGTGATTGCTACCTCCCGCGTCTTGGCCTGATCCCTGCAATCGTTGCCCTACACACATAGCAAGATGCTAAAGGGGGACGCATGACCCCGACTCAAGGCAAGAAACGCGTGGTTGCCCATTCCATGCGCGACACCGCACCGTTGCACGAGACCGAAACCAATCGCGCCCTGGCGCGCTGGCTGGCGCAGATCCTGGGACTCAAGTTCGCTGGCTGCTACGACGCTGATCTGCACGCGGGGCGTGAGCTGTACCTTTGCCTACGCAAACCTTGGTCGGGCCCGCCCAGGCACGCGCGTTTCATATCCAAGGTCCGGACGACCTGTGGGGCGGTTACGTCGATCACGATTTCATCGCCACCAAAGCCATCAGTCACGAGCTACTCAGCCCAGAGGCGATGGCTCCTGAAGGTTGGTCGCCGTTGTTCTGCAAGCGTGTTCGAAACGTCGTGTTGGATGGCTTGACCGTGTTCGCGCTGGAGGATGCCCGGCCCGCTGCTATGCGCTTGCTCGAACACGGCCCCATCCGTCTAAAGCCCGTGCACGCCTGCGCCGGGCGCGGCCAGGAAAGTGATCCTCAGCCTCGACGAATTCGACGCGCTACTGGCGCGTCCCAACGCTGCGAGTCTGTTCAATGAGGGCGTGGTGCTGGAGCAAGATCTGCATGACGTGGTCACCCACAGTGTCGGCCAAAGTTTCATCGGCGATCATGTGATCAGCTATTGCGGCGAACAATACCTGACGCAGGACGCACAGGGTGAAGAGGTCTACGGGGGTTCCAATTTGCTGGTGGTACCCGGTTACTACGAGGACTTGCTCAAGCTCAACTTGTCCGATGACGTGCGCCAAGCCATTCAACAAGCCCAAGTCTTTGACGCCGCCGCCGACGAAGCCTACCCCGGTTTCTACGCCTCGCGACGCAACTACGACATCGCCCAGGGCCTGGATAGCAAAGGCCAGCGCCGTAGCGGTGTACTCGAACAGTCCTGGCGCATGGGCGGCGCCAGCAGCGCGGAAGTCGCGGCGTTGCAGAGCTTTATCAACAATCCTGGCCTGCACGCGATCCGTGTGTCTTCGGTGGAAACCTACGTCGACCAGGCACTGCCTGCCGACGCCATCGAGGTATACCGGGGGCCGGCGGAAAACAGCGACTTTCTTCTCAAGTACGTGACGGTCAACTCTTATGACGGCTAGAAGCGAAAGCATTGCGATCGATATCGACGACGAACAGATGAGTGGCACCTTCCTCAGCCCCAAGTCCAAAGTACCGGGGGTGTTGTTCGTGCACGGTTGGGGCGGGAGCCAAGAGCGTGACCTTGAGCGCGCCAAAGGTATTGCCGGTCTGGGTTGCGTGTGCCTGACCTTTGACCTTCGCGGGCACGCCGGCAACGGAATTCCACTGTCTCGAGTCACCCGTGAAGACAACTTGCGTGATCTGCTGGCGGCCTACGATCGGCTGTTGTCTCACCCGGCCATCGACACCTCGGCGGTTGCGGTAGTCGGCACTAGCTACGGCGGTTACCTGGCGGCGATCCTCACTTCACTGCGCCCGGTGCGCTGGCTCGCGCTGCGGGTGCCAGCGCTGTACCGCGACCAGGAATGGCTCAAGCCCAAGCGCGATCTGGATAAGGTCGACTTGATGGAATACCGCAGCACCCTGGTGCATGCCGAGACCAACCGCGCACTGCATGCGTGTGCGAAATTCACCGGGGATGTATTGATCGTTGAATCGGAAACCGACGATCACGTGCCACACGCCACCATCATGAGCTACCGCGCCGCGTGCCAGCAGACGCATTCGCTGACTCATCGCATCATCGATGGCGCTGACCACTCATTGAGTGACCCCGTTTCACAGCAGGCCTATACCTCAATCCTTGTGGATTGGATTACCGAGATGGTGGTGGGTGAGCGGTTGAGCATCATTCAGTCCCAATAATCTGGGCGCCCTTTAGACTGTCTTCGCGAGCAAGCCCGCTCCCACATTTGAAATGCATTCCAAATGTGGGAGCGGGCTTGCTCGCGAAGGCGCTAACCAGTCAGCACAGCCCTAAGCCGGTGCCTTCTTAACCCGCAACGCCTTCGCCTTAGCCTCCACTCCCAGGTACATCACCAGCGCAATCAACAGCGGCACAATAAAGTAGATCGCTCGATAGGCAATCAACCCCGCCAGCAAGCTGCCGCGCGATGCCTCATGCTGCAACAGTCCAATAAACACGGCTTCAAGCACCCCAAGCCCGGCAGGGATATGAGTGACCACCCCGGCAATCGCGCTGATCAACAGCACCCCCAGCACCAGCGGATAGTCCAGCTTGGCCGGCAGCAGGGTGAAGATCACCGCAGCCATCAGCGACCAGTTCAACGCGCCCAGCGCCAACTGCAAACACGCCATGCGCAACGACGGCAAGTTGATCTCGATGCCGCGAATCGACCAGGCGCGTTTTTTCGAAAATTGGCAGGCGGCCAGGTAACCAAGGCTAACCAGCACCAGCAACGCGCCGATGCCCTGCAAGGCGCTGCTGCTGACTTTCCAGCCCGGCGGCATCGTCACCAGGCCGCTGCTGAAAATCACCCCCGCCAATGCCATGTAGCCGAACCAATTGGTGGCCAGGCTCAGGCCGAGGATCTTGGCGATATTGCCGGTGCTTACCCCCAGCCGTGAGTACAACCGATAGCGCATGGCGATGCCGCCCACCCACGCACTCAGGTTGAGGTTGAACGCATAACTGATGATCCCCACCGGCAGGATCTGCTTCCATCCCAGGTCCTGGCGGATGTAGGTGCGGCCGATCAAATCGAAGCTGGCGTAGACAAGAAAACTGCACAACGTCACTGCGCCCGCGATCAGTAACGTGCGCACTTTGAAATCGCCTAGCGTCTGCACCACCTCGCTCCAGTCGATACGCCGGGCGAGCAGGGTGAACAATACGATCAACGCCAGGAAGAACACGATGGTCAGCGGTTTCTTCCAACGCTGGAAGCGGGTTTCAGAGGTCATGGGCCTGGCTCTCGAAAGGCTTCAAACGCGGCTTGTGGGCGGGCAGCCAACCGGTCAGCGCAGGAAATGGCGCATCACATGAAACACCAGGAAACCCACGGTCAGTCGCCACAGCCACAAGCGCGGCGTGCGGTTTTCCGGCATGGTCTGGCAGTGGGTGTTGGCGAGGATGTCCAGGCGTTCGTAGAGCTGCTGGTTGAACGCCCGGTCGCGAATCAACACGTTGGCTTCCAGGTTCAACGACAGGCTCAAAGGGTCCAGGTTACTCGACCCCACGGTGCTCCACTCGTCGTCCACCAGGGCGACCTTGCCGTGCAGCGGGCGCTGGCAATATTCGTGGATGACCACGCCGTCCTTGAGCAGATAGTCATACAGCATGCGCGCCGCAAGCTTGGCCAGCAGCACGTCCGGTTGACCTTGCATGATCAGTTGCACGTGTACGCCACGGCGCGCGGCATTGCGGATTTCCCGCAGCAGCCGGTAGCCGGGGAAGAAGTAGGCGTTGGCGATCACCACGCGTTTTTGCGCTTTGCTCAGCGCGTGGATATACGCCTCTTCGATGTCATCGCGGTGCTGCACGTTGTCGCGGTAAATAAGTCGTACGAGGCCATCTGCGTTGTCGGTCGACCACAATGGCGGCCGCTGCTGGCGCCGTCGCCAACCACGCCGCGTGCGCACTTGGCGACCGCTTTGTGCCAAGGCGAAATGGTGCAGGTCGGCCACCGCCGGGCCCGTCACCTCTACCGCATAATCCTGCTTGGCTTCGGGTCCGAAATCCCCGAGGTGATCGGCAGAAAAATTGATCCCGCCGATAAACGCCACCGTCGCATCCACCACCACTATCTTGCGGTGCAGGCGGCGAAACCAGTTGGTACGAACCCCCAAGGTCTTGGAAGCCGGATCAAACATCTGCACCGTGACCCCAGCCTGCGCCAGCTCGCCGAGAAACGATGGGCTCAGTTCTCCGCACCCAAAACCATCCAGGCTGACGACCACGTTCACGCCACGTTGCGCGGCCTCGATCAAAATGCGCTGCAGCGCGTGCCCCACCTTATCTTCGAAGAGGATAAAGGTCTCCAGCAGAATCTCGCGCTGTGCCACGCGCAGCGCATCGAACACTCGCGGGAAATACGCTTCGCCGTTCTCCAACAACTCGATCTGGTTGCCGCTCTGCCAGCCGTAATCCAGGTCACGGGCCTTGGCGTCATCCGGTGGCTGGTCGGTGGCGATGTGCTCTACGGCGATGTTCATAGCTCGACCTCCACCGACAGCGGCACATGATCCGAGAGGTGGGACCATGGCCGAGTAGTCAGCACGCGGGGGTTGTGCACCTTCAGGTTGCGCACATAAATGCGGTCCAGCGGCAGCAGCGGCAGTCGCGCGGGGAACGTTCGCGCGGGTTTGCCAGCGGTTTCGACGAACACTTCCCTCAGACCGCTTTGGCTCAGATCGGCACGTTGGCGCCAGTCGTTGAAATCGCCGGCGACCACCAAGGGCGCATCGGCCGGAATCTCGCGGATACGCTGTTCAAGCAAACGCAATTGCTGTTGGCGATGCACCTCGCGCAAACCCAGGTGAATGCAGATGGCATGCACTTCCTGACCGCTGCCCGGCAGGCGCAGTACGCAATGCAGCAGGCCACGGCTTTCGTGACCGCTTTGGGAGATGTCGAGATTGTCGTAGCGCACGATCTGGAATTTCGACAGCAACGCGTTGCCGTGGTCGCCGTGGGGATAGACCGCGTTGCGCCCATAGGCGAACTGCGGCCAGATGCTGTCGGCGAGAAATTCGTACTGCGGCATGTTTGGCCAGTCGCTGTAGCGCTGCGGATGGCGCTCATGGGTGCCGTGGATTTCCTGCAAAAACACCATGTCGGCGCCCACACTGCGCACCGCTTCACGCAGCTCGGGCAGGATGAAACGTCGATTCAGGGCGGTGAAACCCTTGTGGATATTGACCGTCAGCACCGTGAAGCGAGTGATGGCGACGCTGGGGGCGATGGGCACCCAGTCGGGAATCGCAGCCATGGTGACTCCTTTCAAGAGGGTGGGGGCTGACCCCCCGTTTATGGCTGACTGTGATTTTTGGCTGAAAGTTTCCGATGTCCTACAGACGGTTCTCGGGTGCGGGAGCGCGGCCTAAAGGCAATAAAGAGTTACAAGTGGTATTGAAATGACATCACTGACGTGATCCAATTCCGCGCGATCTGTTCTCAATCAAATGATTTTGCAGGGCCTGTTCATGGATGATGCCGCTGACGCTTTTCTCGCGTCGGCAGTGGGGCTCTTTTATAAAGGCCGGAACCCACCACGTGAATACTTCCCTTACCCGAAAAATCAGCCTGCTTGCCGGCGCAATCGCCCTGAGCGGCTGCGCGACGCTTAACGATGCGGGCAAAACTACGGAACCGCCATCGGCTGTGCCGGTGGCGCCATCCTGGGCGCTGGCTTGACGTATGCCATCACCGGCGATGCCAAAAGGCCGTCGTCGGCGGCGGTGTGGGCGCCGCCGCAGGCTGTGTGGCCGGCAACTTGTGGCAGAACCGCTTGCAGGAACTGGAGCGTGTGGCCAAGGAAGAGAACCTGAATATTCAGGTGCAAACCTTGCAAAGCCAGGAAGTGGCCACCGGTAATGCACGTGCGCCGGCACCGACTGACGCGGGCATCGTTGCGCAAGTTCAAGACGAAGGCATGTTCGCCACCGGCAGCGCGCAATTGAGCGCCGATGGCCAGCGCCAAGTGCGCAAGCTGGCTGCCGCCTTTGCACCCAAGCCGGGGCAGAACTCCCAGGCCGCGATCCTGGTGGTGGGGCACACCGATGCCACCGGCAGCGCGGCCACCAACCAGCGTCTGTCCGAGCAACGTGCCCGCGCCGTGGCATCGATCCTGGCCGAGCAGGGCGTTGCCCCGCAGCGCATGTTCTTCCAAGGTGCGGGGGCTTCGCGCCCGATCGCCGATAACAGCGACACCCAGCAACGGGGCAAGAACCGTCGGGTGGAAATCGTTGAAGTGACTGACCGTAATATGCTGGTCAAGCGCGTCAATGCCGAACAGAACAATACCAAGTACCTGGCACACGGCACCTCGACCGAGCCTGCGCGCACCGTGACCAGCACTGCCAAGAGCAAGCCTGCCACTGCGGCCAAGCCTGCCGTCGAGAGCAAACCTGCCGACCCAGGCACCGCCCTGGTGGATTTCGGCGGCCAGCCGGCCAGCGACACCCGCTGGACGATGGGCCAAGCCATTGCGCCGAAAAAGGCCGGGTTTGCCCTGGTCTCCAGTGCACAAGCCAGCGACTTGCCGTCCAGCAGTTGTGAAGCGGACCGCCCGCGTGAAAGCGGCAAGGTGTTCAACCTCGCCAGCGGCCAGGCGCTCGATACCCAAACCACCACCGAATACTTGCCGGGCTACAACAACCGCGTGTGGGCCAACCTGGTCAATGGCCATTTGGTCACGTTGTCGCCGGTCTCGATCCTGCGCGACGGCGCGAGCGTCGACCGCCAACCCTTCATCGAAGTGGTCAAGGGCTACGACCAGGGCAACCGCAAGTCGATCAAAAGCAAAGCCGTGGCCAACACCTATGAAGGTGAGGACTTGGTGCTGTATCGCGTATTTACCCAAGACCCCAAGGCGCCGGTGTCGTGCATCGACGTCGTGTTCAGCAAGAAAAATTCCGAAGCCACGGACGGTGCGTTGTTTTACTCCCGTACTCGTGAAGCCTTCACCACCCGTTTCGTGCCGATTCGCGCGTAAGACTCAAGGAAATACACCATGGAAGAGTTCAGCTTCAATGCGCTGACGGCCCTGCTCTGGGCCAACAAGTTGATCACCGGGCTGGTGATTTCCACGCTGCTGGCGGCCATCCTGATCCAGGCGTACTGGGACAAAGTGGGCTACTTCGTGATGCGCGTGTGGCACGGTGTGCCGCTGATCGGCAAGGTGGCGCGTTTGTCCAAGCAAAGCCTGATGCTTGATTCCCACGGCTGGCCGAAATCGGAAAGCGAACTGTGCGACGCGTACTACTCGCGCTACGAAAAGATCGGCGCGAAAGACGTCGATTTCTTCAACAAAAGTGAATCCTACCTGCGCACCATCGGTGAGCGCGGCCGTCGCGAACGGCCGTTCTGGGTGTTTGCGCTGATCTTCATGCTGATCATGTTCGAGGCCGTGGGTTTTGCCTACGTGCTGGTGCCGTTCATCAACCAGAACCTGTCGGCCAATGACCAAAGCTGGATGGGTTGGTTGTTCGCCTTCCTGTTGGCTGTTGCCTCGGCGATCCTGGCCGAAGTGACCGGCCGCGCCGTGCATAAAAACGCCCTGATCAGCAAGGCACGCCACTGGTGGGAAAACGATCCGGAAGCAGATCGCCCATCCCAGCTCAAGGAACTGCCGGGTATCGGTATCAAAGACACTGACAGCGACAAGGACGGCAAGGATTACAGCCGCATTCTGGCGCGCATCAACACCAACCACACGGTGACGCCGAGCCGTGGCTGGATGATCACCACCGGTATCTGGATTGCGATCATTGCGATCGCCGCGTTCGGCATCCGCACCATGCAGCTCAAGAGCATCGAGACCGAAATGGTCGGCAGCCCGCATGCGTTTGCCCAGCAGAACTACGAGTCTGCCAGCCCGTTTGAATTGCCAGCCGACTCGGCGGCGATCAACGATCAAGCCGACAAACAAACCCTGACAGACAAGATGGACGCGATTCGTAAAGCGTCGCTGATTACCTTCATCGTCCTGTCGGTGATCTACATCGCGATTCAGATCACCAGCATCTGGCTGGCGTCGATCTTCGGTTTTGCCGGTGTGGAATCCAAGACAGCCTGGGAGCACACCCACAAGTTCTCCAGCAGCGAGGCCCTGGAAAACTGGATGCAGAGCCAGCGCGTGGAAATTGCTTCGCATGCCGATCACAAACTGAGCAAGTTGCAGCTCAAACTGGCCGGTCGCTCGACCACCAATGCCCAGCAGCAGGCGGCGTTGACCAGTGCGCACAATCGCAACTTCGAAACGTACCTGGAGCGCAAGCAGGCGATGCCGGGTACGCCGAAAGCGGCGGCCAAACCCGTCACGGCACCGGTTGCTCCGATTGTATCGGCGGCTCCAGCTGCTGCGGCCGCACCGGTTGTGGCTGAAGTGGCCGCACCTGTAGCCGCACCGATTGAGGCACCCGTGCCAGTCGCAGCGCCTGCCAACCTCGACGCCCTGCGCAGCAAGGACCTCACGGCCTTCAGCGAAGAGCAGCTGGCGACCATCAGCCGCGCCAAGGGCCACGCACTGGAAGACGTGCTGGCGCTGCGGGCTGAACAGCAGTTGCTCAAAGACTTCGACGCGACAGGTGCCTGAATGAATATCCTGCGGCTTTTCTGCGCTTTGCTGTTGATGCCGTTGTTGGCGGTGGCCGGTGAGCGCAACGACATCCCGGACTGCTACGCGTACGCCAAGGTCGGTGAGTATCGTCCCGCGCACAGTGGCAGAGAGCTGACGGTGATTATCGACCAGACGATCCCGATGCCCGAGGTGATCCAGAAAGCCACCTGGGCCCAGGTGCAGCGCTTCGTACAGCCGGGCGACAAGGTGCGGCTGTACAGTTTCTCGGCATTTGTACCCGGGCAGTTCATGCAACTGCGCTTCGCCGGTGAGCTCAATCAGGGCATCGATGACAAGGTGCGCAATAACGTCGGCATGCAGTCACTGCGTACTTTCGATACGTGCCTGACCGAGCAGCGCAGTTTCTTCAACAAGACCTTGGGCAAGGTGTTCGTGACCACGCTGCGCGAAGCCTCCGAGGACATCGCCCGTAGCGAGATCTTCCATTCGCTGCGTGAGATCGGCAACGACCTGGGCCAGCAACCGGCGCAGGAACGGGTGGTGTTGTTGGTGTCTGACATGCTCGAAAACAGTGATTTCGGCAGTTTCTACGCCAACAATCGGATTCGTGACTTGCAGCCTGCCGCTGAGCTCAAACGAGTCGCAGACAAGGGCTTGTTCGCCGATCTGCAAGGCGCACGGGTGTATGTAGTGGGTGCTGCGCTGGTGACCAAGGACATCAAGCAGGCCTATCGCTCGGGCAAGACTATCCAGGCGTTGGAAGACTTCTGGAAGGGCTGGTTCGCCGGTTCCAACGCGCAGTTGGTGGCGTTTGGTGCGCCGAGCCTGAATGTCGACCTGAAGTGAACGATCGCAGTTAAAACCCGTCAGTTCCTTACAGACCCTTCTGTAAGGAGCCCGGTGTTTTGCGCAATCTCAAGACTGCATTACTGCTGGCTGCGCTGCTGTTATTCGGCAGCGGCGCACTGCAAGCCGCGACTGCAGCGGCACCTGAACCCGCCGCGAAACCTGAGTTGTTGGTAGAGGGTGGCCTGCTCGGTGCCATCAGCTCCAGCATCGACGATGTGCAGGACAAACTCGACCTCAACCAGAACCTCATCGATGCCTGGCGCTTGCGCGCCGATCGGGCGGCGGATGAGGTCGGGCGGCTGGTCGACCAGACTTCCGAGCGCTCGCCATGGAGCGTGGCTGGCGACTTCCTGCTGTTGTCCGGTGTGTGGATCGGCGCCTTTGCCGTGTTGACCCTGCTTGGGCGCTTTCTTGTGCAACGCTTGAGCCGGCGCGGGTTTGTCGCGCAGCGTCAGCGCTTGCGAGCGGTGCTTGGCTATGTGGTGCCCTACACGATTCCTGCGTTGATTTGCCTTCCGCTTACTCTGTCTGCCAGTCACTTTCTTGCGACGTCGGTGGGGCGTGCGCTGGCGCTGTGTTTTGCCTACGCCACCAGCAGCGGTATCTTTTCCACGTCGATGCTGTTGTGCGTCATCGTCATGTTCAACGTCGGCCACAAGCGCCCCGCGGTACAGATTATTCGCGACTACTGCCCCAAGCCGCTGTTCCTGATTGGCTTCCTCGCTGCCCTGAGCGATGCGCTGACCAGCCCGCAAATCGCCCGTCAATTGGGTGGCAATATCACCAGCAGTATCGCGGTGTTTACCGGGCTGTTTGCGGCGGTGATCTTTGGGGTGTTGGTGGTGCGCTTGCGCCGTCCGGTGGCCCATCTGATTCGTAATAGACCGTTGGCCCAACGCCTCAAACACCCGGCGTTGCAACAATCGCTGCGGGTGTTTTCCGGGCTGTGGTACTGGCCGATCCTGCTGATGGTGCTGGTCTCGGCAATCAACCTGATCGGCGCCGGCGACGATAACCAGAAAGCCCTGCGTTGCGCGCTGTTTACTACCATTTTGCTGATCGGGACTGTGTTCCTCAGCACTGTGCTGCAGCACCTGTTCAAGTCCCGCAGCCAAGTGGCGATCCAGCGCAGCAGTGCCTACAAGGAGCGTTTCCTGAGCCTGTTGCACGCGATTCTGCGCATTGTCATGGCCATTGCGTTCATTGAGATTCTCGGGCGGATCTGGGGTGTGTCGCTGTTCGAGTTTGCCCAGCGCAATTCGGTGGGCCGGGCGATCATGACTCCCTCAGCAGCATCGGCCTGATCCTGCTGATGACCTGGTTGTTCTGGGTGGTGCTCGACACGGCGATCCAGGAAGCGCTGAAACCGCCGGTGAACAAGCGCTCCAACCGCCAACCGAGCACTCGGGTAAAAACCATCCTGCCGCTGGTGCGTAACGCGGTGAAGATCATCCTCGTGGTGATCTGCGCGATCACCACCATGGCCAACCTGGGCATCAACGTCGCGCCGCTGCTGGCGGGTGCCGGTGTGGTCGGCTTGGCCATCGGCTTCGGCTCGCAGCAATTGGTGCAGGACGTGATCACCGGTTTGTTCATCATCATTGAAGACACCTTGTCCATCGGCGACTGGGTGGTGCTCGACTCCGGCCACGCCGGCACCGTCGAAGGCCTGACCATTCGCACCTTGCGCCTGCGTGACGGCAAGGGCTTTGTGCACTCGGTGCCGTTTGGGCAGATCAAGGCGGTCACCAACCAGTCGCGGCAATTTGCCTATGCGTTCTTCTCGGTGCAGTTCACCTATGACACCGATGTGGACAAGGCCGTGGAGCTTATTCGCGAGGCGGGGCAGTCGATCCGTGACGACGTGTTCCTCAAATACAACCTGCAGGGGCCGCTGGAGGTGTTTGGCGTCGACAAGATGGACCTCAACGGCGTGGTGCTCACGGCGCAGTTCCGCACCGTGTCGGGCGGGCAATACGCGGTAAGCCGTGCGTTTAACCAACGGTTGAAAAAGCTTGTGGATAACTGTGACGAGGTGCAGTTCGCGCAGACTTATCCACAGCAGGTCCTGGTGCCTGCGCGAGCGCCCCTTGAGCATGAACCTGCGGAGGCGGGCGCGAAGATAGTTAATCCGTGACGGTTGCGCTACAAACCCGCAAAATGCAACGATTCTGGCAAATACTTAAATAGCCATCGTTCCAAACTGACCGGGCCTGCTCAATCTATGCGAATGCGCCTTATGTTACTGGGCGGCGGGAATGCCCTCGGGCAGGCGCTGATTCGCCTCGGTGCAGAGGAAGACATCGGTTTCCTCGCACCCAAACCGCCCCAAGACGGCTGGGATGCCGCGAGTCTCACCCAATTGCTCGACGACACCCGTCCCGATGCGTTGATCAATCTCGCCTACTATTTCGACTGGTTCCAGGCCGAAACTGTCAGCGAGACCCGGCTGGCCGCCCAGGAGTTCGCCATAGAACGCCTGGCCGAGCTCTGCCAGCACCACACCATCACCCTGCTGCAACCGTCCAGCTACCGCGTGTTCGATGGCTCCCGTGCCACCGCCTACAGCGAGAAGGACGAGCCGGTGCCCCTGGGCCTGCGCGGCCAGGCGCTGTGGCGGATCGAGCAAAGCGTACGCGCCACCTGCCCGCAACACGTACTGCTGCGGTTTGGCTGGTTGCTGGATGACAGTGTCGACGGCACCCTGGGCCGCTTCCTGGCGCGGGCCGAAAGGCCGGATGAGTTGCTGATGGCGGATGACCGTCGCGGCAATCCGACGCCGGTCGACGATGCGGCACGGGTGATCATCTCGGTACTCAAGCAGCTTGATTGCGCGGCGCCGTTGTGGGGCACCTACCATTACGCCGGCCAAGAGGCGACTACACCGTTGGCGCTGGGCCAGGCGATCCTCACAGAAGCGCGCAGCTATCACCCGCTGGCGATCGAATCCCCTACCGCCCAGGCCCATGCGGCACGGCCGGATGCCAGCGATGAGCCGCAGCACGCGGTGTTAGCGTGTAAGAAAATCCTGCACACCTTTGGCATCAAGCCACGGGCGTGGCGGGCGGGGTTGCCGGCGTTGCTGGATCGTTTCTACCGGCATACCTGAAGAAATAGAGATTCAAATGTGGGAGCGGGCTTGTGTGGGAGCTGGCTTGCCTGCGATAGCATCACCTCGGTATCACTGATACACCGAGGTGCTGCCATCGCGGGCAAGCCCGGCTCCCACACTGGTTTTATGCTGCTGGTTAGACCGGCATCAGAACTTGTAGCCAATACCCACCATGTAAACCATCGGATCCACGTCCACATTGACCTTGGCGCGAGTGCCTTGGCCCAGCGCGTTGTTGTCCACGGTGGCCTTGGTGCTGATGTCGATGTAGCGCGCCTGGGCGTTGATCATCCACTTGTCGTTGATCATGTAGTCTGCGCCGATCTGTGCGGCCCAGCCCCAGGAGTTCTCAGCCTTGAAGTTGCTGAAACCTTCGCCCTGGGCACGGCTGCCGACGTGTTCGTCGTAGATCCAGGTGTAGTTGATACCGGCGCCCACGTACGGTTGGAAAGCGGATTTGTTGTCCAGCGGGTAGTACACGACGCTCAGGGTTGGCGGCAGGTGTTTCAGGGTGCCGAGCTTGCCGTTGGCGGCGCCGAGGGCGGTGCCCTTGATCTTCACGTCATGCTCGAACGGCGTGGCCGCCAGCAGTTCGATACCCACGTGATTGGTGAGCATGTAGGCGAAGTTCAGGCCCAGTTGGGTGTCGCTGCTCATGGTCGCCTTACCGCCCAGGTTGGTGCCCGCCAATGGGCCCTGGTCAACCTTGACGTGGCCGCTGTCGGCCTTCGGGTTAACGGTGATCGCGCCCGCGCGAACCAGAATATCGCCCGCTTCGTGAGCGTGTGCGACAGGGGCGACGAGGGCTAGCGCGAAGAGGGACGCGCCGAGCAGAGACTTGTTCATGGGAGCTCCAAAGGACGTTTAAAAGTTGTACGTCCAATGGTAAAGATCGTTCCATTCGGTCTTTTGACTCAGCTCAATGAAAGGGCGATCAGCGCTATTCCGGCAGTTCGTAGATGTAAATCTTGTCGGCATCCATCTGGTAACCGGCATCGGCCAGTTCGCTGCTGGACGGTTTGACCTGCAGCGCGCCTTCGATCCAATACGGCTGGTACAGCTCATCGAGTTTCACCCCGACTTCGCTTTTGACATGCACGATCTGGTTCGACGGTGGCGGTGGCACATGGATGCAGGCGCCGAAATACGGCACCAGCAAAAACTCTGTAGTGCGCCCGTTTTCACCCACTTCCAGCGGCACGATATACCCCGGCAGGCGGATGTGCTGGCCATCTAGGCCTTGCACCACCGGTGCGTGTGGCATCTCCTGCTTGAGCTGGCGGCGCCGACTCCAATGCGCCGGCGATACCGGACAGGTCATGCAACGGTTGCATGTTCGGCACTTCCGGCATGGCATCCGGTGGGATCAGTTCCGACCAGGTCAGCTCCTTGGGCTCGGCGGCCCAGGCGGGCAGGGCGACCAGCAGAAACAGTGCAACGAGTGAGCGACGCATCAAAGCCTTCCTCATAAACGTATGGACAGGCCGTCGGCCAGGGATTGTCGATAGGCGCGCCACGCGGGCACGCTGCCCATCAACAACGCTGCGGCCAGGATACCGGCGAGCAGTGTCCATTCATATTCGCTGGGCCATGACATCGGCAAGTCCAGACCGTAGTTGGCCTGCAAATACCCGCGCGAAGCGGCGATGCACACGTAGAGCAACCCTACGCCCGCCACCACGCCGGACAACGCCAGAGCGAAGGCCTCGAAGATCAGCAATGTCGCGATGTGCCACGGGCGCGCGCCTACCGAGCGCAGGATCGCCATCTCGCGGCGGCGTTCGTTGAGGCTGGTAAGGATCGCCGTGAGCATGCCGATCAGGCCGGTCAGCACCACGAACAGCGAGATCACAAACAGCGCTTTTTCGGCGGTGCCCATCATGCTCCACAGCTCTTGCAGCGCCACGCCCGGCAGGATCGCCAGCATCGGCTCGCCACGGAATTCGTTGATTTCCCGCTGCAGGGCAAAGGTGGAAATCTTGTTGTTCAGGCCGAGCATGAACGCGGTAATGGCCTGCGGCGTGAGGTCCATATTGCGCGCCTGATCGGCACTGATACGGCCTTTGCCCTGGGCGGGCACCCCGTTGTGCCAGTCGATATGGATCGCTTCCATGCCACCCAGGCTGATATGCAGCGTGCGGTCCACCGGCGTGCCGGTACGCTTGAGAATGCCGACCACGGTGAACGGTTTGTCATCGTGTTTGACCAGGCTGACCACCGCCACGCCGTGGGCCAACACCAGCTTGTCGCCGAGCTTGTAGTGCAGCGCGTCGGCGACTTCGGCACCGAGCACCACTTCAAACGGGTCGGTGGCGAAGGCACGACCGCTGGCCAGTTCGAGGTTCTGCTTGCGACCGTACTGGTAGTGCTCGAAATACGATTCGTTGGTGCCCATCACCCGGTAGCCGCGGTGCGAGTCGCCAAGGGAAATCGGGATTGCCCATTTCACCTGCGGGCTGGCGGCAAATGCTCGTAGCTGTCCCAGCGGATATTGTTGGTGGCATTGCCGATGCGAAACACCGAATACAACAGCAGGTTCACCGAGCCGGAGCGGGCGCCGACGATCAGGTCGGTGCCGCTGATGGTGCTGGCGAAACTGTTGCGCGCCTCAACGCGCACGCGCTCCACGGCCAGCAGCAGGCACACGGAAAGGGCGATGGCGAACGCGGTGAGGATCGCGGTAAAGCGGCGGTTAGCCAGGCTGGCCATGGCTAGACGAAACAGATACATCTCAAACCTCTGCGGGCGTGGCGGCGCGATTGAGTTCGGCCAGCGACAGGTTGCGGTCGAACAACGGCGCCAGGCTTTGGTCATGGCTGACGAACAACAGGCTGGCGCCGGCCTCACGGCATTCGGCGAACAACAGCTGAATGAAGGCTTCGCGAGCGTCGTAGTCCAGGGCTGATGTGGGTTCGTCGGCGATCACCAATTCCGGCTGGCCGATCAGCGCGCGGGCAGCGGCCACGCGTTGTTGCTGGCCGATGGAGAGCGAATCGGCACGGCGCTCCAGCAAGTCGTTATCTTTCAAACCCAGGTGCGCGAGCAAGGTTGCGGCGGCCTGGTCGACACTGCCGTGGCGTTGCTTGGCGCGTTGCGCACGCAATTTGGAAAAGTGGCACGGCAACTCGACGTTCTCGCGCACCGACAGGAACGGCAGCAGGTTGAACTGCTGGAAGATATAGCCGGTGTGGTCGACACGGAACCGGTCGCGGGCACCGGCCGAGAGTTCGGTCAGTTCCTGGCCGAGCAGGCGGATGCTGCCTTGGCTGGGCTTCTGCACACCGCCCAGCAGCCCCAGCAGCGTGGTTTTGCCACTGCCGCTCGGGCCTTTGAGAAACAGGGTTTCCCCCGCGTCCAGGCGGAACGCGGGGATGTCCAGCAACTGTGGGTGACCAGGCCAGTTGAAGCCCAGGTCAGACAGTTCAATCAGTGCTTGGGTCATGGGAACTCAGAATTTCAGGGTGGCTGCTGTGGCCGTCGCTTCAACACCCTTGCTGGCCGCTCGGGCCGATCAGTTGTACCTGAATTTTCTGGGTGGCGGGGAAGGTCTTGAACACCTGGGTCAGGTCGAGGTTGCTCAGCGCAGTCGGCGTGGCGCAGGTGAACTGGTAGTGGGCGTGGATTTCGCTGTGGTCGTGATGGTGCTCGTGGGCGCCGTCTTTGGCGTCGTGATCGTGATCATCGTCGTCATCATGGTCGGCCTCGGGTTTGTCGCCGAACAGCGGGCTGTTGAGTTCCTGGGTGCTGACCACGCAACCGGCGCCTTTGGGCAGGTTGAACAGGGCCAGGGGGTTCTCCAGCTGTTTACGTGCGGCGGCAACCTTGGCTTTATCGGCCGGGGTGGTGGCCAGGTGTTCGAAGCCCACCAGGTTCATCGCCGGGCTGTCCAGCTCCAGCTCCAGGGCCTGGCCGTCGAGTACGGCATTGAGGCGCCCGACACCATGTTCGTGGGCGCCGAGGCTGCCGTGCTCATGTTCATGCTCATCGGCGGCGTGGGCAATGGCGAGTGGCAGCAGGGCAAACGGCAAAGCAAGCAACAGACGGCGCATGAGAAGGCTCCAGAACATGAAAGTTTTGTTATGTGATCTTATAACAATAGTTCGCAGAGTTTGACCGCCCGCTTGGCGTTGCGCAAGCCGCATGGGAGCATGCCTGTCAGAAATGTGCAGGAGGAAGGACGATGTTGAGAATTCGTGGAACCGTCGGCGACCTGCCGGTGGACTTGACCGTGGAGCTAGACGACGGCGATTGGGCGCGCCTGGGGGCGCAGTTGCAGGCTGCGCCAGTGCCCAGCGCACCGGCGGCGGTGCCGGCCAAGCAGGATGAGGACCTGTGGCAGAACGCCCAGGACCTACTGCGCAAAGCCGGGCAACTCAGCGGGCTGGAATTACTCGATCAGTTGGAAGGTTTGGCCGGCGATGCCTCGGCGGGCAAGCGCCTGTTGGTGCGCCTGCGCCATAGCGCCAAGGTGAAAGTGGCCAGCGGCGGGGATACGCCGCTGTACAGCTGGATCGGCGATTAGTACAACGCAGCGAACAACTTGCGGCGGTACACCGTGACCAGCGGGTGGTCATTGCCCAGCAACTCGAACACCTGCAGCAAGGTCTTGTGGGGCAGGCCTTCGCTGTAGCTGCGGTTGCGGATAAACAACTTGAGCAAACCTTCCAGCGCCGCGTCGTACTGCTGGCGCGCCAGTTGCTGGATGCTCAACTGATAGGCCGCCTCATCGTCTTGCGGGTTTTGCGCCAGACGGCTTTTCAAGTCGGCGGCGTCCGGCAGGTCGGCAGCCTGACGCAGGAACGTGATCTGCGCCTTGGCGCCGGCGAGTGCGGCTTTGTGCTCGTCGCTCTTCACGGCGTCCAGCACGGCCTGGGCTTCACCCAGCTCACCACGTTCGGCCAGGCAGCGTGCATACAGGATCAGCGCCGCAGCGTTGGTATTGTCCTCGCCCAGCAAGGCCACCAGCACCGCCTCGGCATCGCTGATGCGACCGTCAGCAAACAGTGCTTGCGCCTGCTCCAGCGGGTCCGCTGCAGCCGGTGGTGGCATCTGTACATGCGGCTCCAACATCGCCCGCACCGCCGACTCCGGCTGCGCCCCGGCAAACCCATCCACCGGCTGGCCATCCTTGAACAGCACCACCGTCGGCAGGCTGCGAATACCAAAGCGCGCGACGATATCCTGTTCGGCCTCGCAATCGACCTTGGCCAACAGCAGCTCGCCCTGATAGCTCTCGGCAACCTGTGCCAGCAACGGCATCAACGCCTTGCATGGCGCACACCACTCGGCCCAGAAATCCACCAGCACAGGCTTGTGAAACGAATTCTCGATCACCGCCTGGTCGAACGTGGCAGTGGTGACATCGAAGATATACGGCGTGGGCTCACTCATGGGGCGTCTCGAATAAAGCGGGAATGGGGGGAACTATAAGGGCTGGCGCTGACGACCGAAAGCAGCACGGAAATTGTAGTGAGCGGGCTTGTCCCGCGCTGGGTGGCGAAGCCGCCCTAAACCCAAGCAACGCGGTCTTTCTGAATACAGAATTGCCTGAACTTGGGGCGGCTTCGCCACCCAGCGCGGGACAAGCCCGCTCACTACAGAAGGGGGGGTTTTCAAGGGCGCCGCGAATGGTACAGGCTCACCTTGCGAAACTCCCAAGGCTCCGCCAGGTCTGGCAAGGTCAGCGCATCGAGGATCTCCAACCGTTGGTAATCCGCATGCCGAAAGTCCCGCACGCGCGAGTCCGCTACCAAGGCTTCACGGCCACGGGTAAGGAATTGATCCAGCAACGGCAGGTTGGCGCGGTCGTAGAGTACGTCCGCCACCAGGATCAGGTCGAAGCGGTCGGCTTCGGCGAAAAAGTCCGCTGAATAACCCAGCTCTACGCCGTTAAGCTCGGCATTCGCCCGGCACGATGCCAATGCCAGTGGGTCAAGATCGCAGGCCACCACTTCCAGCGCGCCAGCCTTCACGGCGGCGATGCCGGCCACGCCCGAACCCGCGCCAAAGTCCAGCACGCGCTTGCCGGCGACCCACTCGGGGTTGGCCGCCAGGTAGCGCGCCAGCGCCAGGCCGCTGGCCCAGCAAAAGCTCCAATACGGTGGTTCGTGCAGGATGCGCCGGGTTTCTTCGGGGCTGAAGGCGCGGTCCATGTTGTCCGCATCCAGCAGCCACAACGACAACGCGGTGCCCGGCAGCGGGCAGGGCACCAGGTGGGCGTCGCCGATCAGTTCACTCAGCGCTGCCTGCAGGTCCAGCGGTGGCGTCATGGTGCGGGGACGAGTTGCAGGGGGCCGGTCGACTGGGTGATCGCCTGGGTGATGCGCACGGCGGGCAGGTGGAGGATCAACTGGCCGGACTGGCTGGCGCGGCCGCGCAACTCGACCCGCGCACCGGCCGGGAAGGCCTCGGGGTTGAAGCGCAGGCGGAAGGCCAGGGGTTGGCCGTTGCCGGTCAGCACGCTGCTGGCGAGCAGTTGTTGCGGGCGCGAACGGTCGTCGATCACCAGCAGCGCCAGCTCGACTTCGGCGGCGGCGGGTACACCGTTGAGGATACCGCTGATTTCACGTTGATACGCTGGCAACGGGCCGAGGTCTTCGATCCCAGGGACTTTTTTCTCCTGGGCTGGCGTCGGTTGCGGGGTGGCGGGTTTGGGGCTTCGCTGCTGCAGGCGACCAGGACACTGAACAGGGCGAGCAAAACAAGTGGTCGTAACTGCATGTACGGCTCCAGAAAGGGCAAAATCCGTGACTTGAAATAAAGAAACATATAAGCCTGCCTATATACCGTAAAGGCTATGGCTTGTCTTGCGACGGGGATGCGCTACCATGGCCCTCCCTTTTTTGTTGCCTGCCACCATGCACTGTCCCTTCTGCGGTGCCAACGACACCAAGGTCATTGACTCGCGTCTGGTCGCCGAGGGCGATCAAGTGCGTCGCCGGCGCGAATGCCTGGCCTGCGGTGAACGTTTCACCACCTTCGAAACCGCCGAACTGGTGTTGCCACGTCTGATCAAATCCGACGGCAGCCGCCAACCCTTCGACGAAGAAAAACTGCGCGCCGGTATGCAGCGTGCCCTGGAAAAACGCCCGGTGAGTGTCGAGCGGCTGGAAGCGGCGCTGGTGCATATCAAGCACAAGCTGCGGGCGACCGGTGAGCGCGAGGTCAAGAGCCTGGTGGTTGGAGAGTTGGTGATGGGCGAGTTGCAAAAGCTCGACGAAGTCGCCTATATCCGTTTCGCCTCGGTGTATCGACGTTTCCAGGACCTCAATGAGTTCCGCGAAGAAATCGACCGCCTGGCCCGAGAGCCTGCCAAACAATGAACCCACCGTCCGCCGAACAAGCTGTCCTCGACGCCCATTACATGGCGCGTGCCCTCGAACTGGCCCGCAAAGGCCTGTACACCACCCACCCCAACCCACGGGTCGGTTGCGTGATCGTGCGTGATGGGCAGATTGTTGGCGAAGGCTGGCATGAGCGCACCGGCGAACCCCACGCCGAGCCGAATGCCCTGCGCGCCGCTGGCGACAAGGCCCGTGGCGCCACGGTGTACGTGACCCTCGAACCGTGCAGCCACCACGGGCGTACGCCGCCATGCGCTGACGCACTGGTGAGTGCCGGTGTGGCGCGGGTTGTGGCAGGCATGCAGGACCCGAACCCGGAAGTAGCGGGACGCGGCATGCAACGTTTGGCCCAGGCCGGGATCGAGATTCGCAGCGGAGTGCTGGAAAGTGAGGCGCGTGCGCTGAACCCCGGCTTCCTCAAGCGCATGGAGCACGGCCTGCCGTTTGTGCGGGTCAAGTTGGCGATGAGCCTGGACGGTCGCACCGCGATGGCCAGCGGCGAAAGCCAATGGATCACCGGCCCCGCCGCTCGTGCCGCCGTGCAGCGCCTGCGTGCCGAGGCCAGCGTGGTACTGACCGGCGCCGACACGGTGCTGGCTGATGGCGCGCGCCTTACCGTGCGCGCCGCTGAACTGGGCCTGGATGCCGAAACCACGGCCCTGGCGATGTCGCGTCCGCCATTGCGGGTGCTGATCGACGGCCGCCTGCGGGTGCCGCTCAACGCGCCGTTCTTCAAGGCGGGTCCTGCACTGGTAATCACCTGCGTCACCCCGGAAAACCAGTTTCCCCGTGGCCCCGAATGCCTGGTGGTGCCGGGCGTTGAAGGTCAAGTGGACCTGCGCTCGGCCTTGGTTGCCCTGGCGGCCCGTGGCGTCAACGAGGTGTTGGTGGAAGCCGGCCCAAGTCTCGCCGGTGCCTTTGCCCAGCAAGGCCTGGTGGACGAGTACGTGATTTTCATTGCCGGCAAGTTCTCGGCTCCGCCGCGCGGCCTTTGCTCGATTGGCCGCTTGAGAAACTGGCGGACGCCCCCAACTCAAGATCACCGAAATGCGCGCTGTGGGCGACGACTGGCGAGTCACTGCCGTCCCGGTATCACCAGCGAGCGTATAATTCTGACCGGGCGCTCAAGAGCCCCGTACCGTTTTCCAGGAGAAGGCCATGTTCACCGGCATCATCGAATCCATCGGCAGCATTCGTGCAATGACCCCAAAAGGCGGCGACGTTCGCCTGTCGGTTGAAACCGGCAAGCTCGACCTCGGCGACGTCAAGTTGGGCGACAGCATCGCTATCAATGGTGTTTGCCTGACTGTCATCGAGTTGCCGGGCAACGGCTTTGCCGCCGACGTCAGCCGGGAAACCCTGGACTGCACCGCGATGAACGATCTTGCGGCCGGCAGCCCGGTGAACCTGGAAAAAGCCCTGACCCCCACCACCCGCCTCGGCGGACACCTGGTCAGCGGTCACGTCGATGGCGTTGGCGAAGTCGTTTCCCGCAGCGAAAACGCACGTGCCGTGGAATTTCGCATTCGCGCCCCCAAAGAGCTGGCCAAGTACATCGCCCACAAAGGCTCGATCACCGTTGATGGCACCAGCCTCACCGTGAACGCCGTAAATGGCGCCGAATTTGAACTGACCATCATTCCCCACACCCTCAGCGAAACCATCATGGCCTCGTACCAGCCAGGTCGCCGGGTGAACCTTGAAGTCGACTTGCTTGCCCGTTACCTGGAGCGCCTGCTGTTGGGCGATAAGGCCGCAGAGCCAACATCTGGGAACATCACTGAAAGTTTTCTGGCCGCTAACGGCTACCTGAAATCCTGACCAAGGGGGGTGCCGCGTGGCGCTCAATAGCATCGAAGAACTGGTTGAAGACATCCGCCAAGGCAAGATGGTCATCCTGATGGATGACGAAGACCGCGAGAACGAAGGCGACATCATCATGGCCGCCGAGGCCTGCCAGCCTGAGCACATCAACTTCATGGCCAAGCACGCCCGTGGGCTGATCTGCATGCCCATGAGCCGCGAGCGTTGCGAGCTGCTCAAGCTGCCGTTGATGGCGCCGCGCAATGGCTCGGGTTTCGGCACCAAGTTCACGGTTTCTATCGAAGCAACCACCGGCGTCACCACCGGTATTTCTGCCGCTGACCGCGCGCGTACCGTGCAAGCGGCTGCCGCCAAGGACGCCAAGGCCGAAGACATCGTGAGCCCAGGCCACATCTTCCCGCTGATGGCCCAACCGGGCGGCACCCTGGCCCGTGCTGGCCACACCGAAGCTGCCTGCGACCTGGCGCGCATGGCCGGTTTCGAGCCGAGCGGCGTGATCTGCGAAGTGATGAACGACGATGGCACCATGGCCCGTCGCCCTGAGTTGGAAACCTTTGCGGCCGAACACAACATCAAGATCGGCACCATTGCCGACCTGATTCACTACCGCATGATCCACGAACGTACCGTTCAGCGGATTGCCGAGCAGCCACTGGACAGCGAACTGGGCCAATTCAATTTGGTGACCTACCGTGATTCAGTGGAAGGCGACGTGCACATGGCCCTGACCCTGGGCACCATTTGTGCTGACGAACCGACCTTGGTACGTGTGCACAACATGGACCGCTGCGCGACCTGCTGATGGTCAAGCAACCGGGCCGTTGGAGCCTGCGAGCCGCCATGGCTGCGGTTTCCGAGGCGGGCAGCGGTGTGGTGCTGTTGCTCGGCCATCCGCTGGATGGCGACGTGTTGCTGGCGCATATCCGCGAAACCGCCGACCACGCGCCGGTGAAAAAACCGACCACCTACAGCATCGTCGGTGCCGGTTCGCAGATCCTGCGTGACCTCGGTGTGCGCAAAATGCGCCTGATGAGTGCACCGATGAAATTTAATGCGATATCCGGTTTCGATCTGGAAGTTGTAGAATACGTGCCCTCCGAATAAAGGCCGGCGATTTTTGCCCCTTGTTCGCGGTTAAATCATCACTAAGGGACGCACTTTTCGCGTCCCGGCTCTTTAAGAGATTTGTCGAATGACCCTGAAGACCATCGAAGGTACCTTCATCGCCCCCAAAGGCCGCTACGCCCTGGTGGTTGGCCGCTTCAACAGCTTCGTCGTTGAAAGCCTGGTAAGCGGTGCCGTGGACGCCCTGGTTCGCCACGGTGTGAGCGAAAGCGACATCACCATTATCCGTGCCCCTGGCGCCTTCGAAATTCCACTGGTTGCGCAAAAGTTGCTCAACAGGGTGAATACGCGGCAATCATCGCCCTGGGTGCGGTCATTCGTGGCGGTACTCCGCACTTCGAATACGTGGCTGGCGAATGCACCAAGGGCCTGGCCCAGGTGTCCATGGAGTTCGGCGTGCCAGTCGCTTTCGGCGTACTGACCGTTGATTCCATCGAGCAAGCCATCGAACGTTCCGGCACCAAGGCTGGCAACAAAGGTGCTGAAGCTGCCCTGTCCGCGCTGGAAATGGTCAGCCTGCTGTCGCAGTTGGAGGCCAAGTGATTTCCGACGAGAGCGACAACTTCAACCCGCGTGAGCCACGTCCAGCCGATGCTGGCAAGCCATCGAAGAACGAGAAGCGTCGCGCTGCTCGTCAGCTGGCGACCCAGGCGCTGTACCAGCGTCACCTGGCGGGTGCGTCGTTGAACGAAATCGAAGCGCAGTTTCGCGTCGACAACGATTTCACCTTTGCTGACCTGCCGTATTTCCACGACATCCTGCACGGCGTGCATGCCCACCTGACCGAGATCGATACAGCCCTGGCACCTTGTCTGGACCTGACCATCGAAGAACTGGACCCGGTTGAGCTGTGCGTCATGCGCCTGTCGGCCTGGGAACTGCTCTATCGCGTCGACGTGCCGTACCGCGTAGTGATCAACGAAGGCATCGAACTGGCGAAAGTCTACGGTTCGACCGACGGTCACAAGTTCGTCAACGGCGTGCTCGACAAGCTGGCTCCGCGCCTGCGTGAAGCCGAAGTGAAGGCGTACAAGCGCTAATCTGCGCTTGAACCTTTGATGGGCGAGTTCGAACTGATCCGCAAATACTTCGCCGCCGCGCCTTGTGCGCAGGGCGGCGAAGGCATTGCCCTGGGGATCGGCGACGACTGCGTTTGCTGGCGCTCCCCGCTGGGGAGCAGTTGGCGGTTTCCACCGATACCTTGGTGGCCGGGGTGCATTTTTCCGACCCCTGCGACCCGTTCCTGCTCGGCCAGCGCTCGTTGGCCGTTGCGGTAAGCGACCTGGCCGCCATGGGCGCCCATCCTCTCGCGTTTACCCTTGCTCTCACCACGCCGACGGTCGATGCCGATTGGTTGCAACGCTATGCCCAAGGCTTGAATGTCATGGCGCAAAGCTGTGGCGTCGTCCTGGTGGGCGGCGACACCACGCGTGGCCCGCTCAGCCTGACCATGACCGTGTTCGGTCGTGTGCCCGCTGGGCAGGCATTGACGCGCAGCGGTGCGCAAGCGGGTGACCTGTTGTGCGTGGGGGGCGAATTGGGCAATGCCGCCGGCGCTTTGCCGCTGGTATTGGGCCAACGCACGGCCGATGCAGCCATCGCCGAGCCACTGCTGGCGCACTACTGGTCGCCGCAGCCGCAGTTGGCCCTCGGGCTGGCGCTGCGGAACAAGGCGACGTCTGCGATGGATATCTCCGACGGGCTCCTGGCCGATTGCGGGCATATCGCCAAGGCGTCGGCTGTCAGCTTGTTGATCGAGCGCCAGCAGTTGCCGTTGTCCACGGCCTTGCTGGCGTTTGTGGGGATGACGAGGCGCGTGTGGCGGCCCTGAGCGGTGGCGACGACTACGTGTTGGCGTTCACTCTGCCGCCTGCCGAGTTGGCGCCGTTGCTGGCCGCTGGTTGGCCGGTCCATGTGATTGGCCGGGTCGAAGCGGGGCAGGGCGTAACGCTGCTCGACGCCGATGGGCAAGACATCACGCCGGCCATTCGCGGCTATCAGCATTTTCGCGAAACGCCGTAAACCGGCGACCTGCGCTACCCTCTATACGATCTTCACGGAGTAGGAGGCTGTCCCATGGATGTGCGCGGCTGGTTTTTGGTAGTGCTGTGCGCCTTCACATCCCTGGCGCACGCCGATGAGGTGTCGGTGGTTCCCGGCAAGGTCCTATTGGCCAGCGAGGCCTGGGATGATTACACCAACCCCGACGGTCGCGGGCTGGCCTGGGACGTGCTGCGCAAGGTCTTCGAACCGGCCGGAATCACCCTGCAAACCCGCTCCGAGCCTTACACGCGCTCGGTCGGCTTGGCCCAGCGCGGCGAGGTCGATGGCTGGGTTGGCTCTTATCGCGATGAGGCCAAGGGCGTGCTTTACCCTCATTGGAACTTCGATTCCGATCACATCTACGCCCTTGGCCTGGCCAGTACTCCCGTGCCGACGGTGGCCACGCTGGGCAATTATCGTTTGGCCTGGGTGCGTGGCTACAAGTACGAGGACTACCTGCCCAATGTGCACCGCTTCAACCAGATCGAACGCCGTGATGGCATCCTGCCGATGCTTCGACATGCCCGAGCCGACTTTTATATCGACGCCTTGACCGAAGCCCGTGAAGTCCTTGGGCAAGCGGATGATCCCTCGACGTTCAAGCTGACCCATATCGCCGAACTGCCGCTGTACGTGGGTTTTGCCGATAATGAACGGGGCGGGGTTTAATGGAGGTGTTCGACCAGCGCATGGCGGCCCTGGTGAAAAATGGAGAGTTGAAGCCGATTTTCGAACACTGGAATCAGCCCTATCCGTTCTGACATGCATAGAACCGGGATGAAGGCCAATCGAACCTATTGATCTTTACCAGCGATAATTCAGCTTAAGCGTCTGTAGGAACCTGCTGTTACAATGGCCGCCTTTGTAAAAACTGAAATCAGGAGCACACGGTGCCCGTCGTTTTCGTCGCCGCTTCCAAGCTGCCTACCCCTTTGCCACGTTCACCATGAACGGCTTTCTTGAAGAGGCCACCGGTCGCGAGCACGTCGTGCTCAGCCTGGGCGATATCGCTGATGGCGCTCCGGTGCTGGGTCGCGTGCACTCCGAGTGCCTGACCGGTGATGCACTGTTCAGCCAGCGTTGCGACTGCGGTTCGCAACTGGAAGCCGCCATGCGTGCCATCGCCCGTGAAGGTCGAGGCGTGTTGCTGTACCTGCGCCAGGAAGGCCGTGGCATTGGCTTGATGAACAAGATTCGCGCCTACGAGTTGCAAGACGGCGGTGCCGACACCGTCGAAGCCAACGAGCGCCTGGGCTTCGCCGCTGACCAGCGTGACTATGCGATCTGCCTGCCGATGCTTGAACACCTCGGCGTCAAATCGCTGCGCTTGATGACCAACAACCCGCGCAAGGTCAAAGCGTTGACCGACATGGGTATCACCGTAGCCGAGCGCGTGCCGCTGCATACCGGGCACAACCCGCACAACAAGCTCTACTTGGCCACCAAGGCCAGCAAGCTCGACCACATGATGGGCAACGAGCATCAGGGCGAGGTCGACCGCGCGTGACCCGAGGCCAGGTGAAACGGCGACTGTCCTTCAACTGGTGGCAGTACCTGGCCCTGGCGTTGCTTCCCCTGTTTGTGATCAATCTGGTATTCGGCCAAGCCGAATCCCTGCTGCCGGTGTTGGCCATGCCGTTTTTTATCGCCGGCGTGGCCTCGATGTTCCTTAGCCTGCGTTACTTCAACGGCTACAAACACGCGTTGATCGCCACCTCCAAAGCCCTCGACACCCCCGAAGAACCATCTGCCTGGATTACCCTGGCGGCCCGACGGCGTGCGGCGTTGCTGATCGCTGCTATTCCTGCCTGGATTGGCGCGCTGGCGGTGTTCGTAGGGTTGGAAGCCGTGCCGCTGTGCTTGCTGGCGCTGTCGACCCTGGTGTTGTTCTACCTCTACCGCATACCCCGTCAACTGGGATGATGCGCCGCTGGCTGGCCGTTTTGCTGCTGGCATCGAGTGCCCAGGCATGGGCGGTTGAGCGGGTGGTCAGCCTCGCGCCGTCTCTTTCCGAAATCGTGGCTGAACTGGGCGCTGCCGATCTGTTGGTGGGCGTGCTTGATGGTGGCGAGCGGCCGCCGGAATTGGCAGAGGTGCCGTCCGTTGGGCACTACGGCCAACTGGACATGGAGCGCCTGCTCAATCTCAAGCCCGACCTGATCCTGCTCTGGCCCGGCAGTGTCGGCCCGGCCCAGCGCGAGCAGTTGCAGCGCTTGAACATCCCCATTTACGTCGCCGCCCCCATAGCCTTGAACAGCTCACTACCCAGGTCCAGGCCATCGCCGAGCAATTGGGGCGTGCTGATGCCGGGCGGCAGTTGGCCGCGCAGCTGCGCCAACGTCTGGCCGAACTGCGCCAGCGTTATCAGCGGGCGCAGCCGCTGCGGGTGTTCTATCAAGTGTGGAACCAGCCGCTGTACACCGTGGGCGGTGGGCAGATCATCAGTGATGCGCTGAGTGTATGCGGCGGGCGCAATGTGTTTGACGACATCACGTTACCCGCGCCGCAGGTGAGTATTGAGTCGGTGTTGCAGCGTGATCCCGAGGTGATTCTTGTCGGTGATCAAGCGCAGATGGAAGCATGGAAAGCCTGGCCAAT
Organism: Pseudomonas poae; assembly: GCA_004000515.1. Classification (GTDB taxonomy): domain Bacteria; phylum Pseudomonadota; class Gammaproteobacteria; order Pseudomonadales; family Pseudomonadaceae; genus Aquipseudomonas; species Aquipseudomonas cremoris. Next base: position 2,144,525 of record CP034537.1, read on the forward strand.
GATGGCGCCGCGAGTGCGATTAGTGCCGGATAAAGGCCTGGAGCGGCCTAGTGGGCAGATGGTGGAGGCGGTGGCGAGGTTGTGTCAGGTGATATCGCCAAGCCGCTGACACCGCTATCGCAGGCAAGCCAGCTCCCACCTTAAATTGTGTACGCGATCAAAATGTGGGAGCAAGCCCGCTCCCACATTTTAGTTCCGGTTTCTGCCGGAATATCGGGCTACAGGCCCAGCAGCGCCATGCGCTCGCGCACCGATGCTTCGATCCCGGCTTCGTCCAGCCCACACTCCGCCAGCATCTGCGCTGGCTTCGCATGTTCGACATACACGTCCGGCAAGCCCAGGTGCAGCACCGACTTGAGGATGTTCTGCCGCGCCAGGAACTCGCTGACCGCCGCACCGGCGCCGCCCATGATGGCGTTCTCTTCGATGGTCACCAGCAGTTCGTGGCTGCCGGCAATCTCGCGCACGAGAGCTTCATCCAGTGGCTTGACGAAACGCATGTCGACCACGGTGGCGTCAATCTTCTCGGCGACCTTCAAGGCTTCGGCCAATTGCACGCCAAACACCAGGAACGCCGTCTTGCTGCCTTGGCGACGCACGATGCCCTTGCCGATCTCGATAGGCGCCAGGTCCTTTCGATCAGCGCATTCGGGCCATTGCCGCGTGGGTAACGCACGGCGGCCGGGCCGTTGTACAGGTGGCCGGTGCTGAGCATCTTGCGCAGTTCGTTCTCGTCGCTCGGCGTCATCACCAGCATGCCGGGGATGCAGCGCAGGTAGGAGAGATCGAAGCTGCCTGCGTGGTCGGGCCGTCTTCGCCCACCAGGCCTGCACGGTCGATGGCGAACAATACGTCGAGGTTCTGCACCGCCACGTCATGCACCAACTGGTCATACCCGCGTTGCAGGAACGTGGAGTAGATCGCCACCACGGGCTTGGCACCTTCACAGGCCATGCCGGCCGCAAAGGTCACCGCGTGTTGCTCGGCAATCGCCACGTCGAAGTAACGCAGTGGGAAACGCTCGCTGAACGCCACCAGGTCGGAGCCTTCCTTCATCGCCGGGGTAATGCCCACCAGGCGCGGGTCGGCGGCGGCCATGTCGCACAGCCATTCGCCGAGCACACCGGAATACTTCGGTCCGCTGGCTTTTTTCGGCGCAGCAGCGGGGGCGTCCACGGGTTCCAGTTTGGTGATGGCGTGGTAGCCAATCGGGTCGACTTCCGCCGGGGCGAAACCTTTGCCCTTTTGGTGACGATATGCAGGAACTGCGGACCCTTGAGGTCACGCATGTTGCGCAGCGTGGCGATCAGGGTGGGCAGGTCGTGGCCGTCGATAGGGCCGATGTAGTTCCAACCCAGCTCTTCGAACAGGGTGCCGGGTACCAGCATGCCCTTGGCATATTCTTCGGTACGGCGGGCAATTTCCCACGCGCCAGGCAGACGCGAGAGCACCTTCTTGCTGCCTTCGCGCATGCTGGCGTAGGTACGGCTGGAGAGGATTTTTGCCAGGTAATTGGACAGGCCACCGACATTGCGCGAGATCGACATGTCGTTGTCGTTGAGGATCACCAACATGTTGGCGTCCACTTCCGGCGCATGGTTCAGTGCTTCGAAGGCCATGCCGGCGGTCAGCGCGCCGTCACCGATCACCGCAATCGCCTTGCGATCACTGCCTTGCAGGCGGGCGGCAATCGCCATGCCCAGCGCTGCACTGATGGAGGTGCTGGAGTGTCCGACGCCAAAGGTGTCGTACTCGCTCTCGGAGCGGCGCGGGAAGGCGGCAATGCCGTCCTTTTGGCGTAGCGTGCCCATTTGCTCGCGACGACCTGTGAGGATCTTGTGCGGATACGCCTGATGGCCCACGTCCCACACCAGCCGGTCGTCCGGAGTGTCGAACACGTAATGCAGGGCGATAGTCAGCTCGATGACGCCCAGGCCGGCGCCGAAATGCCCACCGGTCTGGCCGACCGTGTAGAGCAATTCCAGGCGCAACTCATCGGCCAGGGTTTCCAGCTCGGCTTCACCCAGACGGCGCAGGCCGACCGGCGTGACAGCACGGTCGAGCAGGGGCGTGGACGGGCGCTTGCGGGGAATCTCTTGAAACGTCGTGGGCATCAGGCGAATCGTTATAGGTATAGAAGAGGCGGCAGTTTACCTCAAGCATTGCAAACTGCCCACGCAGAGCGCCGAACTTGGCTGATATGCGGCCGTAAAGGCCGCCGTTATCAGTGCCGGCGTTCGACGATATACCGCGCCAGGTCCCGCAGCGGCTCGGCCGCCGCGTCGAAAGGTCGCAGGGCGTCCAGGGCTTGGTCGCGCAGTTCAAAGGCGTACGCCTTGGCCGCGTCCAGCCCGAGCAATGCAGGATAAGTCGGTTTGTCCCGTGCGATATCGGCACCCTGGCGTTTGCCCAGGGTGGCGGTATCACTTTCCACGTCGAGAATGTCGTCCTGCACCTGGAAGGCCAGGCCGATGGCGCGGGAATAGGTATTCAGCGCGGCCAGCTGTGCAGCTTCGGCGCGGCCACTGGCCAGGGCGCCCAACTGCACGGCGGCTTCGATCAGCGCGCCGGTCTTGTGTCGGTGCATGTATTCCAGCGCCTGTTGATCAAGTTTTTGGCCGACCGATCCCAGGTCGATGGCCTGGCCGCCGACCATGCCGGCGGGGCCAGCAGCCACGGCTAGGGCGGTAACCATGCGCAGGCGAATCTCGGCGTTGACGCTGCTCAGCGTTGGGTCCAGCAGTGCGCCGAACGCCAGGCTTTGCAGGCCGTCACCGGCCAGAATTGCGCAGGCCTCATCAAAGGCTTTGTGGGTGGTGGGCTGGCCGCGACGCAAATCGTCGTCGTCCATCGCCGGCAAATCGTCATGCACCAGAGAATAAGCGTGGATCAACTCCACCGCGCACGCCGCACCATTGGCCTGCTCGGCCGGTGCGCCGAGCGCTTTCGCACGCGGCGTACGCCAACAATGGACGCACGCGCTTGCCGCCATTCATCACGCTGTAGCGCATGGCTTCGTAAAGACGCTTGAGTTCGGGGCTTGGCGCAACAAACAAGGGTTCCAACGCCGCATTGACCCGGGCTTGGCTACTGGCCTGATACGCGTCGATCATTCGGGTTGTTCCGCATCGAAAGGCTCTTCGGCCAATTCCCCGTCACGTTCCAGCAGCACCTGCACCTTCTGCTCCGCCTGCGCCAACGCGCTCTGGCAGTCGCGAGTCAGGCCGATGCCTTGCTCAAACGCTGTCAACGAGTCTTCCAGCGACAACTCGCCGTTTCTCCAGACGCTCGACCAGGGTTTGCAGGTCGGCGAGGGATTGTTCGAAATCGAGTGCAACTTTTTTGCGGGCCATGGCGGCTATTCCGGTAGACGGTAAACCGGCGGGACACTAGCAGACATGAGGATTCTGGGCAAATGAGCGGGGGTGGTCCAGAAGAGCGTGAGCCGAATAAATGAGTTATTCGGCTCACAAAATGAGCCGATTGCTCACGCTATTCGGCTCACTACTCTTCAGACTTTGTTAAAAATCGTACTTGAAACCCGTCATCACATTACGCGGCGCCCCATAAACCCCGGCGCTGGTAGTGGTGAAGTATTCCTTGTCGAACACGTTGTTGAGGTTCACCGACGCCGAGAGGTTTGGGGTGATCTGGTAACGCGCCAACAGGTTAGCCACGGCGTAGCTGTCTTGGGTGTAGTACTTCAAATCGAAACCGGTTTTGCTCTGCCAGTTGAATCCGCCGCCAACCGTCAGTTTGTCCAGCGGGCCGGACAGACGGTACGTGGTGAACATCTTGACGCTGTGGCGAGGGATTTGTGTGGCAATGCGCTGGTCATCCGCGTCGGTGCTGGCGCTGTAGGTATAACCCCAGCAACGTTCCAGCCCTGGGCCAGTTCGCCGTTGAGCTCCAGCTCCACGCCCTGTGTAGTGGTGCCTTGCACGGCTTTGTAGGCTTGGAAACTGGTGGGTGTCAGGTTATTGCCGTCAGGTTGCGACAGGTTGTCCTGCTCAAGTTTGAACAACGCCAGGCTGGCGTTGAGCATGTCGTCATTGAAGCTGCCCTTGACCCCGAGTTCATAGCCGGTGCCCTCAAGCGGCGCCAGGTAGGAACCGGTCACGGTCTGGTCGCTTTGTGGGCTGAAGATCTTTGTGTAGCTGGCGTACACCGACCAGATGTCGCTGAGGTCGTAGACGATCCCGCCGTACGGGATGAACACGCCGTTTTCTTCACGATTCAAATGGATGTCGTCGTAGCCTGCTGCGGTGTAGGTCACGTCGTCGGTTTGCTTCCAATTGATCAAGCGCCCGCCCAGGATCAGGCTGGTGGCGTCATTCAGATGCCAGCGTGAGGTGCGGTAGGCCGAGTACTGGTTTTCCTTGAAGTCCTCTTCGCCTTTTTTTCTCGAAATTGGGCTTGGGCGCGCTGCCGTCCCAGTCGTAGACGGGCCCGATGCTGCCGTCGTAACCGCCGCGCATCCAGCCGCCGTAGTCCGGCGCGTTGGTGTTGCGGATCTGCGATAGCTGCACGCCTGCGATCAGTTCATGTTCGCGCCCCAGCAGTTCAAAGGGGCCGGTGACATAGACGTCAATAGCGTTCTGCTTAGGGTTACCCTTGAATTTATTGGGCAGCACGGCAGCGCCGAGTCCCGTGGCGGGGTCGATATCGCCGTACAGGTAGCTGATCGCCGAGTCGTATTGATTGTCGGTGTGGGTGAAGTCGAGCTTGGCGCTCCAGCCGTTATCGAACTGATGCTCCAGGGATGCGAAGTAACTTGTCTGGTCGTGGTCGTAGAACGACCAATCGGTGGCGGTGTTGAACGAGCGCTTGAAGTCTGTGCGCCCCCCGGCACTGTCGAACAGTGGAAAGCCGCTGCGAGGTGGCGCGTTGGTGTGCACGGTCTGGTAGCTGAAGCCCAGGGTCAAGAGGGTGCTTTCGCTCAGATCGAACTCACTGATGCCGTAGACCAGGTTGGTGTCCTGTTTATAGCGGTCGACCCAGGAGTGCTGGTTTTTGTAGTCCAGCACCATGCGCCCGCGGATACTGCCGGCGTCGTTCAGCGGGCCGGAGACGTCCACCGACGTGCCGTAGCGATCCCAAGTGCCGGCTTCGCCGCTGATACTGGCTTGAGGCGTGGCGGTAGGGCGCTTGCGGATCAGGTTGATGGTGGCGGACGGTTGGCCCATGCCGCTGATCAGGCCGGTGGCACCGCGCACCACTTCAACCCGGTCATACATGGCGGTGTTCTGGGTGTAGTTGTCCATGCGCGACGAGGTTGGTACACCGTCGACCTCAAAGTTGCTGATAGCGAAACCGCGCGAATAGTAAGCGTCGGAGTCAGCGCCCTGGCCTTCGCGTACCACCGTGATACCGGATGTGGCCTCCATCGCGTCGGTCAGGTTCGACATCTTCTGGTCGGCGATGCGTTGTTGGGTGATCACCGTCACGGACTGCGGGGTTTTCCTTGAGCGCAATGTTCAGCCGGTTTGAGCTGCTGGACGATTGCGTGGTGTAGGAACCGGTGCCTTCGGTGATGGAACCGGGCGCCTTGCCGGAAATACTCACGGCCGACAGTTGCAGGGTGTCGCCGGCTGCAGCCGGGATATCGATCACGAAACTGCTGGCATTGGGCTGGCTGTAACGGGCGCGGGTGCCGCTGGTGAGGATGCTCAAAGCTTGCTGCGGCGTATGTTCGCCGCTTAATGGTGTGGAGCGCAGGCCGGCGGCTTGCGTCGCGTCATAGATGATCTGGTAGCCACTCTGTTGGGCGAACTGGTCCAACGCATCGGTCAACGATTGTGCTGCGATATTGAAATTCAAACGCTGACCGCTTGCCTCGCTCACTGCAGGCGTTGCGGCCTGGGCAAACGACAGCGGCAAGCCGACGGCCATCAAGGTGATCGCCAGCGGTAAGAATTTGAACCCCGTGACCTGTGAATAGTGCATACATCCTCCCCGAGTTACAAATGATAATGCTTCCTAAGTGCGGGGTAAGACGCAGCAGGCATCCAAATTACCGTGGGAGGCGTAAATAATTTTTCGAGGCAGTCAGCCGCGCACGATCAGCACTCGACGGGTGAGGGAGGTAGTGCGCAATTTCTGCGCACTGATCAACGCGTCGACGGCACTGTCGATTTGCTGGAGGTTGAAGCTGGCGCTGATAGGGCGTTGCGCGGCCTGGTCGTCGAGCCATATGACCCGGCCGCCCTGGTAGCGCATCAACTCGTCGAGGACGTCCCGCAGCGACGCATTGCGCACCCGCAGTTGGCCGTCGCGCCACGCTAGCAGGCGGTCGGCGTCGACAGCGATAGGTGGCTGGATCTGGCCGTCAATGACCTTGAGTTGTTCACCCGGTTTCAGCGGTTGATGCTGCCCGCCGGCCATCACTTCGACCTGGCCGCGCAATAGCGTGACTTCATCCTGGTTCGACCCGTGGCTGACCGAAAACGCAGTGCCTAATACCTGAACCCGCGAGTTGCCAGCACGCACTACAAACGGTCGGCCATCGTGGCTCACGTCCAGAAACACCCGACCGCGCAGCAAGTTTACGCGGCGTTCATTGCTGTTGAGCGTGATATCGACGGCGCTGTCGCTGTCCAGATGCAGACGCGATCCGTCGGCCAAGGTGATGTCCTGCTGCTGCCCCGTGGCGGTGGCGTAATCACTGCCCCAGGTGCTCATCGGTGGCGTCAACAGCATCACCGTCGCGAAAGCCAGCACCAGGCAGGCCGCCGCTGCGTAGGTCGCCCGTCGCGACAGTGGGCGCCGCCGCTCAGTGCGCCGCACAGCGTGGGCTGGGCGCTCGAGCAATGTCCAGAGTGTCTCTACGTTCTGGTAGGCATTGGCATTGAGCGGTTCCGCGCGCCACAACTCAAACGCGTTGCGCTGTTGTGCGCTGACATTATCGCCACGTAGACGCGTCCACCAATCCAGCGCTTGCTGATCACGTTCGGACGGCGAGGGGTTTGGCTGATTGTTCATCGGGACTCGTTGGCGTGCAGGACAGCGGCGCAATGGGCCATGGCCTTGTTCAAATGCCGCTCCACTGCACGGGCATCCAGGCCCAGGCGAATGGCGATCTCCTTGTAACTCAACTGCTCAACCCGAGCCAGCAGAAACACCTCACGGGTAGGCGAGGGTAGCCCATCAATCAAGCGCCGCAAATGCCCAAGGGTGTTTCCGGCAATCGCGCTGTTCTGTGGGTCGGCGTCACCGGCCAGCGCCTGCAGTTCTTGCTCATCGCTGACACCGCGTACGCGATTACGCCGAGCGTGGTCGATGCTCAGGTTGTTGGCGATCCGGTACAGGAAGGCGCGAACGTTGCCAATCTTGGCGACCTCGCTGTTCATCAGGCGGATGAACGCGTCCTGCAGCAGATCGTTAGCGGTTTCGCGGCAATTGACCCGGCGAGTGAGGTAGGCCAGGAGTTCACTACGATGCCGGCGGTAGAGCGGGCCGAGGTTGCGGTTGCCAGGGTCGTCGGACATGGCGGGGGCGCCGCTCTGGGAAGTAGGGGAGTGCGATGTTAGTGGTAATGAGAAGTTGTCGCAAGAACGTCAGGTATTCAAGGCGCATTGCCCATGTGCCGTTTTCAACTGTGCTTCAAACGCCTGCAATCCAGAATGCATCGTCTGCAAAGGGCTATTTGGGTTCTGAAAATGGGGTTTTCAGGGTAGGGGGTGCTTTATGGGGAGAGTCAAGTCACCACAAAAAGCCTGCTTTTCAGGGCAGGCTTATTGGGCGGCGCGCGTTGTTAGTCTTTGCGAGCCGTCAGCGCCGAATAACCATTCATCAAGTTGCGATAGTTCGGAATCCGCTGGGACAGCAAGTTGCCCAGCCCTTCAATATCGTTGCGCCAGTCGCGATGCAGCTCACAGGCCACCGAGAACCAGTTCATCATCTGCGCGCCCGCTTGAGTCATACGACTCCATGCCGCCTGCTGCACCGTGGTGTTGAACGTACCCGACGCATCAGTCACCACAAACACGTCAAACCCTTCTGCCAACGCCGACAGTGTCGGGAACGCCACGCACACATCCGTGACCACACCCGCAATGATGATCTGCTTGCGGCCAGTGGCCTTGATCGCCTTGACGAAATCTTCGTTGTCCCACGCGTTGATCTGGCCAGGGCGAGCGATGTACGGCGCGTCCGGGAACATCTCTTTCAGCTCAGGAACCAGCGGGCCATTCGGGCCTTGTTCGAAGCTGGTGGTGAGGATGGTCGGTAGTTCGAAGAACTTGGCCAGGTCCGCCAGGGCGAGCACGTTGTTCTTGAACTCGTTGGGGGAGAAGTCCTGGACCAGGGAGATCAGGCCGGTTTGGTGGTCGACCAGCAGGACTACGGCGTCGTCTTTGTTGAGGCGGTTATAGGTTGGAGTGCTCATGGTTGAATCCTTTTTGTTTAGGTTGGTTGGGCGTTGTGTTCAACATGGGCATAGGTTAATGGTGGGTTGGAGTGGGATAAATCAGGCGGGGCGAGTCTTACTGTCAACCTAGGAGAGACAATAAGGGGTTGCGGTTTGTGCCGCAGCTTGTTGCATGGTCAAAGGAGGGTGAATTGAGGTGCGTCAGAGGGGAGTGGGGTGCCAGTGCTTGTTTTTCAGGCATTAAAAAGCCGGCTTGTGGCCGGTGTTCTTATTAAATATGTTGTTGATTTTAAAATACTTTATTTTTGCTTGTCGTATTGACCCACACTTTGACCCACACTGATGCGAGTTGCTGCCCTGGGAGGCTGATCTCAGATGTTCCTAGGGCTCATCATTTCATGCTTCGCTAGGACGGCCCTGATTGCCTCCTGGATCTCGCGCATTCGCTTCTCGGCAATCCTGTTAGCTTCTGACTCCTGCTCAGCCGAAAGTTCGGGGGTCTGTTCGTTGAGGTATACCTGCCAGCCAGCCAGTCGTCTCAGGCTGGCGTCCAGGTGCTTGGTGGTCACCTCGAGCCTGATCTTGTTCAGCTCCTGCGCAAGCTTGCTTGAGTTGCGGGTGATTGTTTTCTCCAGGGCCTCGCGTCGCTTTCCCTCTTTCTGATCTTGGCTCGACTGCAGGGCGCCTGCGATCAGGCTTTCTATGATCGCTGTTTCGGTGGTGTCAGCATTTTTTGCAAGGATTTTTAGCTTGTCCTTGGTGTTGAGAGGCAGGGTGAAAGAGCACGTTTTTCGCCCGCCTTCCGCCAGTCTATAGCGCCGCTGTCTGATGGAGTTTCTCATCCGTTCAATGAGCTTTACGCCTGCTGCATATTTTTCTAGCTCATGGATCGACTCGGCGAGCGAGTGGTAAAGCATGGGGGTGTCGGGCTGGGCTTGGCCTTAAGCCCTTCAGGCCATCGCTTCGACAGGTAGCTCGCTGCCCACTCCGCCTCTTTGCGATCGAGTTCATTTAGCCAGCTTGGCGCATTTTCAGTCTCAGCCATCCCCTCTTACCCCTCCCGTTTAGCGGTGCCGGTGCGCCGCACTCGTTCGATTTTTGACGATCGTTAACAGTGAGATTAACAGATCTGTTAATTGGCATACGTCATGCGTGTTTAATGGTAAGGTTAACTCATTCATTACAGGATGTGTTAATCGTCCTGTTACATGAATTATGGTTTGTGGGAAAATAGGGTATAAAATCTGATCTAATTTGATCATGAAATTTTAGGTTAAGAGCTATGATAGCCTTCTTGAAGATTGATGTTGAGGCTGAATCAAGATTCTTCCTGCAAGCATTTCTATGCATGAATGACTTGAGTCTGGAGGCCCCTTACAAGATCAAGTCGGTAGCGAAGCAGCTCTGCTTGACGGAGAGATTTGTCCGGGGCGCATCGCAAGAGTTGGTCAGGGCTAGGCTTCTGAGGGAAAGCAAGCAGGAAGGCGGGGTTGGGCGTCCTGGTGTTGGATACGTTGCCTCGGAGCGCTTGCTTAGAGTGCTCGCCGAAGTAGGCAGAGAATTCACCCACCAAGAGCTAATGCTTCGCCTTTTTCTTGAGCCGGACATTTACGCAGTTGGAGAGGGTGAAACGTCGGCATCGACAGATCAGGAGGAAAAGTCATCCCGCTCCGCTACCCGCAAAGACGGTCGACCTGCTGCCCCTGGTGCCAAGGGGCGGCTGGGGGCTGCCTCCCGGATGTTATTGGCCGCTCTTCTCAGCGAGGCTGACGAGTGCGGTGTCGTGACTGGGCTTGGAGGGCCGAGGCTCAGGGCCATGACTGGACTCGACTCCTTATCGATCAAGCATCAATTGAAGCGTCTTTTGAGCTTGGGGTTCGTTCGTAGCTATGTGCCGGGGCTGTCGAATGGGGTTTTCGTTGGCTCAAAGGTCACGAGCATTTACTACCTGAACCTTGATCACCCACAGCTCCGTGTGAAGCAGAGGCAGCGGGGATTGGTGGTGTACGCAACTCAGGGGCCGAACAAGTACGACATGCTTGAATCGGCAATGCCTACGACAGAGGCACTAAAAGTATTGGGGCCTAGAGCTTTGGATATGCTCTATCACAAGCTGGCAAGCCATACATCCCACCTGCTGACGGCTATTTGGGCGGCCCCTGAGTACGAGCTTGTTGACGTTAAAGCGGCAGTTCTTGAAAGGATTGCTGGTGAGCTGGGTGGGCCACTGACTGTTGGTGCTGATCGGGGTGTGCCTGGCCCATGGGATGGCTTGATGGAAAGCTTCCATGCTGAAGCGTGTAGATGGGCCGAGAGCATCTACAAAGGGCTGCGCCGAATGAAAGTGTGGCAAGGATACAGGCCCCAGCTGGTTAGACTCATCCCTGCTCCAGTCAGAAGCGATGGCTGGAGCATTGTGTCGCTGGTTGTCTATCCAGCCCCAGAGCCAGCAATACATGTCTTTGGGTATGGGACGTGCGCGGAGGGAGGCTTGACTCGTATGTGCGAGAGGATGCATTGGACCTGGCGCTGCGCTATGAGGTGGCGCTTTTGACCAAGGCACCCTAGGCGAGCTACAGGCCGGTCATTTTTACCGCCACCGCAGATCCTCTGAGCCATACAGAGGAGCCTGCTCATGCGAATCATGCGATTGAAAGAGGTAATCGATACAACTGGCCTGTCTCGGTCGACCCTGTACAAGTACATCGGGGAAGGCAGGTTCGTTTCCCCGGTCTCGCTAGGCGATAGATCAATTGGATTTGTCGAAAGCGAGGTCTTTGATTGGATTCTGGCCAGGATCGAAGAGCGTGACCTGGCGGAGGAGGCTGCAATGCGTTCCACCAGCCGCCTAAGTGTAGCCAAGTAGAGCCGATCATAAACGCCATGACTCGCTAAGGCTGGTCATGGCGTTTATGCCGTTGGGGGCAAAGTTCTCAGCTAACTCTCCCAACGTTAAGCGCGGCGAATCTCTCGGCTGGCCGAGCAATGTTGCTCCCATTGCTCGGCCAGCCTGGGGTGGCCGCTGGGGCTTGGATCGGGATCTAGTTATATAGCTCTGGACTATCAATTTATAACCACGCAATAGCCTGAGCTCTAATGGCAGCACGAACTCTAACACCCTGCCTATGGGTTAGGTCATCGGTGAAAAATACACATCACGTACCTGATATGCCAAAAACTAATCAGGTACACAACCATGACCAAACGAAACACCCACACCAGTCCATCCCGGTCCGATACCTCTATCCGGATTGAGCGTCTCATCAACGCCATCCAGCGTTCAGATAGCCAAGCCTACCGAATCAGATACTCGAAGCATGGTGATGAACTGGTCAGTGAAACCAGGCTGTCAAAGTACTTCGATGGGATCGAGCAGATGATCGCGCTGTTCGAGGGAGATGTGGAGTACCAGTCCAGCTGGCACTTGAGCCTCTTTCAGCAAGCCTGCCAGACCATTGGGGTTGAGCTCAGCCCATGTGGCATTACCTGCTTGAGCGAGGACGGAACACGCTACCTGAGCACCAGCGAGACACTGAACGAACTGACCAAGTGCATCCGTACTCTCCGCACCCAAAAGAGGTTCATGCGTCGGGACGCTGACCAGCGCTACCTGGCTATTCAGCAGGAGATCGAGATCGGTAGCTACGTGGATGCCGTGCTTGATCGCTATGCCCGTACCTGCGTGGTCAGGGTTGATCTGTATTACCGGACAGAGGTCCAAGCGAGGTTGCGTGTGGAGCGCGTATTCGACGACCTGAATCGGTTGATTGCTGAGCGTGAGCGTAACCTGATTTTTGACCATGAAACCGGCTACATCTGCAGCGTTGAGCAAGGCGAGGATCGGGGCTATCACATCCATGCTGCGTTCTTCTTCAACGGTGCTGAAGTGAATGCCGACATCTACAAGGCCCAGCGGATCGGTGAGCTGTGGGAGCGCATTACCCGTGGTCAGGGCTGCTTCAACAACTGCAACCTCGAAAGGATAAATACCAAGACAGGCTTGGCATTGGCCTGATCCACCGGCGAGACCTGAACGCGCGGGGTAACGTGCATTACGCCATGCGTTACCTGGTCAAGAATGATCAACACCTGCGACTCAAGCCGGTTGGTGCTCGTTGCTTGCGTAAGGGGCAGGCAAAGAAAGGCTTGCGGGGCGACTAATCGGTTCGCTCCCCTGGCGACCATATTGATCACGCAGGTTGGGTCGGTAGTTCAAGCTCGCGCTGGTGATCTGGTGGGTTGCCAGCGTGCTGGACGCTAGCGCGGTGCCTGTGGAGTCCTGGTCGGCCGATGGTTTAGGCTCTGTCCAGGAATCTAAGGCTGCTGTGAGTGCTGTGGGATGACAGAGAAAGGAGAACGATGCCGGCAGCATTACCAGTCGGTGTATGAAAGGAATCAGCCTGCACTCGGCAAAGGCCGTGCTCTTGATGAATCTTTGCATCATTTCTTGGATCAGCGGCCTGCAGGTAAAAACCTCTCTGCACTTGACCGCGCGACTGGCCTGGCTTCAGCACCGTTTTGGCATGATGCGGAGGCGGTCACTCGCTCCGAGCTGGCAAGCCTTGCTCTCAGTCGGGTGCTGCTCTTCGACAATGCAGTCAGTGTCGACCTACTGCTGGAGCTGGCCAGCCATGCCCCAGACACCCTCAGATGGGCAATCCGCTACTCGAAGCTGTTTGAGCGTACTGCTTCGCCGCTATGGCTTGCGCTTCGTGCAGCGCTCGTGGGGGGAGAGTGGCAGATATTCTTCGGTGTCTGTGACCGTTTGCTGGATCAGCTCAAGCCCTTTGATGAGCTGATTGGCAACGCTGAAAAACAGCTTGGGCACTTATCCCTGCTGGAATTGTTTTCCTACCTCAGCGTGCTGGCCTATCAGGCGTTTTCTGAAGACGCTTCCGATGATCGTTCCGGTCAGCAGTGGAAGCTCTACAACCGCATTATCCTGAGGAAACTCCAGGCTTGCCCGGAGGAAGATTTTCGCCTGAACGAGTCACGGCTCGGGCAGTCGCTGAAGCGCCACCTGTCACCGATTATTTTCCCCGAATCGTCCACCGCTGATGCAGCTAGATGTCGTGAAAACCTCGAATGGCTGGCTGTTCTGATTGCGGCAACCCAAGAGCGGATCGACTACGAGGGTTCGATTGACTGGTTCTGCTTCGGTCCGGAGTGCAATTACCAGCTAAAACCGGGTGTCGAAGGAGCGGCAAACACCGTTGTGGGATGGACCTTAATGCTCTGCAAGGAGGGGTTCGGAATATCTTCCCAATTTCGTACCGTTCAACCGAAGATTTCGTCCAGATCCACCTCCTGTTCTTCCCCTATCGAAAGATCCAGCGTGTTCTCGATGTGATTCAGGTGCTCTATCACGAGCCTGACCGCCTCCTCAGTTTCGCCTGACTTGATAGCGTTCACGATCTCAAGATGCTCATGGTTTGGGCATGCCGGCACATTGGGCGCGTCGTACAACAGGATAATCAGACAGGTCAGCGAAGACAGCTCTCGCATAAGTTTCAAAAGTGGGGGACTGCCGACCATTTCTGCGATCCGTAGGTGGAACTCTCCAGACAAGCGAATAACCGCGCGCTTGTCATTGTTTTCCCGAGCAGCGCGCTCTAGGGCCACATGGTCATAGAGTTGAGTGATCTGGTTTTCACCCGCGTGCGCTACGAGCGTCCGAATTAGCGCCGGCTCCAGAATCCTGCGTGCGTTAAATATATGCCGAGCTTCCTCTACAGACGGACTGGCTACGAACGCGCCACGGTTGGGAATCGTGGTGACAACACCTTCATGTGCGAGCCGGGCGAGCACTTCGCGAATGCGGGTGCGGTTGACCTCAAATACGCTGGCAAGCTTCTCCTCCACAAGCTTGGTACCAGGGATGAGCCGGTGTTCCATCACCGCATTCAGGATGCGCTCATAAATGGCGTCGCGTTTCTCGGCTGTTCCAAGAATCTGGCCAGTAGTGCGGGCTTTGCGAGGACGTGCTGTGGGTGAGTCGTCGATGAGCATGGGTGCCGTCTGCATGGTTTGTTACCAAAGAATTAGCGATTGTCACAGAATTACCCGGGATTGTTCAAATGTGCACCTCGAATGACCACGAATCATGGGTGCGCACCGAGAGTGAGCAAGAACTCGGCCAGGGTTGGTTGGTGCTTGACTGGCTGTTGGCTTACCCCGTTGCACATCGTGAAGTTCCTGATTTCGGGGCCTGTAAGACTATTGTCATTGACGTTCAAACCGGGAGCGAAGTTTTGTCACACCGATGGCACAGGGATTGCTATGTGATTGTCACAATTTCAAATTGTTTAGCAACAATCTTGGGGCTGCATGTCAGCTATCGATTCTCTCACTGCCCAAGCCATAGACAGCCATTCTAGAGCGGGGGGGTGAGCCATAAGTTTATTGGCATCACGTCTTCGTATTTGAGAAGGGCTTACTCAATCACCTCCAACCAAGAATCCTATCCTATGAATACGAAAATAATGCGGTTCCTTCTGAGGCCCGCTGCGCAGGCGCTGGCAGTCGTTTCGCTACTTGGTGGGGCTGTTGCTCCGAATGCATTTGCCCAGAATGCGAGCGCCATCCTGGTGGTTGCAGGCCCTCGCACGCCTGAGTCGCTCGATCAGGAATATCCGCCGACCGAAGCCACCCACGAAGCCAAGCGCAACATCTACGAGCGCCTGCTGGCCTACGACACCAAGGTCGTCGACGGTGTGCAGGTGGAAAACTTCGACAAGCTGGTGGGGGCGCTGGCTGAAAGCTGGACGGTGGCAGACGACAAAACCTCGATCACCTTTCATTTGCGCAGTGGCGTCAAGAGCGCAGCGGGCAACACCCTGTCCGCCGACGATGTGATGTGGTCGTTCGAAAGGGGCTGGAACAAGAACGCGAATTTCCGCTGGTACATGAGCCAGATCCTCGGCATCAAATCCTTTGAAGAAGCGTTCAAGAAGCAGGATGAAATGACCGTCACGGTCACCTTGCCCAAGACCTCTCCGCTGATCGAGCGAATCTGGGTCAACAATGACCTCGGCATTCTGGACGCCACTGCTGCCCGCAAGAACGTCACCAGTGACGACCCTTACGCATCCAGTTGGCTGGCCACTCACTCGGCCTCGTTCGCGCCCTATCAGGTGACGAAATTCCAGTCAGGCCAGGAGGTGGTGTACGAAGCCAACCCGAATTATTACCGGGGCGTGCCGCGTCTTTCGAAAATCATATTCCGCGAAATGCCGACATCGGCCAACCGCCTGGCAGCACTGCAAGCTGGGGCCGTGGATGTAGCCGAATGGCTTTCGCCACGTGAGCTGGCGATGCTGGAGAAGAATCCTCAGCTGAAGATTTGGCAGGTGTTTGGCAACTACATTCACCGCGTTGAAATGAACAACACCACACCTCCGTTCGATAACCCCAAGGTTCGCCAGGCGTTGAATTATCTGGTGCCGCGCGAAGATATTCTGAAGGCGGTGTATTACGGCAAGGCACGGGCAACCAAGAGCCCGATCTCTGAAATCTATCCGTCCTATACCGATGAATATTTCACGTACACCCAGGATGTGGAGAAGGCCAAGGCACTGTTGAAAGAGGCGGGCCAGGAATCGGGCTTCAAAACCCAGCTTGGCTACCGTACCGGTGATCAGATCGAGGAAGAGATTGCCGTCATCCTCAAGACCGCGTTCGCCCGCGCCAACGTTGACGTGGAACTGGTGAAGTTGCCCGCCTCGACGCTGGTGGAGAAGTACTCCAAGGGCACGATCCCCATGTATTTCTTCCGCGACATGGCCATTGTCCCCGATGCGGCTTATGTGGCGAATCTCTGGCTTAACAGCGCCTCACTTATCAACTACCCGAAATTCAACAATGCCGAAGTCGACAAGCTGATCAACGACGCGTTGTCGAGCACGGACGAGGCGGCGAGGGATGCTGGCATGAAGCGCGTCCAGCAAATTGTTGTGGACGAGGCGCCTTGGGTGTTTTTGATGAATCCAGGCTACCAACTGGCCACCCGCGCCAATGTCGCTGGTTTCAGTTGGTACACGCCCAACAGCAACAGTTGGTACGACCTCTACAAGAAATAAGTAGAGCCAGCAGCGGGGTGGTGCTTTGCCCCGCTAGCTGCGCAAGACTACTTGCAAGGAAACCAGTATGAGACTTAGCAATTCATTGCGGTCGCTGCCTCGCCCACTACGTATCGTACTGGCCAGGCTGACTATTCTTGTTCCGCAGATGTTTGGCGTGCTGCTTGCCACGTTTCTGCTGATTCGTTTACTGCCTGGTGACCCGGCCCTGCTGATGCTAGGCAATATGGCCACGCCCGAGCAGATTCTGAGCCTGCGCGAGCGGCTGGGCCTCAACGGCAGCATCTGGTCGCAGTTCACGAGCTACCTTTCAACGGTCGTTCACGGTGACCTGGGAACGTCGATGTTCACCTCCAACCCTGTGGCCGTTGATTTGCTCGACCGGGTGCCGGCAACGCTCGAGCTGATTACCTACGCAATGATTCTGACGATCATGGTGAGCGTGGTGCTTGCGGTTGTTGCAGTGACCAAGCCCAACGGAATGATCAATCGGTTCAGCAAGGTCTACGGCCTGGCGGCGGGCGCGGTGCCTGACTTCTGGGTGGGTCTGCTGCTCATCTACTTTCTGTTCAATGTCGCCGGCATTGCTCCCGCACCGTTCGGCAGGCTGGACCCGATACTCACTGCGCCGCCAGCCGTTACCGGGTTTCTGACCATAGACACGTTGCTTGCCGGTGATACCGCCGCATTCGCCTCGGCTGTCGGCCGCCTGTGGTTGCCGGTGCTTACGCTGACCATCGTCAACGCCGGCGCGTTGATGAAGATGACCCAGATTGTTTTCGCCGATAACTACCGCAGCGAGTTCATTCGTCATGCACGGGCGAGCGGTCTTTCTGAATGGCAGTTGGTTCGGATCGCGATGCGCAACAGCCTGCCACCGATCATCACCATGGTCGGTTTTCTCTTCGGTTTTCTGCTGGGCGCGGCGGTTCTGGTTGAAACGATTTTCGCCTGGGGCGGCCTCGGCCAGTACGCGGTATCCGCTGTCATGAACAGCGATTACCCCGCGTTACAGGGATTTGTGCTGGTCGCTGCCGCTTTCATTCTCATCGTTTACACCGTCGTAGATGTTCTGTACGGCATTGCTGATCCGAGGATTGAAGTATGAGACCGCTATCTGCACAGCGTAGCGTTGCCGGCAAGGCAACCTTGATCATCGGCCTGGTGCTGCTGGCTATTCAGTTTGTGGCGATCATCTTTGCGCCATGGATTGCCCCTTACTCGCCGGAAACCGCTGATCCGATAAATGCACTGCAAGAGCCATCGTTGATTCATTTTTTCGGCACCGATGTGTCCGGCATGGACATTTTTTCCCGTGTCATTTTCGCGACCCGAATCAACCTTCTGATCAGCGTGACCGCCGTGGCCATCGCCTTTGTCATTGGCGTTCCACTCGGGCTCGCCATTGGCTACTACAAAGGCTGGGGCAGCTCCCTGGCGATGCGTTTTTTGACTTTATCCAGTCATTTCCTGTGTTTGTGCTGGGCATGGTGCTGGTGTCCGTCATGGGCCAGGAAATATGGAACGTTGCCATTGTGCTGGCCGTACTTTTCACACCGGTCTTCGCCCGGCTGATCCGGGCTGAAGTCTTGTCGCTGCGTGATCGTCCGTTTATTGCCGCGGCCAGATGCAGTGGTGCCACGGACAGCGCAATCATGTTCCAGCACATCCTGCCAAATGCGTTGACGCCTGCCATCGTGCAGATATCCATCAGCATCGGCATGGCCATTCTGCTGACGGCGGGCCTGTCCTTCGTCGGTGCCGGCGTGCGCATGCCTACTCCGGAATGGGGTCTGATGGTCAGCAACGGCGCGCAGCAAATGATCCTGGGTATCTGGTGGGTCGCGCTGTTTCCAGGGCTCGCCATCGTTTTTTCAGTACTGACGTTTGCGCTTCTCGGAGACGCGGCCAAGCAACTGTTCGACCCGCAGACAAGGAGCTCCTCATGACAAACACCAACGAACCCTTACTTGAGGTACGCAACATCAGCGTCGGGTTTTCGGACCGATCAATGCCGCCTGCCTTACAGGAAGTGAGTTTCTCGCTGAAGAAGGGGGAGATTCTCGGCATTGTTGGTGAGACAGGTGCAGGAAAGTCGCTTCTTGCGCGCGCCATTATCGACATGCTGCCAGGCGACGGATGCATTGTTGACGGCGAGATACGGGTCAACGGGCACGCGATTTCCACGATGACACCGCAGCAAAGACGCGGCTATCGAGGCGGCGAGGTTGCGCTGATCGGAACCAACGCTAAATCGTTGCTGGACCCGGTAGTGAAGGTGGGCGAGCAAATCGCCAGAGTTCTTCGGGCCCATCGAGGGATCAACAAAAAAGACGCATGGCAGGAGTCAATTCGCCTGTTTGAGCAAGTCGGAATTGTGAACCCTGAGAAAAGGGCGCACGCCTACCCGCATGAGCTTTCCGGTGGTATGGCGCAGCGGGTGGTAATCGCCATGGCGTTGATCGCACAACCGAAAATTCTGCTCGCCGATGATGCGACCCTGGGGCTTGATGCAACGATCCAACTGCAGGTGCTGGACCTGCTAGTGGAAAAAGGGCGTGAGCTTGGGCTGGCGGTTGTTCTGATTACCCATGACCTCGGCATGGTGGCCAGCTACTGCGATCGGGTCGGCATCATGAAAGCCGGGCGTTTGGTGGAGCTCACCACCATCCGCTCTTTTCTTAACGATGGTCCTCAGCATCCCTATAGCCGGGAGTTGCTGGAGGCAGCCCGTGTACGTCCGTTGCCGATGGATGGCCAGCCGGCACAACCCGGCGCCGAGGCTGCACCGCTGCTAGAGGTCACGAACCTGGTGAAGTTGTTCCATGTGGAGGGCTCCACTGAGCCGGTTCGCGCGGTAGACCATGTGTCGCTGACCATCCGCAAAGGGGAGACCTTGGCCCTGGTTGGGGAAAGCGGATCCGGCAAAACCACGACCGGCCAATGCCTGGTTCGTTTACTGCAATCGGACTCGGGCTCGATCCGGTTCGATGGCCAGGAAACACTGACCCTCTCTGATAAGCAGTTCAGAAACGTGCGCCGGCGGATGCAGATGGTGTTCCAGGAGCCTTATGTGGCGCTTAACCCCAGGTGGCGGGTGCGCGATCTCGTTGCCGAGCCTCTCAAGTTGGGCGCACCGCTGACCCGCGCGGCCAAACAGGCGCGGGTTTTGGAGTTGCTCGATCTGGTTGGCATATCCAGGGCCAAGGCAGATGTTTACCCCCATGAGCTGACGGCCGGCGAGCAGAAGCGCGTAGGCGTGGCCAGGGCCTTGGCGGTCAATCCTAATTTTGTGATTTTCGATGAGCCGACAACGGCACTCGACATTCGGGTTCGAGCGCAGATCATCGACCTTGTGCGGGATTTGCAAAAGCGTATGGGGCTGTCGGCGCTGTTCATTACCCATGATTTGAACTCAGTCCGGTCATTGGCGCATTACGTTGCCGTGATGCGCCACGGCAAGATCATCGAGCAAGGCCCGACGGAGGAGATTTTTGCCAATCCGAAGGAGGCCTATACCCGCAAGCTGCTCGAGGCCGAACTGCCTATCGAGGTCCGAGAAGAGGCGCCAATGCGCGCCCCACAGGCGGAGCTGCGCGCATGAGTTTCGATCAATCGATAAGCAAACCGGTATTGGTCACCGGAGCGGCAGGGTTGGTAGGTCGCCAGGTGGTGCGTCGTCTGGTCGAGCAGGGCCGACCGGTGCTGGCACTGGATCGGCTCGCCTCGGTCACCCAGGAGGGGGTCAAGATCACAGCGTGCGACCTTGGCGATATCCATCGCCTGCATGCCATCGCTCTGGATGGAGTCGATTCCATCATTCATTGCGGTGCGTTTTCCGGGCCAATGGTGGCGCGTGATGCGCCGTATTCGATGGTGCAAGTGAACATTGTCGGTACCGCCAACGTACTTGAGTTGGCGCGTGTTCACGCTGTTCGGCGCTTTGTGTATTGCTCCTCGACCAGTGCTTATGGGGTGGTCGAGTCGGGTCCCGCTTACGAAGACGTTTTACTCAAGCCAGGCAGCCTCTACGGTGCCAGCAAGGTTTCTTCCGAGTACATCACCACGGCCTACGCCGAACAGTATGGGCTGTCTGCGGCGAGTGTTCGACTGTCCTGGGTCTACGGCCCGGGGAGAACCA
This sequence comes from Pseudomonas poae, assembly GCA_004000515.1. Lineage (GTDB taxonomy): Bacteria > Pseudomonadota > Gammaproteobacteria > Pseudomonadales > Pseudomonadaceae > Aquipseudomonas > Aquipseudomonas cremoris. Next base: position 2,165,112 of record CP034537.1, read on the forward strand.
CTGACTGTGTGATTCGTAAGATGATTGAAGATGCCTTGGCCAGGCGCGCCACCCGAATGTCTTTCGGAGCGGACTTCCCCAGGCAATTCATTCACGTTGAAGACGCCGTTCAGGGCTTGCTTTGTGCGCTGGATGCCCCCGTGCTGCCACGCACCACCTACAACGTCACCGGCGACACCCGTGTAACGCTTGAAGAGATCGCGCAGGTCGTGCGCACTATCTTCCCGGTGCCGATATCGCCCTTGAGCCGGGCGCGGATCCTGTCGATGAATTCCAGCAGAAATTCAGTATTGATGCGGCGCGCCGTGACCTGGGTTACGTGCCAAAAATATCCCTTGATGACGGCATTCAAGCGTACGCGCGCTGGCTGGAATCGACTCACCTTCCTCATAGTTTCGAGGTGCAGAAAGCATGAGTGATCTTCAACGAGATTTTGTCGGCTATGGCCGTAATCCTCCCGATCCTAAATGGCCCGGGGGCGCCCGACTCGCACTGAATTTCGTCATGAACTATGAGGAAGGCTCGGAGCCGTCCATTCAGGACGGCGAGGACAGTAGCGAAACGTGGTTCACCGAAAGCAGCGGCCTCAATACCGGTGTAAAGGGCCGGGATCTGGCCGCTGAAGGGCTATTCGAATATGGCAGCCGAGTGGGTTTCTGGCGGGTGATGCGCCTGTTCCAGGAGCGTTCCCTGCCAGCGACCATCTATGGCTGCGCGCTCGCCCTGGAGCGTAATCCGGATGCCTGTGAAGCCATCCGCGAATCGGGCTTCGATGTGTGCTCCCACGGCTGGCGGTGGATCCAGCACTACCAGCTCAGCGAGGAACAGGAGCGCGAGCACATCCGTAAAGCGGTGGAATCCCTTGAGCGTACAACGGGCGTTCGGCCCCAGGGTTGGTATTGCCGCTACTCCCCGAGCGTCAACACCCGTCGGCTGCTGGTCGAGGAGGGCGGGTTCACCTACGACTCGGATTACTACGGGGACGAGTTACCGTTCTGGACCCAGGTAAGCGGCAAACCTCACCTGATCATCCCGTATTCGTTAACCAACAACGACGGACAGTTCGCGGCTGGCGTCAGTACCGGAAGCCAATGGTTCAGCTTCCTCAAAGATGCGTTCGACATGCTCTACAAGGAAGGAGAAACCCAACCCAAGATGATGTCGGTCGGTCTGCACCTGCGCTTGGTGGGGCATCCGGCCCGGGCAGCTGCATTGGAGCGATTCCTCGATTACGTTTTGAGTTTCCCTGACGTATGGATCACTCGACGCATCGATATTGCCAACCACTGGCAGAGCGTCCATCCCGCTCGAACACTGGGAGTCGGTCATGAGTAACGTGTTCGATCTTTCGGGCCGCAAGGCTGTTATCACCGGCGCAAGCAGGGGAATCGGTGCGGCGATTGCGCAATTGTTTCTGGAGCATGGTGCAGAAGTTGCCATTTGCCATGTGGCAGATCATCAGAATGCCGAGGCGTTCCAGAATCGCGTGCGCTCGCGAGGCCTTGAACTACACGCCAGCGAATGCGACGTCTCTGATCCAGCGGCGGTAAACCGTTTCTGCACCTGGGCGCAGGAGCGTTTGGGGCAGGTCGACATCGTGGTCAATTCGGCCGGTGTGGGTGGCGGCGACCGTCCATTTGCCATGACCGATGATCAGGATTGGGATCGTATCATCGGGATAAATCTGCGCGGGACGATGCTGGTCACTCGCGCCTTTTTCGCCGGGATGCTCGAACGCCAGTATGGCCGCGTCATCAACGTTGCTTCACAACTGGCATACAAGGGCGCGCCAGGGCTGGCGCATTACTGTGCGGCGAAGGCCGGGGTGGTGGGGTTTACCCGAGCACTGGCTTATGAGGGTGCGCCACACAATGTGATGGTCAACGCGATTGCGCCGGGGCCGGTCGATACCGACTTGTTGCGCAATCACAGCGCGCAATGGCTTGAGGCCAAGAAAGCACAGTTGCCGGTGGGGCGCTTCGGCCAGGTAGATGAAATCGCACCTACCGCTTTGCTCCTGGCTTCGAGCGCTGGCGCATTTTATGCCGGGCAAACACTGTCCCCCAATGGCGGCGATGTAATGCTCTGACTACGTAATGCGCGCGCGAGGCATGGCATTCGAGCGACGCAATGTGAACCCGTGATTCCAGATACCACCCGTAGGTTCGAACGCTTCGAGCAGCCGGGCGTGGCTTGCTACGCCCGGAATAACGGTGGCTGGCTCCTGCTTGAAAGAGGTTGATATGCAAATTCTGGACACTGTTATCCGTAATGCCCGCGTGGTTACAGCCGCTGACATTTTTACCTGCGACATCGGCATTCGTGATGGACAAATTGTTTCACTGGCGACTGACTTGCCCACTGGATTGAAAGAGATTGACGCGGCGGGGCGGCACGTTACGCCGGGGGCGTCGATAGCCATGTGCACCTGGATCAGCCGACCGGCGACGGTTCTGTCATGGCGGACGACTTCTACAGTGGCACCGTATCTGCCGCCTGCGGTGGCACTACCACGGTCATTCCCTTTGCCAGCCAGCAGAAAGGCGAGAGTTTGCGTGCCGCTGTCGAGGACTACCATCGGCGAGTTGGCGACAAGCCGGTGATCGATTACGCATTCCACCTTATCGTGACTGACCCCACGCCTGATGTGCTGCAACGGGAGTTGCCCGCTCTGATTGCCGAGGGCTATACCTCGTTCAAGATCTACATGACCTACGACGCGTTGAAGCTCGGTGACCGGGAAATTCTCGAGACGCTGTCGGTGGCACGTCGGGAAGGAGCCATGGTGATGTTGCATGCCGAGAACAGCGATTGCATCGCCTGGCTTACCGAGCGCCTGCTGGCTGCAGGCCTGGACGCGCCCCGTTATCACGCCACCTCCCGGCCCATGCTGGTTGAGCGTGAGGCCACGCATCGAGCGATTGCATTGGCCGAGTTGGTGGATGTGCCAATTCTGATCGTCCATGTGTCTGGTCGTGACGCAGTCGAGCAGATTCGCTGGGCGCAGAGCAAAGGCCTGAAGGTCTACGCCGAGACCTGTCCTCAGTATCTGTTCCTGACGGCGGCTTCGCTCGGATGCGACGACAGCTTTGAAGGCGCGAAATGCATCTGCAGCCCACCACCGCGCGATCCTGCCAACCAGCAGGTCATCTGGGACGGCCTGGAAAATGGTTCATTCGAGGTGTTTTCATCGGACCATGCGCCGTTCCGGTACGAAGGCCACGACGGTAAAAAAGCCCATGGTGAAAGCCCGACGTTTGAACAAGTCGCCAATGGTATTCCTGGGATCGAAACGCGAATGGCGCTTCTCTGGTCCGAAGGTGTTCGCAAAGGCCGGATTACCCCGCAGAGTTTCGTCGCACTCACATCCACCAATGCCGCAAAAATGTATGGTTTGTACCCACGCAAAGGCAGCGTCGCAATTGGCGCCGATGCTGACCTGGTCATCTGGAACGAAGGTGAGCCAGTACGCATTACCAACGAAATGCTGCACCACAATGTGGATTACACCCCTATGAAGGTATGCAGTTGAGTGCATGGCCGGCCATAACGCTGGCACGAGGAGAGGTCGTTTGGGACGGCGAACCAAGAGGCGCCGCGGGCCGCGGGAAGTTTTTACCGTGCCAGAAGCCTGCTCCCGCTCAAACTCGTCGTCGCCCGCATGAACTGCCGCTATGAACGGCGCGACCCAGGTAGCGGCGGCATTGGTCCAAGCATGGCGACAGCGGCGTAATGTGCCATATGACGGGCTTGGTTTGCTGACTGAAGCCGATGCTTACCAGGTTCAGGAACTTGTCGCCGCCGAGCTTGGCTGGTTCGGTGACTCGTCGGAGACTGCGTGGAAGCTTGGCGGCAGCCCTGGAAGGCTGGTCAGCACTGCGCGCGTGCCGAGCCACTCCATTCATTTATCGGGTTGGGCGGTCCCTGAGGGCTATTGCAGCCGTTTCGGCATCGAAGGTGAGCTGATCGTGCGACTTGGGCGAGATGTCGATGGCGATTCCGATCATGCAGCAGCCTATGAAGCGATTGATGCATGGCATGTCGGGATCGAGCTGTGTGATACCCGCTTTCAACAGGGAGAGCAGGCGCATCCCTTGCTTCGCCTGGCTGATCAGCAACTCAACCGCGCATTGGTGCTGGGCGAAGCGACTCAGCCTCCGGCAAACTGGTCGCAGCAGGCAGTCGAGGTCTGGGTGGATGGGCGGCTGCAGATAGTTGATGTTGGAAGCCATCCCTTCACTGATCCACTGGCCTCGCTGCCGTGGTTGGCGAGGCATGCTGCATCGCAGAACCGGCCCTTGAGGGCTGGTGATCTGATCGCCACAGGAAGCTGGACAGGCCTTTTTGGGCCCCGCCAGTCGCAAATGTGAAAATTAAATTTCCAGAATTAGGAGAGGTATTGCTCTCAACAGGACCCGCTTAGAGGCGACTTGAAGCTGCCACCCGCCCTGAGAGCGTTGAAACATGGCGTTTATGGAATGCGAGGAGTTATGGCGAACCGCGCAATCTGATGGCGATGCTGCGCGAGAGGTTCTGAAGGTAAAGGGTAAGCCAGCCTCTGGTTTCCGACAGTTCAATTCTGTCGGCGTGGGAAAAAACGCCCCGACAAAACCCTAAAACAGGGACTCAGATAGCTGAGTCTTTGCAGGAAATGGCTGATTAGTCGGTGCGCATCAAGCCGAATTTTCTGGAATCAACGATAACGCCCCCGGGCAGCTACTTCGTTCGTAGCTGAAGCTCTCAATCTGATGCTTGGCAGACGGCTTCCAGATTTACCTCATCAGGGCCTAGCACATAGGCCGCGTAATATCCGGCGTGGTAATGGGACCTGATTCCTGGCGCTCCGTTGTCTTGACCCCCAGCGACCAGCCCGGCCGTATGGAACGCGTCGACTGCCTCATGACTCTGGGCGATCAAAGCTATATGCGCCCCGATGCTAGGGGAGGTGGTGGCATGCACCCAGAGAAATGGCTTGCCAGAAGAGCCGAAGCCCAATCTCCGAGGAGCTGATTGCGGAGGGGGGCTTCTATGCTCGCGAGGAGGGTAATCCCCAGCGGCTTCAGCGCTTGTTCGTAGAAGGCGCGAGCATGTGAAATGTCCGAAACACCAATACCCAGATGATCGATTAACGAACCAGAAAATTCATCCATCAGAGTGTCCTAAGGAAGTTGAAGTTAGGTAGGTCAAGCTCACATTGGCCGCGGGCGCCGCATTGGTCCGTCTCCCAAGGTCGCCAGAAGCAACGTCGCCGGCCAGCGTGAGGACAATGCCGCCATAGCAAAGGTCGCGGCCGATCCAGCAAATGAACTTGTTCGGTGCCAAGAATGTATGTGTACGCAGCGGCACCTAGAGCATGGCCTATCTGCTGATCCCTTTGCGTCAGTCCTTACACGCTACCGGGGTTCCGCCTGGAGGCTCTACGTATACCCGCACCGGCAACACGACACCACGGCGACGGTCCAGCATCCGCACCAGCACTACACCGATGCAGCTTCCTTAGAAATCCACCTAAGGGTCGGCGTTAACCGGAGCGAATGGTTGGTGGCCTGCTCAGGTCTGGGAGGCGCCGCCGTCCGCGAACAGTTCGGCGCCGTTGACGTAGCTCGACGCATCGCTCGCCAGGAAGAGCGCGGCGGCCCCAATCTCGTCTGCTTGGCCGATGCGGCCCAGGGTTCTCTGTTCGTCATAAGGCTGCGAGGCTTGGTCAAACACTGCCAGAAATTCAGCATTGCCCGATGAACAGGGGAAAAAAGAAAATACTCCTGTTCCAGTATGGGCAGCCTTGCGACTGCCCATACTGATGATGCCGCTTACCGAGGTGCTCCTCGTGAAGATTTCAGCAACCGATTGACGATCCAGCATGCCAGCACCACGGCAATCAGCAGTGGTGGAAAGCGCACCATCAGAAGTACCAGCAGCAGAAGGGCCAGGCAGCCCGCGAGGATGCCGGCGAACAGGAACACGGCAGCAAAGATCCGCAGTAGCTTCATCGTCGTGTTCTCCTCACAGGTAGCCCAGTTCCGCCAGCGATACGCAGCCCTCCTGGCCCACCACGATATGGTCCAGCGTTCGCACCCCGACTAGGTTCAGGGCCTCCCGCAGTTTGTGGGTCAGGGTGAGATCTGATTGGCTGGGTTCCGGATCACCGGAAGGGTGGTTGTGGACCAGCACGGCTGCCGCGGCGTTGTGCTCCAGGGCAGCCTTGACGACTTCTCGGGGATAGACGCTGGCGCTGTCCAGGGTGCCCCGGAACAGTTCATGAAAGACGATCACCCGGTGCCGGCTGTCGAGCAGAAGCAGGGCGAATACCTCATGCTCGTAATCGCCCAGCAGCGCCTGCAGGTGGCCGAACACTTCCTTCGGTGAGGTCAGTGCTCGCCCCCGGCGCAGGCGCAGACTCGCCAACTGGCGGGCCATCAGCAGGATGTCGGTTTCGGTGACCGGTGAATCGACCAGGTAGGTGCCGGTCGATTCACTGGCCTTCAGCTTGTGCAGGCGCATGGTGGGCTCCTTGATGGTTATCGATCGGTGGGGTGTGGCGCTGGGCTTGTGCGTCCAGCTTCTCGGCCAGGCTGGCTTTCGCAGAGCGCTGGGAGGTGTTGGGGGATGGAGATTGGCTTTCCTCGGCGGGGTAGAACTCTTCGGCGATGGCACCAGAGTCTTCCTCGCTGTCCTCGAAGGCGCCATTGCCGAAGCCACGCTGCGCCGCTTCATCCAAGGCGGCCTGATCGAAGCCTGCTGCTTGCCGCTGTGCATCGAGCCCATTGGCGGCCTGCAGCGCCTCCGTCATCACCATACCGCCGCGTACCGTCAGGTCGACGTAGAAGATCGGCGTACCATGGCTTTGCCGGGTGGACTTTCCACGCAGACGCAGCTCCAGCGGCAGGCAGGCCAGGCGGTTGCCGGAGATGGCCTGGAAGTAATGCAGGCGAGCCGCCAGAGTGCGGATGCTGTTGAAGCCGGTGGTGCGGAACACGAAGCTGCCCAGCGGATCGTCGTCGCCGATGATCACGTTCAGCCGGCCGTAGGGCCTGCAGGCATTGCCTTTGGCTAGCGGGCAGGCATCCGGCGAAGGGCAGGGCAGTGTCTGCATGCCGTCCTGGGTGACGCGCCTGCAGGTTTCGCCATTGCCGACGCAGAGCGGGCGCCCGGACTGGCGGTCGAACAAGGTGTAGTCGGCGCGGAAATTCAGTTCCGGCTCGTTGAACAGCAGGCGTACCGGAATGTTGCGCAGCTTGTCGTCCTTGCTCTGGCGCAGCTCGTCATTGAGCGGGTGGAGCAGCCAGCCGTCCTTGCCTTGCACCTGTGAGGTGATGGTGAACTGGTCATCCTTTTCCGGCAGGCGCTTGCCGTTCTTCTCGACGACCTTGCCTATCGAGATGCGGCCGAGCACCGGCGGGGTGATAGCTAAACCTTTGAGCATGATGGCTCTCCTGGAAATGAAAAAGGCCAGCTACGCAGCGCGAACTGCATGGACTGGCCAAGGGGAGGGAAGAGTTGATGGAGACGGAAATCAGCTGACCAGGAAACGGCGCGCACCGGGTTTCAGCAGCGGGTACTTGGCCTGCAGGTAGGGCTTGTCCTGGAGCAACTGAGCGACATCGAGACCGATGCTGTCCTTGGCCTTGCGCCAGCTGACGTAGCCGCTGGAGAATTCCACCCGACTGGCATCGCCCATGGCCTGCTGCAGCATCTGCTTGAGCTCGGCCTCGCGTTTTTCCTTGTCGGCAATCGACTGACGCACGGCTTTCAGCTCGATGTAAGCCGCTGACAGACCAGCATGCTGGCTGAGGTCGATGACCTGGCCGTTGTCCTCCGGGTAGAGGCAGCGCAGGGCTGATTCAGCGGAGGCGGTGCCATCGGCCGGCGGTGGGGTGTCGGTTTCCACGTAGTGCCAGAACTTTCGCTCCAGCTCGATCAGCCGAGCGATCATCTGCTCATCTCGCTCGATGCGGTGGATCTCCAGCATCTGGCCACCCAGCAGTACCGCCACATCCGCCGCCTGCTTGCCGGTGACGGCGAGCTGGTGCATCACCTGCAGCTGCACATACTCCGGCACGCCCTCCTTCCAGAGGCGTGCCCCGTTTATGCCGGCTGTTTTGCATTCGAGGATCTGCACGTCGTCCGCCCCGATCACCTCGCGGTCGATGTTGGCCAGCATCCAGGGCAGCTCCGGATCCGGATGTTGGAGCACGGCATTGATGCGCCGTACCTTGTTCTTCGTGCGCTTGCTGTAATGCCAGGCCACGATGGGCTCCAGCACGTTGCCCCAGTACATAGGGCTTTCCTCATCCTGAGGATCAGCCTTCGGCATGCCGGCATCACGCCCGGTCTTTTCAATCCACAGCTCCAGTTGCGACTTGTAGGGGTTCAGTCCTACGGCTGCGGCAGCGTCCGAACTGCCAATACCTTGCTTGCGGATCTGCAGCCAGTCTTCGCGCGGTAGCTCCTTGGTGCTGACCAGGCGCAGGGCAGGGCGTTTCTTGCCGGTGCTGCTGTTCAATGACGTTGCTTTCATGGGATTCACCTGCAGACATAAAACGCCCGACCAGCACAAGGCTGACCGGGCGCGAGGGTTGATGTGAGTAAGGGTTAAGCGGCGAGCTGCAGCGCGGCATCCAGGGCGCGTTGCTTGATCTGCGCGCCTTGGCCGAACCAGGCCGAGTCCATGCGGTACTCGTTGCTGCGCGCACGGCGCTCGTGGTCGACGTATTCGGTCACGGCGTTGAGCAGGCCCCAGGCGGTGCCGCGCGCCGAGTCCAGCTGGCTACCGCGACCACGGCCTTCGTACAGCTCCTGGACCTTGCGCAGGGCGCGCTCGTTGGGCAGTTGCTCCGGCAAGGCGCCGGTCGGGCTGGTCTCGCACAGCACGTTCATGAAGAAGCCCAGGGCCTCATGCCACTGAACCTTGCGCTCGGCCAGCACGCGCATGCGGTACATGAAGTCGTCCCATTGCGAGGCGGCGATGCCGAGCTGCTTCTTCACCACCTTGGGATCGAAACGGGTGTTGTGCGGTACCTTGATTGCCCGGCTGGTGCCATCCAGGGCGATGGTCAAGGTGTTGTTGCACACCACGCGCACTGTGGTCGGCGTTGCCGTGGTGGCCAGGGTTCCGTCGCAGGAAGTGGCCAGCAGCAGGTAGCCATTCACCTGATCGTTACCCTTGAGCGCAGCGCCTTGCCCGGTACGCGCCAGCGCCCAGAACTTGCGTCCGCCTTTGAGCACGCCAGCGGTCTCCAACTCGTAGCCGGAGACCTCGGTGAGATCCCTGTAGAACTCCAGAACTTCCCGAGGCTGCACGGTGTGATAACGCTGCGAGACCACCGACAGCGGCGCCTTGGTGTCGGAGCGGAAGAGCACCTTCTGCTCGGGAAAGGAGTGGATAGCGCCCAGATGCCCGGCGACTTCTGATTTGAAATGCACCGGGCTTTCGAGGATCTGCCAGTCCATGCCGGCTTCGCGTTGCCAGACTTCGATGGGCTGTTTCTGAGTCAGCTGATTGCCCAGGCCGTGCCACGGAGTAGCGCCAGCGTAGGCCATGGTTTCGACGAGATGTGCCATGAGAGTGATTCCTTTGGGTGCAGGTCGGCATAAAACGCCGCGCCAGGCGCAGCACCGACCGGACGAGAAATAAGAGGAGAGAAAGAGCCGGGTCAGGCCGGCAGGTTGAAGCGGTGACCGCAGAGCAGGCAGAGGTTATGGGCCAGGACGTGGCGGTCGAGCGACTCACCGAGCTGGGCACCGAGCGCACAGCCACCGACGCCTCCGGCAAGACCGCCGAGAATGGCACCGGATACCGAGCCCAGGGTTATACCGACAGGGCCGGCAATTACGCCGAGCGCTGCGCCGGCCTTGCCGCCAGCCAGAGCAGCGCTAACGCCACGTGCGATGCCACCGACCGCGCCGATAGCAGCGCCGGCCTTCATGGCGTGATGGAAAGAAGCGACTTTGGGGGAGTGACAGCGAGGGCACTGCAATGACATGGGACGAACCTCCTTGGTGCTGATGTCATTGCGGTAATGTGTGGTTGAGATTTTTTTCGATCGAATGGCTGCTTTTCAGCAGCGCTAACTGAGTGCGAACTGGCTGGAGTCGGCCAGAAGCAGTCATTCGATGGGCCTTCAACAGTGCATCTCCGGCTCCCCTTACTCCCAAAATGAGTTTATGTAATCACAATCTTCTCTTCGCAGTTTGTTCACAACAAGACCAAACTTGCGATACAAAAAACCACCCGAACGGTGAAGGATCGAGCGGTTTTTTGGGGGGGAGCGGTAAGGCTTAGCCCAGTATCTCGCTGGCCACGTGATCGACCGCACTTTTGGTGATGTCGACAATCAGGTCGGCCTCCTCCTCGGTCAAGATCAACGGTGGTGCAAAACCGAGAATGTCGCCATGGGGCATCGCTCGGGCAATCATTCCGCGTTCAAGACAGGCTGCCGATACTTTCGGACCGACCTTCAACGCAGCATCGAATGGTGTGCGTTGCTCACGATCGGCCATGAACTCGACCGCGGCAAGCATGCCGTCGCCGCGCACTTCGCCCACCAGTGGATGACCTTCCAATACTTCCCGCAATCGACGATTCAGATAGCTGCCAACATTCTCTGCGTTGGCCGTCAGGTTTTCCCGCTCCAGGATGTCGAGGTTGGCCAGGGCCGCCGCCGCGCAGATCGGATGCCCGGAGTACGTCCAGCCATGTCCCATGGCACCTTGAGATTCGGAGGCTTTTTCGATCACGTCCCAGACTTTTTCACCGACAATCACTGCTGACAAAGGCGCATAGGCACTGGTCAGGCCTTTGGCCGTGGTGATCAGGTCAGGACGCATGCCATAGCGCCGACTGCCCATCTTCGAACCCAGGCGACCGAAGGCGCAGACCACTTCGTCGGCGATCAACAACACGTCGTATTTGTTCAACACCGCTTGTATGGCGGCCCAATAGCCGGCCGGCGGAACGATGATGCCGCCGGTGCCCATCAGCGGTTCGCCGATGAACGCGGCGACGGTGTCCGGCCCTTCGGCCAGGATCATTTTCTCCAGCTCGTCGGCGCAATAGCGCACGAAAGTGGCTTCATCCATACCTGCCGGTGCCTTGCGGTACCAGTGCGGACAAATGGTATGTTTAACGCCTTCGGCCGGGAGGTCGAAATGCTGGTGGAAAGTCGGTAGGCCGGTCAGGCTGCCGGTCATGATGCCTGAACCGTGATAACCGCGATCACGGGAGATGATTTTCTTCTTCTGCGGGCGACCCAATACGTTGTTGTAGTAACGCACTAGTTTGATCTGGGTTTCGTTGGCGTCGGAACCGGACAGGCCGTAGTAGACCTTCTTCATGCCCTCCGGCGCCCAGTCGATGATGCGGCTCGACAGCTCGATGATCGCTTCGGTTGAGTGCCCGACATAGGTGTGGTAATAGGCCAGCTCCTTTGCCTGCTTGTAGATCGCATCGGCGACTTCGGTGCGCCCGTAGCCGATGTTCACGCAGTACAGCCCGGCAAAGGCGTCGATGAAGTCGCGGCCTTCGTGGTCGCGGATACGAATGCCTGACGCGCTCTTGATGATGCGTCCCTTGAGCGTGCCGCTGGCGTGGTCATGGGCATGGGTTGACGGGTGCATGAAGTGCGCACGGTCTTGTTCGAACAACGAATCGAGTTTTTGGCTCATGGCGGATCTCCTTAGAACTGGCCTTGATGGTGCAGGCAAAAGTATTTGGTTTCGACAAAGGCTTCGAAGCCCTCGGTACCGCCCTCGCGGCCCAGCCCCGAGGCTTTCATGCCACCGAACGGGATCGGATGGCCGGTGAACTTGACGCCATTGACCGCGACCATGGCGTGGTCGAGGCGGCGAATCAGGGGGTAGATTAGGTCCAAGCGGTTGGAACAAATGTAGGCAGCCAGACCGTATTCGGTGTCGTTGGCCATTTCGATGGCTTGCTCGAGGGTGGCGAAAGGCATGACGCCAGCAATCGGCGCGAAATTTTCTTCGCGGTAGATACGCATCTGCGGCGTAACGTCGGCCAGCACCGTCGGCTGATAGAACAATCCGCCGAGGGCATGCGCTTCGCCGCCCACCAGACGTTGCGCGCCCAGCTTCAGCGCATCAGCCACACGCTCGACGGTCACATCGAAGGCGGCCTGATGCATCAGCGGGCCGATGTCGACGCTTTGCTCTTGATCACCCACCAGCGCGGGGCCGACCCGCAGTTCGCGCACCGCAGAGGCAAAGCGGCTGAGGAACGCCGGATAAATCGAGCGTTCGACCATAATCCGATTGGCCGCGCAGCAATCCTGGCCGGAGGTCTGGAACTTGGCCTCTACCGCGACTTTCACCGCCAGCTCCAGATCGGCATCGGCGCAGACAATGAACGGCGCATTGCCGCCCAATTCCAGCGATACCTTCTTCACATCCTGGGCTGCCGCTTGCAGGACCAACTTGCCGACCCGGGTCGAGCCGGTGAAGCTGACCGAACGCACGCGAGCGTCCTGCACCAGGGTTTGCATGGTCATTTGCGGTTCGCCCAGCACCACGTTGAACACGCCGGCGGGGAAGCCTGCTTCTTCCGCCAATTGCGCCAACGCGAACGCCGAGTAAGGCGTTTCGTGGGCCGGTTTGATGACCACAGTGCAACCGGCGGCCAATGCGGCGGCGGCTTTGCGGGTGATCATCGCCGAAGGAAAATTCCACGGCGTCAGCAGTGCACAGACGCCAACCGGTTCCTTGATCGTGCCCAGATGCGCGCCGGGGATATGGCTGGGGATGTTCTGCCCGTAAAGGCGCCGCGCCTCTTCGGCAAACCATGGAATGAAACTGGCGGCGTAGGCGATTTCGCCGCGGGACTCGGCCAGGGGCTTGCCTTGTTCCTGGCTGAGAATCCGCGCCAGGTCTTCCTGATGCTCAAGGATCAACGCCGCCCAGCGCCGCAGAATCGTTCCGCGGTCATCGAGGCTTTGTTCACGCCAGGCTGAAAACGCCCGGTGTGCGGCATCTACGGCGGCGATGATCTGAGGCTGATCGAGCATCGGCACATGACCGATTAACTTCTGATCGGCCGGATTGTGCACGGCGACGCTATGGCCGCTGTCACTGTGGACCCAATGGCCGTCTACGTAGCAAAGTGCTTTGAACAACAGCGGATGTTTGTATGTCATGGCGTTCACTCCAAACCGTGTGCGTGAATCCATGCTAGGGCAGCGCAGCCAAGATGATTTGGCGTTTGGCGGGGTGTAACCATAGGTTTTTTCTGATTGAACGCCGGTAAACAGGGACTTTTTGCGGTGAAGGTTTTGCCCCGATTTATGGTTCTTGCGCCACCTCGGCCGGCAAGGCACCCGCGGTCTTGATGGTTTTAGTGACGATGTAGGTGAAGTAGCGCTCAATGCCCAGGTCATCGAGCAACAACTGGTCGATAAACCGCTGGTAATGGTCAATGTCCGGCGCCTGGATCATCGCCATGTAATCAACACCGCCACCGGTGGCGTAACAGAATGCCACTTCGGCGGCCTCGTTCATGCGTTGCTCGAACCGCCGCATGTCCTGGGCGGTGTGTCGGGCCAGGGTGATTTCCACCAGCACCTGCTGGCCTTTGAACACCGCGTTCCAGTCGATCTGTGCCCGGTAGCCCTTGATAAGCCCTAGCGACTCCAACTTGCGAACCCGCTCCCACGCCGGGGTCACCGAGAGATTGATCGCCTCGGCCAGGCTCGACTTGGTGATCCGACCATCTTCGGCGAGGATTCGCAGGATTTTCAGGTCATAGCGATCGAGCTTGTGCATGGTCCGAGGACCTCCGGGCATTGAAAATTGTGGCAGAACCTGTGGGAGCGGGCTTGCCCGCGAATGCGGTATGTCAGTCACATCGATGCTGGATGTGCCGCCGCCATCGCGGGCAAGCTCACTTTCACAGGGGTTGGGGTCAGGTCAATACATCGGCGATGACTGCAATGATATCGCCGCACTGCACCATTCCTGGAAAGTGGCGCGCCGCCAGCAGCCCGCTGCGGGCCGCGCGATATTCCACCGGAGCGACGCCGCTACGGGTAGCGTCGTAAACGCGGGCAATCACTTCTCCCTTGCTCACGTTGTCGCCCAGATCGCGGCACATTTCCAGCAAGCCATCGTGTTCGCTATCGATGAAGCAAGTGGCATCGGGCATGCCTAACATGATTGACTCCGCGGGCTGGATCTCACCTTCAAGAATCCCTGCATGCACTAGCAGATTGCGCACCCCGCGCTCGGCAATCGCCACACTGCGCGCCGTGGACGAACCACCGCCACCCAGTTCGGTCGTGACAAAGACTTTGCCCTGACGCTCGGCGGCGGTGTCGTACATCGACCCTGCATCGAGCTCCAGCATGCGCATGCTGTAAGGCGCATTGAAAGCGCGCATGCCGGCTTCGCATTGAGCCTGCTGTTTTTTGTCGGGCAGCACATGACAGGCTGCAAAAGGCAGGAAATCCAGGGTGCGGCCACCGGAATGGATGTCCAGCACGATATCGGCCAAGGGCAACAGAGTCCGATTGAAGTAATCGGCAATTTTCTCGGTCACGGTGCCGTCCGGCTTACCGGGGAAACTGCGATTGAGATTGCCCTTGTCGATCGGCGACGTGCGCCGACCAGCATGGAACGCCGGGGTGTTCATGAACGGGACGATAATCACCCGCCCCGTTACCTCGGCGGCCGTCAGGCCCTGCGCCAGCTTGCTCAGCGCCACCGGGCCTTCGTATTCGTCACCGTGGTTACCGCCGGTAAGCAGCGCAGTCGGACCCTGGCCGCGCTGAATCACCGTTACCGGAATCATCACCGCGCCCCAGGCCGAATCGTCCCGGGAATACGGCAATTTGAGGAATCCGTGCTGCACGCCTTCGCGGGCAAAGTCCACCGTGGCATTGATCGGATTGTCAGGTAAATCGCTCATGGCTCAATCCTTCACGAACAGTTGGCGTGGCACATTGCACAGTGTCTCGACACCGGTCTCAGTGATCAAAATGCTTTCGGTGATCTCCAGTCCCCAATCGTCCATCCACAGGCCCGGCATGAAGTGGAACGTCATGCCCGGTTGCAACACACTGGTGTCGCCGGGACGCAGGCTCATGGTGCGTTCGCCCCAGTCTGGCGGATAGCTGATCCCGATCGGGTAGCCGCAACGGCTGTCCTTGTGGATGCCGAATTTCTCCAACACTTTGAAAAACGCCACAGCGATGTCGCCGGTGGTGTTGCCCGGTTTGGCTGCTTCCAGTCCCGCGGCGATGCCTTCGACCACCGCTTTTTCGCCGTCGAGGAAGTGCTGTGGAGGTTTGCCCAAATAGATCGTGCGCGACAGCGGACAGTGATAACGCTTGTAGCAACCGGCGATTTCAAAGAAGGTCCCGGCGCCTTTTTCGAACGGCGAATCGTCCCAGGTCAGGTGCGGCGCGCTGGCGTCGGCACCCGTGGGCAATAGCGGCACGATGGCCGGGTAATCGCCGCCATGACCGTCAGCGCCGAGGATCCCGCTGCTGTAGATTTCAGCCACCAGTTCATTTTTGCGCATGCCCGGCTCGATTCGTTCGAGGATCCGCCCGTGCATGTTTTCGACGATGCGCGCAGCGATGCGCATGTAAGCGATTTCCTGGGGCGACTTGATCGCCCGCTGCCAGTTCACCAACCCGACCGCGTCGATCAGCTTGGCCTGCGGCAGGTTTTTCTGCAGCGACAAATACGCGGCGGCGCTGAAATAATAGTTATCCATTTCCACGCCGATGGTCAGCGCGTCCCAACCCCGGGCACTGATGACTTCCCGCGACAGGTAATCCATCGGATGGCGTTCCCGGGACTGCACGTAGATGTCCGGGTAACCGACGATGTTCTCGTGCTGCATGAACACCGTGCGCTTGGCGCCGTTGGCGTCTTGCCCGCGACCGAACCAGACTGGCTCGCCGTCGAGCGCCAACAACACGCATTGGTGAACGTAAAACGACCAACCGTCATAGCCGGTCAGCCAGGCCATGTTCGACGGATCGGTGACCAGCAACAGCTCGATGCCCTGAATCTGCATGGCCGCTCGAACCTTGGCCAGACGCTGGGCGTATTCCTCCCGTTCGAACGGGAGATTGATGACTATCTGAGACATGCACATGCCCTCTGATAAATGACGCACGGATGAAAAAAGTGGATTAGCTGCCGAACTGAAAACCCTTGCCGGCCGAGCGCGCGCGCTCGAAGGCCAGATTGGCCATGGCGGTGTCCTGGGCGCCGGTGCCGGTGAGGTCGCACAAGGTGACTTGCGCCTCGCTGGTCCGACCTGGGCGCTGGCCTGCGAGCACTTGCCCCAATTCGGCCAAGCCCGATTCGTCGGTAATAGCGCCGGCCGCCAGAGCGTGATGCAACTCGCCGAGGATTCGCGTCTGGCTCAAGCGATCCGCCACGTAGCGGTCGACCTGCGCCTGCGCCTGGGGGGAAATTTCGTTTTTGTGTTCGGCGTCCGAGCCCATGGCTGTGATATGCAAGCCGGGGTGCAGATGGCGCGCTTCGATCAAGGGTTCGCGGCTCGGGGTGCAGGTGATCGCAATGTCCACGCCGGTCATGGCCTCGTCGATGCTCGCGCAAGGCGTGACCGTCAGGCCGCTGTCGCGCGCCAGTTCAGCGCTGAAGTCTTGAGCCTTGGCGCTATCACGTGCCCAGACTTGAACGGATTCAATCGGTCGCACCAGGCGCAATGCCTGAAG
The DNA here is from genome assembly GCA_004000515.1 of Pseudomonas poae. Classification (GTDB taxonomy): domain Bacteria; phylum Pseudomonadota; class Gammaproteobacteria; order Pseudomonadales; family Pseudomonadaceae; genus Aquipseudomonas; species Aquipseudomonas cremoris. The sequence goes on from CP034537.1 coordinate 2,181,815, forward strand.
CTGTAACGCGGCCTGCTCGCCGGCACCGATCAGCGCCACGCTGCGACTGTCGACCCGCGACAGGGCGCGAGCCGCCACGGCGCCCGCCGCGGCTGTGCGTACGGCGGTCAGATAACCGTTGTCCAGCAGCAAGGCGTCGAGCAAACCGGTGCGCGCCGACAGCAACATCATCATGCCGTTGAGGCTCGGTAGGCCGAGTTTCGGATTGTCGAAAAAACCCGGACTGACCTTGATCGCAAAACGCTCCAGGCCCGGCAGGTACGCAGTCTTCACGTCCACTTCGCCATTGTGCTCGGGGATGTCCAGACGCAGGATCGGCGGCATTGCCACCGCTGCTGTGGCCAGCAGCACAAAGGCTTGTTCGATGGCTTCGATGCTCGGCAGGTCTAGTGCTACGCAGGCACGCAGATCCGCTTCGCTCAATAAGGTGATGTCACTCATCAATGCGGCACTCCATTCAGTCGTTATTGTTGGGGTTCACGCATCTGCGCCCGCGAGGACGCGCAGGTGCTGATCGATGTCGACGTTACGGCCGCTGACCACCACCACGATCGGCCCGCGCGGCTCAATCAATCCATCAAGCAACGCGGCAATCCCGACCACGGCCGCGCCTTCCAGCACCAGACGCTCTTCGCGATAGGCATGGCGTAGGGCATTGGCGATGGAAGTCTCGCTGAGCAAATGCAGGTGGTCACACAGATCGCGAGTCATGTTGAAGGTGTAACGGTTGTTCAGGCCGATGCCACCGCCGAGCGAGTCGGCCAGGGTCGGCAGCTCTTCGACTTCCACCGGATGCCCGGCTGCGAGGCTGGCGTGCATGGCTGCACCGCGTTGCATGCTGATGCCGTGGGTGATGATGTTCGCGCTGACGCTTTTGATCGCCAGCGCAACCCCGGCAAACAAACCGCCGCCGGACAACGGCACGAGAATTTGCACCACGTCCGGTTGCTGTTCGAGGATTTCCAGCCCCAGCGTGCCCTGCCCGGCGATGATGGTCGGGTGATCGAACGGCGGCAGCAATGTCGCGCCTTGCTCGTTGGCGATCCGTTCGGCTTCACGCTGGGCGTCGTCCTGAGACTGGCCGACGATGCATACCTCGGCGCCCAGATCACGAATGGCTTGAACCTTGTTCGCCGGCACCAGATGCGACAGGCAAATCGTCGCCTTCACGCCTTGCCGGGAAGCGGCATACGCCAGAGCACGACCGTGATTACCGGTCGACGCCGCCACCACGCCACGCGCTTTCTCCTCGGCGCTGAGCTGCGCCACGGCATTGCTCGCGCCGCGCAATTTGAAACTGCCGGTGATTTGCTGGGATTCGAGTTTGAGGTACACCGCCACGCCCAATCGTTGCGAAAGGCTGGGCGAGTATTCCAAGGGGGTACGCCGGACAAGCGATTCGATGCGCTGGCGAGCGAGGTAAACATCATGTAGCTGCAACGTTGACATGACCGCGTCCCGACTGTGGTGTTGGGCGCAGTCTAAGAGGACTGGATTGTCGTAATGAATGTACTAGGGCAATTTATCCGACAAACTTTTTTGCGGACTTTTTCCCGGTCAAAAATCATGGATTTGCGGGTACTGCCCGAATATCTCGCGCATGCTTATCAATGCATCACGCATTTCTTCGTCGCTGCATTCGGCGCCGACACACACCCTCACCGCTCGAGCTCGCGGCGTTCCACGCACGGTGAACGGATCAGGCGATGCGACAGCGATGTGCCGGTGACGCAAGGCCCGCACCAGGCTGTCGACCTCCCAGTGTATTGGAATGCCAACCCACGCGTTCAGTGCATGAGGATGCTGGCCGAGCAGGTGCTCGCCCAGGTATTTGCTGACTATCGCCTGCCTGCCGGCCAACAGTTTGCGCTGCAATCGCACGAGCGTGTCGGCGCGACCGTCACGAATCCAGCGCGCAGCGATTTCGGAGACCATGGGCGTGGCCATCCAGCTGTTGACCCGCAAGATACTTTCGGTGCGCAACGCCAGTCGCTTGGGCACTACCAAATAGCCGATGCGCAAACCGGTCAGCACTGACTTGGTCATGCTAGTGCAATAGAACGATAACTCCGGCAGGTAATGGCTGATTGGCGGCGCGCGATGCTCATCCAGCAACGGCCCGTATACATCGTCTTCAATGATGTGCACACCGAAACGCCGGGCGATATCGGCAATCTCCCGCCGACGACTGTCGGGCATCAGGCTGGTGGTCGGGTTGTTCAGGTTGGGCGTGCACACCAGCGCGGTGATGCGCTCATTGCTGCACATGTCTTCGAAGTGTTCCGGGTCTATGCCATAGCGGTCCATTTCCAGGCCTTTGAGGGTGAATCCCAATACCTGAGAGTTGCCGATTACCCCGTGATCGGTGATCCCTTCGCAGAGCACGACATCATCGGGACCGGCCAGAGACGCCAGCGCAAGGAAGATGCCGTGAGCGGCGCCGTTGGTAATCAGGATGTCATCACGCTCGACCCGCAGTCCTTGCCGTCCGATCCAGTGCGTGGCCTCTTCGCGGTGCGACTCGAAACCCGCAATCGGACGAAATGCGTGTATCCACGGCTGATCCTCTTCCGTGCTGAGTTCGAGACAGGTGTCACGCCAGAACTGGTCGTGCTCGCGGGTGTGCAGGATCCGCGCGATGGAAAAAATCCACCAGGGCCCGTTCGGGGCTATCGAGAATATAGGTAGCCACTCGATCGCTCATGCGCCGCGACACAAAACTGCCGCGCCCGACTTCGCAACGCACCAGCCCCTGACGCTCCAGCTCTTTATAGGCGTTGGTGACCGTCTGCACGCTGATGCCCATGGTATCGGCAACATGCCGCTGCGGTGGCAGGCGCTGATCATTGGCCAAGACACCCTGCTCGATATCATCGGCAATCGCCTGCACCAGAATCTTGTACTTTGACTCGCCACTGCGGGCGATATCCAGTGCCGCTTTCCATTTGTCCATCAGCGCTAAAACTCGGGTCTGTGCTCGTCGGGACAGCATCGCGCTAGTATCCATGCAATGCAATTGTCCTAGTGCAATACAATGATGCTCAGCGCTTTTGTATGCTCGGCTCAAGGTCGACAGCGGGCACCTTAAAGCCCACAACAAAATCAATCGACCTGTACCGGACTGCGCCCAGCTCCATGAGATCAGTCCTTGTACGCTTTGCTCTTGTAACACTGCCTCCTACCACAGAGCCGTCACCGACGGGTCAACAAGAAAACAGGAGATTTTATCGATGAGCAATTTCCCTTCCCGCAGCACCCATGCATTGCGTCACCTGTTCATAGCTTGCGCGATGTTCGGCCTAGCCGCCGGCGCCAAGCCGCTACGACACTGGAAACCGTCAAACAGAACAGCAGCATCCGTATCGGTTATGCCAACGAAACCCCATTCGCCTTTACCGAAACCGACGGCAGGGTCACCGGTGAATCACCGGAAATCGCCAAAGCCATCTTTGCCAAAATGGGCATCAAACAGGTTGACGGCGTGTTGACCGAATGGGGCTCGTTGATCCCGGGTCTGCGCGCCGGGCGCTTCGACGTGATTGCCGCCGGCATGTACATCACGCCGGCTCGCTGCAAGCAGGTGCTGTTTACCGATCCGCAGTATCAACTGCCAGACGCGCTGCTTACGGCCAAAGGCAACCCGAAGGGGCTGCACAGTTACGAAGACATCGCCAAGAATCCCGAGGTGAAGCTGGCAATCATGGCCGGCACGGTGAACCTGGGCTATGCCCGCGACTCGGGTGTAAAGGATGAGCAAATCCTCCAAGTACCGGACACCACCGCCCAGTTGCAAGCCGTGCGCGCCGGTCGTGCCGATGCGGCAGTGGGTACTCAACTGACCATGAAAGGTTTGGCCGCCAAGGGTGGTGAAAAAGTTGAAGCAGTCACCGAGTTCAAGGATGACCCGTCACACATTGGATACGGTGCTCTCGCCTTCCGTCCGGAAGACAAAGACCTGCGCGATGCGGTCAACGCCGAGTTGAAAAAATGGTTGGGTTCCGAAGAGCACCTCAAGGCAGTTGCCCCTTTCGGGTTTGACAAATCCAACGTGACAAGCAAAACGGCTGCCGAGCTCTGCGCTCAATAGTCGAAACAGGCATGGCGCCACGGCGCGATGCCTATTTCCCTGCTTAACCCGGATGGACAGGTTTAAACCATGGGTGAATTACTTCCGCTATTGATACAAGGCGCTTGGGTGACGCTCCAGGTGACGATCTTCGGTTCGCTGCTGGCGATTGTCGCGGCGATTCTCGCGGCCCTGGGGCGCATGTCGCCCTGGCGGCCATTGCGCTGGTTTTCCATTGCTTACATTGAAGTGTTTCGCGGCACGTCGTTACTGGTGCAATTGTTCTGGCTGTTTTTTGTGCTGCCGCTGCCGCCCTTCAACCTTGAACTGAGCCCCTACAGCGTGGCCATCGTCGGCCTAGGCTTGCACATTGGTGCTTACGGCGCCGAGGTGATGCGCGGTGCGATCAGCTCCGTCGCCAAGGGTCAATACGAAGCGTCCACGGCACTCAACTTCAGCGGCTACAAACGCTTTCGCCGCATCATTCTTCCGCAGGCGTTGCTGGCCGCTATACCGCCGGGTACCAACCTGCTGATCGAATTGCTTAAAAATACTTCGCTGGTGTCGTTGATCACCCTGTCAGACCTGAGCTTCAGGGCTCGTCAACTGGATCAGGCCACTTTCCAGACCCTGGAAATCTTCAGTCTGGCGCTGGTGATGTATTTCATCCTGGCGCAAGCCATCAACATCGGCATGCGCCGCATTGAGCAGCATCTGGCTCGCGGGCGGTTGCGTGGAGGTCTGTCATGACACTGTTCGACTGGACCTATGCCTGGCATATCCTTCCCGATTTGCTGCGCGCCTCGCTCAACACCGTGGGCATTACCCTGATCGGTTTCCTGATCGCCATTGTGCTGGGACTGTTCCTGGCTATCGGCCGACGGAGCCGCAGAGTCTGGCTGTCGTGGCCGACCACCGCTGTGATCGAGTTCATTCGCAGTACGCCACTGCTGATCCAGGTGTATTTCCTTTACTACGTGCTGCCCAATTACGGCGTCAGCATGACCGCCATGCAAGTGGGCATTCTGGGTATCGGCCTGCATTACGCCTGTTACATCGCCGAGGTGTATCGCGGCGGCCTCGATGCGGTGCCGCGCGCACAATGGGAAGCAGTCACGGCGCTGAACATCGCCCCGTACAGCGCATATCGCAACATAATCCTGCCGCAGGCCCTGCGGCCGATCCTGCCGCCATTGGGTAACTATCTGGTGGCAATGCTCAAGGATACGCCGGTGCTGTCGGCGATTACCGTGGTGGAAATCATGCAACAGGCCAAGAACATCGGCTCCGAGAACTTCCGCTATCTGGAGCCGATCACCATGGTCGGTCTGTTTTTCCTCGCCCTAAGCATCGCTTTGGCTTATCTGGTACGGCGCCTTGAAGTGCGCCTGGAGCTACGCTAATGACTACCCCACTGTCGACACCCGGTGACCTTTCAAGGCACAGCAACCCGACCCCGCTGCATCCGCAAGAGGCCACGGCCATGCAGAAAACCAAACCGGTAAAGCCGATCGTCAGCTTCCAGGACGTTACCAAGAGCTACGGCAACTTTACCGTGCTCGATCATTTGAACCTAGACGTCACGCCGGGTGAAAAAGTCGCGATCATCGGCCCCAGCGGCTCCGGAAAATCCACACTGCTGCGGGTACTGATGACACTCGAAGGCATCGATGACGGACTGATTCGCATTGAGGATGACTTGCTGACCCACATGCCCAATCGCAACGGTGTATTGGTGCCCGCCAATGACCGGCACATCCGCCGAGTGCGTGGCAAGATCGGCATGGTGTTCCAGAGTTTTAACCTGTTCCCTCACATGACAGCGTTGCAAAACGTTATCGAGGCGCCGGTGCAGGTGCTCGGCATGAAACCGACCGAGGCCCGTGAACGTGCAGCAGACTTGCTGGAACTGGTGGGTCTGGGCAGCAAGCTCGGGCATTACCCATCGCAGTTGTCCGGTGGTCAACAACAACGGGTGGCGATCGCCCGGGCACTCGCCATGCGCCCGAAAGTCATGCTGTTCGACGAAGTGACCTCCGCCCTCGACCCGGAACTGTGCGGTGAAGTGCTCAACGTGATCCGCAAGCTCGGCACCGAACACAACCTGACCATGCTGATGGTGACGCATCAAATGGGTTTCGCCCGTGAGTTCGCTGATCGTGTGTGCTTTTTTCTACAAAGGGCAGATTCACGAGCAGGGCACCCCGGCGCAAATCTTCGAACACCCGCAGCAGGAACGCACGTGCGCGTTTCTCAGTGCGGTGAAAGAAGCAAACTAGGCAAGCTCACCAGCCCTGGCCGCCACTCGGGTCGATTACGCGTTGGGATTGCAGTTCATCGTCCCGCTGGGGGATTTGGTAAAGCCAAAAGGAGTAGTTCATGACTTGCTTGATTTGTGGTGAAACTGCGGCGGTCGTTGAAACTGATGGTGAATACGAGGAAGGAATCTGTCCGAGCTGTGGGCATTGTCGAATTACGGGTGCGGCGCTTGTGCTGATGAAAACCCACGGCCGGTATTTCGATATAGAGCTGACTCGGAAGTGGATCACAGAGCACCAAGGCATCGGATTTATTCCAACAATTGATTCGCGCCAGGCAGTTCGCCTGATTGACGTTTAATCGGCGACTCAATTCAGATCCGTCACTGTCCCGCTGAGGCAAATACGCTTTTCTGTGGGCATAGGGGCCCAATCCAGGGGCATGTCCTGGCGGTGACGTGATTCGGATTTATGGGCTATTGGTTGATGGCCCGGTATATGGTCTGATTCAGGAGCTTTGTAATGACAGATACCCCCTTACAGAGATGCCGACGTGGTGTTGGCGTGCCCAAAATGTGGAAGCAACCACTTTGAACGTCCGCTTCCGCGAAAGTCGTAAGACCGCTTAGGGTCGATTTTTGCCTGTCGCCACCCTCAGATATGTGGCTTGGGGTTGGCGACCATTTAAACATTGAGAGTGGGATCGGGTGATGGTTTTAAATCCAATCCGGGATACGACTAACGCCCCTAATATTTGAGGCTTCAATCGACACGAATCTGTTGGGTGGCCCGCGGTAAAGTGAATGCGGCATGATGCCCAGCGGGCGAAAAGTGAGAGTACCCACTTACATCGGTTTGACCGAGACTACTTCCACAAACCTGAATTTTTTTCTGGCCGTCTTTGTAGCTTCTTGTTCTGCAACTAGGGAGCTCAGCGTATCGGCCTCATGCACCATCTCGTACATCTCGCCTTCAAATTCGTTTCCCACACGGAGCGTAACTCTCAACCTAGGAGTGAAGCCTTTTGAGACTGCCTTTTTCTTCGCTGCCTTCACCGGTTGTACGATCACAACATCCGGGACTGTGTCCTGCACGTCTGAGTTAATTGCCGGCGCAGAGGGCTCAGAATCACCGAATAGCGCCCGGCGCATCTCATCTTCCATCAATTCCGTATTCATACCATTTCTCAGAAGGGTGTTATCTATAACCTGATCGATTCTATCAGGATGGCCGGACTCTGTAGTAAAGCGTCGTTGGGTCTGACCTGAGGTGACAAAGGCCAACAGAGCAGATACCGGCGAGCGTCAGCATCTGTCCATCTGCCGCCTATCATGGCGGGCAGCTGTCGGCCAGTCTCAGCCAAAGACGAGATGAGCTAGGCTTCCGGCATCATTCCTCAAGGACGACCGCCATGCCAGATAACTCAGACTGCAAGATCGCCACGGCGGACGCTCTGACATTGCTCCTCCACAACCAGCACGCCTTAAGTGCAGCTATAGAAGAAATAACCAAGTGGCTCTCAGAAAATGGGGTAGGAAGCGTCGCCGCTAATGCGATGTCGGCTATGGAAACGCTGGACACTAATGCTCAAGCCATCACAGATTCCATTTTGAGGATACGCCAGTCATAAATTACTCAGCGCAAGACTGCCCTCTGATTTGAATGCCCCCCGATTTTGTAGACACAATTGACTGGCGGCTATGGGACGGATAGCGACGGTCTAGCATCGACCGTCGCAGTGAATGGTCAGACTTCCGTCTGCTCGGCCATTTCCAAGGCATCATCGACCTCGATTCCCAGGTATCTGACAGTGCTTTCAAGCTTCGTATGACCAAGCAGGAGTTGGACGGCTCTCAGGTTCTTCGTCCTGCGATAGATCAACGAAGCCTTGGTTCTCCTTAGCGTGTGGGTTCCGTACATGGTTGGATCAAGGCCAATAGCTGTCACCCAAGCTTTGACTATTCGAGCGTATTGCCTGGTGGAAAGATGGTCTGAGGCGTGCAACCGGCTCGGGAACAAGAAGTCCTCGCTGCGGAGACGCGCCTCGCGCATCCAAGCCTCCAGAACCGTTCGGGTTTGCTCAGTGATTTCAAACTGCACTGGGTGCTGAGTTTTTGCTGCATCACGATGGCCCGTGACGACACATGCTCCCCATGGGCGATGTCTCGGACTCGCAACTTGGTTAAGTCACAGGCACGCAGCTTGCTATCGATGGCCAAGTTGAATAGCGCCAAATCACGCGCCTTCTCAGCAAGCTGAAGTCTTACTCGGATAGCCCAGATATCTCTGACTCGGAGCGGGGCTTTCTGACCGACAAGCTTTCCCTTGTTCCAAGGCTGATGGCTGTATGTAGCAATGGTGTTCATGGCTCGTCCTCCACGTTGAGGGGAGGACAAGAGTGGATCAGTCACAATGGCTGGTGGTCGCTATCCGACCCATAGCTGTCGTTCACCAGCGGAAAACTGCTCCGCAACGGACTGTCGAAAATAGCTCGGCGGAGAAATCAAAAACCTTCATCAGATTGTCGAGGTTTCAAGCGTATCGGCTTCATTGAACAGTTCGCGCATCACCACCACGAACGCTTCAGCCGGGCGGGATGGGTTCTGGGTTTGCGACGAGGCGATCACGACTCGTTGCGGTGGGATGCTAGCGTCAAATGGGCGACACACGATGGGTCGCCCGTCGTAGCTCAAGTCTCCAGCGGGTCGAGTGACGAGAATCGACACTCCGTGCCCATGTGCCACGAGTGAGCGCACCATTTCCACCGAGCGCAACTCCATAATGACATTGGGCTCTACACCGCCCGAGCGGAACAGTGACAGGAAATAGTCGCGACTGTGAGGTAGGTCTAGAAGGATAAAGGGCTCGGTTTGCAAATCCTGAATACACAAGCTGGCTTTTGCTGCCAGATGATGCCCTTCGGGCAGCAGCACATAAGGTGATTGCAGTCCCACCGCCTGTAGCTTGACCTTACGAGCCAGGTTCATGTCATAGATCAGCGCTAAATCAAGGGTGCCGCGCTCCACCCGTTCAATCAGTTCCTCGGTGTCACCTTCGACAATGGCGACTCGTACCTCAGGAAAGCGCTGCTTGAAGCGCTCGACCATGGTGGGGACATGTCGCGCGCCCAACGTTGCAAAGCAACCCACCGAAAGGTCCCCCACCACGCTATCAGTCTCCTTGGCAGAGAGCTGCGCGGCACTTTGCAGTAGCTGCCTTGCTTGCTGGTAACGGCGGGTTCCGGCGGAGCTGAGTTCGATCCCTTTGCCTGGAATCCTCACGAACAAGCGCTCATCCCATAAGGCTTCCAACTCCGCAATCGCGTTTGATATCGAGGGTTGGGACACACTCAGCGACTTCGCCGCATTGACGGTACTTCGACATTGGGCCGCTGCTACAAAATATTCGATTTGCCGAAGGCTGAAGTGAATCATTATTTTTAATTCGCTGTATCAACAGTGCATATTTTTAATTATATACCCCGCCGCTTAACCTCAGTCCATCCACAGCCTGTGTCCTTCCAAAAAACGCGCTGATCTGGCGCAGATGCTGCACTAACAATATCGAGGATTCGCCCATGGCTAGTTCAACTGCGCCTGTTGCACCGAGGTCGGTAATTGAAACCCGCTCCATCGATTACATACCGGAAAACGAGCGCCATGGCAGCGCCTTCGGTCAGTTCACACTGTGGCTGGGTGTGAACCTGAACATCACGGCCATCGTCACCGGGGCTTTGGCGGTGGTGCTGGGAGGCGATGTATTCTGGTCGTTGATTGGCCTTCTGATAGGCCAAGTACTTGGCAGCATCGTCATGGGCCTGCAAGCTGCCCAGGGGCCGGCGATTGGCCTGCCACAGATGATCCGCAGTCGCGTGCAGTTCGGTGTCTATGGTGCGGTCATTCCGCTTGTACTGGTGAGTTTGTTGTACGTGGGGTTCTCGGCGGGCGGCACGTTGCTGGCCGGTCAATCGGTGGCGAAAGTGCTATCGATCGCGGACTGGCAGGGCATCATTCTGTTCGGCCTGGTAACCCTGTTGTTGGCGACCCTTGGGTATCGCACCATCCACTCCATCGCCAAAGTAGCCAGCGTGGTGGGCGTCATTGCCTTTATCTACATGTTCGGTGCGTTGCTGGCCCGGCACGATATCCATGCGCTGCTCGACAATCGTCACTTCGTCGCTGCCAACTTCGTGTTTTCGATCTCGTTGGCAGCCGCCTGGCAGATTTCGTATGGGCCATATGTAGCGGACTACTCCCGATATTTGCCCAGTCAGACGTCCAAGTTGAAGATCTTTCTGGCTGCATCGCTGGGCACAGTACTGGGATCACAGGCCGCCATGACCTTCGGTGTGTTTGCCGCAGCCCTCGCCGGAACCGCCTTCTCGGGCCATGAGGTAGAGTTTGTCGTCAGCCTGGGCTCGACGGGTGTGTTGGCCATGATCCTGTATCTGGTGGTCGGCTTCGGCAAGATCACCATGATGACCCTCAACGCTTACAGCAGCTACATGTCCAGCGCGACCATTGTCAGCGCGTTCTGCGGCGTCAGCAGAGTGTCTCTGGCCCATCGCTTCATCTATGTGCTGGGAATGGTGTCCGTTGCAGTGCTGATTGCCCTGGCCGGTTCCCACAGCTTTATCAGTGCGTTTTCTTCCTTCCTCATTTTTCTCCTGGCGTTCATCACCCCCTGGAGCGCGATCAGCCTGGCCGACGTGTTCTTCGTCAACGGCACGCGCTATGACCTGGCAGCTCTCAATGATCCCGCTGGCCGCTATGGCCGTTGGAACTGGCCGGTTATTGCCACCTACTGCTGTGGGGTACTGATGGAGTTGCCGTTCATTTCCAGCGGTTTCTACACCGGACCGGTCGCCCGTGCGCTGAACTATGCAGATGTTTCCTGGGTGGTCGGCCTGCTGGGTACCGGAATGCTTTATTGCCTGGTCAGTCGGCGAATGGCCGCCAGGGTGCCACCGTCCCTGACGCCTGCTCTCGACAGCAAAGCCTAACTGGATTTCCAATCCAATCAGCCTTCACTTCACTCTCAGGTAGTCTTTTCATGACATCGGATAAATCCCGCTTCGCACGCGAAAACTTGCCCGGCGACCCATACGCAATGCTGTTGCACTGCGCGAACCGCTGGCCGGACAAGGAGGCGCTCGTATTTGACTCCACACCTCAGCGGCTGACCTTCAGCCAATGGTTGCTTGCTTCCCAGACACTGGCCTGTGCCTTGCGGCGGCGCGGGATTCAACCCGGCAGCTCGGTGGCATTGTGGGCGGAAAACAGAATCGAATGGCCAATCGCGCAGGTCGCCATCGCTGCCATTGGTGCGGTGCTGGTGCCGGTTAATACGCACTTTCGCGAGGACGACCTCCTGCATGTGCTGGACCACAGTCAGTCGGTGGCGATCTTGCTTTCCGCGCGCTTTCGCTCCAGTGACTATCTGTCCATGACACTGGACACTCGTAACCGGTTACCCCTTCTGCGCGACGTGATTTGTTTCGACGGACCTGGGCTTCACGCTGAGAATTGCTGGAGTTACGCAGCACTGATGAGCGAAGGACCGCAGCTGCCATTTCAGGCGTGGCCCTGGTCGCCTCGCGAGCTGGCCAGCATCCAGTACACCTCCGGCACCACAGGGCGGCCAAAGGGCGCTGAACTGTGCTTCGAAGGCATGTTGATGAATGCACGAGGAACCGTCGCGCGTCTGGCGGTTACCGCCGAGGATCGCTGGACTTCCATCATTCCGCTATTCCACTGCGCGGGCTGCATTATGAATGTGCTCTCAGCGCTGGCCGCAGGGGCTACGTATGTGGGGGTCAGTGCCTTCGAAGCCGAGCGAATGTTGCACCTCGTGGAGGCCGAGCGCTGTACGCTGCTGACGGGCGTTCCCACCTCTTATCTGGCCATGCTGGAGCACCCGCGACGAACACAGTACGACCTTGGCTCGTTGCGGGCGGGCACTTGCGGTGGCGCCGATTGCGACCCGGCTTTGCTCGAACGCTGCGCGTCTGCGTTCCCGATTCCAGGCCTGGTACAGGTGTACGGCCAGACTGAAGCCAGCACCCTTATCGCTTTGGACAGTTGCGAGAGTGCGCAGCGATTCACCACCGCCGGCATGCCATTGCCAGGCATGCAGGTGCGCGTGTGTGATCCGGACAACGGCCAGGTGCTGGCCTGCGGTGAGACCGGGCAGGTTCAGGTGCGCGGGCCCATGGTGATGCTCGGTTATCATCGTGACCCGCTGGAGACTACTCGTTGTATCGACCTCGATGGCTGGATGCAGACGGGGGATCTCGGACGCGTTACCGCCGATGGCCGAGTGGAACTTGTGGGAGGACGGTTACGCGACATGATCATCCGCGGTGGCGAGAACATCTACCCGGTGGAGGTGGAGAACCTGCTACGCGGCCACCCGGCGATCACCGAAATCGCTGTATTTGCCATGCCGGATCCTTTCTACGGCGAAGTGGTCGCCGCGGCGGTCGAGTTGGGTGGGGCGCTCTCCGCTGCGCAGGTGAAGCAAGCGTGTGCCGGAAAAATCGCTGGGTTCAAGCATCCATCCAGGGTGTTCAAGGTCAGCCAATGGCCCATGACGTCCAGTGGAAAAATACTCAAGCGCGAGCTGAAAGCCCAAGCCATGGCGATGCAGTTGGAGGAATTGCCATGAGCACACCGATCATCGGCCACCGGCATCACTGCGCATTCGTACCAGGGCTTCAACAGACGGCTGCCGCCATCGGTAATGCCGGGGTGCAGGTGGTATCTACGCCGGCACTTATTGCTCTGCTGGAGGAAACGGCGGGCAGTGGCGTTCAGGCTTTCTGCGTTCCGGGATGGGGCACGGTTGGCACTAAAGTGGATATTGCGCATTTGAGCCCGGCCTGGCCGGGCATTGAGGTCCAGTGCGAAGCCGTGTTGGAGTCGACCAAGGGCCGCACGTTGAGTTTCGCGGTGAGCGCGAGCCAACAAGGGCGGTTAGTGATGCGCGGCCATCACGAACGAGTGAGGGTCGACCTCAGCCGCTTCTCCCTACCGCAACCGATCAGTGCGGGCGAGCCAATTGAGTTTTTTTCGATTTTCACAGTCCATGGTGCTACCTGGCTATGCCGCGCTTGCGAGAAATCGCCGCTGCCCATGGTCGAGCGATTCATTGGCGGCCTATGCACTTGGCCAACCTGATCGATCACATCGGGGGCGGCGACCACTGGAAGCATCGCCAGCATTTGTGCGGTGGTTTCAGCAGGATTTGCAGGATTGGGCTCGACTGAGACGCTTGACGCTAAGCTACCACCCTCAGTTTCCATTACGGCCTTCCCGAGCTTTGCGTTGCAGCTTGTATGCAATCGAGAAGGGAAAGGGCGTGGAGTTCATCTTCAACGTGATGCGAGCTTACTGGAGTGAAAACCGGGATATCAGCGACCTGGAGATCCTCGGCGATCTGGCGATTGCAGCAGGCCTGGACCGAAGTGCAACTATTCAAGCTGCTTCCGATGAGCGATTCAAACTGGCACTGGAGGCTAACAACGATCAAGCCGTGCAGGTAGGCGTTTTCGGTGCTCCGACCTTCATCGCCGATTCGAAGCTGTTCTGGGGCAATGATCGGCTGGAAATGATGGGAGATTATCTAGCCCAGAGTAACGGTCAGAACAATTAGTCCCTGGCGATGGAGGAGCGTTGAATCAGGCTTAAAGAGTGGGAAGGTTTCTGTATTGCTTCATTTGACGAACCGCTCCTCAATTCATACCCGGGAGCAAGTCGACTGACTGCTTATGGCCGGTTTCTGCCTGTTGTTACCGGCTGCTTTGGGCTGGCTGTGGGTCACTTCTTGCTCGTGCAGAACTTGGCCCATTCCGCCATCAGTGCCCTGCGCTTCTCCAGAAGGTCGGAGCGCGAATAGGCCGCCTCGGTCTGGTCGCGTTCATCATGGGCAAGCGCAAGCTCGCATACCTCTCGCGGGTAGTTGGTGCATTCGTTTGCCCAGTCCCGGAAGGTCGATCGAAAGCCATGTCTCGTGATGTCTGCATATCCCAGCTTGTGCAGCAGGTTGCGTATGGCGTTGCCATGCATGACACCATTCTTCCCTTGCCCAGGGAAGAGATATATTGAATGAGTCGTATTCATGATATCCAGCATCTCGACTACCGGGGGCGATAGAGGAATGACGAAAGGTTTTCGCATCTTCATGCGCTCAGCCGGCAGTGCCCAAGTGCCAGTTTCGAGGTCAAACTCAGACCATTGAGCATGTTGGATCATGTGGTAACGAGCACCGGTCAGAATCAGTAATCTGGTTGCGATGGCGTCACGTGTATCGATGTTGGCCAGGGTGGATATCAGCTTCGGAGTGTCTTTCCACTGCAGTGCTGGGAAGTGTTGGCGCTGCCTGGCCTTCTTCTTCTCTGCCTTGCTCAGCAAGTTGTCCAAGTGCCCGCGCCAGCGGCAGGATTGTCTCCCTCGCGTAAACGCCGAGTCTTGGCTGCATCCAGTATTTGCTCGATCTGGCCCCTGATTTCATCAGCAGTCCGTGTCTTGGTTACCCAGATGGGTTGCAATGCAGCAAGCACATGCTCGGTGCTGATGATGTCAGCCGACAACTTGCCCATGGTCGGGAAGGCGTAGAGCTCCAGTTTGCGCAGCCAGCCTTTCCGCCACTTCTCAGACCAACTGCTGCCGTGTGCTTGTTGGTATTCGCGAGCGAGATCTTCGAACGTCGTGCGACGTGCTGCAGCCTGGCGTTCCGCTTCGCGCTTGGCTTCCTTTGCTGCATCGCGGGTTGCCAGTGGGTCGCTTCCGGAAGCTAGAAGCTTGCGTTGATCGGCGGCCAACTGCCGGGCTTGGCTGAGTGTGACGGTTGGGAAGGGGCCTAGCCCCATTTCGCGGCTGCGGCCATCCAGCTTGTAGCGGAAGATCCAGCTGGTGCCGCCGCTCTTGGATACCTGGAAGTACAGGCCATCGCCATCATTGGTTTTTCCTGGCGTTGCAGCCTTGGTTATCGACTCCACGGTCTTGCTGGTCAGCTTGCCCATTACTAGCTCCTACTCCAACCCACACCCTCGACCCACACTTTGACCCACACCTTGGTCGCGGATTTTATGGATGGTTACTGGATGTCCTAGGACGAATGCTAAGCTGCAGGGCCCGTATTTGCTAGTGCTGTAGGATCTTGTCGGATTTCTTCGGGCAATAAAAAAGCCGGCTTGTGGCCGGCTTCTCGGGGACTGCTTCAGCTTGTTTTTGACAAGCCTCACCAGCCTTCAAATCGCTCAGCCCACGTTGCGTCAGGCTGAATAAAAGGGGCATCAGCGGGAACTCCTCCGCATCGCCGAGCAGGGAGAATAGCGCTAAGCCACCCCTGCCAAATGTGCGGCGCATGATACCCACATTCACCTCAAATGCCCACCTCCGGATCCGATTTAGAGCCTTCCCAGCCCAATAGATGCTCATCCAGTGGGACGGGTGGGCGGCGGTTATTCAGTGTGGACCACCAGAACACCCAGCCCACGATCTGGACGCTCTGTTCGAAGCGCTCTTCGTGTGTCAGGTACTCATCCGGGTGTTCGCTGGCGTTCTGGCTGCGCAGGCGCAAGCCACCGCCAGGGCGGTTGTAGAGGTACTTGATGCGCAACATGCCGTCGTGTTCAACGGCATAGATTTCACCGTCGATGATTTGGGTGCGGCCTCGGTCTATGGCGAGGGTGGAGCCTTGTTGGATGATGTCGATCATGCTGTTGTCGACCATGTAGGCGCCCAGTGCACGGTCGGGGTTTACGTTAAGGGTTTCGAATGTGTGCCGAGAGACGCGGATGCGCTCGGCTGAGGTGAACGTGAAGTGGAGGGGGATCTCCACGTCTATTTTTTCCGGGTGACAGGCCGGGCCTGTGAGGTATTTGCCGCTTTCTTCGCGGGTGGGGAGTCCTTTCCTGGTATCAGGGCCTTCCAACATGAAGTTGGCCGGTGGGTGTTTGGGACCTTCGCCGGTGCGTAGCCAACGACTGGAGATACACAGTAGTTCTGCGATCTCATTGAGTCGGCCCATGGGTACACCGCGTTTGAACCAGTTATTCACGTGTTGAGGCGTGACACCGCGGTTCTTGGCGAAGTCGGAGGCGGAAAGATGAACTTCCCTTAGTAGCGCTTTTAAACGATCACCTGATGTATTCATAAACGCAGAGTTTACTGGCCGGAAAAACAAATCAAATAAACTATGCGTTGAATTGCGCGCGTAGGTTTTTGCTGGGTTGTGGCCTGATTTTTCAACTTTCTTGAATGAATAAACATTTAATGCTGTTAGTTGAACTTGGTGTTTAATTTTCCCATAAAAAAAGCCCCGAATAATCGGGGCTCTCTTTTATTGCCGAGGCAATGAGTAGCAAGTATCAGCCTTTGTAGGCAGCCACCGACTTCAGGATCTCGGCACGGGCGGCGTCTGCGTTACCCCAACCGTCGATCTTCACCCATTTGCCTTTTTCGAGGTCTTTGTAGTTCTCGAAGAAGTGCTTGATCTGTTCCAGCAGCAGTGGCGGCAGGTCGGTGTATTCCTTCACGTCCACGTACAGCTGCGACAGCTTGTCGTGAGGTACCGCGATAACTTTGGCATCGCCGCCGCCGTCGTCGGTCATGTTCAGGATGCCGACTGGACGGGCGCGGATAACCGAACCTGGGGTAACCGGGTAAGGGGTTACAACCAGCACGTCGAGGGGGTCACCGTCGTCTGCCAGGGTGTTAGGGATGAAACCGTAGTTGGCCGGGTAGAACATCGGGGTGGCCATGAAACGGTCAACGAACAGGCAGTCGCTGTCTTTGTCGATTTCGTATTTGATCGGCGCGTGGTTGGCCGGAATCTCGATGGCGACGTAGATGTCGTTCGGCAGGTCTTTGCCAGCCGGAATCTTGCTGTAGCTCATTGGGCGTTGCCCCCGTTAATTGGCCAAGAAACTTGGCCGGATTGGCCTAAAAGTGGCGGCGATTATAGGCACATTCCGCCGCCGATGCCATGCGCCAGACGTCGTACGGTTATTCGCCTTGCGGCTGATAACGCGGGTCGTGCGCCTGCAGTTGGTTCAGGCGGGCCAGAGGATCCTGGCGATAAAAGAGGCTGAGCTGGGCGTACACCTGTGGATAACTATTGACCAGTAAATCCGGGGCGCTGAAAAAATATTCGCTGGTGACCGCAAAGAATTCCGCCGGGTTTTCGGCGGCGTAGGGGTCTATCTCCGTCTCGGCATCCGGGTTGGCGTCCAGTTGGCGATTGAGGTCGTCGTAGGCGCCTTGCATTACGCTGGCCCAGTCTTGCACGCGCATGTCGTGGTGCAGCGGCGGCAGGCCATTGGCGTCACCGTTGAGCATGTCGAGCTTGTGCGCCAGTTCGTGGATAACCAGGTTGTAGCCTTCCCACTGGCCGCTTGCCAGCACGCCGGGCCACGCGAGAATCACCGGACCTTGTTGCCAGGCTTCGCCGCTGTGTTCGCCGTCCCATTCGTGCTCGATGCCACTGCTGTCGCGGTGGCGCTGGGGGCTTAGGAAATCGTCGGGGTACAGCACGATTTCGTGGAAGCCCTGGTACCAATCTAGGTCGCCCAGATTCATCAGCGGCAACTGTGCCTGGGCGGCGAGCAGCACGCGTTGTTCCTGGTGCAGTTCGACGCCGGGCAAAGCGGTGAGGTGCTTTTGATCGAGGAACACCACGCAGGCTTCACGCAGCCACTGGTCCTGCTCGGCGCTGATGCCGTCGAGGAAGGTCAGGTGGTGGCGCACCCGTTGCCAGGTGTCATCGGCAATCGGGTGCTTGGCCAGCAGGCGCCGGCGACGCCAGGCGCTGAGGGACCACATCGCGGTTTACTGCGGCTTGGCTTCGGAGGAGGTGCGGCCAAAGCGGCTGCGGAATACGCCAATGATCATCGGCACCAGCGACAGCAGGATGATAAACACCACCAGCAGCGACAGGTTTTTCTTGATGAACGGCACGTTACCGAAGAAGTAACCCAGGGTCACCAGGCCGCCGACCCAAAGAATGGTGCCGAACACGCTGAACCCGAAAAAGCGCGGGTAAGGCATTTTGGCGATGCCAGCAACAAAGGGTGCGAACGTGCGCAGGATCGGCAGGAAGCGCGCCAGGGTGACGGTTTTGCCGCCGTGCTTGTCGTAGAAGTCGTGGGTTTTTTGCAGGTAGTCGCGGCGGAAGATTTTTGAGTTCGGGTTGCTGAACAAGCGCTCTCCGGCTGTTCGCCCGATGACATAGTTGGTGCTGTCGCCGAGTATTGCCGCCAGCATCAACAGGCCGCCCAGCAAGACCGGATCCATGCCCCCGCCTGCGGCCACGGCGCCGGCGATGAACAGCAACGAATCACCCGGCAGGAACGGCATGACCACCAGGCCGGTTTCACAAAAAATAACCAGGAACAGAATGGCGTAGATCCACGGACCGTAATTGGTAACCAGCAGGTCGAGGTACACGTCGAGATGCAGGATAAGGTCGAGCGGGTTGAAATCCATGGATGGCACCTGTGTGGATGGCCCGGCTCAGCAGGCCTGTGCGGAAGCTCGGGTGAAGAAGGCTACAAGTGTATGCCGCATTTCTTACAACCCTGAAAGGTCCGCATTATACGGATTGAGAGGTGAAAAGCGTGTTGGTTTTGTAGCGAGGGATGTCGTGCGAATGCTTGGCGCACGCGATCTAAATGTGGGAGCGGGCTTGCTCGCGAAAGCGGTGGGTCAGCAACAGGTGTGTTGACTGACACGCCGCTTTCGCGAGCAAGCCCGCTCCCACAGGGGATTTGCGGTGTTTGGACGATTGGGGTCAGTCTTCGCTAATCGGCAACACGTAGTTCTTGAACTCCGTATCCTCACGAAACCCGATCGACTCATAGGTCTTCTGCGCCACTTCATTGTCACTGCTGGTCGATACCCGCAGCCGCACCGCGTGGGTTTCCTTGGCCATTTTCTTCGCGGTGCGCATCAGGTTATCCGCCACCAATTGCCGGCGAGCGTCTTCGGCCACATAGATGTCGTTGAGGATCCACACACGCTTGAGCGACAGCGAGGAAAAGCTCGGGTACAGCTGGCAGAAACCCAGCAGTTTCTTGTCATCGTCATCCGCCAGTGCCAGGTAGATCACCGACTCCTTGCGGCGCAGGCGTTTTTCCAGGAAGGCCCGTGACGAGTCCGGGAAGGGCAAGGCCCCGTAGAACTCGCGGTATTTGACAAACAAGGGGGTCAGCAGGTCCAGGTGTTCCAGGGTCGCTTGAGTAATCCGCATGTCAGGCCTCAACTTCCAAATGGGGGATGACCACACAAGCGGCCGTGACTCGATGCTGCCTAAAGGCGCGAAAAAGCGCAATCATGCAGCGATCAGTCATTCGGTGAGCTGAGCAGGAAATTCCCTTTCATCAGGTCCGCATCATCGGATTCGATCGTCTGAACCTGCGCCTCATCCTTGAGATTGACCCCCGACAGCTGCCGACGACACGCCTCTCGCATCAAGTACAGCAAACGATGGGCCGCCATGCCATAACTCAAGCCTTCCAAACGCACATTGGAGATGCAGTTGCGATAGGCATCGGTGAGGCCAACCTTGGGGTTGTAGGTGAAATACAGCCCCAGACTGTCCGGCGAGCTGAGCCCCGGCCGTTCGCCGATCAGGATCACGGTCATCTTGGCGCCGAGCAATTGCCCGATTTCGTCCGCCACGGCCACGCGGCCCTGTTCCACCAGCATCACCGGTGACAGCGACCAGCCGTCTGCGTTGCTCTGTTCCTCCAGGCGCGTCAGGAACGGCAGGGTGTGCTTATGCACCGCCAAGGCCGACAGGCCGTCAGCTACCACGACTGCCAAGTCCACACCGCCAGGTTTGGCCGAAGCGTGA
This sequence comes from Pseudomonas poae, assembly GCA_004000515.1. Classification (GTDB taxonomy): domain Bacteria; phylum Pseudomonadota; class Gammaproteobacteria; order Pseudomonadales; family Pseudomonadaceae; genus Aquipseudomonas; species Aquipseudomonas cremoris. Next base: position 2,201,996 of record CP034537.1, read on the forward strand.
TCGCGCAGCAATTGGGCCGACTCATCACTCAGGCGCCGCCCCAGGTCGGGGCGTTGCAGGTACATATGACGGTCCGTCGCGGCACTGTGCAGCAACAGACTCTCGCGGCCCCGCTCGGCCAGTTGGCTGCTGAGACCCGCAGGGTCGAACGGCAGGTGCACCGCGTCGCGTGCCTGGGCGTGGGCGAACTGGAAGTCCAGTTGCGCATTGGTGGGAATGCTGGTGCCAGTGCGGCCCAGGGCAATGCGCGCCGGGGTCAGGCGGCGCAGTTCCAGCCATGGGTTGTCAGGTAGGTCGAGTTGCACGGGCGGCTCCTTCATCCCAATTGCGCCAAGGCTTGGCGAAATGCCGGTGGCAGGCTGTTGCCGAAGTGCACCTTGCCGTCGGCTTGCGTGAAGATGCCCATTTTCGCCAGCCATTGTTCAAACTCGGGTGCGGGCTTCAAACCCAATGTTTGTCGGGCGTACAAGGCATCGTGGAACGAGGTGGTCTGGTAGTTGAGCATGATGTCGTCGGAGCCGGGGATGCCCATGATGAAGTTGATCCCGGCCACGCCGAGCAAGGTCAGCAGGGTGTCCATGTCGTCCTGGTCGGCTTCGGCATGGTTGGTGTAGCAGATGTCGCAGCCCATCGGCACACCCAGCAACTTGCCGCAGAAGTGGTCTTCAAGGCCGGCGCGGATGATCTGTTTGCCGTTGTACAGGTACTCGGGGCCGATAAAGCCCACAACAGTGTTCACCAGGAACGGCTTGAAGTGCCGGGCGACTGCATAGGCGCGGGTTTCGCAGGTTTGCTGGTCGACGCCAAAATGCGCGTTGGCCGACAAGGCGCTGCCCTGGCCGGTTTCGAAATACATCAAGTTCTGGCCCAGGGTCCCACGGTTAAGGCTCAGTCCCGCCTCGTAACCTTCCTGCAGCACGTTCAGGTTGATGCCGAAACTGGCGTTGGCCGCCTCGGTGCCGGCAATCGACTGGAACACCAGGTCCAACGGCACGCCACGGTTGATCGCTTCGATAGAAGTGGTGACGTGGGTCAGCACGCAGGCCTGGGTCGGGATTTCGTAGCGCTGGATGATCGCATCAAGCATCTCCAGCATCGCGCAAATCGAGGCGATGCTGTCGGTCGCCGGGTTGATGCCGATCATGGCGTCTCCATTGCCATACAGCAGGCCGTCGAGAATGCTCGCGGCGATCCCGGCCGGTTCGTCCGTGGGGTGGTTGGGTTGCAAGCGCGTGGATAAGCGCCCACGCAGGCCCATGGTGCCGCGAAATTGCGTGACCACGCGGATCTTCTGCGCCACCAGTACCAGGTCCTGTACGCGCATGATCTTGGAGACGGCAGCGGCCATCTCGGGTGTCAGACCTGGCGCTAGCGCCCGTAGGCTGTGTTCATCGGCCGCATCGCTGAGCAGCCAGTCGCGCAGGCCGCCCACGGTCAGGTGGCTGACCACGGCAAACGCCTGCTTGTCGTGGGTGTCGATGATCAGCCGGGTGACTTCATCGCTTTCATAAGGGATGAGCGCTTCCTCAAGAAAGTGCTTGAGCGGGATATTTGCCAGCGCCATCTGCGCGGCCACCCGTTCGCCGTCGTTCTGCGCGGCGACACCGGCGAGGAAATCCCCGGAACGTGCGGGGCTGGCCTTGGCCATCACGTCCTTGAGGCTGTCGAAGCGGTAAGTTTGTGCACCCACCGCGTAGGAAAAGCTTGCCATACAGTGTCTCCTTGACGACGCAAGCAACGGCCTGCGTCGAGGTTTTCGGCATTTCAGTGCAAGGCGGCCTCTGCGGCCTGGATCGCCGCGAATTCCTCTTCAGGCGTGCCTGCTACCAAGTGATGCCGGCTGTAGAAAGCAAAGTAAGCAATTAATACTCCATAGATGATCGCCGCGCCAATCACCACGCGCGGGTCCACCAAAAGCCCGCCACCACGGCCACGCAGGCCAGTACCAAGGCAATCCCGGAGGTGAAGATGCCGCCCGGCGTACGGTACGGACGGTCCATTTTGGGGCGTCGGATGCGCAAGGTGATGTGCGCGGCCATCATCAGCACGTAGGAAATCGTCGCGCCAAACACCGCCACCAGAATCAGCAAGTCGCCCTGACCGGTCAGCGACAGGCCAAAACCGATGATGCCGGGGATCACCAACGCCAGCACGGGAGCCTTGCTTTTGTTGGTCTGGGACAATTTACGCGGCAGGTAGCCCGCGCGGGACAGTGCAAAGATCTGCCGTGAATAGGCATAGATGATCGAGAAAAAGCTCGCGATCAGCCCGGCCAGGCCTACCAGGTTGACGAAACTGCCCATCCACGTTGAGCCGCCGTAGGACAACGCCAGCGCTTCCACCAGCGGGTTGCCGGACTTGATCAGTGCGTAAGTGCCGGCGCCGCCCGGTGCAATCACCAGAATCAGCAGGGCAAAACTGGTCAGCACCACAATGGCGCCGATCAGGCCGCGGGGCAGGTCGCGTTTTGGGTTCTTGGTTTCTTCGGCGGCCAGGGGCACGCCCTCTACCGCCAGGAAAAACCAGATGGCATAGGGAATTGCTGCCCATACGCCGACGTAGCCGAACGGTAGGAAGGTGCTGGCGCCCTTGGCCTCAGTCACCGGAGTGTCCAGCAAGTTGGCGACATTGAAGTGCGGCACCATCGCCACCAGGAACACGCCCAGGGCAATGGCGGCGACGGCGGTGATTACAAACATCAGCTTCAGCGCTTCACCGACGCCAAAGATATGGATGCCGATAAAGATGATGTAGAACGCCAGGTAAATCATCCAGCCGCCGATACCGAATAGGGACTCGCAGTAGGCGCCGATAAACACCGCGATGGCAGCGGGGGCGATGGCGTATTCGATCAGGATCGCGGTGCCCGTGAGGAATCCGCCCCAAGGCCCAAAGGCGCTGCGGGCAAAGCCGTAACCGCCGCCTGCAGTGGGGATCATGGAAGACAGTTCGGCCAACGAAAACACATGCACAAGTACATGGTGGCCATCAGCAAAGTGGCAAGGAACATACCGCCCCAGCCGCCTTGGGCCAGGCCGAAGTTCCAGCCGGCGTAGTCGCCAGAGATTACATAGGCGACGCCAAGGCCCACTAACAGCACCCAGCCGGCGGCGCCTTTTTTAAGTTCGCGTTGTTGGAAGTATTGGGAGTCGACTTTTCGAAGTCGACGGAAGATCCAGTCGGTTCGCTAGGCATGGGGAAGTACCGTCCGTTGTTATTGTTTTAAGTCGGCATCTTTGTGCCGAATGAAATTCGCAAGTACTTATGGACATCTAAGTGTGGGAGCGGGCTTGCTCGCGAATGCGGTGTGTCAGTTGATGAGTCTGTAACTGATGCACTGCATTCGCCCCACATTTTTAATTGCATTTCAAATGTGGGAGCGGGTGTTAGTTAGAAAAAGCCCAGCGGATTAATGTCGTAGCTCACCAACAAGTTTTTAGTCTGCTGGTAATGATCCAACATCATCTTGTGCGTCTCACGACCCACACCGGACTTCTTGTAACCACCGAACGCGGCATGCGCCGGGTACAGGTGGTAGCAGTTAGTCCACACGCGGCCCGCCTTGATCGCCCGGCCCATGCGATAGGCACGGTTGATATCACGGGTCCACACGCCGGCACCCAGGCCGAACTCGGTGTCGTTGGCAATCGCCAGGGCTTCAGCTTCGTCCTTGAAGGTGGTGATGCTCACTACCGGGCCGAAGATTTCTTCTTGGAACACGCGCATTTCGTTGGTGCCCTTGAGCAGGGTCGGCTGGATGTAATAACCGCCAGCCATGTCACCGGTGAGCTTCTCGACCTTGCCGCCGGTGAGCAGTTGCGCGCCTTCGCCTTTGGCGATTTCCAGGTAGGACAGGATCTTGTCGAATTGCTGCTCGGACGCCTGGGCGCCGACCATGGTGTCGGTGTCCAGCGGGTCGCCGCGTTTGATCGACTCGATCTTCTTCATCACCACTTTCATGAAGTCGTCGTAGATCGACTCTTCCACCAGGGCGCGGGAAGGGCAGGTGCACACTTCGCCCTGGTTGAAGAACGCCAGCACCAGGCCTTCGGCAGCTTTCTCGATAAAGGTCGGTTCGGCCTTCATGATGTCGGCGAAGAAGATGTTCGGCGACTTGCCACCCAACTCCACGGTGGACGGAATAATGTTCTCCGCCGCCGCGTGCATGATGTGCGAGCCCACTGGCGTTGAGCCGGTAAAGGCGATCTTGGCGATACGCTTGCTGGTGGCCAGCGCTTCGCCGGCTTCTTTGCCGAAACCTTGCACCACGTTCAGCACGCCTGGTGGCAACAGGTCGCCGATGACTTCCAGCAGCACGGTGATGCCCAGCGGGGTTTGTTCGGCGGGCTTTAGCACCACGCAGTTACCGGCGGCCAGGGCCGGTGCGAGTTTCCACGCAGCCATCAGAATCGGGAAGTTCCACGGAATGATCTGGCCGACCACACCCAGGGGTTCGTGGAAGTGATAGGACGCGGTGTGTTCGTTGATTTCGGCGCTGGTGCCTTCCTGGGCACGGATGCAGCCGGCGAAGTAGCGGAAGTGGTCGGCGGCCAGTGGGATGTCGGCGTTCAGGGTTTCACGCACGGCCTTGCCGTTGTCCCAGGTTTCGGTGATGGCCAGCAGTTCGAGGTTCTGTTCGATACGGTCGGCGATTTTCAGCAGGACCAGCGAGCGGTCCTGCGCCGAGGTCTTGCCCCAGGCGTCTGCGGCGGCGTGGGCGGCGTCCAGCGCCTTGTCGATGTCTTTGGCAGTGGAGCGCGGGAATTCGGCGATAGCCTTGCCGTTGACCGGCGAGGTGTTGGTGAAATAGTTGCCATCGACCGGCGCAACGAATTCGCCACCGATGTAGTTGCCGTATTTGGCCTTGAACGAAACGATGGCGCCTTCAGTACCGGGGTGTGCGTAACGCATGGTGGGTATCTCCTGGCTCTTATGTTTATTGGGAGTGCAGCGCGGCAAGCGCATATAAAGCGTAGAGCAAAGGTTGGGCCACTGCTTTGGGGCCCAGTGAAATCAAGGGGTTGGGCTTTGTTGCAAAGCGTTGCTGTGGCAGGTCTGACACAGGCGGTGTGACAGTTTGTGCCATAAACGAGACAGCCTGTGACCGGTGGGTCTGGCCGGGATTGCATCTGTCGGATGCCTGGGGGATGCTGGGGGTTCTCACGCAGGGAGAATAATAAGAAATGCACAACGATCATTTCAGTCGCCATGCCCAGCAGGTCCTCACCGTGGCTCATGGTCGCGACCCATCGAGTGACCCATCTATCGCCCGCTCCTGGCTGCGTTGCCTGGAGGACTACCACCTCGACCCTGCGCAAACCATTGCCCCCACCGTGCTCGAGCATGGTCGTCTGCTAGAAAGCCGCGAGCGCCTGCAACAAGTGCTGCACATCGCCGGCAGCGAAATGAACAGCCTGCACCAACAACTGTCCGGCGCAGGCCATGCGGTACTGCTCACCGATGCCCGTGGCGTGATCCTCAACTGTGTTACCGCGCCGTCCGAGCGCAGGATCTTCGAGCGCGCCGGGTTGTGGCTGGGCGCCGATTGGAGTGAGGCATGCGAGGGCACTAACGGCATCGGCACCTGCCTGGTGGAGCGCCAGTCCCTGACCATTCATCGCGATGAGCATTTTCGCGGGCGCCATACCGGGCTGACGTGTTCGGCGAGCCCGGTGTTCGACCCTCATGGCGACTTGCTGGCAGTGTTGGACGTGTCTTCGGCGCGCGAAGCGGTGTCGCGCCAGAGCCAGTTCCACACCATGGCACTGGTGAATCTGTCGGCGAAGATGATCGAAAGTTGCTACTTCTTGCGTCACTTTGAAAACCACTGGCTGCTGCGTTTTCACCTGCAGGCAGAGTCGGTGGGCCTGTTCAGCGAAGGCCTGCTGGCGTTCGATGGCGAAGGGCGTATTTGTGCGGTGAACCAGAGCGCGCTGAACCTGTTGGGGCAAATGCGTGGCGGTTTGCTCGGGCAGCCGGTGGAGGCGTTTTTCGAATGCTCGCTGGACCAATTGCTCGGCCGCGCCAGCGCCAATGCCACTGCCAGTTGGCCGCTGCGCACCCGTGATGGCCGCCAGCTGTTCGCCGCCTTGCGGGGCCAGGCGCGTAGCGTTCCCACCGCCATCGCCAAACCGGTTGCGGTGGAACGGCCGCGCCTGCCCGGCATCTGCTTGGGCGACCCGGCGCTGCAACAGGGGTTCAGCAAGGCGCTACGGGTATTCGAGCGCGATGTGCCGTTGCTGATCAACGGCGAAACCGGCTCCGGCAAAGAGGCGTTCGCCAAAGCCGTGCACCTGGCCAGCCAGCGCGCCGACAAGGCGTTCGTCGCGCTCAACTGCGCGGCCATCCCAGAGAGCTTGATTGAGAGTGAACTGTTCGGCTATCGCGGCGGCAGCTTCACCGGCGCCCGCAAGGAAGGCATGCAAGGCAAATTGCAGCAGGCCGACGGTGGCACCTTGTTCCTCGATGAAATCGGCGATATGCCCCTGGCCCTGCAAACCCGTCTATTAAGGGTGTTGGAGGATCGCTTGGTCGTGCCCATCGGCGGTGAGCCCCAGGCGGTCAACGTCAGAATTATCAGCGCTACCCACCGCAATTTGCTGGAACGCGTGCAGGACGGCAGCTTTCGCGAGGACCTGTACTACCGACTCAATGGCTTGGAAGTCGGATTGCCGCCCTTGCGCGAGCGCAGTGATAAATCCCAATTGCTGGACTTTCTGCTGGCACAGGAGGCCAACGGCGAGACCGTCTCCCTTGATCCGGCGGCGCGTGGCGCACTGCTGGCATTTGCCTGGCCTGGGAATGTGCGCCAACTGCGCACGGTACTGCGCACGCTGGTGGCGTTGTGCGATGAAGGGCGTATAGCGTTGCACGATTTGCCCGCGCTGATCCGCCAGTCTCGGCCGGCAGCCAACAATGACGCCAAACCGCCGGAGTCGCCGCTGGACGATGCCGAGCGTTTGGCTCTGCTTGCGGTGCTGGAGCAACAACGCTGGCATATGAGCCACACGGCGGAGCAGTTGGGCGTGAGCCGCAACACGCTGTACCGCAAGCTGCGCAGACACGGCATCGCACGTCACGCCTTCAGCTAAAGGGTGCGATTTTCGCCCCCTGCGCTAACCTGCCTCGATGTTTTACGAGGTCGACTATGCACATTCATATTCTCGGTATTTGCGGCACGTTCATGGGCTCGATGGCGGTTTTGGCCAAAGAACTCGGTCACCATGTGACGGGCTCGGACGCCAACGTTTACCCGCCGATGAGCACGCAGCTCCAGGCTCAGGGCATTGAACTGACCCAGGGCTACGACCCGTCGCAGTTCGACCCGGTCCCGGACCTGGTGGTGATCGGCAATGCCATGGTGCGTGGTAACCCCGCGGTCGAATACGTACTCAACAAAGGTTTGCCTTATGTGTCTGGCCCGCAATGGCTGGCGGACCATGTGCTGCAAGGCCGCTGGTGCTGGCGGTTGCCGGCACGCACGGCAAGACCACCACCAGCAGCATGCTGGCCTGGGTGCTGGAACATGCCGGCATGAGCCCGGGCTTCCTGATTGGCGGTGTGCCGCAGAACTTCTCGGTCTCAGCGCGTCTGGGCGATACGCCGTTCTTTGTGATCGAGGCGGATGAGTACGACAGCGCCTTCTTCGACAAACGCTCCAAGTTCGTTCACTACCGCCCGCGTACGGCGATCCTGAACAATCTTGAATTCGATCACGCTGACATCTTCCCCGACTTGCCTGCCATTGAACGCCAGTTCCACCATTTGGTGCGCACCATTCCGAGCGAAGGCCTGGTCATTCACCCGACCACCGAGCCTGCCTTGCAACGCGTGATCGAGATGGGCTGCTGGACCCCGGTGCAAACCACCGGCACAGGCGGGCAGTGGCAGGTCAAGTTGCTCAGCGAAGACGGCTCCAAATTTGAAGTGCTGTTTGAGGGCGAAGCCCAAGGCATCGTCGATTGGGACATGACCGGCCAGCACAACGTTGCCAATGCCTTGGTCACCCTGGCCGCCGCACGGCATGTGGGCGTGGTGCCGTCGATGGGCATTGCCGCGTTGAGCGCGTTCAAGAGTGTGAAGCGGCGCATGGAAAAGGTCGCCGATGTGAACGGGATTACCATCTACGACGACTTTGCCCACCACCCAACCGCTATTGCTACTACGTTGGATGGGTTGCGCAAGCGCGTGGGCGATGCGCCGATCATTGCGATTGTCGAGCCGCGTTCCAACTCCATGAAGCTCGGTGCCCACCGCGATGGCCTGCCGGAAAGTGTCAACGATGCCGATCATGTGGTCTGGTATGCGCCGGCCAACCTGGGCTGGGACCTGCCAGCGATTGCTGCGTTGTGCACTATTCCGTCCAAGGTCTGCGACTCTATCGACGGCATCATCGAACACGTCAAGCAACAGGCCAAGCCTGGCACCCACGTAGTCGTGATGAGCAACGGCGGCTTCGGCGGCCTGCACGGCAAACTGGCCGAGGCGCTGAAATGAGCGGCCCGGAGCGCATCACCCTGGCGATGACCGGCGCATCGGGTGCGCCTTATGGCCTGCGCCTGCTGGATTGCCTGGTGCGCGAAGAGCGCGAGGTGCACTTCCTGATTTCCAAGGCCGCGCAGTTGGTGATGGCCACCGAGACCGACGTGGCGCTGCCCGCCAAAGTGCAGATGATGCAGGCGTTCCTCACTGAATACACCGGTGCGGCGGCAGGGCAGATCAAGGTTTACGGTAAAGAGGATTGGATGTCGCCGGTCGCCTCGGGCTCCGGCGCGCCGGCGGCGATGGTGGTGGTGCCGTGTTCTACCGGCACCTTGTCGGCGATTGCTACAGGCGCCTGCAATAACCTGATCGAGCGTGCGGCCGACGTGACCTTGAAGGAGCGCCGCCAGCTGATCCTGGTACCGCGCGAAGCGCCGTATTCGAGCATTCACCTAGAGCACATGCTCAAGTTGTCGAACATGGGCGTGACGATCCTGCCGGCTTCGCCGGGGTTCTATCACCAGCCGCAGACCATCGATGACCTGGTGGACTTTGTGGTGGCGCGCATTCTCAACCTGCTCAATATCCCCCAGGACATGCTGCCGCGCTGGGGCGAGCACCATTTGAGCAGTGATGAATAAAGTCCTGTTGATGCTGCTGGCGCTGCAACTGGCAGGTTGTGCCACTGCGCGTACGCTGGATGCGGCGCAGCCGGGCGCGCCGGTGGTGTACGCGGGTACCCGGCTGGATTTGTATGCGATAAATGGTGGCTGCTGCGCCAAGGACCGTTTTGGCGCCGAGGCCCCGAGTTATCCCCATGTGGACCTGCCGGCCAGTGCATTGCTCGACACGCTGCTGTTGCCGTTGTCGGTGTTGACGGTGCTTGGGGTCGGGTTTAACGCGACGGGTGGGCTGTAGCGACGGTGTTGTCTGGGCTGGCCTCATCGCAGGCAAGCCAGCTCCCACATTTGATCGGGTTCACACAGGTCAAATGTGGGAGCCGGGCTTGCCCGCGATGGGGCCCTCTCGATCACTGAAAATCTATTTGCCGAGCTTACGCAACTCGTCCGATTCCACCACCCGCACCCCATCTTGCTCTTCCAGCGCCAGGCGCCACATGGCTCGGGCCAGTTCGCACACTTCAATGCCACGGTACTTGCCGGGAATCAGTTTCGACAGTGGCCCGGCCAGTTGTTCGGCGAGGCGCGGTTCCAGCCGTTCGCCGAGCAGCAGGGAAGGTCGAACGATGGTCAGTTGCGGCCAGTCCTGAGCCTTGAGCGCCTGTTCCATTTCGCCTTTGACGCGGTTGTAGAAGATCGAGGATTTCGGGTCGGCGCCAATCGCGCTGATCACGATCAGGTGGCGTGCGCCCATTTCGCGCGCGCGCTTGGCGAAGGCCACGACCATGTCCAGGTCGACGGCACGGAACGCCGCTTCCGAGCCCGCTTGTTTGATGGTGGTCCCGAGGCAGCAGAAGGCGATATCCACTCGCCCACTCAGTTGCGGCAGGAACACTGCCGGGTCCCCCACCGGGTTTTCCAGGTGCGGGTGTTCGGCCAATGGCTTGCGGCTAGGCGCCAGTACGCGAGTCACCGTTGGTTCGTTGAGCAGGCGGTCGAGCAGGTGTTCGCCGGTCAGGCCGGTGGCGCCAGCGAGCAGGATGTGCTGCGGTGTCAGGTACATGGTGTTTCCCCCTTGTTACACGTTACAGCTTAGTTGCCTTTGGCTTCCTTGCTATTCATTGAGACGCTTTCGAGCGCCTTTCGTGCCTGCTGCTTGCGTAATAATTGCCAATGGGCGATCACACCCTTGGGGGCCCAGATTTGAGGCTCGGAGGCTTCGAAGTTGTCCGCCTGTTCGCGTTCGGCCACGTGCAGTTGCGCCAGTTTGAAGGCTTGCTGCAGGTCGTCGGTCTGGTTGAAGGCTTGGGCGAAGAGGGCGTCGCCGAAGTAGGTGAAGTCAGCTTCCTCGGAGCAACCGAAGGACACACGGTCAGCGCGGGAAGCGGTCATGATCAGGGTGTGTTCGTCCTTGAGCGCCGGGATAAAACCGCCAGAGTAGCAGGCGGAAATCACGATGATCTTGTCGCGGTTTTTCAGCGGCGCTAGCACGGCAGCCAGTTCGTCGGCGGGCAGGTCGGCCAGCTCCATGCGCGGCTGGTCCAGCACCAGTTCGTGTTCGTGGGTGCCGTGGCTGGTCATATAAATGAACACCAGGTCTTGCGGCCCGGTGCGCTCGGCGAGGGTTTGCACGGCGCGGCGCAGGCTTTCGCGAGTGGCCAGGGGGCGGTCGGCGATATGGTCGCGATGGTTGACCAGGCGAATCTGTCCACGTGCGCCGAAGCGGGTGGCGAGCATGTTGCTGACGTAATCGGCTTCGCGCAGGAACACGCTTTGTTTGCCGTCGCCGGCCAATACCAGGGTGTACAGCTCCACGCCGGAAGTGGAGGGCGGCACTGCGGCGAGGGCGGCATCCAACAAGCGGCCCTGGGCCAGTATCCCGATTTCCAGTGGGTCTGGCAGCAGCTTGCCATCGGCGTCACGCACACGCATGCCGTTGACCCAGGTGCCGGCCTGCACGGTGCCGTCGGTGAGCACCAACGTGCCACGGCCCTGATAGCTGTCGCTGTCGAACCCGCCTATATAGAAGCTGCCGTCGGTAAGGTTCAGGCGGCCTTCGCCGGTAAAGCGCCAGTCGCTGAACTGGCCGACGTAATGGCTGCCGTCCACACCGATCAACTCGCCTTTGCCGCTAAGGGCACCTTCCTTGAACTGGCCGATCCACACGTCGCCGTCGGCGTTTTCATAACGGCCTTTGCCGTTGAGTTGGTTCTGTTTGAACTGGCCGACATAAATATCGCCGTCGGCACTGTTAAACGTGCCGTTGCCTTCCAGTTGGCCATCGACAAAGTGGCCGCTGAACTGGTTGCCGCTGTCGTCGTTGCGCTGGCCTTCGCCATTCGGCTTGCCGTGGGCGAATTGGCCCTGGTATTGACTACCATCGGCCAGTTCCAGGCGACCGAGGCCGGAATACTGATCGTCCTTGAACTCGCCGCGATAGGTCATCTGCCCCTCTTTGAGGGTGCCTTCGCCGTTGCGCCGACCGTTCTTGAAACCGCCCACATAGTGGCTGCCCGCCGTGGTCAGGCTGCCTTGGCCATCGAACAGGCCCTGCTGGAACTGGCCTTTATAAACTTCGCCGTTGCTGCCATGCCATTCGCCCTGGCCGTGCCACTGGCCTTTGTCGAACTGGCCGGCGTACCAGCTGCCGTTGGGGTAGTCCACGCGACCCTGGCCTTGCAGCAAACCATTGACCACATCGCCCCGGTAACGGCCACCGTCGGGCAGGCGCGCATCGGGCGGCAACAGCGATTCGCCGTCTCCGCAAGCGGTGAGCAACAGGGCAAGGGCAAGGGGAGCGAGTGGGCGCATAGCGGGATCCGGATAATTGAGCGCCGAGTATGCCGCAGCTGCGAGATTCATACATAAATTTACATACACTGTGGTGAGGTTTTAGCCCTCACCACAGGGAAGGCTTACACGAAGCAGAGTGACAACGACTCGGCAATGTAGGCGGGTTTTTCCTGACCGTCGATTTCCAGGGTACACACGGCTTTGAGCAGCCACTGCCCGGGTTTCTTCTCGGTGGCCTCGGTCAGGCTGACGTTCAGGCGTACCCTGGAGTCGACCTTCACCGGCTGGATAAAACGCACGCTGTCCAGGCCGTAGTTGACGGCCATCTTCAAGCCCTCGGGCATGATCAGGATGTCTTCAATCAGCTTGGGAATAAGTGACAGCGACAGAAACCCATGGGCGATGGTGCCGCCAAACGGGGTTTGCGCGGCCTTCACCGGGTCGACGTGGATGAACTGATGATCGCCAGTGGCTTCCGCGAACAGGTTGATGCGCGCCTGGTCGATGGTGAGCCAATCGGAACGTCCCAGTTCCTTGCCGACATAATCTTTGAGCTGCGCTACAGGTACATAGGGCATTGCGTCTCTCCTTGGTTCATCGGTTTGTCCCCTCTCTTGAAGGAGCGGTATTTTGTGGGCTACAGAGAACCAATGTAGATCATCATGGGCAACGGGCTCGGTCAACCCACCATGCTTTTGGCGAATGCCGGTGCATAGGGCGGGCATGCTTATAATGCCGACACGTTTAAAGGGGGAGAGAACGGATGCTGTTACGCGGTCTGACATGGCTGGTGCTGTTCCAATTGATCGGCACGGCGATCAACCATTTGCTGCTGCCGATATTGCCGGGGCCGATTATCGGGCTGCTGCTGATGCTCGGTTTCTTGATATGGAATGGCGAAGTCGGCGAGCCTCTGAGCCTGGCGGCTAGCAGCCTGTTGCGTTACTTGCCTTTGCTGCTGGTACCGCCTGCGGTGGGCGTAATGGTGTACGCCAAGGACATCGCTGCAGACTTCTGGGCCATCGTCGGCGCGCTGGTGTTGTCGTTGGTGATTGCCATGGGCTTTGTCGGCGTGCTGATGCAGCAGATGGTCAAGCGCAAGGAGAAGGGTCAATGATCTTCGACTGGCACGGCGCGTGGACGGCAGTCATTCATCACCCATTGTTCGGTATCGGCATCACCCTCGGCGCTTATCAATTGGTGCTGGCGGGGTTCGAGAAAACCCGCTGGATTTTCCTGCAGCCGGTGTTGGTCTCCATGCTGCTGGTGATCGGCATTTTGCTCACCTGCGGCCTCAGTTACGCTGAGTACCGCAAGAGCACTGAAATCATGAGCATCCTGCTGGGGCCTGCGACGGTTGCTCTGGCGGTGCCGCTTTATCTGAACCTGCGCCGAATTCGCCAATTGTTTTGGCCGATTTTTACTACGCTGGTGATAGGCGGTGTATTGGCTACCGGCCTGTGCGTGCTGCTGGGCTGGTGGTTCGGCGCCGAACACATGATGCTGATGACCATGGCGCCCAAGTCGGTGACCTCGCCGATTGCCATGTTGGTGGCCGAGCAGATCGGTGGTGTTGCCGCGTTGGCGGCCGTGTTTGTACTGATCACCGGGGTGATCGGCGCGATGATCGGCCCGGCGTACTTGTCGCGTCTGGGCGTGCACAGCCCCGAGGCGCGCGGCATGGCGCTGGGCATGACGGCCCACGCCGTCGGCACTTCGGTGGCGCTGCAGGAAAGTGAAGAGTGCGGCGCCTTTGCGGCGCTGGCCATGAGTTTGATGGGCGTGGCCACGGCGGTGTTCCTGCCGCTGGCTGTGTCGGTGATCGTTTAAACCGGGTTTAAGGAAACCTCTATGAGTCTGGCGCTGTTCCCGCTCAACACCGTGCTGTTCCCAGGCTGCACCCTCGACTTGCAACTGTTTGAGGCGCGCTACCTGGACATGGTCGCCCGTTGCATGAAGAAAGGTGAAAGTTTCGGTGTCGTGTGCATCTTCGAAGGCCAGGAGGCGGGCACTGCGCCGGAAGGCTACGCATTGATCGGCTGTGAAGCGTTGATCCGCGACTTCAAGCAACAGGACAACGGCCTGCTGGGGATCCGCGTCGAAGGCGGGCGCAGATTCCGCGTGCGCGATGCGGGTGTGCAGAAGGACCAATTGCTGGTGGCGCAAGTGCAATGGCTCGAAGAAATGCCGGATCAGCCGCTCGAAGAAGAGGACGCCGACCTGCTGGCGCTGCTCCAGGCGCTGGCCGAACACCCCATGGTTGCGTCGTTGGACATGAACGCCCACGCCGACGGGCAGCAAGCCCTGGGCAATCAGCTGGCGTATCTGTTGCCCTTCACTGAGGCCGACAAGGTCGACCTGCTGCAACTCGACGATCCCCAACAGCGCCTGGATGCGATCCAGATGTTGCTCGATGAGCTGCAGGGCGAGTTGTTCACTTAATAGGCATACCGCAACAGGGCATGGGCGCTGCCGGTCAGCGCGATGAAACTGAGTACTGCCACCACAACGGGCAGCAACAGCCACCAGGTTTTTCGTGGCAGCGGTGGCAGTGGGCTGCGATGTTGGAAGGCTGTCAGGCTGAATGCGCATACCGTCATTGCCAGTAGCGTGCCGGCCAGGATGTCAGTGGGCCAGTGCGCGCCGAGGTACACCCGCGACAATGCAATAAACGCAGCGGGGATGCAGCCCAGCAGCAGCCAGGTCATGCGCAGGCGCGTGGGCTGACCGCAACCAGCCAGCACCGCCAGCGCCAGGAAGAATGCAAAGAGCCTGAGGCATGACCACTGGGCATGCTGAAACTGGTCAGCGGGTCCGTAAGAATTTCCGGGCGGCCACGGGCGAAAAACAGCTTGGTCCCGGTGTTGATCACCGCCGCACCTGCCAGCGTGGCGCCGACAAACAGCGCGTGGCGCCATTGCCGCGCCAGCAACAGCAGGCCCGTGAATACGGCACTGGCAACGAACATTTTCTTGAACTCGCCCAGTTGGGTAATCCGCACCATCACTTCGTCCAGCCAAGGGCTGCGGTGCTCTTGCACCAGGGCGCTCAAGCCCTGATCAAAGTCATTGAGGTGCGGGTAGCCAATAAACAGTGCGATCAATAGCGTCAGGCTGGCGCAGCCTACCCATAACGTCGCACGACGATGGCCACGCAGGCTGCTGTTCAAACTCAGCCCCAGCAGCACGGCAATCGAGGCCGCGACAATCCCCGCCTCCGGCCAGAACCCTTCCGGCAACGGCAGGCGGAACGCAGCGCCGGTCGCCCAGCCCGGTAGCAGATAAGCCACCGACCAACCAGCGGCAGCCAGGATGCTCACGGCGGCGAAGCGCGGGAAGGGCATGTCGCACATCCCGGCCACCATGGGCAGCATGGGGCGCAAAGGGCCGATGAAGCGTCCTACCAAAAGGCTGGCGATGCCGTACTTATGGAAGTAGGTTTCTGCGCCGTTCATCCATTCCGGGTGATGGCGCAGGCCTGGCAGGCGCCGGATGTTCTGGTGGAAGTGTCGGCC
Source organism: Pseudomonas poae (assembly GCA_004000515.1). Taxonomy (GTDB): domain Bacteria; phylum Pseudomonadota; class Gammaproteobacteria; order Pseudomonadales; family Pseudomonadaceae; genus Aquipseudomonas; species Aquipseudomonas cremoris. The sequence goes on from CP034537.1 coordinate 2,217,404, forward strand.
AAGGTAGTAGGAAACACCGTCGCCCAGCAGGCCGCCGAGAAAACCCAGCAGCAGGGTTTCGCTCAAGGACAGCGCGCCGCTGCCGGCCAGCGCGGCAATGGCAAACAGCAACACCGTGCCGGGCACGATCAACCCGGCAATGGCCAGGCATTCCACGCAGGCGACGATAAACACCGCCACCGCCAGCCATTGTGGGTTCAGGGTCAGCCAGCCGGTAATGCTATCGAGCCATTGGCCCATACACTCAACTCCATCTATAAAACATCTCCCTCCTACAGGGCAGGGAGCTGTTTCAAATCAAAAAATAGTCCCGGCCTTCGACTTGGCCCCGACGCAGCGGGTTCCGTGTGCAGTAAGGCGCGTAGCCGGCATCTACAAAGCGATACATCAAATGCTCGTCACGCCCGCTCGGGATGCCCAGGCGGGTGGTCTGGATAATCTGTGTGGGTGTCTGGCCGACATCCTCGACATAGAGCAATTCCTGATCAAAGCGTTTGGCATCCCACATCGGCACTTTCAAACCCAAGGCTTTGCACAGCAACGTCTGCCCTCCACACAGCTTTTGCGACGGGCGAGGGTGGCCATTGGCATCCGGGTTGTTCAGCAGCATCTGCGCCAGGCTGGCCGGGCCGGACAAATCATCGACCCAGGGATAGGCCGATTTGATCAGCACGGCGTTGCCCGGCCCCTGAGCACTGAAGTTCAGTGAGTCACCGCCACGGGCGTAGTACATGTAGATGTGGCCGCCATCCAGAAACAAAGCCTTACGCTTTTCTGTGTAGCCGAGTGAGGCGTGGCTGCCTTTTTCGGCCACGTAATAGGCTTCGGTTTCAATAATTCGCGCCGAAAGCCAGATTTCGCCGACACGATGGCGTATGACTTTTCCGAGTAATTCTCGCGCAAGAATTTGCGCATCGCGGTCGAAGAAGCTGTCGGGCAGGGCACTTGCGGGAGGTTGTGGCGCTGAACTTGGCATGGCGGTCAGGGGTTGATACGGCTAAATGTGACGGAATAATAACAACTCCCACCTTAATTACCGCTGAACCCCATGTTTTTACAGTTCATTTCGACCATCCGCCCCTCACCGCTGTCAGTCGAGCGGCGTCACAGCTATAATCTGCCGCTTTCCTCCCTGCCAAGACTCCCTGACCATGACTGAGTCCGTTCTTGACTACATGACCCGCCTGGGTCGCGCTGCCCGTCAGGCCTCGCGTTTGATCGCCCGTGCGAGCACCGCGCAGAAGAACCGTGCCCTGCTGGCGGCCGCCGACGCTCTGGATGCTTCGCGCTCCGAGCTCACCGCCGCCAACGAACTGGACCTGGCCAACGGCCGCGCCAATGGCCTGGAGCCGGCCCTGCTGGACCGCCTGGCGCTGACCCCAGCACGTATCGACGACATGATCGAAGGCCTGCGTCAGGTAGCCAAGCTGCCTGACCCCATCGGTGAAATCCGCGATATGCGCTACCTGCCGTCGGGCATCCAAGTCGGCAAGATGCGCGTGCCCCTGGGCGTGATCGGCATCATCTATGAGTCGCGCCCGAACGTGACCATCGACGCCGCGAGCCTGTGCCTCAAGTCCGGCAACGCCACCATCCTGCGTGGCGGTTCCGAGGCAATCAATTCCAACCGTGCCATTGCCGCGTGCATCCAGCAGGGCCTGGCCGTGGCCGAGTTGCCTGCCGAAGTGGTGCAAGTGGTGGAAACCACTGACCGCGCCGCCGTTGGCGCGCTGATCACCATGCCGGAGTTCGTCGACGTGATCGTGCCGCGCGGTGGCAAGAGCTTGATTGAACGCGTGAGCCGTGATGCCAAGGTGCCGGTGATCAAGCACCTGGACGGCGTTTGCCACGTGTACATCGACATCGCCGCCGACATCGACAAGGCGATCCGCATCGCCGACAACGCCAAGACCCACCGCTATGCCCCGTGCAACACCATGGAAACCCTGCTGGTGCACGCAGGCATTGCCGAGCGCGTGTTGCCGCCGCTGGCTGCCATCTACCGTGACAAAGGTGTGGAATTGCGTGGTTGCGAGCGTACCCGTGCGTTGCTGGGCGCGGACGTGATCGAAGCGACCGAGCTGGATTGGTACACCGAATACACGGCGCCGATCCTGTCGATCAAGATTGTCGACGACCTGGACGAGGCCATCGAGCACATCAACACCTACGGCTCCAAGCACACCGACGCCATTGTCTCCGAGCATTTCAGCGATGCACGGCGTTTCCTCAACGAAGTGGATTCCGCTTCGGTGATGATCAACGCCTCGACGCGCTTTGCCGATGGCTTCGAGTACGGCCTGGGGGCGGAGATCGGTATCTCCACCGACAAGCTGCACGCACGCGGCCCGGTTGGCCTGGAAGGCCTGACCAGCGAGAAGTACGTAGTGTTCGGCGACGGTCATGTGCGCACTTGATGGCTAAACGCATCGGGCTGCTCGGCGGTACCTTCGACCCCGTGCACATTGGCCATTTGCGCAGTGCCCTGGAAGTCGCGGATGCCCTCGCGCTGGATGAACTGCGCGTGATGCCCAACGCGCGGCCGCCTCATCGCGATACACCGCAGGTATCGGCGCAACAACGCCTGGAAATGGTGCGCTTGGCGGTGGAAGGCATAGCGCCGCTGGTGGTGGACGACCACGAACTCAAGCGTGATAAACCGTCCTACACTGTCGATACCCTGGAAGTGATGCGCGCTGAAATGGCCGCAGACGACCAGTTGTTTCTGCTTTTGGGCTGGGACGCATTTTGCGGCCTGCCCTCTTGGCATCGCTGGGAGGAACTCCTCCAGCATTGCCACATCCTGGTTTTGCAACGCCCGGATGCCGACAGCGAACCGCCGGATGCCTTGCGCAACCTGCTGGCCGCGCGGTCGGTAAGTGACCCCTGGCCCTGACCGGACCGAGCGGGAATATTGCATTCGTCTGGCAGACCCCGCTTGCGGTGTCCGCCACCCAGATCCGTCAACTGCTGGCCAGCGGTAAGTCGGTACGTTTCCTGGTGCCTGACGCGGTCCTGGCCTACATCGATGCGCACGGACTTTACCGTGCGTCGAACTGAAAAGGCGCGCTTGAACGCACGAACAGTCGTGCAGCGAGCGCCCGAACATACGAGCAAAACGAGTTTTATATGACGAACAAAGACGTAAGCAAAGTTAAGCGCAAAGGCACCTTCAAAAGCGCCCCGCTGCCGGTAGAAGCCCACGTTGGCCCCGAGCTGGCTGGCGAAGAGCTGGTAAAAGTCGCCGTGGCTGCCCTGGAAGACGTTAAAGCCCAGGACATCCAGGTGCTGGACGTGCGCGACAAGCAGAGCATCACCGACTACATGATCATCGCCACCGGTACTTCGAACCGCCAGATCGGCGCGATGCTGGACAAGGTCCGTGAAGCCGTCAAAGCCCAAGGCGTGAAGCCGCTGGGTGAAGAAGGCAAGGGCGACAGCGACTGGGTGCTGCTGGACATGGACGACGTGATCGTTCACATGATGACCTCCAACGCTCGCCAGTTCTACGACCTGGAGCGTCTGTGGAAAGGCGCCGAGCAGAGCCGTGCCGCTGACGGCAAGCACCACAGCCCGGAAGTGGGCCACGCGCACTTCGACAAGCTCAATAAAGACCAGGAATAAGGAACGGCTGTGCGCCTGCGTCTGATTGCTGTCGGTTCACGCATGCCCAAGTGGGTGGAAGAAGGCTGGCACGAGTATGCCAAGCGTCTGCCCGCTGAGCTGTCGCTGGAACTGGTAGAGATACCGCTCAACACCCGGGGCAAGAATGCCGATGTGGCGCGCTTTATCCGTCAGGAAGGCGAAGCCATGTTGGCCAAGGTCGGCCCCAACGAGCGCATCGTCACCCTTGAAGTGCACGGCAAACCCTGGAGCACCGAGCAATTGGCGGTGGAACTGGATCGCTGGCGCCTGGACTCGCGTACGGTCAACTTCATGGTTGGCGGCCCCGAAGGGCTGGCGCCGGAAGTCTGCGCGCGCGCCGATCAGCGCTGGTCGCTGTCGGCGCTGACGTTGCCGCACCCGTTGGTAAGGATCCTGATCGGTGAACAGCTGTATCGCGCCTGGACAGTTCTGTCCGGGCACCCTTACCACAAATAATCTGCGCCCCTCCCGATGACCCAGCCGATCCGCATCAAGGACCACGAGAAAGACGCACGTCTGGTACGCGCTCGTGTCGTGTTTGGTGCCGTTCTGGTGGTGGTCCTGCTCGGAGTGCTGATTGCCCGCCTGTATTTCCTGCAGGTGATCCAGTACGACTATCACTCCACATTGTCGGAAAACAACCGGGTGCACGTGCAGCCGATTCCACCGACCCGTGGGCTGATTTTCGACCGTAATGGCGTAGTGGTCGCGGACAACCGGCCCAGCTTCAGCTTGAGCATGACCCGTGAACGCTCTGGTGACTGGCAGCAGATCCTCGATGTGATCGTCGAGGTGCTGCAACTGACACCGGAAGACCGAGTGGTCTTCGAGAAACGCATGAAACAGGGGCGCCGGCCATTTGAGCCGGTGCCGATCCTGTTTGAGTTGACCGAAGAGCAGATCGCACGGATCGCAGTGAACCAGTTCCGGTTGCCGGGTGTGGAAGTGGTGGCGCAGCTGGTGCGGCACTACCCGCAAGGCCCGCACTTTGCCCACTCTGTCGGCTACATGGGGCGGATCAACGAGAAAGAGCTGAAAAGCCTCGACCCGGTGAACTACAGTGGCACGCACCACATCGGCAAGACCGGCGTGGAGCGTTTCTACGAGCCCGAACTGCATGGCCAGGTGGGTTACGAGGAGGTCGAGACCAACGCTCGCGGTCGTGTGTTGCGGGTGCTCAAGCGGACTGATCCGGTGCCGGGCAAGGACATCGTGCTGAGCCTGGACATCAAGTTGCAGGAAGCAGCCGAAATGGCCCTGGGTGGTCGGCGGGGCGCAGTGGTTGCGCTGGACCCGAACACCGGTGAAGTACTGGCCATGGTCAGCCAGCCAAGCTTCGACCCCAACCTGTTCGTCACCGGTATCAGCTTCAAGGCTTACGCCGAGTTGCGTGATTCGATCGATCGGCCTCTGTTCAACCGCGTATTGCGCGGGCTGTATCCACCGGGCTCGACCATCAAGCCAGCGGTGGCAATTGCCGGCCTGGACGCGGGCGTGGTCACGGCCTCCAGCCGAGTGTTCGACCCGGGCTACTACATGCTGCCCAACTACGATCACAAATACCGTAACTGGAACCGCACCGGTGACGGCTATGTCGACTTGGACACCGCGATCATGCGCTCCAACGACACCTATTTTTACGACCTGGCGCACAAGCTGGGCATCGACCGGCTGTCTGCCTATATGGGCAAGTTCGGCCTTGGCCAGAAAGTCTCCCTGGACATGTTCGAAGAGTCTCCTGGCCTGATGCCATCGCGGGAATGGAAGCGTGCGACTCGCCGTCAGGCCTGGTTCCCGGGCGAAACCCTGATCCTCGGGATCGGCCAGGGCTATATGCAGGCCACTCCGCTGCAACTGGCCCAGGCCACCGCGTTGGTGGCCAATAAAGGCATCTGGAACCGTCCGCACCTGGCCAAGACCATCGAGGGCGAGAAGCCTTTGGATGAAAACCCAATCCCCGACATCGTGCTGCGCGACCCGTCCGACTGGACCAAGGTCAACCACGGCATGCAGCAAGTGATGCACGGTGCCCGGGGCACCGCACGCAAAGCGGCCATCGGCGCGCAATACCGGATTGCCGGCAAGAGCGGTACCGCCCAGGTCGTCGCGATCAAGCAGGGCGAAAAATACGACCGCACCAAGGTCCAGGAGCGCCACCGCGACCACGCCTTGTTTGTCGGCTTCGCGCCGGCGGATGACCCGAAAATCGTGGTGGCGGTAATGGTCGAGAACGGTGAGTCCGGTTCCGGCGTTGCTGCCCCAGTGGTGCGCCAGGTGATGGACGCCTGGTTGTTGGCCGACGACGGCAGGCTCAAGCCCGAATATGGCGGCCCCCCTTCAAGCACCGAGGTTACGGCCAGTGAAGAGTAATTTTGACCGCATCCTCTCCAGCGAGGATGTGATGCGTCGCCGTGCGACGTTGCTGCAGCGCATGCACATCGATGGCCCGCTGTTGATCCTGCTGCTGACCCTGGCAGCCGGCAGCCTGTTCGTCCTTTATTCCGCCAGCGGCAAGAACTGGGACCTGCTGATCAAGCAAGCTTCGTCGTTCGGCCTGGGCCTGTTGTCGATGGTGGTGATTGCCCAGTTGGAACCGCGCTTCATGGCGCGCTGGGTGCCGCTGGGGTATGTCGCCGGTGTGTTGCTGCTGGTGGTGGTGGACGTAATGGGCCACAACGCCATGGGCGCGACCCGCTGGATCAACATTCCGGGGGTGATTCGCTTCCAGCCGTCGGAATTCATGAAGATCCTGATGCCGGCGACGATTGCCTGGTACCTGTCCAAGCGCACTTTGCCGCCGCAGCTCAAGCACGTGGGGATCAGCCTGATCCTGATCGGCATACCGTTCATCCTTATCGTGCGCCAGCCGGACCTTGGCACCTCGTTGCTGATTCTCGCCGGCGGTGCGTTCGTGCTGTTCATGGGTGGCTTGCGGTGGCGCTGGATCCTCAGCGTGCTGGCCGCCGCCGTACCCGTGGCCGTGGCCATGTGGTTCTTCTTTATGCATGACTATCAGAAGCAGCGGATCCTCACGTTCCTTGACCCGGAAAGCGACCCGCTGGGCACCGGTTGGAACATTATCCAGTCCAAGGCGGCCATCGGTTCCGGCGGCGTATTTGGCAAGGGCTGGCTGCTGGGTACCCAGTCGCACCTGGACTTCCTGCCGGAAAGCCACACCGACTTCATTATTGCGGTGATGGGCGAAGAGTTCGGCCTGGTGGGCATTTGCGCGTTGCTGCTGATCTACCTGCTGTTGATTGGTCGGGGCCTGGTGATTACCGCCCAGGCGCAGACGCTGTTCGGCAAACTGCTGGCCGGCGCCTTGACCATGACGTTTTTTGTTTACGTTTTCGTCAACATCGGTATGGTCAGTGGCCTGCTGCCGGTGGTTGGGGTGCCGTTGCCATTCATTAGCTACGGCGGAACTTCGCTGGTGACATTGCTGTCAGCGTTTGGGGTTTTGATGTCGATTCATACGCATCGCAAATGGATCGCACAGGTTTGAATAAGGTGAAGATGTCAATGCAAGTAATGCGCGGCTGGGCGACTCGGCATGCGTCCTGGATGGGCCTGATTGGCCTGCTGGGCGCGACGCAAGAGGCGCAGGCCGGTGACTACGATGGTTCACCCCAGGTCGCCGAATTTGTCGGTGAAATGACCCGCGACTACGGTTTCGCCGGTGAACAACTGATGGGCGTGTTCCGCGAGGCCCAGCGCAAGCAGGCGATCCTCGATGCGATTTCCCGTCCGGCCGAGCGCGTGAAGCAGTGGAAGGAATATCGCCCGATGTTCTCACCGACGCCCGCGTGGCGCGGGGTGTGGATTTCTGGCGCCAGCATGAGGCAGTGCTGGCCCGCGCCGAGCAGGAATACGGCGTACCGGCCCAGGTGATTGTCGCGATTATTGGCATCGAAACCTTCTACGGGCGCAATACCGGCAGCTATCGGGTGATCGACGCATTGTCGACCCTGGGCTTCGATTACCCGCCGCGCGCCGAATTCTTCCGCAAGGAGCTGCGCGAGTTCCTGCTGCTAGCCCGCGAAGAACAGGTCGATCCGCTGACCCTCAAGGGCTCCTACGCCGGTGCGATGGGCTTGCCGCAGTTCATGCCAAGCAGCTTTCGCGCCTACGCGGTGGACTTTGACGGTGACGGCCACATCAACATCTGGAGCAACCCGGATGATGCCATCGGCAGCGTGGCCAGCTACTTCAAGCGCCATGGCTGGGTCGCCGGCGAACCGGTGGTGGTTCGCGCCGATGTCAGCGGGGATCGTGCCGATGAAGGCTTGACCCAGGGCATCGAGCCGGTCAAGACGGTCGGGGAGTTGCGGGCGCTGGGCTGGTCGGGTCAGAATGCGCCACGCGACGACATGCCGGTGACGGCGTTCCGTCTCGAAGGCGAAAACGGCCCGGAATACTGGATGGGCCTGAAGAATTTCTACGCAATCACGCGTTATAACCGCAGTGTGATGTACGCCATGGCCGTGCATCAGCTGTCAGACATGCTGGTCCAAGCACGGGGCACCAAGTAATGCGGGTATCGTCGATCAAAAATCCGCTCAAGCTGGTGGCGTTTGCCGCGTTGTCCCTGCTGGTCGTCAGTTGTTCCACCAGCCGTGGTCCGGCGCAGAAGGGCGGGACCGCTGTGCGTTCCCAACCGGGCCTGGACATCAACCGCGCCCACAAAGACGGCGCGCCGTGGTGGGATGTGGACGTCTCGAAAATTCCGGATGCCACCCCGACCCTGCACACCGGAGCCTACAAGGCCAACCCGTATACCGTGCTGGGCAAGACCTACTTCCCGCTGCAGGAATCCAAGACCTATGTCCAGTCGGGCACGGCGTCCTGGTACGGCACCAAGTTCCATGGCCAGAACACCGCCAACGGCGAAGTGTATGACCTGTACGGCATGAGCGCGGCGCACAAGACCCTGCCGCTGCCCAGCTATGTACGCGTGACCAACCTGGACAACAACCGCACCGTGATCCTGCGGGTCAACGACCGTGGGCCGTTCTACTCGGACCGCATCATCGACTTGTCCTACGCGGCGGCGAAGAAACTCGGCTACGCCGAAACCGGTACCGCGCGGGTCAAGGTCGAAGGCATCGACCCGGCGCAATACTGGGCCCAGCGTGGCAAACCGGCGCCGTTGATGCTCAACGAGCCGCAAACCCCACAGCCGCAAGTGACGGCGTCGGCCGGCAAGATCGAACAGTGGACGCCGCCGCCGGCACAGCACGCGCCGGATACGGTGGTGGTGCCCCACGCAGCACCGGGTGCTTCCATGGCCGGTGGGCAATACCTGCAGGTTGGCGCATTTGCCAACCCGGATGCGGCAGAGCTGCTAAGGTCGAAGCTCAGTGGCATGGTCAACGCGCCGGTGTTCATCAGTTCCATCGTGCGTAACCAGCAGACCCTGCACCGTGTACGCATGGGGCCGATTGGCTCACCAAGCGAAGTCGCACAAGTGCAGAACAGCGTGCGGCTGGCCAACCTGGGACAACCCAGTGTGGTCACCGCCGAATAACAAAAGATTGAAGGTTCAGGCCTGAACGTGGGCTTGAGCCGGGGTTGTTGGCTCGTTGAACAATAAAAACCCAGGGGCAAGGGGTGAGCGGGCAACCGAACACGCGACAGTCTGGAAGCGGGCTGTCTGAATAGTTTTGCCCGCGAGGGCAAGTTTCCATAAGCAATTTCGAGAGACGGATGAACATCACCACCTTAGCCAAACGCACGTGCCTGCTTCTTTCGCTGATCATCACCCCGGCCGCCTGGGCGGTTGAAATGGTGCCGGCTTCCCCGCAACTGGCTGCCAAGGCCTGGGTCCTCATGGATGCCGCCAGCGGCAACGTGCTGGTCGAGAACAACGGTGACCAGCGCCTGCCACCGGCCAGCTTGACCAAGCTGATGACCGCCTACATCGCGACCCTGGAAATTCGTCGCGGCCAGATCGGCGAGAACGACCCGGTTACCGTCAGCGAAAACGCCTGGCGTACCGGCGGTTCGCGGATGTTCATCAAGGTTGGCTCGCAGGTGACTGTCAGCGACCTGCTGCACGGCATCATCATCCAGTCCGGCAACGACGCCAGCGTGGCGCTGTCCGAGCACATCGCCGGCAGCGAAGACGCGTTCGCCGACATGATGAACAAAACCGTGACTGACCTGGGCATGACCAACAGCCACTTCATGAACCCAACCGGTCTGCCAAACCCTGAGCACTATTCGTCGGCTCACGACATGGCGATCCTGGCGCGCGCGATCATTCGTGTTGACCCGGTGCACTACGCGATCTACTCCCAGAAGGAATTCTTCTGGAACAACATCAAGCAACCTAACCGCAACCTGCTGCTGTGGCGTGACAAGACCGTTGACGGTCTGAAAACCGGTCACACCGACGAAGCTGGCTACTGCATGGTGTCCTCGGCTGTACGTGATGGCCAGCGCCTGATCGCCGTGGTATTCGGCACCAATAGCGAGCAGGCCCGTGCAGCCGAGACGCAAAAACTGCTGACCTACGGTTTCCGTTTCTTCGAAACCCAGACCTTCTATCAGAAGGGTGCCGAGCTTGCGACCGCTCCGGTCTGGAAGGGCGCAACCTCTCAGGTCAAGGCTGGCCTGGCTGAAGACCTGACCCTGACCATGCCTAAAGGCCAGCTGAAAAAGCTCGCTGCCAGCATGACCATGAACCCGCACCTGGTTGCCCCAATCGCCAAGGGTGACGTGATCGGTAAGGTCGAAGTCAAGCTGGACGACAAGGTCGTGCACAGCGCTGACCTGATCGCTCTGGACGCCGTCGACGAAGGTGGTATCTTCCGCCGCGTCTGGGATAGCATCCGTCTATTCTTCTACAGCTTGTTCAACTGATAAGTGTGCACCTGCAAAGCCCCGTGTTGATCCGACACGGGGCTTTGCCCGTCGCCACGGCTTACGCTTACGAGGCCGTTACGCCATGACCGATAAAGAAGTAAAGGCGCCAAAGATCGAATTCCCAGTGACGGACTATCCCGTCAAAGTGATCAGCGATACCGGTGTGGGCAACAAAGACAAGATCCTCGAGATTGTGCGTAAACACGCGACGATCAACGACAACCGTGTGGACGAGCGCTCCAGCACCAACGGTAAGTACACGACGATCCAGTTGCACATCGTTGCGACCGGTCAAGAACAGCTCTACGACATCAACAGCGAACTGCGGGCCACCGGCTTCGTGCACATGGTGTTGTGATGTCACAGGTCCTGGGCTTTCGCGAGCTCGGCCAGATGGACTATGAGCCCGTCTGGCACGCCATGCAGCGGTTCACCAACGAGCGCGGCACGTCGGCCCCCGATGAAATCTGGCTGGTGGAACACCCGCCGGTATTCACTCAGGGTCAGGCCGGAAAGGCCGAGCACTTGTTGGTTCCGGGTGATATTCCGGTGGTGCAGGTCGACCGAGGTGGCCAAGTGACTTACCATGGCCCCGGACAACTTGTCGCATACCTATTGTTGGACGTGCGCAAGCTGGGTTTTGGCGTGCGCGATCTGGTCAGCCGTATGGAGGCTTGCCTGATCGAACTGTTGGCCAGTTACGGCGTGACCGCCGCGGCCAAACCCGATGCACCCGGTGTGTATGTGGATGGCGCGAAAATCGCCTCCCTGGGGCTGCGGATACGCCACGGATGTTCCTTTCATGGCCTGGCCTTGAACGTGGACATGGACCTGGCGCCGTTCCGGCGGATCAACCCGTGTGGTTATGCCGGGTTGGCGATGACCCAACTGAGCGAGCACGCCACACCGATTAAATTTGCCGAGGTAAGTGCCCGGCTGCGTGCGCAGCTCGTCAAACACCTCGACTATGCTGAGCAGACGACCCTTACGGGCGGAATCGACTGATTATGACTACTGATGCAGTGCAAACCATGATCCCGACGGTGGACGTTACCGACCGTCCGGCCCCGGCCCCGCGTGCCAAGGTGGAAGCCGGCGTCAAGCTGCGCGGCGCCGAGAAGGTTGCACGCATCCCGGTGAAGATCATTCCGACCACCGAACTGCCGAAGAAACCCGACTGGATCCGCGTGCGCATCCCGGTTTCGCCGGAAGTCGACCGTATCAAGGCGCTGCTGCGCAAGCACAAGCTGCACAGCGTGTGCGAAGAAGCCTCCTGCCCGAACCTGGGCGAGTGCTTCTCCGGTGGCACCGCCACCTTCATGATCATGGGTGACATCTGCACCCGTCGTTGCCCGTTCTGTGACGTTGGCCACGGCCGACCAAAACCTCTGGACGTCAACGAGCCGGAAAGCCTGGCCATCGCCATCGCCGACCTGCGCCTCAAGTACGTGGTGATCACCTCGGTAGACCGCGACGACCTGCGTGACGGCGGTGCCCAGCACTTTGCCGACTGCATCCGCGAAATCCGCAAGCTGTCGCCAAACGTGATGCTCGAAACCCTGGTCCCGGACTACCGTGGCCGTATGGACGTGGCGCTGGAAATCACCGCTGCCGAGCCGCCGGATGTGTTCAACCACAACCTGGAAACCGTGCCACGCCTGTACAAGGCTGCGCGTCCGGGTTCGGACTATCAGTGGTCGCTGACCCTGCTGCAGAAATTCAAGCAGATGATGCCGCACATCCCGACCAAATCCGGCCTGATGCTGGGCCTGGGTGAGACCGACGAAGAAGTGATCGAAGTCATGAAGCGCATGCGCGAACACGACATCGACATGCTGACCCTGGGCCAGTACCTGCAACCGTCCCGTAGCCACTTGCCGGTGCAGCGTTTTGTACACCCGGACACCTTTGCCTGGTTCGCCGAGGAAGGTTACAAGATGGGCTTCAAGAACGTTGCGTCGGGCCCGTTGGTACGTTCGTCGTACCACGCTGACGAGCAGGCCAAGCTGGTCAAGGCGAGCCTGGTTTCGTAAATACCGCTGCTCAAAGCTGGGAGCGAACTTGTGTTGGCTTGCCTGCGATAGCATCACCTCGGTGCAACTGATACACCGAGGTGCCTGCATCGCAGGCAAGCCAGCTCCCACATTTCGTTCTGCGTTATAGATAGGGAGTCCATGGATGAGCACTGAACCAGCAGTTGCCGTACCTGCATTGCGCAGCGAAGGCACCATCGCCCTGATCGCCCCCGCAGGCCCGGCCGAACTGGACGCCGAAAAAGCCGCACAATGGGTGCGTAATCGCGGCTACAACCTGCGTATTTTCCCGGGCGTGTTTGAGCGCGATGGCTATCTGGCCGGCAGCGACGACAGCCGCCTCAACGACCTCCATGCCGCCTTCGCCGATCCCGACATCGATGCAATCTTCTGCCTGCGCGGCGGCTATGGCACGCCACGCCTGCTCGACCGCTTGGACTTTGGCCTGCTACGCAAAAACCCCAAGCCATTCGTAGGCTATAGCGACCTTACCGCCGTGCACCTGGCTATCAGCCGGTACGCGGGCTTCGTGACGTTCCACGGGCCGATGTTCAAAGTCGACCTGCTGGGCGACAAACAACAACCCACCGAGTCTTCACTGTTCAGCATGCTGCGCGGCCAACTGGGCGTCGGCAGCGTGCTGGCGCACCCGGTGGCCTACCCGTTGACCACTATTGCACCTGGCATTGCCTGTGGGCGTTTGCTGGGGGCAACCTGTCGATGATCGCAGCGGTGATGGGGACCGCTTTTGAGATCGACGCCGCAGGCATCATCTTGCTGATCGAAGACGTCAACGAGCCGATCTACCGTATCGACCGCTTGCTGACGCACCTGCGCCTGGCAGGCAAGCTCGCTCAAGTGGCGGGTGTGCTGGTGGGGATGTGGCCGGTGTGGACCAGGTTGCATTGGAGCAGTTGCTCAAGCAGACCTTCGAACCGCTGTGCATTCCGGTGTTGGCGGGGTGGCGCAGTGGACATTGTGACCCGAACCTGACGTTGCCGATGGGAGCGTTGGTACGGTTGGATGCGGGGGAGCAGCGGGTGGTGTTGGAGCAGGATGTGGTGGTTAGGCCCTGAAGCCGGTGTTGTCTGGTCAATTGCCATCGCAGGCAAGCCAGCTCCCACAGGAGAATGCATTCCAATGTGGGAGCTGGCTTGCCTGCGATAGCGGTAGTTGCCATCGGCAGATCTATCGGTCCTGCAACGACTCCAAAAGCTTCACCGTCGGATACCCATCCGCCGGCCAGCCCAACGCCTGCTGCGCCGCACGAATCGCCTTACGCGTATTGGCACCGATAATCCCATCCGGGTTGCCCGCGTCATAACCCTTGGCGCTCAGCGCCGTCTGCAAATCAATGCGCTGGGAACGACTCAGCGGCCGCTCATCTTTGGCCAATCGCCACGAATCACACCACCCCCGCGAAGCGTTCCGACAACAGGCCAACCGCCAGTGCGTAGGACGACGAGTTGTTGTACTTGAGGATCGCGCGGAAGTTGTCCAGCACCAGGAACGCCGGGCCACGGTAGCCCGCCGGCAGCAACAGGGCAGCAGACAGTTGGTCGACGTTGGGCGGCATGCTCGCGCCCGGTGGCAGTTGGATACCCAGTTTCAGCCAGTCAGCGACCGTTTTGCGGATGCCGCCATCGGCCAGCGCGTAATCGAAGTTCGCTGGCAGTTGCTGCACTTCAAACCCCCACGGCTGGCCTTTCTGCCAGCCGGAGCTTTGCAGGTAATGCGCGGTAGAGGCGAGGGCATCGGTCGGGCTGTTCCAGATGTCGCGGCGACCGTCACCATCGAAGTCGACGGCGTGGGTGTTGTAGGTGGTCGGGATGAATTGGGTCTGGCCCATGGCGCCGGCCCAGGAGCCTTTCATCTGATCGGCGGAGATGTCGCCGTGCTGGATGATCTGCAGCGCTGCCAGCAGTTGAGCCTGGGCGAACGCCGGGCGGCGGCCCTCGTAGGCCAAGGTCGCCAGGGAGCGGATCACCGAGTTATTGCCCTGGAACTGGCCGAAATTGCTTTCCATGCCCCATACCGAGACGAGTGCTTGGCGATCAACGCCGTAGCGGTCTTCGATTTTCTGCAGGATATCGGCGTATTTCACCAGCAACGCCTGGCCATTGCGCACGCGCAGTGGCGACAGGGCGCCGTCGAGGTATTCCCACACCGGGCGAGAGAATTCCGGCTGGCTGCGGTCGGCGCGGATCACCGCCATGTCAGGGGTGACATTGGCGAAGGCAGTGTCGAACACGGCAGCTGTGATGCCGGCCTTCAACGCTTGTTCGCGGAAACCGGCCTGCCATTCGGCAAAAGTCTGGGTCGGTTGAATATCTAGGTTGTCCACCGCCAAAGGAGCCACGACAGCGGGAGCCACGACCGGTGCGGTCTGGAGTGGCGGCAGGGGTTGAGCGTCGGCAGCGGTGGGTTTTTCCGCGCAGGCGACTAGCAGAATGAGGCTGGAGGCAGCGATCAATTGGCGAAGGTGCCAACGACGGGAAAGACAAGAGGGCATGCACAGGTCCAGGGGTTACAAATCAGGAACAGACCTTATCATGTCAGAGGGGGGCTTGCCTTCAGGCAGCCAGAAAGTAAGAAGCCTCCCAGCTATTAGACTGGAAGGCTTCGCGGCGGTAGCTGCCTTTGCCCTTGCCGGCGCGTTCCTGACGGCTGCGGAACAGTGGCTGGGCGATGATGGATTTGGCCTTGTTGGGGCCATGCTTGGATGGCTTTTGCTCATGCTCGTTACTCTCTGGGTGGGTTGAAGCGGTGCAAATCATCTGCCGAAGTTTGAGCGCTGTAAAGCCCTGCAATAGGTAGGAAACTTCACAAGATCACCTGGAAGGCACTCAAGGTAGGAGCTGGAGGAGTTTATTCGGCGGGAAGAGTCAGGCGCTGACCAGCCATCAACAGCGACAACCGGCTCAGGCTCATCCACGGCGAACCGGCCGCCTGGCCCTTGATCTGCGCGTCAATGCGCTGCGCTTCCAGCAACAGTTGCGCCCAGCGTTGCGCCGAGTGCCGTTGCAGTGCCTTGCTCATCAGCGGTTTGCGTTTGTCCCACACCGGGGGGCGTGCCTGGCTGAAACATTTGTCCAGCGGCGTACCTTGGCTGTATTGCAGGGCAATATTGGCCAATACCCGTAGCTCCCGGGCCAAGGCCCAGAGAATCACCGGAGGTTCTACGCCCTCACCACGCAGGCCCTCGAGCATGCGCAGGGCGTGGGCGGGTTCGCCGTTGAGAATCGCATCCACCAAGCCGAACACGTCAAACCGCGCACTGTCCGCTACGGCGCCCTGCACGGTTTCGACGGTGATCTGCCCGTCTTCAGCCATCAACTTGAGCTTTTCGATCTCCTGGGCCGCGGCAAGCAAGTTGCCCTCGACCCGGGCGGCGATCAACTCCACCGCGTCCTGAGTCGCCGAGAGCCCCGATTGGGACAAGCGCTGGCGAATCCACTGCGGCAATTGATTGCTGTCTACCGGCCAGATCTGGATGAACTGGGTTTGCGCCCCTTCTACCAAGGCCTTGCCCCACTTGGTTTTCTGCGCGCTGCCATCAAGCTTGGGCAAGCTGATCAGCAGTACCGTGTCTTCGGCGGGGCGCGAGCAATATTCCATCAGCGCGGCTGCGCCCTTGTCGCCTGGCTTGCCCGATGGCAGACGCAATTCCAGCAAGCGTTTTTCGGCGAACAGCGACATGCTCGCGCCGGCCTGCAGCAACGTACCCCAGTCGAAACTGGCGTCGGCGGCGAACACCTGGCGTTCATCGAAACCTTGCTGGCGCGCGGCGGTGCGAATGGCGTCGGCGGCTTCCTGGCACAGCAACGGGTCATCACCGCTGACGATGTAGACAGGCGCGAGGCCACCTTGCAGGTGTTTGGCGAGTTGGGCGGGGGCGAGTTTCATAGGCAGGGTAAACGGGGCGCTTGGGGCGCCCCGTTTGGCTTACTCGACAGGAACTTCAACAGGCGATTGTTTCGGCGTGTTGTCTTCGTACTCTTGCGCGGCTTTCAGCGCGTCGGCGTCAGCCTTGGCCTTGTTGTCAGCAGCTTGCTGCAAGGTCTCAAGTTGTTCCGGGGTCAGCATCGACAGGCGCTGGACCATACGTTGCACCAGTTCACGACGCATTTCTTTGCGTACCTGGATGACTTCGGAGTCCGAACCCACCAGGTTGTTGCCGTCATGGCTCACGATTTTCTGCACCTGGATCTTGTCACCCATTAGCGGCAGATGGTCGCGGCCCTGGATTTCGAAGTTGAGCGTGGTGCTCAGTTCGATATCAGACGCACGACCGGCGCTGGCGTAGCTCAGGTTACGCTGGGTTTCTTGTTCGTTGGCCAGGAACAGCTTGTAGGTCGCGCCGGTATAAACGTGCACACCGCTGTTTTCCAGAACCTGGCGCAGTTGGGTCACGGTTTGGCTGTAGGCGTCGCGGGCGCTGACGTCCAGTTCCTTGATCGACAGGTTATTGGTGCCGGTACCGCGCAGCTGGAAGCCGCAAGCGCTCAGCAGTACGGCAAGGCCCATAACCAGCAGATTGCGTTTGATCATTTTGTTGCTCCCCTTGAAACCATGTGGGCCTTATCGAGGCCCTGAAGGCTTTGTTCGGCGCAGGGTTTGAACCCTGCGCCCGATCCGATTAGCTAGCGACGATATTGACCAGTTTGCCAGGCACCACGATCACTTTGCGGATCGTCAGGCCTTCGGTGAAGCGCAGCACGTTCTCGTTGACGCGTGCGACGGCTTCGACTTCTTCGCGGGTGGCGCTGGCAGGCATGTCGATCTGGCCACGCAGCTTGCCGTTGACCTGAATCACCAGTTGCAGCGTGTCCTGAACCAGTGCGCTGTCATCTTGCACCGGCCAGCGGGCGTCGATGACGGCGTCGCTGTGACCCAGGCGGTTCCACAGGTCGTGGCTGATGTGCGGCGTGATTGGCGCCAGCAGCAGGGTGACCGTTTCCAGGCCTTCCTGTACCAGTGCGCGATCCTGTTCGGTGGCCTGCGGGGCTTTTTTCCAGCACGTTCATCAGCGTCATCACCTGGGCGATGGCGGTGTTGAACTTGTGGTTCTGGCCCACATCCTGGCTGGCTTGCTTGATGGCCAGGTGAGTGCTGCGGCGAATGGCTTTCTGCTCGTCGCTCAGGGCGGCCACGTCCAGTTTGCCCGGCAAGCCTTGGCTGATATGGGCGTGAGCCAAGCGCCAGACGCGCTTGAGGAAGCGGTGCGAGCCTTCGACGCCGGAGTCGGACCATTCGGCGCTCATGTCAGGCGGCGAGGCGAACATCATGAACAGGCGGCAGGTGTCGGCGCCGAACTGATCGATCATCGACTGTGGGTCAACGCCGTTGTTCTTCGACTTGGCCATTTTCTCGGTGCCACCGATTTCTACCGGCAGGCCGTCGGCGATCAGCTTCGCGCTGATGACCTTGGCTTTGCTGTCACGCTCAAGCTCGACGTCGGCCGGGTTGAACCAGGTGTAGGCGCCGTTGGCTTCGCGACGATAGTAAGTCTCGGCGACCACCATGCCTTGGGTCAGCAGGTTCTTGAACGGCTCATCGGAGCTCACCAGCCCTTCGTCACGCATCAGCTTGTGGAAGAAGCGCGCGTACAGCAGGTGAAGGATAGCGTGCTCGATACCGCCGATATATTGGTCCACCGGCAGCCAATGGTCAGCTGCGGATTTTCTCCACCAGGCCACCCTCGTAGTGCGGCGAGGCGTAGCGGGCGTAGTACCACGACGACTCGACGAAGGTGTCCATGGTGTCGGTTTCACGCTTGGCAGGCTGGCCGCATTTCGGGCAGCTGCACTCGTAGAACTCAGGCATGCGCGCCAGCGGCGAACCGGCGCCGTCCGGCACTACGTCTTCCGGCAGTACGACCGGAAGTTGGTCTTCCGGTACAGGCACGTCGCCACAGGTGGCACAGTGGATGATCGGGATCGGGCAGCCCCAGTAGCGTTGGCGGCTGATGCCCCAGTCGCGCAGGCGGAACTGGGTGCGCGAGGCGCCCAGGTTCTTCTTGATCAATGCAACTTCCATGGCGTCGAAGGCACCTTGGAAATCCAGGCCGTCGAACTCGCCAGAGTTGATCAGGGTGCCGTGTTCGCCGTAGGCGTCTTGCCACGGAGCCGGGTTGGTTTCACCGGAACTGGTGCGCACCACCGACTTGATCGGCAGGTTGTATTTGGTGGCGAATTCAAAGTCGCGCTCGTCGTGGGCCGGCACTGCCATTACAGCGCCATCGCCGTAATGCATCAGCACGTAGTTGGCGACCCATACTGGCAGCTTCTCGCCAGTCAGCGGATGCTCGACGAACAGGCCAGTCGGCAGGCCCTTTTTCTCTTGGGTGGCAACGTCGGCTTCGGCCACGCTGCCGCCTTTGCATTCGGCGATGAAAGCCTGCAGCTCAGGGTTGTTCTGTGCAGCCTGGGTCGCCAGCGGGTGCTCAGCGGCCACGGCAACGTAGGTTGCGCCCATCAAGGTGTCTGGACGGGTAGTGAAGACTTTGAGTGCGCCCGCTGCGCCGATGGAATCGACGTTGTACGGGAACTGCACTTCCATGCCCTTGGACTTGCCGATCCAGTTGCGCTGCATGGTCTTGACCTGTTCAGGCCAGCCCGGCAAATCGTCGAGGCTCGACAAGAGTTCATCCGCGTAGGCGGTGATCTTGAAGTAGTACATCGGGATTTCGCGCTTTTCGATCAGCGCACCGGAGCGCCAGCCGCGACCGTCGATCACCTGTTCGTTGGCCAGTACGGTCTGGTCGAGCGGGTCCCAGTTCACGGTGCCGTTCTTGCGGTAGATCACGCCTTTTTCGAACAGGCGAGTGAACAGCCATTGTTCCCAGCGGTAGTAATCCGGCTTGCAGGTGGTCACTTCGCGGGACCAGTCCACGGCCAGGCCCAGGCTGCGCAGCTGGCTCTTCATGTAGGCGATGTTTTCGTAGGTCCACTTGGCGGGAGCCACGTTGTTTTTCATCGCGGCGTTTTCCGCCGGCATGCCGAAGGCGTCCCAACCCATGGGTTGCAGGACGTTCTTGCCTTGCATGCGCTGGTAGCGGGAAATCACGTCACCGATGGTGTAGTTGCGCACGTGCCCCATGTGTAGCTTGCCGCTGGGGTAAGGGAACATCGATAGGCAGTAGTAAGTCTCCTTGCCTGGCTGTTCACTGACTTCAAAGGACTTTTGCTCGTCCCAGAAAGTTTGGGCGGCGTTTTCTATTTCACGGGGCTGATATTGTTCGTGCATGGCTACTTTTGAACTGAATAGGGGTGGCCTAATCCTCTTCGGTGCAACGTTCAGGTCCATCGACACCAAAAAGCGGCGCGTCCGTGCCCAAACCCTGCGGGAAGTGGAGTTACAGGAAGCGCCGTAGCATACATGACCCCACTCTATCGAGGGAAACCCTGATTGCGCGGCAGGGGCCGTCTGTCGCGGCGCCAGGCAGGTGCAGCCGTGGGGGCTACGCTGTTTATTGGGGAATGAGTCATATCTTCAATGAGGTGAGGGGATGGTTGAATCGCAGCGAACTTTAACGAAACCGCAGTTGTATGAAGGGCTGATCGACCGTTTGGGTCGGGCATTGGATGCAGCAAGAACCGCAGGCCGATTGCGTGATGAGCGGCCTCAGGAGCTGGAGTTGCGAGGCTTGAGCCAGGCAGAGCTTGAACTGATCAAGGGCTACCTGGAATTGCATCACCACCACGCCTCTCCTGGGCAGGCCTCCCCGCCAGCCCAAGAGCCCTCGCGTTCGGCCAAGGTGATCTGGCTGAAGGACTTTTCCACAGGTCGCGGGCCGGAAAAACTTCGGGCCGTACGGTGGAAGTGAAAAACATTGTTTTCCATAAGCCTTCTCAAAATGTGCTGGTAAAGATTGTCGCTATATCCCGTTGCATCTAGGCTTCGGGCATCTTTGGAGATGCCCGATGCCTTTTCGTTATTTCATCAAACAATTGTTGTTGCCCCCCGGCATTCTTTTGCTGCTGTTGGCGCTTGCCTGGTGGTTTCGCCGAAGCCGCCCGCGTCTGGCCGGGCTTTGTTTTGCCCTGGGTTTTGGCGGGATGTGGCTAATGAGCCTGCCGGTGATGGTGGAGTGGGGCGCGCGGGCGCTGGAGACCGAGCCGCCGCTGGCGCGTGAAGACTGGTCGACCCTGGCCCAGCGCGCAGACGCCATCGTGATATTGGGCTCGGGGCGCGAGCGCGGTGACCCGGCCTGGGGCTCCGACCAGCCCACCGGTATAGGCCTTGAGCGCCAGCGCTACGCGGCGCGACTGGCCAAGGCATCCGGGCTGCCGGTGCTGACCACTGGCGGCTTGCATTACGGCACGCCGCCCAGCGAGGCAGAATTGATGGCGGTGTCGATGCAGGATGACTTCGGCGTGACGGTGCGCTGGAAAGAAGAGCGCAGTCGGACCACCTGGGAAAATGCGCAGATGAGCGCCGAGATTCTATTGCCCGAGGGCATCAAGCGTGTAGTGGTGGTGACCCAGGCCTGGCATATGCCACGCTCAGTGTGGAGCTTTGAAAAGGCAGGTTTTACCGTGGTGCCCGCGCCGGTGGGTTTTCTCGGCGTGGACAATGCCCGACCGCTGGGTGGTTGGATGCCGGAGTTCGTGTCGGTGTGGCGCAGTGGGCAGTTGATCAATGAAGCGGTGGGGCAGGTGGGTTACCGATTGTTTTACCGATAACACCACATTGGTTTGGTGCTGCTCTTTAAACTGTCTTCGCCATCCGACCCGCCAGCAGCGCCCAACCAAACAACACCAGGCACACTATGATCAACGGCCATGAACGCCATTGCAGGTACGGCGTCAGGTTGTGCATCGGCACCACTTCACCATAAAGAATGCCGCGTTCGAACTGCGGGATCTGCGCGGTGATCTGCCCAAACGGGTTGATCAGGCCGGTCACGCCATTGTTGGTGGCGCGGATCATCCAGCGGCCAGCCTCCAGCGCACGCATCTGCGCCATTTGAAGGTGTTGCAGCGGGCCGATGGAGCGGCCAAACCAAGTGTCGTTGCTGATGGTCAGCAGCAGGTCGCTCTGGGCCGACAGGCCGGCGGCGAACTCGGGGTACACCACTTCGTAGCAAATGAAGGGGGCGATTTGATAGCCCTTGGTTTGCAACATCGCCTGGTCGGCGGGGCCACGGGCGAAGTCGGACATGGGCAGGTCGAAGAAGGCGATCAGGCCGCGCAGCATGTCTTGCAGCGGTACATATTCACCAAAAGGCACCAGCTTCTGCTTGAGGTAAGTGCCATCACCTTCGCCGACCACGGTAATGCCGTTGAAGTAGCGCTTCTGGTGGTGCACTTCCTGGCGGATCGGTACGCCGGTGATGAGCGCGGTGTGCCGGTCTGCGGCGAACTTGCCCATCATGCCCAGGTAGCCCTCGACGGACTCCTTGAGTACCGGTACTGCGGTTTCCGGCCACACCAGCAGGTCAACCGGTTTGGAGCTGAAGCTCATGTCGCGGTACAGCGCCAACTGCGCATTGAGCTGTTCCGGGTCCCATTTCATGCTCTGCTCGACGTTGCCCTGGATCGCAGCCACGGTCAGTGGCGCGCCGGAAGGCGTGGTCCAGGCATGGTGCTTGAGGGCCAGGCCGATGGCCCAAGGTGCGACCAGCAGCACCAGGCCCGCGCCGATAAAGGCATTGCGCTTGCTGGCCAGCAGGCGTGGCAGGTTGCATAGCAGCGCTGCTGTGAGTGCCAGGGCAAACGAAATCAGCCACATCCCGCCTACCGGCGCCAGGCCGGTCAGGGGGCCGTCAAGCTGGCTATAGCCGGAATACAACCACGGGAAACCGGTAAGGAACCAGCCGCGAAATGCTTCCTGGCCAACCCACAGTGCTGCGAAAGTCAGCGCGTCGGCCAACGGTGCTTCATTGCGGCGTAACCAGCGCGCCCATAACCAAGCGGGCAGCGCGAAGAACCAGGCAATGGCGGCAGTGAACAACAGCATCAGGAAACCCGCCAGCAGCACTGAAGCGCCGCCGAAGTGGTGGATGCTGTAGTAGATCCAGCTGGTGCCGGCACCGAACAGACCGAAACCGAAGCACCAGCCACGACCCAAGGCCTGGCGTGGGCTCAGCTCCCGCAACCCGATATAGAACAATCCGACGGCCACCAGCGCAAACGGCCACAGATCGAATGGCGCCAGCGCCAGGGTAGTCATGGCGCCGGCCACCACGGCCAGCAAGTTACCGGGCCAGCCGGGTGCGATCAAACGGCGCATTTCAGTCCTTAACGGGCAATAGGTGTCAGGCGAATCAAGTGAATTCGACGGCTATCTGCATTCAGGATGCGGAAGCGATAAGCGCCGATCTCGGTGGTTTCGTTACGCTTTGGCAGATGCCCAAACGCACTCATCACCAGGCCGCCCACGGTGTCGAACTCGTCGTCGGAGAATTCGCTGTCGAAGAACTCGTTGAAGTTCTCGATCGGCGTCAGCGCCTTGACCAGGAAGTCTCCGCTCGGCAGCGGCTTGATGTAGCTGTCTTCTTCGACGTCGTGCTCGTCTTCGATGTCGCCGACGATCTGTTCCAGCACGTCTTCGATGGTCACCAGGCCAGCAACGCCGCCGTATTCGTCGATCACGATGGCCATGTGATTGTGGTTGGCGCGGAATTCACGCAGCAACACATTCAGGCGCTTGGATTCGGGTACGAAGGTGGCCGGCCGCAGCAGGTCCTTGATGTTGAAGTTGTCGCCGTTCTCCTTGAGGATCAGCGGCAGCAGGTCCTTGGCCAGCAGGACGCCCATGACGTCGTCATGGCTTTCACCGATCACCGGGTAGCGCGAGTGCGCCGAGTCGATTACGGCCGGGAGGAATTCCCGCGGGGTCTGGGTCGCCTTGATGCTGATCATCTGCGAGCGCGGGACCATGATGTCCCGCACTTGCAGGTCAGCCACCTGGATGGCGCCTTCGACGATGGCCAGCGCTTCGCTGTCCAGCAACTTGTTCTGGTGGGCCTCGCGCAGGAGCTCCAGCAGCTCCTGGCGGTTTTTTCGGCTCGTGGGCAAAAGCCTGGGTCAGTTTACCCAGCCATGACTTCTGCCCGTTGCTCGATCGGTCTTCGCTCATAGCGATTACTCTGAATCCTTTGTTGTTACAGTTGAGTGTTTTTAAGCTTCGTCGTCGGCATACGGGTCCGGATGACCCAATTCTGCAAGCAACGTTTGTTCCAGTGTTTCCATTTCCTCGGCTTCGTCATCGTCTATATGGTCGTAACCCAAGAGATGCAAGCAGCCGTGGATGACCAGGTGAGCCCAATGGGCTTCAAGGTCCTTGCCTTGTTCCTTCGCTTCGCGTTCTACCACCTCGACGCAGATAACCAGGTCGCCCAGCAGTGGGATATCCAGTAACTCATCCGGTACGTCGGCGGGGAAGGACAGCACGTTGGTCGCGTAGTCCTTTTGGCGCCAGGTGTGATTCAGTTCGCGGCCCTCGGGTTCGTCCACCAGACGAATGGTCAGTTCCGAGTCGGCGGTGCGCTGGCGCAGTGCCAGGGCGCACCATTGGCGGAACTGTTCTTCACTGGGGGCGGGCGCTTCGGTGGCCAGCTGCAGGTCTAGCTCAAGCATCGCGGCGGGCGTCCTTGGACAAACCATCATCACGGTGTTCGAAGCGCTCGTAGGCCTCGACAATGCGCTGCACCAGCGGGTGGCGCACGACGTCCTTGGGCGAGAAGTGCGTGAAGCTGATGCCTGGCACGTCCTTGAGCACTTCAATCACATGACCCAAGCCCGACTTGGTGCCCTTGGGCAGGTCGACCTGGGTTATGTCGCCGGTGATGATGGCCGTGGAGCCGAACCCGATGCGGGTCAGGAACATCTTCATCTGCTCGACCGTGGTGTTCTGGCTTTCGTCGAGGATGATGAAACTGTTGCTCAAGGTGCGGCCGCGCATGTAGGCCAGCGGGGCGATCTCGATCACCTGGCGCTCGATCAGCTTGGCCACGTATTCAAAGCCGAGCATTTCGTACAGCGCGTCGTAGAGCGGGCGCAGGTACGGGTCGATCTTCTGTGCGAGGTCGCCGGGCAGGAAGCCGAGCTTTTCGCCCGCTTCGACCGCCGGGCGCACCAGCAGGATGCGGCGCACTTGCTCGCGCTCAAGAGCATCCACTGCACAGGCCACGGCCAGGTAGGTCTTGCCGGTACCGGCGGGGCCGATGCCGAAATTGATGTCGTTGCCGAGGATCGCCTTTACGTACTTCTGCTGATTCAAGCCCTTTGGGCGGATCATGCCTTTTTGGTACGCAAGGCCACGCTGGCTTCAGCGACAGGGTTGTTGGCCAAATCTTCCACAGCCGATTCCTGCAAATACAGGTGCACGGTTTCTGGCGACAGCTCGCTACCCTTGGTTTCGCGGTAGAGACGGCGCAGCAGGTTTTCTGCTGATTTAGTGGACTGGGTTTCACCAACGAGCTCGAACTGATTGCCGCGATTGCGGATCTCGATGCCCAGGCGTTGTTCGATCAGACGCAGGTGCTCGTCGAACTGTCCGCACAGGTTGGCGAAACGGCGAGCCTCAAATGGCTCGAGGAGAAAACGATGGGGTTCTGCTATGGGTGCGTTCAAGGTCGCTTTTAGCCGCCCTTTGGCTGTTGAGGTGAAAGAGAGAATAACGCCAGTGGCGCGGGTACGAAAGCACTTACGTCATTGGAATGTTGCGCAGTTCCAATGTGGGAGCGGGCTTGCTCGCGAAGGCGGTGGGCCAGTCAATACCTGTATCAACTGATCTGCCGCCTTCGCGAGCAAGCCCGCTCCCACATTTTGATCTCCATCAGTCAGACATATTGATGGGTTATTGGATCAGCGAGCCCCGCAACGAGTGCGGTTGCGCCGCATCGATGTGCACATCGGCAAACTGGCCGATCAAGGTCGGATTATCGCAGCGGAAGTTGACGATTCGGTTGTTCTCGGTGCGACCTTGCAATTCGCCCGGGTCTTTTTTCGAATAGTCGGTGACCAGGATGCGCTGGGTCGAGCCGACCATTTGTCGGCTGATCTCGAAACCTTGCTGGTTCAACCGATGCTGCAACGCGTTCAGGCGTTCTTTTTCAGCGCTTCCGGGGTCTCGTCCGCCAGGTCGGCCGCCGGCGTGCCAGGGCGCTGGCTGTAGACGAACGAGTAGGAGAAGTCGAAACCGACGTCTTCGATCAGCTTCATGGTCTGCTGGAAGTCTTTCTCGGTCTCGCCGGGGAAACCGACGATAAAGTCCGAGCTGATGCAGATACCCGGCACCGCCGCACGCAGTTTGCGCAGTTTGGATTTGTACTCCAGGGCGGTGTGGTTGCGCTTCATCGCCGAGAGGATACGGTCCGAGCCCGATTGCACCGGCAGGTGCAGGTGTTTGACCAGTTCCGGCACTTCAGCGTGGGCCTGGATCAGGCTGTCGGAAAACTCCAGCGGGTGCGACGTGGTGTAGCGAATACGCTCGATGCCATCGACGGCGGCAACCACACGGATCAGCTCTGCCAAGTCGGCCAGGCGTCCGTCGTGAGTCAGCCCACGGTAGCCGTTGACGTTCTGGCCCAGCAGGGTCACTTCACGCACGCCGTTTTCGGCCAGGTGGATGATTTCCGACAGCACGTCGTCAAATGGACGGCTGACTTCTTCACCACGGGTGTAGGGCACCACGCAGAACGTGCAGTACTTGCTGCACCCTTCCATCACCGACACATATGCGCTTGGCCCGTCGATGCGCGGCTCGGGCAAGTGGTCGAATTTTTCGATTTCGGGGAACGACACGTCGACTTGCGGCAGCTTGCTGATACGCGCAGCGTCGATCATTTCTGGTAGGCGGTGCAGGGTTTGCGGGCCGAAGACCACATCGACATAGGGTGCGCGGTCGCGAATCGCGGCGCCTTCCTGGCTGGCGACGCAACCGCCGACGGCGATTACCATGTCCGGGTTAGCCAGTTTCAGTTCGCGCCAGCGGCCCAGCTGGGAGTACACACGGTCCTGGGCCCGCTCGCGGATCGAGCAGGTATTGAGCAGGATCACGTCGGCATCTTCTGCGCGGGCAGTGACTTCCAGGGCCTGGTGTTCGCCCAGCAGATCGACCATGCGCGAGCTGTCGTACTCGTTCATCTGGCAACCGTGGGTTTCGATGTAAAGCTTCTTGGCCATGGGAATCGTCAACTGGTGGTAAAGAACCGCGCATTATAGGGGGCATGCCCATTGGTTCCTAGCGTTGTGCATCGGGTGCCATGCTATAGTTCGCGCCCTCTTTTATATCCCCGATGTGTTATTCGCCCACCATGACCAAACGTGAAGCTCCAATCTACAAGGTGATTTTCCTCAACCAGGGCCAGGTGTTCGAAATGTACGCCAAGCAGATCTATCAGAGCGATCTGTGGGGGTTCTTGGAAGTGGAAGAGTTCGTCTTTGGCGAGCGCACCCAGTTGGTCGTCGACCCGGGCGAAGAAAAACTCAAGGCTCAATTCGAAGGCGTGGTGCGCAGCTTTGTGCCGATGCATTCGATTGTGCGCATCGATGAAGTCGAGCGTTTGGGCACGCCGAAGATCAGTGAGGCTCGGGGCGTGAGCAATGTGATGCCGTTTCCGATGCCGATGCCTGAGAAGTAAGACTTTAGACCGCGTTGCACCCTTCGCGAGCAAGCCCGCTCCCACATTTAACTGCATTCCAAACTTGGAACTCGGTCCAATGTGTGAGCGGGCTTGCTCGCGAAAGGGCCTTTAAAAGCCCGGAAGATTTAAGGCAAGGGTGAGAAAGGCGAACGCCCATCCGCACTCTGCAATTCCTGCAAATAGTTACGGAAAATCTGCCCCAGTACCTGCGTTGCCACTTCCAGTTCATCGCGCTGCATATGCTCGGCCACTTCGTCGGCTGTATCCAGTGCATCCTCTGCACCGTTGACCGCCGCCATTTTCAGCACGATATACGCCTGGACGTTATTGGCTGGCACGCCTTCGCCATGGAAGAACATGGTGCCCAGCTGGAATTGCGCCTCGGCATGGCCCTGCAGCGAGGCTTTCTCGAAGTAGCTCAAGGCTTTATTGAGGTCGCGGGCGGGGTTCTTGCTGTCGTGGTAATACGCGCCCAACTCGTATTGCGCCTGCGCATCCCCGGCATCGGCCTGTTTCTGGCACGCGCTCAGCGCTTCGGCCTGGCCGTCTGGCTGGGTATTGAGGGTGCAACGACCCATCGCTGGGATTAACAACGAGTTGCCGCCTGCTTGTGCATGTGCCAGCAGCGGCTGAAGGAGCAACAGGCAGCCCAGAACCAGGGTGCGGCCGGTGCGTTTCATGGGAATCGACTTACCTCTGACGGGGCACGCGGATCCTCAGGGGATCCAATAAGCGCGCATTATGAAATAAGCAGGCCTCTGCTTACAAAGTCTTTACTCGTTTTTCTGCTGGTTGGGCAAGTTATCTGCCGGATTGCAGGTGAATTCTCGAAAAAACTCGGAAATATCTGTCAGCAAAGTAGCAAATCAGACACCGCTCGGGCGGTGTCTGATTTTTGGCCATTTATTTCAAGGCAGCGAACGCGCGCTCGGCAGCGTCGAGGGTCAATTTCAATTCGGCTTCGCCATGGGCGATCGAGGTGAAGCCGGCTTCGAACGCGCTCGGCGCCAAGTACACGCCGCCTTCCAGCATCAGGTGGAAGAAGCGCTTGAACAGATCGGCATCGCTGCCCATCACGTCGTCAAAGGTGACGATATCGTCGGCACCGCTGAAGTACAGGCCGAACATGCCACCCGCCTGGGTCGTCACAAACGGGATGCCGGCGGCGTCTGCGCGCTGTTGCAGGCCGTCCAGCAGGCGCGTGGTGTAGTCGGTCAGCTCGGCGTGGAAGCCCGGACGGCTGATCAGGCGCAGGGTCGTCAGGCCGGCGGCCATGGCCAATGGGTTACCGGACAAGGTGCCCGCCTGGTACACCGGGCCCAGTGGCGCGATGTGCTGCATGATCTCGCGTTTGCCGCCGAAGCAGCCCACTGGCATGCCGCCGCCGATGATCTTGCCGAAGGTGCTCAGGTCCGGCGTTACGCCGTAGTAAGCCTGGGCGCCGCCGAGGGCCACACGGAAACCGGTCATCACTTCGTCGAAGATCAGCACCACGCCGTGCTTGTCGCACTGCTCGCGCAGGCCTTCAAGGAAACCCGGTGCCGGCGGTACGCAGTTCATGTTGCCGGCCACCGGCTCGACGATGATGCACGCTACGTCCTGGCCCACTTCATTGAGCATCTGCTCGACGGCGGCGATGTCGTTGAATGGCAGGGTCAGGGTGTGTTTGGCAAAGTCTGCAGGCACACCGGCCGAGCTCGGCACGCCCTGGGTCAGCAGGCCGGAACCGGCTTTCACCAGCAGGCTGTCGGAGTGGCCGTGGTAGCAGCCTTCGAACTTGATGATGCTGTCGCGGCCAGTGAAGCCACGGGCTAGGCGGATCGCGCTCATGGTGGCTTCGGTGCCGGAGCTGACCATGCGCACCATTTCCATCGACGGCACGATGGCACACACCAAGTCAGCCATTTCGGTTTCCATGGCCGTTGGTGCACCGTAGGACAGGCCGTGTTCCAGCTGCTTGCGTACCGCGTCCAGTACGTCCGGGTGGCTGTGGCCGAGGATCATCGGCCCCCAGGAACCTACGTAGTCAACGTAGCGTTTGTCGTCTTCGTCGGTGACGTAGGCGCCTTCGGCATGCTTGAAGAACAACGGCGTGCCGCCCACGCTCTTGAACGCACGCACGGGGGAGTTCACACCGCCGGGGATGTGTTTCTGGGCATTGGCAAACAGCGTTTCGGAACGGGACATGGCAGGCTCTCTGAAATCAGGAATTAAGAAGGGCGTTGAAGGCGCGGGCGCGGCGCGTGACTTCCTGGGTGCTTTCGGCACCGAACAGGCCGTGGACCACTGCCAGCAGGTCGGCACCGTGGGCCGCCAGGGGTTCGGCGTTCTCCAGGGTGATGCCGCCAATCACGCAGATCGGCAATTGCAGGCGCGCGCGGGCCTGGGCCAGCATTTCGACGGTGGCCGCTGGAGCGCCAGGCTTGGTGCTGGAATTGAAGAAGCGTCCGAAGGCTACGTAGCTGGCGCCTTCCTTCGCCGCCTGCTCGGCCAGTTCGATCTGGCTGTGGCAGGTGGCGCCGATGATCGCCTTGGAGCCCAGCAGCGCACGCGCCGGGGTCAGCGGACCGTCGGTCTGGCCCAGGTGCACGCCGACACCGAGGCGTGCGGCCAATTCGGCGTCGTCGTTGATGATCAACTGAGTCTTGTAGCGTGAGCACAACTCCCGCAGCTTTTGCGCTTCACGCAGGCGTCGGGCTTCGTCGCTGCTTTTGTCGCGGTACTGCAGCAGCGTCACGCCACCGTCCAACGCCGCTTCGACGTAGGCGAGGAATTTGCCGGCCAACAGTTGGCTGTCGGTTATGGCGTAAAGGCCACGTAGTTTCATCGAGCAGGCCTCTTTAGAGTCTTACGAACAAAAATCCAGCGGCAACCGGCGCGGTACAAACTGGCCTTGGCCGAGTTGTTCGGCGTCACGCAGGGTGCGCCAAGTGTAGTTGAGCGCCGATTGCACGGCGCTGACCAGGCCTTCGCCCTGAGCGATCCGACCGGCCAGCGCACTGGCCAACGTACAGCCGGAACCGTGGTAGCTGCCGGGCAGGCGCTGGCAGGTGAAGGTCTGCTGGGTGCCGTCGCGGCTATATAAACGGTTGTGCACTTCATGCTCATCGCCATGGCCGCCGGTGATCAGCAGATGCTTGATATACGGCAGTAACTTCGCAGCGCATTCGTCCGCCGTGCCCTCGGGCAGTTCGGCGAGGATGCGCGCTTCGGGCAGGTTCGGCGTGGCGATCAGCGACAGCGGCAACAGCCGCTCGCGCATCGCATAACCGACTTCATCCTTGCCCAGGCTGCCGCCGCCGCCGGCGCGCAATACCGGGTCACAGACCACCGGCAGGTGCGGATGCGCTTGCAGCAGTTCGACCACAGTGTCGACCATTGCGGTGGAGCCGAGCATGCCCAGCTTGACCGCCGCCACTTCGGAATCGCCGAGCACGGCATTGGCCTGGGCCAGTACCCACTCGCGGTCGAGCACGCGGAAATCGCTGACGTTGACGGTGTTTTGCACGGTCAAGGCGGTGACGGCCGGAGCCGCATGGCAACCCTGGGCGAGCAGGGCTTCGATATCTGCCTGCAAGCCGGCGCCACCACTGGGGTCGTGGCCGGAGAGACAGAGGACAACGGGGCGAGAGCTGTAGATATTCATGGTGCGCGAGCTTACCACCAAACGCTTTTGGCGTGGCCGTCCGGCGATGGCTGAATTTTGCTTGTGCAGCGACGATTTTTTGGCGCTTTTACGATGCTTGAAATGCGCTGAAAGCCGCGTTCTAGAGCCTCTAGAAAAATTATTTCAATGGTGTCCAATAGCCTTTAATGGCTATGCTAGAGTGGATCCAAACTACTAACTGTATCGCCGGTATACGTCTTCTCAAAAGGAATGGGGGCTTTTTGACATAACCGGACAGGTCACGCTGGGGCTCTATGCGCTATTTGCTGATTTTATTGTTGTGTGGGCTTCCGATGCTCGCCAGCGCCGTCGAGTTCGACCAGGACACGCGAAGCCTGCCGCTGGGCCGAGTCATGCAAGTGCTCGAAGACCCGAGTGCCGCCCTCACCATCGCCGAAGTCAGTTCCCCCGCCTACGCTGCGCAATTCAAGACCCATGACAAAGCCACGCTCAATGCCGGTTACTCACGCTCGGTGTTCTGGCTCAAAATCGACCTGCACTACCTGGCCAAAGACCCTCGCGCCCCGCGCACCTGGTTCCTGGAACTGGCCTACCCGCCGCTGAACCACCTGGACCTTTACCAAGGCGATGGCGCCGGTGGTTATCGACTGACCACCCGCACTGGCAGCGCGCTGCCGTTTTCCAGCCGTGAAGTGCGCCAGAGCAATTACCTGTTCAAGCTCAACTTCGTGCCCGATCAGCAAGAAACCCTCTACCTGCGCCTGCAAAGTCAAGGATCGATCCAGGCGCCATTGACCCTCTGGGCCGGCACCGCTTATCTGGAGCAACAGCCACTGCGCCTTTACGTACTCGGAGCGATCTACGGTGTATTGCTGGGCATGTTGATCTACAACCTGTTCATTTACCTGAGCGTGCGCGACACCAGCTACCTCTACTACATCTTCTATATAGCCTCGTTCGGCCTTTACCAACTCTCGGTCAATGGCGTGGCCGTGGAGTACTTCTGGCCCAACAACCCCTGGTGGACCAATGCGGCGGTGCCGTTCCTGATTGGCTCGGCGGCGCTGTTTGGCAGCCTGTTCGCTCGCAGCTTCCTGCACACCGCGCAGCACAGCCGTTGGCTTGATCGCATTCTGCTAGGGCTGGCGGCCTGCGGCGCGGTAGTGATGGCATTGGCCCTGCTGACCAGCTACGCCGTGGCCCTGCGCCTGGCGACTGGGCTGGCGCTGGTGTTTACCGTGACCATCTTTGTTGCCGCGATCAAGGCGTGGTACTGCGGCCAGCGCATGGCCCGTTATTTCATCATCGCCTGGTCGGCGTTCCTGCTGGGTGGGGTCATCAATACGCTGATGGTGCTGGGCTACCTGCCCAACATGTTCCTGACCATGTACGCCAGCCAGATCGGCTCGGCCATCGAGGTCGCGTTGCTGTCCCTGGCCCTGGCAGATCGCATCAACAGCATGCGTGAGCAGCAGGCGCAGATTCTCTTCGATGCCAGCCAGAAACTCGAAGTGCTCAACCAGCAATTGGCCCGCAGCAACCGGCTAAAGGACGAATTCCTCGCCACCCTGACCCACGAACTGCGCACGCCCATGAACGGTGTAATCGGCTCCCTGGAGTTGATGCAGACCGTACCCCTGGACGCCGACCTGGCGCAGTACCAGCAAACCGCCGCCGGTTCGGCGCGGGACATGATGCGCATGGTCAACGGCATCCTCACCCTCACCGAGTTGCAAGCCGGGCGTTTGAGCGCCCAGCCCCAGATGTTCAGCCTGCGGGGTGTGCTCGACACGCTGCGCCAGCAGTTCGCCGCCAGTGCTCAAAGCAAGGGCCTGGCGTTTTCCATCGACGTGGCGGTTGAGCTGCCGGACCGTGTGGTCGGCGACTCGGACAAGTTGCTGCAGTGCCTGGATTGCCTGTTGGACAACGCGTTCAAGTTCACTCACACAGGTTCTGTGCGGCTGCGCGTCGTTGGCGTGCCTCACAGTGACGGCGGCCTTCGGCTGAGCTTTATCGTCACCGACACCGGCATCGGCTTTGCCTTCCTGGATGAGGCAACCCTTTACCAGCGCTTCTTCCAGCTCGATGGCTCCACCACCCGCGAATATGGCGGCCTGGGCATCGGCCTGGCCATCTGCCGGCAATTGATCGAGCTGCTGGGCGGGCGTCTCACCCATCACTCCGAGCCGCGCAAGGGCAGTCGCTTCCAGTTGGAAATGGAAGTCGCCGCAGTACCGCCGGAGCCAAGGCAGGTGCTCGATCAACATCGCGCCCCACAGGACTGCGCGGTGCTGCTCGTGGATGGCAATAGCGTCGGCCAGTTGGTCGTGCGCGGCATGCTGCTGAAACTGGGTTACCGCGTGAAAACCGCAGACAGCGGCCCAAGTGCACTGGCGACCTTGCAAGGCGAAACATTCGATGCCGTGTTGTTGGATATCCCCGAGGGCGGGTTCTCGTTGTGCTGCCAGATCCGTGCATTGCCGGGCTGCGGTGAATTGCCGGTGATTGCCTTGAGCGCGTCGCTGAGCGTGTCGGAGCGTGAACAATGCCATGGCATTGGCGTGACTGACCGCTTGGCCAAGCCGGTGCGTTTCGAAGCGCTCCAAGCGGTGTTGGAGCGTCGGTTGCTGTGTCCGCTTGAGGGCGAAAGCGCCGGACATTAGGCGGGTATGTCACTTTTTTAAGCCGGGTGGCGGTGCTTAACTGAGATTCGGGCCTCAACTCAATGTGGCCTTTTTCCAGGAGGCCCGTCATGAACCTGCATCAGTTCGCCGAAACCCACGACGTCACCAACCAGCCCCCATCCCTGGACGGCACCAACCTGTATCGCATCGACTTGCCCCTGCAAGAGTGGTCGCGTCGCTTTGGCGCCGGTTGGGCAGAAGGGCGCATCGATGCCTACGGTGCACTGGCTGGCGGGCCGCTGATGGAGGCCGGGTTCCTGGCGAACCAGAACAAGCCGGTGTTCAGCAGTCACGACCGTTATGGCCATCGAATCGACTTGGTGGAGTTCCACCCGGCCTATCACGAGTTGATGCGAACCGCTGTCGAACATGGCCTGCCGTCGCTGCCGTGGGCTCACCCACAGTCCGGCGCGCATGTGGCCCGAGCCGCGATGACCTACCTGCACAGCCAGGCCGAAGCGGGCACCGGTTGCCCGTTGACCATGACCTTCGCCTGCGTGCCAGCCCTGCGCTTGCAGCCGGACTTGGCGGATATCTGGCTGCCGAAAATCCTTGGCACCCAATACGACCCGCGCAATGTCGGCATCGCCCACAAGGCGGGCGCCACCATTGGCATGGCCATGACCGAAAAACAGGGCGGCACCGACGTACGTGCCAATACCACCCGCGCTTATCCGGTGGGTGCGGGTGGGCCGGGGCAGGCCTATGAACTGGTGGGGCACAAGTGGTTCTGTTCGGCGCCGATGTGCGACGCGTTCCTGACCTTGGCCCAGACCGACAAAGGACTCACCTGTTTCCTGTTGCCTCGGCATCGCCCGGATGACACACGCAACGAGTTCTACATCCAGCGCCTGAAAAACAAGCTTGGCAACTGCTCCAACGCCTCCAGCGAAGTGGAGTTCCGAGGTGCCTTGGCGTGGATGATCGGCGAAGAAGGCCGAGGCGTGCCGACCATTATCGAGATGGTTGCCATGACCCGCTTCGATTGCATGGTTGGTTCAAGCGCCTTGATGCGCCAGGCGTTGACCCAGGCCAGTCATCATTGCGCCCATCGCTCCGTCGGTGGCCGCGTGCTCAGCGAGCAGCCGTTGATGCAAAACGTGTTGGCGGACCTGGCCCTGGAAAGCGAAGCTTCATTGGCCCTGAGCATGCGCATGGGCCGCGCCCTGGACCACTTGGGCGATGAACAGGAAGCCAAGTTCGCCCGCTTGGTGACGGCGGTGGGCAAGTACTGGATCTGCAAACGTGCCCCCGCAATGATCAACGAAGCGGCCGAATGCATGGGCGGTGCGGGGTATGTCGAGGACAGCATCCTGCCGCGCCTGTACCGTGAGGCACCGGTGAATTCGACGTGGGAAGGTTCTGGCAATGTGCAATGCCTGGATGTGCTGCGGGCGCTGTCCAAGGAGGCCGGCGTGCTGGAAGCGTTGTTTGTCGAATTGGGGGATGGGCAGGGAGACAAACAGTTGGCGCGGCATATCGAACAGTTGAAATCGGCGTTCATGGATACCCAGGACATCCAGTATCGAGCGCGGCAGCTGACTGAAGATATCGCGCTGGCGTTGCAGGCCAAGCTGTTGCTGGAAGCGGGGAATGCGGCGGTGAGTGATGGGTTTATTGCCAGCCGGTTGGGTGAGTCGTCTGGGCGGGTGTATGGAACCTTGCCGCGCGGGGTGGATGTGGCAACCATCGTCACCCGTTCTACCCCCGAATCCCTCTGACAGCATGCGGTCAAAATGTGGGAGCGGGCTTGCCTGCGATAACGGTCAATGAGTCAAATCATTGTTGACTGATCCACCGTTATCGCAGGCAAGCCAGCTCCCACATTAATTGCATTCCAACTCTGCTGTTTCAGTGGGGCTGGGATACAGGCAAGATAAAGGCCTGCATGTCAGAACACAGGATGCTTACCGTGACCGAAGCTTTTGTTGTCGTTCAATCCGCCGAAGAAGCCGTGGACCGGCTGGCGGCTCTGCATGAGCGTGCTACCGGCGCACTCAATCAAGCCCTCAAGCAATACCTCAAGGACCGCGTCGAACCCGATGCCGAACAGCGCGCGCTGTTTCGCTACCCGGAGCTGCGCCTGACCTACCACTGCCACGGCGAAGTCCCACAGACCACCCGCGCTTATGCCAAGGTCCAACTGCCGGGGACCTACAGCGTCACCGTCACCCATCCTGCAGCGTTCCGTAAATACCTGCTGGAGCAGTTGGTGCCGCTGATGCACGATTTCACCGTGACGGTGGAAGTCGGCGTCAGCCAACAGAATATTCCGTACCCGTACGTGGTGGAGCAGGGCGACGAACTGGCCGGCTCCGGTGTGACCGCCGCGACCCTGGCCCGTGTGTTCCCCAGCACCGACTTGTCGGCTGCCACCGATGGCATTGCCGATGGCCTCTACGACTGGGAAAACACCGATCCGCTGCCCCTGGCGCTGTTCGATGCGGCCCGCGTGGACTTTTCCCTGCGTCGCCTGGTGCACTACACCGGCAGTGACTGGCGCCATGTACAACCGTGGATCCTGCTGACCAACTACCACCGCTACGTTGACCAGTTCATCCTGCATGGCCTGGAACAACTGCGCAGTGACCCGCGTTTTGTGCGCATGGTGCTGCCGGGCAACGTGGTGATCGACAAGAGCATGGACCACGGTGAAGCGTCTGCCATTGCCGCTGGCGTGGTCTGGCACCGCTACCAGATGCCGGCCTACCACCTGCAAGCCAGTGATGGCCACGGCGTGACCTTGGTGAACATCGGCGTCGGCCCGTCCAACGCCAAGAACATCACCGATCACCTGGCCGTGCTGCGTCCGCATTGCTGGCTGATGATCGGCCACTGCGGCGGCCTGCGCCAATCCCAGACCATCGGCGACTACGTGCTGGCTCACGCCTATATGCGCCGCGACGGGATTCTCGATCGCGTGGTACCGCCTAACATCCCGATCCCGGCCCTGGCCGAAGTGCAGATGGCCTTGCAACAGGCGGCCGCCAATGTCACCGGCGAAAAAGGCGAAGAACTGAAAAAACGCCTGCGTACCGGCACTGTGCTGACTTACGACGACCGCAACTGGGAGCTGCGCTGGGCCCAGGAACGGCCGCTGATCAACCTGTCCCGCGCCGTGGCCGTGGACATGGAAAGCGGCACCATCGCTGCCCAAGGCTATCGCTTGCGAGTGCCGTACGGCACGTTGTTGTGTGTATCGGACAAGCCGCTTCACAGCGAAATCAAGCTGCCGGGTTCGGCCAACGCGTTCTATGAGCGCGCGGTCAGCCAGCACTTGAAGATCGGCATCGAGGCGGTGGATTTGCTGCGCACTGAACTCAACTCGCTGCACTCGCGCAAACTGCGCAGCTTCGACGAGCCGCCGTTCCGCTAAGCGGTTGGGATGGTTATTTAACGGTCAGGCCACTAGCATTGTCGGTCCTGACCGTTAGATGTTCCTTTGCCATGTCCCGTCCCACTCGTCCTGATTCGCGCCGCCCTGGTGTGAAACCCCCGTATTCAGCTGCACGCCGCGTTGCGAAGGCGCCACCGGCCGAGCCGAAGCTGATCCTGTTCAATAAACCCTTCGACGTGCTGACCCAGTTCAGCGACGAAGGCGGGCGCGCGACGCTCAAGGACTTTATCGACATCCCCGGCATCTACCCGGCAGGCCGCCTGGACCGTGACAGCGAAGGCTTGCTGCTGCTGACCAACGATGGCCAGTTGCAGGCGCGCATCGCCGACCCCAAGCACAAGTTGGCGAAGACTTACTGGGTGCAGGTGGAAGGTGAACCCACTGAAGAACAACTGCAGCGCCTACGCGATGGCGTGGAGCTGAACGACGGCATGACCTTGCCCGCCGAAGCCCGGCAGTTGGAAGAACCCACGTTATGGCCGCGCAACCCGCCCGTGCGTTTTCGCAAAAGCGTGCCTACTCATTGGTTGGAACTGGTGATTCGCGAAGGGCGCAACCGTCAGGTGCGGCGCATGACGGCGGCGGTGGGCTTGCCCACGTTGCGCCTGGTGCGAGTGCGCATTGGCGAATGGTCGATCGACGGCCTGGATCAAGGCCAATGGAAGGAAGTGCCGGCGCGCCTATAGGGCGCCGGACTCGATCAGGCCGATCACCACGCTCTTGATGATGAACGCGGCCACACCCAGCCCCAGCACGAAGAACAGGATGAACGAGCCAAAGCGCCCGGCTTTGGACTTTTCGCCAGGTCCCACACGATAAAGCCCATGAAGATGATCAGGATGGTGACCAGGCCGGTCATCATCCATTCTTCAAACAGGGCGGGGTCGATGTTGTTCATGGAGACATTTCCGACAAAGGCAGGCGGGAAGTATAAGGCAGCATCGCAGGCGCAACATTGACCTAAGTCGGTCGCGGTCAATGTGGGAGCTGGCTTGCCTGCGATAGCATCACCTCGGTTTTGCTGACATACCGAGTTGCCTGCATCGCAGGCAAGCCAGCTCCCACATTTGTTTTGCGGCGGTCTTAGGTACGCAAGTGAGTCAGTGGCAACTCAGTGCTATTGAGCACCTGGTTCAGCACAAAACTCGACCGCACGCTGGTCACCCCTTCAATTCGGGTCAAATGCCCCAGTAGCAGTTTCTGGTAGTGGTCCATGTCCGGCACCACCACTTTCAACTGATAGTCGGCGTCCATCCCGGTCACCAGGCTGCATTCCAACACCTGGGGCAGGGTGCGGATGGCCGCTTCGAAGTTCTCGAAACGCTCCGGTGTATGTCGGTCCATGCCGATCAGCACGTAGGCGGTAAGGCTCAGGCCGAGCATCTTGCGGTCGAGCAAGGCGACCTGGCGGGCAATGTAGCCGTCGTCCTCCAACTGCTTGACCCGGCGCGAGCACGGCGAAGGCGACAAGCCGATGCGTTCGGCCAACTCCTGGTTGGAGATCCTCGCGTCGCGCTGCAATTCCGCCAAAATACTCAGGTCGTATCGGTCAAGCTTGCTCATTGGGTTGGCCTTTGTCGTAACTATTGCGGCGAATTATCTATGAAGGGTTAAAAATTGCGCAAGCACTGTTTATTGACGCAATCTTCGCAATCATCTGTCGGGCGCAGGCGGGTATCTTTATCAACAGAATCACCGCCTGGACAACAGTCCATCGCAGCTCGCCCAATCAGGCCTGCTGCGGCCGCCACCCCAGCAGGGTTGAGCCGGCCTCCAGGCTGCACACTGTCCACAAGACGGCGTGAGGTGAGCCAACGCCAAAAGCGTTGAGCCAGGACGAAGTTCTCAAGGGGTGGCCGACGGGTCACCCCTTTTCTTTGCCTGTAAAAATACTTCTCGTGACTGATAACCTGTCTCAGAACCGGGTGAGGCTTTTCCAGTCTCATGTTATGAGGCCGGACACTCTAGGCCCTAATCCGCAGTGAGGAATAGCATGAAGCGCATCTGGCGTTTGGCAGGTGTAGGTTTGCTGATGGTCACCGTTGGCACGCAAGTGATGGCTGACGACCGTGATAACCCACCGCGCCCTGAGGGCGGCGGTCAGCATGAACGAGGGCAAGAGGGTGGTCGGCCAGGCAATAACCAGCCACGGCCGCAGAACAACCAGCCACGCCCGGAAAACAATCAACCGCGTCAGCAGCAGGCGCCGCGCGTCGAGAACGCGCAGCCGCGTCCGCAGAACCAGCATTTCGACCGCGCCGAGCAACAGCCGCATAACGGCGGGCAGTGGCAGGGCCGGCCACAAAACGCAGAACAGCCACGGCCCGCGCCGCAACCGGCGAACAACCTGCCGATCCAGGGGCGTCCAGACACCGTTCGGCAAACCCAAGAGCCGCGCCAGGGCAACTACCAGGACATCCCGCGTCGTAACGATGGCAACCCGCATTGGCAGGCCGGCAATGGGCCGGGGCCACGTCCTGGCGGCGGCTTCAACAATGGCCACCCGAACGACGTGCGCTGGGCAGGTCGCCCTGATGGGCACGGCAATGGTTGGGGCCCAGGCCCGCAATATCGCCCTGGTTATACCGTCGACCGCTTCCCCGACCGCAACTACCGCGTGCCTTACCGTGGCCAGGATTACTTTTTCTCCGGCGGCTACTGGTACCGTCCGCAGGGCCCGCGTTATGTGGTGGTGACGCCGCCGTACGGCATCCGCGTGCAATACCTGCCGGACTACGCACGGGAAGTGTGGGTGGGCAGCGCGCTGTTCTTCCTCGCCGCCGGTGCGTATTACACCTACGAGAGCAGCACCCAGCAGTACGTGGTGGTGCAACCGCCAACGCAGGTGCCCGCGCCACAGCCCGCGCCGCAAGGCAATGGCTATGATGTGGTTGCCTACCCCGCCAACGGCCAGTCACCGGCCCAGGTGCAGCAGGACGGCTACGACTGTTATCGCTGGGCGGTGCAGCAAAGCGGTTTCGACCCGCAGCAAGTCACCTACGCTCCCGACCCGGCAGTGGTACAAACCTACCGCCAGGCCCAGGGCAATTGCCTGACCAGCCGCGGCTACCAGGTGCAGTACTAGGCCTTGTTGCCCGTGACCACTTCCCGCGGGTCGGCGTGCACCAGCACTTCGGCACGCGGGTAGGCCTGGTGAATGGCGTCGGCGGCTTGGTCGCTGATGCCGTGAGCGACTGACAGCGTCAATTCCCCCGGCAATTCCAGGTGCAACTGCACGAACCAGTGGTTGCCCGAGATGCGCGTGCGCAAGTCATGGGCACCCAGCACCCCCGGAACGCCACGAGCCAGTTCCAGCATGTGCTGGCTGACTTCCGGCGGCAGCTCTTCATCCATCAACACCGCAAAGCTTTCCCGGGCGATCTGGACCGCGCTCCACAAAATATAGACGGCGATGCCCAGGCCGAACCACGCGTCCACCTGATGAAAGCCCATGCCCGCGAGCACCAGCGCTACCAGGATGCTGCCGTTAAGCATCAGGTCCGAGCGGTAATGCAGCGAGTCCGCCCGCACGGCGTTGGAGCCGGTTTCGCGGATTACCCGGTGTTGCAGCATCAGCAGCGCCACGGTCAGTACCAGCGAAAAGATGATCACGCCGATGCTCAACCACGGCGCGCCCACCGGTTCCGGGTGCTGTAAACGCTGGTAGGCCTGGAACGCGATCAACACCGCACTGCCGCCGATAAACAGCGCCTGGGCCATGCCCGACAACGATTCCGCCTTGCCATGCCCGTAACGGTGATCGTCATCTGCCGGGCGCAGCGCGTAATGCACTGCAAGCAAATTGAGCAGCGACGTCACGCCGTCCAGCAGCGAGTCGGTCAACCCGGCGAGCATGCTCACCGAGCCGCTAAGCCACCAGGCGATGGCCTTGGTGATAATCAGCGCACAAGCCACGCCCACCGAGGCGCGGGTGGCCAGGCGCAAAAGCCTGGCGTGTTCGGGACTGCTGGTCATAGACGGATCGAATCCTTAAGCGGCGGGTTGCAGGCCCAGGGAAGCCAGCTGTTGCACGCTGCCCTTGAACTGGATCATGCGTGGGTCGTCCAGCGGCAGGCTGCGGCCGGTTTCTTTCTGGATGATGGTTTGCAGCTTGGCGTTGTCGACCTTGCCATCTGCGCCGATGGCTTCGTGGAGTTTTGCCGGGTCGACCTGGGCGGTCTTGCCCGGTTCGAAGTAGATGGCGCCGGTGGCGAAGTCGACGCCGAAGGCAATCAGGCCCGGGATCACGTAGAACAGCAGGCCGATGGCATCGAGCACCGCCACGGTGGGGTCGATCTTGCCGTCGATCTGGCCACGGCGGTCGGGGAAGAAGATCGAACCGCAGGCGGTCAGTTGGCTCAGCAGGGTAACGGTGAGGACACCGCCGATGATACGGGACGCGATACGCATGAAATTCTCCTGAACACAGTTTTAGGGTGACTAGTGAACCAGATCTGTCAGGCAGCGATTATCCAATGTGGGAGCGGGCTTGCTCGCGAATGCGGTGTACCAGTCACCTATGCATTAACTGACAGACTGCATTCGCGAGCAAGCCCGCTCCCACATTGGATTATGTTCACAACCCACGCCAGTGGTGTTTCTACGACCACCGCCGGCATCCGGCAGTTCGCCGTTATACTCGCCGCTCTGCTTTGGAGCCAGTATGAATTCGTTGCCGATCGATGATGTTTTACCCGCCCTGCGTGACGCCTTGGCGACTCGCCATGAAGCCGTGCTGGAAGCGCCCCCGGTGCCGGTAAAACCACCCGTGTACCCTTGGCGTTGTTGAACGAGCCATGGCTGGCAGGGCAGACCATCCTGATGCTCGAACCCCGCCGCCTGGCCGCCCGCGCCGCGGCGGAGCGACTGGCCAGCGAATTGGGCGAGAAGGTCGGCGAAACCGTGGGCTATCGCATTCGCCTCGACAGCAAAGTCGGCCCCAACACCCGTATCGAAGTGGTCACCGAAGGCATCCTCACCCGTCGCCTGCAAGACGACCCGGCGCTGGACGGCGTGGGCCTGCTGATCTTTGACGAGTTCCACGTTTTGCTGAATGCACAGAAATCATCACTTTCTTGTCAAAAACTCTCAAGCAACGCCATCTCAGTCTGACCGCTTAATCTCCACGTTTGATCCCCGTCGTATACTGCTTCCCTGCTTTGGGAGCCTCGATGATTTCTCTACCTATTGACCTCGTATTGCCAGACCTACGAGAGGCCCTGGCCAACCGCCACGAAGTAATCCTTGAAGCACCACCTGGTGCGGGTAAGACCACCCGAGTGCCCTTGGCGCTGCTCAACGAACCTTGGCTTGCTGACCAGAAGATCATCATGCTCGAGCCCCGTCGATTGGCTGCTAGGGCTGCTGCTGAGCGCTTGGCAAGTGAACTGGGTGAGAAGGTTGGTGAGACTGTCGGCTACCGCATTCGCCTTGAAAGCAAAGTAGGCCCGCGAACCCAGATCGAAGTGGTCACCGAAGGCATCCTGGCGCGCCGTCTCCAGGATGACCCCGCGTTGGACGGTGTGGGTGTGGTCATCTTCGATGAGTACCACCTTCGAAACCTTGACTCTGACCTTGCGCTGGCCTTGTGCGTGAGTGCTCGTGAGCTG
This sequence comes from Pseudomonas poae, assembly GCA_004000515.1. GTDB lineage: Bacteria > Pseudomonadota > Gammaproteobacteria > Pseudomonadales > Pseudomonadaceae > Aquipseudomonas > Aquipseudomonas cremoris. Next base: position 2,259,863 of record CP034537.1, read on the forward strand.
CTGCGGGATGAGCCCCCACTGAAGTTACTTCTGATGTCCGCAACGCTGGAAGGCGCTCGGCTTTCAAAGCTTCTGAATGACGCGCCAGTTATCACGAGTGAGGGGCGGATGTATCCGGTCTCTACGGTTTGGAGTAGCCCATATCAGCCGGGGGAGCGAATCGATTCGAGGGTCACGGATACCTGCTTGGCCGCCATCAACGAACAGCCGGGAAGCGTTCTGGTTTTCCTCCCAGGGCAGGCAGAGATTCGGCGGGTGGCTGAGGTGCTCAAGGAGCAGTTGAGCAGTCGTCCAGAGGTGATCGTATGCCCGCTGTACGGTGACCTTGACCTGAACGCACAGCGTGCTGCGATAGGCCCGGCACCAAAAGGCTCCCGGAAGATCGTACTGGCCACGAACATCGCGGAGACCAGCTTGACCATCGAAGGTGTCAGAGTGGTGGTGGACAGTGGTCTCGAGCGAGTGCCGAAATTCGATCCTCGCAGTGGAATGACCCGGCTCGACACACAGCGTATTTCGAAAGCCAGTGCTACTCAGCGTGCAGGACGGGCAGGGCGATTGGAACCAGGTATCTGCTATCGCCTTTGGTCTGAGTCGCAGCACGAACAAATGGCTGGCTACAGTACACCTGAAATTTTGCAGGCTGATCTTGCAGCCCTGGCTCTCCAGTTGGCCCGGTGGGGAATGGAGCCGGAGGAGATGACCTGGCTCGACCAACCTCCATCAGCTCCCCTTCGGCCAAGGTAGAGACCTGCTGAAGCGCCTGGGCGCACTCGACGATACTGGACAGCTCACACCACACGGATCAGCCATGAGCGAGCTCCCAGCGCATCCACGGATCGCTCACATGCTCATCAAAGGCAACGCAATGGGCCTGGATGACCTCGCGTGCAACATCGCGGCGCTGCTCGGTGAGAAGGACATCCTACGTGGAGCCGGTGCTGACCTTCACACTAGGCTGAGTGCCCTGTCAGGCGAGCAACATTCACGTCGTAGTGGTGGTTCTCTCCAGCGGGTGAAGCAGTCGGCTCGGCAGTACCGATCCCTACTGCGTGGGAAGGCCTCCAGCCCTGTCAGCGAGCCCGATCACCCACGGTGGGTAGGGTGCCTCCTGGCGTTTGCCTACCCTGACCGAATCGGCCAGCAGAGGCGTGCAAGTGCATCCGAATACCGTATCTCCAACGGTCGTGCTGCGGTGTTCTCAGAGCCCGATGCCCTCACCAAGCACGAGTGGCTGGTGGTGGCAGATCTGGGTAGTCGGCAAGGGCAGCGCGAAGAGCGGATCTACCTGGCGAGTGACCTCGATCCGGCTCTGTTCGATGACGAGTTGGCTGACCTAGTGAGGTCGGTGGATGAGGTCGACTGGGACGAAAGGGAAGGGGTGCTGAAGGCTGAGCGGCAGTTGAAGGTTGGGCAACTCATCTTGTCGACGAAGGCGCTGCCGAGTCTTGATGAGCAAACCCGGTCGCAGGCCCTGGTCAACCTGGTGAGGCGCAAGGGCATTGAGCTCCTGCCGTGGAGCCCTGAGCTACGGCAGTGGCAGGCGCGGGTCGATCTGCTGCGTCAGCTGGACATCCAGAATGGTCAGGCAGAGAGCAAATGGCCTGATCTCAGCGATGCCAATCTTCTCGACACACTCGAAGAGTGGCTCGCGCCGTATTTGGGCAAAGTCACCAGGCTCAGTCATTTCAGCCAGCTGGATCTGTCTTCGATAGTCAGAAATCTCCTGTCTTGGCCGCTTCCACAGGAGCTGGAAGTTCAAGCGCCTAAGGCGATCCAGGTGCCTTCCGGCTCGAATATCCGTATCGACTACTCGCAGCATCCACCTATCCTCGCGGTACGGCTGCAGGAGTTGTTTGGGCTGGCAGAAACACCACGCATCGCTCAGGGCAAGCAGCCGTTGATTCTGCATCTACTATCGCCGGCTCGTAGGCCTGTGCAGGTCACCCAGGATCTTGCGAACTTTTGGCGCAGCACCTACTTGGAGGTGAAGAAGGATCTTAAGGGCCGGTACCCCAAGCACCATTGGCCTGATGATCCACTGGTAGCGGAAGCTACTGCACGGGCGAAGCCGAGAGGGACTTGAGTCGACTTTTCGCGCTAGGTGGCTACTGGACTTGAGAGGATAGATTCGTCTTGGCGACAGATTTTTAGGAGTGGTACGTGTGATGAAAAAGGCGCTGGAGAAATACGCCAAAAAGCTTCAGAAGGACGCGGAAGTCGCCTTTATCAGACGAGTGATGTGGACTGATATGGAAGTGCGCATCCGTGAGATGTTCAAAGATATCGAAAATTCGCCCCAAGCTGATTGGTACGGAGGGATGAAAGTCCACAGCGGTCTACACCCTGAAGCCAATGAGATCCCTGTGAACAATAGATTGAATCATCTCCAAGTCACTTGCATGACTAGGCTGCTTGGGCTTTCGAGCGTGAAGGAAGTTGATGAAGTCAAGGATTGTGAGGGAGTTGAGCAGAAGGTCAGAGTGACCAAGCGCACTACCCACCTAGAAAGCGATTCCGCAATGTGGTTCACGCAGACTCCTACCGGAGGGGTCACGGTCTTTATGGCTCCCTACAGGTCTGATCTCGTTTCCATGAATGAGAGGGAAATCATCATTGGGATGTTCAAAGATCCCGTTCAACTGACAGAAGGCAGGCTCAGACGGCTGTTTGCGAGATATTTCAAATACGTGTCCATCACCAGTGCGCTTCACGACCACACGGTATTTGACTACGCCTGGAGGCTGCTGCTCATGTATTTCGACGTCCGCAATCGCCGGGTCTGGAAGACCTTTGTAGCAATCAACGTGCTGGTCATCTTCGGCGCCGCGCTATTCACGATTTTGGGGTATTTCATCAACTCATCAGCCCCATCACCGTGATTACCAACTCACAGGCATCTGCGAACAATAGCCCGCCTACTTTAAAGCTGACCGGGTCAGAGCCCGTTGATTAATCCCCTTGACCAATGTTGTTAGACCTTGGACTGTGCTTGGTGGCATTCCAGCAAAAACAGGCCAAGTGCGCCGGCCACGTTGACGCACAGAGCTGCTTCAGCACTTGTGAGATCGGAGGAGGCGTCGCTTGGGCCATGGGCATCGCCATGCTTGTTCCTAACCTGCGCGATGCTCAGCAACAACTTGTCGATGTCTTTGAGTAAGCCGGACATGGAAGTCCCTTGGTCGGTCAGCCCGACTTGCTTCAGCGTCGCCAAAAGCAGCGTTCTACGATCTGAAGTCGAGATACCACCTTGCTCCAGAATCCATTTTTGAGTGGACTCCAGAAAGCTCCTCGCGGCTGTGATCGCTCCGCTAGGATCTGACTGGCGTCGACTCAGAGCCTTATCCCATTGTGAGCGCAAATGTGGATCAGGAAGCTGCCCGAATGCACCATTCAAAGCTCGGTCAGTCGGTGTTGGCTGACCTTGGGCTTTTTCCAGCAGTTGCCTGCCCCGATGAGTGAGGTTGCCTGTGACAATAACTGTGCGGTACTCCAGTTTGCCTCCGTTGGATTCCTTTATGGGCATAACTCCATCAACATGACCTTGTCTGTGAGCTTCAACCAGAGCGCAAGCTAGGGGCTGGAAGTCTTGGAAAGCCTGCTTTGAGGTATCTGCCGGATCAAATGCTGTATCTCCGGCTTCGATGCGTCTTAAGACTTCGACTAGCTTCCAGTCCATTTCCCTACCCATCTGAGCACACCTCCGCCATTTAGTTGTGATGATCATACTGGAGCTCATGGGCCTTGAGTCCAGGCTTCTGGATGAGTCGCAAATTGGTCATGCGCGGGTTGCTAGAAAAGAGCGGTCACCCCTCGAGAAGCGTGACCAGTCAATCTGCTTTCTGGGATCGCCTCATGGCAGCGCCATCTTCCTGGGCAGGGCCAACTCCTCTGGCGCGTCACCTTCTCTGAATCCGATCAGGTAGAGCACATCTCCTATAGGGAGTGCTTCTATCTGCTGATCCGATGTGCCTTTGCGTATCACTGGACAGGTCGCATAGCGCAAGGTGACGCGCTGTTCTTTGAGACGGTCAAGCAGGGTCTGCAGTTCTTCAAACACCTCCAATAGTGCTGTGCTTGAGTAGAACTCGGCACATTCGCGATAGTCCCGTAGATAATCGGTCAGTTCCGCGAGTGCCACTGCCTGATCCCTGGAGGGCTCGAATGCGGGCTCGATGTAATCGCCTATGCTCTCAGCCGCAAGCCTGGCCAGGTTCCTTCCAGATTTGATCTTCAATGCCTTCGTAAGCACATATTTTTTGGCGAAATGCTCACGAGCGTCGCGTAGTTGCTCCTCAGTAGGGATCGCCATCGGTTTGGTGAGTGCGTCGATGTCCTGAAATTCGAAAGCGGTGGAAAGAGAGCGAAGTGTGTTGAGGCTAGTTCCCGCCCCTGCTTCAACACGCTGTATTGTCCTAGGCGTCGTACGGGCGAGTTCCGCCAAGGTCTCTTGTGACCACTGGCGCACTTCGCGCAGGTATCTGATTACTTCGCCCAGTTCACCTTTGCTCAATACACGGGTTTCAACGGTGTCAAAACTGCTCATCTTTTGTCTCCTGCCATAGGGCTTTACAGATGACTACAGTATGGAATCAGGGAGGTCTGGACGACACGACACCTACCCGACATGCGGCTTGTTGTCAGCGCTTTTGCACTGATTAGCGCCGTCGAGCGGCATAACAGCTCAAGCTATGGCGCTTACGATCATAACCATGGTTTCGACTCCAAGATTGGCACGTTGAGACCGGTATTTAAAAGTGGCATCATCTGGCTATCAATATGGAGAGGGAATTCCACATGACGCCATTCGGACTTGCCGAGGGCCGCGCTTTTATCAGGGGGCGCGTTGATGACTGAGGCGACGCTTGAGTGCCGCCATACGGGACAGCAGGTGCCCTACCAGATCCATCAGGGCCTGGCACCCATGTACGTTTTCCAGCTGAGCGAGCAGTGGGACACTGAGAAGCGCCAGATTCTGAGGCAACTGATGGCTGATGTCCCTACAGCCGCTGACGACCCCAACGTGCTTTTCGACCAATTGCCGGCGTATGGTCTGACGGATTTCCATTGGAGCTGGCTCGATAAGGCGTTCGCCTTCCGTAGCGATGACTACCACTGGTTCTTCCTGAGTGCCCAAGGGCGGATTCAGGCGACCTGCGTCATCTACCACCCCAAGGAAAGCCGCCTGGATGGGGAGCGCATTTTCTACATCGACTACGTCGCGTCCGCCTACTGGAACCGGGATCGACCGAACTACGTGAAGCAGTTCGGCAACGTTAGCCGGATCCTGATCGCCCATGCCTCCCACTTCGCCATCAACCAGCTGGGCTACCGTCCAGGCTTCTGTTTGCACTCGCTACCGACTGCGGAAGGCTACTACCGCTACCTCGGCATGATTGAGTACGACGCTGATGCAGATAAAGAGAACTTGCGCTACTTCGAGGCGCCTCCTGAGATAGCTGGGAAGCTGGCAGGGGAGGCGCATCATGTCTGACTCTCCAGAAGGGCTTCCAGGCGACTTCGAGGTTTATCCGTCCTCGCGGGATGCTGCAGTTGAGTTCTCGGCGGCGCTGTCCAGCTTGAAGAAAGCGCTGAAGCCAGCGGATGCGAAGACGCATGCGCGGCCCGGTGAAGCCTATGACGACTTCATCATTCGGCTCGCCCTCAACGCGACCAATAACAAGGGCGTGCTCTATCGCAAGAATGACTCTGCGGAAGAGACCAAGATCCAGGCGTGGTTGTCGCTGATTAACGAGAAGTCCAAGTTCGCTGTGCTGAGCCGGAGAGTTCTCGATTTTCAGGGTTTGAGCGCTCAACATCTCCGGCAGATCGCGCTCCTGAGTCTCAAGTCTGAAAACATTACCACCCTAGTCGATGTCTTGGCCGAGTCCTATGGCGTGCTCCTCGTGGTAGAGCCGGGCTTCAAGTCGATGAAAATGGATGGATGTACCTTCAAGTTGTCGCAGGGTACGCCAGTTGTTGGAATAGCGCTTCGCTACAACCGCTACGATAATTTCTGGTTCACACTCATGCATGAACTTGCCCATATCCATAGGCATTACGATTATCTCGATAATCCGATCCTGGACGACCTTGAAGAAGACAACGACTCTGATCGTGAGGTCGAGGCAAATATCATTGCCAAAGATAGCTTGGTATCCCGCCAATATTGGCGCATGGCCTGGAATGTTAGGGCAGATAAACAGCAGCTGCTGGATGTTTGCGTTAAGGCTGAAGTGCATCCTTCCATCATGGCGGGGATGATTCGTCACCAGGCCAAGAACTACAAGCTTTACCCTGAATTGCATCACTCTATGGACGTTAAAAGCGCTTTCGGGTTTGCCAATGATTAAATACGTTCCTTTTTTAAAGCTTAAGCAGAATGAAATCCAGAGTGTAGGGGTTTTGGATGAAGGGATTCGCGATCAAATAGCTCCGATGTATGACATTCCCCGAACGCAGAAAGTGATGGATGAAGCTGAGGTCATTGATCGTTTGAGGATTGCAGATAAAGAGCTAGGGAGTGCTCAGGAAAAGGACATCAGTTACAAATTCTTTGTCGATAACTTCGATGTCGACGATAGTGTAGATCTGGGCGGTATCCCGCAATACAGGGCCATACTTGCAACGCTGTCGAATTATCGGGTTATGCCAGTTTTGGCATTTGATCGGCATCCGGATCATAACGTCGCGGCGCTTGATTTCGTGAAGTCGCGGCCAGGGACAGATGTCGGTATCCGTCTGCAGATGATCGACATTGAAAGTTATAACCTCACAAAGAGTAATCTTCAGGCACTTTGGGCAGACTTGGCTGTGGCCAAGCCGCAAACAGTAATCCTTCTGATTGATCTACGCATCATCGGAGATCCAGCAGACTCCAAGAGAAAAGTGGAAAGGTTTGTGGCTAGCTTTCAAGGTGACTTTGCTGGTGCCAAAGTGGTTGTCTCTGGGTCGGTAGTGCCTGCGTCTATCGCAGGGCTCCTCCCGACAAACTCCACGGCTCATATTCCTCGGGAGGAGTACAAGCTGTGGCGGGCCCTGAGTTCAACCCCAGACTTCAAGGAGGTGTTGTTTGGAGATTACGGCGTTGTCAGCCCGGAGTATTCTGACTTTGAGATGGAGCCCGAGTATATTAGTAGCCGGGCGGCGCCTAAGGTTTTTTACACTTACAGCGATAGCTTTTTCATTGCACGTGGGCGACGGTTCAAAACTCACAAGTTTAGACAGTATTTCGATATTTCTGACGTAATTGTGAATGAGCTGTTCTTTAGGCTACGTACACCGCATTACTCATATGGAGAGCAGTACATTCATGAGCGGAGCTATAAGGCTCCGGCAAGGTCGAAGAAGACAGGCAACCCAGGAACGTGGATTAAAAGCCCAACTGCCGCTCACATCACTTTCGTAGTTAACAACATTTGAGCGCCTTTCGATGAGGGCGCCTTGGATTCCTGCTAGGGCGTCGTCCCGGCTCAACTGATAGCTGATTTGCTCAGCGATAGCGTCACGGTTGAAGGATTTTTTGAAGACCACTTCAGGGTGTGCGGTCGCAATGGCCGTCAGCTCTGCCTTCCAAAGCATTAGAAGGGCATCTCTCTTGGAGAACATTGGGTTGGTGCCGGCCTTGCGGACGTAACGCAACATTGTCCTTTCTTTGCTAGGTGTGGCGAGAATGATGCCCCAATAGGCAGGGATCTTTTCCATTGCCCAGCGCACATGGTTTTCTGTTGTTACCAAAGTCAGTTTGGGGAACGACCTTGAATAGAACTCTGACTGCGACAGAATCCGGCGAACATTATCGGTCTCGCCTTTGATTTCATAGCAGTGCATCTCCCGATAGCAGGCAACTACGTCGGCAATGGCATTACCATTATCGATGGTGAGCTCTTCGAGCACGCGAGCAGGTTTAGGCGACCGCTTCATCAAGTGGTCAACTAAAGCGGTTCGGATTTCTTTATCTCTGAGCACTCAGAGCTCCAGGCGGGCACAAACGCAAGATCTTAGCCTATGAGGCCACCTGTTGGGGAGTCCGCTCGCCTCTTCCTGAACGCGTCCCGACCGATAGCGCTTTGGTGGTATGGAAGGTTGATTCGGGCTTGGAGGGTTGGGGGTGATAGCCTAGTGGAGTCTCGTCGCTACCATCCACACTTGGAGCCCCGCATGATCACCCTCGACCGCTTTGTTGCTTGGCTGTTTCCCGACCGCCGTCCCGACTGCGAGCAGAAGCGTGAGCGCGAATTCATACAGGCAGCGAACGGCTTAAAGACCCTCAGGGTGACACCAGAGGGGGGAATGTTTATCGACCCTGAAGAGCTCCGTGAGCAAATTGTCGCAGCACGTGAGCAGTTGAAGCACCTTGTCCACGCCCCAGGGACGCGTAGTGGGCCGTACCAAGCCGTTGCGGTAGTCGAGGTGGCTCAGGAGGCTGATCCGTCTGTTGAGGGGCCGCATGACTGTATTGAGGTGGTGGCCTGGCGTCGGCTTCTGAATGGCGGTGCCGTGCGCTACGTATGCCTTCAGTCCACGCATACCGGGAGGTACTCTGTCGCGACGGCTAGTCTCTTCTCTGGAACCTCGGAAAGTCTACCGACCTGCGTCGACGGCAATACCCACAGGCAAGTCGCTAACGCCCTTCAGGGTGGTGAACGCCACTGGTACGCGACTGTGAATAAGGCCATGGATACTTGGGATGCAGAGCTCTGAAGGTAGTGCAGGTTTTACTGGCGCCAAATGATGCTCATCGCTCCTGGTCTACAAATTTACAGCCCGGCGCAGATAAGTTACAGGGGCTCATTTGAGGCCGAAATTGCACACGCCTGCTTTAGCCTTTAATCACGAGGCTCAATTGGCTGGCTTGCTCTGCGCGCCAACGATTTACTTCTCATCTGTAAATATTCGCTTTCCTTTTGCGTCCTTTCTCTTTTACTTCGCTTTTTAATATCATTATAAAGACTATCTCGATGCTTATTGAATTGCATCCGCTCCCGCAGCATTTCCGACGTCGATGAAGAAGGCCAGGCCAAAAGTTCTCCTTCATTAAATAATAGCCCATTGCTTATCACATCCAGCGGCCACAGATTTTCGACATAATGATCAATCGTACGACACACGTGTGCATGCCTAAAGGCCTTGTATCCGAGGCAGTTGGCTACAAGATCATAAGCAAAGCTAAGTTTCATCGGGCTACCATCAGCCCTAACTAACTTAAGGAGCTTTTTGGCTCGGTATTTGATTTGTGCAATACTCATTCCTTTAGCAGTACCAAGACAAACCAGTACATCAGCTACTCTATCCTCTCTCAGAACGTAATCATCCGTAGGTGCCCAGCTTGAAATATTATTTGCATTCAAGAACGCTTGGAGATGATCTCCCAGATGTACAATTGCAGCTTTTGCAGTAAGGGGCTTTTCGGCTTGCTGCGCAGGGTACACTGTGTAGTTCATTCTCACAAAAGCTCGTCGGTCGATTATTCTCAATCATGCTAATCAAAAATCTCCGACTTGCAAGCCCCAAAAAGAACGAGCTGTCAATACATGGTTAATGTTTTATTGATATATTGACGCTGCTCTTTCAGGTGCGGGGTATTCTTCTATCGCAATCGTTGGCTAAGGCACAGGATTCTTCGGGATGTTACCGTCTTGCCCAAGGTGACGTCCCTCGCAAGCTGATTGTTATTGCAAACAGAGTTAGCCACCTATTCGATGGCTTAAGTTTGAAAGAAAGCGTGGCAGGCGTTCATCAAAGCGATTGCGTCGTCGAGAGCGCGATGGTGCGTGGTGGTTGGTAGTAGGCAGTAGATCTTACTGGCAGCTTCCCGTCCCACAAACACCTCCAGAGGCTTCAACTCGAAGGTGGGCATCAGGTCTGCTGCTTCGTAGAGTACATCGAGCCAGAAACCGTCCTGAGGCGAGTCGCTACATAGCACTTGTCCTGAGAACAACTGATTCATATGCCTCGCCACAACGTCGGCGGGATCACCTTGCTGATGCAACTGATCCTGACAGATGCCGTGCATGTCTTGGGCATCAAACGACCAGTGCGTCCAGTAGCGGGCTGGCTTGATCAGCGAGCTGTAGGAGGCCTCACTCGATACGACAGCGACTTCGATAGGATAGCTATCAGGAGCTATCCCTGAGGCCTCGAAATCGATAAAGAATGAGGGCTGTTCCATCCTGCTGCTCCTGTTAGAAGATTGCGATTCCGCTACGCCGAACCAGTCGCTTTAGCCGCTGGCTGCCTGCGCTACTCGGTGATTGTGCAGGTGCTGCATCTCACGCTCCCACTCAACCAGAAATTTCTGCCAGTCGTGCGCATATGGGCCTTCGGGGAGTCGCGTTGATCCAACGCTGGCCTGCAGAAAGCGCTCTCTCCAGGGCTGCGGGATTTCTTGCTCCAAGACTATATCGATGCCGGAGTGATGGCGTTTCACCAGGGCAGAATGACGAACCTTGTTGAGCTCGAGTGGCTCATGGATGAAGGCTGTGCTGCTTCGCTCCTGGTTGTCGAGATCGTCAAGGATGGCTAAGACACCAAGTGCCATTGAATCACCAGGATGGAGGCTGGCATGTGCCCAGAGAGCCCTTCGTCTTGCTCTCTCAAGCTCGCTGAGCTCCTTACTGGCCATTGCAGGCTCCTCTGAGGTGTTTCAAAGCTGAGTAGCGACAATGGCGTGCCGCCTAACGGCGGATGGCTGGCGTGAACCGAGCCACAGCAAGCCGTGTCTCGGCCCTCCGGGCGCTCATCCTGCACGCCTGCGCGCTCCGCTTGCTAGATGCTCGCATGGTATGGAGGCCTCACGCTGCGAATCTGGGATTCCTGCTGCGCTTTCTAGCGAGTGGGGCACGATGTTGCACGTACCCCAGCGTACCGCCAAGTTGGCTACTTATGAAATTTACTGAAGCGACTCGAAAGTGTCGCAGGCTCGATGCTTTCCCAACCCTCTGGATTCGCCGTTGCACTGAGCATCACCTGAGCGCGCCAAAGAAAAAACAGCGCAGCCAAGCTGCCTTCAACTGTCGCGAGGACGGTAGCGTTAGAGAACACGTCTGGATCAGGCCCAAACAGAAGTCCCAGAGCAAATAAAGTCGGAACCCAACCAACTACGAACATCAGGCAAAACGCGATGACTGCAAATCCTGCAAGAGCGACAGGTACTTTGAACCGCTGACTGGTATCAAATATTTTCTCACCGCGCTGGGTCAGGCCGTAAAGCACTCCATGATTTTTTCTCTTTTTCTTACTCCGGTTGAAAATTCCATAGAGGGTCGCAGGTTCACCTGCTTCTAGCTCTTCGTAGAGCTTGTTGGAGACCTGGAGATTCGGAATCACCGCGCCATCAATGCTGACCAGGATTTTGTGACCACCATTTATGAGGTTTACCGACCTTACATAGTCGACCTTTCCGGCGAATTTCACACAATCAAACTTCATTACTAACTATCCCTGCCATCGCGAAAAAAAGATCCCGTTGATGCCAAGAAGCCGCTTGATAACGACTGCGGGCTGGCTTACGCGGTTCATGAACATCGGCTCAATGGCGCATCTTATGAGCGTGGTGGTCGCCAAGACTCCTCTGCTATGCCAGTCCTCACATCACGCCACCGTGAATAAACGGCTGCCTGGCAAACGACATGTCACGATAATATCATTATGATCTGTTTATCGGAATACGCCAGCCGTGGCTCTATCCTCAGTTTTGGGGGTATGGTTCGTGCAACTGAAAGAGGCCCTAGCGGCGGCGTTGCGTGGAGCGCGTGCTCATCAAGGCTTGAGCTACGACGAACTAGCAGGGGCAACCCACAGGACTTACGTTGGAATGCTTGAGCAAGCACGAGCAAATCCGACGCTGGAGAAGCTCGACGAAATCGCTGAATACCTCGGTCTCGATCTACTGACGATGGTTGCCTTGGCCATTGCAGCCCAGGGCGATGAGCTTCCGTCGGAGGTTTTGCAGCGTACCGCCCTAAAAGTCAGGGAATTCGAAGAGACCGGAGGGTGGGCGTTGGTAGAGGAACAATTCAGCGAGGGTAAGCTTGTCAAGCGCTCTCAAGGAAAGCCTAGGCGGCCCTTGAATGCGGAAAGCGTCAAAGCCCTGAAGGCGCAAGGCCTGGACAGGAAAACAATCGCGGAAAAGCTTGGGCTTGCTAGGAGCACAGTCCAAAAATATTGGAACTCATGAAACCAGCCTGGCAGGGTTCAGCAACGATAACGTCACTCAGGCGCCGAAGTTTTTCTTCTGAGCTCCTGTGGCTTGGTTTGGTTGCTCCTGCTCTGGGCAGCTGACAGTATGATTGAGCCAGTGCACTCTGGGTCAGAAGGAAGGTTGCATGGACGACGCAGGACGGTTTGCTTTTTACGAGAAAATCTATTTTTACGAGCTTGAGCGCAAAGAAAAACTCATCTCCAGACTCAATCTCCCCCTTGCGATACTAGGCGTACTACTCTCATTTCTCTCCTACATGCTGGGCAAAGCACCAAGCTCAGAGGACGGTTTTGCTGGCGTCGCATTTTGGATTTTGTACCTGTGCGCCGTTCTGTGCCTGCTTTGTGGCGCATACTACTTTCGTTCTTCATGGCAACTGCGTGACTTCGACAGGGGGATGCCCACGTTGGCCGAGCTGGAGAGGTACAGAGCAGAGGCAACGGCTCATTTCGCAGTTCATGGAGAAAATGACGATGACGCAGAAACCTACTTCAAGGCGATCATTCTGAGCTACTACATTGAGGGGGCAACCGTTAACACGGTGAACAACGATAAACGCGGTGCGAAACTCGTTTCGTTATCGAATTACGTAACCCTCACCATGATTCTCTCGGTGTTGTCATTCGTTCCGTTCTACACCCACCAGCAGGAGCTTACCAAGCATGAGCAATCAAAAGCCGCCGCCGCCTCCCCCCCCGCCAATGCGCTTCGTTAAAGATCACGGAAAAGACCTTCCGAAATCTCCGCCACCGCCTCCGCCGCCCAAAAATGATCCACAGGACGCAGACATGATCTGCCTGTCGTCCTCAATCATTGGAGAGAAAACGGAAGCCCGATCCCATGCGAGTTACTGATCAATGAAGCTCGTTGGGCTGATCCGTCACGGCAAGAGCGCTGCGAATCCCGGCGTAGCCAGCTTGGATCACGCGACCATTCCTCTTACGCTAAAGGGGGTTGAACAGGCGCACTTGGTGGCTCGTTCTTCCACCAGCGTTCCTGCTCTGATCGTCGCCTCTCCGTTTTCTCGGGCTCAATTGACAGCTATGGCTGCCGAGTTCGGCCCTGGCTTAAAGTGCCGTAAACCAGCAGATACAACACCACTGCCTTGGCCGTAGCCGAGGCAGATTAATCGTCAAAATGTAGCTTGCCTGCGACCGTAATGGCTTCCCGCTGACCGTCATGCTGTCTCCAGGTGCAAGCTGGCGAACAGCTTTAAAGCCATATTTGCACGAGCTGCAATGCTTGCAAGCTGACTATTTTGACGAAGTCTAGCTTAAGAAGGTTTCCAGCGATCTACCTCGCAGCTCGGCCCTGTAGCGGTGGGTATGGAGATCAACTCAATCAACGAGCCCCATGGCGCTCGGACGTAGTGCATAGAGTTGCCTGTCCCTTTTTCGATACCAAAAAGTGCGTTTGGCCCGCGAAGCTGAGTACCTCCAGCAGCCAAGACACGATTGAGCACTGAGCCCAGTTCATCACAATAGACGGCGAAGTGCTGGAGCCCCTAAAGAGCCTATTCCGTCAACGCCCTGCGCCGCGCCTTCGATCTCGAACAGCTCGATGTTGGCACCGTTCCCAAGACGAATCATGCGGGTTGCCACAATTAATTGCTCTTCTTTCAGGGCAACCGTAGCGGCAAGCTCTTCAGGGGATCGGCGCGGATGGCTATCGACCACCGTGTCGTAGACGATAGCTGCATCGAAGGCCTCGTGAAAGAACCGGGTTGCTGCCTCGATATCTGGAACCGTGATTCCTATATGATCTATGCCACGTATATTGTTAGACATTACGCATTCCGCCCTATGGTCGATCCAAGAAGGAGTTGATCAAAGGGTTCAACGCAGGAGCGCACTCCTCTGGAACCCAATGGCCACAATCTGGCAACACGTGGGATTCAACATTAGTGGCGTAGCGACGGATGTTCTCAGGCTGCTTAGCACCGAACCCGCCGTTACCCCCACCGCCAACCGCGAGGACAGGCATTGTCAACTTAGTAGCCACCAGCTCCTCGTTCTGCTTAATCGATTGGGGAAGCGCACGATAATATTCAAATGCGTGGTGGAAGGTCTGGGGCTTAGAGTATGACCGCACGTAACGGTCTACCAATTCGTCAGTGAACACCGCTTGGTTGCTGGCATGATGACGAATGAAATGCGTCAGAAACAATCGCTCGTTTCCTTTGACCATTGCGTCGGCCAACTGACCCGAGGCTGCGAAGAAGCTGTGGTGCCATCCAGGTGCCTCTCCGGTCGCGACAAAGGCTGGCAGCGAATAAAGAGTGTCGTCAGGAATGGTCGCTTCGATGAACGCAGCCTTCACGATGTCCCCAGGATGGCGGGCAACCATTGGATAGCTGTTCCAGATACCAATATCGTGGGCAACAAGGTAGAAGGGCTTGTCCGCACTCATCCGCTTGGCAAGCTTGTGCAGATATTCCGAAACATCCACTCCAGTGTAAGTAGTTTTCGGCGGCGCTGACAGGCCAAGACCTGGCAGGTCGACTGCTACGACCGTATAGCGTTCTGCGAGTTGCGGCATGAGGCTATTCCACTCATACCATGTCTGGCCGAAGCCGTGGACAAGCAGCACAAGGGGGCCTTTACCGCCACGTACGAAATGCAGCTTCACACCGTCAACAGTCTCGTAGGCGCTGGTAAAACCTTCAGGTATCGGAAACTCTGTATGTTGGGCGCTGACAGCTGAAGGCGGCACAGGATTGGTCTGTGCTGCGTTGGCCTGAGTTACACCCATAGCGAGCGCAGCAACGGCTAGTGCAATTGCGTGGAGCTTCATGTTTTTCACCTTGTGGGACGATAAATGATTGGACGATCAACGATCTTGTTGAGCGCGATTACCGGGGGGAAAGGCATAGCGACGTGCTGCCAGTGCTATTACAAAAGCGAGCAGTGCAAGAATGGCGACAGCAGGCGGCAGCATTGACGTACCACCTTGCGTAAGGAGTGCCCCGCCAACAGCCCCGCCTGCCGCGATTGCCAGGTTCCACGCAGTTGTTACCATGGCTTGGGCCAAGTCGACGCCATCGCCGGCGGCATCTGCTGACGCTGTCTGCATCATGGCGCCCGCGCCGCCAAAGCCCAGGCCCCAGACGACGGCGCCCAGATAGACAGCGACGCCATGCTCTCCCGCGATAGTCAAGAGCACAGCGGTCAATGCGAACGAACCGATAGCTGAAAGCACCATAAGGCGGAGCATCCGGTCGACCCAACGCCCGACTACCCATATCCCAACAAGCGAACTTATTCCGAACGCCAGCAGGACTAGATCGACTCGCGATTGCGAGGCAGTAGAGAACGGCGCAATGTAGGTATAGAGAATGTTGTGGGCAGTCATCCAGGCCAGAATGACAAGTAGAATCGGCAGGACACCCTTGGTTCTGATGACGCCTGTGAGCGAGGGGCGGTTGTCCCCGGTTCGACCAGGAGCATCGGGAACTTTGACGATGATCCAAACGATCAACATGACAGCGAGTGCCGATAGAATAAGGAACGACCCACGCCACCCTACTAAGCTCCCAAGGAACGTACCCAACGGCACACCCAGTGAGAGCGCCAGGGGCACACCTACCATCGCGACCGCCATTGCCGGCCCAGTCTGTTCGGGACGGACTATGATGCGTGCGTATCCCGCAAGTATTCCCCACGCCAACCCTGCGGCACATCCTGCTATGAATCGTGCGATCAGTACGACACCGATTGACTCAGCCATCGCGGTCAACGTGTTGCCGACAACGAAGCAGATGATCGTTGCAAGCAGGACAGGCCTGCGGCGCAAACCTTGAGTCAGACTGGTTAGTGGGATTGCCGCCAACAACGATCCAAGTGCGTATATCGCGACAAGTTGCCCTGCAATAGCTTCAGATATCTGAAGGCCAGAGGCGATGCTAGGCAACAAACCGGCGGGCAGTGTCTCAGTGACGATGCATAGAAAGCCTGCGGCGGCTAGGCCAGCCAGTGCCGCTATGGGTAGTCCGGGGCCCTTAGCAGGAGCCTCATCGGACAGGCTTTGAGATGTGGAGGGCTGCATAATTTTCCTCGCGATTGGCGTACTGGCTGCCGTGCAGAGCGCAACCTGACAGCATGGATATTTACGTTAACAACCACTATAGTATTCATAAATCCCAAAGTAAACGGATTATGTAATGTCCATTAACGTAAATAAGCGATCCCGTGGGCGACCGCGCCAATTTGTCCTAGCAGACGCCATCCAGGTCGGGCAGCATCTGTTCCACGAGTACGGGTATGAGAACGTCAGCGTCGCAGCGCTGACCGAAGCGATAGGGATTACTGCGCCGAGTTTCTATACGGCCTTTGGCAGCAAGGGTGCGTTTTTCAACGATGCGTTGAAGCACTACTCCGCGACTGTCGTGCCACTTGACACTTTCTTGATCCCAGACAAACCGCCGCAGACTGTACTGAGGGGAGATGCTTAGGGCTGCGGCGCATGCATACGCCGCTCATCCGAACCGCCGAGGTTGTTTTATTCTGGAGCATGCGAAGGCCGGAACCACTGAGTCGGGAATAGCTGCTAAGCAAATCGCAGACGAGAATCGTGCAAAAGTGATGGCGTTTCTCGAAGCATCTGGCATCTCCGCTGCTAGCCACGTCGTAGACTATGTCTCCGTGACTATGCTTGGCCTGTCGGCTGCGGCGAAGGAGGGTTGGGAGGAAGATAGGCTGATTGCAGTTGTGAAGACCGCCGTAGTAGGCCTCAACCAACTAATAGCCAGGGCAAAGGATATAAAGTGTCGCTAGCAGGGATTCACTACCCAGATACCGATGCGTTTTTTGGTGACACGGGCATCACTGACGCGACCGAGCAGCTCAGGAAGCGCGGCTGGCTCGTCGAGGACAATAAGGTCTTCATGGCTGGCTACTACAGATCCGCAGCAGACATGGTCGTGAAGTGGGCGTTGAGCGATTCACTACACTGCAATGTAGAAGTCGCGGAATGGTTCCCTTCCCCTGAGGCGCGAAGTCGGCTGCTCGAGCTACTGAATATTGGCAAGCCCAAGCTTTGGGAGCTGAGCAGGCTGCAAAAAGTGGAAGCTTGGCTAAGCTCGCAATAGGTGATGACGTCAGGTTGGTCAGGAAGACAGCCGTGTAATACGTGCTGAATGAGAGCAATGGATATGCGCAAGAAGTCCCAGTCATGGTTTGTCCCGCTCCTGATTCTTTTTGCCGTCCTGTGGGCAATGGGGAAGAAAGACTCGCCTCCTGCCCCGGTACAACCAAGCACCCTGAACACGCCGAGTACGCTAGCGGGGATTTCTCCGACTCCGTCCTCGGCGCCGGCCCCTGTCTCTGCGACTGAGCACTTTGTAAGTGCTGATAATCTCAATGTCCGGGATCAACCAGGCGGTAAGGTCGTCTCGAAGCTGAAGCGTGGGGAAAAGGTTCAGGTTTTCGAGACCCGGAATGAATGGGCGCGCATCAGCACTGATAGTCAGTCTTCCCAATGGCTTTCGTTGAAAAGCCTGTGCAGCGGGTCGGGCTGCTACGTCGTTTCGAAACCCAAACCAGTGACTCAGCCAGTACAGCCTGCTCGCCAGCAGATTCCTGCGTACGGCTCGGCCTGTCCTTGTTCATCGGGCAATGTGTGCATCGGGCCTCGCGGTGGTCGGTACTGCATTACATCAGGAGGTAACAAGCGCTACGGTGTTTGAGCAAGTAACTGATGACATCTTACGGGGGATTGCAATTTCTCGGGCGCTTTGAAGACGTGAAGACCGGTAGACGAGTCCATCTCGTGACGTTAGGTTTGGCTGCTGATAGCCAAGTTGTTGGCTATCAAATCCAGCAATTTTACAGAGGTGAGTGTTGAAGATTGTATTTAACGAAACTATCGATCCGGACGAGTCCTTATGGCGCTATTTGAGACCTGATCGCTTCTTAGAACTGATGGATCAGGGATATCTCTATTTCGCATCTGCCCGACAATTTCAAGATCCCTTTGAAGGCGCCACTGCAGTGCTACCGCCCGGAGCATCGCCTGACCCCCGTTTTTTACCGCAAGATGAACACGGTGAAAGAGCCTTCGAGGAATTGCGTCGTCTAACGAAAATTTGCTGCTGGCACCGAGCGACTTATGAAAGCGATGCGATGTGGCAGTTGTATGCCGCAGCATGGAAAGGGGTCGCCATTCGGACAAGCCCCGCCAGGTTGGTCGAGGCAATTAAACCCTTTAAGCTGAGGGAGGATTACGCAGATGAAACACTATGGGGAGGTAATGTTCGGTATCTCGATCTGTTAAAGGAGAGGCTAAAGGTAAGCATGCTTGAACGCTTCATGTACAAACATAAGGCATTCTCTTGGGAGCAGGAATTTCGTTTGATGATATCACTTCGGTTAGCGGAGGAGTTTGGTGTGAAGGTTCCAGAGTCTGGAATTAGGGTGGCCGTAGACCTTCGGTTGCTCATAGACCGAATTTATCTTGGCCCCGAACTATCTGTCGATGACGCTCACGCTATCCGTTTAGCTGCAGAGTCTGCCGGGCTTGGCGATAGAGTCAGGGTGTCAAGCATGTTGGGAATTCCTAGATATACGTGAGGTAGACAATCACTAGGTGCGATTTTCCTCAAATCTGGATTGACGCATCAAGTCGTTGGTTAGGCCCTGCTGCCGCATCGCGGCAGTAGAAACTATGCTGGCATGAACCTGTAAGAACCATCCTCGCTTTGGCGCGGATCAAAACCGCTGGTGAGAGTCTCGCGCCTGCTTTTTTGGACACCGCCGCCGAATCCTATTTATGTGCCCGAATCCTCAGTCAGAATCCGCTTCCAATGACGATTGACGAGGCTAGGCGACAAGCCCAACTCTTGGGCGATCTGCGCCTGTGTCATGCCGGTTGCTTTGAGCCTCCTGACGGCGTCGAGGCTTTCAGGGTTCTGAGGCTTTCCGCGTGTACGCTGAATCAGAGCCCCATCGGCAAATTGCTCTGCTAATAGCTCCATGCCCCCATTAGCTTCAAACGCTCGAAGCTGCTCTTGTGCTTTTTTCATGAGGTCAGGATATGGCGTCCCCAGCCGTGCGGACATGCACAAAGCCAACAAGGCGAGCGGATCCATCCCAAGTGCTTCAGCTAGGCTGTCGAATTTCTCAAGCGTGATGCTGGTTTCACCGCGCTCCAGAGCGCTGATCTTAGACTTGGCGCTGGCATCCGAAAGCTTCTCATACCGGATGCGTTTGTTCAGGCGTAGAGCCCTGAGGGTACCTGCTAAGGCGATTTTGAGATGCATGGCTTGACCAAAAGTCAGGATATAGCCATACCAATGGGTTTCCGATAAACATCAATATGAGGTATTATTGTAAATATCGGAGCGGCTCCAATCCCTCTCTCCAGGCCTGACGCCAACAGGGGGGAGCTGACAGCGACCACGGCCTGACAATTTATGATAAATCCTAAGGGTGAAGAGATGGACGTGGATAGTCCCATTCAAGACGGTCTGTTGGGCGTTCCTGGTGTCAGCCTAATGGGCGCGGAGCTTTGTCTTGATGACGCCCTGCAGGCGGCGAGAAAGCACTACAAGCACCTTCCATTATGCGTCGTCGAAGAGTGGATCATCCTGGATGCCATGGTCACCGACGATGAGCGAGCGAAAGTAATCGCTGCAGGCTGCCAGCCAATGTTCCTGTTTGCTCACAAAGTTGTGCATGACGAGCAGAGGCGATTTGAGCCCGGTGATTGGGTGAGGTCGAGCATGGGGACTGCGTTCAAAGACGAATTTATGTTCGCGACCCGAAATACAGTTTACGTTCTGATCGGGCCGGGCCATCGCAAGTCTTCCTCCATAGAAGCGATATTTTCCCTTTTCTGATTACCAACCGTTCTGCTGGGCAACTGACGTGTTCCAGCAGGTGAGGCGACACATGTTCAGAACCATTAATAGCGACCTCATAGGCGTACCAGGATTGTTCGGTGAGGGCGTGTCCCATTGGCGCGGAGTATCAAGGCTGCTCCGGACGCCGTGGTATCACGTCACCCTCAGCGTCGAAAACGATGGAAGGCACAGCGAGTGCGCGCTGATGATTGACGACACGCGCCAGCTTCAAGAAATTTTGATGATCCAAGGCTCTGATTTAGGTATCGCCGACATCATGGCTGTGACGCCGTCCTGGATGAATAAGACTGGTAGTTGGCAGATGGAGCGATTGACCAGATTAAGCGTAGGTGAGGACAGAGTTGGCTCTGAGGTTTGTGTCCTGGAGGTGGGTGATGGCGAGGTTTATCACACCTCGCACCAACCAGATTTCCAGATCGAAGCGCTGGCAAACGTAAGGCCCGTCTTCCTTTTAAGCATGATTCGATCAGCCTGAAAGTTACCATTAACCTCCCACGATACCAGCGCTCCTGGTCACGTGTGCAATTCTTGATAACCACCTACAGACTGCAACCGGAGCCCAATGATGCTGGACACGATAGATGTGAATTTTCACGGCAAACGCCATACAGATTTTGATCTAAAGCGAATTATAAGGGCTCAAGAGCAGGGCTTCGACATGCCCGTCACTGCGTACCTTTGCGGGGTATCCATAAGGGCGCGCGCAGGCATCGGCGTGGTGTTTGGCCACAAGCGAAAAGACCAGCACGGACGGTTTGGCGATGGCCACCTGATCAGGACTTCTGATGTGGTCAAGGTCGAGCGCGAAGGCCGATTCTGGGTTATGACAACCGTTAATTCACGGTATGTGCTCGCGACGTTTCAGAGGGGTAATGGGCGTAAAAGTTTGAGGGATTACCAGCGTCTGGCATCAGGGCAGCCACACTTCACTCCCCGCATTCTGCAATAACCCTCTTCAAGTCAGATTCGACATGTGGTGGGGCAGGTATCTAACAATTTGTGGGCGTTTTGGATGGTGAATGGAAGATAAGGAACTGTGCTTCACTGTAAAAACGACCCAGTCAGAAGCGCTTTTGCCACGGTTAAATTGCACTGGCATTGCCGATTGAAGACTCTAGGTTGCGCGACACTGCGTTCGGAGCAGACACAGCGTCGCCACCTGTATTTACATTCGTATGATCCGTATTCGAACGTCAAGGCTCTGCGTCATATTAGGTCGCCAATGCTCAGCTATGCAGCTATTTTCCGTTAGGTGGTTGTTTAGATAACTGCTCCACGCGCTGGGTTATGAACAAGTAAAGATTGGTAGAGAACATGCCTACTAATATTGCCACCAATGACATAGTGTAAAAGCTATTAGGGGTGCTTAGTGCATCCTTCATATCAATCCCGCGTGGAGCTAGATGTGGCGCTACGAGAGACACCAATACTCCGCTCTTTATGCTTATCCAAGAAAAGCAGGCCATGAAAGCCGACCCTCCTACCAAAGGCAGCTTATCCACAATGCGCACTTCGGAAAGGAGCAAGCGAGTTCCCGCACCTACGGCACCTAGCAAGAATGGGATCGTGAGCAGTACCCCTGCGTTGAATGCCTGACTAAGAAAGGCCACAGTCTGCTCGTCGAGCTTGTAAACCCCTGGATTCACGTACACGGCGGTGGCAATGATGGACATCGCCCCTACAAACACTGCGAAGGCCAGGATCAACCTGTAGTTTTCGCTCCTCCTCTTAGCACGAGCGGCGGTGTCATCAACACCAACTGAAGCAGCCTCATTGAAAGGATTCAACTGGGACGACTGCGGATCTTGCGATGCATCTGAGGCGTTCGACGGGGTAGCGGATTGGTGATCCTGATCACACGTACAGCTCATGTATCTTCCTTAGTAATGTATTGCCATCGAACCCGACAAGGGGGGGCACGGAAGCTTGTTCTTTTCCGCTTAGCAAGCTTATACCAATGCAGCGGGAGAAGACGAACTGGTCATTTGCGTCATGTTGAGGGCTGTACCAATGTAGACCTATGTCGGTAGATGGCCTTCTACCGCCATCGCTTCAAATCAGCTTATTCTCCAACCTACCTGACTGGTGAATGCCAGCACACACGGACGGAGATAGGTAATGAAGCTGCAGAGTGTTCGCCTGAGTAATTTTCAATCCTTCGGGGAGCCAACCTCAATTTCATTCGAGGACTCCACCTTTTGATCGGCCCTAACGGGGCTGGCAAGACCGCCGTCCTACAGGCTTTATGCCGCATGTTTTGCTTCGACCCGTCACTTCGTAGGATCCGGCGATCCGATTTCTTCGTTCCTTTTGATGAGGTTGAGCCCCTGAAGAGCGCTCTCTTTGGCTAGAAGCCGACTTCATCTTCCCCGAGCTGCTGGAGGAGGAAGACAACGCAACCGTAGCTCCTCACTTCGCCCACATGCGCATGGACTCGCCAGATGACATCCCTCGTGTCAGATACCGTCTGGAGGCTACGATGGGCGTTGCTGGTGATATCGAGGAGGCGCTTTTGTACGTGCTGGATGCCAGCGATGAGGGGGTTGCACTTACCACTACACCGGTGACTCGGCATCATCGCAATGCAATCCAGATGCATTACCTACCAGCAAGGCGCGATCCTGCTGATCACATTACCTACGGAGCCAACGCATTGCTTGGGCGTTTGCTTCGTGCGGTGGATTGGGAGTTGGATCGTGAAGTCGTTCAAGAGCTCACTGATCAGATCAGCGAATCGCTGTCCTCCAACGTATCCATCAAGGCCTTCAGTGAAATCCTGAGCAGCACTTGGAAGGGCCTTCATCGTGGCACCTTCTTTTCTGATCCGAAGCTGACCTTCATCACGTCGGAAATCGAGTCTCTGCTTCGTCACATGTCGGTGTCTTTCACTCCTGGGCATGACGATCACCTGGTGGATTTCTCGCGGCTGTCCGATGGTCAGAAATCGATGCTGTATCTCTCACTGGTCTTGTCATCTCATGCGATAGGTCGTGCAGTGTTGAAAGGGGAGTCGACGGCATTCGATGTACAGCGGCTCAAGCCACCATCGTTCACCCTGATCGCAATCGAAGAACCTGAGAACAGTCTCTCACCCCACTATCTGGGGAGAATCGTCAATGCTTTGAATAGCTCGATTGGCGGATCAGACTCTCAAGCGCTGATTGCTACCCATGCGCCCTCCATGTTGCGTCGTGTAGAACCTGAGCATATTCGGTATCTACGACTCAATGAAAAACGTGTCACCAAGGTATCGACGATCCAGTTGCCCGAGACTGACGGGGACGCTAGGAAGTTCGTCAGGGAAGCCGTCCAGGCGTTTCCAGAGATCTATTTCTCTCGCTTAGTTGTTCTAGGGGAAGGTGATAGTGAGGAAATCGTTCTCCCACGAATCCTCAAGGCCAAGGGGGCACCGGTTGACGAGTCTGCTGTCACCATTGCTCCGTTGGGAGGACGCCATGTGAACCATTTCTGGCGGCTCCTGGAGGGCCTGGGTACTCCGTATCTAACGCTGTTGGATTTGGACGTTTCCAGATACCAAGGAGGGTGGGGCCGGATCAATTACGTCAATACTCAGTTAAAAATTCACAATCCAGCGAAACAGCTACCCACCCATTGGCAGATCCCGGCATGGAACGTGGTGAACGTACCAATTGGGGAAGGAACTCACTGTGGTGGCCTCTATGTACTCCAAGAGCTCGAGAAACGGGGAGTCTTTTTCTCAGCCCCCATGGATCTCGACTACTCAATGATAAGCTCATATCCGGAAGCCTACAGTGTAGAGCGCGAAGTTCCGGATGACGATGTTCTCAAGGCTGTCCTAGGCAAAAAAAGACATGAGCCAGGACAGTATTCAAAAGAACAGCTGGAGCTTTTCGCCACCTATCACTCTAAGTTCAAGCTGGGCAGCAAACCTGCTGCTCATATCGCAGCACTCGCCGAACTCACCGATGAGGAAATTTTAGAGAACTTACCGTCTTCGTTCAGCCGACTTGCTGATGCGGTGATTGCTGCCCTAGAAGGGTTGCCGGAATGACCTCCGTGGAAGTTTGGTTGCCCGCTGACGGGTTAACACTTGAGAAGAATGCGTTGCTTGCGGTTAAGGAGCTGGAACAATCACTGGCTTTAACGGCAGGGCCGGGAGCCGGTAAGACGGAGGTGTTAGCGCAGCGTGCCGACTTTTGCTCAGAACTGGCGAGTCGCGATACCCCAAACGAATTCTGGCCATCTCATTCAAGGTCGATGCAAGCAAGAACCTGAAGCAGCGTGTACAGAAGAGGTGTGGTTTCGAGCTTGCATTACGCTTCGATAGTTACACCTTCCACGGCTTCGCAAAGCGCATTGTCGACCGGTTTAGACCGGTATTGGTGGGAGCAGACTACCTGGAGCCTGGCTACAAGATTGGTACCGAATTCGTTCATGGAAAGCAGGTCAAGTTCGACCAATTGATTCCGCTGGCCTTCAAGATACTGTCCTCTTCTGCGGCGGCTCGCAACGCTCTCTGCCAAACCTATAGCGATGTCTTCCTAGATGAATTCCAGGATTGCACCGCTGAGCAATACGAGCTGCTGCACCTCATTTTTCTAGGTAAGCCTATACGCTTGACGGCTGTGGGTGATGTGAAGCAAAAGATCATGGGATGGGCGGGGGCAATGGACGGAATCTTTGCTCGATTTGTCGATGACTTTGGCGCGAAGCCCCTTCATCTTTTCAGAAACTTCAGGTCGAAGCCTCGGTTGCTGCGTATGCAAAATGAGGTAATTCGAGCCCTCGATCCTGATGCCGTCATGGCCGGGGAGCTTATTGCCGGCGACGAAGGAGAGATCATTGCTTACCACTTTGATAACTCTGAGCGAGAGGCGGCCCACATAGTCAACGCGATTCAGCAATGGGTCACGGTTGACCAGATTCCGCTGCATGAGATCGCCATCCTGTTTTCCCGGCAAATTAGTGATTACGGGACATTCATCATGGATGGCCTAGACGCAGCTGGCATCCCGTATCGAAACGAGCACCTATCTCAGGATCTGGTCAATGAGCCGGTCGCACGCCTGATCATTGACTACCTCGCATGCCTTTATAGGCCGAGCGAGCCGAAAGGATGGATGCGGCTGATGGAGCAATTTTCTGTGGTCGATTCGGAAGACAGCGAATCAAAGGTGCAGGCAGTCTTCGAATCGATCTACGGAGGTCATCGTAAGCGAGTTAAAGCGTTAGCTCGTTCTACTCAGCCTTATGATTTCTGGTGGGAAATGGCTCAAGAATTTCTTGGGCAAGTGGGGCTACCCATGTTGACGTCAATGTCCCCAGACTATGAGGCAAAAGCTAGACTCGGAGAAGTTGTGGATCAGACCCATCAGCAGCTCAATGTGCTGTATGAGCAAGGTTATGATCTGCTGAGTGCTTTGGATCGATTCTCCAATGATCAGGCAATCAGACTGCTAACGATTCACAAAAGCAAGGGACTAGAGTTCCACTCGGTCATCATGCCTGCGATAGAAACTCAGACGTTTTGGGGAAAACCTTACGATGAGCGATGCTCTTTCTTTGTCGGAGTTTCTCGAGCGAAAGACCGGTTGCTGCTGACGAACTGCGAGAGGCGCTTTACGCCGCCGACACATCCTGCGAGGTGGCGTGAGGCACGTAGCCAGCATGCCGAGTTCATAGGGTACATCGCCCCGTTCCTATCCACATGAGGCGTGAACGCAGATCCAATTCATCTGGGGCGAATCACCAGTAATTTTTCTCAAAGGTCTCGCTAGGCTAGCAAATAAAAACGCCGTGTTCGTCGCGGCGTTTTTATGCGTACTGGACAGTCTTCACGTGGCTTCTGGATACCCCCCTCGATCTCGATACCCTCGTGTTTGGAAATGAGCTACAGCGAGGTGTCGGCGCTGATTGAAAACTGACCCACCCTGCCGATTGAAAAATGACCCAGGGCAGATTGCCGATTGGTCATCAGCAATTGTGAATTAGCGTAGCAGTCCGCTCCCCAAAGGCCTAAAGCCCCATCACATGTGTGCATATGACAGGGCATATTCCAATGGAGATCAAAATGGCTCGTCGTCCTCAGCGGCAACACTTCTGCATGACCCTCATCTATATTGGTGTGATGGCCGAAGCGTTCAGCGCATTAGGGCATTCTTCAGGCAGTGAGTCGGTCTGGTCACTCAGCCATCATGGTCGTGGTTCGAGGAGAAAGGCATGAGCCCCACTGACGCGATACGAGGAAAGGAAGGGGAGGTTCGACGTCTGATCGAGGCCTATGGCTTCATTGAGCCCAGACTATTCGGCTCTGCCGCTCGAGGCGATGATCACGAAGGGAGTGACCTCGATCTGCTCGCCACTATCCCTCCAGCTCTAATCGGCAAGATTTCCTTGTTCGACATCGCCGAGCTCGAGGATGAGCTCCAGGCCATGGTGGGCGTCCCGGTCGACTTCCACGTCTGCAACAACATGCCCGAGCACCTCAGGCAATCCATTGAGCGTGAGATGGTTACGCTGTAGCTGTGAACATGCTTGCGATGATCCTGGCGTCGAGCAGGGCATGGTGAGGCAGGTCTTCCCCATCGTTTGTCGCGGCCAGGGTCGTGGCATCAGTAGGAAAGTTTCTGACGTTCTTGGGCCATTTTCCATCGTGATAGGCGAGCTCGCAAAACAGCTCCCAGTCGTAGACAGGGGCGTCAGTGACAATCTCGAGCTCTTCATCGTAGGTTGCCAAGAAACGTAGGAGTGCTGACCTGGCCTCGGTCAGAGGCATGGCGTACTCACCACCCCAGAGCTGTGGCAGTACGATCTTCTTCACGAAGTCACTGCAGTCATCAACCTGCCACGTATCCTGCAATTCAACGTAGAATTCCCGGCGATCCTGGCCAACCAGAGCCAGGGAGATCAGCTTCGCCTGCTCGCTGAGCTGAGAGAATTCAGAATCTAGAAAGAGCCTCATGCTTTTGAAACTCCGTAATGACTAGGGCACGCCTGACTATGGCGCATGAGGGGCAACTATGGGAGATGGCCCTCGAGCATTTTGGCTCAGACGGACTGCTCCAGGTGGTAGTAGATATGTGGAGCCATGCCGCTCTTCCACCCAGGCCAGTGGTGGAACACCTGACCACCAAACAGGTGAGCCAGGGTGTTCTGAATATACTGAAAATTGCCCAAGAACGGGGCGGGGCGTTCGTACTAGGTCGAGCGCCAGTTGCGGGCACAGTGACTTTATACGCTCGTCACGCCAGTGACCTGGCTGACGGGCTTATTACGCGACTGCCGAAGGAGCTGCTATCGCGAGCATGGAGAGGCTCCTGTCTAGAAATCGACCTAGGCATTTAAAGTCAGGGCACCGTGGCGTAGCCATCCTACTAGAATCCATTGAGCTAATTTCTGCTCCATTGAGAAGTTTATGAACGCTGACTTAACTGAAGAAGAAATGCGTCGTGCATTGTTTGGTACGGCTGAGGCTGAAAGTCAGGTGCCTGCTGTTCCAGTTCAAGAGCCTGTGCCTGAGGTTGTATTCACGAAGCCGGTAGCAGCTCCCGTAGCCAAGAAGAAAGTGGCGAAAGCATTCACGCCAAGACTCAAGGTCACGCTACGGGTCGGAAACGAATTCGAAGGGAAGATGCATGAGTTGATCCACGAGGCCGACACGTTGAGCTCGTTGCTCGCTGAGCAAGAGGCTGTGAGGGCTGCAAGGAAGAAATACAAATACGTGGAAGTGGAATCCGTTAAATCGATGTAGCACACGCCTCAAGTTTAGGTCGGACAAGTGCAATGTATTTTCAGATAGTCCGCCGACAAGTCACTGTAAAACCCGAGGGGTAGAAGGTTAAAACTTTCTGAAGCGCCTGTTCTTTGATATTTGAAAACCACCAAGCCCGAACAGCCGTGATTTTTTAATGATCAGTGGCTGTCTAAAAAATGGCACAGGAGGGCTTCTTGGGGCGCTGCTCGGCGGTATCTCGGCCCACTTGGCCCCCACCAAGTTGTGGTTGACGCTACGCTTTTCGCCAAACCAATGCAGGAATTACCCGGATGTAAATTAGCTCGCTGACCAATTCAATCAGCGTTTGGGTGATGACTGCTGCCGCAGCTAGCCCTCTGATTTCTTCGGGTAGAGCAAGTGCCAAGGGCAGAACCACCAACGAGTTCCGTGTCGAGCTACTGAACGCTACTGATCTTGCAGTGATGGCCGGCAATTTGAATACTCGCGCAACCAGCGCACCAACCAATGGTGCCAAGAGCATGAAACCAATGTAGACAGGAATGACGGGCAGCAGCTTGTCCATGTCTCTGACCACCGCTGAAATCTGAGAGCCGATCACTACGACCAGTACAGCCGCCATAGCCGGCACAGGCATCCAAGCCCAAGCATTGTTCCAACCCTCAACGACGCGTGACCTTTTTGCACCGGCAGCTGTTGCTACCGCCAAGACCAAGGGCAAAGCGATCAGCACTACGAAGGCCTCGACAAATGGGCCGAGAGATATAACCACTGCCGAGTCATTACCCAGCATGAAGGCCAGATACAGGGGCAGTAGAACAAGCTGTAGCAAGAGTAGTAATGGCGTTGCCGCCAGAGTCAGCTTGGAGTCGCCCTTACCGATATGGGTAAACACCACCACATAGTCGATACAAGGCGTCAGCAAGACCAACAGTGCACCCACCAAAATCGCTGGGTGATCCGTTAGGCCCATGGTCAACGCCCAAACCAACAGGGGGATGGCGACGAAGTTGGCTGTGAGCAGCGCCGTCATGAAACGCTTGTTTGCGAGCCCTTCACGGAGATCCAGGAATGGTATCTGTAGAAACATGGCGTACATCAGCACAGCGATGGCTGGTGTCACCAACGCACCTAACGCTTGAGAAGCATTAGGTGCGAGCAGACCTCCGATAGCAGCGACAATGACCGCGACGAAGTAGACTGGAATCTGGTTCTTCTCTAGCTGTTCTCTGTCCACGAAATGCCCTTAAACGCGTGAAATCAATTTTCGATTCAGCAGGGTAATATCTGTAGCCACTACAGGTTCAAGAAAATGCTTGGGGAATTCGCATGTCAGGAATCGGGGCGTTGTCTAAATCAACGGGTTGCCACATTGAGACGATTCGCTACTACGAGAAAATAGGCCTTTACCTCCGGCCCTGCGGTCGACCGGCAGGCACCGAATCTACACAGAGAAGCACCGTTCAAGACTCGTGTTCATCCGTCAGAACCGTGAGTTAGGCTTTCCCCTCGACGATATACGAGAACTCATCGCGCTCGCAGCAGATGCTGATCGTCCGTGTGCTGAAGCACTGTCCGTGGTCAAGAAACACTTGGCAGAAGTAGAGTCTAAGGTCGCTAAGCTGCAGCAGATCCGGGGAGAACTGCTTTCCATGGCTGGCACGTGTGAATCAACCTGCTTGGGTTCAAACACCCCAGATTGCACGATTGTAGAGTCCTTGTTTGAACCCGCTGCCGGGACGCGCTCCGGTTGCTGCTCCTAGCTAACAGATCCCCGTACCAGTTATAAAGCGCCTGTGTACAGGGGGGCGAAGCTTCAGATGTGCGAATTCACCACCTATTTTTGAGTTTGGCAGGAACTGTTGGGCTGAAAGCCTTCACGCGAAAAACTGAATTGAATCAGGGATGACCCTATGGCTTTGAAAATTCGTACGGCAGTGGCATCAGATGCAGAAGCCATCCAGCGCATTTATGCCCCCATTGTTCTGAACACTGCGATCTCATTCGAAGAGACACCACCAAGCGTTGAGGAAATTTCTCAGCGGATCGCGACAACGCTTCAGACATATCCCTATCTAGTGGCCGAGGACGGTGGGGAGATCAAGGGATATGCTTACGCAAGCCAGCATCGTGCACGTGCAGCCTACCGATGGGCTGTTGACGTGACGGTGTACATAGCTGAATCAGCTCGCCGCCAGGGTGTTGGCCGCGAACTCTACGAGACTCTACTTCCAATACTTGAGAAACAGCGGTTTCGCGCCGCTTACGCTGGAATTGCGCAGCCCAATGAAGGCAGCGTGGGCCTGCACGAGTCGCTAGGATTCACCCATATAGGGACGTATCCAGAGGTAGGCTTCAAGCTTGGGAAATGGCACGACGTCGGCTATTGGCGGCTCGGGCTGTGCCAGGCAACCCCTCCACTGGAACCTATTCTCTTCCCCCAGGTTGAAATCAAGCCAGTGATGGGGTGAAGGCTCGTAGTTTGGTGAATGCGACCAAAGCGCCGATGCCCAATATCCCGGCCATGAGCAGATAAAACGTGGAGCCCCACGCAAGAATTTGGTTACAACCCATTGAGCCAATCAGGGTCGCATGCTGCCTTGTCGTCGGGGCTGCGGTAGACATCAGTCCAACTCAGCGAGATAGCTTTGCACTTGCTTGACTACATCTCGAGCGGTGCGGGTTACTCCGATCAATGTCGCAGAGGCGAGCCCCGTCCAATCGCCGTAACCCACCAGCCACAGATTGGGTGAAGCAACACTCCGGTTTTCGTTCACAGCCACTTTGCCATCCTGGCCTACAATGCCCAGGCTGTTCAGGTGGTCGAGCGCTGGAGAAAACCCAGTGCACCAGATGACGACATCCACCGCTGTTTCGTCTCCTGATGACCAGACAACGCCTGTTGAAGTGAAGTGCGTGAATGGCCGTACAGCGCTCAATACACCGCGTTCACGAGCGTCCTTCACCGATGGCACCATTACGATGTCGCCCAGCCCTCCAACGGGTTTTTCAGGCTCCACGCCATCCTGTTGCGCCTTCAATCGAGCAGTAGCTCGTTCGAACAGGACGCGCCCATCAACCTCATCAGGTAGAAACTTTGGGGCCTCTTGAGTTACCCAGGTTGCCTGAGCCACTTTAGAAACCTCGGCGTAAATCTGGGCTCCCGAGTTGCCACCACCCACGACAAGGACGGTTTTCCCCTCAAACTCATTCGGCCCAACGTAATGAGCGGAATGAAGCTGCCGCCCTACGAACAACTCCTGTCCGGCATAGCTCGGGGTAAATGGGCGGCTCCAGGTGCCTGTTGCACTGATAACCGCCTTGGCATCCCAGTTTCTATCCCCGGAGACAACCCGTAATCCTTCTTCGATTTTTTTCGACACGGGTCACCCTGGTGGATCGGATGATGGGGAAGTCATATCGACGCTCGTACAGAGTCAGATAGTCGATAACATCATCACGGTGAGGTGTTTCTTCTGATACGGCAGGCATCTGCCAGCCCGCAATCGAGCTCCATGCCGATGGAGAGAAGAGTCGCAGCGAGTCCCAGCCATGCCGCCAGGCTCCTCCTGGTGCCGACTCCGCATCGAGCAGCACGTAAGACAAGCCTGACCGCTTCAAAAAATAGGCGACTGTCAGCGCGGATTGACCACCGCCAATGACCACAACATCAAGTTTCGAATTCTGACTCACCAGCATCCTCCAGGCTCAATCGCGGCACCTCACCGTCGTCGTATCAGACTCTGCGACCGTGCTCATCAATGACCAATTGGCCGTCCTCTTTGACGAAACTCCCACGCTGCTCTTGCGGTAACAAATCGAGCACAGCTTCTGACGGACGACACAAACGCGTCCCCAAAGGCGTCACGACGATGGGGCGATTGATCAGGATAGGGTGAGCTATCATGGCATCGATGAGCTGTTCGTTCGTCAGCGATGCATCGCCCAATCCCAGCTCTTCGTACGGAGTGCCTTTGATACGCAAAGAGCCCGCACCCCGATACCCATATCCTCAATGAGTCTGACAAGTGTGGTGCGATCAGGCGGGTTCTTCAGGTACTCGATGACCGTCGGTTCTTCCCCGCTGTTACGGATCAACTCCAAGGTGTTGCGAGAGGTGCCGCATTCGGGGTTGTGGTAGATCGTGATCTGGCTCATATCGCTTCCTCGTACTGACGTTAGATGGAGCGCTGGTTGACGCGTTTGGAAAGCTCTTCGGCGGACTCTTTACGCTCGGAGTACCGATCAACCAAATAATCCTGGCGATCCCGCAACAGCAGGGTGAACTTCATCAGCTCTTCCATCACGTCCACGAGACGGTCGTAGTACGAGGACGGCTTCATACGACCTGTCTCGTCGAACTCGGTAAATGCCTTGGCCACCGAAGATTGGTTTGGGATGGTGAACATCCGCATCCATCGACCCAGTACGCGCAGCTGATTGACCACGTTGAAAGATTGCGAGCCGCCGCAGACCTGCATCACAGCAAGGGTTTTGCCTTGCGTAGGTCGTACAGCGCCAATCGCCAGCGGAACCCAGTCAATTTGGGCTTTGAATACTGCACTCATGGAGCCGTGACGCTCAGGGGAGCACCACACCTGTCCCTCAGACCATTGCATCAGCTCGCGCAGCTCAGCGACCTTGGGATGTGTATCGGGAGCGTCATCCGGAAGCGGCAGACCCGATGGGTCAAAGATCTTGGTTTCAGCACCAAACTCATTCAGCAGGCGTGCCGCCTCTTGCGTGACTAACCGGCTGAATGAGCGTTCTCGCGTTGATCCGTACAGCAGAAGAATGCGAGGTTTATGGAGCGAAGGAGTACGAGGCGACAGTTGCTCTAGCGAAGGAATGTCGATCAGGTCGGCGTGTACGTTCGGCAATGTGTCTTGCATATAAACTCCTACGGCGGCGCCTGGTTGGGTGCCGCCTCGGTAGATCTTTAAAGCGAACCGATTCGGTTCAGTTCAGCCTTCAACTGTTCAGCGCTGATGGTCTTCAGTGGCAGCGCAAGAAATGCGCTCACGCGCTCGTGAATTTTGGCGAGTGTGGTTTCAAAAGCTGCGGTGATCTCGGCTTCCGAACCGCTAGCGTCAGACGGGTCGGCCAGACCCCAATGCGCCTTCAAAGCTGGCCCAAAGAAGATTGGGCATGCCTCACCCGCTGCCCGGTCACAGACAGTGATCACGATGTCTGGCGGTGAGCCCTCAAAAGCATCCGAAGCCTTGCTGCTCAAGCCCGCCGTGGAGATACCCGCCGCCTCCAGCGTTTGCAATGCCCGTTGATTCACCCGGCCACTGGGAAAGCTTCCTGAGCTGACGGCTTCTACACCCTCGGGCGCCAAGTGGTTGAAAAGCGCCTCGGACAGAATGCTGCGGTAGCTGTTGTGAGTGCACATGAACAAGACTTTCATCAGACGATTCCTTGATTCAGAAACTGAGGCGCAGTGCCAGGGCGGACAATGTGGCGACGAGGATGGGCACGGTCAGCACGATCCCGGTCTTGAAGTAGTAACCCCAGCTGATCGTTATGTTTTTCCGGGCGAGCACGTGCAGCCACAACAGAGTTGCCAAGCTCCCAATTGGGGTGATCTTCGGGCCCAAATCGCAGCCGATGATGTTGGCGTAAACCATCGCTTGCTGGACTACACCATTGACTTCAGCGGCATGAATGGATAAGGCGCCTACCAGAACGGTGGGCATGTTGTTCATGATCGAAGACAGCAACGCTGTTAGCAGCCCTGTACCAAGGGACGCGCCCCAAACGCCATAACCGGCGAACACGTTCAGGATCTGCGCAATGTGGTCGGTCAGGCCGGCGTTCTTCAGGCCATAAACAACCAGGTACATCCCCAAAGAAAAGATCACTACCTGCCATGGCGCCTCTTTGAGCACCTTGCTTGTGTTGATGGCGTGACCACGAGCCGCGATGACGTAAAGAATGAATGCACAGACTGCTGCAATGGCGCTGATTGGCACCCCCAGTGGCTCAATGACAAAGAAGCCGATCAGGAGTAGTGCCAACACCCACCAGCCGGCTACAAAAGTGGCCCGGTCGTGGATTGCTTCGTCCGGATTGTCCAGTTGGTTGAGGTCATAGGTCTTTGGTAATTCTTTGCGGAAAAACCACAGCAGCATGGCTAACGTCGCCGCCACGCTGACGATGTTTACCGGCACCATGATCGATGCATATTCGTTGAAGCCGATATCGAAGTAGTCGGCAGAAACGATGTTGACCAGGTTGGAAACCACCAGCGGTAAGCTCGCCGTATCGGCGATAAAACCGGCTGCCATGACGAATGCCAAAGTAGCCGCAGGAGAAAAACGCAACGCCAACAACATCGCGATCACAATGGGTGTGAGGATCAATGCTGCTCCGTCATTGGCGAACAGGGCCGACACTGCTGCGCCTAGCAGGACGATAAATGCGAACAGCTTGCGGGTACTCCCGCCTCCCCATCGGGCCACATGCAGCGCAGCCCACTTGAAAAAACCTGCTTCATCAAGCAGCAGACTAATGATGATGACCGCGATGAAAGTCCCAGTGGCATTCCAGACAATGCGCCAAACCTCTGGTATGTCGGCAAGGGTAACGACACCTGCCAGCAACGCTACGATGGCACCGAACATCGCACTCAGCCCACCCCCAGCCCCTTGGGCTGCCAGATGACAAGAACGATGGTGGCGATAAAGATCAATACGGCAATCAGCATTTCATTAATCCGGTTGGGCGTGAATCAGCTACACACGGCTTGATTAATCGGACGGTCGTTCATGCCGCAGAGGCGCTTAGCCTCGGTTTCCAGCCATTGCTGATTGGCGTCTACCACTTCCTTCAAAACTGCAGTCACCCATGTGGGCAAATCAGGATTCAGCCGGTAGTACACCCATTGGCCTTGGCGACGATCCAACAGCAAACCGGCAGAGCGCAGCAGCGCCAAATGACGAGAAATCTTCGGCTGACTCAGGTCGAGTGCTGCCGTTAGCTCGCATACACACAGCTCACCTTCACTCACGACAAGCAGCGAAATTTTTGCTCGGGTGTCGTCCGCCAGGCACTTGAACAAGGTGGTGGGGTTCATGGGTTCTGTCACAGATCCTCCAGGTGTTTGGTCTTGACCAAAACGAAGAGCTTGATGCGCTCGTGGATGTCGTGGAGCGTGTGGCGAAATGCGCCGGGATCGTCGCTAGCTAATGCATACGAAAAATCGAATATATGCTTTGTCGAATATTCGGTAAAGCGAATATGATGATTGCTGCTTCGGCTTGAGCCGTGACAGGCCATACCAACCGGCACAGAAGGAGACGAAGGGATGGGTAAGGAGATGGTGATACAGGCAACGGAAATAGCCGAAGGGCAACGGCAGCGTTTTCGCGACGCGCTGAAGTCCGCTGACCTTCCAGCAGATGATATTGATCTTCCAGGCCGAACCTTTTTGAGTTCTCACAGGATGGTGAGACTGTTGGATGGGGAGGATTTGAAACGCATGGTACTGACGGGTTGTTGCGTTCTCTGGTTGTAGTCTCGACACACAGATCGAAGAGGGTCGGTGTCACGGTGCTTCGGGTCATTGAAGCGAAGGCCGCCGAGCAGGGAATCGCTCGACTTCATTTGCTGACAACAACTGCGTCAGGCTTCTTTGAGCAGCAGGGCTATGCAGCAAACCAACGAAGCTCTGCGCCGCCTCTGATTTCTCAAACGGAGCAGTTCAGGGGCTTTGCCCTGACTCGGCTTGCTACATGTGCAAGGCGTTATCTGCGTTGGCGAGAAGATAGTCGTTGAGATAAACATGTACGTTGTGGTCAAAAGTGCAAGCGGAGCGCGCCGGCCCATGACGGGCCAAAGGCTTGAGGATGGACGCCCGTAGGGCCAAAACCCGGCGCAGCTGGGGTTTGGTTCACGACAGCCGTACCCCGAGGGGGCAAGCCCAAAGCGGATATACCGTGAACCGCCATCACACTAGAAGGTAGAAGTTAGCCGAAGGCATCACGAAGCAGTGTCTGCATCATCAACGAGGCAGGGCCCTGAAGAAAATGCTCCTGACTGCTGATATCGAACCGCACAGGATTAATATGAGCGACAGTGGCACCATGGCCCAAAGCACGTAGCGGTAGCTCAGCAGCCGGATACACAACCCCGGACGTACCAATCGAGAGGAACACATCGCATTCCTCTGCAGCGGCTAGGCCCGCACTCCAAGCGTCCTCAGGCAGCATCTCACCAAACCAAACGACTCCTGGTCGAACATACCCATCACACGCGCTGCATCGCGGCGGCTCAATTCGAC
Organism: Pseudomonas poae; assembly: GCA_004000515.1. GTDB lineage: Bacteria > Pseudomonadota > Gammaproteobacteria > Pseudomonadales > Pseudomonadaceae > Aquipseudomonas > Aquipseudomonas cremoris. The sequence continues at coordinate 2,295,921 of CP034537.1, forward strand.
TTCCCTCCTCAGGCAGTGCGCCACACGTGAGGGGCAACCTATATGCCAGCCCGCAATCGATGCACCTAGGAGAATGCAGGCTGCCATGCAGATGAATTACATCCTGGCTGCCGGCGCGTTCATGCAGGTCATCCACATTTTGTGTGACCACCGTCAGCTTGTGCACATGCCTGGCGAGCTCGGCGATAGCGAGATGCGCTCCATTCGGCTTCGCCTGCCCAACCTTCTGCCGACGCCACTCGTACCACCCCCAACACAGCGCTGGATCGGCTCTGAATGCTTCGCTGGTGGCGAGCTGAGCCGGATCGAAGCGCTCCCAGAGCCCTGTCAGTGCATCACGGAATGTCGGGATGCCACTTTCGGCTGAAGCACCCGCCCCGGTAAAGACAACAACATGCTTAGACTCGCGCAATTGCTGAGCCAGTGTGCTGGTGGTCATGAGCATTCCTTCGGGCCGGATCTCTTTGGGTGCCGACATTGTGGTCTGGGGCTATTCTTGCCTGTCTCTTGCCATAATGAAGTCAGCGAAGGCATTCGCTGGGTTGTGCCCGCCTTCATCACCAGCCCTTCCGAGTGCTTCTGGAGTGACATCTGTCGTAGGCCAAACACAGCCGCTGACGAAATCATGCAGAAAGCCCAGGCTATCTAGCTTCATGAAGAACTCATCGTCTGTTTCACCCTTCTGCCGCTTGGTGTAGTAGTACGAGAGCGCGCTGGTGAGCACGTCGGTGAGCTGGATACCATCAGAGTCGTGTGAGGCGCTGAAGGCCAATGTATTCAGTTTCAGGGGCAACTCAATCTGGGCGTTCCCGAAACCGATAACTTGCTGCTCTTCACCTTGTTCTTCGAGCTCGGCGATTGCGGTGAAAAAATCGGCCTGCCGTTCCAGTGGCTCCGAGTCATCGCATAACGCGTCGAACCTGGCATGCTGCCTCCCCACTGAACACACAGTGAAAAGAAAGCCGGTATTGCTGGGTTGAAGGTATGTTTGGGCAAATCTTCGAAGGCATCCCGGACAATCATCGAGGTCATGGACAGCACTCCGAGCTCCCACTCCATCGGCAGCGTGCTCCGTGCGGCAGTTTCTTTCATCACCTCCAAATGCTCGTAGAACGCAGTGATTGCTTCCTCGCTTTTCTCGCAGCACATGTCGTAGTAGGCGGAGAGGAACTGATCGAAGCAACCATCCCCCACTGCTAAAGGAAGGCAAGCGAAGAGCATGTTGCTCAGAGCGATATTCTGGCCGTTCTCATAAAGGTTAAAGTCAAATTGGTAGTAAAGCAGCGGCTCCAGGAGGTCATCAATCACCTTGGTCAGCAGCATGAACCGCTTGTGAAACACCTGTGCCTTGAAGCGCTCAGGCGTTACCAAGTCGGACTGGAATAGCTCAATGATCCGGTCTTGCCCTCGCCCCGACTTTCGAAGCTTTTTGAAGTGGATTTCAGCCGCCTGCTGGGAGCGGAGTGGGCGAAGAAGCTGCTCGCACTCTTCAGCATTGAAGTCACACGAGCCAAGGATAAACAGTGGTTGGTCGAGATCGGCCAGCTGGCGCCCTGTGTTGCCTGATTCGTCGAAGTAGATTGTTGTCATTTCGCTACCCTGCGCTTCTGCCTTCGTGGAGTCTTGAATGGCCAGCATGAAGCTGGCCACCACCTCATCAATATCAGAACTCGTGTTCAACATCATCGAAGAAGTTTGCGTGTAGCTCGTACTCCAGCGAGCCAAAACGCGCAAGCAAGTCTGCCCTCAGTTCGCCTTCAGCTTCAGGTTCAAAATTGATCCAGTAGCTGTACACGAGACCATCATCCGACTCGTTGTTGGTGATCTCTGAGCCCGCCAACAGCTCGCCATCCTCGACCGATATCCCCAGTTCGCTTGCGAGTGCTTGCGCCATGGACATGCGGTTGCTGATTCGAGCTTCTTCCACCTGAGCCCAATATTCGTGCTCAGACCTGCGATCTCGATCAGCATCCGATTCCATACTGGAGATGGATACGCCATCATCTGCAAGCAACCACTTACCATCACGGCGAAGCAACTCGACTGTGGCAGTAAGGATGAATGCTGCACCGTGATACACCCGATCTTGGTCTTGCTCGCCCTGATAGGTCAGCGAAACCCCCAAGCTCAGTATCCCGGTTGAATCAGCGTAGTGAGTAGCATCGACCGTTAAGGCGTCCACCGTGAACCCGCTGGCGTTTGTCTCCGCAATCGCACCGGACAGCTGATCTTCCAACTCCTGATCCAGATCCGAGAAGACATCGTCCTCGTGGATCGCGTCGTCAAAGTCCTTGATCCCAAAGACGGCCATCATCAGGCGCGGATCCTCGGGGTTCCGCTGAGCGACCACGGCAAGCTCATGGTAATCAGCAAAGCCAGCTTTCCGTGCGAGGGTCTCTTGAGCGACAGAAAGCTTCACGTCCTGATCACGAACGAGCTGCTTAGCTTGGGATTTGAAAATGTTAAGCGGGGAAAAATTGGACATAGCAATGTCTCCAAAACCATTCGACGCTCTGGTGACCGATTGCCTGTTCACCGGGCAGCGTCTGGTTAGGGACATGCCGATGTAAAACGAGTGGGTGTATCTTCGATGGGCTATTGCTTCGCGAAACAGGCGCCAGGCGACCATCACCGCCTGGCCGGATCATAGGTCAGGCAAATTCGGTCTGCAATAGGCTGCGTGAAGGGCATCGCCAGGTTGGTTTCGCGGGGAGTGTCTTGGAGGGTTGCTCATATATCAGGCACGACCTCAAGCGGAGCGCGCCGGCTCAGGATGGGCCAGGGGCTTGAGGATGGAAGCCCGCAGGGCCAAAACCAAGCGCAGCCGGGGTTTGGTTCACGAGAGCCGTCCCCCGGAGGGGCAAGCCCGCAAGTCCGGCTCGGAAGGTTACATTCAATTGGCGCTCACCCGCCTGCCGGCAATCTCAAAGTCCTCATCCCTCAGACGTTGCAGCTCCAGCAACTCGGCTTCATATTCCTCAACGCTGAGATCGGTCTTCAGTCGATTCAGCAGCTCCCGCTGCTTACCGTCAAACACCTCCATGGCTGAAGCTAGGTGGACTGACGTTACTGTCGCAGCGTAGTTAGCGACCTTCTTGAACGCCAAGTGAATATAGCGTTCAACAGCCTCAGAAGACTTATGTCCAGTCCACATCATTACTTCGATAATGAAGGTTTTACTACTCAGCAAGGACTGCCTGAATTGATCAGGGTTTTGTAATTCGTGCTGCTTAATTAATTTGACGAATTTGTTCGTGATAAATGCATGCCGGAACATGTGTGGAGATATCTTTTCTTTTATGCCTGCCGCCTTTTTCAGGAGAGCAATTTCCGAGGTGATTGTGTCCGGAGATATCCCCTTCCCCGAATTTTGTGATACGAATAGAAAACCATCGTCTTCTTTACCCTTGACGGCCTTCCTGCGCATGATGTTGATGTGCTTCTTTACTTCACTGAGAACCATCTTGTGCGCGGGAATGAGCCGCTCGCTAGACAAGCCCTGTTTCCAAGTCTCTAGCCTAAGCATTGGCTCGTCCATCTCTATCGCATCAAGGATGTCTTTAACCAATATTCGGGAGATTTCCCCCCTGCGTGCACCAGTGTGCTCCAACAGTAGAAGCATGATCTTTCTTCTGGAATCAATGAATCGCGACTTAGAATGGCTGTCTATCGCGTTCTTTAGGCGCTTTATGTTGTTATCGGAAATCGGGTATGTTGATCGAATTCGTCCGCCAAGGCTTAGCGAGTGATGGTGTACAAACTCTTTTTTCATCGTTCGCCCATTACGATATTTGACCGTAAAAGCGTGCATGCTGATTCTGATTGTCCCGCCAATGGCGACAAAATTTGGATTCTCGTGAAGCCTGCCAACAAACTCCAGAAAGGCCAGGCAAACCCGACCTATGCCTAGAATTGTAGGCTCGGTTCTTTTTTTCTCGGTTGGGTAAATCCGAGACTTTTCGTCTCTAAGGGAATCGATGAACTCTGTAAATTGGGAGTCAGTCAGTTGAATAAAGTCGATGTTCGCATGATAGCAGTAGCGAACCAGTTGGCTTATCTTCGAGGCGTACTCGCCGAAGGTTCCGCCTTTAGATCCGCGTGTAGATAGGTTGCGGTTACCGTTGCGACCTGGCCGCTCCATCATCGACAGTATGTACTGATTCACCGGCACACAGGGCGCACCATTCGGCCAGGTCACGAACGGGACACTGACGAATGTCCTTGTCTCAGTCCTGCCCAGCGCCATGTGGGAATACACTAACATCTCATCCAAGATTGAGAACAGCTGGTTTTGACTTTTCCCCGTCATCTTCTGTATTCATCCAGGCTTACAACAGAAGGGCCATCTTGGGCTGGAAGCTTGTCGTAAGGTGGGGCGTTCAGCGAGACCATCGCTGTCAGCGCTTTGATAGCCTCCTGAGCCCTTAGCGACCTGACACCTGCGTTTGGCGCATCCCTGACACTCTTAATATGATCACGAGCATTGCCTAGCGCATGAAGAAGTGTCAGGTTAGTTTTCTGGTGCATGGCCAGCTTCTGCTCCAGTTCTGCGACTCGCAGCGACAGACCCACCTTGGTTCGCTTATTGGAGCGCTCCTCGCGTCGCTCTGAGGCCTCTAGCGCTTCAAGGGCTGCGACACGAAGTTTATTCATCCCCTTGAACCCCGTAGGCAGATTGCTTTCTGCATATGACTTCAGCGTGTTCAGGCTGACAGGGGTCGTTGTCTTCGTCTCCTCGCCCACAGTGAAGCTGAAGCACAGAGCTGCCGTTGAACTCTGACTTTTAAGGGCTGCCACCAATTCTTTGTTGCCTTTAAAGCTATCGGGAGCCTTACGGATTCTTTCCAGGCACTCAACCAGCGTGAAAAGCGCCGATGTGTTGCGCTCTACACGAGCATCAATCTTCTTCATGCTGCCACCTGCCTGACGTGTGCTACTACCTTGAATCGCAGGCCTTCATCGTCTTCGATGAATTCCGGCTCGATTTCCACGGCGCCTTCCTCCATCAGATCTGACAGGTAATCTTCGAGCTCCTCGGTGTCGACAATGGTGAAATCCTCTGTACCGTATCGAGCCTTCAACAGGGCCGCTAGGTTTTCAAAGCTGTCTACATCACCGCTGTGGAGTGCCTCAGCCACGAACTGCGCTTTTGCCCCGCGCAGGGTGGCACCGTCCATAGACTCGGTGAGGTAATGCCAGACGTGCCTCACGTCGGTGTGTCCTAACATCCATTGAAGAGTTTCAAGTCCACCGAAGCTGCGGGAGTAGAAGAACAGCATGGCAAAGAACCTGCGAAGCTGATGTTGGCGAATGTAATAACGCCTTCCGCCTTCGTTCGTCTGAGTTTCAAAGTAATCACAAAACAAGTCAAGATTCTGGTTGAAGCCATAAACCGAGACCTTTGAAAACGCGGCATTGCCCTTACTGGAAGGGCTTGCGAAAAGGCCCTGGAGTTCACTAATGAACCCAACCCGTTTCAAGATCTTTTGCATCCTGACCAGGTTTTTAATCATTCTCATGGCGATTGGTTCGATTGGCCTCACTTCCACTTGCCGAGTGCCGAACAAGTTGGAGGTGCTTTTCCGGTTGACAAACACCAGCCACTGCTCTGATACATCCAAGCAATCATCGGCGTGCAGATCCATCAGTTCACCGATCCGCCGACCCATCAATGCACCAGTAACAACCTGCGTGCACCCGATGAGTACCTTCACCATCTCAATCAAACCGTGATTGGAGCGCAGCTTCGTAAAATACTCGGACTTGGTTCCCTTAAGCTCGCTGGCATAGGGCGTCTCCACCGCTCGCCGCGAGATTCCAAGCTTCTCGACGCCTACTGAAATCAAGTCTTCACCAACCACCTTCTGGAATTGCTGGTCTGTCAACTTGCTCAGAGGAATGTTTTCCTTCTTGCAGTACATTACTGTACGGCAAAACCCGTCTACGATTTTTGATCCGTGCTTGAGATAAAACTCAATGGAGTTTCTGACGGCACCGAAAACAACCTGGGAGGGTAGCGACCGGAATCTACCACCGCTTGCCGTATCAATAGAAAAATCCTTGGCGCTCACCAGATCCTCTATTGATGGCGCAGGCAGCCCAACGTCATGAAGACCTCCGAGGCCATAAAGTGTCCTTCTATATTCGCTAAAGTTGATATCACCCATTTTGTCTCTGGCCCCTGTGGCCACAGGGATCGGAGGATATTCTCGCACGAAGTCATCGCCGGTTTGGACAGCCAGCATCTTAATAATAGGCTTTTGCTCAAACCTACCTCTAATGGTATTTGTGTAAATCTCGTTCGACAATCTTACAGAGTTTGGAACATTTCCTTTGTCACGAGATCCACGGTACAGGCCCTCTAGATAAAGCGCGGCCCTGACTTTAGGTATTAATTCCAGCGGTATGTCCAGCGTGTTCTCATCGATCTGCTCTGGGGTGATGATTGCTAGCTCAGGCCATAGGGTGATCGCGTGTGCAATTTCAGTTTGGCTAGTCTCCAGGGCAAGCTGAAGGCCGTAAAGCGACATGCGCTTTGACCAGCCATAGATCGACTCAGCGGTGTCTTTGCTAGAACCGATTTCCGACAAAATCACTTTCAACTTATCTCGGCCCAATCCAGCTAGCCCATATTGTGCTAGTTTGAATTGTTCTGCGTTCAGTAGAAGGAAGTCGACGATGTGAACTGCACGCGCGAGCCCGCTGGCCCATTGGAGCTTAAGGCCCGGAGCAGTATTGGCCTGAGTTGAGCCTGTGAGGAAGTATTTGAAGCCATCCAGCAGCTCCTTATTCTTTTTATCAATTAGGCGGCTCCCATCGTTCAGCTCCACATCCCAATAAATATACTTCGGCTCCTTAAAGGCAAAACTATATTTCCAGACGTCGGCGTCGAAGTCGCTGAGTAGCCACTCAGCCGATCTGGCAGCTTCGTCAGGGTCAACGAAAAAAGCCTCAAGGAAATCCAACTCAGGCGGCAGCGACATAAATGACTTTCTCCATTTGAGAAGGATTGCAGTGAATCCTGGCAGTGTTAAGGTGCTCTTTTAACAGATGGTCGCTGCCGCGTTCGATTTCGTCGCTTACAGCCTTGGAAACGTCCGCCCAATACCTTGCAAGGCCACAAACTTCTTGGTCTTTCGTAGGGTTTCTAACGGCTGCTTCAAGTGAAAGCATAGCGGTCATGATCCCTACATCAATCGAAATGTAGATATGGCTTTTTTCTGTTTTGACTTGTTTTGGGCTTGGTTTTTTTCAGGGTTTACGAGATAACTTGGAATGTCCTTAAGGGCATGGTTTTTCAGAAAGGTGTGGAGCTCCTCCATACTGGAGAAATCCGTTGCTTCAAGCAAGTAGGGGCTGTCCTTCATCGCCTCGCATATGAAGCTGCGCTGGAATATACGAATCCATCGAGACTGGAAGAATGCCAGTATCGCATCAGGGAGATACCGTCTCAGCAATTCAGCGTCATAGCGCGTATGCCCAAGTGCTTTTGACATCTCGACAACGTTTTTTGTACGCAGATAGACTTCCACCCCGCACGACGAGCGAATAGTCGTAAGCGATAGTCTTTCAAGGAACAGCCGTAAGTCGCAGCTTAACAGGCGTGCGTAAGGGGCGAATTGAGGTCGCAGGGCGTCATAGATACCGGGGTGATTTTCGAACCTCCAGCGGTTCCAGACCGGAATAGCCGAACTGCTAGGAGGAGAAAAGCCCAGGCCACAACTAATAAATAGCTCTTTCCAAATGGGGTTTCCCTCCTTGCGTAGAACCCTTCTCAACGGCTCAGTGATCTCAATAATCTCTTCGATCCATTGCTGGGACTCAGCGGTGAGCTCAATGACTTGCTCACTTCTTTTTTTGCCTTTGCGATCTTTGTAGCCGATGAGGTTGGCACCGGTATCGGTTTTAATAAACCCGATATAGTCCCCATTTTCGTCAAAGAGCGTAAATCTGAGTAGGAAGCTTGGAGTGATCTCTGGGTGCTGAGTCACAAGCAAGCACTGATAGGGGAAAAGCTTATCGGCAGTTGGAAGTCCAAGCAGGTTTGCTACCTCGACCCTGTTACCGCTTCCGAAACGGGTCGTCAAATAGGTTTTTGTCAGTCTGAAAACCATCTTGCTCAAACGTAGCGCAGATGTTTTCCAGACCCAGTTGTTCTACAGACTTTGTACTGCCGCGCTGTAGAATGGGCTCGCCAATTTTTGCCAGCGCTTTACGCGCCTGAACTTTAGACCACAGCTGCCGGCATTGTTCAGTGGCCCACAGTTTAACGACCGAGATATCAGATTCGATGTTGTGGAAGATGATTTCGATTGCTTCTTCGTCGGTCACGTGAAGGGGGACTGGCGTAATCAGCTTTTCATGCACAATGACACCATCTTCGCGCATTTTTTTATGTGTTCCAACGCCTAAGTCAGGCCTTGCAATGGGCCTTGGAAGGCCGCCTTGAAATGGCATTGCCCACACACCTGGATCGATGAAAACCTCTTCGCATTGGGTGGTGAATGCGTTCCAGCTTTGGATCTGTGCGTTCATGTTGTTCTTTTGCTGGTACGCAGTCAGGAAGAAATCTTTCATGAAGGCCAAGAAGAACGCCTTGATCATCCGGGGATGCTGGAACGTTACAGGTGGCCAGTCTTCGCCGTGTTCCGAAAGGAACTTGGCCATCTTGTTCACCACCGTGTATGGAGGTTGAGCATACTTTTTAAAATGAAGCTGCCAGTGGCGATAGAATTCCTCTGTAAATTCCTTACCGTGGCTTACCCACAAGCACGGCAGGTAGAGGAAATATTCCCGGCCCGTTTTCTGAGAGGTGATTCCCCACCCATTCCAGTACCTGAGGCTTTCTTCATCCAATTTGGAGCGCTGCGCCTGCCACAGTGAGACATTGCTCGCCATGCTGTCTGGGTCAACCCTCAGTTCCTCCATGCCAGGTATTTCTGCTCGAATGAGATTGTGGGTTTCTGTGAAGGCACGAATGAAAACCGAACGAGACAATTCGCCGTTGTCAACGAAATCAGTGCGCTCCAGAGCCCCCAAGAAGCCTCGGGCCAGCTTGTGGTACGAGGGACTGGACAAGGTGATGTACGAAACCTTTGCGCCCTGCAGGTCGCAGTAGCATTCGAAGAGCTTGATCAGCACCGCCGATGGGCTTTTGTACCCTTGAGCTACGCGCTCCATCAAGGCGACGACCTCTTGAGACAGAGCTCTGAACGGGTAGTTGGCTAGGTAGGCGGTTTTTCTGATGATTGTCAATTGATTTTGCTCTTTCTTGGTGCAGATATAGGCTTGCATTTCAATGGTTTAGGTGATTTTGACAGGAATGTGCAATCGGTCAAGTGCGTCAGCGCAGCCTCGACGCCGACCTGGCGCTGGCCCTTAGCCTGAATGGCCGCGACTTGTTCCGCGATGAGCAGCCGCTGAAAATCCTGCTGATGTCCGCGACCCTCGAAGGCGAGCGCCTGGCGGGCTTGCTGGACAACGCGCCGATCCTGCGCAGCGAAGGCCGTATGTTCCCGGTGCAGATGCGCTGGGGGCGGCCGTACCAGGCGGGGGAGTTTATCGAGCCGCGTTTGGTACAGACCATCCTCGAAGCCCTGCATGACGAAACCGGCAGCGTGCTGGTGTTCCTACCCGGCCAGGCGGAAATTCGTCGGGTCAACCAGCAACTGGCCGACGCCCTCGGTGATCGCAGCGATGTGCTGCTGTGCCCCCTGCATGGCGAGCTGGACCTCAACGCTCAACGCGCCGCCATCGATCCGGCACCCCTCGGCAAACGCAAAGTAGTGCTGGCCACCAACATCGCCGAGACCAGCCTGACCATCAACGGCGTGCGTGTAGTGATCGATGCCGGGCTGGCGCGCGTGCCGCGTTTCGACCCCGGCAGCGGCATGACCCGCCTCGACACCCAGCGCATCTCTCGCGCCAGCGCCACCCAGCGTGCCGGTCGGGCAGGGCGGTTGGAGCCTGGGGTGTGTTATCGGTTGTGGTCCGAGGACCAACATGAAGGGTTGGCGGCCTACAGCAGCGCGGAAATCCTTGCCGCCGACCTTGCAGGTTTAGCCCTGCAGTTGGCTCGCTGGGGCGTCACCCCAATCAACTGGTGTGGTTGGATGTGCCGCCGACCGCTGCGTATGCCCAGGCCCAGGACTTGTTGATGCGACTGGGCGCCTTGAACGACGACAAACTCACCGCTCACGGCCAAAAAATGGCTGAGCTGCCGGCTCATCCGCGTATCGGTCATTTGCTGTTACGCGGTCAGGAGCTGGGTTTGGCGGCAACCGCGTGTGATGTCGCGGCGCTGCTGGGGGAGCGCGATATCTTGCGCGGGGGCGGCGCGGATTTGCACAGCCGCCTGGCGTTGCTCTCCGGCGAAGAACGTGCACGCGGCGCCCAAGGCGGCGTGCAGCGGGCCAAGCAGCTGGCGCGGCAGTATCGCGGCTACCTGAGAGGCCAGGCCACGCAACCGGTGGCCGACCCTGACCACCCGCGCTGGCTCGGCGCCTTGTTGGCATTGGCCTACCCGGACCGCGTTGCCAAGCAACGTCGCCCCGGCGGCGCGGAATACCGCTTGGCCAACGGCCGTGCCGCGCTGTTCGCCGAAGCCGACAGCCTGATGAAACAGCCGTGGTTGGTGATCGCCGACCTCGGCAGCCGCCAGGGCCAGCGCGAAGAGCGTATCTATTTGGCGGCGGATTTTGACCCCGCACTGTTCGATTCGGTGCTGGCCGAGCAGGTGCGCACTGTCGATCAACTCGACTGGGATGAACGTGAAGGCGTACTGCGCGCTGAACGCCAGCGCAAAGTCGGTGAACTGGTGCTCAGCCGCGAGGCCCTTACGGGCCTCGACGAATCCGCTCGCAGCCAGGCGTTGGTTAACCTGGTACGCCGCAAGGGGCTGGAGTTATTGCCCTGGACTCCGGAACTGCGCCAATGGCAGGCCCGCGTCATGCTGCTGCGCCAACTGGATGCCGGTAAAACCAGCGAATGGCCCGATATCAGCGACAACGCCTTGCTCGCCGGGCTGGAGCACTGGCTGATGCCTTACCTGGGCAAAGTCTCGCGGCTGAGCCATTTCGCCAACCTGGATATCGCAAGCTTCCTGCACAACCTGCTGCCCTGGCCGCTGCCCCAGCGCCTCGACGAACTGGCGCCGCAACATGTGAAAGTGCCGTCGGGTTCGTCGGTGCGGTTGGACTACAGCGAACAGCCACCGATTCTGGCGGTGCGCCTGCAGGAATTGTTCGGGCTGGCAGACACCCCGCGCATTGCCGGCGGCCGTCAGGTGGTGAAGCTGCACCTGCTGTCCCCGGCGCGACGGCCGGTGCAGGTGACGCAGGATCTGGCGAACTTCTGGCGCAGTACCTACGCCGACGTGAAGAAGGATCTGAAGGGGCGGTACCCCAAGCACTACTGGCCGGATGACCCGTTGGTGGCCGAGCCCACTGCCAGGATCAAACCCCGAAAGTAGGCGCTGCGCAGATCAACTGTGGGAGCTGGCTTGCCTGCGATGGCATCGCCGCGGTGTACCTGAGAGGCCGCGTCGTCTGCATCGCAGGCAAGCCAGCTCCCACAGTATTGCGCAGCTGGCAGCAGGAAGCGTGCAATCACCGGCAGATGGTTGGAGATACGCAACGTGTCGTCCTGGCGCACTCGGGCTTCCACCCGCTTGATGCGCGGGCTGTAGAACAGGTAATCAAGCGTGCGGTCCGGCCCATCGACACTCGGGTCATTGGGAAAGTGAGTCAGCCACTTTTCACGGTCGATGCCGCTGGATTGGCTGTTGCTCGGGATCATCGGGTATTTGTCCCACAGCAGGTGTAGCTCGCTGTCCGGTGAATACTGCCCGCGCTTGTCGGCGTCCAGGCGTAGGAATTGTCCCAGGGGCAGCAAGTTGAAATCCCCGCCGATCAACCAAGGCGTGCCCCGGCCTTCGAATTTATCCAGCAGTTTAACGGTGGCCTGGACCTGCTCCTGTACGGCGTTGCGTCCGGGCATGTCGCCGTCCAGGCGGGTGTTGAGCACCGCCAGTTGGCCACCGTCGCTCAGCGGCAGGTAGGTCAACAACAGGGCGGGCTTGGGTTGGAACTGACGGCTGATGAAGTTGGCCGGGGCCGCCGGCAATTGCAGGCGTTCGGCGTGTTTGATCTGGTAGCGGCTCAGCGTCGCCAGCTTGCGGCCTACACTGCCGAAGATATGCCAGTCGGGGACGAAGTCGGCTTTCCAGTCGAAGGCTTGGGCACTGCAGGGGTAGAGATCGACCAGGCGCTCTTGCAGCAGGGCGAGTTGGTCCTGGTAATGGGACGGCTTGGCGTTTTCATCGATCTCCTGCAGCAGCAGGAGGTCGGGTTGTTCGTCGCGAATCACCCGCGCCACTTCGTCGAGGCTGGCGGCCATGTCTTCCACGGTGGGGCGTTCATCTGGACCACTGCCGTCGGCGGTGTCGTACCAGAACACGTAGTTCTTGCCGGCCAGGTATTGCACGTTCCAAGTCATGACCTTGAGCGCCTGCCCCGGCAGCAGTGTCGGCGCACGGGGGCGACGCAGCTCACCGGCAGGGTTTCCTTCGCTTCGGGGCGCCAGGTCAGGCTGTAGATCAGGGCGGCGAGCAGGCCCGCAATGATCAGCAGGCCCAACAGGGTTATGCGCAATAAACGGGTCATCGGCTCGGCTTATAGCGTTTTGGGAATGCCACGGAGCATATCACCGTGCGTCGGCATCGCCACCGATCAGCATGAATAAACGGAACAACACCACGCTGGTGAACAGTTGCAGAAAGCTGTGAGCGCTGTCGATCAACAGCCCCAGCAGCGGCGCCGGGGTTGGGTAGGCGGCCACGCTGGCGCCCTTGAGCAGCCACAACGGCGTCATCACGCACAGCAGGCACACCAGGATTCGCCAGAAATGCCCACGGGTCAGGCGGAAGCTTTCCTTCATCGCCTCCAGCGCTGGCATGCCGCGCAGCACCAGCAGGTATTCGGCGAATGCCAGCACCACCATCAGCCACAGGCCGGGCAGGAAATACAGTGACAGCCCCAGCAGGATCAGCAAGGTACTGATGGCCGTCAGCAGGGCGAAGCGTGGCCACAGGGTCAGGGCCATGGCCCACACGTCCTTGGTGCGCGGCGACTCGCCACGGGTGCGGGCGTCAAGAAACAGGATCAGCGCGCCGGTGTACAGCGGGTACACCAGCAACCCCACGACCACGCTGTAGCCGGGGAAGGCATCCGGGCCGATTGCGTGGTTGAGCACCTGTTGCAGCAGGGCTTCGAGGATCACCAACGGCAGGCACAACTGGACGATGGCGCCCAGGTTGTGTTGGGTGAAACGCAAGGAGTCGCGGAGCACGTCTAACGGATTCATCAAGTTCATCGCTGGCCTGAAAGCAAGGGCAACACTTTAACCGATCATGGCTGGGCGTAAGCAAACGTAAACCTTGAGTAAAGACCATTGAAACAACTGGTAACAGCCCCATAACTAGTTCGTACCTTAGCCTGATCACAGGCGGGACCATGATTTCTACCGGCAATCTAACGAGGTCGCCATGAACAGCGAAGAGCAAACCCTGATCGATGGACTGTTTTCACGGTTGCAGCAAGCCGAAACGGACTCAGCCCCCGCGACGCCCTGGCCGAAGCGCGGATCAAGGAGCACATGACTCGCCAACCGGCGGCCGGGTACTACATGACCCAGTCGATTTTGGTGCAGGAACATGCGCTCAAGAGCCTCGACGCGCAGAACAAGCAACAAGCGCAGCAGATCCAGCAATTGCAGGATCAACTGCAACAGGCCCGCTCCCAGGCGGCACAGCCTGCACCCAGCAGCGGCGGCTTCCTGTCGAGTATCTTTGGCGGCGGTTCCCGCGACGCACAGCCAGCGCCCAGTGCTCCGGCTTCCAACGGTGGCGGCTGGCGTGAGCCGGCGCGGCCTTCGTTTAGCCAGCCTGCGCCGCAGCAAAACTACGGCGCGCCCCAGCAAAATTATCAACAGCCGCAGCAAGCGCCCGCCGCTCCTATTGGCAGCGGTTTCCTCGGTGGTGCGCTGAAAACCGCCGCCGGTGTGGCCGGTGGCGTGATGCTGGCTGAAGGCATCAGCAGCCTGTTCAACCACAACTCGCAACAACCGCAGGTCGTGGAAGAAATCATCCGCGAAGAGCCGGCGCCCGCCAGTGACAACGGCAACTGGGGCAACGATGACCAGCGTTTCGCCGGTAATGACAGCTGGGGCAGCAACAACTCGGACAGCTTTGCCGACAGCGATTATTCCGACGACTCCTCTTCCTTCGGCGACGACGATTCCTTCGTCTGACACACCCAGGCCCAGGGCGCTTCGTCGCCCCGGGCTGATTTTTTCCGGAAACTTTCACGCGGCTGGCATACTGGCACCCTTTCCGGGCCCTGGCGCCTGGCTGTCATGAGGAAGTGCGGTGAAGAAAATTGCAGTGTTCGCCGATGTGCAAAACCTCTACTACACCGTTCGCCAGGCCTATGGCTGCCACTTCAATTACGCCGCCCTGTGGGCTGACATCAGCTCGCGCGGGCAGATCGTCGAGGCGTACGCCTATGCCATCGACCGGGGCGACAGCAAGCAGCAGCAGTTCCAGCAGATCCTGCGCAACCTGGGCTTTACGGTAAAACTCAAGCCCTACATCCAGCGCAGCGACGGCTCGGCCAAGGGCGACTGGGACGTGGGCATCACCATCGACATCATGGACGCCGCCGACCACGTCGACGAAATCGTCCTGGCTTCCGGCGACGGTGACTTCGACATGTTGCTCGACCGGGTTATCCACAAGCATGGCGTGGAAGCTGTGGCCTATGGCGTGCCGGGGCTGACGGCGAACTCGTTGATCCGTGCGGCCAGTCGCTACGTGCCGATTGAAGGCGCGTTGTTGCTTAAATAAATTGATTAGACGGAGTTGGAACAGGTTTGGAACGTATAGCGGTCATCGACTTTGAAACCACCGGCATCACCCCGAGCAGCCACTGCCGCGCCACCGAAATCGCCGTGGTCATCCTCGAACGTGGCCAGATCGTGGACCGCTACCAGAGCCTGATGAATGCTGGTGTACGCGTGCCCGGTTTCATCGAGCAACTTACCGGCATCAGCAACGCGATGCTGCGCGCTGCGCCGCCAGCCGAGCGGGTGATGAACGAGGTCAATGAGTTCGTCGGCACCACGCCGCTGCTGGCGCACAACGCTGCGTTCGACCAGAAGTTCTGGGACTTCGAACTGGGCCTGATCCGCCGCACCCGCCTGCAAAAATTCGCTTGCTCGCTATTGCTGGCGCGTCGCCTTATGCCGACGGCACCGAACCACAAGCTCGGCACCTTGAATTCGTTTGCCCAACTGCCTCACACCGGCAAGGCTCACCGGGCGATGGCGGATGCGGAGATGGCTGCCAACTTGACCGCCCACCTGGCTCAGGAACTGCGCGGTACTCATGGTTTGCGTGAGCTGTCCCATGATTTGCTGTGCACACTACAGAAAGTGCCAGCGGCGAAGATCAATGAGCATCTGAAGAAACATCGCGGGTTCTGATCCCGCCACACTCCAAAAAACACCGAAGATCCGCGAAAGCGGTGTATCAGTCGCCGAATACAGTGACTGACACACCGCTTTCGCGAGCAAGCCCGCTCCCACATTAGGTCTTTGGCATTCTCAGGAGATGAGTGCCATCACTGACGCTGGCGATCCCGACCCACCTTCAAGCGCCAATACACCAATCACTAACGTCGCGCCTTTAGGCGGCAACTGGTCTAAGTGGGTCAAACACTCCAACACAATCCCGTTGCCCGCCAACACCGCACGGTTGGTCGCGAACGTACTGCTTTGCCCCGGATCAACCCCGTGGGTATCAATGCCTACACCCGCAATTTGGCGCTGGGACAGTAGAAACTCAATTGCCGCCTGGCCGATCCCCGGGAAATGCGATCCCTGGGCATCCTGGCCAAAGAACGCCACCGGATCATCCCAAAGGTGCTGCCAGCCGGTGTACATCAACACCACGCAGCCCGGTTCGATGCGGCCGTGTTGGTTCTCCCAGTCTTGAATGTCCTGCACGCTGATTTCGTAATCCGGCGTGCATCGGGCCCGTACGTCGATGACCACCGCAGGCCGCACCAGGTCGTGGGGTTGATAGCCGTCGATGCCTATGCCATCAGCATAAAAGCTGTTCGGCGCGTTCATGTGGGTGGCGCTGTGTTCGCCCATGCTGAAACGGCGTAGGAAGTAGCCGTCTTTGCTCAACGACGCGAAATCTTCGAACACCACCGACGGGTCCCCCGGCCACAAAGGAATTCGCGGGCTGATCGGATGGCTGAGGCTGACGACCTTACCCACCATTTTTCACCTCCAGTTGCTCCAACGGCACCCGCCGCTCTATCGCACTCGACAAAATAATCGAGGTCTTGCTGAACCCAAACTTCGCTACCCGGTTGATCAAATTCTCCAACTCCGGCATCGAGCCGACCGCCGCTTGCATAATCACGCACGGGTCACCGGTCACTCGGTGGCACTCCGTCAGTTCGGGGATTTCTGCCAAGGCGTCATACACCTTCTGGCTTCCATGATTGGTCAGTCGCAACTCAATCACGCACTGAATCGGCAAGCCGACTTTGGACAGGTCCACCTTGGCTTGATACCCCGTGATCACCCCGCTGGCCTCAAGCTTGGCCACGCGTTCAGCCACGGCTGGAGCGGAGAGATTCACCGTGCGCGCTAGTTGCGCATAGGACGCGCGGCCGTCTTCGAGCAGGGCGCTGAGGAGCATGCGGTCGTATTTGTCCATGATAAGGCTCCCGTTGCGCGTGGCTTTCGAAAGCACGGTTTATAGCCTTCATAACCATGCTTTGAAAAGTGTATGGGCGCTTTAAACAGGTTTTGTAACTTATGTTTAACGGGCTGCTTTTTTAGAATAAGCGTCCTTTCTCCTGCCATAGAGCCGCCCAATGCCTGGCCCCAGTCGCTTTCCCTTACCGTTGATCGCCGCCTTTTTTGCGCTGTATGTGATCTGGGGTTCCACCTACCTGGTGATCCGCATCGGCGTGGAGTACTGGCCGCCGCTGATGTTGGGCGGGATTCGCTTCTTGGCGGCGGGGGCGGTGATGTACGGTTTTCTGCGCTGGCGCGGGGTGCCAGCGCCGACCTGGGTGCAGTGGAAAGCGGCGGCCAAGATCGGCGTTTTGCTGCTGACCTTCGGCAATGGCGCGGTCAGCGTCGCGGAGCACACAGGTGTGTCGTCCGGCGTGGCCGCGCTGGCGGTGGCGACGGTGCCGCTGTTTACCTTGTTGTGTGGCTATTTTTGGGGCGCGCGCAATACAAAGCTGGAATGGGCGGGTGTGATTCTGGGCATGATCGGCATCGCCATGCTCAATATGGGCAGCACCTTGCAATCGAGCCCGATGGGCGCGGCTTTGTTGTTATTCGCCGCAGCGTCGTGGGCGTTCGGTTCGGTGTGGAGCCGGCGCTTGCCGCTGCCTCAAGGCGCCATGGCCAGTGCCGCAGAAATGCTGGTGGCGGGTGTCACGCTGTTGATCGGCAGTGCGCTGACCGGTGAGCGCCTGCACGCCATGCCGCCCGTAGAGGGCTGGTTGGCCCTGGCTTATCTGGCCGTGTTTGGTTCGATCATCGCCTTCAATGCCTACATGTACCTGCTCAAGCACGTGCGTCCGGCGGCGGCCACCAGTTATGCCTACGTCAACCCGGCGGTGGCGGTGTTGCTGGGGATCGTATTCGTGGGCGAGACCATCGGCCTGGAAGAAGCCTTGGCCATGTTGGTGATCATCAGCGCGGTGCTGTTGATCAGCCTGCCCCAGTGGCGCAAGCCCAAGCCGGAAATAAGGTAAACTGCGGCCCATTGCGTTCCTTGCGCTGAATTTTCCTACGGTAAACACATGACTTTCGCCACCCTTGGCCTGATCGAACCCTTGCTGCGCGCCCTTGAGACGCTTGGCTACCAGACCCCGACGCCGGTGCAGGCGCAAGCCATTCCGGCGGTGCTGGCCGGTCGCGACCTGATGGCTGCGGCCCAGACCGGTACCGGCAAGACCGCCGGTTTCGCCGTGCCGTTGCTGCAACTGCTGACCATGGAAGGGCCGAAAGTCGCTGCCAACTCGGCGCGAGCGTTGATCCTGTGCCCCACCCGCGAGTTGGCCGAGCAGGTTCACGCCAGTGTTGCCGAGTATGCGCAAAACCTGCCGCTGACCACTTATGCGGTGTACGGCGGCGTGAGCATCAACCCGCAGATGATGAAGCTGCGCAAGGGCGTCGATATTCTGGTCGCCACGCCTGGCCGCCTGATCGACCTGTTTCGCCAGAACGCGCTGAAACTCAACCAGCTGCAAACCCTGGTGCTGGACGAAGCCGACCGCATGCTCGACCTGGGCTTCTCCGAAGAGCTGGCGAACATCTACCGCATGTTGCCGAAGAAGCGTCAGACCCTGCTGTTCTCTGCCACTTTCTCCGATGACATCCGCCAGTTGGCCGGGCAGATGCTCAACGACCCGCTGAGTATCGAAGTCAGCCCGCGCAACGTGGCTGCCAACACGGTGAAGCAGTGGATCGTGCCGGTGGACAAGAAGCGCAAGCCGGAGCTGTTTGTGCACCTGATGCGCAAAGGCCGCTGGAAACAAGTGCTGGTGTTCGCCAAGACCCGTAACGGCGTAGATGCGCTGGTGGACAAGTTGCAGGGCCTGGGCATCAATGCCGACGGTATCCATGGCGACAAACCGCAGGCCACGCGCCAACGTGCGCTGGACCGTTTCAAGTCCAGCGATGTGCAGATCCTGGTGGCGACCGATGTGGCGGCCCGTGGCCTGGACATCGAAGACCTGCCGCTGGTGGTCAACTTTGACCTGCCAATCGTTGCCGAGGATTACATCCACCGCATCGGCCGTACCGGTCGTGCGGGCAATACCGGCGAGGCGATTTCCCTGGTGTGTGCCGATGAAGTGAACATGCTTTCGGCCATCGAAATGCTGACCCGTCAGACCTTGGCTCGCCACATGGAGCAGGATTTCGAACCGGAGCACCGCGTGCCGGACACCGACGCCAGTGGGCAAGTGGTGAAGAAACCGAAAAAACCGAAGAAGCCTAAAACGTCCGGTGGTGGCGGCAAGCGCAACCTGGGCAAGTGGGTGGACAGCGGGGAAGTGGCGCCGGCGGAACCTTCGATCAAGCCGGTGCGCAAGGTGCCGGTGTTTAATACTGGGCCGCGTAAGAAGAAGTAATTTTTGG
The DNA here is from genome assembly GCA_004000515.1 of Pseudomonas poae. Taxonomy (GTDB): domain Bacteria; phylum Pseudomonadota; class Gammaproteobacteria; order Pseudomonadales; family Pseudomonadaceae; genus Aquipseudomonas; species Aquipseudomonas cremoris. The sequence goes on from CP034537.1 coordinate 2,315,157, forward strand.
GTGAGGCTGATGGCCTCATCGCAGGCAAGCCAGCTCCCACATTTTTGATTTGTGAATACATTCAAAATGTGGGAGCTGGCTTGCCTGCGATGGCGGGCCTGAGCGCGCCAAAAATCTCAGCGCTTAAGCCACTCCAACATCCCCCGCCCAGCCGCCCGCCCACTGGCAAAACACCCGGTCAGCAAATACCCACCGGTCGGCGCCTCCCAGTCCAACATCTCTCCCGCACAAAACACCCCTGGCAATTGCTTGAGCATCAAGCGTTCATCCAGCGCCTCGAACGGCACGCCGCCGGCAGTGCTGATGGCTTCATCCATTGGCCGCGTTTTCACCAGGGTCAGTGGCAGCGCCTTGATATCCACCGCTAATTGCGCCGGATCATTGAAGTGTTCCACAGGCGCCAACTCGCGCAATAGCGCCGCTTTCACCCCATCCAACCCCAACTGGCTGTGCAAGTGCTTGCTCATTGACCGCGAACCACGCGGCTTGGCCAACGCAGCTTGAATTTTGTCCACAGGCTTGCTTGGCAACAGGTCGATATGCACCGTGGCCGACCCCTCGCGGTTGATCGCTTCCCGAATCGGTGCCGACAGCGCGTAGATCAGGCTGCCCTCGATGCCGGTCGCGGTGACCACACATTCGCCCAGCCGAGGTTTGTCGTCATCCAGTCCGATGGCGACGTTTTTCAGCGGTGCGCCGGCGAATTTGCTGACCATCAATTCGCTCCAGGCCGACACCTCGAAACCACAGTTGCTCGGCTGTAGCGGGGCGTAGGGCACGCCCTTGTCTTCCAGCAGTTTGAGCCAAGCCCCGTCGGAACCCAGACGCGACCAACTCCCCCCGCCGAGCGCCAGCAGCACCGCATCGCTGTGGACGGTTTTTTCGCCTTCGGGGCTGTGGATAAGTAAATCACCGTCGGCATTCCAACCGGTCCAGCGGTGTCGGTGTGGATAACCACGCCTTGCTCCCGCAGGCGCTTGAGCCAGGCACGCAGCAGGGGCGCGGCTTTCATGTCGGTAGGAAATACACGGCCCGACGTGCCGACAAAGGTCTCGATCCCCAACCCGTGTATCCATTCACACAGGGCTTCGGCGCCAAACGCACGCAGCAACGGTGCCATGTGCGGTGCGCGTTCGGCGTAGCGCGACAGGAACGCCGGGTAGTCTTCGGAGTGGGTAATGTTCATGCCGCCCACGCCGGCCAGCAGGAATTTTCGCCCCACCGATGGCATGCCGTCGTACAGGTCGACGCGCAGCCCTGCCTGGCTCAAGACTTCGGCGGCCATCAGCCCGGCGGGGCCGCCGCCGATGAGGGTGACGTGTTGAGGTGGGGTCAGGGGCATGGCGAGGGCTACGGTCGAATAAACAGGCCGAGCATTCTACCCGACGATCGCGCAAACGCCTGATCAAAAAACGTACAGCTTTGTGCAGCCCATGCAGACAGTGGCTCTTGGACGCTTACGCTCAAGTTATCCACAGGCCGTTCCACAGGCATTGTGGGTAAAGCCCACAGTTCAATGACAACCTGATGACGTCCACACCCGTTGTGCGCTGTGGTGCAGGATGCCGTGGCGGCGGGCCAAGGCAGGGCGGTCCTTGCTGTAGCCGCCGCCGATTACGCCCATCACGGGAATGTCGCGGCCCAGGCAATGGCGCATCACGCTTTCATCGCGGGCGGCCACGCCTTGGTCTGTCAGCTTGAGGTAACCGAGGGCGTCGTCCTTGTGCACGTCGACACCGGCGTCGTACAGCACCAGGTCCGGCTGGTACAGCGGCAGCAGGTAGTTGAGGGCATCGTCCACCACCTTGAGGTAGTCGACGTCGCCCATGCCCATGGGCAGCGGGATGTCCCAGTCGCTCTGGGCCTTGCGTGCGGGGAAGTTCTTTTCGCAGTGCAGCGACATGGTGATGGCGTCTGGTGTGTCATGAAGGATGCGCGCGGTGCCATCGCCTTGGTGCACGTCGCAATCGAAGATCAGCACACGGTTGACCCTGCCGCTGGCTAGCAGGTAATGGCTGATCACCGCCAGGTCATTGAAGATGCAAAAGCCTGCGGGGTAATCGTAGTGGGCGTGATGGGTGCCCCCGCCAAATGACAGGCCAGGCCATGTTCCAAGGCAAGTTCTGCGGCCAGGATCGAACCGCCCACCGCCCGCACGGTGCGTCGGGCCAGGGCTTCGTTCCAGGGGAGGCCGAGACGGCGCTGGTCTTCGCGGGACAGTTCGCCACCCATGTAGCGCTCGATGTAGCCGGGGTCATGGGCCAGGGCCAGGATCTCGGGTGGGCAGAGTTGTGGGCGCAGCAGTTGGCTGTCCTCAGTCAGTCCACTGGACACCAAGTGGTCACGCAACAGGCGGAACTTGTCCATGGGGAAGCGATGGTCCGCCGGGAACTCGGGGCTGTAGTCGTCGTGGTAGATCAGTGGCAGGGGCATGGGATTTTCTGACGGGAACCTGCGACGCATCTTACCCGCGTTGTACACTCACGCACATGGCAAGGGGGGGACCCATGGAGCCGATACTCGAACTGGAAAGTGCACGCTTGGTGTTGCGCCAATGGCGCGACAGTGACCTGGCGGAATTTGCACGGATGTGCGCCGACCCGCAGGTGATGCGCTATTTCCCGGCCAAGCTGAGTCACCTGGAAAGCGCCGCGTTGATCGGCCGGATTCGCGGCCACTTCGCCGAATACGGTTTTGGCCCATGGGCCTTGCAGCGTAAAGACACCGGCGAATTCATCGGCCTTACCGGCTTGCAGCATGTCAACTTCGACGCCGCATTTACCCCCGCAGTGGAAATCGGCTGGCGCCTGGCCCGTGAGCATTGGGGCCTGGGTTACGCCAGCGAGGCGGCCTGGACGGCGCTGCGGTGTGGTTTCGACCGGTTGCAGTTGGACGAGATCGTCGCCTTCACCACCGAAGCCAATCTGCCATCACAAAAAGTCATGCAGGCCATCGGTATGCATTACGATCCCCAGGCAGATTTTGAACACCCCAAGGTCGCAGCCGATGACCCGCTGCGCCATCATGTGTTGTATCGCATCACCCGCGCCCAATGGTTGGACACGCTGCACGGATAAGCAGCCCGGAATGCCCCATAGATTGTAGGAGTTGCTCTATGAGCCAAGTATTGGAAGATCTGGTAGACCTGCTGACCCTGGAGCCGATCGAGGAAAACCTCTTTCGCGGCCGCAGTCAGGACCTGGGTTTTCGCCAACTGTTCGGCGGCCAGGTGCTTGGCCAGTCGCTGTCGGCCGCCAGCCAGACCGTAGAAGAAGCGCGGCACGTGCACTCCCTGCATGGTTATTTCCTGCGCCCCGGCGATGCGGCCTTGCCGGTGGTGTATTCGGTGGACCGCGTGCGTGACGGCGGCAGCTTCAGCACCCGTCGCGTCACGGCGATCCAGAAAGGCCACCCGATCTTCACGTGCACCACGTCGTTTCAGTACGACGAGCAAGGCTTTGACCACCAGACCACCATGCCCGTGGTGGTCGGCCCGAGAACCTGCCGTCGGAACTGGAGTTGACCCAGCAACGCGCCCACCTGATCCCCGAGCACATGCGCGACAAGCTGCTGTGCCCCAAGCCGATTGAAGTGCGCCCGGTCACCGAAAAAGACCCGTTCAACCCGCAGCCGTCAGACCCGGTCAAGTACGTGTGGTTTCGTGCCGACGGCGCCTTGGCCGATACGCCGGCGCTGCATAAGTACTTGCTGGCCTACGCCTCGGATTTCGGCCTGCTGACCACCTCGCTGCTGCCCCATGGCAAGACCGTGTGGCAGAAAGACATGCAGGTCGCCAGCCTCGACCATGCGCTGTGGTTCCACGCTGACCTGCGTGCGGACGACTGGTTGCTGTACGCCATGGACAGCCCATGGGCCGGTAACTCCCGTGGGTTCTCACGTGGCAGTGTGTACAACCGCGCCGGGCAGTTGGTGGCATCGGTAACCCAGGAAGGCTTGATCCGCCATCGCAAGGATTGGGCATGAGCCTGTCGGACGTTAAGCACTGGGTGTTCGACATGGACGGCACCCTGACGGTGGCCGTGCATGATTTTGCGGCGATTCGTGAGGCCCTGGACATTCCGCCAGAGGACGACATCCTGACTTACCTCGCTGCGTTGCCGGCGGATGTGGCGGCGGCCAAGCATGCGTGGTTGCTGGAGCACGAACGCGAGCTGGCGTTGGGTTCGGTCGCAGCCGAAGGCGCGGTGCGTGAGCTGGCTGGGCGGGGCTATCGCCTCGGCATTCTGACCCGCAATGCGCGGGAGCTGGCGCACATCACCCTTGAGGCGATTGGCCTGGCGGACTGCTTTGCCGTCGAGGATGTGCTGGGGCGTGATGATGCGCAACCGAAGCCGGATCCGGATGGGTTGTTGAAACTGGCGGCGGCCTGGGAGGTAGCGCCAGGCGAGATGGTGATGGTCGGGGACTATCGCTTTGACCTGGATTGCGGCCGGGCGGCGGGGACGCGGACGGTGTTGGTCAACTTGCCGGAAAACCCGTGGCCGGAGCTGGCGGATTGGCATGCCGAAGACTGCTCGGCCTTGCGCCGGATGCTGTAGTCCTGACACCGAGGATCAAATGTGGGAGCGGGCTTGCTCGCGAATGCGGTGTATCAGTTTGCAATAGGCTGACTGATCCACCGCATTCGCGAGCAAGCCCGCTCCCACATTTTGACCTATTTCATCCAGTGACTACTGGGCAAACAACACTTTCTGCCCCTGCGGCGACGTAAACATCCCATCCCCGTTATGCCCCACCCCTGGTACTTCCACCAACTTATGCCCCAGCTGCGGGTGCCGCTGCTTGAGGTAGTCAAAATAGTTGTGCCCGCGAATCAGTCGATACGCGCCTTGGGTTTCAGCCTCGCAGCTTTTATCCAAGGCTGGGTGGTTTGGGTCGGTGTCTTGCTGGCCCAGCAGGTAGGTGATGTTGCGTGACACATACACCTGCTCAAGCTGCTCGGCGCTTTGGCCTTTTGCATAGGCCGGCAGGTTTTGCAGGCCGTATTTCCAGTCGTTGAAGCCAGGGCAACTGGCGGTGTCGAATTTCACCGGGCGTTGTGGGGTGAAGTAGGCGTAGGACGATGGGTTGGCCACCACGTACCGCAGGCTGATGCCTTCGGTTTGCAACATTGGGTGATCGTGGCCGGTGAGGGCGAAACGCTGCACCACTTGGCCGCCACCGGAATGCCCGGCGACCACGATTTCTTTCAGCGCCGGGAACAGCTTGCGGTTGCCCAGGTGCTTGATGATCTGGTCGAGGGCGCCGTAGGAGCTGATTTGGCCCGGACCGGTGGAAGGCTCGCCGGCCATCCAGTCATTGCCATTCCAGCGCAGTACCTGGTTGTCCAGGTGGTTGCGCTTGATGTCCGATTCATTCAGGAACTGCGGCGCGATCACCAGGGTGCTCCCGCCAACTGCGGCATGCTCGGCGGCGTCGATGCCACTTTGCAGGTAGGTTTGTGCGTTGCGCAGTCGCCCATGCACGATGATCAATGCGCGGGTAACGGTGGGCAGCGGTTTGCTCCAGTCCTGGCTCAAGCCGAGGCTGAGGTCGCCGGCCTCCAGGTGGAAACGATCAGGACTGACTTCCTTGACGCCATGCTCGGCGGCCCAGGTTGAACACGTGACTAACAAGCCCAGCAGTAATCCCAATCGTTTTTTCATTTAGAGACTCTTGGCGGAAAAGGTGTCGCATTGAGTGATCTGGCCCTGGGCGAAGCCGGTCTTGAACCAGCGCACGCGCTGCGCCGAGGTGCCGTGGGTAAACGAGTCTGGCACCACGCGGCCCTGACCCTGTTGCTGCAAACGGTCATCGCCAATGGCGTTGGCCGCGTTCAGTGCTTCTTCGATATCACCGGGTTCCAGCCAGTTCAGGCGCTTCTGCGCGCGATTGGCCCACACGCCGGCGAAGCAGTCGGCTTGCAGCTCCTGGCGAACCAGCAGGCCTCCGTCGCCTTGCATCTGCCGGCCTTGCTGGCGCGCGGCCTGGATCTTGGCCGAGATGCCCAGCAACGTCTGCACGTGATGCCCGACTTCGTGGGCGATCACATAGGCCTGGGCGAAGTCGCCAGCGGCTTGGAAGCGTTGCGACATTTCGCGGAAGAAATCCAGGTCCAGGTACACCTGCTGGTCAGCCGGGCAATAGAACGGGCCGCTCGCCGAGGTGGCGCCACCGCAGGCGGAATTCACACGGCCACGGAACAGGATCAGTTTCGGGTTTTTGTAGGTCAGGCCGTTTTCCTTGAACACCTGGGCCCAGGTGTCTTCGGTGTCGCCGAGCACTGCGCGTACAAAATCAGCTTGTTCGTCATTGGCTGGCGGGGCTTGGCGTTGCTGAGTGCTCACCGAGGGAGCCTGGTCCATCTGGCCGGTCAACTGGCCGAGAATCTGCAGCGGGTCCTGGCCGGTCAGCCAGCCGATGCCGACGATCAGCACAATCGCCGTCAGGCTCAGGCCCTGCCGCCGCCAAAGCGCATGCCACCACCACCGCCGCCACTGTCATCGCGGGCATCCACTACGTTGTCGCTGCGTCGGCCTTTTTTCCATAGCATGGGGCAATCCTCTCGGTGAACGGTCCTACAAACAAGTGGGATGATTATGGACGTTATTGGCGGCAGTAGCCTTCACCGGTGTCCACGATCAGGCAGTCCTTCTTGTCCGCCAGCCATTTCAGGCCGGTGGCTTCACCGTCGCCGGCGGTCAATTGCTGCGGGCCGTCTGGGCGCGTGAAGGCGATGCCGTCTTCGTTGGCTTCACCTTTGAAGGTGCCCGAGTCATCGGCATCAAGGCCGTATTGCATGGTGAGGATGTAATGCCCGCGGCCAATGCTGTCATCCTTGGCGATGGTGAGGTTGAGGCCTTCGACGCCAATCCACTTGCCTACCCATTTGTCGGTGGGCGGAGTTTCTGGCACCAGGGTGGCTTGTACGGATGCTGGCGCAGGTTTTGGGGTTTCCTTCAGCTCTTTATTGCAGGCAGTGAGCAGGGCAAGGGCAGAAAGAACATTCTGGCACCAGGGTGGCTTGTACGGATGCTGGCGCAGGTTTTGGGGTTTCCTTCAGCTCTTTATTGCAGGCAGTGAGCAGGGCAAGGGCAGAAAGAACAAAAAGCGTTTTTTTCATAGCGGCAAGGCCTTGGTTAAAAGTAAGCAACACGGCGGTCAACGTGCAGCGTTGGACTCGAATCCCGTGATTTAGTGCGCTGTTCGCACGGTGTTTGGTTATGCTCTTGGGGCAGACGCAGGCCCGGCTGCTAGATTACCGGGTTGAGCAGCCCGCGTTCAGCCCGTCATGCAAGAGAAGCCAATGACTGTCAGCACACCCCTCTCCGGCGTCAACCATCCCTTCAAAGGCATTTTGCTGATTGTACTGGCGACGTTCCTGTTCTCCAGCCACGACGCCTTGTCCAAATACCTGGCCGGGTTCTACCCGATCGTGATGGTGGTGTGGGCGCGCTACCTGGTGCACACCCTGCTGATGGCCGGGATTTTCCTGCCGCAATCGGGCTTGCGCGTGCTGCGCAGCAAACGGCCAGGGATGCAGGTGGTGCGGGCCTTGTGCCTGTTGGGCACGAGCCTGTTTTTTACGGCGGCGCTGCACTATATCCCGCTGGCGGAAGCCACGGCGGTGAACTTCCTGGCGCCGATCTTGGTGACGGCGCTTTCGGTACCGCTGCTCGGTGAGCACGTCACCCGTGGCCAGTGGCTGGCGGTGATCTGCGGGTTTGTCGGCGTGCTGATCATCATCCACCCCGGCGGCGAGCTGTTCACCCCGGCGGTACTGCTGCCGCTGTGCTCGGCGCTGTTCTTCTGCTTCTACCAACTGCTCACGCGCATCCTCAGCCAATACGACACTCCCACCACCAGCAACTTCTTTGCCGGGCTGTGCAACACCTTGGTGATGAGTGCGCTGGTGCCGTTCTTCTGGCAGATCCCGACGCTGTGGCATGGTGCGTTGATGCTGGCGTTGGGCACCTGCGGGATGACCGCGCACTTGATGTTGACCCAGGCGTTCCGCTTTGCGGCGCCGGCCTTGTTGGCGCCGTTTGGCTATTGCCAGATCGTGTTTGCGGGGTTGTTGGGCTGGTTGGTGTTCAGTCATACCCCCGATGTGACCACGGTGGTCGGCATCGGGGTGATCTGCATGAGCGGGTTGGCCGCTGCCTGGCAGCAGCGGCGCCGATAGCTCGGACTGTGGCTTAGACGTCTACGGTAGGAATCTTGCGCGGTGCCATGAAGTACATCCACGTCAGCGCCAGGAAGTACATCGCCGGGATCAGCGTGAACAACACGGTGTAGTTGTTGTTGGTCACGGTGAGGATGTGGCCGACGATCTGGGTCATGAACATGCCGCCGATGGCCGCGCACATGCCGCCGAAGCCGAACACCGTGCTCATCATGTGCTTGGGCGTGTAGTCCATCACCAGGCTCCAGATGTTGGCGGTCCAGGCCTGGTGTGCACCGATGGCCAGGGAGATGGCGAACACCGCGACCCACAGTTGGCTGGAACCGGCCGCCATGATCACGCCGACGATGCAGCAGGCAAACAGCAGCATCGACAACAACCGCGCCTTGATCGAGTTCATCCCACGGCCGATCAGGAACGACGACAGAATCCCCCCACCCACGCTGCCGAAGTCTGCGGTCAGGTAAATGATGATCAGCGGGATACCCATCTGGGTCACGTTGATGCCCAGGTTGTATTGCTGGTTCAGGAACGGAGGCAGCCAGTACAGGTAGAACCAGAACACCGGTGCGGTCAGGGCGTAGGCGATGGCGAAGGCCCAGGTGCCGCGCATGCGCAGGATGCGGCTGAACGGTACGCCGGGTTGTTCCGGTTCGACTTGCTGTTGCACGTAGTCCAGTTCGGATTGTTTAACCGTCGGATGGTCTTCCGGGTTGTAGTACTTCAACCCCCAGAACACCAACCAGATTACGCCCAGTGCCGCCATGCACAGGAACGCCGCCTGCCAGCCCCACACATGCAGGATCAACGGCAGCAGCATTGGCGTCATCATCGCGCCGACGTTGGTGCCAGCGTTGAAGATACCGGTAGCCACCGCGCGCTCACCGGCGGGGAACCACAGCCGAGTGGTCTTGACGCAAGCCGGGTAGTTGGCGGCTTCGGTCAGCCCGAGGATAAAGCGGCAGACCATAAAACCTACCGCCGACGTGGCCAGGCCGTGGGCACCGGTGGCCAGGCTCCACAGCAGCACGGCGCAGAAGAACACGCGCTTCACGCCCACCCGGTCGATCAAGCGGCCCTGCAGCACAAAGCCGATGGCATAACCGACCTGGAACCAGAAGTTGATGTTGGCGTAGTCCATCGCCGTCCAGCTCATTTCCTTGGCGAGGATCGGCTGCATCACGCCCAGGGCGGCGCGGTCGATGTAGTTCAGGGTGGTAGCGAAGAACACCAGGGCCAGCATGCCCCAGCGAGTTTTACCCACGGCCAGGGCGCCGCGGATCTTGTCGCCGATGCCGGCGTGCGGGGTGCCCGGGCGCTCGGCCAGGACGGAGTTTTGCGAAGGCATGAGGTCGTACCCGTTTTTGAAATTTTTATGGTGTGTTTTGGGTCTTCTTTGCGTGGTCGATGGTGCGCAGCGGTTAAAAAATCGTCAATTCGCCAAAGAGGCTTAGTGTTCGATAATCGCACCAAAAACTAACCGGTTCGTACATTTTAATTGCTGCGGGTAGGCTGGGGGCGAATAATTTGCCATAAACAACAATTGCCGGGAGTCGTCCATGCAACGTTCCATTGCCACTGTTTCCTTGAGCGGCACCCTGCCGGAAAAGCTCGAAGCCATTGCCGCCGCCGGGTTCGACGGTGTGGAAATCTTCGAAAACGACTTGTTGTATTACGACGGCAGCCCCCGGGAAGTTAGGCAGATGTGTGCCGACCTCGGCATTGCCATCACCTTGTTCCAGCCGTTTCGCGACTTCGAAGGCTGCCGCCGCGACCGCCTGGCGCGCAATTTGGAACGCGCCGAGCGCAAGTTCGACTTGATGCAGGAACTGGGCACCGACCTGGTGCTGGTGTGCAGCAACGCCTCGGCGGATTCGGTGGGTGATGAACGCATCCTGCTGGACGATCTCGGCCTGCTGGCCGAACACGCCGGTCGCCGTGGTTTGCGTATCGGCTATGAGGCGCTGGCCTGGGGCAAACATGTGAACACCTGGCAACAGGTGTGGAACCTGGTGCGTCAGGTCGATCACCCGGCCCTGGGTGTACTGCTCGACAGTTTCCACACCCTGTCCCTCAAGGGCGACCCAAGCGCCATCGCCGAGATCCCGGGCGATAAGATCTTCTTTGTGCAAATGGCCGACGCGCCGATCCTGGCCATGGACGTGCTGGAATGGAGTCGGCATTTCCGCTGCTTCCCCGGCCAAGGCGAATTCGACTTGGCGGGGTTCCTGGCGCCGATCATCAAGAGTGGCTACACCGGGCCCTTGTCCCTGGAAATTTTCAACGACGGTTTCCGCGCCGCACCCACCCGTGCGAATGCGGCGGATGGCCTGCGCTCGTTGCTGTACCTGGAAGAGAAAACCCGCGAGCGTTTGAAACAGGAAGCACCGGCGCAACCGGTGGAGATCCTGTTTGATACCCCAGCCGCGAGTGAATACGACGGCATCGAGTTCCTGGAATTTGCCGTGGATGAAAGCCTCGGCGCCAAGTTGACGCATTGGCTGGAGCGCCTGGGCTTCGTCAAGGCCGGGCAACACCGCTCCAAGAGCGTGAGCCTGCTGCGCCAAGGCGATATCAACCTGATCCTCAACTGCGAACCCTATTCCTTTGCCCATAACTTCTTCGAAGCCCATGGGCCGTCGTTGTGCGCCACGGCGGTGCGGGTCAAGGACAGCGCCAAGGCCCTGGAGCGGGCGGTGGCTTACAAGGGCCAGCCGTATCGCGGCCTGGTCGGGCCGAACGAGCTGGAGTTGGCCGCCGTGCGCGCGCCGGATGGCAGCCTGATCTATCTGGTGGACCAGAATGAAGGCGGCCTGTACGACACCGACTTCAACCTGCAACCGGCCAACACGTCCAGCGGTGGCTTGCTGCGCATCGACCACATGGCCATGGCGTTGCCGGCCGACAGCCTCGACAGCTGGGTGCTGTTCTACAAGAGCCTGCTGGATTTCGAAGCCGACGACGAAGTGGTGCTGCCCGACCCGTATGGCCTGGTGAAAAGCCGCGCATTGCGCAGCCGCTGCAGCTCGATCCGCCTGCCGCTGAATATTTCCGAAAACCGCAACACTGCCATTTCCCACGCGTTGTCGAGCTATCGCGGCTCAGGTGTGCACCACATTGCCTTCGACTGTGCGGATATTTTCGCCGAAGTACGCCGGGCCAAAGAGGCGGGTGTACCGCTGCTGGATATTCCGCTCAACTACTATGACGACCTGGCGGCGCGGTTTGATTTTGACGACGAGTTCCTCAGCGAGCTGGCGTACTACAACGTGCTGTACGACCGCGACGCGCAGGGCGGTGAGTTGTTTCACGTGTACACCGAGCCGTTCGAAGGGCGGTTTTTCTTTGAGATCATCCAGCGCAAGAACGGTTATGCCGGCTATGGTGCGGCCAACGTGGCAGTGCGCTTGGCGGCAATGGCCAAATCGCGCAGCGGCGCGGTACGACAGGCCCGTTTATAAGGCCCGGCCAGGTGCTTCCTTCGGGAAGCATCGCAGCCCATAATCACCGCCTGCATAACACTGGCCGTGAGCGCAACATGACTTCCGAAGCACCGCGCAAGAGTCGCAAGAACAACCCGGAAAAGACCCGCGAAAACATCCTTCAGGAAGCGGTCGTCGAGTTCGTCCAGCAGGGCCTGTCCGGCGCTCGCGTGGACGCCATCGCCGAGCGCATCCACACCTCCAAGCGCATGATCTATTACTACTTCGGCAGCAAGGAGCAGTTGTACGTCGAGGTGCTGGAAAAGCTCTACGGCGACATCCGCAACACCGAAACCCGCATGAACCTCACCGCCCTGGAGCCGCGCGAAGCGATCCGGCGGCTGGTGGAGTTCACCTTTGATCACCACGACCAGAACGTGGACTTCGTGCGTATCGTCAGCATCGAAAATATCCACAACGCCGAATACGTGAAGCGTTCGGATTCGATCAAGGCAATGAACAGCAACATCCTTGAAGCACTGGGCGCGACCCTGCGACGTGGTGCCGAGATGGGATTGTTTCGCGAGGGGCTGGAGCCGCTGGATGTGCATTTGCTGATCAACTCATTCAGCTTCTACCGGGTGTCCAACCGGCATACGTTCAGTGAGATTTTTCAGATCGAGCTGTCGGATGAAGCGATCAAGCAGCGGCATCGGGAGATGATTTGTGAGTCGGTGATGCGGTACTTGCAGGCGTGAAGATCTCGGCTTGAAATGCATTCAATGTGGGAGCTGGCTTGCCTGCGATAGCGATCTGTCAGTCACATCATTGCTGACTGAGCCACCGCAATCGCAGGCAAGCCAGCTCCCACATTTTTGATTGGCTTCACATGCCTAGCCATTCATGCTCTGGAAATGCGCCAACATCCGCTGCGCATCCGGCGCTTCGCCACTGAACAACTCAAACGCTTTCACCGCCTGGAACACCGCCATATTGCCGCCATCCAGCGTACGGCAACCCAAGGCACGGGCGTCGCGCAGCAGTTCGGTTTCCAGCGGGAAATACACAATTTCGGCCACCCATAGCTCAGTCCGCAACAGGGCTGCCGAAACCGGTGTGCCCGGCAATTTGGCCATGCCCATCGGCGTGGTGTTTACCAACCCATCCGCCTCGGCCATCGCATTTTCCAGGTGCTTGCCGACCTGGGCGCGCCCGGGGCCAAAACGTTGGGCGAGGTTGTCTACCAAGTCGTGGGCGCGGGTGGTGTCCACGTCAAAAATACTCAACTGCTCCACACCTTCTGCCAACAGCGCATGGGCCACGGCTGCGCCTGCGCCACCCGCGCCCATTTGCACCACGCGTTGGCGCGCCACGTCATTCAGGTTGCGCCGAAAACCTTCGGCGAAGCCCAGGCAGTCGGTGTTGTGGCCGATGCGTTTGCCGTCCTTGAACACCACGGTATTGACCGCGCCAATGCCTCGGGCCTCGTCGGACAAATCGTCAAGCAACGCCAGAACCGCCTGCTTGCACGGGTAGGTAATGTTCAGCCCGGTGAAGTGCATCAGCTCGGCGGCGTCCAGCAGGTCGGGCAGGGCGTTGATGTCCAGTTGCAGCGGCTCAAGGTCGATCAGGCGGTACAGGTAACGCAGGCCTTGAGCGTCTCCTTCCTGTTCATGCAGGGCCGGGGTGCGGGAAGCCTGGATGCCGGCGCCGATCAGGCCGGCGAGGATGTGCGGCTTCATCGGGTTGACCCTTTCAACAGCTGGCTGAAATGCTCCAGCGCCAGGTGGTAACCATGGCTGCCAAAACCGGCCAGCACGGCCTTGGCGATGGGCGACACGAACGAGTGATGCCGGAACGCCTCACGGGCATGCACGTTGGACAAATGCACTTCGATCACCGGCACTTCGCTGGCTACCAGTGCGTCGCGGATGGCCACCGAGGTGTGGGTCCAGGCTGCCGGGTTGATCACGATACCGGCACAGCGGGTGCGGGCGCCGTGAATCCAGTCCAGCAGCTCGCCTTCGTGGTTGGTCTGGCGGAATTCGATTTTCAGGCCGAGTTGTTCGGCGCTGCGGCCACACAGGGCGGCGACGTCGGCCAGGGTTTCGTGGCCGTAGGTGGCGGGCTCGCGGGTGCCGAGCAGGTTGAGGTTGGGGCCGTTGAGCACCAGCACGATAGGCAGCATAAAGGGGTCTCCATTGTTCTTGTAGGTTGTGGAGATAAAATGTACTGGTTAGTTAATTTGGTCAATTGATGGCAGCGGATGTGTTCGATTACCGAACTGTTAATCGGACCTTTCGTACGTGGAATCAGATTAGATATCAATTGAAAATCATTCTCGACAACGCTTAAGATGCCCGCCTGTTTCCTTTACATTCCAGGGAGTCGGTTTGTCGGACGTGGATCTCAGAGGCCTGTTTCTCAAGCATGCCGATACCCTGCGCGGGTATCTGGCGCGCAAGGTACGGGACCCGCAGTTGGCCGCAGACCTGGTGCAGGAGAGCTTCCTGCGCCTGGCCGAAAAAACCGGCCGGCGAGCGCATCGACAACTCCCAGGGCTATCTCTATCGAACGGCGAGCAATCTGCTGATCGACCACATTCGCCAGGAAGCGCGGCGCAAGACAGACTCCGTGCCCCACGAGGCACTGGCCGAGATTGAAGATGAAGTGGCCGGGTTGGAGGCTCAGGCAATGGCGCAGCAACAGCGACAGGCATTGAAGCAGGCACTGGCGGAGTTGCCGGAACGCACCCAGCAGATCTTCCGTCTGAACCGCATCGAAGGCATGACCCACGCCCAGGTCGCCCGGCACCTGGACATTTCCGACAGCTCCGTGCAAAAGCATCTGGCCAAGGCCCTGGCCTACGTAATGCAGCGCCTGCAGGAAGGCGAGGTGGCACCATCCGACGAATGAATTACCGAAAAACGCCAGGTCAGACGTCACAGCGTTATATAACGAAAAATTCGAGATTCACACGTGAATAGCCAGGGTCCGCAACAGCACAGCATTACCGAGGCGGCCGCCGAATGGGCGGTGCGCTTGCACGCCGGTGCCCTGACCGAACAGGAGCAGGCCGAGCTGCGGCATTGGATCGCCTGCGACAGCCGCCACGAAGCGGCATTGCGGTTTGCCGAGCAGACCTGGGCGGCCTTGGGCGACGTGCATAAAGACGAGCCGGTGCATCGCCAGCGTCCGGCCACGGCAGCGATGCCTCTACGCCGTTCCAAGCGTCGAAGGCCGTGGCAACGTGCAGCTGCCGTGGCGTTGGTCGTGGTGATGGCGGGCGTGGGCTGGGTGCGTGGGCCGGATGTTCTGCTGCGTATGCAGGCTGACTACATCACCGACAAGGGCGAAGTGCGTACCGTGCACCTGGCCGATGGCAGCACGGTGGAGTTGGATTCCGCGAGTGCTATTCGCCTGGAATACGACGGTGTGCAGCGGCGTATCAGCCTGATCCAGGGCTCGGCGATTTTTGATGTGGCGCCCATGGTGGGCGAGGAAACCCGGCCATTCGTGGTGCAAAGCGCTGGCGGGCAGACCCGTGCGCTGGGCACGCGATTCGTGGTGGAACGCGAGGCGGATCGCCAGGCCTGGGTGGGTGTGTTGCAACACAGTGTCGCGGTCACTTTGCAGGCCTCACCCCAGAAGGGCTCGACGGACAGGCTGCTCAAGGAGGGCCAGGCGGCACGTTACAGCGCGCAGGAAGGCATCGTGCCCCTTGATCAATTCGATGTGGAACGCGCCACCAGTTGGCGGCGTGGCGTGCTGATCTTTGACCGGCAACCGCTGGCCAAGGTCATCGAGCAGCTCAACCAGTACCGCCCTGGGCGCGTGCTGCTGGCAGACTCGGACCTGGGTGAGCGAGAGGTCAGCGGTGTGTTCCGCCTCGACATGCTCGACACGGCGCTGGCTACCTTGACCCAGGAACTTCAAGTGCAACGCTTGGACCTGGCAGGCCTCAGCCTGATCTATTGATAAGCCCGGTGGGAGGCCTTCTCCCACTTGTTCAAAACCCCCGCCACAAAAAACTTTCAAAAAACCTTACTGACTTCCTGCGCGTCGTACGTCTTGCTAGGTGAGAAGCATTCGCATAAACAAAAAACGCTTAGCGCAGGGAAACCAGAAATGTCAGCACTCACCAAGGGGCGTATCACCGGTAGCCGGTTGGCCCTGGCCATCCACTTGGGGCTGTTCGCCGCTGTGGCGCCCGCGTATGCCGCACAGCCGCAAGTAAAGGCCGCCCAACCTGCTGTGCTGATGATCGATATCCCTGCGCAATCCCTGGGCAGTGCCGTGCTGACTTTTGCCGACCAGGCAGGCTTGCAAGTGCTGTTCGACAGCCAGCGTCTGGAAGGTTTGCAGAGCACGGCGGTGAAGGGGCAGTACGGCGTGCAGGAAGGGTTGGCGCGCTTGCTGGGTAATGCGCCGGTGGAATATCGCTTCACCGGCGAGCGCCAAGTCACCCTCACCCGTGTCGAGCAGGGCAATGCCGCCTTGGCCTTGGCGACCACCACGATTACCGGCCTGCACCCCAACGACTGGGTGTATTCATCGCCGCACTCGGTCAGCGTGGTCGGGCGTGAGCAACTCGACCGCAACCCGCCGCGCCATGCCGCCGAGATGCTTGAAGAAGCACCGGGCGTCTACTCGGCCGTCAGCCAGCAGGACCCCGGCCTGTCGGTGAATATTCGTGGTATCCAGGATTATGGCCGGGTCAACATGTCGGTCGACGGCATGCGCCAGAACTATCAACAGAGCGGTCACCAGCAACGCAACGGCACGCTCTACGTTGACTCGGAGTTGCTGTCCGAAGTCGTCATCGAAAAGGGCGCGACGTCCACCATGGGCGGTGCGGGTGTGATCGGCGGCGTGGCCAACTTTCGCACCATCGAGGCTGCCGACCTGCTCAAGGGCGGCAAGGAAATCGGCGGGCGTATCCGCGTGACCACCGGGCTGGGCGGGCGCAGCAACGGCACGCACTTTATCGGCAGTTCGGCGTTTGCCGTGGGCACCGATGTGTGGGACATGCTGGTAGCGGCCAGTGAGCGGCACCTCGGCGATTACAACCCCGGCACCAAGGGCAGCATCGGCGATCTGCGTACCGGCAGTTCTTTCCTGCCGGCCAGCCAGGATCGGATCAAGAACTCTACCGTCGAATACACCGGCTCGGTGATGCGCTCGCGCTTGCTCAAGCTCGGCATCAACCTGCCTGTCGACCAGCGTCTGCAACTGAGCTACCTGACCACTGAAGTTGGCTACGACGACGTCAACATGATGGCCGCCGAAAAAGCCCAGTTATGGGAAAAGCTCGGTAGCAGCAATGTCACGGCACAGAACTTCGCGCTGGACTACAGCTACACGCCAGACAACCCGCTGATCGACTTCAAGGCCAAGCTTTATTACGTCGATACCCGCAATGACCAGACCACATTGACCCGTGGCAGCACCAAGGGCTACGAGGTCACGTATCAAACCAATACCTACGGTTTCCAGGCACAAAACACCTCGACCTTTGGCTTGAGCGAGCTGTCCGTGATCAAGGCCAACTACGGGCTGGAATTTTTCTACGACAAGGTCCGCCCGGACTCCAACCAGGCGGTGGCCGCCGACTCTGCGGTGGAGGCCTCGGCAGCGGAAAGCATAACCCCCGAGGGCGACCGGGCGCTCGGCAGCCTGTTCGCACGTTTGGATTACGACTACGACAACTGGCTGAACCTCAATGCCGGCTTGCGCTACGACCGCTATCGGCTACGCGGCGAAACCGGTTTGAACACCCGTACATTCATCATCGGTACCACGCGGCAGGTCGGCTTACCCATGACCTATGACGTGGATCGGGAGGAGGGCATTTCTCGCCCACCTTCGGCTTGTCGATCAAGCCCGGCGTGGATTGGCTGCAACTCTTTGCCACCTACGGCAAGGGCTGGCGCCCGCCGGCAGTCACCGAGTCGTTGGTCAGCGGCCGGCCCCATGGCGGGGGCTCGGAGTCACTGTTCCCCAACCCCTATTTGAAGCCTGAGACGTCCACGGCCTGGGAGGTCGGCTTCAACGTGCTGAAGGAAGACTTGCTGTTCTCCGAAGACCGGGTGGGCATGAAGGTGTCCTACTTCAACACCCGGGTGGATGACTTCTCCTATATGGCCCTGGGGGTGCAGCCACCTGGTTATGGCATCGCCAATATCGGCAACGCGGCGTATGTGAACAACCTGGAAACCACCCGTTTTCGTGGCCTCGAATACCAGCTCGATTACGACGCCGGGTTTGCCTACGGCCAGTTCAACTACACGCGCATGCTTGGCAGTAATAAGTTCTGCAGCAAGACCGCGTGGCTGGGCGGGGTGACCAAAATTCAGAAAAGGCCGGGTAGCCGTGCGCCGGTAGACGCGATGGTGCCGGACGATGTGGCCAATGCGGGACAAAGCTGCAGTGCGATCCTGGGCTCCTCGGAACACATGCCGATGGACCGTGGCACCGCGACGCTGGTGCGCGCTTCTTCGAACGCAAGTTGGACCTGGGCGTTCGCGCCCGCTACAGCGGCGGTTACTACGTAAAAGGCGGCGTCGGGGTGACCACCTCGCAAACCGGCGTCTACCCGGCCGACTGGAAGCCGTACACCGTCTACGACCTCTATAGCAGCTACCGCGCTACCGACCAATTGACGTTGCGCCTGGCGATGGAAAACGTCACCGACCGCGCGTACCTGGTACCGCTGGGCGACGTGCTGGCCTTCACCCTGGGCCGTGGCCGCACCGTGCAGGGCACCGTTGAATATCAGTTCTGACCGATTTTGCCCAGTGACGGGCAAAACCACAGCAGGCACTGGCTTGCTGCGGAGATACCACCCCATGACTTGGAGTTTTGCATGAGCATTTCTATTTCATACAGCACGACCTACGCCGCGAACACCGTTGCCGAATACCTGAGCGACTGGTCGGCTTACTTTGGTGACCTGAACCACCGTGAAGGTTCGGTCAAAGAAGGTTCGAACACCGGTGGTTTCAATCCTGGCCCGTTTGATGGCACCCAATACGGCGTGTCGAGCACCGTCAGCAATGCGGCAGTGGTCGCTAACGGTGACCTGCATTACACCTTGTTCAACCCACCGTCGCACACCTTGTGGGGTTCGATCGACTCCCTGAACCTGGGCACAATTTTGTCCGGCGGCGCGAGCAGCGGTGGCTACACCCTCACCGAGCAGGAAGTCAGCTTTACCAACCTCGGCCTGTCGAGCCTGCAGTCCGAAGGCCGCGATGGCCAGGTGCACCAGATCATTTACGGTCTGATGAGCGGCGACAGCTCGGCACTGACCTCGGCTATCGATTCCCTGCTCAAGGACATCGACCCTAGCCTGTCGGTCAACTCGACGTTCGATCAACTGGCCGCTGCCGGTGTGGCTCATGTGGACTCGGCTTCGTTCGCCGCCTCCGATATGGCCTTGGTGGGCGTGCAAGACGTGCCTCAGGACTTCGCCCTGGCTGCCTGACGGCATGAAAAAAGCGAATGGAAGATCGCTCTCCCATTCGCTGCATGACACCGCCGTCGCCCAAGCCTTCTAACTCTTCAGGCGACGGGGTACCAAATTCTGCGCAGCGTCGTATCGCCTGTCAACGCGGCGACGCTGCCCGCTAAACCTTCGAGAATCCCCAGATGCGCCACGCCGGCAACGAAACCCTGGCCGCCCTCACGGCCTATAAAAGTGGCTTCTTCAACATCGGCCTGTTCTCGGCGGTGATCAACCTGCTGATGCTGGCCCCGGCGCTCTACATGTTGCAGGTGTATGACCGGGTGCTGGCTTCTGGCAATCAGATGACCCTGTTGATGCTGACGCTGATGATCCTCGGCCTGTTCGGCTTGATGGGCGCGTTGGAGTGGGTGCGCAGCCAGGTGGTGATCCGCCTCGGCACGCAGATGGACATGCGCTTGAACCAGCGAGTGTACGACGCCGCGTTCGAAGCGCAACTCAAGGGTGGCACCCAGGCGGCGGGCCAGGCGCTGCACGACCTGACTACGTTGCGCCAATTCGCTACCGGCCAGGCGCTGTTCGCGTTTTTCGATGCGCCGTGGTTTCCGGTGTACCTGCTGGTGATCTTTATGTTCCACCCGTGGCTTGGCCTGTTGGCGTTGGGCGGCGCGGTGATGCTTATCGCGTTGGCCTGGATCAACCATCACGTGAGCCAGGCGCCCATGGCCCTGGCCAGTCAGCTGTCGATCAGCGCCAGCCAGCAGGCCACCACCAACCTGCGCAATGCCGACACCATCGAAGCCATGGGCATGCTCGCCACGTTGCGCGCGCGTTGGTTCCGCCAGCACCAGGCGTTCCTGGCCCAGCAAAACCTGGCCAGCGAAAAGACGGCCACCATCACCGCGTGGTCCAAGGGCGTGCGCCTGGCGTTGCAGTCGCTGGTGTTGGGCTTGGGCGCCTTGTTGGCGGTGCAGGGGGACATCACGCCGGGGATGATGATTGCCGGCTCCATCCTGATGGGCCGGGTGCTGAGCCCTATCGACCAACTGATCGGCGTTTGGAAGCAATGGGGGTCGGCGCGCCTGGCGTTCGAACGGTTGTCGCAACTGTTGGAAGCCAACCCCGCACGGCCCGTGCGCATGAGTTTGCCGGTGCCCAAGGGCCAATTGACGGTTGAGCACATCAGCGCCTGCGCCCCCGGTAGCCGCCGACCGGCGCTGGCGAATTTGGGTTTCACGCTACCGGCGGGTGACGTGCTGGGCGTGATCGGGCCATCGGGCTGTGGCAAATCCACCTTGGCCCGAATCGTCGTGGGCGCCTGGGCACCACTGTCCGGCAAGGTGCGGCTGGACGGCGCCGACCTGGCCCAGTGGGACAAGCAGCAACTCGGCCCGCACATCGGCTACTTGCCCCAAGACATCCAACTGTTCGCCGGCAGCATCGCCGACAACATCGCACGATTTGCCGAGGCCGATGCCGACAAAATCCTGGCCGCCGCGCAAATGGCCGGCGTGCATGAACTGATCCTGCAGTTGCCTCAGGGCTACGACACGCTGTTGGGGGAGGGCGGTGCCGGCTTGTCTGGCGGCCAGAAGCAACGCGTGGCGCTGGCCCGGGCGCTATATGGTTTACCCGCATTGATTGTGCTGGATGAGCCGAACGCCAACCTCGACGAAGTGGGGGAGCAGGCGTTGCTTCAAGCCATCGCCCAGCTCAAGCAGCTGCGTCGTACCGTGATCCTGATTACCCACAAACCCAACGTACTGAGCCTGACGGATCAACTGCTGATCCTCAAGGACGGCCAGTTGCAGGCCTTCGGGCCAACGGCGCGGGTGTTGGAGGCGCGGCAGAAACCCGTCGCCGCCAAACCGGTGACAAGCATGAACATGAGCTACCGCGTCGGTGAAGGAAAACAGGCATGAGCATGAGCAAACCGATGTTGGTGAGCGACACACCCCATAACGTGCTGGCGCTGGACGACAAAAAATATTCGCGACTGGGCTGGTGGCTGGTGCTGGGCGGCTTTGTCGGGTTTATCGGCTGGGCCGCGCTGGCCCCGCTGGACAAGGGCGTGGCGGTGTCGGGCAAGGTCATGGTGTCGGGGCATCGCAAAACGGTGCAACACCCTGCCGGTGGCATCGTCGAGCGTATCGAGGTGCGCGACGGTGATGTGGTCAGCGCAGGCCAGGTGTTGCTGCGCTTGAAGGAAACCCCGTTGCGTGGGCAGATGCAGTCCCTGCGCAGCCAGTACCTCGCGTCCCTCGCCAGCGAGGCACGGCTGAGTGCGGAAAGTGAAGGTTTGCTCGCAATCACCTTCGGCCCTGAACTGCTCAACGATCCAGAGGCGGCGGGAACGTTGAACCTGCAACGGCAACTGTTCAGCAGTCGCGCCCAGGCGTTGGCCACTGAGCAGCAGGGCCTGCGCGAAACCATCGCCGGTGCTGAAGCGCAGTTGCGTGGCACACGGGACTCCCAGGCCAGCAAAGTCCAGCAACGAGCGGCGTTGAATGAGCAGTTGCAGGGTTTGCGGGAGTTGGCGCGCGACGGTTATATCCCGCGCAATCGCTTGCTCGACAGCGAGCGGCTGTACTCACAGATCGACGGCGCGATTGCCGAGGACTACGGCCGCATCGGCCTGTTGCAACGCCAGGTGCTGGAACTGCGCCTGCGTATCCGCCAGCTCGGCGAAGACTTTCAGAAAGACCTGCGCGGCCAACTGGCCGAGACTCGCACCCGCAGCGACGACCTGCGCAACCGCTTGGCCTCGGCTGAATTTGAACTGGCCAATAGCCTGGTGCGTGCGCCCGCGTCTGGGGTCGTCGTCGGCCTGGAGGTGTACACCGAAGGCGGGGTGATCAAGCCCGGCCAGCCGCTGATGGACATCGTGCCCCAAGGCGAGCCGTTGCTGGTGGAAGCGCGAGTGCCGGTGCAGATGGTCGACAAGGTGCACCCCGGCTTGCCGGTGGAGCTGATGTTCTCGGCGTTCAACCAGGCCACCACGCCACGGGTGGCCGGCGAGGTAACGCTGGTGTCCGCCGACCGCCAGGTGGATGAGCGCACCGACGAGCCTTACTACACGGTGCGCGCCCAGGTCAGTGCGGCCGGCATGCAACAACTGGACGGCGTGCAGATCCGTCCGGGCATGCCGGTGGAAACCTTCGTCAAGACCGGCGAGCGCTCGATGCTCAACTACTTGTTCAAACCCCTGCTGGATCGCACTCACATGGCCTTGGTGGAAGAATGAAGGCGTTGCTGTTTACCCTGTGTCTGAGTTGCATACCGGCGGCGCACGCCATGGGTTTGCTGGATGCCTACGACTTGGCCCTGCGCAACGATCCGACCTTTCAGGCGGCGATCCAGGAGCGTGAGGCGGGCGAAGAAAATCGCGTGATCGGTCGGTCGGGGTTGCTGCCGAACCTGTCCTGGAGCTACAACAATTCGCGCAACGAATCCGAGGTGACGGCGGGCAACACCACCAGCGATCGCGATTACCGCAGCTATGCGTCGAGCCTGACCTTGCAGCAACCGCTGCTGGATTACGAAGCCTACGCACGCTTTCGCCAGGGCACTGCCCAGGCGCTGATGGCCGATGAACGCTTTCGCGGCAAGAGCCAGGAACTGGCGGTGCGGGTGCTCAGTGCCTACAGCCAGGCGTTGCTGGCTCAGGAGCGTATCGAACTGAGCCGTGCGCAGAAACGCGCGTTTGCCGAACGCCTGCAACTCAATGACCGCTTGCTCAAAGGCGGTGAAGGTACGCGCACCGATGTGCTGGAAACCCAAGCGCGCTTGAGCCTGGCCCAGGCTGAAGAAATCGAATCGCTGGACGCGCAGGACAGCGCCCTGCGCGAATTGGAAGCCATCGTCGGCCAACCTTTGCAGATCGAAGAGCTGGCGCCCCTGACCCGCCAGTTCAACATCCCGCCCCTGGAACCCAATCGTTTCGAAACCTGGCGCGAATTGGCCATGACCAACAACCCCGAGCTCAAATCCCAGCACCATGCCTTGGACGTGGCTTCTTATGAAGTCGAACGCAAACGCGCCGGCCATATGCCCAAGGTCAGTCTGTACGCCACCAGCCGCCAGACCAGTTCCGATTCGGAAAGCAGCTACAACCAAAAGTACGACACCAACAGTGTTGGCATTCAGGTCAGCTTGCCGCTGTTCGCTGGCGGCTCGGTGTCGGCGTCCACGCGCCAGGCGGCGAACCAGCTGTCCCAGGCCCAGTACGAGTTGGACGCACACACCTCGGCCACGCTGGTGGAGTTGCGCAAGCAGTTCAACCTCAACACCAGCGGCGCGGCGAAAGTGCGCGCCTATGAGATGGCTGTCAGCTCGGCCACTGCGCTGGTCACAGCGACCAAAAAAGAGTGTCACGGGGGGCGAGCGGGTCAACCTCGACGTGCTCGACGCCGAGCAACAACTGTTCACCGCCCGCCGCGACCTGGCGAATGCGCGGCATGCATATCTGCTGGCGAGGATTCAGTTGAAGTATTACGCGGGGTTGCTGAGCGAGCAGGACTTGCGAGCCTTGGCGGGGTATTTCCAGCCCTCGGCATGAGTGGTTACAACCCGGCATTCGCCGGGTTTTTTGTGCTGACTAGTCTGTGAAACAGCTCCAGGGAAAGGGAGCCGGTTGTCGGGTGGCAAGGCAAAATTGTTACCTGGCGGAAAATAACCTAACGGATGGGTTACGATGCGAGTAGGCGCTTACAAGGGATATGTGATTTCGGTATTTATCAGGGATGAACATTGCCCGCCCCATGTGCAAGTGAGTGGAAAGGAGTGGGATGCGCGTTTTCGTTTCAGTTTTCTGGATGCAGATGTGGAGTTGTGGGATGTAGACCCAGAACGGAGACGGCCACCCGCTGCGGCGCTGTTGGGAATATGCGAGGCGATAGCCCAGCAGCACTACTTGGCGCGAGCACGCAGGATCTGGTGGGAAAAACTGCAAACGGTTTGCCTGGAGAATCATTCCTGGGATTGGGAAGCCCGAGAGGTATTGCCTGGGTTGATCATTCGGCGTGGTGTTTATGTGATCGCACGTGCCCGGCACGATGCTGTAAGGCAAAAACAATTTTGAACCTGGTCAGGGCGCCGGGTTTTGTGGAGATTGATTTATGAAGCAAATCGTAAAGGCCAAAGTTGTACCCAATAAGGCGATCACTGAAGCCGACATAGACAAGGCAATTGCCCGAGGGCGCGAGACGCGGCACCTTTATGCCCGTGCCAGCTCTGTGCGTTATGAAGACAACTGCATTTCCATCGGCTTCAGCGACGGCAGTCGCGTTATGTTGCCTGTGGCGGGGCTCCCGGAGTTCGAAGGGTTCACCCCGCAGGATTTTCAACAGTTGGAAGTCGGCTTTGGCGGAAAGGCGCTGTGTTGTGAGGCTCAAGACCTGGACGTTTCGATCACGGGCCTGATCGCCACTAGCAAACCCCTGATGGACCTGGCCACCAGCCTGGTGGCCTCGCACAACGGTCGCAAGAGCAGCGCTGCCAAGGCCGCCGCTGCCCGAGCCAATGGCAAAAAGGGCGGGCGGCCGCGCAAGGAAGTCTTGGATAACGAGGAACCAACGGATGTATGAAATTCCAGTGTGGGAGCAGGCAAGCCAGCTCCCACAGTAGATTGGTGTTGCCTGGCAGATTCAGCGCCGGGTCAGCAGCACCCCAGACTCCATATGATGCGTCCACGGAAACTGGTCAAACATCGCACACTGGGTAATGCGGTGCGTGTCGTGCAGTTGCGCGATGTTCGCCGCCAACGTCTCCGGGTTGCAGGAGATGTACAGGATGTTGTCGAAACGGCGGGTCAGCTCGCAGGTGTCCGGGTCCATGCCGGCGCGCGGCGGGTCGACGAAGACGCTGCCGAATTCGTAGCTTTTCAGGTCGATGCCGTGCAGGCGACGGAACGGGCGCACTTCGTTCAGCGCTTCGGTGAGTTCTTCGGCGGAGAGGCGCACCAGGGTGACGTTATCCACCGCGTTTTCATCCAGGTTGCTCAACGCTGCGTTGACCGAGGTCTTGCTGATCTCGGTGGCCAGCACTTTGCTCACACGGGTCGCCAGTGGCAGGGTGAAGTTGCCGTTGCCGCAGTACAACTCCAGCAGGTCGTCCGGACGATCACCCAAGGCTTCGTACGCCCAGTTGAGCATCTTCTGGTTCACCGTGCCGTTGGGCTGGGTGAACGCGCCTTCGGGTTGGCGATAGCTGAAGGTGCGACCGCCGACGTCGAGTTTTTCCACCACATAGTCATGGCCGATCACATCGCGCTTGCCCTTGGAGCGGCCGATGATGCTCACGTTCAAGTCCGCAGCCAGTTTGTTCGCGGCGGTGTGCCAATGCTCGTCCAGCGGCCGGTGATAGCACAGGGTGATCATCGCATCGCCGGCCAGCGTGGTGAGGAACTCCACTTGGAACAGCTTGTGGCTCAGGGCGGCGCTGGCTTGCCAGGCGGCCTTGAGTTGCGGCATCAACTGGTTGATGCGCAGGCTGGCGATCGGGAACGCTTCGATCAGGATCGGTGTGCGTTTGTCATCCTGGGAGAACATCGCGTAGTGGCGCTCACCGCCTTCGCGCCACAGCCGGAACTCCGCCCGCAGGCGGAAGTTCTGCAGCGGCGAGTCGAATACCTGCGGCTCTGGTGCATCGAACGGAGCCAGCAGGTCACGCAGGCGCGTGACCTTGTCTTGCAGTTGAGCGGTGTAGCTTGCGGCGTCAAAAGTCATGCGTTAAACCAGCCCAGCTTGATCACAAACAGAATCGACAGAATCACCAGCGCCGGGTTCAGCTCACGGTAGCGGCCCGAAAGCAGCTTGATGGCGGTCCAGGCGATGAAACCGAAGGCGATGCCGTTGGCAATGGAGTAAGTGAAGGGCATCGCCAGGGCGGTGATCACCACCGGCGCTGCAACGGTGATGTCATCCCAATCGATTTCCGCCAGGCCCTGGGTCATCAGCACGGCCACGAACAGCAATGCAGGTGCGGTAGCGAAGGCGGGGACGCTGGCGGCCAGTGGCGAGAAGAACAACGCCAGCAGGAACAGAATTGCCACTACGATGGCGGTCAAACCGGTACGGCCGCCGGCGCTCACGCCCGCAGCAGATTCGATATAGCTGGTGGTGGTCGAGGTGCCCAGCAGGGAGCCGGCCATGGCGGCGGTACTGTCGGCGATCAGCGCGCGGCCCATCTTTGGCATGTGGCCGTCCTTGCCCATCAGGCCGGCGCGCTTGGCCACACCGATCAGGGTGCCGGAGTTGTCAAACAGGTCGACGAACAGGAAGGCGAAGATCACGCTGACCAGGCCGATATCCAGCGCACCTTTGATATCCAGTTGCAGGAAGGTTGGCGCCAGGGACGGTGGCATCGAGGTCACGC
Source organism: Pseudomonas poae (assembly GCA_004000515.1). Lineage (GTDB taxonomy): Bacteria > Pseudomonadota > Gammaproteobacteria > Pseudomonadales > Pseudomonadaceae > Aquipseudomonas > Aquipseudomonas cremoris. Next base: position 2,341,603 of record CP034537.1, read on the forward strand.
CGCCGAACGGGGTAACGTTCAAGGCGATGGATACGATGGTCACTGCCAGGATGCCGATCAGCACCGCGCCACGCACGGCCAAGGCTTCCAGCGCGACGATCAGTACGAAACCAAAAGTGGCCAGGATGGGCGCGGCTTTTGTCAGGTCACCCAGGCCAACCAGCGTGGCCGGGTTCGCCACCACGATCTCGGCGTTATGCAGGGCGATCAGCGCGAGGAACAGACCGATACCGGCCGCAATCGCAGAGCGCAGCGGCAGCGGGATGGCGTTGATGATCCACTCGCGAATGCGAAAGATCGACAGCAGGAAGAACAGCACCGCCGAGATGAACACCGCACCCAGCGCAACTTGCCAGGTATGGCCCATGTGCAGGACCACGGTGTAGGTAAAGAAGGCGTTGAGGCCCATGCCCGGCGCGAGGGCGATCGGGTAGTTGGCGATCAGGCCCATCACGGTGGAACCGATGGCGGCGGCCAGGCAGGTCGCGACGAAGATCGCGCCCTTGTCCATGCCGGTTTCGCCCAGGATGCTTGGGTTCACGAACAGGATGTAGGCCATGGCCAGGAATGTCGTGATCCCCGCGAGAATCTCGGTGCGCACATTGGTGTTGTGGGCTTTGAGTTGAAACAGCTTTTCCAGCATGCCGGCTCCCTGTGACGCTATTTTGCGTCGTGATTTGTTGACCTCTAAGTCAAAGCACAAACTGCGCCAAGCGCCTGTGGTTTCAGAGAGGATCGGAAAAAGCGGCGCATCATACCAGCAGCCGAGGCCGTGTGGGGCGCGGGCTCAGTCTTGTGAATCATCGCTCTGGATCATGGCCTTGAGGCATACTGCGCCGACGTTCAAACCGGGGTCATCGACAGCATGAAAAAAGCCAACGCGTGGAGTCTAGCTCTGATCCCCTGTATCGGCCTGTGGCTCGCTGCAGCACCGGCGTGGGGCGCGACTGCACCGCCCTTGAGCGAGGTACGCGTGTTCAAGGTCCAATCGGCGGGTTGCACCGAAACCATTCCCGAGCGGGCGCAGGGCACGCAAATGTGCACCCATCGCGGGCCTACCAAGGTCTCGGTGATGGAAGTCGGCCTGGGCAACAACCCCATGGGCCGTTTCGATGGCGCCGAGTTGAACGGGCAACGCACCCCGGTGTGCCAGGTCGGCAACATCAGCCAGGTGTGCAATGGGGCGGGCACGGTGATGGGCTATATCTACGTGTTTGAGGTGAATGTCGAAGCCCCAGGCTGGTTTGAATACACCAACTCGTCGATCAACGGCCCACAGAACACCTTGAAGACGCTACTCAATATCCGCTGATCAATCCCCTTGAACGCTCAAAACCCCGGGCAGTCGTACCCCTGAGACGGCGACTTTCCTGAACGCCGCGGACGTACACCAACCCGTGAGGTGTTTATGAGCGCAACTCCCAATGGCGCGGCGGTCCAACCGTTCGTCAGCCACCCGATTCGCCTGCGCCTCAACGGCCAGGACCGCCAACTGGACGTGTTGCCCTGGACCACATTGCTCGACCTGTTGCGCGAGCAACTCGACCTGGTCGGTAGCAAAAGGGCTGCGACCATGGCCAGTGCGGCGCCTGTACCGTGTTGCGCGATGGCAAGCGGGTGAATGCCTGTTTAACCCTGGCAGTGATGTGCGACGGTGCTGAATTGACCACCATCGAGGGACTGGCCGACGGTGACGTGCTGCACCCGATGCAGCAGGCATTTATCACACACGATGCTTTCCAGTGTGGTTACTGCACCCCCGGTCAGATTTGTTCGGCCGTAGGCTTTGCCAATGAAGGTCGCGCCCGCGATTCGGCGCAGATCCAGGAATTGATGAGTGGCAACCTGTGCCGCTGCGGCGCCTACAGCAATATTCGCGACGCGATTGAAGATGCCCTGGGAGGTGAACGATGAATCCCTTCCATTACAGCAAACCGGCCAATGTGCACGAGGCCGTACACCTAAGCAGTGCCGCATCACGCTTTATTGCTGGCGGCACCAACCTGCTGGACCTGATGAAAGAAAACATCAGTCGGCCCGAACACCTCATCGATATCACTGGCCTGCCGCTGCATGACATCCAGCAAACCGCTCAGGGTGGCCTGATGATCGGCGCCCTGGTGAGCAATGCCGACGTGGCCTGGCATCCGCTGATCGAGCAACACTACCCCTTGCTTTCCCAGGCGATCCTGGCCGGCGCCTCGCCACAATTGCGCAATATGGCCAGTACCGGCGGCAACCTTTTGCAGCGCACCCGTTGTTACTACTTCTATGACGCCGACGTGCCCTGCAATAAACGCGAGCCCGGCAGCGGCTGCCCCGCGCGCACGGGCCTGAACCGCATCCATGCGATCCTTGGCGCCAGCGATCAATGCGTCGCGACTCACCCCTCAGACATGTGCGTAGCCCTCGCAGCATTGGAGGCACGTGTGCATGTGGAGGGGCGCGGTGGCGCGCGAATCATCGAATTTGCCGACTTTCATCGCCTACCCGGTGACGCACCGCAACGCGACAATCAACTGGCTGACGACGAACTGATCACCGCCATCGAATTACCGGCCGATCGCCTGGCGAGCCATAGCCACTACCTGAAAATCCGTGACCGTGCGTCCTATGCCTTTGCCCTGGTGTCCGTCGCCGCCGCCCTCGAATTGGACGGTGACACCATCGTCGATGCGCGCTTGGCCCTCGGCGGAGTTGCCCACAAACCCTGGCGTGACCGGGCAGTGGAAACCGCGCTGATCGGCCAAGCCGTCAGCCGTGAAACCTTCACTGCCGCCGCCGACGCCTTGTTGCAAGATGCCGAGCCGCTGGCGCACAACGGCTTCAAGATCAAGCTGGCTCGGCGCGGGATCATTCGCGCCTTGAGCGACGCTGCTGTGGCAGGAGTTCAACCATGACCGTTATCGGCAAACCGTTGGACCGGGTTGACGGTCTGCTCAAGGTTACTGGCCAGGCGCGCTATGCCGGTGAGTTTCCCGAAAAGGGCCTGCTTCACGGCAGCGTGGTGTCCAGCCGTATCGCCAGAGGCCGCGTCGTACACATCGACGCGTCCAAAGCCATGGCTTTGCCCGGTGTGGTCATGGTGCTCGACCACCTCAACCGCCCGGCAATCGCCAGCTACGACGAGGCCTTCGCCGATGCCGATGCGGCGGACGGTTCGCCGTTTCGCCCGCTTTACAATGACCGCGTGCTGTACAGCGGCCAGCCCTTGGCCTTGGTCATCGCTGACAACCTGGAGTTGGCGAGGTATGCCGGGTCCCTGGTGGAAATCGAGTACGAAATCGAGGCGTTCGACACCGACTTGGTGGCCCAACAGGCGCATGCGCACCCATCGCCCCAGACGCCGCCCGCACCACGTGGCAACTTCCAGGCCGAATGGAGTACGGCCGCTATCCGTCTGGACGTGCACTACAGCACCCCGATCGAACACCACAACCCCATGGAGCCCCACGCCAGCACCGTGCTGTATCAGCCGGATGGCACCTTGCATATTCATGACAAAACCCAGGGGCCCCAGAACTGCCAGGCTTATGTGCAAAAAATCTTCGGGCTGGATAAAAGCCAGGTGCGGATCTTTGCCGCCTTTGTTGGCGGCGCGTTCGGTTCCGGCCTGCGCCCGCAGTATCAGTTGCCGCTGGCAGTGATGGCGTCCCTGGCGCTCAAACGCTCGGTGCGCGTGACCTTGACCCGCCAGCAGATGTTCACCTTCGGCTACCGCCCGCGTACGTTGCAGCGCTTGCAGATCGGTGCCGCCGCCAACGGCAAGTTAATGGCACTTGGGCATACCGCCGTTGGCCAAACGTCACGCTTCGAGGATTTCAGCGAGCACGTGGTGGAGTGGAGCGGCATGCTCTACCACTGCGACAACGTGCAGTTGACCTACAACCTGGTGCCGCTGGATGTGTTCACGCCGTTGGACATGCGCGCTCCGGGCGCCGCCCTCGGGGTGATCGGCCTGGAGTGCGCCATGGATGAACTGGCCTGTGCCCTGGGCATGGACCCCGTAAAACTGCGGCTGATCAACTACGCCGAGCGCAACCAGAACGAAAACAAGCCCTGGTCCAGCAAGGCGTTGCGCGAATGCTACCGTGACGGCGCCGAGCGCTTTGGCTGGTCGCAGCGCAACCCGGAGCCTCGCAGCATGCGCGACGGTCGCCAGTTGATTGGCTGGGGCATGGCCGGTGGCGTGTGGGAGGCGATGCAGATGAAGGCCAGTGCTAAGGCGCGAATGGACGCTGCAGGCAAGCTGACAGTCAGCAGTGCCACTACCGATATCGGCACCGGCACTTATACGGTGATGACCCAAATTGCGGCGCAGGCCAGTGGCGTTGCGGTGGACGATGTGGTGTTCCTGCTCGGCGATTCGTCGCTGCCAACGGCCCCCCTGCAAGGCGGCTCGTTTACCGTGTCGTCGGTGGGCACCGCCGTGCAGCAAGCTTGCGAAGCGTTGACCGGCAAACTGCTGAGCATCGCCCGGCAGACGTACCCGGTATTCAAGGACGCTGAATCCGTGCGCTTTGAAGGGGGTCAGTTGCATGCCGGCGCCGTGAGTGTGTCGTTGGCGCAGTTGGTCAAGGACAGTGGTGAAGAGGCATTGGAGGTTCAGGTCGACAGCGAGCCCGATAAAAAACGCGAAGGCTATGCCACCGCCACCCATTCGGCGGTTTTTGTCGAGGTGCGGGTCGATGAGGACCTGGGCACAATCAAGGTCAGCCGTGTGGTCAGCGCAATTGCGGCGGGGCGGGTGGTCAATCCCAAAATGGCCCGCAGCCAGATCCTCGGCGGGGTGGTGTGGGGTATCGGTATGGCACTGCATGAAGAGACACAGATTGACCATCAACTGGGCCGTTATATGAACCACAGCCTGGCCGAATACCATATCCCGGTAAACGCCGATATCGGCGAGATTGATGTGGTGTTTGTCGAAGAACACGACGAGATCGTCAACGCCCTCGGGTCCAAGGGCGTTGGTGAGATCGGTATTGTCGGGGTGGCGGCAGCGGTGGCGAATGCGATTTATCACGCCACCGGCAAGCGGGTGCGGGAATTTCCCATCACCCTGGACAAAGTGCTCTAGGCCTTCGCGGCCTCTTCCACTGGCACATGCATGCGGTCCCGATTCGCAAGGGTCGGGAACAGCTTGATCCACACGCCGGTCACCACCAACGTACCGATCCCGCCCATGACCACGGCGGGCACCGTGCCGAACCAGTGGGCGGTAATCCCGGACTCGAATTCACCCAATTGATTCGACGCGCCGATAAACAGCCCGTTGACTGCACTGACCCGCCCGCGCATTTCATCCGGCGTTTCCAACTGCACGAACGACGCACGAATCACCATGCTGATCATGTCCGCTGCGCCCAGCACCACCAGCACGCCCAAGGAAAACCAGAACGAGGTGGACAGGCCGAAGGCAATCGTGGCCACGCCGAACACGCCGACGGCGGTAAACATCACCCGGCCCACGTGGCGATCCACCGAGAAGCGTGCCAACCACAGCGACATCAACAATGCCCCTACCGCCGGCGCCGAACGCAACAGCCCAAGGCCCCAGGCCCCCGTCAGCAGGATGTCCTTGGCGAACACCGGCAGTAACGCAGTGGCGCCGCCGAGCAGCACGGCGAACAGGTCGAGTGAGATCGCGCCAAGAATGTCCGGGCGGCTGCGGATAAAGCGGATGCCAGCCAGCAACGAGTCCAGGGTGGCCTTGCCCTTGTTGAGCGGGGTCTGGCGAGCGGGCAGGTTAAGGGTCAGCACGCAGGCGATGAGGTACAGCACCACGGTGGGGCCGTATACCCACACGCTGCCGAAGGCATAAAGCAAACCGCCCAAGGCCGGGGCGACGATGGTGGCCAACTGCTGGGCCGATTGCGACGAGGCCACCGCGCGCGGGAACAATGCCGTGGGCACGATGCTCGGCAGCAGCGCCTGGGTGGTGGGCATTTCGAAGGAGCGTGCGGCGCCCAGCAGGAAGGCGAGGATAAAGATCATCTCGCGGGTCACGTTGCCGGTCAGGCCGCCGATGGCCAGGGACAACGCAATCAGCGCCTGCACGGTCTGGCAGATGGCGGCCACTTTGCGCCGCTCATAGCGGTCGGCCACGTGTCCGGTGTGCAGCATGAACAACACGCGCGGTACGAACTCAACCAAACCCACCAGACCCAGGTCCAGCACGTTGCCGGTCAGTTGGTAGAGGTTCCAGCCAATGGCCACGGTGAGCATCTGGAACCCGCTGGCGGTGAAGATGCGCGCCAACCAAAACGCGATGAAAGGGCGGTGGTGACGCAACAGCAACGCGGGTTCACTAGGCATCGGGAGTTCAGGTCAGGGCCGGAGGGAGCGCCGAGATTATCATTAAGTTGTAACAGATGGTTGCAACAACTGAGCTGAGGCAGTCTGTCACGCGGCAAAAGACCACGCCGTCCTACAGCCAAATCCGGACTACTCTTTCAGCAATGCTTGATCCAGATCAAAACCTCCCCAGGGATTGCTCTGGCGGCCTTAGGGCCAGAATCCCTGCGTGGTTGGTTAAAAAGAAACGAATTGAAATTCGCCAGACTCCATATCCGTGGGGGCAGTGGGTGCAGGCTCCCGCCAGCAGCCGGTATTACCTGACAGAGGAAGACTTATGTTCGGTTTGGAGGCGCTAGATCTCGCCCGAATTCAATTTGCATTCACCATCTCGTTCCACATCCTGTTCCCGGCGATCACCATCGGCCTGGCCAGTTACCTTGCGGTGCTGGAAGGCTTGTGGCTCAAGACCCATAACGACACCTACCGTGACCTCTACCATTTCTGGTCGAAGATCTTTGCCGTCAACTTCGGCATGGGCGTGGTCTCCGGCCTGGTCATGGCCTACCAGTTCGGCACCAACTGGAGTCGATTCTCGGACTTCGCGGGCGCCGTCACCGGGCCGCTGCTGACGTACGAGGTACTCACGGCGTTCTTCCTTGAGGCCGGTTTCCTTGGGGTCATGCTGTTCGGTTGGAACAAAGTGGGGCGCCAACTGCACTTCTTCTCCACCGTGATGGTGGCTGTCGGTACGTTGATCTCCACGTTCTGGATTCTCTCGTCCAACAGCTGGATGCAAACGCCGCAAGGTTTTGAAATCGTCGACGGCCGTGTGATTCCCACCGATTGGTTCGCTGTGGTCTTCAACCCGTCGTTCCCGTATCGCCTGGCGCACATGGCCACGGCAGCATTCGTGGCCACCGCATTCTTTGTCGGTTCCTCGGCGGCCTGGCACTTGCTGCGCGGCAAGGACAACCCGGCGATCCGCACCATGCTCTCGATGGCGATGTGGATGGCCCTGATTGTTGCGCCTATCCAGGCAGTGATCGGCGACTTCCACGGCCTCAATACCTTGAAGCACCAACCGGCGAAAATAGCCGCGATTGAAGGCCACTGGGAAAATATCGGCAACGAACCGACTCCGTTGATCCTGTTCGGCTGGCCGGACATGAAAGCGGAAAAACCAAGTATGCCGTGGAGATCCCGTACCTCGGCAGCCTGATCCTCACCCACTCCCTAGACAAGCAGGTGCCGGCGCTCAAGGAGTTCCCGCCTGAGGACCGTCCCAATTCCACCATCGTGTTCTGGTCGTTCCGGGTCATGGTTGGCCTGGGCTTCCTGATGATCTTCACCGGCCTGTTCAGCCTTTGGCTGCGCCGGGGCGACAAGATGTACACGTCCAAGCCGTTCCTGTACCTGGCGCTGTGGATGGGGCCATCCGGCCTGATCGCGATTCTTGCTGGTTGGTTCACCACCGAGATCGGCCGCCAGCCGTGGGTGGTCTATGGCTTGATGCGCACGGCGGACGCTTCATCGGGGCATAGCCTGGCGCAGATGACCATCACCCTTGTGTTGTTCGTGGTGGTGTACTTCGCGCTGTTTGGCGCCGGTTTGGGCTACATGATGCGCCTGGTGCGCAAAGGTCCAGTGACCCACGAAAGCACCGAGCCAACCCACGGCGGCCCTGGCCAGAAACGCACACCGGCCCGTCCGTTGTCCGCCGCCGATGATGGCAGCGACGACGACCACGTCGACATCCAGCACAAGGGGCATTGAGATGGGTATTGATCTTCCGCTGATCTGGGCCGTGATCATCATCTTCGGCATCATGATGTACGTGGTCATGGACGGTTTCGACCTGGGCATCGGCATTCTCTTTCCGTTCATCCCCGGCAAAGTCGACCGCGACGTGATGATGAACACCGTCGCGCCGGTCTGGGACGGCAATGAAACCTGGCTGGTACTCGGTGGCGCGGCGTTGTTCGGTGCGTTCCCGTTGGCCTATTCCGTGGTGCTGTCGGCGTTGTACCTGCCGTTGATCTTGATGCTGATCGGGCTGATCTTTCGCGGCGTGGCCTTCGAATTCCGCTTCAAGGCCAAGGACCACAAGCGTCACCTGTGGGACAAGGCGTTTATCGGTGGTTCCATTGCGGCCACCTTCTTCCAGGGCGTGGCGCTGGGGGCGTTTATCGATGGCATTCCGGTGGTTGATCGCCAGTTTGCCGGCGGCTCGCTGGATTGGCTCACGCCGTTCACGATGTTCTGCGGTGTGGCCCTGGTAGTAGCCTACGCCTTGCTCGGTTGCACCTGGCTGATCATGAAGACCGAAGGCAAGTTGCAGGAGCAGATGCACAACCTGGCGCGGCCATTGGCCTTTGTGGTGTTGGCGGTGATTGGCATCGTCAGCCTGTGGACGCCGCTGGCGCACCCGGAAATCGCTTCGCGCTGGTTCACCCTGCCGAACCTGTTCTGGTTCCTGCCGGTGCCGATCCTGGTATTGGTGACCATGTACGGGCTGATCCGTGCGGTGGCGCGTAATGCGCACTACACGCCGTTCCTGCTGACGCTGGTGCTGATCTTCCTCGGCTACAGCGGCCTGGGTATCAGCTTGTGGCCAAACATCATCCCGCCGTCCGTGTCGATCTGGGACGCGGCGGCACCACCGCAGAGCCAGGGCTTCATGCTGGTGGGGACGTTATTCATCATCCCGTTCATCCTGGGCTACACCTTCTGGAGCTACTACGTGTTCCGCGGCAAGGTCACCCACGAAGACGGCTATCACTAGGAGGGTCGTTCCATGTCCGGCAAACCTTCGTTGCACGAGATTGAACAGGCCGAGAAACAGCCGTTGTGGCGGCGCTTGGGGTGGCTGGCGATGATCTGGACCGGCAGCGTGTTGGCCCTGTTTGTCGTGGCCAGCCTGATGCGCATGTTCATGAATGCGGCGGGCCTGACCACCCACTGACATCCCGATCCGGGCTTCGCGGCCCGGCTTTCAACCCTGCCTCTCGCAAGAGTGGCAGGGTTTTTTATTTGCGCGCCTTGAGGATCACGAACTTGGGCGTGGCCGCCACTTGCTCGACACCCCGGAACAGTCGCGCCAATTTGCTGTGATAGCCCAGGTGACGGTTGCCGACTATGTAGAGCGCGCCACCTACCACCAGCGCTTCACGCGCCTGCTGGAACATGCGCCAGGCGAGGAAGTCGCCGACGACCTGCTGCTGGTGGAACGGTGGGTTGCACAGGACTACGTCGAGCGAATCCGGCTCCTGGCCGGCCAGGCCATCGGCGGCGCGCACGGTCACGTCGCGGTCGCCGAGGGCGGCTTGCCAGTTTTCGGCAGCCGATTGCACGGCCATGTACGACTCGTCCAGCAGGGTGTACTGCGCATCGGGGTTTTGCAGTGCGCTGGCAATTGCCAATACGCCGTTGCCACAACCCAGGTCGGCCACACGGGCGTTGCCCAGGTTTTTTGGCAGGTGTGGCAGGAACGCGCGAGTGCCGATATCCAGGCTTTCACGGCAGAACACGTTGGCGTGGTTGAGCAGCTCGATGGCAGGCGCGTCCAGCGTGTAGCGGGTCGGGTAGGGCGACACTGCGACTGGGCGATCCGCGACGGTGGCAATCAACAGCCGCGCCTTCTTCACTGCCAGCGACGCATGCATGGGGCCGATATACCGCTCCAACATTTCCCCGGCTGCCCGTGGCAGGTGTTTGACCATCGCCCCGGCGATCACTTCTGCGCCTGGGGCCAGTTGGCCCTGCAGGCGAATCAGCTGTTCTTCCAATAACGCCAGGGTCTTGGGCACACGGATCAGTACCCGGTCGAACGGCCCGTTGGGTACTTGGCTGGCGGGAATGAATGCCACGGCATCAAAGGCCTTGCCATTGCGCACCAGGTTCTTCTCCAGGCCCTGGGCCGCCAGGAACGAGTCGCCGCTGGAGGTCACCTGCACCTGGCCATCAAGGCTGGCGGCCAGGGCGCCAAAACTGTCGTTGAGTACCAGCACACGGGTGGCAGCAACAGGTTGCTGTTCTGCCAGGTAGCTGAGCAGGTACTCGTCGGCGGCATCGAAGGCTTGCAGCGGATCATTGTGTTGCTCTGGCTGGCGGATCAGATCGAGCTGGGCGAAGGGGCTTTCGAGCAGGGGCATGGCGGGGAGGCTCTGGGTCATCGATGGGAGTTCGACAGTTACCTGCGAACCCTCTGAGTGAACTTCGACGTGGGCCCCATGGGCTGCGTCAACACTCAGAATTGGGCGTAAATGTTACTTTTTTCCAGAGGGATTACATGCGGTGTTTCCACTCGATTAAAAGCAGCCCATTTTGGAGGCCCTGAGTACTGCTGCGATCTTGTTATTAACCCCCAGCTTCTTGAAGCAACTGCTGATATGGAACCCCACCGTACGCTCCGACAGGCAGAGGATGGTGGCAATATCAGAAGCGGTCTTGCCCATGGCTGACCATTTGAGTATTTCCGTTTCTCGTGGGGTCAGTTTGCTGGGCGGTTTGACGCCAGGTTCGTCGGCAAATTTCTGCGCTACTACCGCATGCATGGCATGACACAGCCACAGCACCTGGCCGGCTTTTTTCGTACAGTTCTTCCGGGCTGACTTCGCCTTTGGTACGACCCAGGGTCAGCATGCTGAAGACCCCATGGAAATCATGCACTGACTGCGTCCAGCCCAAGTGCACACCATGCACTTGGGCCAATTCCCACAGGTTCGGCGCGGCGCTAAATGCCTTCTTCTCCCACACTATTGGCAGTACGCTGCGTTTGCAGTGGGCGACAACAGGGTCTATTTCGAAGAAGTGTCCTTGTTTGTAGGCATTGTTCCACTCACTTGGGTAATTATTTTTATAAACAGGTTTTGTGTGGTTTTCAGGTATTTGAGAACTCATCGTAAATGAACAGGATTGGAAGCCGAGCTCTAAGGTGTGATTGAGGGCCATTTCAAAAACACTGGTTATCTGGTTCTCGCCTTCCAGTTTGGGGAGTCTTGTGTTGCGCCAGCTAATCATTGGTCACTCTCCATGGGATTTTACGTACTGTGGGTACGTCCTCACCCCACAGTTGCACGAAACTGAGTGTAGGATATTGCCTATATAATTTAATCGGGAAAATGCTGAAAGCTGTTGTGTTGTTAGGCGGGCGATCTTGTACATGTTGCAAGTGTTTGTGCAGGTTGTTTGGATGTTTATTTTTTCTAATTGGAATTAGCCAGTTAGCAGTGCTGCCAAATTGATGGCTGTTAACAACACTGCATCATCTGATAAGCGATTTAGACTGTGTTAATAGCCAAATGATTAGTCGCGTGGTCGTCGGCTAACTGTTTCTCCAACTTTACGCAGGCTCACTCACCGCAGCCATTGGGGGATGTGAAAGGCGCAAATGCCGTACAAATCAACGGTGTTTGCGCTCGCCACTTTGAGGGACACTAGGGCACCTGTAGAACGGAGCCCCCATGACGGCCAGCGCTGAGAAATTTACCCGCCAGACCTTGCTAGACGTGCAGTCGCTGACTCCGAGCCTGTTTACCCTGCGCACTACCCGTGACGCGGGCTTTCGTTTCACCGCAGGCCAGTTTGTGCGCCTGGGGGTAACCAAGGCGGATGGCAGCACGGTGTGGCGCGCTTATTCATTGGTGTCGTCGCCGTTCGATGAGCACCTCGATTTCTTTTCCATCGTCGTTCCCGGCGGAGAGTTCACCAGCGAACTGAGCCGTTTGCGGGTAGGCGATACCTTGATGGTGGAGCGCCAGGCCACAGGGTTTCTAACGCTGAACCGATTTGTCGATGGCCGCGATTTGTGGATGCTGGGCACCGGCACCGGGGTGGCGCCGTTCCTGTCGATCCTGCAGGACTTCGAGGTTTGGGAAAAATTCGAGCGCATCATCCTGGTCTATAGCGCCCGCGAGGCCAAGGAGCTGGCGTATCAGACGCTGATCAAATCTTTAGGCGAGCGTGAATACTTGGCTGAACATGCGCACAAACTCGTCTACCTCCCAATTGTCACCCGCGAGCAACACCCTGGCGCATTGAACGGGCGCATTACCACGCTGATTGAAAACGGCGATTTGGAGCGCGCCGCAGGTGTTGAGCTGACGCCTGAACACTCCCGCGTCCTGATCTGCGGCAACCCGCAAATGGTTGATGACACGCGGCAGTTACTCAAGCAGCGCGATATGCAACTGAGCCTGAGCCGACGCCCCGGCCAAGTGGCGGTGGAAAACTACTGGTAACAAAAAGGCGCCCCTTGGGGCGCCTCGTTTACTGGCAGACGACGCTCAAGGCTTGTCGTTCTGCGCCTTGAGCAGATCGCGGATCTCGCCCAGCAACACTTCTTCCTTGGTCGGCGTCGGCGGCAGGCTTGGCGCCACGGCCTCTTCACGCTTCAGGCGGTTGATCGCCTTCACGCCCATGAAGATCGCAAACGCGACGATCACAAAGTCGATCACGCTCTGGATGAACTTGCCGTACGCCAGCACCACCGCAGGTACATCGCCTTGCGCGGCCTTAAGCGTTATCGCCAAGTCGCCGAAGTCTACGCCACCGATCAACAGACCGATGGGAGGCATCACTACGTCGCCTACAAACGAGGAAACAATCTTGCCGAAGGCGGCGCCGATGATGATACCGACGGCCATATCGACCACATTACCTTTGACCGCGAAGGCCTTGAACTCACTGATCACGCCCATAGGTTATTCCTTGTTACAGATGAGAAGGGTGGAACTCAGTGTAAGTCAGTCGTAGAGCCCTTGCGCGACACAACTGTTAACACTGTTAGGTTTTATCGACACATTAAATCGCAAATAGTTTGCAAAATGCCACCAGTCGCGCGCGAAATACTCGTGATTTCAGTGGGTTACCACACTATTTTCTTTATCGGCTTGGTACTACTTTTCTATTTATCTTCTGCGTCCCAGGTCACTAGCCTCTGGCAAGCACAACAGAATGTGCACTAAAAAACCAGAGGAAACCTCGATGAATAACTCAATGAGCCGCAGGCCTGTTTCAGCGCGATCAGCGCTGATACTGGTAACCGCCAGCTTGCTTTCCCTGTCGGTGCAAGCCGCCAACCTGACCCGCGATAACGGTGCAGCCGTCGGCGATAACCAGAACTCGCAAACCGCCGGCGCCAATGGCCCGGTGTTGCTGCAAGACGTGCAACTTATCCAGAAGCTGCAGCGCTTCGACCGTGAACGCATCCCTGAGCGCGTAGTACACGCCCGTGGTACCGGCGCCCACGGCACGTTCACCGTCACCGATAACCTCAGCGACCTGACCAAGGCCAAGGTGTTTGCCGCCGGCGAAACCACACCGGTGTTCGTGCGCTTCTCGGCCGTGGTGCATGGCAACCACTCTCCGGAAACCTTGCGTGACCCACGCGGTTTCGCCACCAAGTTCTACACCGCCGACGGCAACTGGGACCTGGTGGGCAACAACTTCCCGACCTTTTTTATCCGCGATGCCATCAAGTTCCCGGACATGGTCCACGCCTTCAAGCCAGACCCGCGCACCAACCTGGATGACGACTCTCGTCGCTTCGATTTCTTCTCCCACGTACCCGAAGCCACCCGTACGTTGACCGAGCTGTACTCCGACTCCGGCACCCCGGCGAGCTACCGGGAAATGGACGGCAATGGCGTGCATGCCTACAAGCTGATCAACGCCAAGGGCGAGGTGCACTATGTCAAGTTCCACTGGCAGAGCCTGCAAGGCATCAAGAACCTTGATCCCAAGCAGGTCACCGAGGTGCAGGGTCGCGATTACAGCCACATGACCCACGACCTGGTCACGCATATCAACAAGGGCGACTTCCCCAAGTGGGACCTATACGTGCAGGTGCTCAAGCCTGAGGACTTGGCCAAGTTCGACTTCGACCCGCTGGACGCCACCAAGATCTGGCCGAACGTGCCGGAGCGCAAAGTCGGGCAGATGGTGCTGAACCGCAACCCAGCCAATGTGTTCCAGGAGACCGAGCAAGTGGCCATGGCCCCGGCCAACCTGGTGCCGGGTATCGAACCGTCGGAAGATCGCCTGTTGCAAGGCCGGTGTTCTCCTACGCCGATACCCAAATGTATCGCCTGGGCCCGAATGCCCTGCAACTGCCGATCAACGCGCCACGGGTGACCGTCAACAACGGCAACCAGGACGGCGCGATGAACGTCGGCAAGACCAGCAGCGGCGTGAACTACCAGCCGAGCCGCCTGGAGCCACGGGAAGAACCGCAGGCCGCACGCTACAGCCAATCGGCGCTGTCGGGCAGCACCCAGCAGGCGAAGATCCAGCGCGAGCAGAACTTCAAGCAAGCCGGTGACTTGTACCGCTCCTACAGCAAGAAAGAGCGCCAGGACTTGATCGACAACTTCGGCGGCTCCCTGGCCACCACCGACGACGAGAGCAAGCACATCATTCTGTCGTTCCTCTACAAGGCTGACCCGGAGTACGGCACTGGCGTGGCCAAGGTTGCCAAGGGTGATCTGGCGCGCGTGAAGGCGCTGGCGGAAAAGCTGACTGAGTAACGTTGGTTCCGGTCGGCGCCCTCAAGCGGGGCGTCGGCCTTTGGCAGGAGAAAACCCATGCGTATTGCTATCGGTCTGTTAATGGTCATGCTGGCCTTTGTTGTCCGTGCCGAGCCGCCCGAGCCTGTGGCGCTCAAGGCCCAGTTGCAGGACTACTATTTCGATGCCGCCCGCCGTGGCGACCTCGACATGCTCAACACCTTTATCGACTCCGGCTACAGCCTCAACACCCAGGACGACAAGGGCTACACCGCGCTAATTTTGGCGGCCTACCACGGCCAGGGCGCGTTCGTGGAGCGCCTGCTCAACGCCGGTGCAGACGCCTGCGTACAGGACAAGCGCGGTAACACTGCACTGATGGGGGCGATCTTCAAAGGCGAGCTTAAAATCGCCCAGCGGCTTCTGGCCACCGACTGCAACCCCGACCAGCGCAACGGTGCCGGGCAGACAGCCGCCATGTACGCCGGGCTGTTCAAACGTGTCGAGTTGCTGGATGAGTTGAAGGCCAAGGGCGCTGACCTCAACGCCGAAGACCCGATCGGCAACAGCGCATCACGATTGGCCAGTGGTGAAATCCGGACCCCGGCGCCGCGCTGAGCTATCATCGCGGTTTTTCGGTTGGAGGTTCTCAAATGGCAAAGGCCAAGCGCATGTACGGCTGCACGGAGTGCGGCGCGACCTTTCCCAAGTGGGCCGGCCAGTGCACCGAATGCGGTGCGTGGAACACGCTGACTGAAACCATGATTGAAAGCGGTGGCGCCGCAGCCCCCACTGGTCGGGCTGGCTGGACCGGGCAGCAAGCGCAGATCAAGACACTGGCTGAGGTCAGCGTCGAAGAAATCCCACGGTTTTCCACCGCCTCCGGTGAGTTGGACCGTGTGCTCGGTGGCGGCTTGGTGGACGGCTCGGTGGTGTTGATCGGCGGTGATCCCGGCATCGGTAAGTCGACGATCCTGTTGCAAACCCTATGCAGCATTGCCAGCCGCATGCCGGCGCTGTATGTCACGGGCGAAGAATCCCAGCAGCAAGTGGCCATGCGCGCCCGACGCCTGGGGTTGCCTCAGGACCAACTGCGGGTCATGACCGAAACCTGCATCGAAAGCATCATCGCCACGGCGCGTATCGAAAAGCCCAAGGTCATGGTGATCGACTCGATCCAGACGATTTTCACCGAGCAACTGCAGTCGGCGCCGGGCGGTGTGTCCCAGGTGCGGGAGAGTGCGGCGCTGCTGGTGCGTTATGCCAAGCAGAGCGGCACAGCGATCTTCCTGGTGGGCCATGTGACCAAAGAGGGCGCGCTGGCCGGGCCGCGAGTGCTGGAGCATATGGTCGACACCGTGTTGTATTTCGAGGGCGAGTCCGACGGTCGCCTGCGTTTGTTGCGGGCGGTGAAGAACCGTTTCGGCGCAGTCAATGAGTTGGGCGTATTCGCCATGACTGACCGGGGGCTGAAAGAAGTCTCCAACCCATCGGCGATTTTCCTCACCCGTGCCCAGGAAGAAGTCCCAGGCAGTGTGGTGATGGCGACGTGGGAAGGCACTCGGCCGATGCTGGTGGAAGTGCAAGCGCTGGTGGATGACAGCCATTTGGCCAACCCACGGCGTGTCACCTTGGGCCTGGATCAGAACCGCCTGGCGATGTTGCTGGCGGTATTGCACCGTCATGGCGGCATTCCGACCCACGACCAGGACGTGTTCCTTAACGTGGTGGGCGGGGTCAAGGTGCTGGAGACAGCGTCGGACCTGGCGTTGATGGCGGCGGTGATGTCCAGCTTGCGTAACCGGCCATTGCCGCATGACTTGCTGGTGTTTGGTGAGGTGGGGCTGTCGGGTGAAGTGCGTCCGGTGCCGAGTGGCCAGGAGCGGCTGAAGGAAGCCGCGAAGCACGGCTTCAAGCGCGCCATCGTGCCTAAAGGCAATGCGCCGAAGGAGTCGCCGCCAGGCATTCAGATTATCGGGGTGACGCGCTTGGAACAGGCGTTGGATGCGCTGTTCGAGTAATCAGCAACGCCACAAAACCAATGTGGGAGCGGGCTTGCTCGCGAAGGCTGTCTATCAGTTGATACATGAGCCGACTGACACACCGCCTTCGCGAGCAAGCCCGCTCCCACATTTGAACTGTGTTGACGGCTATATCTCCAGCAATGCCGCCAACTCGCGATGCAACTCCTCCTCATCCCCAAGATTCAACTCGACAAAGCGCCGCAAATAACTGATCGAGTCCAGGTCGATGTGCTGGCACACGAACCCCAACTGCCCATGATCCTCATGAGTCAGCCGCACTTGCATCTTGATATGGGCCTTAGCGTCCAGGCGTATGTCCACATCAAACGGCAGCGCCTTATTGCCTTTCCAGTCTTCGGGCCGTTGCACCAACAACCCCTTTAGCGACAAATCCACCAATTGCACCGGCCATTCGCGACCGTTTTGCCGAAGTTCGGTCTTGGCGTCAAAGGCGATCCTGCGGAAACGGCGGCGGTCAGATGGTTGTTCGGTCATGGTGGAACCCTCTGTGGATAAGGGAATTGTAGCGCCGAGCCATCATTGGGCCTTTATTTCTGCTTTTTTTGCCCGCAGAAGGCTCTAGACCAACGTAGGGGGGTGGCCTTTGAGGCCAACAGCGCTAAACTCGGAACGGCTGTCCTTTCTGTCCACCCTGGCTGGAATATAAAAATGAAAAATAATAATAGCCTGCTACGCCACCTACCCTGGCTGGTGCTGGCAATCGTAGGAGCGTGCGCCCTTGGCGTAGTGGCCTTGCGCCGCGGCGAGGCGATCAACGCCTTGTGGATTGTGGTCGCTGCTGTGGCCATCTACCTGGTTGCTTACCGCTACTACAGCCTGTTCATCGCTAATAATGTGATGCAACTCGATCCACGGCGGGCCACCCCGCAGTGATCAACAACGACGGTCTGGACTATGTGCCGACCAACAAACACATCCTTTTCGGTCACCACTTTGCGGCGATTGCCGGTGCAGGCCCCTTGGTTGGCCCGGTACTGGCGGCGCAAATGGGCTACCTGCCCGGCACGCTCTGGCTGATTGCCGGCGTGGTGCTGGCCGGTGCGGTGCAGGACTTCATGGTCCTGTTCCTGTCCACGCGTCGTAACGGCCGTTCCCTGGGGGATATGGTCCGTGAAGAGATGGGCCGCATTCCGGGGACCATCGCGCTGTTCGGCTGCTTCCTGATCATGATCATCATCCTCGCGGTGCTGGCGCTGATCGTGGTCAAGGCCCTGGCCGAGAGCCCGTGGGGCATTTTCACGGTGATGGCGACTATCCCGATCGCGATGTTCATGGGCATCTACATGCGCTACATCCGCCCGGGCCGCATCGGTGAAATCTCGATCATCGGCGTGCTGTTGCTGCTGGGTTCGATCTGGCTGGGCGGGCAGATTGCCGCTGACCCGGTGTGGGCCAAGGCCTTTACCTTCACCGGCATTCAAATCACCTGGATGCTGATCGGCTACGGTTTTGTCGCAGCGGTACTGCCGGTGTGGCTGATCCTCGCGCCACGTGACTACCTGTCTACCTTCCTGAAAATCGGCACCATCATTGCCCTGGCCATCGGCATCCTGGTCACCATGCCAGAGCTGAAAATGCCGGCACTGACCCAGTTCATCGACGGCACTGGCCCGGTGTGGAAGGGCGGTCTGTTCCCGTTCCTGTTCATCACCATCGCCTGTGGCGCGGTGTCGGGTTTCCATGCGCTGATCTCGTCGGGCACCACGCCCAAGCTGCTGGATAACGAAACCAACGCTCGCTACATCGGTTACGGCGGCATGTTGATGGAGTCGTTCGTGGCCATCATGGCGATGGTTGCCGCTTCGGTCATCGAGCCTGGCGTGTACTTCGCCATGAACAGCCCGGCCGCCGTGGTGGGTGGTGATGTGGTGGCTGTAGCGCAAACTGTCAGCAGTTGGGGGTTTGCGATTACGCCAGAGGCGCTGCAAGCCGTGGCCCATGACATTGGTGAAACCACCATCCTGGCCCGTGCCGGCGGTGCACCGACCTTGGCGGTGGGTATCGCGCAGATCCTGCACAGTGTGCTGCCGGGTGAAAACACCATGGCGTTCTGGTACCACTTTGCGATCCTCTTCGAAGCGCTGTTCATCCTGACGGCGGTTGACGCCGGTACCCGTGCCGGTCGCTTCATGCTGCAAGACCTGCTCGGCTCCTTCGTGCCATCGCTCAAACGCACTGAGTCGTGGACCGCCAACCTGATCGCGACCGCCGGCTGCGTGGCGATGTGGGGTTACCTGCTGTACCAAGGCGTGATCGACCCTCTGGGTGGCATCAACACCTTGTGGCCGCTGTTCGGTATCTCCAACCAGATGCTGGCAGGTATCGCGCTGATGTTGGCCACCGTTGTGCTGATCAAAATGAAGCGCCAGCGCTACATCTGGGTGACCATGCTGCCAGCGGTTTGGCTGCTGATCTGCACCACCACTGCGGGCTTCATCAAGCTGTTCGACGCCAACCCGGCGGTCGGCTTCCTGTCCCTGGCCAAGAAGTACAGCGATGCCCTGGCCAACGGCCAGATCCTGGCCCCGGCCAAGAACATCGATCAGATGCAGCACGTGATCTACAACGCCTACACCAACGCAACGCTGACGGCGCTGTTCCTGTTCGTGGTATTCAGCATCCTGTTCTATGCGCTCAAGGTCGGCGTCGCCGCCTGGGGCAACAAAGAGCGTACGGATAAAGAAGCTCCGTTCCAGGCCGTACCTGACGCTTGATCGAGGATTGCAGCCATGTTCAATGACATCAGTCGCCTCGGTAAATACCTCGGTCAGGCCGCGCGCCTGATGGTCGGCATGCCCGACTACGACACCTACGTCGAGCATATGCAAACCAAACACCCGGACAAGCCGATGATGGACTACAAGGCGTTCTTCCGGGAACGCCAGGAAGCCCGTTACGGTGGCAAGGGTGGGCCTAAGTGCTGTTGAATTAACGCAATGCCCTGTGGGGCAGTTTGGGAGCTGGCTTGCCTGCGATAGCATCACTGCGGTGTAACTGATACACCGAGGTGTCTGCATCGCGGGCAAGCCCGGCTCCCACACAAGCCCGCTCCCACATTTGTTTTTGTATTCCTTCAGGAGAATTTCTTTTGTCCTCTCCCATTCCCGTCACCATCCTCAGCGGCTTCCTCGGCGCCGGCAAAACCACCTTGCTGCGCCACCTGCTCAAGGCCGAGCACGGCCTGAAAATCGCCGTGATCGAAAACGAATTCAGCGACGCCGGTATCGATACCCAACTGTTGGGCGATGAGCCGGTGCAAGTCATGACCCTGTCCAACGGCTGCGTGTGCTGCACCATCCACACCGACCTGACCAAAGCCCTGTACCTGCTGCTCGAGCGCCTGGACAGCGGCGAAATCGCCTTCGACCGCCTGGTGATCGAGACCACCGGCCTGGCCGACCCGGCGCCTGTAGCGCAAACCTTTTTCATCGACGAGGAACTGCGCGAGCGCTACATCCTCGACGGCATCATCACCCTGGTAGACGCGGCTCACGCCGAACACCACCTGACCCAGACCATCGCCCAGGCCCAGATCGGCTTTTGCCGACCGCTTGCTGGTGAGCAAGCGTGACCTGGTGGATGACGCCACCTTCGACGCCCTCAGCGAGCGGCTGACCCGTATCAACCGTCGCGCGCCGATTCGAGTAGTCGATCACGGCACTATCGACCTGGCTGAACTGCTCGATGTGCGCGGCTTTAACCTCAATGCCGGTATGAGCCTGCGCCCGGTGAGTGCAGCGCCGTCTATCGACCGCATCTCCAGCCTGGTGCTGCGCACCGACCAGCCGCTGGATATCGACCGACTCAGCGAGTTCATGAACGAGTTGCTGGAAGATCATGGCAAGCAACTGCTGCGCTACAAAGGCGTGCTGAATATTGCCGGGGAAGATCGGCGCATGGTGTTTCAGGGTGTGCTGAAGCTCTACGGTTTCGATTGGGATACGGAGTGGGCCGAGGGCGAGGCGCGGGAGAGTGTGATTGTGTTTATTGCCGATGAGTTGCCGGAAGACAAGATTCGCGAGGGCTTTGCTCGCGTCTACCAATCCTGACTTGAAATCCGATCCACTGTGGGAGCTGGCTTGCCTGCGATAGCGGTGCATCAGGCACTGATGGGCTAACTGAAAGTCAGCTATCGCAGGCAAGCCAGCTCCCACATTTGATTGCATTTCATAATGAGGAAGCAGTGTTTTCAGGCACAAAAAGCCCGGCTCTAGAGCCGGGCTTTTCATTCGCTAACTGCAATCAAGCGCCGTACACCGGCAGCTTTTTGCAGATGGCCTTGACCTTCTCACGTACCGCGTCGATCACGGCTTCGTTGTTCAGGTCTGCCAGGATGTCGCAGATCCAGCCAGCCAGTTCCTTGCACTCTGCTTCCTTGAAGCCACGAGTGGTCACAGCCGGGGTGCCGAAGCGCAGGCCCGAAGTGACGAACGGCGAACGTGGATCGTTCGGCACGGAGTTTTTGTTCACGGTGATGAAGGCTTTGCCCAAGGCAGCGTCAGCATCTTTACCGGAAATGTCCTGCTTGATCAGTGACAGCAGGAACAGGTGGTTTTCAGTACCGCCGGACACCACGTCAAAGCCGCGCTCGATGAACACGCTGGCCATGGTCTGGGCGTTCTTGACCACTTGTTGCTGGTAAGTCTTGAACTCAGGCTGCAGCGCTTCCTTGAAGCAGATCGCTTTAGCGGCAATCACGTGCTCCAGCGGGCCACCTTGGGCGCCTGGGAATACGGCAGAGTTCAGCTTCTTCTCGATGTCGGCATTGGCGCGAGCCAGGATCAGGCCGCCACGTGGACCGCGCAGGGTCTTGTGGGTGGTGGTGGTCACCACGTCAGCGAAAGGCACCGGGTTCGGGTAGACGCCAGCGGCGACCAGACCGGCTACGTGAGCCATGTCGACGAACAGGTAGGCGCCAACCTTGTCGGCGATAGCGCGGAAACGTGGGAAATCCAGGATCTGCGAATAGGCAGAGAAACCGGCCACGATCATTTTTGGCTTGTGTTCAACCGCCAGGCGCTCGACTTCGTCGTAGTCGATCAGGCCGTTGGCATCGATACCGTATTGAACGGCGTTGTACAGCTTGCCGGAGGAGGAAACGCTGGCGCCGTGGGTCAGGTGACCGCCGTGGGCCAGGCTCATGCCCAGGATGGTGTCGCCGCCTTGCAGCAGGGCCAGGTACACGGCGCTGTTGGCTTGGGAACCGGCGTGCGGCTGGACGTTGGCGTAATCGGCGCCGAACAGTTCTTTTGCACGGTCGATGGCCAGTTGCTCAACCACGTCGACGTACTCGCAACCGCCGTAGTAGCGCTTGCCTGGGTAGCCTTCGGCGTACTTGTTGGTCAGAACCGAACCTTGAGCCTCCATGACGGCTGGGCTGGTGTAGTTTTCCGAAGCGATCAGTTCAATGTGCTCTTCCTGGCGCACGGCTTCTTGCTGCATGGCAGCGAAGAGATCGGCGTCGTACTTGGCAATAGTCAAATCACGGCTGAACATGGCGGTCCTCAAGGATCGGGGGCAGAAAAGGAGGGCATTCTAACCCAATGGGTTTTAGATGGCATATGAAAGGACATCATGTCGCGGACAAGTGGGATTCACTTGGGGATGAATGGTGCCTGTGATGGCCATATCGCGGGCAAGCCCGGCTCCCACATTTTGATCTGTGAACCCATTCGAATGTGGGAGCTGGCTTGCCTGCGATGAGGCCGTCAGCCCCACAGCTGAAACTCAGTCGAACATGAACAGCGCATCATTGCTGAACTGCGCCTCAAACCGATTCGCTGGCATCGGCCGCCCAAACAGGTAGCCCTGCACCTCGTCGCAGCCATGCTCGCGCAGAAAGTCCAACTGCTCATGGTTTCCACGCCTTCGGCGATTACCGCCAGGTTCAGGCTGTGGGCCATGGCGATTATGGCGCGGGCGATCTGTGCGTCCTGCTCGCCGGACGGTAGGCCGTCGACGAAGGTGCGGTCGATCTTCAGCACATCGATGGGGAATTGCTTGAGGTAGTTGAGCGACGAATAACCGGTGCCAAAGTCGTCTACGGCGATGCTCAGGCCCAGGTTTTTCAAGCTGTCGAGGATATGCATGGCCTCGTTGACTTCACGCATCAGGATACTTTCTGTCAGCTCAAGCTCCAGGCACGCCGGCGGCAGGCCAGTGTCCTTGAGGATGGTGGCGATGCGCGTACCCAGTTGGCCGTCGGAGAACTGCCGCGCGGAGATGTTCACCGAGACTTTCGGCACGCGCACCTTGTTCTGGTGCCAGGTCTTGAGCTGACGGCAGGCTTCGCTGATCACCCAGTCGCCCACGTCCACCACCAGGCCCAACTCCTCCAACACTGGGATGAAGTCTCCTGGCGGCACCAGGCCGCGTCGCGGATGGCGCCAGCGCAGCAGGGCTTCAGCGCCCGTCAGGCGTTTGCCGTCACCACTGAACTGCGGCTGGTAATAAAGCACGAATTCGTTTTGGTCCAGGGCGTGGCGCAGGTCGCTTTCCAGCTCCAGGCGTTCCAGGGCGCTGGCGTTCATGTCGGCCTGGTAGAACTGGAAGTTGTTCTTGCCGCGCTCCTTGGCGTGATACATCGCGGTGTCGGCGTTTTTCATCAACTGGCTCAGCTCGTTGCCGTCCTGAGGGCTGAGGGCGATGCCGATACTCGCGGTCACGAAGAACTCGCGGCCTTCCAGCACGAAGGGCTTCACGAGGCTGGCGAGAATCTGTTCGGCCACATGAATCGCACGGTTCAACGCCAGTTCGCGGTTGACCCGCGGTTGCAGGAGCAAAGTGAATTCGTCACCGCCCATGCGCGCCACGGTGTCGTCTTCGGCCACGCAGCCCAGCAGGCGGGTGGCCATTTCCTTGAGCATGCGGTCGCCGGCCGCGTGGCCCAGGGAGTCGTTGATCGGCTTGAAACGGTCGAGGTCGAGAAACATCAGCACCACCCACGACTTCTGGCGGTCGGCGGCCTGCAGCGCGGTATGCAGCCGGTCCTGGAACAGCGTGCGGTTTGGCAAGTGGGTCAGGGCGTCGTAGTAGGCCAGGCGGTGGATACGCTGTTCGCTGGCCTTGCGCTCGCTGATATCACTGAAGAAGCACACGTAGCTGGCCAAGTCGCCTTCGTCGTCGAACACGGCGGTAATGCCGACCCAGGCCGGGTAATGCTCGCCGTTGCGGCGCTTGAGCCACACCTCGCCTTCCCAGGTGCTGTGCTGGTGCAATTGCTTGAGCACGTAACGCAGGTGAGCTTCCTGCTGTTCATCGACGGTGAGCAGGTTGGGCAACTGATCCAGTACATCGGCGACCGCGTAGCCGCTGACCCGGCTGAATGCCTCGTTGGCCTGCACGATATAGCCCGCCGGGTCGGTGATCAGGATCGCCGACGTGGAGTGCTCGAATACCGTGGCCGCCATGCGCAGGTCTTTTTTCGGCGCGGCGCTGCTGGCTGACGTCGCGGCCCACACCGAGGACGCCTTCAAAGGCACCGTGTTCGTCCCACACCAGCACCAGGCGCAGTTCGATCGGCACTTTGCGGCCATCGGCGCGCAGGCAGTCGAACAGGAACAACTGGGTCTGTACTTCATCGCGCAGCTTGTTCAGCGCCTCGGTATCGCCCAGTGCACGGCTGACCTGTTCCACCAGGCTGTAGATGCCGGTTAACTGCTGCGGGTTGGCGATGATCGATTGCCAGCCGTTCTTGAACACCCAGTCCACGTCGTAACCCAGTACGGCATTGACCGACGGGCTGATGTAGTTGAGAGCCAACTGGCTGTCGGTGGAGCAGATGACGTCGCTGATGCTTTCGGCCAGCATGCGGTAGCGCTGTTCGCTGTCACGCAGGGACTCGCTGGCTTCGATCTGGTCGGTGATGTCCTTGGCCACGCCGATGATCCGGGTGACCACGGCGGTCTTGTCCCGGGCCAGGGCCTGTTCGCGGATATCAAAGCGGCGCCATTGGTTGTTACGGTGGCGAAAGCGCAACTGGCACTGCAATTGGGTGGTGTAGCCGATCTGGCGTTGCTGCTGGCGTAAATCGTGGTAGTGCTCGGCGTCTTCGGGGTGTAGCAGGATTTCCCAGAAGTACTCGCCCATTTGCTGCAGCTCGGCTTTGTTATAGCCGAGGGTGTGGCCCAAGTGATGGTTGCTGAAAATCATGCGCTGGCTGATCACGTCCTGCACATACAGGTGGTCGGGCACGGTACGCACCACGTCGGACCAGAAACTTTCACGCTCCACCAGCGACAACTCGATCAGCTTGCGGCTGGTGATATCGCTGATGCTGAGGATCACGGCCTTGGCGTCATCCTGCTGCTCGGGCAGGCGCATCACCAGCCACAGGTATTGATCGTTGCCGGCCACATCCTTGAGCTGGATCTCCAGCTCAAGCTGGTTCTGTTAGGTCAGGACGGCTTCCAGTATCTGGTAGCCGATAGAGGTGGCGTTGCGCGGGCAGTCATCGATCAGACGCTCCCAGGCTTCTTCGCAAGAGCCCACGTTCAGCAGGCGCACGGCAACCTGGTTGACCTCGGTAATGCGCAGTTCCTTGAGCAGTTGCTGGCGTTCGGCGGGGTTGTCTTGCAGCCAGGCGTGCAGTTGCGCGCGCGTTTCCAGTTGGGCCTTGGCGAAAAACGCCTTGAGCCCCGACAGGTCCAGCACGCAAAGCGCTACGCCGGTGCCCTCGAAAATGTCCTGGTAGCGTCGCCGGCCCTCATGCACCTGGCGCTGGCGGCGGCGCATGTTCAACAGCACGATCACCGGGATCAGTGAGAACGCCAGGCCCAGCAGGCATTTACCGATAAAGGCAGGCAGCAGTTGCTCCAGCACGGCGTTACGGTCGAACAGCCCGCGCAGTTGCCAGTCGCTTTTGCTCAGGGGCGTGACCAGCACGCTTTTATTCAACTCGTCCGGAGTGAGGGCACTGGTCCATTGGGCGGGCATGCCACTGTCACGGCTGATGACACGGTGGTTGAGGCGATTCTCGATGGCCCACATCGGGCGCACGCCCTGGCCGTCCTGACGGGTGAGGTTGGTCAGGTAATTGGGGGCCAGGCGCAGCACCCAATACACCCTTGAACCGCCGCTGGGCTGATGCAGCAATAAATAGATGATGGTCCCGTCGTTGTTGTTGCTCAGGTAATACGACTGGGAGTGGCTGCGCTGCACCAGCTCTTCGAGCCAGGCAGCATCTTGGCTATCGGTGGCGCTGTCGCTGATCATCGCGCCGCTGGGGGCGAGCAGGGCGATGCTGCGCAGCTCCGGCAGCGAGCGTTGCAAGGTGCGCATCAGGGCTTGTTGCTGTTCGCTGTCGCGCGGTGGCTCGACCATCGGTAGCAGGTTCAGGGCGATTTTTGCGCTGAGGGCCATGTTCAGGCTGATCTGTTCAGCCAGGTCGGCGCTGTAGTCAATGGTGTATTGCTGCTGGTTCTTCTGGTTTTGCTGCAGTTGGTCCAGCAGTTGCCAGAACAATAACGCGAGCAGCATGAGGACAAGCGTCGCCAATGCGCCTTTGAGGGTGCCGTGCAGGGGCGCTCCCGGCGCTATATGAGCGGCGCGCAGAGGAGTTGGCGGCGTGACTTTGGACAAGCTGTGATCCTGCGGTTTGGCTGGACTGGCGCGCGACGTGCACTATAAGCCGGACGCCCGGAGGGCGGCTAGCATGCCTTGACTTGTGGCAAAGTGCCAGCCCCGCCTGGCTGGACTGACCAAGCGCATTCAGGTAGCTTTGCCGGTTACGCGGGGGCGTTCCAGCCCCAGACATTCAGGCTTTTTCCGCACGCAGGCATTGATCATCGTCAACGGCCCGCGCGGCGTATGACCTGGCACGGGCTTCGCCCGCTTAATTCATCAGTCACTGACGCTAGGTTCACCATGGCTCAATACGTCTTCACCATGCATCGGCTGGGAAAAGTTGTTCCGCCGAAGCGGGAAATCCTCAAAAATATTTCGCTGTCCTTCTTCCCGGGCGCCAAGATCGGCGTGCTCGGCCTCAACGGTTCGGGTAAGTCCACGCTGCTGAAAATCATGGCCGGCGTCGATACCGAGTTCGAAGGCGAAGCCCGCCCGATGCCGGAGCTGAACATCGGCTACCTGCCGCAGGAACCGATCCTGGATCCGACCAAGACCGTGCGCGAAGTGGTTGAAGAAGCCGTCAGCGTGATCAAGAACGCCCAGGCCCGCCTGGACGAGGTGTATGCCGCATACGCCGAAGAAGATGCCGACTTCGACAAACTGGCTGCCGAACAAGCCAAGCTTGAAGCCATCCTGCAAGCCGGCGACGGTCACAACCTGGAGCGCCAGCTGGAAGTTGCCGCCGACGCGCTGCGCCTGCCGGCGTGGGACGCCAAGGTCGAACACCTGTCTGGTGGTGAGAAGCGTCGTGTGGCCCTGTGCCGCCTGCTGCTGTCGGCCCCTGACATGCTGCTGCTCGACGAACCTACCAACCACTTGGACGCCGATTCCGTCGCCTGGCTGGAACATTTCCTTCACGACTTCCCAGGCACCGTGGTTGCGATCACGCACGACCGCTACTTCCTGGACAACGTTGCTGGCTGGATTCTGGAGCTCGACCGTGGCGCCGGTATCCCTTACGAGGGCAACTACTCCGGTTGGCTGGAAGCCAAGTCCGACCGTCTGGCCGCCGAATCCAAGCAGCAATCGGCCCACGAAAAAGCCATGAAGGAAGAACTGGAGTGGGTGCGCAAAGGCGCCAAGGCCCGCCAGTCCAAGTCCAAGGCTCGTCTGCAACGCTTTGAAGAAATGCAGTCGCAGGAATTCCAGAAGCGTTCGGAAACCAACGAGATCTACATCCCGGCCGGCCCGCGCCTGGGTGACAAGGTCATCGAGTTCAAGAACGTTTCCAAAGGCTATGGCGACCGCGTGCTGATCGACAACCTGTCGTTCTCCATGCCAAAAGGCGCGATCGTCGGCGTTATTGGTGGTAACGGTGCGGGTAAATCCACACTGTTCCGCATGCTGATGGGCAAGGAAACTCCGGACTCGGGCAGCATCGAGATCGGCGAAACCGTGCAACTGGCCTGTGTCGACCAGAGCCGCGACGACCTCGACGGCAGCAAGACTGTGTTCCAGCAGATTTCCGACGGCTCCGACCAGATCCGCATCGGCAACTATGAAATCCCGTCGCGCACCTACGTCGGTCGTTTCAACTTCAAGGGCGGCGACCAGCAGAAGTTCGTCAAGGACCTGTCCGGTGGTGAGCGTGGTCGCTTGCACCTGGCCCTGACCCTGAAAGAGGGCGGCAACGTCCTGCTGCTCGACGAACCGTCCAACGACCTCGACGTTGAAACCCTGCGTTCCCTGGAAGAAGCCCTGTTGGACTTCCCGGGCGCCGCCATTGTGATCTCTCACGATCGGTGGTTCCTTGACCGCGTCGCGACTCACATCCTGGCGTACGAAGACGATTCCCAAGCGGTGTTCTTCGAAGGTAACTACACCGAGTACGAAGCGGACCGTAAAAAGCGCTTGGGCGAAGCAGCTGCCCAGCCGCACCGCGTGCGTCACAAGAAACTGGCCTGATTTAGGTCGGTTTGAAAGAACGGAGCCTTCGGGCTCCGTTTTTTTTTGAGTGTTTTTCAGGTGGACCGAATTAGTTTATCGCAGGCATGCCAGCTCCCACTTTTGATTTGTGAACACAGTCGAATGTGGGAGCTGGCTTGCCTGCGATGGCGGCTTATAGGTTGGTGCATGTCTTGGGTTGGTAATCCCTTTAAAGGTGCAAAAATCGCCTGTTTTTCAGGTTTATTTATATCCAATGCACCATTTAAATTCACAAAGGCGACATTTTGCCCTGTCGCAGTGCGGAATGAATTGATAAAGTCCGGCTCAATCTCCGTTAAAAACTAAAAATCTGCCGAGACTTTTCATGATCGAATCCGTCGAATCCTTCCTTGCCCGCCTCAAAAAACGCGACCCGGACCAACCTGAATTCCACCAGGCAGTGGAAGAGGTCCTACGCAGTTTGTGGCCGTTTCTTGAAGCCAACCCCACTACCTGACCTCGGGCATCCTGGAGCGCATCTGCGAGCCGGAACGCGCGATTACTTTCCGGGTTTCGTGGGTGGATGATCACGGCAAGGTCCAGGTCAATCGCGGTTTCCGTATCCAGATGAACAGCGCCATCGGCCCCTACAAAGGCGGTTTGCGCTTCCACCCGTCGGTGAACCTGGGCGTGTTGAAGTTCCTTGCCTTCGAGCAGACCTTCAAGAACTCCCTCACTTCTCTGCCCATGGGCGGCGGCAAAGGTGGCTCGGACTTCGACCCCAAAGGCAAGAGCGACGCCGAAGTCATGCGTTTCTGCCAATCCTTCATGAGCGAGCTGTACCGCCACATTGGTGCCGATGTGGACGTGCCGGCTGGCGATATCGGCGTGGGCGCCCGTGAGATCGGTTTCCTGTTCGGCCAGTACAAACGCCTGAGCAACCAGTTCACCTCCGTGCTGACCGGCAAGGGCATGACCTACGGCGGCAGCCTGATCCGCCCGGAAGCTACGGGTTTCGGCTGTGTGTACTTCGCCGAAGAAATGCTCAAGCGCAACAGCCTGCGGGTTGAAGGCAAGCGAGTGGCGGTATCCGGTTCCGGCAACGTGGCGCAATACGCGGCGCGCAAGGTGATGGACTTGGGCGGCAAGGTGATTTCCTGTCCGACTCCGAAGGCACCCTG
Source organism: Pseudomonas poae (assembly GCA_004000515.1). Taxonomy (GTDB): domain Bacteria; phylum Pseudomonadota; class Gammaproteobacteria; order Pseudomonadales; family Pseudomonadaceae; genus Aquipseudomonas; species Aquipseudomonas cremoris. The sequence continues at coordinate 2,371,123 of CP034537.1, forward strand.
TACGCCGAAAGCGGTTTGACCGAAGAACAATGGTCAGCCCTGCTGGAGCTGAAAAACGTGCAGCGCGGTCGCATCAGCGAGCTGGCCGAGCGTTTCGGCCTGGAGTTCCGCAAGGGGCAAACCCCGTGGGAACTGGCCTGTGACATCGCATTGCCCTGCGCGACTCAGAACGAACTCGACGCCGATGCGGCACGTGCACTGCTGCGCAACGGCTGCATCTGCGTGGCCGAAGGCGCCAACATGCCGACCACCCTTGAGGCTGTGGATATCTTTATCGAGGCGGGCATTCTGTTTGCACCGGGCAAAGCGTCGAACGCCGGTGGTGTGGCCGTGAGTGGCCTGGAAATGTCGCAGAACGCCATGCGCCTGCTGTGGACCGCCGGTGAGGTGGACAGCAAGCTGCACAACATCATGCAGTCGATCCACCACGCTTGTGTGCACTACGGCGAAGAAAATGGCCGGATCAACTACGTGAAAGGCGCAAACATCGCGGGCTTCGTAAAAGTCGCCGACGCAATGCTGGCCCAAGGCATCGTCTAAGCCTCGGCCTCGATGCGCAGCACTTCGATCAACTGATCGCCGACGGGGCGCTGCCACAGCACCTCGTCACCCATCTGGGCGCCCAGCAACGCGCGGCCCAGGGGCGAACCCCAGTTGATCAGGCCGACTGAGGCGTCGGCCTGGTCCTCGCCCACCAGTTGAATGCGTTGTTGCTCATCCAACTGATTGGCGAAGGTCACCCAACTGCCAATCTGCACCTTTTTCGGTGGACGTGGCCGCTGCCACCACCTGGGCGCTTTGTACGCGCTGGTTGAAGTAACGTAAATCCCGCTCAAGATCGGCCTGGCGTTGCTTATCGGCCTGTTCGCCCTTGGCGGATTCCAGGCTGTGCTCGTGCTGCATTTGCACAACCTTGGCCTGCAACTGCGCCAATCCTTGTGCCGTCAGGCGATTGGGCTGGTCACTGACTTGGCGCTCCACCGGCTGATCAGCCTGGGCGGCGGCGCTGTCTTCATTCACAAAAGCTCGGCTCATGGCGTTCTCCCTCTATGGCGTTTGGGCCATGTTCACCGCGCGATCGTTCCCACGCTCTGCGTGGTAATGCAGTCCTGGCCGCTCTGCGTCCGCTTTAGCGATAAGCCCTGGCCGCGTCGCGATCCTTCTCCTGCTGCCAGGCGCGTTCGCGGTCATCCCAGTGGTTGTCCTTGTAGTCGCGCAGCTCTTCGTTTTCACGCATGGCTTTGCACTGGCGGAAGCCGTCCTCCCAGCCTTCGGCGTATTCACGATCCTTAAGGTAACGGGGTACGTTCTTGCGAAACTCCCCGCTGATCACCCCAGCCGCCTGGCGACCGCTGCTGCAGCCGTCATCAAAACCATCGGCAAAGGCCGGGGGATAGCCCTTGGCCAACAACTCCTGATGGGTTGATTGGCAACCCGACAACCACACCACCGCACACAGCATTACTGCATACCGCCACATTGCTTGCTCCCTGGCCGATTACCGGCTGATGGGAGGAAGTCTAGTTTGGGATTTGTCGGGGTGGTGTGAAAGGGAGGTGAGAATGGTGTTGGTCCCTACGTTGCCCAATCGCACGGATGATGTGTTGGAACAGGGTAAATGCAGACCCTATGTTCGTGCTTGTTCGCGAATAGGGTGTTTCAGTTATAGCTTTTTCAACTGAACGACCGCATTCGCGAGCAAGCCCGCTCCCACACTTTGGATTTGTGCTGAGTTTTAGAGTTGGGTCACGCGTAATAGCCCACTGTTTTTTTCAATTGATCCGCGTACTCGTAAATCTCATCGATAGATGCGATTGCGTGTCGGGTTTCATTTTTTCCTCGTCGAATATTCCGAGGTATTTCTGACTGCGATTGAAGTGAAGACGGCAAATCGGTTTGCGGTTGTTATCGTCCAGTAATATCCCAAAATAGCTTTGCGTATCCCGCTGAACGATCCGCTTAGCATCAACCACTGATCGAACCAAAGCCCGAACAATGTGGTAACCCTCCAGTTCCTCAAGCGTTGTCACAACCTTGTCTTCTGACTCGTCGCGGTATTGCGAATCTTCATTTGCGCCGGTCGTTGAGGGTATCAACGCTATCGTTTGTTGGACCGCTCCACTCATGGCAGACTTAAGCCGATCGTTGATCTGGTCGTTCAGAAACTGGGCTAAAGCCTTTCGGGTCAGTTCAAAAATTGCTCCCGCACTTTTTGCGTGATCACACCTTCGTAAACACGAGAAGCGAAAAATTTTACGAAGTCATCTTCTGGCTTACTGACCTGAGTGCCGATGAGTTTTTTGAGTTGGCTGACGTATTTCAGCTCTCCGGCTGCATTGATGATGGAGTCAACATCGAACGCCGACTTGGTGAGTTTGATCAGCTCCGGTACGGAGTACTCATCAATGTCTAACAGGTCCAATTCCAGAAATGGCTTTTCATCCATTTTGTTGGGGGCATCCAGGTCAGTAAAAAACGATAGACCTGACCGTTGGTGAGAATCGAAATTCGTGCGCTAGTGACATGGAAGTATCGAAAAAGCTGAGAGGCATGGTTGATGCTCAGTGATTCGCCGATCTTTTGCATTCGATGAGTATTTGAACTTCGCCGTCTTTCATTATCGCGTAGTCGATCTTTTCGCCCTTTTTAGTCCCAACGTCACAGACGAATTCAGGCATCACTTCTTGGGGATCGAACACGTCGTAACCCAGTACCGTGTTGATGAACGGCATTACAAATGCGTTTTTTGTAGCTTCTTCTGTTTGGATGGCAGGGCCTTGCAACCGAACTTTTGCTGCCAGGCTAGTGAGCTTTTCGAAAAAATCCATAGTAAGCCTCTACCTATTCAGATCCGTGTATAGACATGGTGGCAATTTGACCGCCACTCGAGACTAGACACAAATCCCCATAAAGCGAGGCTTGATCAGGACAAGTTTTTGCTACAAAAAAAAGCTAAAAACCGTTCAATATTTCCTGCTTATTAATCAGTAGCTTGAGTCGGCCATTTGCTTTTCTAACTCGGCAAATAAATTTGTTAATTTTTAGGGCTAGTTTGGGTGAGCTCTGCGTGCTCCGCCAACTCTTGCTGAATAAACGCGGCAATCATCGCGCGATACACCTGTTCGGTGACATCCGGATTGGCGCCCACCGAGTGGGACAAGTCCCGCACTTTGGCGATCACTTGTTCGACGCGCTGCGGTGCCTTGACGCTATCGGTGTCTTTTTTGAAGCGAGCCGCTTGGGATACGTAGTGGCCGCGCTCTGCCAGCAGGGTGACGATTTGTTGGTCGAGGCGGTCGATGTTGCTTCGGACCTCTTCGAGGGTGGTGCAGGTAACGGCCATGTTGGTTGAGCTCCTTGAGATTAAACTGACTAGAAACGGACTAAATGTGGGAGCGGGCTTGCTCGCGAATACGGTGTGTCAGTCAATGCATCTGCTACTGAACCACCGTATTCGCGAGCAAGCCCGCTCCCACATTCTGGTCTTTGTCCGGCTTTAGCTAGTAGTGATACCACTTCACTTCAAGCATCACTTCGTTCACTGGCGTCGACAGGTGGCTGTACTCGCGCTGCGCACTCAGCCGCAAGCCCAGGTTGCGTGACAGCTCCCACTGCTGGTTCAGACTGAGACTACGGCGCACTTCGCCATTGGTGAAGAAGTCACCCTTGGCCTCCAGGCTCAGATTGCCCAGTGGATTCTTCCACAGCACACCCGTATTGAACCCGGCAGCCGGCGAGATGGCTTCGCTGAAGTCGTTGTTGTGTTCCACGCGCACGGTGCCGAGGGCGAAGCCGAGCATGTCGTCGCTCAACTGCCAGGTGCCGCCGGCGCCGCCGTTGACGTGGGCCACCAGCGTTTCGTCGTCGTGTTTGCCCGGTACGCGCTCCAGGCCGCCGGTGACTTGCCATGACCAGGGTTGCAGCAGGGCATTACGTGGGGTCAGGGGAGCGGATGGTGGCCAGGTCCAGTTGTTGCAGTTGCCAGTGGTTGCCTTCGTATTGGCGCAGTTTCATTTGCAGGATTTCGATCTGCGCGCCGAGCGGGAAACCTTCGGCGTTGTCATTCAGGTCGTGGTAGGCCATGCGCAGGCCGTACTCGCCGTAGGCCTTGTCGCCACGGGTGCCGATGCCGGCTTGCCAGGTGCGTGATTCGTGGCCGTCTTCCGGCAGGCCTGGGCGCTCGATGTTCAGGTCGGGCGCCGGGTTCTGGTTGATGGCGCGCAGCAGTTCGAAGCTGCGCTGGGAGCGAGCGGGGTCGCGCTCCAGGCCATTGGCACGGTAGCGGCCAAGGCGATAGGCCGCATCGATGATCAGGGCCTGGCGCTCGCGTGGCAGGGCCTTGAACGCAGGTTCCTGCAGTTGCTTCTGGTCGTCGCTGACTTTCAGCACCCATTGTTGCTCGTCGCTGTTCAGCGGCTTGGCGCGTTCCAGCAGCTCGCGTTCGCGGGAAGGGCGGTAGTCGATTTTTCCACCAAACCGGCCTCTTTCACCGCCTTGACCGTATCGGTGGGAATGGCGGTCAGCGGGAATTGTTCGGTCAGGCGCAGGCCAGGGCGCGCGACTTGCAGCAGTTCCAGTAGGCGATAAGAGCAGTTTTCGTCAAAGAAGAAGTAGTCGAACTGGATCTGCTTGAGTTCCCATACATGCTCCACCATGCGCTCGGTTTCGACCTGGGTAAGGTTGAGGCGGTATTCCCACAGGTCGCGGTTTTCGAGGCTGCGGTATTCGGAGAGTTTTTCCTGGTAGGGCACCAGGGCGAACAGGCCGGGGTAGCCGCCCATCAAACCCTTCCAAGCGTAGAGGATGCTGTTGTCCGAGCCTTCGATATAGGCGCCGAAGTTGATTGCATAGCTGAGCAGGGCGGTGTTGTTGCTCTGCACATCCGCCTGGTCGATGCGCAGCAGGGTATGGCCGAACATCGACGATGGGCTGTTGAGGTAGGCCGCCGGGAAAATCATCACCGCACTGTGGGGCGCGACGTCCTTGAACCATTGCTTGAATTCTTTGCAGTCCACGGCAGGCAGGTCGGTCAGGTGCAACTGATCCTTGAGCCAGCGGGTACGTGCGGGGTAGACGCATTGGGCGTGTTTTTCGCCCAGGCTGGCCGGAGCATAGAGTGCTTCAACGGTGGCCTTGAGTTCGGCGTCCGGTGGTGGGCGCCATCGGGCGCGAGGAAGAACTTTTGTCGCTGACATAGCTGCGCCAGCCGCTGATCTTGCCGGCCTCGTAATGGCCCAGGGACAGCCAGAACGGATCGTTGGCCAGTTGCTGCAAACGTTGATCATCAATATGCGGCGCCGCATACAGCGGGGCGCAGGCGAAGAGTGCCATCCAGGCAAAGCGTTTGAGCATAGGGGCAACTTAAGTCGGAAAAAGTGAGACCCAAAGGGGAGGCGGGTCCAAAAACGCCCGCGCCTCGAAGGACGCGGGCGGGTCGAGCTTAAGCTTGGGTTGCGTACTTCGCCAAGCGGGCATCGCTTTTCAGTACAGCCAGGGTGTTGTTGTGCACGTCGTCAGCGGTCACGTCAGCCTTGCTGAAGATCTGCTGGAAGTGTTCATGGGTCACGGCAGCAAAGTGCTCGCGATCTTCTGGTGCCACGCCCAGTACCACGGCATAGGTGGTCAGCGCTTCGCCATTGCCCTTGGCCATGTCTTCGGACAGCTCGTTCATCATGCCATTCATGGCAATCCAGGACTTGCCGCCGTAGGTCAGGGCGCTGTTGGTGCTGCAACCGTTGGTGCCCGAGGTCATGCCGAAGGTGGCGTTACCCGAAGTGCCGTTGGTGGTGGAAGCCAGGAAGTGAGCCGGAGTACCGCGCTGGCCTTCGAACAACATGTTGCCCCAACCGCAATTCGGGCCACCTGGTGCTTCTGCCATTGCATTGAGGGAGACGACGGTGAAGAGAGTACCGAGAAGGATCCGTTTCATAGCTTTGTTCTCTTTGTGTGCAAACCAATGGACAAGGGTTCAGGCGCGTCGCAGCGCCCTGAGGGGTCGGTTATTAGTCCAACCCGCGCAGTTTGGAGTTTAGGCACGTTCCAGGGGTTCCGTTATTTTTTATAAAACAATCAGAGATTTCGCGTTTTTTTGTAGGACCTGTTCCGTGTCCACGCTTTCCCAACAACGCGCCTTGCCAGAGCGCGCAACCGGGAGCCAGAATGCCGTCATCTGCCCCGCCTGATGTAAGGAAGCCCGATGCCTGATCCTGTTGCTGCCAGCTTGCGTCTAGCGCCCGAAGCGCTGACTCGCCCTTTCTCCGCTGAACAGTTCAGCTTCTCGACCACCAATGATTTGGAGCCCTTTCGCGGTGTGCTTGGCCAGGAACGTGCGGTTGAAGCGTTGCAGTTCGGTGTGGCAATGCCGCGCCCCGGTTACAACGTGTTTGTCATGGGCGAGCCGGGTACCGGTCGCTTTTCGTTCGTCAAACGCTACCTGAAGGCTGAAGGTAAACGCCTGCAGACCCCTGCGGATTGGGTCTACGTGAATAATTTCGATGAGCCTCGCGAACCGCGCGCACTGGAATTGCCAGGCGGCGGCGCGGCGGCGTTCATCAGCGACATTAACGGCTTGGTGGATAACCTGGTTGCCACCTTTCCGGCGGTCTTCGAACACCCCACTTACCAGCAACGCAAAAGCGCCATCGACCGCGCGTTCAACCAGCGCTACGACAAAGCCCTGGACGTGATCGAGCGCCTGGCCCTGGAAAAGGACGTGGCGCTGTACCGCGACAGCACCAACATCGCCTTTACGCCGATGCTGGATGGAAAGGCGCTGGACGAGGCGGAGTTCTCGCAACTGCCGGAAGCCGACCGCGAGCGCTTCCACACGGACATCTCCGAGCTGGAAGAGCGCCTGAACGAAGAACTGGCCAGCCTGCCGCAGTGGAAGCGCGAGTCAAACAACCAACTGCGCCAGTTCAACGAAGAAACCATCACCCTGGCCCTGCAGCCTTTGCTCGCACCGCTGTCGGAAAAGTACGCGGAAAACGCGGCTGTCTGCGGTTACCTGCAAGCCATGCAGGTGTATCTGCTCAAGACGGTGGTTGAGCAATTGGTGGACGACGCCAAGACCGACGCCCAGGCGCGCAAGCTGCTGGAAGAACAATACTGCCCAAGCCTGGTGGTCGGCCACCCGGTCAACGGTGGTGCACCCGTAGTGTTCGAACCGCACCCGACCTACGACAACCTGTTCGGCCGTATCGAATACAGCACCGACCAAGGCGCGTTGTACACCACGTATCGCCAGTTACGTCCGGGCGCTTTGCACCGTGCCAATGGCGGCTTCCTGATCCTGGAAGCCGAGAAAATGCTCGGTGAACCGTTTGTGTGGGACGCTCTCAAGCGTTCCCTGCAGTCGCGCAAATTGAAGATGGAGTCGCCGTTGGGCGAGCTGGGCCGTCTGGCCACGGTGACCCTCAACCCGCAGATGATCCCGTTGCAGGTCAAAGTGATCATCATCGGTTCGCGCCAGTTGTACTACGCGTTGCAGGATGCCGATCCGGACTTCCAGGAAATGTTCCGCGTGCTGGTGGACTTCGACGAAGACATCCCGATGGTGGACGAAAGCCTGGAACAGTTCGCCCAGTTGCTCAAAACCCGTACGTCGGAAGAAGGCATGGCGCCGCTGACCTCGGACGCGGTGGCGCGCCTGGCGACATACAGTGCGCGGTTGGCGGAGCACCAAGGCCGCTTGTCGGCGCGCATTGGTGATTTGTTCCAGCTGGTCAGCGAGGCGGACTTCATTCGTCACCTGGCCGGCGATGAGATGACCGATGCGGGTCACATCGAACGAGCGCTCAAGGCCAAGGCCACGCGCACTGGGCGGGTGTCGGCGCGGATCCTGGACGACATGCTCGCCGGGGTCATCCTGATCGACACCGCCGGCGCCGCGGTTGGCAAGTGCAACGGGCTGACGGTATTGGAAGTCGGTGACTCGGCCTTTGGTGTGCCGGCGCGGATCTCTGCCACGGTGTACCCGGGCGGCAGCGGTATCGTCGACATTGAACGCGAGGTCAACCTTGGCCAGCCGATTCACTCCAAGGGTGTGATGATCCTCACCGGTTACCTGGGCAGCCGTTATGCGCAGGAATTCCCGCTGGCGATCTCGGCGAGTATCGCGCTGGAGCAGTCCTACGGTTATGTGGACGGTGACAGCGCGTCCCTCGGCGAGGCGTGCACCCTGATCTCGGCCCTGTCAAAAACGCCGCTCAAGCAGTGCTTTGCGATCACCGGCTCTATCAACCAGTTTGGCGAAGTGCAGGCGGTGGGCGGGGTCAACGAGAAGATCGAAGGCTTCTTCCGTCTCTGTGAAGCCCGCGGTTTGACTGGTGAGCAGGGGCGATCATTCCCCAGGCCAACGTTGCCACGTTGATGCTGGATGAGAAGGTGCTGCAGGCCGTGCGTGCCGGACAGTTCCATATCTACGCGGTGCGCCAGGCGGACGAGGCGTTGAGCCTGCTGGTGGGCGAGCCTGCGGGTGAGCCGGATGCCGAAGGGCAGTTCCCGGAAGGCTCCGTCAACGCGCGCGTGGTTGAGCGTTTGCGGGTGATTGCGGAGATGATCAGCGAAGAAGACTTGAAGGAAGCGGAGAAGGAGCTGGCGCAGCAAGCGCTGGCCGAGGCCAAGCCCACCTGAAGGCGGTTTGTCATGAAATTGACTCGGGCTGTAGGGACCAACGCCCGTTGGTCCCTACAGCCTTGGTTTGAACTGGTTTTCTTCTATTCTCTGCTCAAGGGATCTCTACAGGAGTCGCAGGATAGAGACAGCCTCGCCTTGCGTGAGGTTGAACACCGATCTACCGAGGGTCGCCGCCATGTCGCGCAACCTCTGCCTCACCCGCCAGTGCCTGGGCCTGGTCACCCGTATCGAATGCTCGATTCGCCCTCTTGCGGGGGATACCGGGATGTGGACCTTGTTGTTTGCCGCCGGAATGACGGGCGAACAGCCTTCCACGATCAAGTCTCAAGGTCCGTTCCACGGGCCTTTCGTGGCCGAAACCATTCTTGAATCCATCGTCGAAAGCCTGACGCTGCACGGCTATGAGCTGGCAGACGACCCGCAGATCTGGTGCCTGCACTTGCAGGCCCATCTGCGGCAGCTCAATAGCGGGCGGGTGCACAGCCTCAGCGACACCCGCCACTGAGGGTTATTTGGTTTCTGGCTTGTCCAGCTTGACCTCGAAACCGTATTGCACGGTGTTCAGGTCGGTGCGCTGGTAGCTCTCCAGCGATGTCGGCTGACCGTAGAAATAATGCACATCAAACATCGCCGTGCCGTATTCCTCGGCGCGGTGGCTTACGCCGAGGATTTCCTTGAGGTAGTTGCCACTGGCGTCCTTGGCATAGAAGCGCCAGCTGTCGGACGGGAATTCCTTTTGGTCGACGATCAACGCGTTGTCCTTGAGGGTCAGACCCTTGGGCAGTTTGGTCACGTCAATCGTGGCTTTCTCGATATTGGCCAAAAACAGCGGAATTGAGCCCACCACAAATGCCGGGTTTTCCGGGAACAGGTTCAGGTCGTAGGTGAGAGTGCCGCGCGCAGCATCCAGCTCGAAAGCCTCGGCCGGTAGCTCAATGGGCTCGCCGCGTTCGCCTTTTTCGTCGGCGGTGAAGAAGGTGATGGGCTCTTCACTGCTGCTGCGTTCGTTGCCCACCAGGTCGTCATTGAAGGTGAACGGGTGGTCGAACACGATATGTGCAGCGCTGGCGTCTTCGGTGGACTGGCTGATGGTGACGCTGTTTTTCAGCTGGTCCTCGGTCATCGACGCGTCCTTGAGCCAGCTGGCGGCGCTGTCGTCGTACACGGTGACTGGCATCGGCAGGGCCTGTACGGTTTTTTGCAGGCTGTTTTTGTCGAAACGCTGTACGGGCAGGTCGAGGTCTTTGCGGGTGACCGTGGCCGTGGAGAAGTCGAGTACATCGACCTGTAGGTTATCGATCAAGCCATTGAAATAGACCTTGGCGTAATGGCTGCTCTGTTTATGTTCGAAGGCTTTTTGCTCGTCAGTGAGCTGTTTTTCGAACGCATCGGACCAGGTTTTCTGTTTTTGCATCTCGGCCAGTTGTTTCTCGTAGAACTCCACCTGCGCGGCATTCTCGTTGATCGAGCCTGAACGCGTGAGGAATTGCCCCGTGCTGTCCCGTGCCTGAACCAGCAGCGGGTTGGGCGATTCGTCGCCGACTTCCGGCGCCAACGGTGCGCTGTTGGTCAGCTCGATTTCGGCGTAGTTCTTTTCCAGCAACAGCAGGTTGAGGGTGACCGTGCCCTCGGTGCGTTTGTGGCCGACGTCTTTTTTCGACAGGTCGAACGTCAGCACTTTGCCAGGCGCAACCACTTCAACCGCACCTTTGAGGCTGACGGGCTGTGGTTGGCTCTTGTTCTCTGTCTCGACGCCCTCGATGAATGGGTAGGTCACCGTCAGGTCGTCAGGGTTGGTCAGGTTGGAGCTGCTGGGGCTCAGTTGGATGCCGGGATCGGTTTCCGACCATTCAGGCTGGAAGGGAATGACCTTGTTGTTGCTCAGGGTGACCGACTGCCATTCCAGAACGTGGGGGAACGGGAACTGGTCCGGGGTGTTGAAGCTGAACGGGAAGACCGGCTGCAAATCCGTCAGGTAGTCGGAGTGGGAGGCTTTGCGCAGCACGAACAGGCCATTGACGTAGGTATCCACCAAGGCTTGGGGAGTGGGGTAATGCTTGAGCAGGGCCAAGGTGTCTTCGCCGTACTCGGCCTCGATCGGCTTGTCGGCGAGCTTGACCCGTGCGCGCTCCAGCAACAGCAACGAACCACCGAGGTCGGCGATGGCGTCGCGCAGTTTTGGGTCCTGGATGCTGTCCAGTGACTGTTCGAACTTTGCGGTTTTCTCTTCGAGGGTGACCTGCTTTTTCTGCTCATCTTTGGGGGAGCAGCCGCTGGCCATCAGCAACGCCGCACACAGGCCGATACTGGCCAAAGGGGATCGCACATCCATCATCTGAGTCTTCCTGTCCGACGTCATCGAGCCGAGTTGATGGGCTCGACACTAGCAGAAAAACGCTCTTACAGATGCCGCCTGGGTCAGTTTTCTCGCGGTTACAGCTGTTTGGTAGTGGCTGGTATACTCGCCGCCATTTTTAGCCAAGCTGTGTGAGATCCCATGGAACGCTTTATCGAAAATACGATGTACGCCTCACGCTGGCTGTTGGCGCCTATCTACCTCGGGTTGTCCCTGGGCCTGCTGATCCTGGCGCTGAAGTTCTTCCAGGAAATCATCCATGTGCTGCCCAACGTGTTCACCATGTTGGAGGCGGACGTCATCCTGTTGCTGCTGTCGCTGATCGACATGGCCCTGGTCGGCGGCTTGCTGGTGATGGTGATGATCTCCGGCTACGAGAACTTCGTCTCGCAGCTGGATATCGATGACAACAAGGAAAAGCTCAACTGGCTGGGCACCATGGACTCTTCGTCGCTGAAGATGAAGGTGGCAGCCTCCATCGTGGCGATTTCGTCCATCCATTTGCTGCGCATCTTCATGGACGCCAAGAACGTCGATCCACAGCACCTGATGTGGTACGTGATCATCCACATGACCTTCGTGGTCTCGGCGTTTGCCATGGGTTACCTGGACAAACTCACCAAGCACTGATGCCCCGCGCCAGCCTTATTGCTCGATGAAGTAGTAAGGCTGGCGGCTGATCGCCATCTCCTTGATCACCGTCACCTTCTCATCCAACCCCTTGGTGTGATCCGTCAGCACAACGTTGCCGGGTTTGGCGGTGAGAAAAGCGCGCAACTCAGGCTCGCTTTGCAGGATGGGTACATAGGCCTGCATGTAGAACACACCGGCTCCGGAAATACGTTCGTTGGGTTGGAACATCGCCACTTCTCGACCTTCTGCCTGCAGCGCCTGGAGTTGGCTGATCACCGGCACGAACGACTCGCGCTTGTCGGCCTTGGGGATAAACCAGAAAGCCGCGCCCAAGTAGCTGGCAAACAGCACGGTAAATACCCCAGCAATCACCGGTCGGTGGTAGCGGTACAGGCCAGGCTTGCGGTCTTTCAGCCATTGCAGCAACACGTAGGCATATTCCGCCGCCAGTACCGTGGCCGCTGGCGTGAGGGACATCAGGTAAACGGTACGTTTGCTGGACGCCAGCGTCAGCAAGGTGAACTGCGCCACCAGCCACACACTGAAAAACAGGCGGTAGCGATTGCGCATCAGGCTTTTGCGGAAATGCCACAGGCCCAGGTACACCAGGATGTTCCACGGCAGGAACGCCTGGGGCAGCTTGGCGATGTAGTAGTAGAACGGCTCGTAATGGCCGGCTTCGACAAACGAGCCGCTGAAACGCCCGACGCTATTGGTCCACAGCACTTCGCCGACAGCCTGCATTCCGCCGCGCTGGAACAGGAAGCCCAGCCAGATCATCAGCGGCACCAGCGCCAACAACGTGAACAGCCCCGGCTTGATCCAGTCACCGACGCGCAGGCGCTTGTCCATCACACTGGTCACGGCCAGGTACACAAAAATCACAATGCCCGGCATCGCCAGACCCAGCACCCCTTTGCTCAGGGTGGCGATCACCATGCCGACGGTAAACAGCGCCCAAGCCCAGGCGCTAGAGCCTTGGCGATCAGGGCGCATGACTTGGTAGAACGCCAGCAGCGCCGTGGTCACGCCAAGGGTGAGCAATGCGTCTTCACCCACACCGCGCACATTGCCCCAAAAACTGGCCATGGTCGCCAGGATCAACGCCGCGCCGAACGCCAGGTTCTTTGGCCGGCCGAATTGACGCAGCATCCCGTAGAACAGCATCACGCTGAACAACCCGGCAAACGCCGAAGCCAGCCGCACGGCCCAGGTAGTGCCGCCAAACAGGCGAATCGCACCGGCGTCGAGCCATAGGCTCAGAGGCGGTTTTTTCCAGGAAGGGCTCGCGAAACAGGCGCGGCACCACCCAATCATTGTCGAGGTGCATAGCCATGGCGATCCCGGCAACGCGGGCTTCGGTGGAACCTTGCAGCTCGTGTCTGCCCAGGGCGAAGAAGAACAGCAAACCTATAAGCAGCAACAGCAGAGGAACGGGACGCGTCATGGGTTCAAGCTACCGGGGCAGGGGACCGTTCGGGGGAACGGTCATTGCAATTGGCTAGTATCTGTCGGGGATTCTGAATATTTCGTGAACGAGAGTGGGTTTTTGTCATTGTCACAGCCCACGCCTTGGGCACGCGCTTGGATGATGGAAACGCATCACAGCAAAAGGCCGAGCCGCAGAATGAGTGCGCCTCGGCCTTTTCGGGTTATTGGACAGTTTGCGGAGCTTGGGTGAGTACCAGCACGCGCTCCACCAACAATTCACCGAGCACGATCAATTGCTGAGTGGCCAGCAGCTTGTGGCGGTGGGCGCCGTCGAGTTCGAAGGCCAGGTCGGTGGTCATGGCGTTGAGGGACGCGAGGGTTTCGCTGGTTTGGATCAACAGGGTTTCGGCTGGGATGTCTGGAGCTAGGGTGAAGAGGGTGGTGGAGGGGGGATTGGGGGTGAGTTTTTTCATGGTGGTAGCTCCTTGATTGGTGGAGTCGCCAGACATCGCTGCTAAACGAAAAGGGTGGCGACTGTGCACGGGTTAGCAGACCAGGAATCAAGGAACCCGGCGCACCCGAAAGTGCCCCACGCACAGCCGCCATAATACGAACCAGACAATGTTGAACACATCGTTCGAACGGATGGTGACCTTGCAGGCCTTGATATTAAACGAGCTGCTAAACCCGGTCGCTGATTTTGTAGCGACTGGAGGAGGTTATCTGTGGAGGAGGTGTTGCACCAGTTCATCAACGGCGCGATAGCTTGCGGGAAAATTCCGAGGGCTGTTCGGCTGGGCTTTCCAAATCGCAAAACAACAAAACCCGCAGTTGGCGGGTTTTGGTGATGCTGAAGTGCCGGGGTAATCTGAACTGATTCTGTAACATGCTGATTTTTATAGTTTATATTCGGTTACAATTTTTGCTGGAATACCTTTTGGAATACCATTCGAGAATCTTCATAAATTCCTGCCTTCACATCGACCAAAGCTGAATGCCACATCTGTGCCTCGGATCTCGCTTTTGAGCGCAACCAACGGCTTGTGATAGCGATTGCTGGCGCTTGTTCATTTCTTCGCTCGCTCTGGCGAGCCAGCGCGTGCCTTATGCCGTCGCGTACGGCAAATGCGCTCCTGCTCCGATCCTCATGCCAATCTTCGCCATCTGGGAGCGCCTCGGCAGATGCGGCAAAAACTGCGATGGAGCTCTGCGCGACGAATCTGATTCAGGATACCGTTCAGGGCAAAAGTGCGGATAGTTTCGCTGGTACGAAGATGATCGCCCTACTCAAGTTCGCCCAAGGTTCAACGTTACCTCTGGTTCTGCTTTGCCATCTATGAGTAAGGAATCGTTGAGTATCTTGGTTAACTGTTGTTTATTAACTTAAATATTCTGATTTTTTCGGGTATGTAGCCATTTTTCTCTGTTTCCATTTCTAAAAGAATCTCTAGGATTCTTGCGCGGCCAATCTCATGAAGGCTGGCTAATTTGTCAAGGTTCGCGACGGCCTTGTCTGAAAGAACAAAATTATATTGAGCCTTTCCTATGAGGCTTTTCCTGTATTTTTGCTGGCTCCACCTTTTTTTTATTCTATCGATATATAGTGTTTTTTGCTCTGTCGTTAAGTTTGCACTGTCAAAAAAAATTAATAGGTCTTCGTATGTTTCAAATGGCTTTGAGTAGAGCACGGTGAGACTGGTGTTCTTGTTCAGCCAGTCCCAGGCGAGAGCGCTTTTTTATCATCGTCCTTGAACCATTTGTAAGTATTGTCTCCGCTTTTATGAGCGTTCCATTGGATCTTCAAGCTATCCAGCGTTAGCTTCTTTTGAGTGGTGTCGACTTGCCATAGGTCGATTATTAAAATGAGACGATCTTTACCAAATATATCCTGAGGGGTGTTGTTCCAGTTATATCCTGCGTATTGAGTAAATTTTTGATATACCCACTCTATTTGGCGACTCCCTTCGTTGAGCCAGTCTAGTTGTCGTTCAGGCAATAGTTGCTTGTTTTTATCGTCTATGGCTCGTGGGGTTAACCATGCGTTTTGGTCGAGATAATGGGCCATTTTATCCCTCATCCCCATTCTTGATTCTGCGTATGAGCCTAGGTTGGCGCCATGGCCTGTCAGCCAGAACCAAAGCCAAAGATCTCGTCTGTGACTGGCTGTCTTGTCTTCAAGAATGCGTGCCAACAGGTCTGTGTAATGGACTGCCATGGTGTTCTCTCTAGCTAAATTCAAGATTCATTTTTGAATAAATTGTGTAGGGATTTAGGTGCTATTTAGAGGTTATTTAGAAACTCTCTAGTAGATGATTTTTATCTAAAATCCCTGGTTTAACCAGTAGCTGTTGGCTTCTGCCTCTGATCCTACAGTGCTAAGCCTAGATTAAGCAATCGCTGGTCCGGATCTACCTTTCGCTCTGGGAGCTGGGGGCTGGGCGCTGTGATGGGAGTGTAGGTAGAAAGGAGGCTTGGTCATGGCTCGCTCGAGGCGACCGGTCATCGGGGAGCAATAGTCATCGCACGGCTGCTATCAATGCGTTGAGTCGAGGCAGCTCTGCCTTTCAGTTAATTTCTACTGGGCTTGCCAATCCTCTGGACGAATACAGGAGCTCCGTTCATGAGGATAATTCGCTTGAAAGATGTAATGGGATCGACGGGCTTGGGGCGGTCGACAATTTACAAGTATATATCCGAGGGAGGGTTCCCTCGGCCAATATCCTTGGGGGATAGGAATGTTGGTTGGCTGGAAAGTGAGATACATGAGTGGATTCTGGAGCGGGTAGAGCAGCGTGATAAGTTGTTGGGATAATAATAGTCTGGCAGAGCTTCCATCATGACTTGGCTGAGGTCAGGTCACGATGGTTTTTTGCCGGAGTTATGATTTTATGTTTTCGGATGCGATTAGCTTAGGTTTGTTGCTGTCGGTAGTCAGAGAGCGCACTGTTTGTTTTCGGTATTGGTAGTATGCTTTTGTAGTTGTTTTTACTGGCTGCTCATGCTCTCTGTTGTAGCTGTCTTGTTAGGTTTGTGGGTGGAGTAAGTGTTTATATAGATGATTGCATGTGTATGGCTGTTCAGGTGTTTAGTTAAAAAGTACTTGTTGTGCTGAGTATATGTAACTAAACCATGGAGCCGTAACATGAATCGTCACCCTAGCAATACCAATCTTATCCTTCATAATGACAGCGCATTCCAAGGCTGGCCTATACAGGTGGATAAAGGCCCGTTCATTCAACAATACCTGAGTCGCCTTCAGCAGACGATGCAGTGTGCACTTGCTCAGTACCCTCGTGTATTTGCTTTCAGATTTGATCTACGGTTCCCTACCGGGATTCAGCTACCTGGCTCTGTCTACACGAACCAGGTCATTGAGCGATTTATCGAATCTTTTAAGGCCAAGATTGCACATAACCGTAGTCACGCTCGACAACTGAACAAGTACGCCCACGATAGCAAGGTCCGCTACGTCTGGGCGCGAGAGCTGGGGGAGCATGGCAAGCCTCACTTTCACCTAGCAATCCTGCTCAACCGGGATGCCTTCACTGCCTTGGGTAAGCTCGAATCAGGTAGGGACAACATGTTCAATCGTTTGGAGGGAGCATGGGCAAGTGCTTTAGGGTTGCCGGTAGAAGCTGTCAGAGGTTTAGTCGAGATCCCGCCGAATCCCTACTATCACTTGCATCGTGACGAATCAGTCGGACAGGCCGAGTTCTTCTATAGAGCTAGCTACCTCTGCAAGTCGGCTACGAAGGGCTTTGGTGATGGTCATCATGGCTTTGGGTCTAGTCGTATCTGATACGACTCGTTTGCCTTTACAGGTAGTCACTGGTTAGCGACGGGTTTACTCAATCGTCGCTAGCTACAGAGTGGATGTGCAGTAATAGCGGTCGTTTCAGCCAGCTGACGCGTCTAACGCAGAATCGTCAGGGAAGCCTGCTTGAATTGTTTACCTGTGCGCACGTCCAGCCTTGGCGACGGCGGCTCAGGGGCTTAATGTGCGCGGAAATTCGTAAAGGGGGGCTGACCGTAGCTCAATGAAGGGCTGGAGCCTGACTGTAAAGGTGCTCTGGACTATCGATCGCCGATGCGAATAGAAGGATCCAGAAAATTGTATGAGATCTTCAAAGAACTCGAGGAGCAATCATGACGTGGGTCATCCCTAAGGCCACCGCTTACGGCGGCATCCTCTTGAACTCCGGTGGTCAGGTTCTCTGCGGGAGCCAGCCAATCATTACGATGGGTATGTCTGGACATTCGCCAAGACGCGGCCCCAGGGCGATGAGACTCCGGAGCATACTGCTCGTCGCGGAGTGCGAGGGGAAATTGGGCACGATGCAAAGGTCGTTGGCGTGCTACCAGGTGTCTATAAGGGTGGGACCACGACCAATGCATATTTCTTGATGATTTCCGACCATGGGCATGGTTCGGCCAGTCAAGAGACCCAAAGCATTCGCTGGGCAAGCTACGAAGAAGCACGGGTGTTGATAAAAATGACCACCAACCACGTAGGCCGGCAGCGTGACCTGCAGATACTCGAGGCCACTCAGCGGTGGCTGGACGTCAATTACAAAGGTGTGATTGCGTTTGAGCAAAGAGGTTCAAGCGGGTGGGCCATCAAAGGAGACTGGATGACCGAGGAAATGCCGGTCCGTTTTGTGACCTTGCCCTTGGATTTCTATCTTGGTCCTAAGGACGCTGAGGCGATCCGCAAGGGTTACATTCCGTCTGCGATGGAAGAGAAATGGTTTAGCTATTTTGTGGACAACAAGCTTTACCAGCACCGGAGCTGGACAGGCTTCTTGATTGATAGCATCAGTTTTGTCGAGGAACGGGGGGATTGCGCGCGGTGCAGGCGGATGTGAATAGGCAGCGCGAGCAGTACTCACAAACAGACGATGCAGAAGATGTCGCTCGTATTGAGCTGATGGTTCGCGAATTGGCTGTGCAGAATCAAAGTTTTGACACGGATTAAACTGCAGAGGGGCTGGAGGGGATTGGTGTCTCTGTACAGTGGTCGCGGAGCACACACCCGATAAGCCTATCGGATCTCTCAGATCAGGGATCCATTGATCGCGTCCGGCTTTACGACGGTCAAGGCTCAGGCTAAGGTGCTGGCATAAGGACATGATTTTCTAACATTTGTCCACGGAAGGCTCCTGATCAGGCGTAGTGAAACTACCGCCCTTTCTTTCCGACTTTGTTGTGCCCTGAAAAACGCGTGCCGAGCAAGGTGCTGTCATCGATCACCAACGGGATTGGCGATTGACGCATCAATGTGGTTGTTGCAAGCGTCCCGAACATCAAAAAATTGCTAAATTGAAGGCGGAAAAGTATGGATTTTTCGACGCTGTTGCATCTATGGGGTGCAGCAAGCTCCGAGCAGCTGATCGCGCCAATAACGGTAGTTGGCTTCGTTTTCATTTTGTGCGCTTGGTACTTTGTCCGTTATTTTTGTCCATCCTTCAAACTTAGCAGTCAGCTGAAAAAACTGACTAAACGTGTGCACGGTGTGAAAGCGCTCGCCCCGTCTCAACGGCGCTCTGAATTGGAGCAACTGTTCAATGGAAGCAAGCTGGAGCACTCTTGGCACGAATACGCTGAAACGCTGCACGACCAGTTTGAGTTTCAAGAAGGCGAACAGGTTCTTGTCCGGTCGCGCGCCACCGCCGGAGCCGCGCATTTTTTCTCACCTCAAAGCGTGGTTGATACCCCACTGGGAACCGAGTTTTATAAACACCTGCCTGGTATTTTGACCGGCATCGGTATTGTCGGAACCTTCTTCGGCTTGATGCTAGGCCTACAGCATTTTGATCCAAGCACCCCTGAGCAGGTAAATGCCAGCGTCGATAAGCTGCTCAAGGACGTGTTGTTTGCGTTCATCGGCTCCTTTATTTCAATCATGGCCTCTATAGCCGTCACGATTACTGAAAAGTGGCGTCTGGGCCAATGCTACAGGCTTCTTGAAGCGTTCAACGAAACCATCGACGGGCTTTTCGACAGCGGTGTCGGTGAGGGAGTATCTAGCGGAGCTTGTGCGCTCGAGTGCTGAAAGCTCCGTCCAAACCCGTCAGCTCAAGGACAGCCTGGTAACCGATCTGCGGGAAATGCTGCAGAACCTCGTTGATACCCAAGTCCGCGAAAGCCTCAAATTAGCGGATACCTTGTCAACGACTTACCGTGACTCTGGGCAGTTGTTGGCCGATCAGGTAAGCAGTGCGATTGAGAACAGTCTCAAATCCCCCCTTGAAGCTATTGCGGGTGCGGTTCAGGCCGCCAGTGGCGACCAGTCAGGGCAAGTACAGAACCTTCTTCAGGATGTTCTAGTTGCCTTCATGAATAAGTTGGAAGGTACGTTCGGCCAACAGTTCAACGGTCTACACGAACTGATGGGTCAGTCCGTTGCCGCAATGCAGTCGATGCAGCAAGGCTTTTCGACGCTGATCCAAGACATGCGTTCGGCTAGCGAGTCCTCGACCCAAAACAGCTCGACTATGATCGCTCAGTTACTCTCCGATATGCAGGCCGGACAGAACGCCATGCAAGCGGGGATGAACGAGATGCTCGCCAATCTCCAGGCTTCGGTTGCCCGTATCGGCAACGAAGGGGGAGGGGGCAGGTGCTCGAATGGCTGAGCAGTTGGAGAAGTTGTTTGCTCAAAGCGAGGCTCGCCAACAGGCAATGGCTGAGAATCTCCAGGCTTTTGTTGAGTCGATCAAGCACAACATCGGCCAAGGTCAACAGGAAACCATGGCGAAAATTGCGGGCTCCGTTGAGGTGCTGGGTGAGCAACTCTCGGCAGTCTTCAAGCAATTGGAGCACGGCCAGCAGCAGATGGATCAAACCACCCGCGCTGCACAGGCTGACCTGCATCAAGGCACCCGTGACTTGGTGGGCGGTCTTGACGAACAGGTCAAGGCGTTGCTGCAAACAGTGTCAGAGCAACAGAAATCTGCACAGGACACCGTTAAGGCATTGAGTGCCCAAACAGAGCAGCATTTGCAGAGCATGCAGCTAGGCGCAGACAAGATGCGTGCGGCGGCTGAGCGGTTTGAAACGGCCGGACAAAGCGTTGCGCGTGCCAGTGAGTCGACTGCGGGGCTGATGGGCACAGTCCATGGCGCAGGTACTGAGCTTGCACAGGCATCACGTGAGTTGAACACCGTGGTCGCGGACTATCGAAACAATCGTGAAGCGCTGGCGAAAACTCTCGCGGTCATCGAAGGGGTTGTCGCAAGCGCGCAAGGGGGAGGCCAGCGGCCGCAGCCAGTATCTCCAGGACCTGAAGGTTCAAAGCGAGCGGATGCAGGCGCTTAACCGTGAAGTGTATGAATACCTGGAAAACATCAGTGGTGTGCTGGGTAACGGCTTCAAAGAGTTCGGTGATGGGATGGATCGGGTGTTGAGACAAACCCTGGGTAGCCTGGACGCCGAGCTCGATAAAGCAGTCAAGAGCCTCGCTGGTGGTGTAGAGGGGGTCAAGGAAAGTCTCGAAGACTTCGGTGACATCATGGAACGAATCAGGCAGTAACGGAGGCTAGTCGATGTTTGGTAAGCAAATGCCTTCGGCTGCCCGTTCAAAAGACGAGGGAGAGAAGCCTTTCTGGATCTCTTTCGCTGATTTGATGACTGCGATGATGATTCTGTTTCTCGTGGTCATGGTGGCGGCTTTGAGTTCTGTGACGCAGCGTATTAACCAGGCGGAGCAGGGGGAGAAACAGCGTAATAAGGACATCAGTCAGATCTGCGAGCACCTGAGCCTTAAGGCGAAGACTGCTAGCAAGACCATCGTCGTGGATTGCAAAGACAACCGGATTAGCTTCGGCGATGCTGGCCGCTTTGGGCATAACCAATACGCGCTGAGCAACGATGGCCAGTCGGCACTTCAAGAGGTTGTGCCGATGATTCTGGACGCGGCTAACAGTGAAGAAGGCCGCAAATGGTTCAAACAGGTTGTGATCGAGGGATCGACAGACACCGATGGTTCCTATCTTTATAACCTGCACCTCTCACTGCAGCGTTCAGAATGGGTGATGTGCAGTCTGCTCGATAGTCGCAGCCCGCTCCAAGTCGGATTGTCGCCGGAGCACCAACAGCAAATCAGATCGATGTTCCTGGCGGGTGGTGTGTCCTTCAACAATGCAAAGGACACCAAGGAAGAAAAGCCGGCGAGTGGAGTTGCGCATGCAGTTCTTTGGCTTGAAGGAAAAGGAAGAAAACCTCAAGCCTGATGTGCTGGTGTTCAATAACACCGATATGGAAAAGTGTCAGTTGGCGATGAACCGATGACCAGCCCAATCGCGAGGCTTTCCACCGCTATTAACCTGAGTCTTTCCGCGCATCGAACGGGGCCGGCGCCAGAACCGTTGGCGCGATTCCCCCGTCTGGGTGCTGCGGGAATTGATCTATACGAAAGATTTGAGCGCGCTGAAAAGGCATTACCGCCACCTCAGGAAAAGCGCCGTGCGGCGATAAGCAAATTCCGCAATGTACTGCCGCTTAACGCCTCAGAATGGCGTTTGGTTTTCGCCGGTCTCTCAGACAAGAGTGAGCGAGTCGGGCCGATACTGGACGATGACCATCTCTTTGACCGAGTGCATAAGGAAATCTATCACCGTATCGAAAAACGAAAGCTTAGCCGGCGCGATTGGTTGGCTCTGTGCTTTAGCTACTTTGGGTACGAGGCTGCCACGCCTGATCAGAACGCAAATTGGTGTGTATTGCGGGCAGACGTTCAGCTTGGCTTTGATTGCGTCAGAGGTCAGCAAAAACGCGAGAAAGAGTGGGTACATATCGTCCAGCAGCATCAGGAGCTTTTTTCCGAGCAGGCAGGTGCCAGGCTGGGTGACCAGATGTTCAAGGGTGAAATCAGCGACCTTTCGGCATTGCAGACGATTGCGCAGATCCCTGACAGCAGTTGGCTATGGCGAAGGATCTTTAACGTACTGATCTCTCGTATTTTCATGTTGGATGACGCCGAGTTTTCTCAGCGCTTAGCCGACCTTGTCGACATCGGCCGGCAGCATCCGTGCTACATGAACGACATTCTGAGTGCGTGTCTGTCGCGCTATCACGTAGCTGCTTATCGAGAAAAGCCGTCGTCGCTGCTAAAACAGGTTGCGCTCGACAATTGGGGCAGCCCTCAGATCCGTTCCAGGCAAAACAGCTGGCTGCAGTACGTTGAAAAAAGACGTCTGTGCGATGGTCGTGGCGTGGTTTGCGAAGGAAGACCTTGAACACTTCTTCAACTTGCTCAAAGGGGAAGCAGAGGTCGATCAATCACGTCTGCATTATTGGCTGCGTTTTGCTAACCAGATGAGTTACACCCGAATCGTCATGGGTTCGGATGCCTGGCATGACAACGGGCGGGACTTCGTTCATTTCCGTGAGAAGAACAAAGGACGCCTTAGCCGACTGGTCGGCGGTCCCGGTCATAACAACGCAGTCATCATGCAGATCGGGAACTATTTTTTCGTGGAGTTCTCCGGAACTGGGAATGCTTGTTATGTCTATCAAGCAGACAAGTCGCCTTTCAATCCAGATAAGTCAGTACTCGAGTTGGCTAGTGAGCTGAAGCAGCCTAACCGTGCGCTGGATCGAATGCGGCATTCACCTGCACCTAGCCGCCCGAATCGCATAGAGGGCTGGCTCAGCAAATTCGATGATGCCCTCGAGAAATTGGGTATTCGTGTGCAGAGTCAGGCCGGAGCGCCAAGTTCAGCCAAACCGTTGCCTTTCGAAGACCAAGTCCGTGACGCCCTGAAGTCGGTCAAACACAAAGTCTATGACCAACGCGCGCGCGGCGGTGCGTTTCAGGTCCAGCTTGATGACAACGACCTGGCCGCCGTCGCTGCGCTCCAACGCCTGGGCTTCAAGCCCGTCAATCACCAACCACTCCGGTTCTGGAGACAGTAATGCTCAAGCGTTTCCTCAAAGGCATTGGCTTGCAGCCGAATTCGGCGGTAGAAAATACTGAGCCTGTTTTTTCCATTGAGGAGCAGGGCATTTGTTATCCCCTGAGCTTGGCAGAGAAAACGGAATCCTGGCCGCTGGCAAGCTATCTGGATCAGTTGGAAGAAGAGGAGTTTGTCTCCCAACTCAGCGATCGCTGGCTTCTGACGTGGGATGAGCTCTATCGGCTGCTCGATGAGCCAGAGCACTTAACAAGTCTGCCGCTATTGGGGTTGCCGCCACAGACAGCCCTTATCCCTCAATTGAGCAGCCAAGGCAGTCTTGCCTCCGACGATTTCAAAGTCTCCGTCAGTGGATGGCGTGATCCGCAGTCCAATGCCAATGTACAGGTGCAGCGTACGGGGGCCATCGTTCAGTATCACGGCACCACGGAGATTCTGCCTGAGACGTGCTGGAAGTTGACCGGTGCGGTACGGCAGCTTTATCTGGCTCAACAAAATGAGCCAGGTGAAGTGACTAACCAGATCGGCTGGGCCAGCATTAGAAAACTGGCGCGCAAGACGGGTGCCGGTATGGATGGTTTCCTGAATAAGACCGTCGTAATCAAACCCGAAAGTCTGCGACTCAACCCACGAAAATCGACGGTAGGTGACACACCGGTTATCGAACTGCAACCAAGCTTCGAAGGCCAGCCGGCAAACTGGCTTGAGAGTTTTGACGGTGCCAATCAGGTTCAGGATCGATACCGGGTGACCGGTGATGATGGTTCGCTGACCCACGTCCTGATTGAGCCTGAAGTCAAATCTGTATTGGACTATGTGCGCTCGTTGCCCGGGCGTCGGGTCGCGGGCGACGATGCCCTTTCTTTCGTCCGCAACCCTTACAGCGCACTCGGCGAAAGTGCCGCACAAGTGCTGGATGTCGAGACCTATGAAGACGAACTCGCCGAGGCCGGAATTTTCTTTCATCGCTTTCATCTGGAGCCCAAGCTGGATGAAGCAGGACAGCGCATCGAGCAGGTAAACCTGACACTCGAACCGATCTCGCCAACCCCGCAAGCGCCCATCGAAGTTGAGTTCAAAGCGGCCTATGAACTCGCGCCGCTCGTGCATGAATTGCAACTGAAATTGGCCGCTGGAATGCCTGCGGGTTTCTGGCAGGGTTATGAGCTGGAACTCAGCGATTTTGATTTGCGCCAGTTGGCAGGTATCAGCGACCTGCTTAAGCGTTGGCAAAATGAAGCGGCCGGTATTGAGTTCGACTCGGTCCTGAACCTGTCTCTTTACGGCGACCGTGTGACTGGCATCGGGGAAGCGGAAAAAATTACTTCGCCTTTCCTCGTCAAAGAGGCGACTGAGAACTGGTTGCCGAAGGATGTGGCTGCGCTGGGCATTGACGCAGAAATCCTTGGGCGTTGGGATCCTTCCGACCGCGCTCAATTTGATGCGTTTGAGCAGCGACTGGACGAAGCTCGCGCTGCCGGAGATGAAACGGTTTGCTTGCCGGAGTCCGAAACACCGCTCTCGATTGCCGCCGCCGAGCAACTGTTTGATGCCTGGTCCAAGAAGATCGCCCCTGTCGAGACCGGCCTTGTCCAGCAACAGGAAAAGGTTGGCCGAGCTGTACTGCAAATCGGCCACAACATTGACGAACCGACCTACGTTCAGATTCGTCAGGCAGCCTTACGCGCCGCTTTGGACGCAACGCCAGAGTTGCCTGGCTTGCTCAAGCCTGAAGTCGTCTTGCGTGAGCACCAGCTTCAAGGCGTCGCGTGGTTGCAGCATTTGTTCCGCTTGTCCCCCTCTGACGTATCGGGTTGCCTGCTCGCAGATGACATGGGGCTTGGAAAAACGATCCAGTTGCTCACCTTCCTGGTCTGGTACCTGGAACAGTACCCAGAGGACCAGCCAACACTGATCGTCGCCCCTGTCTCGTTGCTCGATAACTGGGAGCGAGAGCTTCACCGGTTCTTTTTCGCTGATGCATTGCCAGTGCTGAAGCTGTATGGCTCAGCCTTGAGTGCGGTGAAGTTCAGGAAAGAAGAAATCCCTGCCGACTTAAAAGCAAAAGGCATCAAGAATTTGCTGCGCCCAGGTTGGATGGGCGGCGCCCGAATCGTCCTGACGACTTACGAGACACTTCGCGATCAGGAGTTTTCCCTGGCGCGCCAGCAGTGGTCGATCGTCGTGTGCGATGAAGCACAGAAGCTGAAGAACCCCGCAGCACTGGTTACTCAGGCGATCAAAGCCATTCCCGCACGGTTTCGGGTGGCGTGCACCGGTACGCCTGTCGAGAACACCCTGATCGATCTCTGGTGTCTGTTTGACTTCATCCAGCCAGGTTTTCTGGGCGGTTTGAACCAGTTCGGTCGTGAGTATCAACGCCCAATCGAAGCCGCGTTGGAGCGTGATAAGGTTGCCTTGGAGCGCCTGCGTGGGCTTATCGACCCGCAGACTTTGCGCAGAACCAAGCAGGACATTGCCAAGGACCTGCCTGCCAAAATCGAAGACACGGCATGCCGTTCACTGAGCATGCATGCCTTGCAGCGCAATCTGTACCTGTCCGAAATTTCCGCATACAGCCAGAAACAGCAGATCGAAGAACAGCTCGATCAAAAGACCTCCGGCATGCTCGGGTTGCTGCACAAGCTCAAGCTCATTTGTGCTCACCCTTACTGCGTTCAGCCAGACAAGCGACTGCGCGACAACTCGCCGAAGTTGCAGTGGTTGATGCAGACGCTTGAGTCGATCAAAAGAGCAGGAAACGGTGACAAGGTCATTGTTTTTACCGAATTGCGCGATATCCAGCGGGAATTGCAGCACTCGATCCAGGAGCATTTCGGGTTTCGGGCGACTGTCATCAACGGCGATACCAGTACCAGCAGTCAGAGCGCCAATAGTCGGCAGAAGCTGATTGACCAATTTCAGGAGCTGCACGGTTTTGCTGTGATTATTTTGTCTACTATTGCGGTCGGGTTTGGGGTGAACGTGCAGGCGGCCAACCACGTCATTCACTTCACTCGTTGCTGGAACCCGGCCAAGGAAGATCAAGCGACGGATCGGGCTTACCGAATTGGGCAGGAGAAGGACGTGTACGTGTACTACCCGACGGTTCGGGATGCATCGATGCCGACATTTGAGGCGACGCTGGATGAGTTGCTGAGCAAACGACGGGCGTTGGCGCGGGATATGTTGAGTGGGGCTTCGGATATCCAGGCTTCGGACTTCGAGGCGTTGTTGGCCGCGCGCTGAAGGCTGAGCCTTTGATCTATAGAGGCTACAGCCGATTTAACAAGGTGAATGCCCAGTTTGGTAAAACACTAAGACCAGGGTTCCTGGTTGGTGGGGATGAGTGCTCAGCGATATGTCAATTATGGGTACAGGTTGTTCATCCTGGCATTTGCAAAAGTGGCCGTTTCAGCGAGCTGACGCTTGCTTAACGCAGTATCGTCAATGAGACCTGACAGGATTGTTTACCTGTGGGCACGTCCAGTCTTGGCATCGATAGTTCAACGCCTTACTGTGCGCGGAAATGTGCATAGCCGGTGGCACAAGACGAAGCAGTCAGGGCGTCGATGAATGCCGAGATAGTTAAACGAAAAGCCATCGGCCCAGTATCATGCAGCCATCTTCGCCCGGGCCCCTGTGGTCGGGTTTTCTTTTTACCGCGCAAATCATCTGCGCTGAATGTAGGGAATAGTCCATGTCGGATCAAAAGGGTGCCGAACAGGCCGCCAGCAGTCTCGCTGAACAGGCGCTCAAACAGGCCCGCGCCCGTTATGCGCCAGGCGAAAGCGCCGCCAGCGCAGAAGCCGAACTACCGCCGAGGAAGGCGGGGCGCAAAGCCGCCGTCACCTCCACCAGTAGCACTCTGCAGGACTTGGAAAAGACCTTGTGGGCCACCGCCGACAAACTACGCGCCAACATGGACGCAGCCGAGTACAAGCACATTGTCCTCGGCCTGATCTTCCTCAAGTACATCTCCGACAGCTTCTCCGGCCGCCACGCCGAACTGGCGCGGCGGTTTGCCGATGCCAGCGATGAATACTACCTGGGCGGTGACGACCCGGTGTATTTGGCGGCCGAACTGGAAGAGCGCGACTACTACAAAGAAGTGAATGTGTTCTGGGTGCCGGAAGTGGCCCGATGGGAGTCCATCCGTGCCAACGCCAAGCAAGTCGACATCGGCAAACGCATTGATGAGGCCCTGGCCGCAATCGAAGCAGAAAACCCGCCGCTGAAAAACATCCTCGACAAACGGTACGCCCGCGCCCAGCTGCCGGATGGCAAACTCGGCGAGCTGGTCGATATGATTTCCATCATCGGCTTCGGCGGCGATGCCCACCAGGCCCGCGACCTGCTCGGTCAGGTCTATGAATACTTTCTTGGCCAATTCGCCAGCGCCGAAGGCAAGAAGGGCGGACAGTTCTACACCCCGGCCAGCATTGTCAAAACCCTGGTCGCGGTGCTCAACCCGCACCATGGCAAGGTTTACGACCCGTGCTGCGGCTCCGGGGGCATGTTCGTGCAGTCGGAAAAATTCATCGAAGCCCACGGCGGCAAACTAGGTGACGTGTCGATCTACGGCCAGGAGTCCAACCCGACCACCTGGCGTCTGGCGGCGATGAACCTGGCCATCCGTGGCATCGACTTCAACCTAGGTCGCGAGCCGGCCGACACTTTTATCCGCAACCAGCACAGTGACCTTCGCGCCGACTTCGTCCTGGCCAACCCACCGTTCAATATCAGCGACTGGTGGCACGGCAGCCTCGAAGGCGACCCGCGCTGGGTCTATGGCAGCCCGCCAGCCGGCAACGCCAACTACGCCTGGCTGCAACATATGCTGTTTCACCTCAAGTCCAGCGGCCGTGCCGGAATCGTCCTGGCCAACGGTTCGATGAGCTCCAGCCAGAACGGTGAAGGTGACATCCGTCGCGCCATGGTCGAGACCGACGTGGTCGAAGTGATGGTCGCGCTGCCCGGCCAGCTGTTTTTCAACACCCAGATCCCAGCCTGCCTGTGGTTTTTGGCCAAGCAAAAACCAAACGCCCCGGCGAAGTGCTGTTTATTGATGCGCGCAAACTTGGCACCCGCATAAGCCGGGTGCAGATTGAGCTGCTGGACAGCGACATCGAGCGCATCGCGCAAACCGTTGCCAACTGGCGCGGGGTGCCGCTGGATGTCGGTGGCGAGATTGCTGAATACGCCGACGTGGCCGGTTTCTGCCGCAGCGTCACCCTCGCCGAAATCGCCGAACACGGTCATGTGCTGACCCCAGGCCGCTATGTCGGGGCCGAGGCCGTCGAGGACGACGATGAAGCTTTTACCGACAAGATGCAGAACCTCACTGCGCTGCTGGGCGAGCAGATGGCCAAGGGCGCAGAGCTCAACCAGTTTATCTGCCAGAAGCTCGGGGGGCTGGGGTATGAGTTCTGAGTGCAATTTGAAGTTAGGGGACTTCGTCAGTTTGCAAAGAGGCACAACTTATAAAGGTGATCTTCTCGGTTTGCCTGGCCCCGTCCTTCTTGGGCTTGCATCTATTCAGCCCAATGGAGGCTTTAGGCAGGGGCATTTAAAACATATGGTGGCGAATCACCTGAGAAAATTACCCTACGTTCCGGTGAGCTATACGTTTCATTAAAAGATGTCACCCAGTCTGGTGATTTGCTTGGTTCAGTGGCGCGAGTACCGAAAAATTTTGAGAAAGGGCGCTTAACTCAAGATACGGTGAAGCTGGTTTTTGATGGGAAGCCAATTTCAGCAGCCTACATTTACTGGTTACTGAGAACCCCTGAATATCGCGAGTATTGCCGTGCTCGTGGGACTGGTACTACTACCCTAGGACTGGCTCGCGAGGACTTCCTTAATTTCAGAGTTCCTGTACCGACGGAAGCAGAAGATTCGTTGGTGGAGCTACTAGAAGCAGTCGAGACCAGGATTGAGCTGCTTAAAGAAGCCAATGCCACCCTGGAAGCTATCGCCCAGGCACTGTTCAAATCCTGGTTCGTTGATTTCGACCCGGTACGGGCCAAGGTAGAAGGGCTTGAACCAGAAGGCCTGGACCCGGCCACCGCGGCGCTGTTTCCCGACAGTTTTGAAGAGTCCGTGCTGGGGGGGTACCGAGGGGATGGCTTGTAGATCGCGCCGAGAGTTGGTTAAGCGTCCTTGAAGCCGGACGCCGCCCCAAAGGGGGGGTAGCTGGAATTATGGACGGAGTTCCTAGCATTGGTGCTGAAAGCATTGTACGAATTGGAGAGTTTGATTACTCAAAGACCAAGTATGTATCTGCTGAATTTTTTGAAAAGATGAAGTCTGGTGGGCTTCAAACGCACGATGTCCTTCTTTACAAAGATGGTGGGAAGCCTGGGGTGTTTTTACCCAGAGTTTCTATGTTTGGAAATGGCTTTCCCTTTGAAAAATGCGGGATAAATGAGCACGTTTTCCGAATGCGCCTAAAAGAACCTTTTAGTCAGGCATTTCTTTACTACTGGCTTTGGAGCGATGCAGTGATGCACGAACTAAAGCATCGCGGTGGGAAGGCTGCAATACCAGGTATTAACCAGTCGGATGTGAAGGAACTCAAGCTGCTTGTCCCAAGCAAGCATGTTTTGATGCGTTTTGATGAGATTACGTCGCCGCTAGTTAGCACGATTTTCTCCAATTCCAAGCAAGCCCGAACGCTCACCCAGCTCCGCGATACGCTGCTACCGCGCCTGATCTCCGGCCAGATGCGCCTGTCGGAAGCCGAGGCGCAGATCGAAGAGGTTTGTGCGTGAGCCCATTGAGGACTCCGAAGCTCCCTGAGGGCTACTCCAACCTGCCGAGCATTGTCTGGGTCGAGGCGGAGCCGGCCGGTGAACTGAATACAGGATGTGAAATGGAATGACCGAAGATCATTTGGAACAGGAAACCCTCGGCTGGCTGGCAGAGGTGGGTTACACCATCTGTACGGTCCGGATATCGCTCATGATGGCGAAAATCCGGAGCGTGAACACTATCGTCAGGTGGTCCTGGTCGAGCGCCTGCGCAGCGCTATAGCCAACCTCAACCCCAAGGTGCCTCTAGCCGCGCGAGAAGATGCCTTGAAGCAAGTGCTCGAACTAGGCCTGCCGGTACAGCTGCCGGCCAACCGCCTGTTCCATCGACTGTTGGTCGGCGGTGTGCCAGTACAGTATCAAAAAGACGGCGAAACCCGGGGTGACTTCGTACGTCTGATCGACTGGGTCGAGGTGAAGAAGAACGACTGGCTCGCTATCAATCAATTCAGTATCCAGGGACCGAAACGCACCTGCCGCCCGGACATCATCCTGTTCGTTAATGGCTTGCCATTGGTGCTGTTGGAGTTAAAGAACCCGGCAGATGTGAATGCCGATATTTGGAAGGCGTTCCACCAGATCGAGACCTATAAAGAGCTGATCCCCGATGTATTCCAGTACAACGAAATCCTGGTGATTTCCGACGGCAGCGAAGCCCGTATGGGTTCGTTGTCGGCCGATGCCGAACGCTTCATGAATTGGCGCACCATCGACGGCAAGGATCTCGACCCGCTGGGTCAATTCAACGAACTGGAAACCCTGGTGCGCGGTGCCTTGGCGCCGCAGATGCTGCTCGATTACCTGCGCTACTTCGTGTTGTTCGAGGATGACGGCCGGTTGGTGAAGAAGATTGCCGGCTATCACCAATTCCACGCTGTTCGCGCCGCGATTCAGCAGGTGGTCAGCGCCTCGCGTCCCGGGGGTAGCCATAAGGGCGGGGTGGTGTGGCACACTCAGGGCTCGGGCAAGAGCATCACCATGACGTGCTTCGCCGCCCGGGTGATGCAGGAAGCCGCGATGGAGAACCCGACTATCGTGGTGATCACCGATCGCAACGATCTGGACGGCCAGTTGTTCGGTGTGTTCTCGCTGTCACAGGATCTGTTGCGCGAACAGCCAGTCAAAGTGGAATCACGTGGTGACTTGCGCACCAAGCTGGCCAACCGCCCAAGTGGCGGCATTGTGTTCGCCACGATCCAAAAGTTCATGCCTGGAGTGGATGAAGACACTTTTCCAGTGCTGTCTGACCGCTCGAACATCGTGGTCATCGCCGACGAAGCGCACCGTACCCAGTATGGGTTTGGCGCCGAAATGAAAACGTCGGAGGGTTCGCAGACCACCGAGAGCCAGACCCGTTACCAGGTGGGCTATGCCCAGCACCTGCGCGATGCGCTGCCCAATGCCACCTTCGTTGCCTTCACCGGTACCCCGGTGTCCAGCGAAGACCGCGACACCCGTTCGGTCTTTGGTGAATACATTCATGTCTACGACATGCAACAGGCCACTGAAGACGGCGCAACCGTCGCCATCTACTACGAATCGCGTCTGGCCAAATTGTCGTTGAAAGACAGTGAGCTGCCGGTGATCGACGATCAGGTCGATGAACTGGCTGAAGACGAAGAGGACGACCAGCAGTCGCGCCTGAAAAGCCGCTGGGCCGCACTGGAAAAGGTGGTCGGGGCCGAGCCTCGGATCCACAGCGTGGCGGCAGATCTTGTCGCGCATTTTGAGGAGCGTAATCAGGGCCTGGTAAGCATGGGGCAGATGCCCGGTAAAGCCATGTTGGTGGCCATGAGCCGCGAGATCTGCGTGCACCTGTACAACGAGATCGTCGCCCTGCGTCCAGATTGGCACGACGAAGACCCGGAAAAAGGCGCGATTAAGATCGTCATGACTGGTAGTGCCTCGGACAAGGCCTTGTTGCGGCCGCACATTTATTCTGGACAGCAAAAAAACGTTTGGAAAAACGCTTTAAGGATCCGCTCGATCCGCTCAAGCTAGTGATCGTCCGTGACATGTGGCTGACCGGCTTTGATGCACCCTGCGTCCACACCTTGTACGTGGATAAGCCAATGAAGGGCCATAACCTGATGCAGGCCATTGCCCGGGTTAACCGTGTCTTCAAGGACAAGCAAGGCGGCCTGGTGGTGGATTACATCGGTATCGCCAATGAGCTGAAAGCAGCGCTTAAGGAGTACACCGGAAGTAAGGGCAAAGGGCGGCCTACAGTGGATGCTCATGAAGCCTATTCAGTGCTGGAGGAGAAGCTCGATGTCCTGCGCAGCCTGCTGCATGGCTTCGATTACATCGACTTCCTAGCCGGCGGCCACAAGCTGCTCGCCGGGGCAGCCAACCATGTGCTGGGTCTGGAAGACGGTAAGAAGCGTTTTGCTGACAGCGCGCTGGCCATGAGCAAGGCCTTTACCCTGTGTTGCACTTTGGATGAAGCCAAGGCAGTGCGCGAGGAGGTGGCATTCTTCCAGGCGATCAAGGTGATTTTGATCAAGCGTGAAGTCAGTCAGCAGAAAAAGACTGACGAAGAGCGAGAATTGGCCATTCGCCAGATCATAGGCAATGCCGTGGTCTCTGGCGACGTGGTGGACATCTTCGAGGCGGTGGGTCTGGACAAGCCCAATATCGGCCTGCTCGACGACGCGTTTCTCGCCGAGGTGCGCAATCTTCCAGAGAAGAACCTGGCGGTAGAACTGTTAGAGCGTTTGCTCGAAGGCGAAATCAAGAGCCGCTACAGCACTAACCTCGCCCAGGAGAAGAAGTTTTCCGAGTTACTGGCCAATGTGATCAAACGCTACCAAAACCGGTCTATCGAAACCGCTCAGGTCATTGAAGAACTGATCGAAATGGCCAAGAAATTCGCTGCCGCTAGCAAGCGCGGTGATGAGCTGGGGCTCAATGATGACGAGCTGGCGTTTTACGATGCATTGGCCAATAACGAGTCCTCGGTGCGCGAGTTGGGCGACGAGATCCTGGCAAAAATTGCCCACGAGCTGACCGCCAGCTTGCGGGCCAACGTCAGTGTTGATTGGAGCAGTCGTGAAAGCGTGAAGGCCAAATTGCGTATCCTGGTACGGCGGATTCTGCGCAAGTACAAGTATCCGCCGGATCAAGCAGAGGAAGCGGCGCAGTTGGTGCTCAATCAGGCAGAAACGCTCTGCGAGGCATGGTTGTAGCGGACTTAGCGTATTTCCGTACGGTGCGCGACCTAGGCGGTCGAAACTTAGTCTCTGGCGCTTCCTGGCCGAAGCGAGCGAATCATGAAAAATGGGATTCGTTGGGCAATTCCCGAAGAGGAATTTTAGATGAAGGAATGACTGCAGGACGCAAGGATAGAAGCTATTCAATGGTTTTTATCAGCGTAGCACGCACGTTTCAGCGGGGTGGCAGGTAACTGCCATCCCTACCGTGACCAGTCGGATCTATACCCGGGAGATGTATCGATTGGATGACTATCCCCCCTCGGCTCAATGTTTATCTCCTGATTAGCCATTAGCCGCCAATAGCATGGTCTGGGAAATACGTTCCGAAACTGTTCAGTTCAGGCGCGGAACAAACGACCGTCAGCCAGCTTCCTTCTTGGCTCCGCTTCAGCCGCGTCAGGCCTGCGTAGACTAGCGCCAAGCTTTGCGCATTTGCAGCCTCTGTCACATAGACGACCAGTAGGCGAGACTCCCATCCCTTGAAGCTATGCAAGGTGGTTGCCTTGATCTTGGCATCGCCCATATAAAAGCCCATCTTCCTGCGGCGATGGTCAGAACCAAACGTATCAACAGCCCGAATATTGTATTCATTGAGACGACTTACCACCTCGGCCCCAGATGCCATATTTCCGGTCAGCATGGTGATGTCAGCATTGGCCAAACCGTTCTTTCCGGTCTGATGCATCAGGGCGAGGATTTCGTCCGAACAAACGACCTTGGCATTCTCCGGGCTACATTGCACCCAGCGAAGGTGGCACGGGTACAGATCAAGTGATCCTTGCTCTGGCTGCGGTAAATCGACGACATCTTCAGGAAGGAACATCTCCGCAAAACTTCGTGCAAGGTTTAACGCATCTGGAGGCAATCTGTAGCTGACACTAAGTTGCGCCCAGCGTCCCCCTGGGAATCCGGCTCCCTTCATCACGTCATCTGTCCACGCTTTAGCAGTGCCGTAAATGTCTTGCGTCGCATCTGCGACCAAGAGCATCTCTCCGCTCGGTTTGCAGGCCTTGCGCAATACATCCCACCACAGCGGGCGATAATCCTGCCCTTCGTCAACAAGAATGGCATCGTATCGTGAAGCTCCTGGCTGCATGACACCTTCTGCTGCCAAAAGTGGCAATTCGGTATTCAGAACATCCTCTCGGCCGTTGGCCCACAGAGCGTCATACCTCTGCTCCCATCCCGCTTCATAACAGACATGCTTGCACCACAAATGGAAGTGAGTGAATCGAACATTCCTTATCCGTTTTGGTGCATTGAGGTCGCGAACGATGAGGTCACGTAAATAATGCCAAAGCGTGATGTTGAAAGTAGCGACCAGTACAGACTTGCCTTCGTTAGCAAGCCTCGCGGCACGTGCCGCAAGCACTAGGGACTTCCCCGAGCCTGCCGGCCCTTTGATCCGACGATAGCCGGATTCAGTGCGAGTTTCGGCTAAAGACCGCTGGTTACGATCCAAGGTCAGAGGCGCCCTTTGCGTCGATGAGAAGTCCGGCTCGACAAGCCAACCGCGTAGATCTTTGGCCAAATTTTCTGACATGAGAAAGGAGTGGCTGCGGCTGGCTTCCGGGAATACGAGCTCCATATTTCCTGTTGAAATTTCGCTGAAACCGGTGACTGGTTGATATTTTGCGTGCTCGTCACCTTGCTTAGTCTTTAAGAAAGGAGACAGGAGGCCTTTGACCTGCTCCGCTCGTGCGAAAGGGAAGATGACTCCCGCGGTAATGGTTGCCCATCCTCTCTCTGACTGAATACGTGGGCAATAAAGGTCGAAAATTTCCTTCTTATAAAGATTTACCTTGGTGACAGGATTCTCGCTCTGGAGGCAGAACTCTTTTCCGTCCTTCTCAGCCCAGAGCGTCGGATGTCCCCATTCATCCAACTTTGTGAAGTACCTCATGGCGTTCAGGTTCCAGTCTTTCACCTCGAACACCGCGATGCCAACCTTCGGATTCAACAGAACGAAATCCGGGCGTAAGCCATTCAAATGGGGCTGAATGTAAATCTCCCAATCGGGCGTAAGACTCTGGTTGAACATCTGAAAAACCTGTTGCTCGCCAGCGGTCAGTGGCTGCCTTAATTTTGCGTGCTCAAGCAAGGGCGGATGGATCACTCTTTCATTAGACATTTAGATCATTCTTCCCTGAGAACTCACTCTGCTTGCAAGTGAGGCAGTCTTTTAGGTTTTATGGAGTTATTTCTGAAAGCAATTTTCAACTTTGAGAGCAGCCGCTTTCTTTAGGTTATTCAATACACATCGAGGCTAGAACACCCCTGCTTAATCGTCTCTTCCGCAGCATCATGATCGCGCCAGCACAATCGACGGATTCCTACAGTAGCCTAACCTGGATTGTCTCCAACCATGGCTTTGGCTGCAGCCGGAGCAAAGTACATGGGGGCAGAAAAAAATTAAGTGAGAGCTAACAGTGCCGATAGCCCCTCGGCATCGGCCAAGGGAGTCTATCGGCCGCAGTGACCTCGGAGTTACAGATAACCTCGTTCTGCTAACGAAACACAACCTTCATGACCCACCACCACATGATCCAATATCCGGGTACCAACCAAGTTGAGAGCGTTCTTGAGTGTGGTCGTAAGGGTTCGATCGGCTTGGCTGGGCTCCGGGTCACCGGAGGGATGGTTATGAACCAGAATTACGGCCGCGGCATTGTGCTCTAGGGCTATCTTGACCACTTCCCTTGGATACACGTTGGCACCATCCAGCGTGCCCCGGAATAGCTCCCTGAAACCAATCACCCGGTGTTTGGTATCGAGCAGCAGTAATGCAAAGATTTCGTGCTCGTGGTACCGCAGCAGTGTTTGCAGGTGGCTGAAGACCTGCTTCGGTTCAGTCAGGGCCCGACCTTTAGCTAGGCGACTCATCGCCAGTTGTTGAGCCATCTGCAGGATGTCAGCTTCGGTGACAGGGGAGTCCATGACATAGGTACCGGTCGTTTCACCGGCTATTAGCTTGTGATATTTCATGCGGATATTCCTGTACGAGTGCGTGAGAACGGAGGGGGATTGAGTAAAGACTTAACGGTTGATACTGAAGCTGTAACCGCATTCCAGGCACTGATAGTTATCCAGCACCCTGTCATCAATCTGTTCACCCAGCGTGGCCCCAGCGATCCCGCCGGCAGCACCACCAAACAGCCCTCCAAGTATGGCGCCAGCGATGCTGCCCACAGCGATCCCAACAGGCCCTCCGACTATGCCGAGTACTGCACCGGCTTCCGCTCCCGACAGGGCTCCGGCGGCCCCACTGACTGCACCGCCTGCAGCGCCAATCAAACCACCCGTTTGCTTACCGATATTTTTCGTTACGACACGTCCAGAGTTGCAGCTAGGGCAAGGGGTATACATACGTAAATCCTCTCAAGTGATGAGCGTACTGAGCCAAAGAAGCCGGCACGCCAAAATCCCTGCCGCAGTTGATGCGGTGGGCGTTCACAGAGGTGATATAGGTTTGAATTTTTTTTGAATGAGATTTTGACCAATTCGGAGAGTTGTTTGCCCCGAAAAAGTCATCTAGGAGCTGTTGATCTACGAGAGACTTTGGATATTTTGAGCTGTTTCATTTGAGCATCACTTGCCGTTGGTGGAATTGGGTATCCGGCCGTGGACTGTCAATAAACAGCACAGATTTTTCCGCCTTTTAATTTCTTTCTAACTGTCGTCTCAGCAGAAACGGTTGGGTATGTGCGTGAGAAGTTGACCTGTGCAAACAACCAGCATTTGCTCTCCTCCTTGGGCAACCTATGCTCGGCTCCTGTGGATGGTTGTGCTGACCTTCTTCGGGCTGGTGGCGTGTAACCATATCGTTTTAAAGTGATGGCCTTTTGCTGCTCTGCACCACAGAGCTGCGTATTCAGATCTGAGGGTGGCGTATGCAGGATGCGGACTCGTTGAAGCCTGGCTTCATGATTATTCACGGCAATCGCTTGGACGATTTGCGTGAGCTAGCGGTGAGCTGGATGCAGCGCTACCCGTTGGCCCCGCTGGAAAACGAAGTCGTGCTGGTGCACAGCAATGGCATTGCCCAATGGTTGAAGCTGGCGCTGGCTGAAGATCCTGATAACGGTGGCTGCGGTATCGCAGCAGCGTTGGATGTGCAACTTCCTGCGCGTTTTCCTTTGGCAGACCTACAGGTCTGTATTGGGGGCTGAGACGACACCAGAGTCCTCCCCGCTGGACAAGGCGGCACTGAGTTGGCGACTCATGCGCTTGCTGCCTCAATTACTAAGTAAAACCAATTTCAGCAGTTTGCGGCGATTCCTTCAGGAGGATGACGATCAGCGCAAACTCTACCAACTCTCCGAGCGGCTGGCGGACCTGTTTGATCAGTATCAGGTCTATCGAGCCGATTGGCTGGAGGACTGGGCGGCCGGGCGTGATCAGCTAAAGCAAATCAAAGGCGGTGTGAAACCTTTGGATCCCGACAACCTTTGGCAGGCGGAGCTGTGGCGTGAAGTATTGGCGGATGTTGGCGAGGGCGCTCTTGAGCAGAGCCGTGCCGGTGTTCACAAGCGTTTTGTCGCACGCCTGCGTGAAGCAGGGCAGGCCCCGGCTGGGTTGCCTCGGCGTGTGGTGGTGTTCGGTATTTCGTCTATGCCGGCACAGGTTCTCGAAGCTCTGGCCATGCTCTCGCGCTACAGCCAGGTTTTGCTGTGCGTGCACAACCCTTGTCGCCACCATTGGGGCGATATCGTCGCTGACAAAGACTTGCTGGGCCATGCCTATCGCCGCCAGCCAAACAGAAGTACTTCTATAGCGGCGAGCCAACATGGCCAGCCATTGCTCGCCGCTTGGGGTAAGCAAGGTCGCGACCACATCAATTTGCTCGACCACTATGACGAGCCGACGAGTTATCGATACCTGTTCGAGGGCCTGAACGGCGGACGTATCGATCTGTTCAATGAAGAGCAACCTTCAAGCCTGCTGAGCCAATTGCAAAGCGACATTCTTGAATTGCGTCCTCTGGCGGAAACCCGCGAAGTATGGGGCCCCGTCGACGTGGCCCTGGATCGCTCGGTGCGCTTCCACGTGGTCCACAGCGCGCAGCGTGAAGTGGAAGTGCTGCACGATCAGTTGCTCGCCCGCTTCAGTGCCAATCCCCAGCTAAGCCCGCGGGATGTGATTGTGATGGTTCCGGACATTAATGCGTATGCGCCGCATATCGAGGCCGTGTTCGGCCAGGTGCCACGTCATGACCCTCGTTATCTGCCGTTTACCTTGGCCGACCAGGGACAGCGTGGGCGCCAGCCATTGCTGATCGCCCTCGAACACTTGCTCAAACTGCCCCATAGCCGCTTCGCCGTCAGCGATATTCTCGACCTGCTGGATGTGCCGGCGCTGCGGGCGCGCTTCGGCATCAAGGAAGCGGATGTGCCGATCCTGCAGCGCTGGATCGATGGCGCCGGTGTGCGCTGGGGACTCAATGCGCAACAGCGCGAGAGCCTGGACATGCCCGCAGGCCTTGAGCAAAACACCTGGCGTTTCGGGATGCGCCGCATGCTGCTGGGCTACGCAGCCGGCCAAGGGCCCGAGCTGAATGGCATCGAGCCTTACGATGAAGTGTCCGGGCTGGAGGCGGCATTGGCAGGGCCTTTGTTGACCCTGCTCGATCACCTGGAAGTCGCCCGCGAAGATCTGCAGCAGCCAGCGACACCGGTGCTCTGGGTCGAGCGCCTGCAATCGCTGTTGAAGGTGTTCTTTCGTCCGGTGGGGGATGTCGAAGAATTACTGGTCAACCAGTTGCTCAAACTGCTCGATGACTGGCTGCGCACCTGTGAGTCCGCGCAATTCAACGAGCCTTTGCCGCTGAGCGTGATGCATGAAACCTGGCTATCCGGCATCGAGGATGGCGGCTTGTCGCAACGTTTTCTCGCCGGTGCGGTGAACTTCTGCACGTTGATGCCGATGCGGGCGATCCCTTTCAAAGTAGTGTGCCTGCTGGGCATGAACGATGGCGATTATCCGCGCCAACAGTCGCCAGTCGATTTCGACCTGATGCGCAACGATTACCGTCCCGGCGATCGCTCGCGCCGCGAGATGACCGCTACCTGTTACTGGAGGCCTTGTTGTCGGCCCGGGAACAGCTGCATGTCAGTTGGGTTGGCCGCAACATCCGCGACAACAGTGAGCGCGTACCTTCGGTACTGATCGGGCAACTGCGTGATCACCTGTCCAGCGGCTGGCGCTTGGCGCAGCCTGGCAAATTGCTGCATGCCTTGACCCAGGAACACCCGCTACAGCCTTTCAGCGCCGCCTACTTTGCCGACAAGCCGGGGCCGGACGGGCTGTTCACTTACTCTCACGAATGGCGTGAGGTGCATGATTCGCCAGATCAGCAGCCATCGGAAAACCTGTTGCCAGCGCTCGCCCAAGACACGCCTTTAACCCTGCGCCAACTGGCCGGGTTCGTGCGCGACCCCGTCGGGGCGTTCTTCCAGCAACGGCTCAAGGTCAACTTCGACAATGACGAATTGACCAGCCGCGACGACGAAACCTTTCAGCTCGACGGCCTTGAGAACTGGCAGCACCAGGACCGGCTCAGCCAGGCGCTCAAGCGTTGGGTTGAAGAGGATTATCAGCCTGAAGGCGCCGGGGCTGAGCTTGATCTGCACCTTCAGCGTTTGCAGCGCGAAGGCAAGTTGCCGTTGGGTGGCTTCGGCACGTTGAGCGCGTCGGCCCTGGCCGAGCCGCTGCCGGATATGCTCGAGCGTTACCACGTGCAGTTGCAGGCGTGGCCGGAGGTCGAGGAGGGCCAAACCGCCGCAATGATCGCCGCTCATGAATCGGCCCCGGGATTGAGTGACTGGCTGGGCGGTATTCGTCGCAATGCCCAAGGTGAGCGTGCCTACTTGCAGCTGGACAGCAAGAAGCTGTGCAACGACGACAGTTGGCGCTGGCACAACCTGGTTCGTCCCTGGGTGCGCCATCTGGCGTTGCAGCTGAGTGAGCCGGGCTGCACCTCGATTCTGGTCAGTTTGAATGGGGACGTGGTGTTCCGGCCAATGGCCCCGCAAGAGGCGCAGAAGCAGTTGAAATCGCTGCTCGAGGCCTGGGTGGCGGGCATGCGTGAACCGCTGCCGATCGCCTGTAAAAGCGCATTCGCCTGGCTCGAAGAAGCGAAGGCGGGCGGGGAAGACAACGACTCGGCGTCCGAAAAGGCCCGCGAGACGTTCGAGGGCGGGTACATGCGCTCTGGCGAGGCAGACAGCTCCTTCGCCTTGCGCCGTGCGTACGCGGATTTCGACCAACTGTGCGCCTCCGGTCATTTCACCTCATGGGCCAAGCGCCTGTATGGCGACCTGTTCAATCATCTTTCTTCGAGCCGCGCAGGGAGCGACCAATGAATCCGCTGAATCTGAACCCCCTCGACTTTCCTTTGCATGGCAGCCGACTTATCGAAGCGAGTGCCGGTACCGGCAAAACCTTCACCATCGCCTTGTTGTACGTGCGCCTTGTGCTGGGTCATGGAGGCGAGGCTGCCTTCAAGGATCAGCTGACACCTCCGCAGATTCTGGTCGTAACCTTTACTGATGCCGCGACACAGGAACTGCGCGACCGTATTCGTGCGCGCTTGACCGAAGCGGCGCTGTGCTTCTTGGAGCCTGATCACGAACACGACAATTTGCTGGAGCAACTGCGTGCCGATTACCCGCCGCAGGATTGGCCCGATTGCGCGCGCCGGCTGCAACTTGCGGGTGAGTGGATGGATGAAGCAGCGGTCTCGACCATCCATGGCTGGTGCTATCGGATGTTGCGTGAGCATGCCTTCGACAGTGGCAGCTTGTTCACCCAGACCCTGGAAACCGACCAGAGCGAGTTGTTGGCCGAGGTGGTCCGGGATTACTGGCGTCGGCATTTCTATGAACTGCCGGTGCAACAGGTGCGCGCCATTGGCGATTGCTTCAACAGCCCCCAGGACTTGGGACATGCGCTAGGATCGTTGCTGTCACGTCAGGACGCGACCTATCAATACAATACTCAGCCCTTGCAAGCTCCAGGCTCTTTGCAGGCGTTACTCAAGGAGCCTGGTGAGTGGTACGAAACCGTCGGCGAACTGGAACGTAACGCTCGCAATCTTTGGCTCGAACATCAGAATGAGCTCGAGGATCTGTTGCGCAGCATTCGTGCGCAGATGAATGGCAATACCTACAGAAAAATCGATCAGGATGAGGTCTTCAACGGTCTTTTGAGCAAATTGTCCCAGTGGTCCAAGGGGCAGCCGGCGCCGCATAACGTGCACGCGTTTGGCCAGAC
This sequence comes from Pseudomonas poae, assembly GCA_004000515.1. Lineage (GTDB taxonomy): Bacteria > Pseudomonadota > Gammaproteobacteria > Pseudomonadales > Pseudomonadaceae > Aquipseudomonas > Aquipseudomonas cremoris. The sequence goes on from CP034537.1 coordinate 2,412,392, forward strand.
AGGCATCAAGCTCAAGGGCAAGGCTGTTGTGCCTGAGCACCGAGCGTTCCATTCGATCGATCTGTGGATCGAACAGCGTGATGCCAAAGTCGATATCCGCGCACAGCTATTGCTGCACGCTCTGCATGAAGTGCGCGAACGCTTCGATGAAGAGAAGCGCCGGCGTGCCGAAATTGGTTTCGACGACCTGCTCAATCGCCTTGACCAGGCCTTGCAAGGCCCGTCCGGCCCTCGTCTGGCCGATACCATTCGCAAGCAGTACCCGGTCGCCCTGATCGATGAATTCCAGGACACCGACCCGGTTCAATACCGGATCTTCGAAACCATTTACCGCATCCCGGACAACCTGGATGACTGCGGCCTGTTCATGATCGGCGACCCGAAACAGGCGATCTATTCCTTCCGTGGCGCGGACATCTACACTTACCTCCAGGCGCGCGAGGCGACGGCTGGCCGTCATTACACGCTGGGGACCAACTATCGCTCCACCAAGGCGATGGTCGACGCGGCCAACCACTGCTTCCGGTTCGCTGAAGCCCAGCCTCGCGGCGCATTTCGGTTTGCCACAGAAGACCAGGGCAACCCGGTCCCATTCAACAGCGTCCAGGCCAATGGGCGTGACGATGTGTTGCAGATCAAAGGGACGGATCAACCGGCCTTGACCTTCTGGCAGTTGGAAACCGAGGGCGTGGTCAATAACGCCACCTACTTGCGCAAAGCCGCTGAAGCCTCGGCATCGGCGATTCAGGCCTGGCTTGATCCCGCGGCAACCGAGCGTTCGGGTTTGCTGAAAGAGAATGGTGTATTCGTCGCCTTGCGGCCCGCCGATATCGCCATTCTGGTACGTAATCGCAAGGAAGCCGAAGCCATCCGCAAGGCCCTAGCGCATCGACAGCTGGCCAGTGTCTATCTCTCCGACAGGGACTCGGTCTTCGAAAGCGAAGAGGCCAGAGACCTGTTGTATATCCTGCGAGCGTGCGCTCAACCCACCAGCGACCGGCTGGTGCGTGCGGCCATGGCGACCCGCAGCGTCGGGCTGACATGGCAGATCCTGGAGCAATTGAATCAGGATGAGTTGTTCTGGGAACAACAGGTTTTGCTGTTCCGCGATTTTCGGGTGTTGTGGCAACAACAAGGCGTGCTGCCGATGCTGCGAAAGCTGCTTGCCACGTTCAAGGTGCCGGCCCGTTTACTTCTGGAAGATCAGGGTGAGCGGCGCTTGACCAACCTATTGCATCTGGCCGAATGGTTGCAACGCAGCGCAGCCGAACTCGATGGCGAGCATGCGTTGATCCGCCACCTGGCCGAGCAGGTCGATGGCCAGAGCGAAGAAGAAATTCTGCGCCTGGAAAGCGATTCGGACCTGATCAAGGTCATCACCGTGCACAAGTCCAAGGGCCTGGAATACCCATTGGTGCTGCTGCCGTTTGCCTGTAGCGCCAGGGCGATCGATGGCCGAAGCACAACACCGCCCATGTTCCACGACGACAAGGGTCTGGTGATCGAGCTGATCAAGGGCGATCTGGCCAAACCGGCACAGGCGCTTGCCAACAATGAGCGCATGGGCGAAGAGATGCGCCTGCTCTACGTTGCCCTGACGCGAGCCCGTTACGCCACCTGGATCTGTGTGGCGCCTCAGGGGGCCAAGGCTGGAGGAAAATCGACAGATTTGCATAAGGCAGGCCTGGGTTACATGCTGGCTGGCGAGAAGCCGATAGCCGCGGAGAGTCTGCTCGGCGTGGTCGAGGCACTGGCCAGCGGCTGCCCGGACATTGCGGTGTGCGCAGCGCCAGTACCATCGGACAATGTCCATACGGCGGCAGCTCCACCGTCGGTGGGGCCAGCCTTGCGCCCCTGCACAAGCTCGCGGCGAACTGGTGGATTGCCAGTTACTCGGCCTTGGCCATTGCCGACGGCAATGTCCTGCTGGGGGCGGAACCGGGTTTCAGCCTTGAGCCGGCAACTGCGCTGGAGGCCAATTTGCAGGAGGAAGGCGAAGTTGAAGCTTTGCCCGCAGGAGTCGGGATTCACGGTTTTCCTCGGGGCGCGGGCCCAGGCACCTTTTGCACGGCTTGTTCGAGTGGGCCGGCCGTGAAGGCTTCGCCAAGGCCGCCGGCGATCCGCAAACCCTGCACAACACGGTGGCCCGTCGCTGCAATCTGCGCGATTGGGAAAACTGGATCGAGCCACTTTCCGCCTGGTTGGGCAGCTATCTGGATGCGCCCCTGCGATTCAACGGTACCCAGTGCAAACTCTCGAACCTGAGTACCTATCAGGTGGAGATGGAGTTCTGGTTTTCCAGCCGGTCGGTGAACGTTCAGCGCCTTGATGCATTAGTGCGCCAATACACGTTGGGTGGTGCACCGCGTCCGGTACTGGCCGCCAACGAGTTGAACGGCATGTTCAAAGGCTTCATCGACCTGACCTTTGAGCATCAAGGTCGCTACTACGTGGCGGACTACAAATCCAACTGGCTGGGCGGCAACGATCAGGCCTACGACGCCGAGGCGATGGCCGAGACCATGCTGGACAAGCGTTACGACCTGCAGTTGTGCCTGTACCTGCTGGCCTTGCATCGTCAGCTCAAGCTGCGCCTTGCGGGGTATGACTACGAACAGCACATGGGCGGGGCGGTATACCTGTTCGTCCGTGGGCACCAGGCGCCAACCCATGGTGTGCATTTCGAACGACCGCCACGGCAGTTGATTGAACAACTGGACCAACTCTTCATGGGCCAACACGCGGAGGCCAGCGCATGAGCCAGACCCTTAAGCAACTGAGCAACAGCCAGCGCAACGTTGATCACCCGCCGTTGTTCGTTGGCGATGCCGACAGCAGCGAGCTGCTGCATCAACTGGACAATTGGGTGAGCCGCGGCTGGTTGCGCGCACTGGATCGCTCATTCGCCACCTTCATACTTGAACAGGATCCCCAGGCTCCGGCCAGTGTGTTACTGGCCGCCGCGATGACCAGTCATCAACTGGGTCGCGGCCATTCCTGCCTGGATCTGGTCGCTACCTTGCAAGCGCCTGACTTTGTGCTGTCGTTACCTCCTGAAGGGGAGGAGGGCGGCCAATTACCGTCGCAATGGTTGCTGGGCCTGGATGTCGAGCAATGGCGTCGGGCGTTATGCTTGAGCACTATGGTGGAGGATCGGGACGAGCCGCAGCGATTCCCAGGAGCGGCCGCTGGTGTTGACCGGACAGCGTCTGTACCTGCGTCGTTACTGGAACTATGAGCGCAGCATTGCCCAGGCGCTGAGCGCCCGTTTGAGCGTGGACGTGGTAACACCGGAAAAACTTTCCGGTCGGCTCGACGCCTTGTTCCCTGACACCTTCAAAGTCAACGATGAACGTCACAGCGACTGGCAAAATTGCTTGCGCACTGGCGGCGCGAGGCAATTTCAGTGTGATCACTGGCGGTCCGGGTACAGGCAAGACCACCTCGGTGGTGCGTCTGCTGGGGCTGCTGCAAACCCCCGCCGTAGAGGAAGGAAAACCTCTGAGAATTCGTCTCGCCGCACCCACCGGCAAGGCCGCTGCACGCTTGTCAGAATCCATCGGCAAAGCCGTCCGTGAGTTGCCTGTCAGCGCCGCGGTGCAGGAGGCGATCCCGACGGATGTTTCCACATTGCACCGTCTGTTGGGCAGTCGACCGGATTCGCGCAACTTCATTCACCACCGCGATAAACCGCTGGAACTGGATGTGTTGGTGGTCGATGAAGCGTCGATGATTGACCTGGAAATGATGGCTTGCTTGCTCGATGCCTTGCCTCGGCAGGCGCGCTTGATTCTGTTGGGTGACAAGGATCAGCTGGCATCGGTGGATGCAGGCTCCGTGTTGGGCGACCTTTGTCGCAACGCTGAAGCCGGCGGCTATAGCGAGCAAACAGTTGCCTGGCTGGAAGCCCACAGTGGCGAGTCGGTCAGCGCTCCGGGGTTGCAAACGGCAGTCGGTGCTGGCGATCCGCTGGCCCAGCAAACCGTCATGCTGCGCTACTCCCGACGCTTCGACGCCCAGCAGGGCATTGGGCGTCTGGCCAAGCTGGTCAATGAGAAAAACGCCGCCGAAGCACGAAGCCTGCTTGATCAGCAATTGCCCCAGCTGTTCAACCTCAAGTTGCGAGGCGAGCATGATGCCGCACTCACCGAGTTGATTATCAACGGCAAAGGTGATGCTCCTGGTTATCGCCATTACCTTGAGCAGCTACGAGACCAGCGTCCTGCGAAAGACACTCCCTGGGATAGTTCCCTCTGGGCCGGTTGGGCTGGCAAGGTATTGGGCGCATTTGATGAGTTCCGTCTGCTCTGTGCGCTGCGTCGCGGGCCTTGGGGTGTCGAGGGACTGAATCAACGAGTGGCCGCCGAACTGCGCCGCTGTGAGTTGTTGTCGGGGGACCAGGGTTGGTATGAAGGGCGACCGGTACTTGTCACCCGCAATGATTACAGCCTGAGCTTGATGAATGGTGACATCGGCATTGCTCTCTGGGTACCGGGTCCCTCTGCAGAACGGGTTCTACGTGTGGCCTTCCCGCGAAACGATGGCAGCGGCGGCGTACGTTTCGTAATGCCGAGTCGGCTGGTGGAGGTTGAGACCGTTTTCGCCATGACGGTGCACAAGTCCCAGGGGTCGGAGTTCAACCATACGGCTCTGGTATTGCCCGATGCGCTGAACCCTGTGCTGACCAAGGAGCTGTTGTACACCGCCATCACCCGTGCCAAACACTGGTTCAGTCTGGTTGAAGCCAGCCCGGGGGTGTTTGAAGGGGCGGTGAGTCGCAATGTGCAGCGAACCAGCGGGTTGGCGCTGCAACTGCAGGATGAATTGGCAAAACTTCAACGCACCTGAGTGGGGGCGTTCAGGCATTTGTAGCCTGGGTACTGAGCTTCAGCGGTGACCTTTGCCATGGCAGAGGTCACCGCCTGAACAGTAATGGTGAAGTTGGCCTGGGGGCCTGCGGTAGCGACCACACGTTGCATGAAGGCTTTGTAGGTTTTCATGGCGTTTTCCTCGATTACACTTCTGCGCTGTTGCCACGCTTGCTAGTGATCTTGACCGCCCGTCCGAGCGCGAAGAGCACCATGTCGATGTTCACCACGAATTTTTTCTCGGCACATTGGCGCTCGCCGAAGTGTTCATTGAGCCAGGTCTTGTAGTGCTCGATCCAGATGACTTCGTTGTCCCAGTTGATCTTCTTGCGGATGGCTGTCACCGCGTCCGGGTCGGGTGTTTTCGTTTCTTCATGGAGTTTGTAAAGTTGGAAGGCACGAAGGACGTGCTGGTCGACAATCGGCTCCGAAGACTCGGCCAAGTGCCGACCGAACTGTCTGAACACTTGTCCTGGGCCTTTATTCAGCGATGTCGGCAAGGCATCTTTCGCGCCCTTGATGATGTGCCCCACTTTCTGTAAATCGCCGTTTTTCCAGGCCAGGGCGTAGAGTAGTTTTTCCAGGGGAGTTTCAAGTCGCCCGCTAAGGTCAGCATGCAGACGCAGATCCTCGTCCACTTTGTCAGCAAGGCAAGCGATGTCCTGTGCCGACAATTCAAGCTGCAGTTCCGGATACTTGGTGCGGTCCATCTGCTTTTTTTTCAGCAAGGGATCGGTGGCCACTATGGTTTTCAAAACGAGCACGGTTTTGGCGTTCAGAACTTTAGTGAACGTGGTTTCCACCAGCGTCATGGCTTCCGTATTTTTCAATGTCGAGTTCTCTCGTGGGGGCTGATCAAAGCGTAATCACCTTGTGCGACAGATCGTGTCGCATTGCGTCAGGGACTGGCGTTTCAGGCGCGTGAATCAGTCATACAGCCAGGGTTTCAACTCCTTCAGGTTCTCCACCACGATCTGTTGCGCCTCAGGTTTCGGGTCCATGTTCTTTGGATCAATTTGATAGCGCTGCAACACGTACTTGACCAGCGCCTGGCGGCAGGGAATCTGCAGTCGCCCATCGACCATCCCGAAATCCCCTTCGATTATCGCTTTCTGCATCAGCGTCAGGCGTTCATCGGGCTTGATGATGACATTGACTTCGCTATTCCATTGGTCGTCGTCCGAGAGGCCATTCTCGGTCTCGCCGTCCATCAGTTCAGGAACCCCACGCAGTCGGCTCAGTACAAAGTCCCGGTACTCGCGGTTTTTTTCGCAGTAGGCGCGCACATGCCAGCGCATGCCTGTGTAAACCAGCGTATGCGGTGCAATGGTTCGCCCTTCAGGTTCGGGACTGTTGAGCGAAACGTAGTCGATGTCCAGGCGTAGATGCTCCCGGCAAGCCTTGAGCAGTGGGCGCAGTATCTCGGCCTTGATCGAGCGATCAGGCACCTCCAGTACTTTGGTATGGGCGTAGGCCAACGCCAGCCCCTCGACGTGTGGCGCTCGAGCATTGTTCTGGTAAAGCAGGTGCAGGTATGCGCTGGCGCTGTCGTCGATGAACAGTGGCTTGAACTGTTTACTCGGCACGTACCCCTTGATCTGTCGATCATATGTAAGGTTTTTAGGCGCATGCTCGGTGATGTAGGTGTTGATGTCCTTGGATGCCTGCTGACGGCTGATGCCGAAACTCTGCGTCAAGTGCACCGTGGTCAGCCGGCCTTCCCACCACGCGACGGTTTCAATCAGACGATAGCGAAGGGCGAGGTCCCAACGGACCTGCGCGATGGTTTGCTTGCGTTTCATGTCGCCTCCATGTGAGTGAATACTTTACCTGTATAAGTCTACATTCTAGACGTGTCGTTTAACACTACATATCGTGACTCTGGCAAGTTTGGAGTTTACGACATGAGGGACATGTTTATGGATGGTTGGGATTGGATGGCGTCGGTGGCGATGCTGATGCTGTTGATGATCCTGCTGATGCTTTTGGTGCAGTATCTGCAGACTAACAAAGCCTGGAGATTGCTCGAGCATTGGCATGCGACCACGAAGGAGCGCCAGCAGCGGCTGAGCTGGCACGCCGAAGAGAATCGCGAGTTGAAATCGGCACTTCGGGCGGAGAAGGCTCATGTGGAGCAGTTGCAGCGCAAGGTGGAGATTCTGCAGGCTTTACTGCCCTAGGTGTGAGGCACGAGTGCCTTGATTCAAGGTCCTCGTGATTGGCGCCGATACGGTATTAACATCAGGAGGGCGCATGCTCGATTCGCTGGAAATTTGCAGGCTTCTGGAAGGCCATGGTTGCAGCTTGAAGTACAAAGAAAAGGCCTACGCTAGAGGCTATGAGCACCCTGCACTTGAGTACCCGCTATTCGTCAAGCATAAAGCTATCGGCGCCGTCGGACTCCAACCATTGGTTTTGCACCCGGCATACCGCAAGTCAGTGCATTGGGAGCAAATCAAGGCATTGACGCAGGGCGCTCCCAATGAGAACTATAAAAGCACCAGCCTGGAAGTATTTCCGCGCGCGCTCGACTCAACCAGCAATACAGGTATTGCGGTCAATTGTGCGGATGATGAAGACTTGCGCAGCCTGTTCGCAGTGCTTACCGGCGAATCGACGGCCTTCGAGCAAGGTTTGGAAGATGAATTCAGCCTGATTGAGATATTCGAGCAATCATCATTTGGGCAGCAAATTGAGAGTACCGAGCGCGAAGCCATTATTCGAGCGCGGGTAGGACAAAGCGTTTATCGCCAAGCTCTGCTCAAGCATTGGCAAGGTTGCGCTGTTAGCGGTATAGCGCTTGCTTCCATGTTGCGTGCTTCTCACATCAAGCCTTGGCGTGACGCGACGTATCTGGAGCGCCTCGATCCCTTTAACGGACTGCTTCTGACGCCCAACCTGGATCAAGCCTTTGACCAGGGGCTGATCAGCTTCACCGACGAGGGCGATATTATTATTGCGCAAACCTTGACCGCTGAACTGCAACGGGCACTTGGTATTACCCCGCAATGCCGATTGCGTAGCCTACATGACCGTCATTTGAACTACTTGGCCTGGCATCGCGAGCACGTATTCAGTGGCTAGTGGCTCGTGTTAATCGTTTGCCTGAAAGGTGATGGGCCAGGAACCAGTGTCAGAGGCTGGATTCTCCTGGGAGGCGGTGTAACTCCGCATGTAAATAATTAGCAGAGACGCTATATGGGCGCGGTCGCCCAACAAGACAATAAGGGGCATGATTGGTGGCGGTAGATCTGAGGGACAACACAAATCTGAAGGCCGCCTGCGAGGCGGTATTGGCTCACAATCGCGAACTGCCCTGGTATCAGAACTGGCTGAAAAAGCTGTCGGAGTTCCTTCGTAAGGTACAAGACGCTGATCAGGAGGAGTTTTGTAGTCCAGCGTTTCAAGAGCTGCTGTGGGAAAGTGAGGTTATTACTACAACGGGCATGGGCACGGTCAATGTGTCAGAGGTGATTGCCGATCCTAGAGTCGCCGAATGCCTTTGGAATCTTCGGGCATCGCTAAAAACTGTTGACGCTCACCTTCATGATCAGGTGCTCAAGGAAGGCTGGCGCGAGTTGAATCAACTCGTCGCTCCACCCGCTGTGCGGCGTAACCCTCGGCTCAAAAAGTATCGTCTCTTCGCCGCGTTGTGCCCAACAGAACTGACCACACTCGCTCACTATCCCAAATTGCGTACTTTGGCGTCGTTGATAGGCGTCGGAGGTTCGGAGCGTGATCTTTCTCTGCACCAGGGCGTACTTGAACGCTTGAACGATGTTTTGGGTAATCGGGAAGAAGGGCTATCAACACCGTCGCTGGAGCGTATGACCCTGCCTTGGCTGCTCTATATGAAATTCGTCCAGGAGCAGGAAGCCGAAGCCACGGAAATCGCTGACCCCAGCACGGGCCAGGAGCGTCTAAATCCTTTACCTGCTGAGCGCCGACGCCGCGGCATGCTAGCCATTGGTGGTGGTATCGCGACCATCCGAGCGATCATTGAGTTCGCCAAAGAGGGGTGCAAACGAGAGGACCTGGTGGAGCACATGCGCTCGATCAACCCAAGTCACGCGACCTCAAGCATCCGAACGCAACTCAACTCACTCATTGCCGAATGGGGCGTGCTGCGGGCTCAAGGCGAGGAGATCCATCTGACACCGCGAGGTGAGGGTCTGCTGGAGACAGGCGAGCCTGATGAAGTATCGGACTGGCTGCTGACTCGGGTACTCGGTGTTGATCATATGCTCTTTGCATTGCGCAGCGGCCCAATGTCCGTCAGTGCGATGAATGAGGCGTTGAGAAAGGTGAACCCCGGGTGGACCAGCGACCGAGCATTGACCAGCCTGACCTTTTGGCTGCGTGCCCTGCAACTGGTCGAAACCAGAGCAGACAAACTGCAGCACTTGACCGAGCTTGGCGAAACCTGGGCAGCGCAAATCTACTGGGAACCCCAATCGCTTGCTCCGGAGGCGGGGAGCGTTGCAGCCAGCGTAGTGCCATCCAGTGAAGAGGCAGCGCCATTCGAGCGCCCCTCGCTGGAAACCATCCTGCGTAGTTTCCCGGAAGATATCGCCTTTCCGATCAGCCTGGTTGCCCGCCTTGATGCCGGACTGTGGAGTCATCAGCGCCGTCACTTCGCGGTGCTCACCGGGCTCAGCGGTGCCGGTAAGACGGTACTGGCGCGGGGGTACGCGCTTGCGTTGCACGAGGGGCAAACCCACCCCGCAGAGGGACTGCTGACGGTTCCCGTGCAGCCTGGTTGGCATGATCCCTCTTGCCTGCTGGGTTACGTCAATCCATTGAATAGCGAGAGCTACGTACGCACGGCATTCGTCGATTTCCTGCTGAGAGCCAGTGCCGACTCCGAGCGTCCATACACGGTTGTGCTGGACGAAATGAACCTGTCGCACCCGGAGCAATATTTGGCGCCGCTGCTTTCTGCCATGGAGACAGGTGATCACATTGAGCTCCATGCTCAGGACAATGATATCAGCGGTGTGCCGGCGACCATCATGTACCCGAGCAATCTGGTTATCATCGGCACCGTCAATATGGATGAAACGACACATGGTCTGAGCGACAAGGTGCTCGATCGGGCGGCAGTGATCGAGTTCTGGGATATCGATGTTGAAGCGTTCCCTGGCTGGAAAACCAGCGCGTTGGCCGAGGAACAAGTTGTTAGAGTGCGCGACACGCTCAAAGGGTTGGTCAAGGCCTTGCGCCCGGCACGCCTGCATTTTGGCTGGCGGACGATCCATGATGTTATCGGCTATATCGAGCAGGCCGAACGCGGTGGTGTGATTGACTTCGATACAGCATTGGATCAAGCCATCTACGCCAAAGTCCTGCCCAAACTTCGCGGTGAAGACACGCCGCGGGTCCAGGCCGCCTTCGCGGACACCAGCACCTTGTTGCGGGATATGAGGCTGGCGGACTCGGCAGCCAAAGTCGCCGAATTGCAGGATGATTTGCGCTCTCTGGGTTCCGCCCGGTTCTGGCGCTGAAACATGGCGATTATCCGATGCATCGATAAACAAGGCAGCACGTTCACGGTCAACCCCGAAGCGTTGGCTTCGGGGTTCATGGAGCGCGGCACTTATTATTTCGAGATTGTCCCCGAGTCGCGCTTGTTTGTTGATGATGAGCCGTTGGAGGCCTCGCGCCATGAGGCATTTGACGCGTGGCGATGGGAGCCGGGTTTTTATGCGGGCAAAGTCATCGCTGAGTTGGTTGATACCGGCGGCAAAGTCTTGGCGACCTACCACTTTGATGTGGCTCCAGATCAAAACAAGCTCGGCGAGACGTCGTTTGCCGCGATGCTCGACGAACTCCTTGCCTTCGATACACGGTTGCTGTTGGGCAATGAGTACGCCCAATTGGAGGTGGGTCGTGAGGGACGAACCAGCAACCCGCACCTGCAATATGCACGGCTGAAACGTTATGGTCCGGCGTTGCTATCGGCGTTTACCGAGGTCTTGCGCAAGCCGCTTACACGGTTGCACCGAGAGCGCACATTACGGCCAGCGCACCAAATGCGTCGTATTGATCGCCAGACTTTGCGTCGTGCCTTGCAAGACCCTGCGGCGACGGCGTTGCTCTATAACCTCGAACAGGCCAATGCCAGTGATGAGGTGTTGCACTTTGATGTGCCCACTGTGTTCGAAGACCTGGATAATCCAGCCAATCAGGCGTTGGCTGTTGTCCTTGGCGAAACCCTGCGACGTAGCCGTCACGTCATTGCCGCGTTGCAGAAGATCATTGAGGGGGAGGGCAACACGGGTGCTCGCTCCGCGTTGACCCCTCGGCTTGGACGGCGGATTGAGTTCCTCGAAGGCTTGCACAGTGACCTTCGTAGGATTCAACGCAAGGAACCGTTCTGTTCCCTCCTTCAGCCTCGAATTTCTGCAGCCGGGCTCAACGCGATTTCCGCTCATCCCGCTTACGCTCGGGCTTATCGCCATGGATGGTACGTGCTGCGTCCTGGTATTGACGGCAGTAGCGAGGGAGAGCGCTTGTGGATCAGCCCGACGTGGGAGATATATGAGCGTTGGTGCTACCTCCAGGTGGTGGCCATGATGAAGTCGATTTATCCAGACCTGCAGTGGCGTGATCTTTGGCCCGGTTCACGCATGGACGTCGTACGTTGTGAAGGACGGAGTACCGACACACAGGTCAATGTCTTACTACAGGTACGTTGCCCAGCGTTCGACCAGCCAGCCAGCAACGGTTTTTCCAGCATTTCCGGGGAGCGCTACCCCGACATTGTTGTCACCGTGGAAAGCCCGGCGGGGAGCTCGTTCATTGTGATGGACGCCAAGTATCGGGTTGAGCGCAAGTGGGTGCTGGAGGGCATGGTGTCTGCGCACTTGTACCGCGACTGCTTGCGCTGGAAGGGATGCAAACCGGATTTATCGATCTTGCTGGTGCCTCGCGCAGGAGGTGCTCCGTTGTTGGAGACGATGACATACCAGAAAGCCAATGGTGTTGGCGTCGCGGTGCTGAGCGTTGAACACAATGGATTGCAGGCGGTGTTAAAACCCTTTGTAAGGGGCTGCACAGATTCAGAGTCAGCGGAGCTTCCTATGGCCGCAATCCTGAGCAACTGACTGAAATTTACGTAACACTGAAAAAGGAAGCGCGATGACGAAAATCATTTCAATGGCTGAAGCGGAGTTTGAGCTTGCACTCATGCAAGCCGAAAGTGATTCCATGGCCAGCAGCGATCTTTGTATCTGGTTGCGTGAATGCGGTCTGTCGCCCGAAATCGCTGTAAGACTCAAAGAGCTGGTGAACGTGACTCAGCGTATAGGTAACAAGGTTGTCTCCATCGGCAAGCTGATCGTGATGAAGTTGCGCGAATTCATCACGGCGCATAAGGGCTTGGCCATTGGCACCGTATTGGGTGCGGCTATTGCTTCGCTGGTTGCCGCGATTCCGTTGCTCGGTTCGATATTGGCGCCCTTGGGTGCACTGCTTGGCCTGACTATCGCGGTCGCCGGTCATCAAAGCGATAAGCAACCGACCGGGAGCGGCGCAGGTGTGAATCTACTGGAGCTTCCACAGAACCTGATCGAGATCGCTCGGACGTACTTTGATCTGTTCATTGAGACTCTCCAGCTTGTCATGGCCGAACTGGCATCGGCGAAAGCATCATGAGTCGGCAGCCGAAGGTCAGCAAAAGCAGCTACTCAAGGTCATCGATGAGCTTGAACGGTCACCCCACGACCGTGTACGCATCCTGGGCGAGGTGGGCATTAGCACGCTCGGTATCGGCCTCGGTGCCGCTGCAGCAGGCACTGTGGCAAGTATCGCGGGAGCGACCAGTATTCCGGTCCTCACCACGGCCGCCGGTTGGGTAGGTGTCACTGCCGTGGCTGCGACACCACTTGGCTGGGCACTAGGCGCTGCGGCAGCCGGTGGCGTTCTGGCCTACGGCGTCTCGCGCTGGATTCGCGGAGGTGCGATGTCAGAGGGCCGCAAGCAGGAGTTGTTGCTGGTCTATCAGGAGCGGTTGGCTGAGATGGAGGCAAAGGAACGCATGGGAGCTGTCACGCTGTTGGATAAGTCCGGATTTATTTCGTCACTTCGAGAGGTGATCGAGAAAGATGTCATCAGCGCAGATAAGGCGCTCCGGCTGATCGAGGCGGTGGAAGGCGGGAAGATGGCGTTGCCTGAGGCTTATCGATTGGTAAAAGCGCTCTTGCAGGAGTAGGGCGGCAGGGGGCAGTAGTCAGCAAAACACAGACGGATCATCCGATCACGACACGTCTTGTCGCGCTGCTCCCTCATGCTCGCCTCATCAGCCAATCATAAGGGACCGCAGCATGAAAAATCTGTTCGCAATTATTGGCGTTATCGTCGTTGTAAAAAAGGGTTATGAGTTCTTCCGTGAATACAACGAGATGAAACAGGAATTGGACAAGCGCGCCGGTGATTCGGCCTGACATACTGCAGCGTCGACGCCCCCATTTTTTCTACGACTGACAGGTTTTCTCCATGCCCTGGCCGCCCCGTCCCTTCACATTCACCTGCCCCCAATGCCACTGGCGTAAAACAACGGTGCCACTCAGCGATGCGCTGCGTGAGGGGATAGACTGGTTTTCCAACTGCCCCTCATGCCGGCACACCGCATTGGATGTCCGGCCGGCTACCCGGCTGGAAATCTTCAAGGTCAGGCTGGCGCGACCGTTTCGCTAGAATCGGCAAAGTGCATTGATCCGCCAGTCTGGAGCCCTCCTGGCGAGTTACACCAGGCTCGCCTTGCCTTCCTCATGTTCATACGCTGCAGCCGCCCTCCGCAATGTGTCTCCCATTTGCTGGCGCAACTCCGGCGGTTCCCGCACGACCAACGAATCACCCAAAGACAAAATCCACCAGTGTAGCTGCCAGGTATTGTTGACGGTCGCCTGCACCTGAAAACCATCCGACAGCGCCTCCAGCACCATGTCCGTGCTCAAGGGCGTTTCACGAATCATCCTTGCCTGGTGTTCGCTCACCCAGGCCTTGAGCCGGATCTTCTCCGGTTTGCCAAACTGCAAGGCGTCGGTGGCCAGGTAGGTTTGCAGTTCGAACGTCTCCAGCCCTTGGCACGGAGTTTCGAGTACCGTTACCGCGCGAAAGCGATGCACCGCGAACTGACGGACATCGGTATAGGGCACAGCGGTGGCGATGAGATAGGTGATCAGCCCACGTTGGACAATCGCCAGGGGGTTGAGAGTCAGTTCACTGAGTTTGTCGGTGTGTGCCGAATAGTACTGACAATGGACTTGCTGTTCGCTGATCAGGGCGTGTTGCAGTGCTTCCAGCGTTTCTGCCTGGATTTCCGGCGCTCGAAGATTGAAATCCGGTCGAACGCTCGCCACTTTGTCGGGCCAGCGGGCAGCGGGGTTGCCGTCTTCGAGGCCTTTGAGTTTTTGCCGGGCATGTTCGAAACGCGGTTCCAGCACGCTCAACATGCTGCCCGGAAGGAGCGGGCGCACGGCATCTTCGACCAGCGCCAGACTTACGGCTTCAGTCAAGGTGATGCCCTGCAACTCGACGCTCACGCCCGGCTTCCAGTACCAACCGAAGGGCGTTCCTCCATCGTTGCACTGCAACGGAAACACCAGGGACAGGTCACGCAGGTCGCGCTCGATGCTGCGGCGGCTGATGGAGTAGCCTGCGGTCGTCAGGCGGGTCAGCAACTCACTCACTGTGATACCAGGGGCGCGTTTGGGAAGCTGTTGCAACAACTCCCATTGACGACTCAACGCGGTATGGGTCTTGGCTGATGGCAAGAGAAATCATCCTTGTAATATTGAAGCTGGCCTGTGGCTAGCGAATTTGCCGGGTTGTCTGCCTATCGGCGACAACCCGGCAACCTTTAGTCTGGTTAATGTATGAAACCGATTGGGCGCTGTTGTCCGGCGGATTTGAGTCGGCACTCGGCCAGCAACGCCCCCGCCAGCTCGTCGGCACTGGCGAATGGCTTGAAACGCCCTCGGCGCGCCACTGCCGCAAAGTCACCCGGGGTCAGATGCGCCTCACCTCGCAAGCGATTGGCTGCGCTGTGCTGCGGGTCTTTCAAGGCCAGCGCTTTTAAGTGTGCGGCAAACAACGCCTGGGCCTGGGCGGTGACCAGGTAACCGAAATGTACCTTCAGATCGAAGCGCCGCAAGGAAGCCTCGTCCAGGTCTCGGATCAGGTTGGTCGAGGCAATGAACAGCCCTTGATAGCTCTCCATTTGCGTGAGCATTTCATTGACCGCGGTCACCTCCCAGCTCTGCCGCGCCTTGCGTCGATCCTGCAAAAAACTGTCAACCTCATCGAGCAGCAGCACTGCGTCTTCCTGTTGCGCGCGCTCGAAGGCGCCCGCCAGATTCTGCTCCGTCATTCCGACATAGGGTGAAACCAGGTCGGAGACGCGCTTGACCATCAACGGCTTGCCCAACTCTTGCGCCAGCCATTGGCCAAAGGCAGTTTTACCGGTGCCTGGCGGGCCGTAGAAGCACAGGCGTGCCTGGGGATGGACGCGCAGTCCGTCAACCAGACCGTCAAGAGCGTGGTCGGCGTTGATCCATTGCGGTGAGTAGAAGGTGGGCAAGCTGCTACCACCGTCTTGTTGCAGCTTCTCGAGGCCCTGTGCTTTCAGCGTGCCGTCGACGATGCAACGGATCGTCGTGTCCAGCGTCTTGCTGGCACGGTTTCCTACGCTGCGGCCTACTCGTACGGCTCGCTCCAGCACCGCCGGTGTCACCTGTTCATGGGCACTGAGATGCTCTATCAACTGATCACTCAACTTGCCCCCGCCACACTCACGGAGCATCTGCTTGCGCTGCGCCAAGGGCGGGTTGGGGATCTCGATCACCAGATCGAAGCGACGTATATGTGCAGCGTCGATAGCCTCAATGCTATTGCTCAACCAGAAACACGGCAGCGCATTCTCCTCCAGCATGCGATTGATCCAACCCTTCTGCGAGCGACTATGAGCGTCGGTGCTGGCGGTTTGAAAGATGTCTTCGATCTCATCCAGTACGAGCAGGGCCCGTTGCGAGCGCAGCACGCTATTGGCCGCGCGCAGGGAGCACAGACGCTGTTTTGCATGCACGGGGTCGCCATCGCTGTCCGTGCAGGCCACTTCATAAAGCGCGCTGCTCAGGCTCTTTGCGAGCAGTCGACTGAGCTGAGTCTTGCCGGTGCCTGGCGGACCATAAAGCAGAATGTTCACGCCTTGACGGCCCTGTGCCAAGGCTTTGGCCAAGTAGCGTTCGGCGATGTTCAGTGGCTGTTTGATGTGTCGGTAGTGCTCCAGGCTCAGGCTGCCTGGCGGACTCAGGCGGAAGGCATAAGCAAACAAATCCAGTGATGTGCCTTTGCTGAATCGCAGCAGGCCGGGAAGCTCCTGATTACTCACCGATAACATCGAACTCAGTGCTGTTGAGGCGCGGGAATTGCTCCCCACCTCCAGCAAGCCCGCCCGGATCAGGGGGCTATTACTCGCCAGGCAGGCCTCGACCTCGGGGAGTTGCAGGCCCAACAATACCGCGAGGACTTTCATGGCACGGTTGAATCCCACCATGCCCAACTGATCGGTAGCATCACAGAGCACCGGGTCGATATGCATCAGTACGCAGAAACCCAGTACCCGCAACTCTTCCTCTTCCAGTCCCAACAATGTCCCCAATGCCTCCAGATTGCTCCCCAGGCGATCCGGGTAAGGTGTATCCAGATTGCTTGCCTCGAAAGCGCGAGCGGCTCGACGCAGGGCCGACAAGGCTTGCGGTTGGCTGTACTCGTCTCGGTCTACCCATTTGGTCAGGCCAACCTCACGGGCCAGATCATCATCGTTGAACCCGTGTCGACTGATTAAATTCCGATGCCCCCCAGGTCCAGCAGCAGTTGGAAACTCCACTTCAGCGAGAGTGCACAAGTGTCGGCAGCGCGACGGCTGTCGTGGGCGAAGGGGTGAGTCGGGTACCCATGCTGAATCTCCTGATGCTGTGGAGGAGGCAGGATGGGATGAGGGCTGGTCAGAATGTGTCGTGGTAACAGTGGTCGGTGAGTGTTCAGGCTCGACACAATCTGTCGTGCCTGACTCTTAGTCTGGAATCCACAAAATGGACCAGAGAGGGATGAGCAATGCTGAAGAACGTGCTGGCAACAGTGGGTCTGGTCGTGGTGCTCAAAAAGAGCTTTGATCTGTACCAGAAGTACAAGCAAATGGAACGAGAGAACGATATTTGGCGTAAGGCAGCCACTGGCGGGGATTGATTCACTTTCCACTCAAGCCTGCACGACCGGATAGCATGCGTCCCCCCAGAGCGTGTCGGGATTTTCCAGCATCAGATGGATGATTAACGGCACCAACTTGCCAAGCAGCTTCCCGCAATCGCGCAATTGTGGTCGGTTGATACTGCTATCCCAGGTCGCACCGCCGTGCATGATCTGATTGCGCAAGGTGTAGATGCGATTGAACAGCACCGCGAGTACATCGGCAGTATCGCGTTGTGCCAGAGCGGACTGTGCTCTGCGTCGGCCGTCGGCGAAACGTTCGCTCCATTGTTGCTCGGTGATCTTGCCATTCTGGTGATCCCAGAAGCTCTGAAAAACGTATGGGTTATCCAGCAGCACACGGATGCTTCCGGAAAACTCGGACCATACCAGCGTCTCTATCTGCCGCTCGCGATCTAGATCGCAAAGCTTGCGCAGAAAGGCACGGAAGGTTTCCTGTTCGGATAACCGATAGTTCTCGTCGATGTCAGTTGCGTAGGCGGCGTTGAAGGCAATCCACAGGAAAACGAAACGACCGTCGGGATCATCAGCTTGTTCGGCGCGTTGCAACCAGCTCAAGGACCGATGCACACGCAATGTCAGGTTGACGTGATGGTTGTCGCGTTCAAGTCGGTGGCGCGCCTTGAGGGTTTGGTAATCCATGAGATTGACTCTTCAGGAGAGATGGAATGGGGTGTGTCATGGTTTGTGGCCATGCCATGCCATGACGCTGACGGTTGCGCTGAAGCCTTACCCCAAGCGGGACCTGTAGTAAGGCTTCCCGGTCAGATCAGGAAAACCACTGCTTCAGTGTTTCCTTCGCCTTGGTCACGTGTTCTGCCTTGATATGAGTAGCGGTCGCTGCCAACGCTGCGCACAACACGCCGATGTCGTCGGTGTAGCCCACGATTGGCGTGATGTCGGGGATGACGTCGATCGGAGAGATGAAATAGCCGAGCGCACCATAAATGGTGGTTTTTGCCCAGGTGGGCGTGTCTGAGTCGGTTGCGGCGTAGTACATCTTCAGTGCGGGTTCTAGTGCCGCCTCGCCAGCGTATTTCGCATAGTTTTTAACTTTGTCCCAGAACGAGTCGTCTGAGTAATCCTTTTCAAATGCGTTGTCTGACATGGGTTTCTCTCTACGGTCATTGGTTTTGACGAGGGTTGTGTGATCAAGATGGACGGTGAAGTGGTTTTCGCCAAACCCGCCTCTATACCTCTGTTTCGGGCACTTCCGCAGTCAGCCGGACGGCATCGCTGAAGTCCTCGAACAGACGTCGTGACTCCTTGAGCCAGCGCTCCAATGGTGCTGTATCCAGTTTGCTGTCGAGTTTGTCGATGGGGCCGAGCATTCGCTCATAAACATCCTTGCCACCGATTTCCAGGCTGTCGAGTCGTAGTCCGTTGATGGCGGTTTTTTGTGTACGCATCGCGCTGATATCTGCCTGAATGGCATCGTCATACATCGAGAAAACTTCGCGCAGTCGCCCATCGAGGTGTTGCCGCGCATCACCTTGTAGGTTGATCCGGGAGAAATACTCCAGAAGTGGCACGTCTCGATAAGCCACTTCGTTGCGCAGGGTGGAGCTGTACGCACTGATCCCGACAACCGCAATTCCCTCGGATTGCAGGATGTCCTGAACCTCATCCATGACGTACTCGATGTCGTCTTCGGACTTGAGGTCGGCCTTGGTCAGAACGACATAGACCGACCGCTGCTCGACGCCAATCTGTTGGATAAAGTCCAGGTCTGAGTCAGGCACCGTGCCGTTGGAGTCGAGGCCGATCAGCCAGATGATCGCGTCGGACTGCTGCGCAAACTGGATGGCAGTGCGTTTGTCACCCTGACTGTGTTCGGCCGCCGTCGCCGGTGGGTTGTAGCCGGGTGTGTCGATGAAGCAAATGTTGCTGAAGTAGTCAGGGTTCATCTGAACACCCACGCACATGAACGGCATCAGGCTCTTCAAGTCGAAACTGAACGAGTTGATGAAGGCATGGGAGATGCTTTTGTAGAAGTCCACATCCAGTTTGATATGGCCACCGTTCGCGGAGTACCCGCGAATCATCCGTTCATCAGTCGCCAGCACGTAGCTGGGGATAGCGGTGACTGGCTGCATACCGACCGCCAGGCGCACCTCGGGGTCACGGATGAAACTGTTGATGAACTCGGACTTGCCGCTGCTGAAGCCACCGACAATGCCGACGATGGTGCGCTCATGAACGTCTGGAAAGCCTACGAGCAAGGCCAGTTCCTGCTGGATCGACTGCAACATTGTGAGGGCCTTGGCTTCGGCGGCCAGGGACGATTCATTGTCTGCGAACACCATGTAATCGTTCGCCAGCAATTCTCTGAAACGGGCCAGGCCAGCGCTTTCCCGAGGGCGAGCGGCGAGCAGCCGGGAGATGAGCTGGAAGCGCGTCCAGGTGTCCCCGTGGTGTTGATTCAACGCTTGAAATTCGTCCGCCAACTGAGCGTGCTGTTGTAGCTCATCTTCATGGATCTGTTGCAGTGTTTCGTGCGCCTTGATGCTGGCTTGCAGTTCCAGGCGAGTCTGTTCCAGTGTCTGCTCAAGAGCCTGACGTTGCGACTCGACGGTATTGCGTTCCTGTTCCAGTCGGGCATGTTGCATCGACAGACTGTCGAAGCGTTCGCGCGCCTGCTCCTGGTCGCGCTGATGCTGGTCGAGGGCCTCTTCCAGCGACTGCTGCACACCTTCGAGTGTCTGCCGGGTGCTGGTCAACTCGGCAGCGGTGTTGGCCTGGCGCTCGGTCAGTTGTCCATGTTCCGCTGTCAGGGTTTCAAGGCGCGCCAGCGTGTTCTGGTGCTCTTGGGTCAGCGTCTCATGACGTTCATCCGCCGCCTTGAGCGCTTCGGCACCGGCGTGCAATTCAAGTCGCGCTTGCTCGAGGTTTTGTTCGAGGACCTGGCGAGCGTCCTCAATGCTGTTACGTTCCTGCACCAGTTGCGCATGCCGCGTCGACAAGGTGTCGAAGCGCAGCCGCGCCGTCTGCTGAGCGTGCGTATGCTCAGTATTGGCCTGCTCCAGCGACTGCTGCACAGCGTGCAAGGCTTGCCGGGTGTCGGTCAGCTCGGCGGCGGTGCTGGCCTGGCGTTCGGTCAGTTGCCCATGGTCGGCAGTCAGCGTCTCAAGACGCGCCACTGCGCCCTGATATTCGCGGGTCAAGGCATCGTGCTGATCATCCGCAACCTTGAGAGTTTCGACCACACCGTCACGCAGCAGCTTGCGACGCCGGATGAACAACTGGCCGAGTTTATCCAGTTGGGTCATCAGCGCTGGAGGAAACAATTCAGTCTTCATGCCGCCTCCAGTTCCTTGGCCATGCGTTGCAGGCGGTCCAGGGTCAGAAGAGTATTTTCGACCTGTTCTTCCAGCTGTTCCATCCGCGCCTGCATATCCTGGAAAAATGCACTGCCGTAGGAGGGTGGAAGCTTTTCAGTCACGTCCTCCGCCAAATGACGGATTTGCTTTTTGGCCTGTCCCTTGAGGCCATCCAGAAGATGCCGGGCATTGTGCAGGAACTCTCGTGCCTCATCGTCCAGCAGGTAACTGCCAGTGCCTTTGAGTTTGCTCAGTTCCTGGCTGCTGAGTTCAAAAACGGGGAGCTTGAGGCGGGCAGCCAGACCTTGGTTGGTTCGGATGATCAACGCGGTGTCCAGGTCATCGCCAAGGTGACGCCTGGCGACCGCGGTCGATTCCTTGACTAGGTTGTCGCGAAACTTTTTAGTCAGGGCATCGCTTGTGCTTTTCAGGGTGCCTGTCAGACCTTCGGCAAACTCCTCCAGCTCGTTGCATACCTGGCGCCAGAACAACTTGAATACGGTGTAGTGGTGGGTTTCCTTGCCGCCACCCCAACCCCAGTTGGCAAATTTTGCCACGATGCTGTCGCGCACCACCTCTCTGGATTTCGACTCTTCACTAGCGGATGCACCGACCTCCTTAAGCGTGGAGCGATAAGCAGATTCAAGTTCCTTTGTGAGATCCTTTTTCAGATCCTCGCAAAACTCTTTTGCGCAATTGGTCAATACGTTATCGAGCTCGTAGGTGCCCACTACCATCAGGCTGTCCAGCTTGCGCCGCTGAGCCTTCAGGTCCTCAATGTCGGCATTGCGGACTTCCTGATACTTGGCCTGGGTAAAGTTCAGCAAGTCGGCCCGGAACGCTTCCAGTGCCGAGGACTTGGCGCGAATGAGCTCATCGCGCCGATCTTCGATAATGCGGTCCTTCTGCGCGCGCACACTGTCCAGCACCCCCCGCAGCGCTTCGGTGTTGGCCAGCAGGTCGAGATTGCCTCGGCAGCGTTCGGCATGCTCTGGCGTAAAGAAGTCAGGGTAGTTTGCTCGAAGGTTTTCCCACGCTTTCTGCTCGCCACTGTCCCAATCGTTCTGTTGGTCAAAACGTACCGAAAGACTGTGGCACATGCCCGAGGTATGGAGGACCTTGCCGGCGCCTCGGTCAATCAGGTTGTCGAAAGTCGCACCGATCTCCGGATGCTGGACCTTCAAGCGTTGCAGGGTGTCGACCATGTGCGTGCTGAGCGTCTGGGTGATCTTGTCCAGCGATCCCTGAAGCGTGGGTTGGCGTGTGTCGCTGCCGTACAGTTGGTTGTCGACCTGACTGGCGATCAACACCAGTTCCTGGACACCCTCCTTCTGGGTGATCCGGCTCATCATCTCGATGTCCTGCTCACTGAGAAACTGGCCTGCAGGGCTGACGATAAAGACCACATCGCAATTTTTGAGCAAGGCTGTCGTGCGCTCTTCGCGAGACTGCACAGGGTCATTAAGCCCCGGGGTGTCAATGATGCGCACGTTACGCAACGAGTCCAGCGGCAGGAAGATATCGACGCTTTTGGTCAACGGCATGTAGTTGCCGCCGACGCCGACATAATCCAGCAACTTGTCGGCCAATGACTGAGCATCCGTTGCTTGCAGGCGGCCCAGACTGTCGAGGGATTTAAAATCCACATTGGAGTTGCGAATGCTCTGCCACTGGTCATGGGCAGCCGCCAGCGAATGTTCCCCTTGCAGGGCTCGCCGGGCAGTTTTTTCGACGTCGGCATGGAACTGCTCGTCTTCTACGTGTCGGCCACTGCGCTGACGACGCTGGCTTAGCGTTTCGTAGGCGCGAGACTTTTCTTCGCGAAATCGTTGCTCGTAACGCAGGGCGTTTTGCTCGATATTTTCCCGATCCGCCGCGCTGTAGAACTGAACCTCGGCCCCGAAAGTGTCGCCATGGGTCAGGGTCGTCAACGCCGCGGTCATCGGGGTGGCAGCCCTGGGCAGAATCGCATGGCCATCGAAGATCAGAGCGTTGAGCAACGAGGACTTGCCGGCTTTGACTCGACCCACGACGCCGATCTGCAGCAGGCGATTCTCTTCGACCAACTGGCTAAAGGCTTTGTCCAGGTTTTCGGTGCTGTCTATGGCGTGCTTGCGCAGCCATTGTGCGATGTCTTTTTCCAGCTCTGGGTTGTACTTTTCCATCCATTGATGGAGGCGTTGGTTTAGATCCAGGACGTGTTGTGTGTTCATTGCTGCGACTCGTAGAGTGCTTGTTTGGCGAGTTGTTGCAGTTGTTCTCTGGCGTGGGTAAGTAGCGCGATCTGATGATCGGCCGCTTCGGCATCATGATTGCGGGTGGCGACCAGCTCATCGATGAGCTTCTGCTTTTCACCGATTTCGCGCTCGAACTCCACGCTGACTTGCGTCACCAGCACTTGCATCTGCTCAGCGAGCAAAGCAGGCAGCCGATCCCGTAACTCTCGTTTCACCGAAGGGATGATTTCATTTGTCACTTTTTGCCGCAGTTGCTCGCGCTGACGCCCTTCATTGAAGTACGCCAGAATTTGCGGTAGGAAGATGATGGCCAACTCGATGAGCGGATTGACGACGGACGTGGTGACTGCCAGTACGGTAGCCAAGCCTTGATAGCTCACTCTTGGGAGCGGGTTTCCTTCTTTCCATCCGCTTTCTTTTTTCAGTCTTTCGAGTTCGCGTGTATTGCGGTTGGCCAAGGAGCCACTCCATTGCCCCAGAGCTTCTCCGGTCTTTTGCAGCGTGCGGTTAATCCTGTCGGTGATCTGGCCCAGCCAGCCTGGATCATTGTTGAACTGGCCCATGCTCTTGCCCAGGTCTCCCACGGCCAGTGCAAAATCGGCGACGACGGATCGACTCAGGTTGTCCATCTGGTCTTTGATGGTGCGCGTCATCGAGCTACGAACCACTTCGGAAACGATTCGCGAAAAAGCTTCTTGGTTACCGGCTACACCGGCATTGACCAGTTCGGACTGAGCGTTATCAAGTTCACGGCCAACCGCATTGAGGCAGTTATCTACTGCGCGGTCTAGCTGGTTGTCGCGCAGGTCTTCAAGAATGCCGTCGCGCTTGCGCTCGATTTGACGAATACCGCTGGCCAGCTCGCTTAGGGCATGTTGATTTTCGGCCTGGTTCTTTTTCAGCGAAGTGAGTGCAAGGTTGATCTGGCTAAGCAGTGAATGAGTCATGTCTTTCAACCGATCTTCAAACACCTGGCGAACGATTTGTTCGGGTTGCAGACGCGCAAGCACTTCGCCCAATTGGACATCACCGTCGAGTCCCACCTTGACCAGGGGACGCGTATCGACAAAGTTGATCCGGATCTGCTCGTCGACCAACTCCGCGACTTCTTGCACTTGCTCGTCCGAGCGCAGGTTGACCTTGTTCAGCAGGAAAGTGAAATCACGCCCGTAAGTCTGCAGATCATCCAGTTGGCGCAACATCGACTGAGTGATGTTGCCATCTTCCACGCTGGTTACCACGATGAAGTGCACGCCACGGGGCAGGTAGTACGCAATCGCTTTGTTGTGGTTGGCAAATGATGAGCCAAACCCCGGCATGTCAACTAGCACCAAAGAGGGCGAAGCTTTGAGTCGCGGGTTATCCAGGTACAGCTGAAGGTGGGTGAATTCGTTGGCGCGAGTCTTGATACTGGCAAGAGCGCTGACGTCCAGGCGTTCACTACTGCCATCCAGGCGAATGGCCAGGAGATGCGGGTCATTGCTGTAGCGCAACTCAGTGGCTAACTCGGTTTCGGGTGTCAGGCCAATACCCAGGACGTTTTCTCCAAGGAAAGCGTTCAGCAAGCTGCTCTTGCCAGCGCTGAACGCACCAATGACGGGGACGAGCAGTTCGGTATGTTCGATATCGTTCTGCAGCCGCGTCACCTCATCGGGCTGGATCGAGGTTTCTACAATGAGCGGCAAAATGGATTTCAGATAGTTGAGATAAGTGCTTTGAGTTTTCAACATGATCGGTACGAATCCTTGCGTATATAAAAAACGTTTAAGGGCATCGTTGTGGGTGAGGGGCTCCAGTCGCTTCACAACTTGAGCTCCCTCCATTCATAGCCGTTGTATTTCTCCCAGACTGCGCCGTTCTCAAAGTGCAGGTACACCCGCCACTCATCCGGATTGACCTGGATTTCTCCACCAATACGGGCGCAGTTACCGAACTCTGAGCGTAGAAAACTCTCTAGTTGCTGATAAAACGCATCGGGAAACCTGGAGCTGCCGGAGACGTAGCAAGACGATCCATTGGCGAAAAGGCTGCAGGGTTGAACGCTTGACCATAACGTCGCCGTTGCCTGGTCTGGATGTTTCTTGCTCCAGTCCAGAGCAAATCTGTGAAGTAGGACATGCCAGTTTCCGTCGGCGTACTCACCTTCAATCCCCCACATGTCGATGGCCAGGAACAAGGTGGGCTGCTTCGAGCGTTTCTGCGACGGATAGAAGGACTCATGCATGGGGATATCTCTCGCTGGTTCAGATGTAAATCAAGATGAGTAAATGTCGAACATGCCCACGACATATTGTGTCGTGCGCGACATCTGGATCGCATGAATAGCGGTGTGCAGCACTCACCGTGATGTCAGCCGAATTGTGGCCAGTCGTTCAGCGGCAGCGCGGCGGGGTACAGGAAGAGAGATGAGGCGTAGATAAATCAGAATGGCCACAGACATTCGCAACTTCCTTGTGCATGTAGGCGTGGGTGCCTGGGAGAGAGCTCCACTGCACGATATCGGCATGGGGCAGACAAGCTTTAGTTGGGACTTGTAATGTCGATCATGGAGATCCCTCCGAAGCGACATGGACGAGATTGTGGCATTTTGCTACCGTCGTTGGCGATGCGCCAGCTCAAATGCTGACTCGCTGCAAACGCAAAGGAAGCCTTTTATGAGCATGACCTGGGGACTCTCTGGTCCTGAACAATTGGACGGCGAGAGACGCACCCGCACGCTTGATATTGGCGCCGCAGTGCGTGAGTACAACGAGCGCGCTGTCCCTGGCATGGGCGGCGTCTGGTACGCCAAACAGCTGTTTTTGGCGATGCTGGGTATCGCGCTCGCGCAGAAGTTGCGCGAACGCAAGTCGAATGTCTCGAACATTAATGCGGCCAACGCCATTGAAGCGTTGGGTTGCTACTACGCGCTCAAACAGAACAAAGGCCAGGGTGATGCCCGGGTGCGGGGTTCGGAGAAACTGCGCGGCAAGGCGAATTTCGACTTCAAGACCCTGTGCAAGCCAGGGTTCTATGTCAGCCAACCGATGCGAATGGGGACCGGCCAGGCATTGTTGGCCTTGGGTCTGGTGCGCGCGCAGGGTGAACGATTCAATGCCTTTACCTGCACAGCCTTTGGTCATGAATTCGTTAACGCTTGCTGTGGGGATGACGGAGCGCTGTTAGAGGAGTTGGTGCAGTGGGCACAACGAGGCGATTCTGTAGATAGGTTGAAAGGCCCCGTTTCCGGGCTGCTCTCGCCTCTGCAAGTATTACCCGCACAGGCCCGTGCGCTGTTGTCTCGCCGCATTGATGCGGAACTCTCGCCAGCCAGCGGTGGCTTGCGACGTGCAGCCATACGTGGCTGGGTACGGGCTCGTCACGCCAAGCCGGAAGCCGTGTTCGATTGGGCCGAGCGACCCGATGAAATCGACCCCGAACACTGGAACGACTTGCATTATGGCGCTCTGTTTTTTCACGTGCAGGATGCCGCCTACGACGTGCTGAACGCGGTGGAGCAACACATGGCGGTGTTGAGCACGCAGCGGTTCGAGTTAGGGCGTGTCCTGCCCGAACGCATCTCGACGCACATCACCCATTTGCGCGAAATGGCCCGATTGTTTTTGGATAACCCTCAGCGGCAGCGAATCGATCCTGTCGCCTCGACCTTCTGCCATGAGTGTATGGATCCTGATAGTTCGAGCCTGTTGGCCAGTCTGGTGAGCCGCGACGGTCGGGTTCTGCGTCTGCAAGGCAAGGACATTCTGCCTGGCGGTGCGTTCCAGCATCAGGTTTTGGAGGTCGATACTGGCCAGGTTGTTATCGAGGCCCAAGCCGCTTTGCCAGCCTGGATTTCCCATCGTGTAGGTCGTTTACATCGACTGGATCTGGATCTCCGGGGTCAATTGAGCGCCTGGCTCACCTCGGCTCCAGCAGTAGCCATTGAAGAGGTAAGTTTATGAGTCATGCTCCTTCCTCTCTGGCCCAACACTTCGAAACGCCGGACGGTTTTACTGGCCACTTCGGTTGGCTGTGCGGCTTCTCGGCTGACGACAGGTTTCTCAACGATGCGCTTGAGCGTTTCAGCCACCAGCAAGCTAATCAGCGTGCCTATGCCGGGGAAACGCTATTGGCACTGATGCTGGACCCGCGCGCGATCCAGATTACCCCGGTCGAGGTGCCGGGCCTGTTGCATTTACCCTGGGCGAAAGCTGAATTGCCATTCAACCTGATGCACGCCAAGGTCGCGGTGCTGGGTTACCGCAGCACTGACAAGAGTGACGCCTGGTGTTTGCGTTTGCTTGTGTCCACCGGCAACTGGACCCGGCAGACATTAGAGCAGAGCCTTGACCTGATCTGGCGCCTGGACCTGTGCAGCGACGAACTGGTAGTACCCACCGAGGCAACGCAGCAGGTCCGGACAGATATCTGCAGCGCCTGGAGTTTACTGCTGTGGCTACTCGAGCATTACGACGACCGTGCACTGCTCGCCAACCCGCTGACAGCCAAGGCCGTGGCGGATATGGATGCGATCCTGCTCAAACAGGTCAAGCCGAAAGCTTCCGGATTGAACGCACGTTTCTTCGATAACCGAAAAGCGTCGCTGCTCGCCCAACTGCCAGCCCGAGTCGTTTATGCCTCGGGTCGAGAAACGACGCGTAACTACTTGGCCATGGGCTCGGGTTTTTATGAGTCTTCAATGCCCGGTGAGCATGCATCGGTCCCGTTGAGCATCATCAGGCGCTTGCGCGGTGAAAAAGGAGAACCGCGTCTGCTGACGGCGACCAGCACTGTAGATCTGTTTATCAACGAGGCGAGCTGCCAGGGCATTGCAACGGCAGCCGCGAAATTGACGGCTGCCAGCGTCAGCGTACGACCTGCGGCTAAGCCGGCCTACTTTCCTGACGTGCAAAAACGCACCTTGCATGCCAAGTTCATTTTCAGCGCCAGCGAGACCGGGCATTCGGAAAAAACAGCCAGCCCATGGCTGTACCTTGGCTCGGGCAATCTTACCCGGCAAGGCTTCACCCTGAAGATGGGGCGATCGACGGGCAACCTTGAGGCCGGGGTGGTATTCGCTCCGACGCCTTTGAACTGGTACCCGGCAAAATCGGGGGCGCTGATCCCGAATCGATTGGTTATTATCTGCCGATTCAGTGGGAGCAGGAATGCGTCCCTGAGACGCTGCAGCAAGGCAAGGATCTTGAGGTGGGGAGCGAGGTGTTCTGCGCAGCGCCCGTGGCTTACTTGAAGTGGCGGGACACGGATACAGCAGAGCAAGGCTGGTTGAGCGCCGATGATCGCTCGCGGGGCGATTACTCAGTGCTGGATACGTCGCGACAGCCTTGTGCATATGTTGAGGGTCAAGGCTTCGCCTGGTGCGGACCACGACCGCGGCAGGTGGTTGTCAGTTGGCAAGAGGCGGGTGCAACGCATGTCATGACGGTGCCAGTGCTGGATGGGTTTGGCCGATTGGCGGCCACCGAGCTGCCAGAAATCAGCCTGGAGGATGCGTGGATGCAACTCGACAGTTTTCCACAGTCGCCCAGTGAAGAAGAACTGCCCGACGCGTTCGACGATAGCAAGCGCTCTGCCGACAAACAGGGAACCATTGCGCCAGGAAAAGAAGCGGCGCGTTACCCGATCCGGCAAATGATGGAACTAATCGAAGGCATCGCCGCGAAACAAACTGCGTTGGAGCCTCGGGATTGGCCGGTGTGGTGTGCCCGACTGGAGCAGTCGCTCATTCAGGCCGCCGGTTGCGGGTTGTTGCAGCAGTTTCTGACACTCGAAATCAACCCCATCCATGCCTTGCGTCAACCTGCGTTCAGGCCTCGTTTTGCCGAGACAGTGGACCATCCGGAAGGGCTGCGCTACGAAAACGCACTGAGCAATATCGAGGCCCATTGGAAACTCGACACCTCACATCCCCTGGGAGTCCTGCCATGAAACGGGTCGCCTTCAGTTGGGCAGCCGTTGCGGCTTCACTGCGTGAGCGGGCGATGCAACAGCAACAATTTGCAGATGACGCAGGTGAGGCGGCTGCGCATCTGAATCCAGGCCAGCGAGCCAGCCTGCATGCGTTGGCCGATCGAATTGGCGAACACGGGGTCGTGCTGGCCGACGAAGTGGGTATGGGCAAGACCCGTATCGCTGTCGAGTTGATTCGCGCAGTCAAGGACGCTGGCGGTCGAGCCGCGGTCATCGCCCCGCCAGGGCTGGGTTATCAGTGGCAGGCCGAGTTGAAACTGGGAGGCGTTACAACTCCCGCTATGTTGCATGGTCTGCTCGGCTACTTTGAAGCCTGGAATGCCGAAGAGGCCATCAATCAAAAGCCATGGTTTCAGGAGCCAGTTCTGGTGCTGTCCCATACCTTTGCCAACTGGCGTATGGGCGAGAACGCAACGCGCTGGCGCAGAGAATTGGTGCCGGAAGTCTTCGCACGCTGGCGCAAGGAGACAGGTTTCAAGTATCCAAATGGCTACCACCTGTCCGGCCCTTATGATGAATGGGTCAAGCGAGCCGCCGCCAGTATTGTGGCGCGTATCAGCGAAGACGCCGCGCACCCCGCTTACGCCTGGTTGACTGACGTCACGACCGGGCATGCCTGGCCAAACCCTGATACTCACCCCAATTACCGCCGCGGTACTCCTCATCGGAGTTGGCTTGAACAGGTGGTCGGGTTTGGCCTGGGCTCCTTCGACCTGCTGGTGATCGACGAAGCCCACAAAAGTCGCGGCACCGACAGCGGCCTGAGCCGGTTGCTCGGTAACCTGGTGCAGGGAACTCAGCACAGCCGTCGCTTGTGCATGACAGCGACTCCTGTGGAGCTGGATGTCGAGCAATGGCGGCAAACCTTCAAACGGCTTGGTCTCGACGAAAAAGTGCGCGATCAACTTCAGCCTGTGATCAACGACTTTGCGCAGGCCATCCGTCATCTACGCGTTCATTGGCGTTCCAGCGACACGGCCCGTCAACAATATCAGGCAGCAGCCAGTGCCTTTCAATCGACGTTGAGCCCCTATCTGCTGCGCCGGGATAAACGTGAAGACGCCGACGTTTCACGCTTCGCCCAAGAAACTCAGGGGGAAAGCTATCGCAATACCCAAAAGCCCGTCAGTGTGGATGTACGCACGCTGAAGTTACCTTGGCGACAGGCCGTGTGCGCAACCGAGGCGCTGTCCGTGGCCTCGCGACTGGACGAAAACTCAACAGCCAAACGCTTGCGATTGACCCTGGCCAATGGGTATGGCATCGCTGACCTCCTGGCGCAAATTAATGAACCAGCGGAGCCTTCTGCCCTGCCGGATAACGGACAGTCCAGCGCGGTCGATGACAAGCGCCAGCAACGCGTGCAGTGGTGGTTGAAGACGGCTGCGCAGGCGTTTCAGCATCCCCACCACTTGTTTGAGCACCCGGCAATTCAGGCCACCATCACGGCCATCGAAGCCGCACACGAACAAGAGGAAAAGGTGCTGGTGTTCGGCCGTTTCACCGCATCCATGCGGGCCTTGGTCCGACTGCTGAACGCGCGTGAAATGCTACGTAGCCTTGAGGCCGGCCGTTACTGGCCGCAGAGCGTAATCCATGCTCGTGCCGACGAGCCCGATGACCATTCGGAATGGGCAGCAGTGGAGATTGCGCACCGTCAGCTGAATTGCCGGCTGAAACTCAGCTCCATCCCTGAGCTGCTGGCCAATCAATACAGCACCCACAGCACACGTCGTGAGCAGCTACGCCGGCGTCTGCTCGGCTGGTTGGATGCGGGACTGCCCGAAAATGAGCAGGTACCCCGCGCGATGTTCAAACACCTTCAGGAGGCTGAGCTCAACAAGGATCTGGTGGGCACCGCCGAGAAACATCCCGTAGCGCTGTTTACCCGGGCGATCCTCGACTTTACTGGCGGGGACGTCGAACATCTGACGCCTGAGCAAGCGTGCACCGCCTTTTGCCAACTGTTGAGCGCTGTCGGTGACCAGCACACGGACGACAATCCCCACACACCGGATACCGGCGAAATTGCGTTGCAATGGGAACTGCTACTCGCTCGTCTACAGCCTGAGTTTGCCCACCAGGAGGGTAGTTTCGCTCGCCTGATGTACGGCGGCACTGAACAATCCACCCGCCGCTTGTTACAACTGGCCTTCAACCGCCCGAACAGCTTTCCCCGTGTTCTCGTGGCCCAATCCACCGTCGGCCGCGAAGGCCTCAACCTGCATCTGGCATGCAAGACCGTCATCTCATGCACCCGGAGTGGAACCCCGGGGTGGTCGAACAACAGATAGGCCGAGTCGATCGAGTGGGCAGTCATTGGAGTCGCCGGTTGGGTGAGGCGCTGGAACGGGGGAGTCCAGCGTCAGAGCTGCCGCGCATTGATGTGCATCCGGTGATCTTTCGAGGGACTTACGACGAGCATAACTGGAAGGTCCTGTTGGAACGTTGGGATGACCTGCGTGCTCAGTTACATGGAGAAGTGATTCCTGCTCGGGAGGCGGAGGGGGATTTGGAGTACGAGGAGGTGTTGGCGCAATTGCAGAAAAGTGCGCCTTGTTTTTCGCCGTTGAGGCGAAATATTTGAATCGGTCTCAGCTCTCCATCGGCCTCTCAAGGTAGCTTGTATGAGGCCGTCTCCATCACTGAGGAGTAATCCTTGTCTTTAGGCTTTACCGCTTTGAGTTGGCGGTCAGAGAGTCATGAGGCTCTCCATTCTTATGCGCTACTGGAAGGAATGGCGCCGCACTTCAATGACGCAGATGGGGATAATAATGCGCAGAAACTGCTCTAGGGAAACTCTGAAAAAGACTTCCTGATTTGGCAAAATCTCCGCACACCATTCGCCGAGCTTTTCGATGATGAAACAAATGACCTTCGCCGATGCCGAGTACGCCGGCAAGCGCAAGCAGACTCGTAAGGAATTGTTCCTGATCGAAATGGATCAGGTGGTGCCCTGGAAGGGTTTGATTGCCTTGATCGAACCGCATTATCCAAAGGGCGAAGGTGGTCGTCCGGCCTATCCACTGATGGCGATGTTGCGCGTGCATCTGATGCAGAACTGGTTCGGCTACAGCGACCCGGCGATGGAGGAAGCGCTGTATGAGACGACCATCCTGCGTCAGTTTTCGGGTCTGAACCTGGAGCGAATCCCGGACGAAACGGCCATTCTCAACTTCCGTCGCCTGTTGGAAAAACATGAGTTGGCGGGCGGAATTCTTGGCGTGATCAATGGTTATCTGGGCGATCGTGGTTTGTCGCTGCGTCAAGGCACGATCGTCGATGCCACACTGATTCATGCGCCCAGTTCAACCAAGAACAAGGACGGCAAACGCGATCCGGAGATGCATCAGACCAAGAAGGGCAACCAGTATTACTTCGGCATGAAAACCCATATCGGTGTGGATGAGAAGTCGGGATTGGTGCATACGAGGGTTGAGCCCAGCTCAGCTCCGGGTGCTGGGTAGACTTCAGGTCACGCAGTTGGGTTTTTTCCGCGGTAGCGCACCATGGGCTCATCTAGGACGATTTGAGCTGAGGTGTGGTATGCGACACTCTATGGTTACCTGTCACAACTGTGGCAAAGCTATGGTTCCGAGAGCGACGTATAGCCGTGGTTTCTGGGGTTATTCGCCGTCGTCGAATCACTGTCCCTTTGCCTTAGTGAGAACTGGCATGGCGGAAACCCAGGGTTAGGGGCTCGGCTGTTCGCTTTGGTTGGCCTGGCTCTTGGTGTTCTGGCCTGCGTGTTGGTGGGAGCTCTTTTGTTCAAGGTGCAGTGGTGGCTTCGGGTCGAAGGGCAGTGGCCTCTATTGACGCTGGGCACATGTGCTGTGTCGGTTAGCGCGGGATACCAATTTTACTACTGGTTTATTGATTGCTGAACGTGATTATGCTGTTGAAGGCAGCAATCGGCCACAAGCGGAGCTTAAACAATAATCGGCTGGATCAACCTCGTGGGCGCTTAGTCTCCCAAGACTTGAACCTATCCTCATCACGACGCCAGACAGTGGCTGATCGCGGCAAAATGAGCAGAGTCAATACATAGTCATACTGATCAGATGAGATCTTCATCTCTCGGAGAAAGGTGCCAGCTTCGGCATGTGGAAACCAGATTTTGGCTGGCAATTCGATTCCTCTACGCTCGTGCTTGACGCCTGGTGCAACTGCAATGGAACCAGCTGGAACCTCGACCGTTTGCTTGCGTGTAGCGAAGAAAACGCCTGCGCGTTTCGCTTGCCTACTCGGGAACGCCCACTGCATGAACCCTTCACGAGAAAGAATCAACACCGCGTTTTCTTCTGTGTAGTTGAGCCACTTCAGAACAGCAGCTGTAAGCGAGACGCCATAACGCTCAGCACAGTGGCCGAGCACATCTAGGTCAACGGTGGTAGTGACCTGAGCCCTAAAGTCATCCAGCGGCATGAGTAGGAAGGACGCGAAGAGATCGGCTTGCGCCTCAATGGTTTTGTCTTCCCACTCAAGCATGTCATCGCTGCTGCACTGGAAGGCCGACCGTTCCTGACGATGCAGAATGTAGTGTCCTAACTCATGAGCTTGAGTGAAACGGATCCGACCTGGCGAGGCCATTGCGCTGTTGTACAGCAGCATCCATTTCTTTCGCTCATCGTCTGGGAACAGCGCGCCATCAAAGCTCTTAATGTCAACGGGGGTGACTTCAGTGATTGGGTCCGACCAGCCAAAAATGTTCGCTGCTTCTTTGGCCAGCATAGGCACATCCACTGGGAACCTACCACCGTGCGCGCTTCCAACCACTTCCATGATTTTGGACAGCCGATTTGCGGCTTTCTGAGGTGTCCATACCTGCTTGTCGGCCATTAACTTCCCTTTTTAAAGGTTTGTAAAATCTTCCGAAGTTGCTCCTTGGCGTCCGGCTCCAGGTTTTTATACCCGCGAAAGAACGCGTCGTCGAGATGGCGTTCCTCAGGTGCTCGTACGTCTTCTTCAAAAAAGTACTGGGTCGCTACGCCCAGTACGTCAGCCAGAGCAGTGAGCTTCTCCGCTGATGGCCGCTGAGATTCACGGTTTTCCAGTTCCCAGAGATAGCTTTTACTCAGACCTGCCATGTCTGACAGCTTCTCCAAGGTAAGCCCGCGCTGTTTGCGCAGCTCGCGGAGCTTCTCACCGAGACGGGTCGTCACAATCTCGCTCCTTTCTGTTGGTGATTGAAAAATTGTACCACTATTCCGAACAAAGCGTTTGACTTCACCGAAATTCAGAGTAGCGTAAGTAGAAAGTTCGCTATACCGAACTTTTTGTTTGGGCTAGCTATGTGCGCTGTCTGGCGTGATCGCTCTGGCTCAGTTTGCTACGCATCCCCAGGGGGGAATGGCATGTCCAGAGAGCACGTCGACCATCGTGACATCGCACGGTTTGCAGAAGAAAAGGTGAACCTGCCCAAAGAGAAGGCTATTGCGTACCGAGAGCAGGCCGGGCGCTTACAGGAAAAACTGGAGCGCTATCTCTCCGACCATCCTGACTTTTCACTGCGGCGAATGCTCGTTTCCGGCAGTCTGGCGAAAGGCACCTCACTGCGCTCGCTCAGCGATATCGATGTGGCCGTCTACATAAGCGGATCAGACGCGCCACACGACACAAAAGCTTTGATTGATTACCTGGCCGAAAAGTTGCGCAAGGCCTTCCCGAATTTCAGTCCAGAGCAAGTCGTGCCCCAAACCTACTCCGTGACGGTGTCGTTCCGGGGATCAGGTCTGGATGTCGATATCGTACCTGTCCTTTATAGCGGTCTTCCCCAGTGGCGAGGCAACCTAATCAGCCAGGAAGACGGATCGTTCTTGGAGACAAGCATCCCGCTGCATCTGGAGTTCGCGAAAGCCCGTAAACGTGCTCAGCCGACCCACTATGCGCAAGTAGTGAGGCTCGTGAAGTACTGGGCAGCCCTGATGAAGCGTGAGCGGGATGGCTTCCGCTTCAAGTCGTTCATGATCGAGATGATCATGTCGAAGCTGTGTGACGACGGGGTCGATTTCTCTGACTACCCCGAAGCTCTTCAGAGCTTCTTCACCTACATCGCCCGCTCCGAGTTGCGCGAGAAAATCTTCTTCACAGACAACTATTCGGCATCGCAGGTCGGCATGTTCACCGACCCCTTGCAGATCATCGACCCCGTTAACCCTACCAATAATGTCGCTCGGCTTTATACGAAGCAGAACGTAGATGCGATCATCGAGGCCGCACTGGATGCAGGTGATGCGATTGATGCGGCGCTTTTCGCGCCAAACAAGCAGCTCACTGTCGGTTATTGGCAGAAAGTCTTCGGATCAACCTTCCAGGTTTGAGGTAGCAGCATGTCGTCCTACAGCTATGCGGTAGCGGAAACCCAAACCTTCACACTCACTCACGCGAAACATATGGCCTCGAAGGTGGCAGCTGATCTGATGCGCCTTCAACGCCTGTATGGCCAACCCAGTACCCAACGGATCCTGGACTTCGAACAGGAAGTGACCAAGCTATTGAAGGCAGGCTACCTCGGTACCGTGACCTACGGTTTCAAGCGTGACGGAAACTGGATCGAACCCACCCTCAGATACACAGCGTCAGACCTTTCGGTAGACGGCGCAGATGATTCGCCTGGACGTATCAGCCCAAATGCAGATGTTTCTGGGGCCGGATTTGCGAGCTACCTGACCTATAACGCTGCCTGGGATCTTGCGGCGCAGAGTGATCGCGACGCTGTCGAAAAAAGATTTGCCATTTAGCCGTAACGGCGCACCTGAGCCGGGAGTAAGCGGCTACATGACGTCTGACCGTTCGTACTCATCTGGGGGCCGCGCCCTTAATCGTTCGACTGTGAGGAGTTACTGATGAGCAAGCCCGCACTGGATGATCTTTTCGAATACCGCGTTAACTATCCTGACTTTGAACCCCAGGGCAGACTTGCCAAGCTGGTGGGCCTTGAAGACCAGAAAGCCCGGCTGACCAAAATTCTCGGCCTGCTGGTTAACTCCGCTGGCCTCACCGATTGGGCGAAGAAATTCCATCCCGGTTCCGAGGATCTGCTTGAGACGGTGTTGCGCCGCCCACCTCTGGTCGTCCTAGCTGGCGACGTGGGCAGTGGCAAAACCGAACTTGCCGAGACAATCGGCGATGCTGTGGCACGCCAGGAAAAAATCAATATCACGCTTTTCCCATTGAGCCTTTCGACCCGTGGCCAAGGCCGAGTCGGTGAAATGACTCAGCTGATATCGGCGGCTTTTGATTACACGATCGAAGAGGCCAAAAAACTCAAGTCGAGTGATGGCCGCGCACGAGGAGCTGTGATCCTGCTCATCGATGAGGCAGATGCTTTGGCCCAGTCTCGGGAAAATTCGCAAATGCACCACGAGGACCGTGCCGGGGTGAACACTTTCATCCGGGGCATTGATCGAATCGCCAACGCTCAACTCCCTGCCGCCGTGATCATGTGTACCAATCGCCTCAGCGCGCTCGACCCTGCGGTCAAACGCCGCGCTGCCGAAGTGTTGTCATTTGGCCGGCCAAACGATGCACAACGTCGCAGTGTGCTTACAAGACGCCTTGCGCGCCTCGGTATTCCAGACATTGCGTTCGACGAACTGGTGAGAGTAACGGGACCTAGGGAAGGCAACATCCCAGGCTTTACTTTCTCGGACCTTACACAGCGCCTGATCCCGTCGATAGTTTTGGATGCGTACCCGTCCCAGGCCATCAATGCAGGGCGAGCAGTCCGAGTGGCTATGGAAATGAAGCCGACACCAGCTTTTCAGGACCATCAACCCTGACCCAACCCCGCCCCGATCAACCGTGCCCTGCG
Organism: Pseudomonas poae; assembly: GCA_004000515.1. Taxonomy (GTDB): domain Bacteria; phylum Pseudomonadota; class Gammaproteobacteria; order Pseudomonadales; family Pseudomonadaceae; genus Aquipseudomonas; species Aquipseudomonas cremoris. The sequence goes on from CP034537.1 coordinate 2,448,870, forward strand.
AGTGAATAACCATGGCTACTAAAAAGGAACGCATCGCCGATACCGCCTGGATGAAAGATGCCTTTGTCGATGTCCAGGCAGAGTTGGCCTTGAAGCTGAAGCGAGCAGCCCAATCCATCTCGCACGCAGGAACGCACGGCACAGTGGTCGAGGATCATTGGATTGAGGTGTTTAGGGCCTACCTGCCGAATCGCTACCAAGTAGCAACCGGCCTGGTGATCGACAGCCTGGGCAACCGAAGTGACCAAATTGATATTGTGATCTTCGACCGTCACTTCACACCGACTCTGCTCGACCAACAGAACCACCGTTATATCCCGGTCGAAGCCGTGTACGCGATTTTCGAATCCAAGCCACATTTCGATAAAAGCTACATGGAATACGCAGGCAACAAAGCGGCGTCGGTGCGCAAGCTCCACCGAACCTCAGTCCCGATTACCCACGCTGGCGGAACCTATGCCGCTAAGCCTCTGTTCCCTATCCTTGCAGGCATTGTAGCACCCAAATCAAGCTGGGCTGATGGCTTAGGGGAGCATTTTCTGAAGCACCTGCCAACCGATGAATTAGAGCGATTGGATTGTGGCTGCGCGCTGGATGACGGGGCGTTCGATAGCTTTGATGAAAAACTCAAAGTAGTTGGATCAGAGGGCTCCCTCATCTACTTCCTATTTAGACTGCTCTCCCGCCTTCAGTCACTTGGTACGGTTCCTGCTATTGATTGGGCAGCATATGCAGCGGTCATTAATAGGTAGGTATTTTTACCGTAGCCCCACAGCGCAGCTTCGGAAGCTTATTCATGATCAAATCTATCCGCAATTTACTATACCGCCCGCCCGCAATGCCTAAGTCAGGCGAAGATTTCGGCGATTACCAGACAAACTTCGTTAACGCAATTCGCTTTACTGAGTCTTGCGGATTCTTGGTAGAAAGGCCTGATTGGAAGCCGCACGAGAGGCTTGAGGTTGAGGGCAGCTTCCTCGAACCAGCGCTGCGAGCGGCAGGTGTCAGAGACCTGACCAAAGCAGCTTTCCAATGCCTCAAATGGTCCCATTACCTTGCGCCTCACATCGAACAGCAGCTTGGGCGCAAGGTATGGTTGACCATAGGGCAGATCTGGAAGGAAGACCAAGCACTGTTCTCCCCTACATGGAACGACCTACGCAGTTGGAGCAAACAGGGTATTACTATTGAGGAAATGCACAAGCCTGGTTCAGCAGGACGAAACTTGCATGCTTGGCTCACGGTAGACAGCGGTGAGGTCATCGAGCCCACGATGATGACCTCGATTGCAACCCTGTACCCAGATACATACTCTCATTTCTTATGTGCAATTGGTTGGGGCCAGCCTGCTGACATTCTGAGCGAGCACAAATACTTCCCAATGGCTGTGGGTGCTGAATTTGCAGAATGCCTTCACAGCCGAAGCCAGATCGGTTTGCTAGCAAGCAATCCACAGGAACTGCATTCCGTACCGATGGCGATTGTGTTCGGAAATTAAAAGGCGGCAGGTGATTTAGCCAGAAGCAGCCAAATAGGGAAGCATGGCCACTTTCTTCTAATATGTTGGTCTTGATCTGCTCCGGATTAAGGCTGCCGTCGCCATCTGTTGTGCATCCTTTGCACGTCGTGCTTTCTGCGTCTGACATGTCGTCATCTGGTAGCCATCTGATGCCGCGCAGGGTCACAGCGTCGGTCAGCGACTTCCTTTCGGTAGATTTCCGCCGATAAAACCGTCTGAAATCGAATTCTGGGGGCTAAACGATCGGTCACCATTTTGGCTCTTACAGCGAAGAGAGCCTTGGTCATGAGCAAAGAAGCACAAACGATAGTCACCCTGCTGGATCAGCAGTACGAGCAGTTGCTTACGGATGCGAGTGCTTGGTAGCAAGCTATGTGGATGCGTCCATGAAGCTGTACAAAAGACCGTGGTCAAATCTGTTGTGGCCGGCGTATCAATCAAGCAGGCGAGCCCGAATGCGTATTCGATCTACTGGTGCAAACTGGTGCCGCTGCAAGGACAAAAAACAAATTCTCCCCCCTGACTATTGCCAAGGGGAATGGCAAACATAAATACCCGGCTTCCTCGTTTGAGTTTGTTGAATATCCATACCGTCACCTCGTTCTGCAAGTTGAGGGGCGGCTTGCAGAGATTCGCCGCGTTGCGAGCGAGAATCGTCAGCTACGTCGGACGTTGGTCGCTTATGAGAAGAAGCTGTCTAGAGAATCCGGGGCGATTCAGGTCATACAGAATGGACGGTGGAAAGGCACTGGGCTGACCTGCGCGGCCTGGCAAGATCAGCAGTTGACCAGTGCGACACTCGAGCCGGAGGGAGTATGAGGCAAACCCGCCCTACAACTGACCGACTATCGGGTCTCTCGGACCAGAAATCCATTGATAGCGCCCAGCGTTACGACAGTAAAGACTCAGGCTAAGGTGCTGGCATAAGGGCATGATTTTCTAGCATTTATCCATGGGAAGTTCTTGATTCGCCGTAGTGAAACTACAGCGCTCCCATCCCGAATTTGTTGTGCCCCGAAAAATGCGCCGAGCGAGGTACTGTCATTGAACGCCAGCGGGATTGGCGATTGACGCATCAATGTGAGCGTGTCGGTCGTCCTGAAAATCCAAACCCATGGTCTGCGGGTATTTGGATTTTAGTTTACTGAGCTGAAACGTCGACGGTACTCCGTCGGTGTCAGGCCAACGACCTTTCGGAACCGCGACCGGAAGGTCACCGCAGACCCGAATCCGGAAAGAAGTGCCGTTTGATCAATCGATGTATCGCTCTCCTCAAGCAATGCACGCGCTCGATCAATACGAGCGGTGAGAAGCCACTGTAAAGCTGTAGTACCGGTCTGTTCTTGAAATCGCCGAGCAAAGGTGCGAGAGCTCATGTTGGCACGATCCGCAAGACTATCGACCGTATGCGAACTGTTCAAATTGTCTCGCATCCATTCGATCAAGGGCATTAGGCTCGTTGGAGAGCCTGGAAGCGCCTGACGAATAAACTGGGCCTGACCACCATCACGGTACAGTGGCGCGACCGCCAGACGGGCAGTGTTTGCCGCAACAGACTGGCCGTAATCGCGTCGCACGAGATGCAAACACATATCTAATCCTGCTGACGCGCCGGCCGAAGTCACGATGCTTCCTTCATCGACGAACAGAACATTAGGTTCTACTTGTATCTCTGGGTGAAGCCTGGCCAAGTCCTCGGCGAAACGCCAATGCGTAGTCGCGCGTTTGCCGTCAAGAAGACCGCTCGCGGCAAGGATAAAAGCCCCAGTGCAGATTGAAGCCAATCGTGCACCACGAGCATATGCCTCGCGAAGAGCGATTCTTACCGTCTCTGGAACCTCTCCAAACGGGTCTTCACACCCTGGAATGACAATAGTGTGGGCTAGCTCAAGGCGGTCGAGGCCGTACCGCACCTGCATATCAAAGCTAGCGGTCCGAATTGTCCGCTCGGGTGCGCACACCTCCACCTCGTATGCGTTCTTGTCATCGACCTGAGAAGCCAAGGCGAAAACCTGATAGGCGATACCAAAGTCCAACGGCACCACGTCATTCAATACCAAAACCGCAATCTTATGCACGGCGTTGACCCCCGCTCTCAAAATCGAATAACTGGCAGAAAACGATCGCTTGATGTCATTTAAGCCACTCACGTGTAGCGTCTAGCAGGAATACTCTTTAGTCAACTACGACGAGAGGAGACGGTAATGTCTGATGAGCTGAGCAATAAGATTCAAGACCGACAACTGCAGATTGGCATGGTAATTTTTCCTGGTTTCACTCTGCAGGACTTGGCTGGCCCACAGACGGCGTTCGGCCTTCATGCCAAAACTCACATAATCTGGAAGACCATGGAGCCCGTTCCCACGGACATGGGCGTCACCATGAACCCTACGATCACGATTGATAACGTTCCAGATAACCTAGACGTGCTGTTTGTCGCAGGTGGCGGAGGAACCCCTGAAGTCATGAAGGACCGGGAGTTGCTCGATTTTATTGCTCGCGCAGGACAGACTGCCACCTATGTAACCGCCGTATGCACAGGCTCTGTACTTCTTGCTATGGCGGGACTATTGGAGGGCTACCGTGCAGCAACCTACTGGCCTTTCTACGAACCCCTCATAGCACTGGGTATCGAACCGAGCTACGAACGGGTATGCGTCGACAGGAACCGAATCACAGGTGGCGGTGTAACGGCAGGTATCGACTTTGCGCTGAAGGTCATCGCCGAGCTTAAAGGCCAGGATGCGGCAGAATTTACGCAGCTCGTGCTCGAGTACGACCCGCAGCCGACAATGAACTCGGGGAATCCACGTACCGCGCGGCCGGAGATCGTCGCACAGATAAAGGGTCTGTGGGGAGAACTGACGAGGCTGTGAGAGTCGCGAATGAGCATATGAAGCGTCGAGCGCAGTTATCAAAACTAGCTCCCGCGTGATCGTTGCTCTGTAACGTTGTTCTCGGCGGACCTTGGTCAGTCATTTCTGCGCCATGCCGCGGGGTGCTCTAGGGGCAGTTCCTGAGCTGTAGTCATCGCCAAACAAAAGCCCCTGCACTCCTACACGCAGGGGACTTGCCGTGGGAGTACCTGAAAATTGGGGGCTCGCGCAGCTAGATCTGAATGCATCGATCCTACGTCAGGGAGCGAGCACTCGTTTTAATAACCATTGTGGTGATCGCAGTACGTGGTGCTGAGCGGCTCTAAAACTTGCACATTTCACTAAATAGCTCTCGAGGATTCAACATGACTTCGCATATAAAACCAGTCGCCACGACTGAGTACGACGATGTAATTCAGGCAGCTCAAGCTTATATTGACGGTTATCGCTCTGGGGACATCGCTGGAATTGAGAAAGCCTTCCACGAAGACGCGATAATGTGGGGCTACACCGGCGATGAGCTGCTTCAAGGTCCAGCTGTTCCTGTATTTGCTAGTTTCTTCAAAGCACTGGGCGCTTCACCGAACACCCGCAGTCGCCTGGACATCTTGGCTATCGCACCCACAGCTGCAGTTGTCCGAGTGGACATGGAGAATGACGTTTTGGGCGCGAGCTTCCACGACTTTCTTTCGCTGCTCAAGATCGACGGTCAGTGGAAAATAATCTCGAAGATATTCCAACGATACGCCTAAGCAAGCGACGGAGCCGCATCGGCTAAATTTAGCCCGTCAGATGCAAGATCCTCTTCCTCTAAGCCGATGCTAAAAGGCTTGATCGCGCTAACCTGAGGTGCATCGCAGCCAGACAAGGGGCGCGCGCGAGGTCACCTGAGATAAGCCAGCAATTTTTTGTTGTGTTACACGCACGAAGGTAGCTAAGGCAAAAAATCTTTGCCTTAGCTTCATGCCGAATCTACTCAATAAACGCGGCCAGCGAATCCGACAACGGGGCTGGCGGCGTCGCCCAGTTTAAACGCTCGTCACGGTCAGCCACTTTCATCTACTGGCGCTCATCGTTGAAACTATCGATTCATTTTGCGTCATCAGCCATATTTAAAGCTCGCGCGGTGGCCTCAACCTTGATCGATTCCTTCTCGCCCTTGGCGTTCTCTACCGTAAGATTCACAAGCACCTGGTCACCTTCTTTTACCTGTTTCATCAGGTCGATAAGCATAATGTGATAGCTGTGGGGATCCAGGATGACTGCTTTGCCAGCAGGCAAGGCGACGAACTCTACTGGTTGCATGCGCATCACGTCGTTCTTGATTGTCGACTGGTGAACTTGCACGATTTTCGCCACCGGTGACTGGGCACTGAGCAGCTTGCTGTCGCTGCTTGCAGTTATCGTCATGAACGCACCAGTCGCTTGTTGTCCTGGCACTGTCGCGCGAACCCATGCGCCCTCTATCTGCGTTTGGGCTGAAACCTGGAAAGCCAGCCCTAGTAGAGAAAAATCCAAGTACGATCTGTTTAATGTGTTGATTTATATTGGTAAAATTTGGACCTGAATACATTAGCAAATCTCCATGAGTGTAATCAGATCTTCTGCACATTGTTGTGCCGAAAGTGCTTGAGAAAATCCAAGGCGTAGCGTTCCTTGGTAGTCATACACATAGCTCGTCGATGAATGAGTAAGTGTATATGTTGACCCAATCGGTACTTTCTCGTAAAACACGCCAAACTCTTTGGCTGTAGCCGCTGTTTCTTCTAGCGTTCCGTAAAGAGCGATAAATGACGGATCAAAAGTTTTTACATAGGCGTCTAGGACGGCTGGTGAATCCCGCTCGGGATCGAGCGTAATAAAGATAACCTGAAGAAAGTAGCCGTCCTTATCCATCATTTTTTTGATTTTAACTGCACGAGCCAAGGCGGTGGGGCAGACTGCCGGACATTGAGTGAATCCAAAAAAAATCATGGGCATCACGCCTCTATAGCTTGAAAGCGTTCTTACCTCGCCGTCGGTGTCTTTTAGCCGGAATGTGCGCCCAAGAATTTTATTGCTTAAGTCTTTGCCGTATTTGTACGATAGCTCACCTCGGGTATCGCATCCTGCCAGCATGCCGATACCTAGAAGTCCCATACCTGAAATCACCTTACGGCGAGTCAACAAAACGCTCATTGATTCAAGCCTCTTTATACGAAAAAACCAAAAATTGGATTAGCAAGTCTTCTTTGAATTATTACTTCATACATTGTTCATGTGCTGCCGATGGATAAATACATCGGTTCAGGTCGAGCTGATCACTAGTGCGATTGAATTGAGGGTGTTGTCTCTAATGCTTTTGACGGCGCCTCAACTGTAAAACGTGGTTCGTCTAACTAGGCGTTCGCGAAAAGAAGATTTAAGTTCCCCGGCCACCCAACTAGAATGACTGCTGGAAATCAGCCCGAACTACCAAGTTCTTTAGCCCCGTAATGGCGTTCAGTCTTACTAGCAAGGTGCCTGGGGTAACTAGTCAGAGAGTCTGTAGGTAGATAAATCAGGACTACGCGTTTACGCCCCCGTCCACGCTTAACCCGGTGCCGGTGATGTGTTTAGCGCTTGGGCTTGCGATGAACGCGACCGCCACTGCGACATCCTTCCCAGTACCGTATCGGCCTAATGCTGAATGAGCCCTCATCGCATCGGCACCATCACCATCGGCTGGGTTCATATCAGTGTCCGTAGGTCCAGGATGCACAGTATTAACGGTGATGCCACGCGGTCCTAGCTCACGAGCAAGTCCTCGTGTAAAGGAAAGTAGGGAGGACTTGGACATGGAATAGACTGTGACCGATTCGAAGGCCACACGCTCCGCCAGACAGGAACCGATATTGATGATTCTTCCGCCCTCTCCAAGATAGGTAATGGCTGCTTGAGAAGCCAAGATCACTGCTCTAATGTTTACGGCGATGATCTGGTCTATCTGATCCAGCGGCATTGTCTCTAGCGGGCAAATAAAAGCGACGCCCGCATTGTTTACTAGTATGTCCAACCCTCCTAAAAGCCTAGCTGCCTCATGTACAGAACGGGTAGCTGCTTGGGGATCCGCACTATCGGCCTGGATACGGAAGGCTTTAACACCCAATCCCTCAATTTCTCTGGCCAGTTCCTCCGCCGCATCCCCAGAGCGAACATAGCTGAAAGCAATATCAGCTCCTTTTTCTGCCAACTCGATAGCGATAGCTGCGCCAATACCACGTGCAGCGCCAGTGATGAATGCACGTTTGCCTGAAAGTTCTTTCATGACTGTCCCATTAGTAGATTTGAGATTTACCGCGACCATTCGGGGTCACTAAACCCAGAAGCTGAAGCTTAAGCGTCACTAGCGCTTTGCAAAACGACTTAGTCCCCTCGATTTACGCCATACGGTTTAGTCGAACTTGTTTCCCCTTCCGAAATTAGAATCTACTGATGAGGCGGCTTTAAGAGGAATAGACTTTCGGTACAGCGCTCAAATACGCCGTTGCAACGGGGATTGCGCCGAGCGCAATGAACCCTGAGCGGGCAGTTAAGACACTTCAGCCTCAACCGTAACCTCATAAGCGCTAACACCCTGATGTGCGGCCAGCCGTCTGATGCTTTGAGGAGGGTGCCCGATAACTCTGATGAAGGCTCTGCGCATCCGCTCCGGATCCTTGAAGCCAACCGAGTGTGCTATCAGTTCGATCGGTTCCGCCCCACGTTCAACGCGCAGCCTCGCGACCTCGACACGCAAACGCTCCACAGCTTTAGCGGGTGTTTCCCCGTTTCCAGCAGAAAGGCTCGACCAAATTGGCGCAAGCTGAGGCAAGCAATTGATGCCAAATGCTCTGTTGATAGCTGTTCGTTTAGATGCTCTCGCATGTAGGAAAGCACCTCCCTCATGCGATCCGTCGTCGGCTCCATATCGGCCATGGCCGAAAATTGTGACTGCCCTCCTGGCCGACGGTGGTACACGACCATGGCGCGGGCGACCTCATGGGAAACAGCATTTCCCAGATCTTCCTCAATCATGGCCAGCGCCAGATCGATTCCCGCAGAGATGCCAGCAGACGTCCAGATGCCACCATCCTTCGTAAATATATGATTGGGCTGTACCCGCACCTTCGGAAAATTGCGTTGCAGTCGCGCGGTCTGCCTCCAGTGTGTAGTAGCCCTGCGACCGTCTAACAGGCCCGCCGAAGCCAATAGAAAAGCCCCGGTGCAAACACTCGCAACTCGCCTAGTACCTTTCGCGGCCGCATTAGCGAGGTGGTCCGACACCATGGGGAGGTCATAGGGTTTGGAAAAAGCCTTACCGCCGACCACTATCAACGTATCGTACGGGCTTGATCTGATCTTCTGACTCCTTACTTCTAGACCAGACGAACTCATCACAGGACCGCCCGACAACGAAACCACCGAACAGCAGTAGGGATCTGGTACCCCAATCTCTTTAGCGATCTCAAAGGCCGCCAGCGGACCGCTGAGATCCAGAATCTGAAACTCGGGAAAGACCAGGAAAGCGATGTCACGCATGGAATTACCTTCTTAAAAAATCATAGATCCTGCTCGGAATTACTGTTCCCCGCCAGCGTCCTATTGGCCGATTTTCGTAACGCTGGCCCCAAATCATCCTCTAAAAATTTTATGGCGAAAGAGCAAAAAACCCTCAAAAAACGTCATCGTTTTTGTTCGCCTCTCAGTCCCGCTTCGCTATCAGCCTTCCTGTTTGTGACACCTGCTCCTAATGCAACCCGACGACCAAAAAGGAGGGAACTAAGTCCTTTCTCCCGCCATAAGTGACGTAGAGAATGCTCCAGTTTCTCAACAGGAGAGTCGTCATGGTTGTAAGGGCAGACAGCTTGAACCGTCTTGACTGGAGGCGGACACAATGAGCACATCAAAATTGTCGGAAGACATTTCAGCGTTAGAAAAGTCATCAAGCCCGTCGAATGTGGCTGTGCTGGCAATAGCCCAGGGTTTGTTCACGGCAGCCATCGCAATCGATCTCACGTTGACCGGTTTGACGGGATATCAGCTCGCACCCGATAAATCGCTTGCGACTCTGCCCTTGCACTCATCACCGTAGCAGGCGCGATTGCGACATATTTCGCCTCTACTCTGATGCAGAAAATAGGTAGGCGGCGTGGATTTGTACTAGGTGCCCTCACCGGCGCGATAGGCGGATTGATTTCCGTATGGGCAGTTTTCTTAAACTCTTTCTGGCTGTTTTGCATGGGGACAGCCGCCGTAGGTATTTTTCAAGCGTTTGCCCAGTATTACCGATTGGCTGCGACAGATTCGGAACCTGACAATCGCAAAGCGCGCGCGATCTCGTTGGTGCTTGCGGGCGGAGTGATCGCCGCTTTTCTTGGGCCTTTGTTGGCGAGTTGGAGCACAGATTTGTTCCCAGTCCTATTCGCCGGCTCGTACTTGATGGTATGCCTGCTGGGCCTTGCCTCCGCAGCATTACTTTGGCTGGGTTACCAAGATGCACTTCCAGAACCATTGGAACTGCATGACCACGAACAGCCGCCACGCAAATTACTCACAATATTCAAGCAACCTATTTCACTAGCGGCACTCTCGAATAACGTTATTGGCGGCGTGGTGATGATGTTCATCATGACCGCGACACCGCTGGCTGCTGTCGCCAGCAATCACTCCATAAATGATGGCGCCAGCATTATTCAATGGCATTTAGTGGGTATGTACGCGCCGTCACTATTCGCTGGGCGCCTGATTGCCCTATTCGGATTGCCTCCGATTTTATTCCTGGGAATGGCACTAAGTGCAGCTTGCGGATTGATTGCACAGTTTTCGGACAGCTTGACCGCGTTCTATATCGCGCTTCTTTTTTTAGGCGTCGGGTGGAATTTTATGTTTGTTGGTGGCACAACCTTATTGACTTCCTCCTACCACCCCTCCGAAAAGGCCAGGGTGCAGGGAGTGGCAGAGTTTATTCAATATACATTCACTGCATTTTCCACTTTGGCCGCCGGCCCCATATTGCAATTACTTGGCTGGAAGGGCATGAATAATATTGTTTTTCCGCTAATCGCGGTATCCGCGGTTATTACCTTAAGGTGGATGCGTGCCGACCGCAGAACAAAAATCGCCAATGGCGAACGCGTTCTAGACAATGAAAACAGGTCGATGACGTGATTTTTCACGCATGCCGTGCACTGTAAAAAAAGTCGCGGTGTTGCTGGAGAAACAAAAACCTTGGCTTCCAAGAAGCGCCATTTCATATTTCATGCGAATTAGCCATCGGAAGTTGGCATTCACACAACAGTCAAGCTAGAACAGGAATAACTTCGGAGTAATTATGAGCGCTAATTCCAAACCCCGCATTAGGCTGGCACTTTATTCGGCAGGCATGCTTTGTATTTCCGGAGTCATTGCCTTTAGTGTGGTCGATAGCTCAGAGAAAGCTGTAGCACAGGAAGGCCCGCTCCCAATCCAAGAGGTAGATGTCGCGGTCGTTAAAAGAGAAACCGTTACCGACTGGCAAATCTATTCTGGCCGATTAGCAGCGGTGGAAAAAGTTGAGGTTAGGCCGCTGGTGGCAGGAACCATAACGGACGTCAACATACATGACGGCCAATTGGTTAAAAAAGGGGACACTCTGTTCGTCATCGATCCACGACCTTACCAAGCACAAGTCGAACGAGCTAAGGGGCAGGTTGCAGCAGCTCAGGCTCGCGCCGCGTACACGAAAAGCGACTGGGAGAGGGCACAGCGCCTAATTGCCGAAAATGCAATAGCGAAACGTGACTACGATGAAAAAAACAACGCAGCATTGGAGGCCAGTGCCAATCTTAAGACTGCTGAAGCGGCGCTGGATGCCGCTAAAATTGATCTCGGCCATACCCAGATTACAGCTCCAATTTCTGGTCGCGTATCGCGGGCAGAAATAACACTTGAAACATCGTAAACGCCGGAGCAGGCGCGGCGCCTTTAACGATGCTTGTCTCTGTGAACCCCATTTATGCAGAGTTCAACGCTGATGAGCAGACTTATCTTAAGTACATCAACAGACTCGGCAATAAGGCTACTGTTCCGGTTGATCTAGGGCTTGCAGATGAGACAGGGTATTCGCGCCGGGGAGTCATCCAATCCGTAGACAATGAACTCGACACTACCTCAGGCACTATCCGCATGCGTGCACGGTTTGACAACGCTGATGGCACCATGGTCCCGGGGCTATATGCGCGTGTAAAAGTGGGCGGCAGTGAGCCATACGCGGCCCTCCTTATTGATGATGCGGCAATTGGCACCGATCAAGATAAGCGATTTGTCTTGGTCGTGGGAAAGGATGACCATATTGTTTATCGCCCGGTAGCGCTGGGAAATCTACAAGGCAATGATCGCATTATCACGTCCGGACTCGAAGAGGGCGAACGGGTGGTGGTAGGCGGTATTCAGCGAGTCCGCCCAGGGGAGCAGGTTCTAGGAAAGATAATTCCCCAAAGTGACGCTCAGGCTAGAAACGCTCACTGACCCACGACAGCACTAACTAAAATTCACCAATAAACAATGAATGCCCCTCAGGCACTTAGGATTTATTGGTCCGTGCATTGATTATAAAACAGAGTGCATCCTTAAGCGTCCTGTTGTCTTTTTTAACCCTCAAGCAGCGCTGAGAGAAAGTAGCCGCCTCACTTAAAGAGTCATTAATGAACATATCAAAGTTCTTCATTGATCGTCCGATCTTTGCGGGCGTACTATCCGTGGTGATCCTGCTTGCAGGGTTGATAGCAATATTTAAACTGCCGATTTCTGAGTATCCAGAGGTCGTTCCGCCCTCGGTCACAATCAGCGCACAGTATCCTGGAGCGAACCCAAAAGTCATTGCCGAGACAGTTGCTGCGCCGCTTGAGGAAAAAATCAACGGCGTTGAGAATATGCTGTACATGCAGTCTCAAGCGAACAGTGACGGTAACCTGACCATCACTGTAACTTTCGCATTAGGAACTGACCCGGACTTGGCTACCCAGTTGGTACAGAATCGAGTCAATCAAGCATTGCCACGACTGCCCGAAGATGTACAACGATTGGGTGTTACTACGCTCAAAAGCTCTTCTTCATTAGTTCTTTTTCTGCACCTCGTGTCGCCGAATGATCGGTACGACACAACGTATTTGAGAAACTACGGCCTACGGAACGTCAAAACGCGCTTTGAGCGGATACCTGGCGTTGGCCGTGTCGATATGTGGGGGCAGGTGACTACGCAATGCGTGTGTGGCTTGATCCGCAGAAGGTAGCACAGCGTAATCTCACCGCCTCGGAGATTGTCACTTCCATTCAAGAACAGAATATTCAGGTTGCTGCGGGTGCCGTTGGTGCTGCGCCCTCTTCGCCGGGTACTGCAGTACAGCTGACAATCAATGCCCAGGGTCGCTTGAAGACCGTCGACGAGTTCCGCGACATCGTTCTCAAAACTAGCCCGAATGGCGCAGTTACTCATCTGCGGGATGTTGCCCGAGTCGAACTCTCTGCGGCTGAATACGGATTGCGTGCGCTGCTGGACAACAAACCCGCCGTCTCCCTCGCCATCTACCAATTGCCTGGCGCTAACGCGCTGGAGATCTCTGATCAAATCCGCGCTGCACTCAAAGATCTCAGCGCTGATTTCCCTCCCGGCCTGGATTACAGGCTTATCTACGACCCCACTCGCTTCGTGAAGTCGAGCATTCAGGCGGTTATAGAAACACTGCTCGAAGCCATCGCACTGGTGGTCGTGGTCGTCATTGTGTTCCTCCAATCATGGCGTACAGCGATCATTCCTTTGATCGCTGTACCGGTGTCCATCATCGGTACCTTTGCGCTCTTGCTGGCCTTCGGCTTCTCGATCAATGCCCTGTCGCTTTTCGGAATGGTGTTAGCCATTGGTATCGTCGTTGACGATGCCATCGTTGTGGTTGAAAACGTGGAGAGGAACATAGCCAGCGGTCTGACCCCGAGGGACGCCACGTATAAAGCCATGCAAGAGGTCAGCGGCCCCATCATTGCTATCGCACTCACGTTGGTTGCTGTATTTGTACCGTTGGCATTTATGAGCGGTCTCACGGGCCAGTTCTACAAGCAGTTTGCAATGACCATTGCGATCTCTACGGTGATCTCTGCTTTCAACTCACTCACGCTCTCTCCAGCCCTCAGCGCACTACTTTTGCGTAGCCACGACGCTAAGCAAGACGCCTTAACGCGGGTGATGAATAAGCTACTGGGCGGTTTTTTCGAGCATTCAACAAGGTTTTTAATCGTGGCTCGGAGCAATACTCGAAAGGCGTAACAGGCGTCCTTAAGCGCAAGGGCAGCATGCTGGTTGTTTATGTGGTTCTTCTGGGACTCACGGCGGTTATGGGGAACGTTGTGCCTGCTGGGTTCATTCCCATGCAGGACAAGGAGTACTTGGTCACCATCGCCCAGCTTCCCAATGGCGCTTCTCTTGACCGTACGGAAGAAGTGATTCGCCAGATGAGCGAAATAGTCATGAAGCAGCCGGGCGCAGCTCACGCAGTCGGCTTCCCTGGCATGTCCGTTAACGGATTCATGAACAGTTCTAGCGCAGGGATTGTCTTTGTCCCCCTCAAGCCTCTCAGCGAACGTACATCGAAAGATGAGTCCGCCGCGGCCATCGTCGCATCCCTTAACCAAAAGTTCGCCAGTATCAAAGGAGCCTATGTCGCAGCCTTTCCACCGCCTCCAATACTCGGGCTTGGCACACTGGGTGGCTTCAAAATGCAGCTGGAAGACCAAGGTAGCCTCGGGTATGAGGAGCTTAACAAGGCCGCTCAAGCATTCATGGCCAAGGCTGCAGTGACCCCGGAGCTTGGTGGGTCACTGACAAACTATCAGATCAACTTCCCGCAGCTAAACGTCGAGCTAGACCGTGTGAAAGCCAAACAGCTGGGCGTGTCCGTTACCGATGTATTCAAGACCATGCAGGTATACCTTGGCTCCTTGTATGTGAATGACTTCAACAGTTTTGGCCGTGTATATCAGGTACGAGTGCAGGCCGACGCACCGTTTCGTCAGCGAGCAGATGACATCCTTCAGCTGAAAACCAGAAACGACCGTGGAGAAATGGTGCCCCTATCGTCTCTGGTTCGTATCACCCCAACCTACGGTCCGGACATGGTGGTTCGGTATAACGGCTACACCGCAGCGGATATTAACGGCGGCCCAGCGCCGGGCTATTCGTCTGGCCAGGCCCAAGCAGCAGCAGAGCGCATTGCAGCCGAGGTGTTGCCTCAAGGCGTAAAATTCGAGTGGACTGAGCTGACTTACCAAAAGGTTTTGGCAGGTAATGCCGGTATGTGGGTCTTCCCTGTCAGCGTCCTGCTCGTATTCCTCGTACTGGCCGCACTGTACGAAAGCTTGACCCTCCCTTTGGCGGTAATCCTGATCGTTCCCATGAGCATCTTGTGCGCACTCACGGGGGTGTGGCTCACGCAGGGAGACAACAACATCTTTACCCAGATCGGGTTGATGGTATTGGTCGCATTGGCTTCTAAAAACGCCATCTTGATCGTCGAGTTCGCCAGAGAACTAGAGCATGACGGGTACACGCCGCTGACGGCAGCCATTGAAGCGAGCCGCTTGCGTCTCCGACCAATTCTCATGACTTCGATCGCCTTCATCATGGGCGTTGTTCCACTGGTGTTTTCCACTGGTGCGGGCTCAGAAATGCGCCAAGCCATGGGGATCTCGGTGTTTTTCGGCATGTTGGGCGTGACCCTGTTCGGTCTCGCACTGACACCTGTCTTCTACGTGGTCCTGCGTACGCTGGCAGGTGGCAAAGTACACGTGGCTCAAAAAGACGCGCCTCACCTGACAACGGAAGCATTGGACGCATGATCGGAGCCAAACGAATGATCCAATTACCCAAAAAGTCTATTTTTGGACTGCTAACTTCCTCAGCGCTGCTTTCGCTGCTATCAGCATGCTCTGTGGAGCCGACATACAACCGCCCCGACGTTCCGACTCCGCAGGCGTTCAAGGAAGCTTCGACTGAACAGAAGCAAGCATCATTGCCCAAAGATAGCGCCTGGAAAAACGCTGAACCAGCCGATGCCGAGCATCGTGGGGAATGGTGGCTAGTCTTTGGCGATCCGGTGCTAAACGACCTGGAGCGGCAAGCCGCAGAGGCTAATCAGAATCTGAAGGCGGCTGCCGCACGAGTACAGCAATCGAGAGCCTTGACCCAATCAGCCCGAGCGGGATGGTTCCCGTCCCTAGATGCGGGATTTGGTCCTACGCGTGAACGCCTGTCTCCTGCCTCACAATTGTTGTCTGACGATGCGAGTGGGTCCACGCAGACTCTTTGGCGGGCGCAGGCGACAGCCTCTTACGAGGTAGACCTGTTCGGGAAGGTGGATTCACAAGTGAACACCGCGCTCGCTAATCAAGCACAGAACGAGGCGCTGTATCGTTCTGTGCTGTTAGCCCTCCAAGCTGACGTGGCTAAAAATTATTTCGAGCTGCGTGAGTACGACAACCAACTTCGACTATTTCGTCGCACGGTCACCCTGCGTGAAAACACCCTGAAATTAGTAGAGGGGCGATTCAAAGAGGGCGACATAAGCGAACTTGACCTCTCGCGAGCGCGCAACGAACTATCTACCGCGAGGGCGGACTCGGTAGGGATCGCACGGCTGCGTGCGACGTCAGAACATAGTCTTGCAGTGTTGTTGGGTAAGTCTCCTGCCGACTTCGACTTCCCTGACTCACCTATAGAGCCCATCGCGACCCAGGTGCCTATCGGGTTACCATCAGCCCTACTGGAGCGCCGTCCAGATATTGCCGCCGCCGAGAGAGCTATGGCCGCGGCTAACGCACAAATCGGATTGGCGAAATCAGCATTTTTCCCGCGGCTTAACATAAATGCCGCCGCCGGCTTCGAGTCGTCATCGCTGGGGAATCTGTTCGACTGGTCGACTCGGTCTTTTCTACTAGGCCCCCTTGCGGGAACGGCGCTGACGTTACCGATATTTGATGGTGGTCGGAGGAAAGCAGATCTCGCCTCTGCAAGGGCTCGATACGACGAGCAGGTTGCGAAGTATCGGGAGCAAGTATTGGTGGCGTTTAGAGAGGTAGAGGACAACCTGGCAGATCTGAGGTTGCTCGATGATCAGAAAGGTAATCAAAGCGAAGCTGTTGCAGCATCAATACGGACAGAGCGACTTTCTAAAACTCAGTATGAAGAGGGGCAAATTAGCTATTTGGAAGTTATCGATGCTCAGCGCCAGGTCTTACAAACCGAACTGCAACTGAGCCGTCTGACGGGCACTCAGGCCATTGCAACGGTGAGCCTGATTAGAGCCTTAGGTGGGGGGTGGGACCGAGCCGACGCTAACATTGCCTCCAATGGGCGTTAGCGGTGATCACGCAGCCTGAACGGCTTTGAATTGCTCATAAAAAGCGGGTCAACTTGACCCGCTTTTTATGCTTCAAACCAACGGAAATTTCCCGGCCAGAGCCAAACCGCAGTAAGCGTCCGCTCAACACACCTTGCCTAATTAGACGGGTGCCTACCTGTCGCAAGATTGCACTCCAGTTGACTACGCGTTTGCATTCGATTTGACCTTTCATTGTGAGCATCCGGCGACCTGACCTAGGTACTCGGCACCGATCGCCTGAATGCAGAATTCTCGCAATCTGTTTTCCCGGAACGCCTACGCAAAAACCGCAACCCTACAGTTCACGTACCATCACCAAGTCTCGGTGGACATCATCGCCGCATTGAAAACTGGTTTCTCCTACTGTAAAAAATCCATTACGTTGGTAGAAGCCTATTGCACGGGCATTCTGATCATTCACCGTGAGCCGGATACGATCTGAAATACCAGTAAGCGTCGCAGTTAAGAGGAGTTGTGCGGCACCGGTTCCATGGTGTTTTGAATCGACATAGCATCGCTTTAACTCAGGGATGCCATCCGCCAGTGGGATGTTTAATCGATCTGGTTTGTAGTCGACCAAACTGAAACCCACGATATCTCCGGCTTCCTCCAACACTCGCACCTCTTGGCTTGACGTATCCAGCGCGGCCTGAAAACAACGCGCGGTCAGATTTTCGCTGATGTAGCGCTCCAATTCTTCTGCTGGAGTGTCTGCTGGGCACGCCAGTGAAAAGGTAGCCTTTGCGATTCTACTCATGCTCTCAGAGTCACCCGTTATCGCTGGACGCACACGCATTCATCGCTCCTTGGATTGGTAAATATTAGCGCGTACCGACCATTGAGGTGGCAGCTACGCAACTCAAGTGTTACGAAGTGAGCCTATGGAATGCAAGCTTGTCGAGAGTCCATGAGCACGAATAATGATCAAGCAAGGAGCCTCGGCCGGACTACAACAGAGCTGTGAGGTCAGTTCGTATGCGTCCGCCGAAGTCACGTTGCATGACTAAGCAGATATGCGCCGCCGATCCTCATTCTCATATCCCGGGCGAGTAGCTCAACTTCGTACAAGCCGCCAATCGAGTGCCGTGCCTAACAAACCGCAGCCAGCCGGAACTGGTCTTGGACCCTTCGCGAACTTACGATTCTGAGCTAGGGCTCAGCTCCTCGAAGCACGGATTCTTGACGGAAGAAACCTGCAGTTTGGTGCCGCCGTAAGTGGGCCATCCCGTGACCGGTAATGAGGGAAAAATGTCGTTTCCGCCTCCTGTAGTCAGACGTAGAGTCGAACGTTCGAACAGTAAGATTGACTCATCCTCATCCAGGAGAAGGACGCTCATCGCCGTTCAGGCGCTTCAACGCAAGGAAACGAGAAATGGCCAAAAAGTGCTTGGGGGCCCAGCGGATCACCCGATGTTTGCAGCGAACAAAAGCGGCTCTGAGAGTCATGGCCACTCATGACACCCTGCCAAAAAAGTAGCACATTGAAGATTGCGATTTTTTGACCTAGACCGTTTAAAAAAAAAGCGAAACTTTCTAATAGGTAAATGCATGTATGAGCGAGAAGACATTGTTATTGACCGGTGCCAGTCGTGGCATAGGCCATGCCACCGTCAAACACTTTCAAGCCGCTGGGTGGAGGATTTTCACCGCCTCTCGCCAGGACTGGGTCGCTGAATGCCCATGGGCCGAGGGCTTACTCAACCACATTCATCTTGATCTCGAAGATATTGATAGCGTCAGTGACAGCCTGGCGGCCATCAGGGAAAAATTGGGCGGGCGCTTGGATGCATTGGTAAACAATGCCGGAGTTTCGCCAAAGGGGCCGGAGGGGACACGCCTTGGTGTTCTGGAGTCCGACTATGCAACCTGGATCAAGGTCTTCAATGTCAATCTGTTTTCTACGGCCCTCCTTGCGCGGGGGCTGTTTGATGAATTGAAAGCTGCAAAAGGCAGCATCATCAACGTTACCTCTATTGCAGGATCCAAAGTGCACCCGTTCGCAGGTGTCGCTTATTCCACATCCAAAGCTGCGCTCTCCGCCCTGACTCGGGAAATGGCCTTTGATTTTTGGCCGACATGGCGTAAGGGTCAACGCTATCGCACCTGGAGAAATCGAAACCTCAATACTGTCCGCAGGCACTGCGGAAATCGTTGAACGGCTAGTGCCGATGAACCGGCTGGGCAAACCTGAAGAAGTTGCCTCGCTCGTCTACTTCCTTTGCACCGGTGGCGCTTCTTATGTAAACGGCGCAGAGATTCACGTTAACGGTGGCCAGCATGTCTAACGTTAATGGCCGGATCTGAGGGTGTTAAGCCATAGTGAAAAAAGGTCCTGTAGCAGCAGTTTTCCACGTGGTGATTCGGCTTAGGGCATAGCAGATGATAGGGCTCGAACTTGTTGGTGGCGGTCAGTTTGCTCTGCATCGGGCAGCCATAATCCGGCACAGAGCATGGACTTCACTGACCGTTCAACCCGTGGTTGGGCCGGTAGTCTTTGCTGTCTATTCTGTCCTGTGGCGAAGTTGAGCATCGCCTTACTTTTCTGCCTGACCTCGCTACTACGAATTGGACAGAAGCCGCGCTCTAGTCGCGAGATGCACTGCAAGGCAACCCTCTGGATACTCCTGATCCTCAGCCCATCCTCGAGCTTTCCCTCAGTTAACGCTTCCACGGGGGCTGGCTCGATTTGTCCGCCACCGCTCGTTTGTTGTCGTCCGTTTACGCTAGGTCGTCGCTGCAGCGACTGCCGTTGAACGCCCTCCAATCGTCTTGTAGAGAAGGCAGTATGTCTCGCGTTATTAATCACTCCGGTTGCAGTTCCAGTGCTCCCGAAGGTCTGACTTTCAGTTTTCCTGCATTCAATAAATCGCAAGCGGCGATGGCATGGAGGCTGCTATGCGCTCTGTAGTTATTCCTTCAGGCGTTTCGCGGCTGGTTAGCAAAACGTCGCGCATAAACAGTCGTGGCGACTACCTATTGCCGTTTCCAGACTATCCCTGCAACGCACGCAGCTTTGTTCAACTGGATGCCAGATTGCTGCCTTATTGGCATACGTTGTTCGATGTGTGTCCGGGGCTGCTCAAGCTAGATCCACCAGACGGCTTGAACATATTTCGCAGTTTTATGACCTGGGCGTACCGCAATCATCCGTCGCTGAATTGGACTTACTACCTGAGTGTCTGCCGTTGGTTACTCACGTCGACCTATCGGGCGCACATCCACGAAGAACACATTGATGCCTTCATGACTGCGGCAGCGGCCCGGTGGATAAATACTGACGATAGCCAAGCACGAGGACTGGTGTTGGCTTGGCAAGGCTCGCCGATGAGGGTGTTTGACTGGAAAGTAGCGCCTCGTTCTATCGCTGGTGTTGACCCTGAAAAGAGGATTTCCCACCGGCACTCTGGGATTTTTCCTGGTGTCCTCTGACGGGGAAAGGGGGGCCGGGTTTCGACGGTGGTTGCCCATCCCCGAATACGAGCGGCAGACGCAGGTGTCGAAGGCTGCGCGTGATGAGCAGAAGCCCTGCTAATGCGTAAGCGTCACATTATCGGAGCATGGCTGAGCCTGTTCGCCATACTGATGATTTTTGCCGGCCCCCCTGATCAGTCAGGGGATCAGCCTTTCCCATGGCAAAAGTCAACCAATGAGCATGGCTGGCATGGAGTGCCACGACATGCTTGGCACGAGCCAGAAGTCTCACCATGCTTCTGCCGGCAAGACCCATGATCTGGTCGTGTGGGAAAAATGCGGATATTGCTCTCTTCTGTTCCAGCATCCCGCTCTCGCCGAGTCAAACCTGTCCAGGTTTCAACTTAATGTTCCACCGTTACAGCTTTTTTCTACTCACTTAATTCCCCAGCAAGCAGCGCCACCGATATTCCTCGGTGCAAGAAGCCGAGCGCCACCGATTCGATCGTTGAACGTCATACCCACTTTTGGCTGAACGCGCATTGCCGACTCTGCATCGACCGGCTTTTGAGTCCGCCGACGCCGAATCCCTCTGCGCGTTCTGCTTCAAATGACTTTTATCGGAAGATCCCATGTACTCGGACAAGAACGGGCCGCTGTTTTACATTGATCCATCGCGTCTGCGTTGGCGCCATGCCTTTGCGTGTTTCTGGGGCTAGCATTACCGGTCATTGCGCACCCACAAGACGGTGCCGTGGATGTACCCCCAACATCCGATCAATCACAGATTTGGACGTTGGAAACCATAAACGTTTCTGGGGCGCGTGAAGGCTACAGCGCACCATCTTCTGCGTCGGCCACTCGTACCGACACGCCCCTGGTCGAAGTCCCGCAATCCGTTCAAGTTGTAACGCAAACGATGCTCAAGGAGCAGGACAGTCATTCGCTTGCTGACGCGCTGGTTAACGTCTCAGGGGTAAGAGCAACCAAGCCGCAAGAGGCACTGTTCGCTCAGCCAATTGTGCGCGGTTTTCCGGCGGAAATTTACATGAACGGGCTGCCTGCATTTGGCGGCACGGCAGCGAGCATCGACCCGACCAGCCTCATAGGCACAGAGCGCATTGAGGTACTCAAAGGCCCAACATCAGCGTTGTACGGCGGGGGTATCGGCGCACCGCTGGGTGGTTTGATCAACGTAGTGTCTAAACGGCCCGAGACCGAGCCAAGTGCACTGCTGTCGATGCGCACCGGTAGCTTCGGCACAGTGAATCCTTCGCTGGATCTCAACACACCCATCGGCGACAAGGTCGCCGCACGGATTGCCGCTGACTATCAAGAAAATGACAGCTGGATTGACCACGTCAACGGCCATCAGTGGTCGATACAACCAAGCATCGCGTTCCAGCTATCGCCAGAGACTGAACTGTTACTGCGCGGCCAATACGAGAATCGCAGCCAGCTCGAATATTCCGGCCTGCCAGCCGCCCAAGCATTGAGCGGGCAGATTGATCGCAACGCCTTCCCAGGAGCGACCAACGGACAGCCTCACACCACTATCGAGAATCGAACAACCACCGCCGAGCTCACGCATGAGCTTAATGACGACACACGACTGACCGTCAGCGCTCAGTATTACGAGGGCAAAGTTCGTGATTATGGCAGCCTTGTATATCCGGACCTTCTGGGACCGAATCCCACGACACCCACGGTTTACCCGATATTCAAGCTTTACCTGCCCACGAACATCCGGGAAAGCACACTGGATACCAACCTAGGCTCCAAAGTCGAAGCACTGGGCGGAGATCATGAGTTACTGGTTGGTATCAATTACGACAACACTCACTTCAACTCGGGGATGTCCGGCGTTGAACCCATCGGTGAGCTTGACCTTGCCAATCCGGGATATGGGATTTCCTACGGCGCGACGCCCGAAACAATCGTGTCCCAGACCAACCGTTACGAGACGAAGGCCTTATACGTTCAGGATCAAGCGACCTATGGCCGTTTGCACTTGTTGGAGTCGTTGCGATTGACCCAGCTCGACATCAACCAACAAGAGCAAGGTGTAGATACTTCATATCGTCGTTTGACACCACGGTTTGGCATCACCTATGACCTGACCGAAAGTCTTGCGCTCTACACGTCGTATTCCACCGGTTTCAGGGGGCGTTCAACTTCACTGGTAACGAGACACCCAAGCCTGAGCTGTCTCGCAATTATGAGGCGGGCGTCAAACTGGCGTTCAACGATCTGGGCATTTCTGGCACTCTCGCCATGTTCGAGCAGACGCGTCGTAATGTGTCCACCCCTGATCCTGACCCTACCTACGCGATTCTGGGTTACTCGGTACAGAGCGGCGAACAACGCGCTCGCGGGGTAGAAGCGGATCTGGTTTGGGAACCGACCCCGATTTTTCATTGCTGGGTAGCTACGCCTACACCCAGGCAGAAATCACAGAGGACAACTCGATTCCGGTCGGTGATGGACTGCCTCGCGTACCACGGCACAGTGGTCGCCTCGCAGCCCGCTATCGGATACTTGATGGCGCCGCTAAAGGACTGGGCTTCGGTGCCGGTATTACAGCAGTCAGTGCGCGTGAGCTGACCCTGCCTAATACGGTATCCGTACCAGGCTACGCACTGCTGGATGCGCAGACTTCCTACGATTTCGACCGCTACACGATCTCGGTTTCGGCGGTAAACCTGACAGGTCGCAAAGTCTTCGAGACCTTTCAATATCTGGGCTCTCCAGTGGCACTGCCCACTCAACCACGTTCAGCTTACCTGACGCTGACGGCCCGCTTCTAAAGAAACCATCACGATCGATATGCCGTAGTTCCGCGGCCGTAGATAAGAGCGGGTGGGTGGCAGCAAGCTGCCATCCCTACCGCAACCTTACTTAGACATCCAGGCAATCACGGCTTTGTAATCTTCGTCGCTACAGTCCATGCACAATCCTCGAGCCGGCATGGCCTTGAAGCCCTCGGTCACGTGCTTGACCAATACGTCAGTGCCTTGCGCCAAGCGGGGTTTCCAAGCCTCTTGATCACCTTTTTTTGGAGCCATGGGTGACTGGCCGTTATGGCACACAGAGCAGGAGCGGCTGAACACCGCTTCAGGCTCTTGGGCGGCATAAGCGTTTGAGACTACGAGTAAACAAACAGCTGCCAATACTTTTTTCACGGTGGACCTCGTTGGGCATTTTTATAATCACACGACGCCTTCGGAATGAGGGATTACATCCGGAGCGCATGAGTACTACCGCTGCAATCATGTTCGGCGGAAAGCTCACCGGTAGGGAGCTTTGAGTTTAATAAGAGTGTTTTTACATCCCAAGTGCGACAGGCCGCCGCACCAGACGGCCTAGTTGTTCAGTTGAGGTACGTCTGAGTGCCCGGCGCGCCATCTGCGGCAGGTTGTCGCAGGTGATTCTTTATGTCGATGCGCACCGCATTCATGTGTAGGCACGAAGATTTTTCTTAGTAGAATTAACTTCGTTTCATGAGTACCAAGGTACTACGACGGTTTTGGCAGTTCTCTCATTTGGATCCGCCCCGCTTACCATCGCTTTGTCGAGTCACCCCTGCCATCGTTAGTGGCTTGGGCCTGAACTGGCCAACCTCTGCTTTCCTTCATAATCGGTCACCTGGCGCGCCGTCAGCAAAAAAGGATGCTCTATGCTTGCGCGCGCAGCGATCCTGTCGCCAACCGTTAATCTCACAAAAAACTCGAATACCGACCTCCTGCTTCCCATCCGAAGCAGGTTGTCGAAAAAAGCTAGGTGGAACGCTCGCTAGGTCAATGATGCGACGCTGCGACGCTTGATCGCTTTGGGCATAAAGGAAATGACGGGCTGCTTCGATTAGGCCACAATGTTAAGGGCATGCAATGGCCTGTACTGATGTCGTTTTCGCCCGGCCTGATGGGGGTTTCCAAAGAGGAAGCACCAGCCTGTTTGCAAAAAGGGGTTCATTGGTCTCCGAAGTCATCCAGATTCTGCTCGTCCGTATCGCAGCTGATAAAATTCTTCCCTTAGACAAAACCGTGCACGCCCTACAAAACTCCAAGGCACCATAAGGTGTTGCCTGGAATATCAAAAATCCAGTCACGGCCTTGAACGCATGGATCGCATACAGCAGCTCAACTACGAAAAAGATTTTCGCATTGCCTTCTTGGAGTCTAAGGGGGATGGATTTCAGCGCCTGTTCGAGAGGCTGATGTCGAAGGTGCACCCTAACGATTTCATGGCTTGCCGCCCATGGGGCAATGTCGGTGATCGGAAGAACGATGGATACCTATCCTCGGCGCGAACTCTCTTCCAGAGCTACGCCCCCAATGATTTGAGCGCCTCCGAAGCAATCAAGAAGATCAATGAGGATTTCGAAGGGGCCAAAGATTACTGGGAGAGGTATTTCGGTGAGTGGACCTTTGTCCACAATGCGCCTGATGGTCGTTTAGGGCCGCACATCATTGAGGCGTTATCGAAGCTTGGGCAACAAAATCCGCAAATCAAAATCGGCCACTGTGGGTACGAGGAGATGCTTGCGAAGTTCCGTCAGTTGAGTCTGCTGGATCTTGAATCCTGGTTTGGCCCCTCGTTGACTATGGAGGCGAACGTCAATTTGGGGTACGGCGACTTGGTAGCCGTGCTTACTCACATCAGCATCACACCCGTACCTACGACAAGTGAAGTGAAGGATGTATCGAGGGGGAAGATCGAGGCGAACCTCCTATCTCAGCCCGTTGCCGATTTTCTGAAGATCGGCATGCAAAAGTCGCCGCTCGTTGCGCATTTCTTCAACAACTGGAGCAATCCAACCTATGGCGAGCAGATTGCTTTGGCATTCAAGAATGAATATGTCGCTTTGAGGGATACGACGCCCCGGCTTCATCCCGACGAAATATTTGGACGACTCGAAGCCTGGGCTGGAGGAACGGTGAACTCTAAGCCCTCACACAAGGCAGCGGTGTTGGCCGTCATGGCATACCTGTTTGACGAATGTGAGATCTTCGAAGATGCCCGAGCGGTGAGGACAGCATGATCCTGCCGTCTAAGCATCTTTCGCAGGAGCGTGCGTTGCTAACCGTTGGTGCACACGTTTTGACTTATCTCGCGCGACCGAAGACAGTCTCCGCGTTGTGGGAGGAGCTAAATAGGTGCGACGAAAGACTGACTGCTGCACCGCCGCGCCGCATTACGTACGACTGGTTTTTGCTTGCGCTTGATCTTTTATTCTCCCTTGGGGCCATCGAACTTGACAGCGGCTTGGTGGCACGGAGTACAGAATGATTCACCACATATTTAGCACATTGCCGACTTTCAAGAGACTAGATGCTCTGAAGCCTGGTCTGAGCGTACTGCTCGCTCAGAAGACGGAGGGAGCGAGTAGCAAGCAAACGCGCAATCGTGCAGGTAAATCCAGCTTCGTCGAGCTCGTGCATTTTTTGACAGGTTCTGACGCCGGTCCGGAGTCCATTTTCCGCACACAGGAACTGGCCGAGTATCTCTTCGGTATGGACTTTGATTTGAAGGATGGACGCACTGTTGTTGAACGCAGTGGCGGTTCCAAAGCCAAGATCTTCGTGACAATCCCCCCGGCATCCAAGGTCAAGTTTTCGGCAAGTGAGTGGTGTGCGTTTCTCGGTGAGCAAATGTTCGGCCTGGGCAGCCTCGAAGCTGCGGGTAGTAAGCCTCCTTCGTTCCGTTCGCTATTTGCTTACTTCGTGCGCCGACAGGCAAGTGGTGCCTTTATGACGCCGGAGAAGCAGGCGGCGATGCAGGGAACAGGCGATATGCAAGTTGCACTAATGTTCCTGCTCGGATTGGACTGGCAGATTGCACGAGACTGGCAGGCCGTTCGAGATCGTGAAAAGACCCTTGAAGAATTGAAGAAGGCAGCCGGAGCTGGCGCTTTCGGTTCGATCATCGGCAAGGCTGCGGACTTGCGTACGCAGCTAACCTTACAGGAAGCGCGTCTGAAGAAGCTCCATGCAGAAATAGGGATGTTCCAGGTATTACCGGAATATCGAGAGCTGGAAACTGAAAGCTCTTCGCTGACGCGCCAGCTCAATGATTTAGCTAATGCAAACACCATTGACTTCACGGCTACCCGTGACCTGGAAGGCGCGTTGGCCTCAGAGATTCCTCCTCATCTCGAAGACCTTCAAGCCGTGTATGAAGAGGCCGGTGTCGTGCTTCCAGGATTGGTAAAGCGACGATATGAAGACGTAAAGAGCTTCCATGAGTCGGTCGTTCGAAATCGTAAAGATTACCTCTCTAGCGAACTCGAAGCGGCAAGACTGCGTATTGAGCTGCGAGACGTTAAGAAGGCTCAGCTCGACCGGCGTCGTGGCGAGATACTGGGTATTCTTAGAAGCCATGGTGCACTGGAGCAATTTCTAAAGCTTCAGGGGGAGTTAGGGCGACTGGAGTCCGAAGTAGAGTCGCTGCGGCAGCGGTTCGAAGCCGCAGAGCAACTCGAAGGCACAAAGAACGAATTGGAGATTGAGCGCAACCGCCTTACGATCCGCCTGCGACGTGACTTCTCCGAGCAAAAGGATAGGGTGGCGGAAGCCATTGTTGCGTTCGAGGAGACCTCGCAACGACTATATGAGTCGGCTGGCAGTATGACGATTGACGAAACCTCCAACGGCCCGGTGCTCAAGTTTCCAATGCAGGGGCAGCGCAGCAAAGGCATCAAGAACATGCAGATTTTTTGCTTCGACATGATGCTCATGCGCTTGTGCGCCAAGCGCCAGATAGGACCAGGTTTTCTGATCCATGATAGCCATTTGTTCGATGGTGTTGATGGTCGCCAAGTCATCAGCGCGCTGCGTCTTGGTGCCGAGATTTCGCGTGAGTTGGGCTTCCAGTACATCGTGACGATGAATGAAGATGATGCGTTTAAGGAAGCTATCGATGGCTTCGATCTCAACGATTACGTGCTTCCCACACGTTTGACCGATGCAACGGAGGATGGTGGGCTGTTCGGTATTCGATTCGGCTAACAGCTACTAAATGTAATTGCCGTGTTGATGAGGTTGCGTAGGGATCTGTTGTATGGGGGTGAGGCCTAAGTCTCTAGTCGCGGCCTACTGTTGGCGCTTTTATGCTACAGCTGAGCAGCGCCAAGACGCCCAGCCTCCTTGAGCCTTGCAAGCCGTCTAAGGCTAGGGCATAGACTTATGCTCTCCCATCCAATCAACTCTTGAATCCAGTCAAACTGGTTTTCTCGAACTTGCATTCTGGCATGTTTCAGTGCGTGAAGCGTTGCCATAGCTAACGCATCCTCTCCGATTGAGATCCGCACAGGTTCATACGCGAGAATATCCACAGTCGTAATCAGGCGTAGGGATGCAAAGCGTTCAAAGGAAATCTTGGTTGCTTTTTTTTCGTCAATGACAGCGGTGGACCCGTTGCTGTGTGCAAGCGCGAGTGTCGCGGCTTCTCCGTCTCCGAGCGAGGCCGCTGTGGATCCGGATACCAATTCGAAGAAGTGCTCTAATGCAATGCCAGAAAGCTCTTCTCGTTTTAAAATTTGATTATGGATTAGCTCCAAAAGCTGTTTCGGCTCAGTCCGGCCGTTTACCGCTCCTAGCTCAATCTCTCGTATTACGTTATCGGTGATGACTATAGGAGTGGGAACGGCTTGCAGGATTGCGCTTGCATAACCAGTCGCCAGCAAGTTTATGATGACACTGGCGTCGAGAACGAGAATGCTATCTCGATCAGTGAGACAGCTTGAAAAGGTCATCAACCTCATCCTCTTCTGCCTCATCAAGCAACTCGCGTACTTTCGCCCTATCGAGCTTAAGCAAATCCGACATTTGCCCTTCGCTGAGTAGATCCTTCTTCCACGCGTCGATAGCTAACAAGAAAAGCCTCGTTGATTTCGCGCCTTCCATCGGCGTGGAGTCGTGAGCTATCGGGCCTAGTACCTGTTGAGCTTGGTCGTCGGTTATACCACCATTATCCATGAACCAATCCCAAGTTCCCTTTTTCGTCAGGTCCAATTCCTCAAGCCTCATCACCATCGCCTGGCGTGAAACACCAAAGAAACTAGCGAGCAGGATGATGTGCCGGCGAGTGAGATGGGTTGATCCAATGGTCAATTCCTTGAACTTTTCCATGACAGTGCGGGCAGGCGTTAGAAACGCGCTGCCGAAAGCGTTTGCGTAACGCTCTTCACGAGAGTTCTCATACTTTTCGGCTTGATAGATCTCGGGCTGACGCCGCGTCGCTATAAAGTGCCCGAGCTCATGGGCGCCAGTCTGAGTTTGACGATCCTTCCGATGTACTGCATTTATTAGCATACAGGCGCCAACGGCGTCGTCATATGCAAACAGTCCAGACACTTTCGATTCAAGTCTCCGGCTATAAACACGAATTCCAAGTTGCATCTCTATGAGTGAAAACAGATCTTGAATCGGGCTCTCGCCGAGCCCTAACCAGCTTCGGAGGCTATGGGCATCGTGCTCTGCTTGTTTACGTACATCCCCAGGTAAGATGTTTTTTCGGTTGGGTAATTCGAGGTTTTCCGAACGCCTAAAATGTTCTCAAGTTCTACTTCCGCCCTGACGAGATCATTCAGCATCCGAGCCGCTTGGTCGATGCCTGCATCATTAGTGTCTGGGAGTGAACGGAAACGAGGAACAAGGTCGACATGGACCGCTTCTCGACGTAGCAAAGAGTTAGCAGATACTCCATAGCAGCGACTAAGCATCTGGATCTCGTCAAGTCTTGCAGAGCGCTGCCCTTTTTCAATTGCCACGAGAGTGGTTCGAGCAAAGCCAACTGCTTTGGCCGCTGCGTCTTGGGTCATGGCCGCGGTTTCGCGCGCGACCTTCAGTCGTTCACCCAGTTCAGCTGGGTTCAGTTCAATGTCTGATTTGGTCATGATGCGCCATCTATCCACTTCCTCACGAACGACTCTGATCTCATATCGCTCGTGAACGCTGACCATTCCTTGGTATGTTGCTGCAAGAGCCTGTCAAGGTTCTGCGCCACGGCATGTGGCGACTCGGCCAGAGCTCTGGCTAGTTCGCTCG
The DNA here is from genome assembly GCA_004000515.1 of Pseudomonas poae. Classification (GTDB taxonomy): domain Bacteria; phylum Pseudomonadota; class Gammaproteobacteria; order Pseudomonadales; family Pseudomonadaceae; genus Aquipseudomonas; species Aquipseudomonas cremoris. The sequence continues at coordinate 2,478,130 of CP034537.1, forward strand.
TTCTGCGGCGTTTGATCAGTTCGTACTGCGAAGATTCCCGAATCGAAGAAAGGTGTTCGAAATGAAGCACACCTGCGATAGCGTATTGTCGCAAGGCTTTAGTAAAACTTGTGAATTCTTTCGCTGCGCCTGTTTCCCAGGTCGGGCTGTTTAGGGATTCCCATACATAGTTCGTTGATGGCTCCTCCAATCCTGCGGCGTGTACGCTAAGGCGGCGAAGCATACACGCCGCGCATATACCGCACTGCCTTCTTGCACCTGAAACGGCTACCTGACGGGACTGCTGCCAGCACGACCTGGTCGTTATCCAATTCGCGTGAGGGCCACAGGTTTCAACAAACTCGCGCAGGGTCTCGCCGTTCGTCATCCAAAGCCTGGGGAAGGTGTACTGGAATCGAAAACCAAGAAGAGCTTCGATAAAGCGTTCCATCAGCTTGGTGAACACGGGGTGATTTCGATAGTCTTCATACCCGTGTGCAACAGGAAGAAGCACAGGTGCAAGGGCACCTTGTCCGCTTTCGGGGATGATGGCCATCGGAGCATCAATTAGATACGCCGCAATTGCGGATATGATGCTGAACTTGAATCCACGGCTGCGCGCACTTCTCTCGGCGCTTCTTGCGTCATCAAGCTTGACTGAATATGGGATGGCCGTGAATGGAATCCTTTGGCGCTCCCTCTTTGAAATATCGTGTTGTTTGCTCCCTATTCGAAGACGAATCAGGCGTTTGCCTAGGCGCTTGCTCTCAAGTTCAGAGACCGCACGGGAGTCCATTCCATCACTGAAAGCGATGACCGCTTCTGCATCGGAAGGGAAAGCAATTTGGCCTTGTGGCGGTCTCTGTGCGGTTTGTTTTCGTGATCGAAAGTTAAAATGCCAGTCGTCGCCGGTCAGGGAGGTTCAGCGCGTTGACGAGCGCTCGATCTACCTTTTTACTCGACCACCGTTCAACATCGTGTACTGGAATGTGCACGATGAACCGCCTGCCCCAACTCAAAGTGCTGCGGACAAGGATGCGATCACAGAACTCGACTGCAGCGGCTATGAGTAGTGCGTCATACGTTACGGGCTCCCATTTGTCATGGGATGAGAAGGATGCGAGGGCCTCGAGGTCGAACTCGATGTTCTTCTCGATGAAACACGGGATTACGCCGTTTCTTTTGCGGGCGCCAGGTTCAAGTATATCTACAGCCATTTCCTTAGGCGTGAAGGTGTTCATCACAACGATACCCCGTCATCAAGACCTTCCATCTTCCTCAGTGGGGCGACTCGTGCGGGCTCTGGCCCAACAAGATCCAGACCGAGCTGGGTGCTCGATAGAGTAGAAATGGCATTCTGGAGTCTCTTACTCACGTGCTCTGCTCTTTGCTCATTCGAGTCGCGAAGGTAGTGTTCTTCGATCGACCGTATGTTTGCGTGGCAGCGGTCTTTGGCGGCGAGGCCTACTGCCTCATGGAATGCTTCAATTCCAAATCTCCCTTCATGGATAAGGGTGATGCTCCATTCCACAAGATTCGTTCCAAAAACGGAGGCTGCTGCAAATGCTTTCGCATCTTCAAGTTGCGTAAGCGCGATTTCTCGAATTTCCAGAGAGTTATCACAGCCGGTAAACACTGCTTTCAGGGCCTCCATCAGAAGCCACGAGACCTCCATTTTGAAGTCACTGGCAACTGCATGCGCCGTAGCCTCAGCTATCTGAGAGGCATCGTAGGTATCTTGGTCCGCACGCTTTGCCAGTTCTTTCCATGGCTTTCGCAGCTTCAAGCTTCTATGTGGCCCATCGCTCATTTCGTCCAGCCCCCAGTGAATACCGGTTTTGACATTGTCAGATAATACATTTAAAAAACTGACAATGTCAAAAGGTGGTGAAATCAGTAGATACCTGACTGATCTTCAGTTCATTAGAGTCGTTACTTTTGGGCGTTCCGAAGGAAATCTTGCTGCGGGAAAGGTCACGTGCGACTACTTTTTGCGAATGCGCAGCAGGTCGTGAGCTGGCTTGGGCCGTTGCTCAAACCTTGAGATAAAGACTGATCCGTCATACAACTGGCACAGACGACTGAAGGGTTTGTTCATCGGTAGAAATTTCACCAAGGATTAACTAAAAGGACTGAGAAATATGGCTTTCAAGACGCCGCCGACCGGAGGGTCCGTTCCGGAGACACCGGACAAGCTGTTCCGTGAGCTTACACGCCGCAAGTTTCCAGATGTGTTGCCCCATCAGGCTGAGATGATGCAAGCCTATGCAGCCTCGGCCCTCGACCATGCTGACGTCGCGCTGCAACTACCGACGGGCAGTGGGAAGACTCTTGTAGGTCTACTGATCGCAGAGTGGCGAAGGAGGAAATATAAAGAGCGTGTGGTCTACCTATGCCCCACTAGGCAGCTCGTACACCAAGTGGCAGAGCAAGCGAACGACAAATACGGGCTATCCGTTGCTACATTCGTAGGCAAACAGCGCGATTATTCTCCTGCCGCAAAAGCTGATTATCAGCAGGCAGAAAAAATCGCGATTACGACGTACTCTGGCCTCTTCAACACCAACCCCTATTTCGACGATGCTGACATCATTCTTGTCGATGACGCCCATGCCAGCGAGAACTACATTGCTTCGCACTGGACATTGCGTATTAGCCGACTCGAACCTAATCACAGAGCATTGCATCAGGCCTTGGCTAACGCGCTCGCGCCATATCTCACACCGACAGACTTGTCCCGTCTACGCGGAGTCTGGGAGGACGTTGTAGATCGCACTTGGGTAGATAAGCTCGCCACTCCAACGCTTACTTTACTCAGCCCTCAATTGATTGAAATATTGGATACACACACCGCTGGCTGCGACCTGAAGTACCCATGGTCTCTACTACGTGACCACATCGATGCATGCCATGTTTATCTGTCGTCTCAGGAGATCCTGATACGCCCTCTTCTCCCTCCGACTTTCTCACACGCAGCGTTTGGGGTAGCAAAGCAACGGATCTACATGTCCGCTACTCTGGGGACAGGGGGTGACCTGGAGCGGTTGACCGGTCGTAAATCGATAAAGCGACTGCCAGCTCCTGCAGGGTGGGACACGCAAGGGGTCGGGCGTCGCTTCTTCATTTTTCCCGGAATGTCTCTTACAGCGGACGAAACAGCCGTCCTGCGAACGGAGCTGATGAAGCGTGCTGGACGTAGCGTTGTCCTGGTGCCCAGTGACCGGGCAGAGGAGGCCATCGCAGAGCAGGTTGATACTTCGTTGAAATATCCCGTCTATCACGCAGGTGATATCGAGGAATCCAAGGCGGATTTTATTAACTGCGATCACGCAGTGGCCGTCGTGGCAAACCGGTATGACGGGATAGATTTCGCTGGCGACGAATGCAGACTGCTGTTTATTGAGGGCCTGCCGAAAGCTGTGAATTCGCAGGAGCGATTCCTTATGACTCGGATGGGAGCCAACGCGCTGTATAACGAGCGAATTCAGACCCGTGTCGTTCAGGCAATCGGCCGCTGCACACGGTCACTCGAAGACTATTCCGCCGTAGTGGTATCAGGGGAGGAATTACCCGACTACCTGGCTGATGTTCGGCGCAGGCCCTTCTTTCACCCCCGAACTTCAGGCTGAAATTTCCTTCGGTGCCTTGCAGTCCAAAGACGCCACCTTGGCCGATCTAATCGAAAACTTTGAGATGTTTTTGAAGAACGATCTGGATTGGGAGCAGGCTAATAAACAGATCGTCGAAGAGCGTAAACGTGCCCAGCAAAAATTCCTACCTGGGATTGAAGAGTTGCACCAAGCGGTGGGATGGGAAATCGATTATCAGACAGCCCTTTGGCACCATGACTATGAAAGTGCGGTTAGTTCTGCTGAGCGAGTACTAGGTGTCCTCACTGCTTCAGAGCTCAGAGGCTACCGCGCACTCTGGAACTATCTGGCGGGCTCGGCTTGTCACCTTGGTGCGCAAAGCGGCATCACCTCGCTCGCAGCGAAGTCTAGGCAGTACTTCCGAGATGCCCACAAATGCGCTCCCAACATTACGTGGCTCACTGCCTTCGCTCGCCGAGAGGTCAGTGACGCTGTAACGGCTCAGGCCGATGACATCGCACTGCAGCGTCAAGTTGAGCGTGTAGGTGCTGAATTGACTCGCCTTGGAGCAACTCATGACCGTGAGTTCGCAAAGAAAGAAAAGTTGATCCTTGAAGGGCTTCACCACCCTGATACTTTTGAGTTGGCGCAAAAGACTTGGGAAGCTTGCTCGGGTTCAGTGCCGGAAAAATCGAATCGGATGGCTCGCCTGATCCTTGGTGGATTTCTGACTCTCAGTGCATTGTTTTGAAGATTATGTCGACACTACAGACGGTACCCTCGCTGTAAATAAAGCACGGTAGGCAACCTCTCATCCGGATTGGATGAGATTGCATGTAGAGGAGTCGAGGGATTGCGACTTCCTGACCGTACTGGTAACTCCGGCGCGAAAAATCCGCCAGGCTGCGGTGGTTCACGCCGATGGGCTACTGTACTGGGAGCTCAGTGATTTCCGAAGATTTGCTGCCCACGCCTTGCAGGCGGTGCGGGAGCTTCGCGCAAGTTTCTATGAACAAGGTGATCTGGTTTGGCAGGCAGAAGCTGCTGATGTACTTAAACAGAGGGGCATTGACTTCGCTTCGATCTGCAAATACCTACGAAGTCGACCTGCCGTGGAATACATGGAAGAGATATAAGCGCAGCTATTGCGTCCCTGATTTGATTCAGGGCGCTTGCTCGATCTTCGTAGTTCATGTCTTTGTTTTCTGATCAATATCGCCTAGGTGGCTGATTTCTATGGAGAAACCGACGGAGCTGGGCGAGGGCGTTCGCCTGGCACCTGTCAGCTGTACCTTCTAGGTGTATATCCTTCTCCGATTTTTGACTAATAAATGAAGATCTTTTTGGTGGTGGTTACTGGATTGATATCAGTTTGAGAGCCCTTGTCCCCTGAGCGGCGGAGATCGACAAACTCCCGGTAGCAGCATGCTGTATGTGTTCGCTCCACCACATCATCATGGGGCGCCTTCTCTCAATGTAATCTGCGCGATTGTAGGCGCTACGCACCTCATCTTTGTCTACGTGGGCAAGCGCGACCTCGATCAGCTCGGGGTCCCATCCCTGTTCGTTCAAGATGGTGCTCGCCATGGAGCGCATGCCATGGCTCACCAGCCGACCTTCGAAACCCATGCGTTTCAGCGCCATGTTTGCTGTCTGGCTGTTGCAGTGATCCCGTGGATCCCTGTCTGCGGGAAACACGTACTCCCTATGTCCGCTGTAGGGCTTGATCGTTTCTAACAGAGCAAGTGCGTGTTCGGTCAGCGGAACGACGTGAGCCCTTCGCTTTTTCATACGCTCCGCTGGAATCGTCCAGGTTTTCTTGTCGAGATCGATGTCGGCCCAAGAGGTCGTAGCTGCCTCGGCGGGACGGGTCATGGTGTGAAGTTGCCATTCGATCAGACAGCGTGTCGTTCTTTTTATGCTCGCGTTCGCGATGGCAACCATCAGCTCTGGCAACTCCTCGGGGCGGAGAGCTGCCATGTTCTGCTTTTTCGGCTTTTTGAAAACAGCCCGGATGCCACTCAGCGGGTTGGCAAAGATCATTCCCGAATTCACGCCATAGGTCATGATCTCGTTGAGTCGTTGGGTCAGTCGCTTCACTGTCTCCAAACTGCCTTTGGTTTCTAGGGGCGCAGCAACTGGATGACCATCGGGGCATTGCACTGCGAAATAGGTGTTGTTCCCAGTGATGGAAAGACATGCAGTATGAGCGAGCGCCAGATGTCCTCGGCATAAGCCTGAGTCACAGAATCCTTTTTCAGTTCAAACCAAGAAGACGCCACGTTCTCGAATGTGTGCTCGGTTGCTTGCCTTTTGTCTGCTCCAGCTCGCTACGTTGTTCTTTAGGGTCGATGCCCTGGGCGAGAAGCTCTCTCGCTTCGACCGTCTTCTTCCTGGCTTGAGCGAGTGAGAGTTCTGGGTAGGTGCCGAGGCCCATATTAATGCGATTTTTGGTAATCGGCTGCCGGTAGTTGAAGTTCCAGAGCGTAGAGCCATTGACCCTCACGCGCAGCTGTAAACCGTCTCCATCGCTGAGGACGTAGTCCTTGTCTTTCGGCTTTACCGCTTTGAGCTGGCGATCAGAGAGGCGGGTGGCTTGGGCGCACATGAGGTGTTCCATGACATCAATTGGTATTCCAAAAATTACCACTGAAGGGCTTGGAATACCATCTGGAATACCCGATGTCGTGGATTGTGCCGGACGTCTATGGACGCTAATAGGCCCTAAAGCCTTGATTTTGCTGGATTTCAGGCACAAAAAAAGACGTCCGTGGACGTCTTTAGATGTAAAGTTGGTGGAGCCGGGGGATTTGAACCCCCGTCCGCCAGTACTCCGCTGTCGGTACTACATGCGTAGCCGTTTCTATTAAGTTAACCCTCAGCGACCCGAAGGGCAGGGTGCTTTGGGCGAGTTGTGTAAGTTTTAGCCGATTCGTCCACAACGTACTGCACGGCGATTCTGTTCTATATGACAATCACTTTGGGTTTACAGACATCCCCTGGTGATTGCTGGACCCGAAGGTACCAGAAGCTCAGGGCTAAGGCTGCTTACGCAGCGAGAGCGAATTCCTGGCCGTAGTTTTTCGTCATTGGCAACTATAAGAAGTTGCAACAGTGGATTTACGAGTTCTGTTACCAACTCGGCATGCACCTAAAGTTTCGCAACCGGCGTCGAATCCTAAACGGCCCCGTGCTTGTAACTCGTTGTTTCATAGTGAGTGACAAGCCAGTGCAGTGTACGCCAAACGGTCACAGAAGGCCAACCCGAAGGTTGGCCCTGAGCGGACGAGGGGCTACTGGCCGCCTTTCTCGCTGTTCTGCAGGTCCTGTATGGCCTTGGAAGTGATCTCGATGCATTTCTTGTCATCGCCTGCGGCATGCGCGGCCTTGGCCTGGGAGACGGCAGTGTCTATCTCGCCGCTTTTGCCACTGGTGTCGGTGGCGAGCAGGGCTTTGCCGTTGTTGATTTTGTCCAGGTTGATCTTGCACAGGTCGGGGTCGCCAGCCGCGAAAACGGGGGAGGCCAGCATCGCAGCGGTAATGAACAAGCCAGCAAGAGCGGAACGCTTCATAGGGTATCTCCTTGCGCAAAGGGCTCGACGCTACTGGCGTTAAAGGGCTGCCAGCGACATCACTGAAGGGCCTCGTTCGTTGAGGCCTATGCAGATGACTACGCCGGCGCGCAAGGGTTCTGTTTTCTTGCGCAATTAATGGGCGCGGGCTTGGGTCACACGGTCCACGAGGTACACCAGGCCGTGATAATCGATGCCGCCGTGCTGGCTAAGGCCGATCTCGCAGGTTCGGCTGGTGGAGATGCCTTCGCTGCAATATTGCACTGCATCCTTGAGCGTGCGCAGCGAGTGGGCGTTGAGTTCCGGGGTGGTGAAGCCCTTGTCACCGGCAAAGCCGCAACAGTGAATACCTTCCGGAATGACTACCGTTTTGGCGCAACGTCGAGCCAGGTCGATCAGGGCCTGGCTTTCTCCTAGGTGCTGGGTGCTGCAGGTGACGTGTACCGCGATGGGGGCTTCCTGTGGCGTGAAGTCGAGGCGATCCATCAAGTGTGTGCGGATGAAACGTACGGGGTCATACAGATCCAGGCGCGTTTCGCCCAGGTCCTGGACAAGCCGTAAGGTGCAGGGGCTGGTGTCGCAATAGATTGGTCGATCCCGCCACGGCTGGCGTGGAGCAGGGCGCCGATGAGTTCCTGGCGCTTGTGTTCGGCTTGTTCGGCATAACCTTTGGACGCGAATGGCTGGCCGCAGCAGAGGCTGTCCTGGTTGTCGGGTGACACTACTTGGTAACCGGCTTTTTCCAACAGACCACGGGTTTTTTCGTACAGCGACATCTGCTCTTTATCACCGGCCGCTGGGCCCATGGCGCGTGAGACGCAGGCCGCCAGATAGACGACGCGTGGACGTTCATCGGCCACTGCCGGGCTGAAACGGATGGCTTTTTCCGGCTGAGGCATGGCGTTGGTCCACTGCGGGATTTGCCCGTTGGACAGTTTGGTCACGCTGGCTGACAGCTTTGCCAAACGCGGTGCGCCCAGCAGCATGCGTGCACCGTTGGCGACATGCAGGGTAAAGCGCGCGCCTTGCAGTGCGGTAGCGAAATGGTCGGCGAGCCATTCAGCGGTTTTCGTACGGTTGGCGTCGCGGCTGCGCAGCTTTTTCACCAGGTCGCCGGTATTAATTCCTACGGGGCAGCGTTGCGCGCAGAGGCCGGTGGCTGCGCAGGTGTCGATGCCTTGATAGTAATAGGCGGCTTCCAATTCGGTGGTGTCGATGCCTGCACGTTTCTTGGCCTGGATATCACGCCAGATCACGATGCGTTGGCGCGGGCTAAGCGTCAGCCCTTTGGACGGGCACACCGGTTCGCAGAACCCGCACTCGATGCACTTATCCACAAGATCGTCGGCGGCGGGCAGCGGTTTGAGGTGCTTGAGGTGAATTTGCGGGTCTTCGCTGAGCACCACGTTCGGGTTGAGAATGGCATTGGGGTCCAGCAGGCGCTTGAGTTGCCACATGAGCTGATAGGCATCGCTGCCCCACTCCAGCTCGACGAACGGCGCCATATTACGACCGGTGCCGTGTTCAGCCTTCAGCGAACCACCAAACTCTACCGCCACCAATTGCGCCACGTCGTCCATGAACGCCTGGTAGCGTGCGACTTCTTGCGCACTGTTGAAGCCTTGTGTGAACACGAAGTGCAGATTGCCTTCCAGCGCATGTCCGAAAAGGATGGCTTCGTCGTAGTGATGTTTGTCGAACAGTTCGATCAGGCGGTTTACGCCGATGGCCAATTGCTCGACTGGAAAGGTGACGTCTTCGATGATCACCGTGGTGCCGGTTTTTCGCACGGCGCCGACGGCGGGAAAGGTGTCTTTGCGGATCGCCCACAGGCGGGCGTTCTCGACGGGGTCTTCGGTGAAGTCGACCTGTTTCTCCACGGGGAAACGGGCCAGGGATTCCATGATCAGAGCGAGTTGCTCATGCAGCAGCGACGATGACGCCGCGCGGGATTCGATCAGCAGCGCGCAGGCATTTTCCGATAGGTGTTGTACGAATGCGGGCATGCCCGGTTTGTCCTGTACCGAACGCATGCTGCGCCGGTCCAGCAGTTCAACTGCAGAGACCGGCTGGGTTTTCAGTACGGTGACTGCATTGCAGCAGGTTTCCACATCCGGGAATACGATCAGCGCTGACGCTTTGTTTGGGTGGTCGACCACGGTGTCGTAGGTGACCGCACTGATAAACCCCAGGGTGCCTTCGGAACCCACGAGCAGGTGGCTGAGGATATCCAGGGGCTCATCGAAATCCACCAGGGCGTTGAGTGACAGGCCGGTGGTATTTTTCAGGCGGTATTTGTGGCGGATTCTTGCTGCCAATTCGGCATTTGCCCGCGTTTCACGCCCGAGTGTTGCAAGCCGATCAAGCAGTGCGCCGTGCTGCTGGCGAAACGCGTTGACGCTGGCTGCATCCTCCGTGTCCAGGCGGCTGCCATCAGCCAGTACAAGACGGATGCCTGCCAGGGTGTGGTAGGTATTTTGCGCCGTGCCACAGCACATGCCGCTGGCGTTGTTGGCGACAATGCCGCCGATTTTGCAGGCATTGATTGACGCAGGGTCCGGCCCGATCTTGCGTCCGAACGGTGCCAACCAGGCGTTGGCCTGGGCGCCGATTACACCGGGCTGCAGGCGAATCTGCGTGCCCTGGCCACGAATCTCGCGACCGTTCCAGTTGTCCCCCAGCACGATCAGTACCGAGTCGCTGATCGCCTGCCCGGAAAGGCTGGTGCCGGCCGCGCGAAAGGTCACCGGCACGTGGTCGCGTTGGGCCAGTTGCAGCAATGACACCACTTCGTCTTCTGACTCTACGCGGATCACTAGCTGTGGGATCAGTCGGTAAAAACTGGCATCGGGGCCGAATGCGAGTGTGGAAAGTGGGTCGTCGAAGCGTCGATCTTTTGGGATCAGGTGTGCGACATCGCTCAGAAAAGCAGCAGGCAGGCTCATCGGTCCTCCAGAAATAGCTGACGCCGGCGTGGATGTCCGGCGTCGATTCTTACCCTATTACGTGCAGGTCTCAGTGCACCAGCATACCGGTGAACCAGTAAGCCTGGGCCAGGGTGATCAGCCCCACGATGGTGGCGAAGAACAAGCTGTGCTTGAGGGTGAAACGGAACAGGTCGGATTCTTTGCCCACCAGGCCGGTTGCGGCGCACGCCACGGCGATCGATTGCGGCGAGATCATCTTGCCGGTGACGCCGCCGCTGGTGTTTGCGGCAACCAAAAGGGTGTCGTTCACGCCGATCTGATGTGCAGTGGTGGCCTGCAGCGAGCTGAACAGGGCGTTGGACGAGGTGTCGGAGCCTGTCAGGAAAACCCCCAGCCAGCCGAGGAAAGGCGAGAAGAACGGGAAGGCAGCGCCAGTGCCGGCCAATACCAGGGCCATGGTCGAGGACATGCCGGAATAGTTGGTGACGAACGCAAACGCCAGCACCATGCCGATGGACAGGATTGGCCAGCGCAATTCGTAGAAGGTTTCTTTTAAAGTGGTCAGACCAGTTTTGATGCTGATCTTCAGCACGAGCATGGAAATCAGCGCGGAGAAGAAAATCGCGGTGCCGGTTGCCGAAATCGGGTCCAGCTTGAACACGGCCGGGATGGCAGTGGGGTTGGTCACGATCGGCGCGACTTTGATCACCAACTGATCCAGATGCGGGATCGCGAAGTTGAACACCCAGCTGTACATCGAGCCGCCGGCGGCGAACATCGCCTTGAACGGCTTGAGGGTCCAGATCGTTACCAGCACGGTGAGGATCAGGAACGGCGACCAGGCCTTGAAAATCTGCACCAGGCTGTAGGGCGACGCAATGGTGCTGCGTGGCAGGCCAAAGCCGCCGGCGCTGGCAGTGATCGCTGCGCTGGAGCTTGCGCCGGCAATCTGTGCGCCTGCGGTGCGCTTGGGCTGCCAGATTTTCAGGAACAGGGTCAAGGAGATCAGGCTGGCCAGGGCCGAGGTGATGTCCGGCAACTCTGGGCCGATGAAGTTGGAGGTGAAGTATTGGGTGATGGCAAAGCTCAGGCCCGCTACCAGTGCTGCAGGCCAGGTCTCACGCACGCCGCGTAGACCGTCCATCATGAACACCAGCCAGAACGGCACGAACAACGACAGTAGCGGTAGCTGGCGGCCAGTCATGGCGCCGATCTTGAACGCGTCGATGCCCGTGACTTGGCCGGCAACGATGATCGGGATGCCCAGTGCACCGAAAGCAACGGGTGCGGTGTTGGCAATCAGGCACAAGCCCGCAGCGTACAGCGGGTTGAAACCCAGGCCTACCAGCAACGCTGCGGTGATCGCCACAGGTGCGCCGAAGCCCGCTGCGCCCTCCAGGAACGCACCGAAGCAGAAGCCGATCAGCAGCACTTGCAGGCGCTGGTCGTCAGTGATCGAGAGGACGGAACTACGGATAATCTCGAACTGACCGCTCTTGACGGTCAATTTGTAGAGGAACACGGCTGCGACGATGATCCACGCGATAGGCCACAGGCCATAAGCAAAGCCGTAACCGGCGGCAGCCAACGCCATGTCCACTGGCATCTGGAAAGCAAAAATCGCTACCAGAATCGACAGCGCCAACGTGATGCTGCCGGCCACGTGGCCTTTGAGGCGAAACACGGCTAGGGCCAGGAAGAAAAACACGATCGGAATTACGGCGGCCAATGCGGACAGGCCGAGGCTGCCGAGTGGGCTGTAGAGCTGTTGCCAGGTTTGCATATGGGGTGGCCCCTAATTGTTGTTGGTCAGGCACTTCGTAGTCGACTTGGGTAATTGGTAATACCAATTTACAATCGCTGTGGGCTAGGTTAAAAGCCTTCGGGTGGGTGTGTCAATTTGCCGCCCGTGAAACTTTCGTCGTAGGGCTGTTGATAGACGCTGCTGATCGGACAAAACGAGCGTGTTCTGATAGGTGTCGCAACGGCTGCGATAAGCGAGAATAGAGGGCCCGGCGAGTGGTCGGGATGGTGGAGAAAGAGTTATGGGGTTTGATCAGGTGCGTCAGCGCCGTTTGTCTGACGATATTGTCGAGCAACTTGAGGGCATGATCCTTGAGGGCACGCTGAAGTCGGGTGAGCGTTTGCCTGCCGAACGGGCGTTGGCCGAGCAGTTTGGTGTGTCGCGCCCGTCGTTGCGTGAGGCGATCCAAAAGCTGGCGGCCAAGGGATTGCTAGTGAGTCGTCAGGGTGGGGGTAACTATGTCGCCGAGTCCCTGGGTTCAACCTTCAGTGATCCGCTGTTGCACCTTTTGGAAAACAACTCGGAGGCTCAGCGTGACTTGCTGGAATTTCGTCAGACCCTGGAAGCATCTTGTGCCTATTACGCAGCGTTGCGTGCCACCGAAGTTGACCGTGAACGGCTGAAGGCTGCGTTTGAGGCGTTGCAGGATTGCTATGCCCGGGCTGATGAAGTGAGTCGAGCGGAGGAGGGCGCGGCGGATGCGAGTTTTCACTTGGCGATTGCCGAGGCGAGTCATAACGCCGTGTTGCTGCACACCATTCGTGGTTTGTTCGATCTGCTCAAGCGTAATGTGGTGACCAACATTGGTGGCATGTATCAGCAACGTACGGAAACCCGCGACATGCTGATCAGTCAGCATCGGGATTTGTATCTGGCGATTATCGAGGGGCGGGCAGAGCAGGCGCGCGAGGTGTCTACGCGTCACTTGCTGTATGTGCAGGAAGTATTGGAAGAGGTGCGCCAAGAGGTGCAGCGCGTTGCGCGTGCCGAGCGGCGTAAGGGAATGTAGCCAGGGGCTTGCCCAAGGCTACATCGCTACAAGGATTACTCTTCCTTGCCCTTGTTGCGCACTGCGCGATGCAGTTCGCGATTGAATCGCGCTCGCGCTCGGTGTCGCGCTTGTCGTATTCCTTTTGCCCTTGCCCAAGGCGATCTCGCACTTGACCAAATGCTTGCTCCAATACCAGGACAGGCAGACGCAGGCATAGCCTTTCTGCTGTACGGCGGCGGCGAGCTTGTCGATTTCGCGGGCATTGAGCAGCAGCTTGCGCGTGCGCACCGGGTCGGCAATCACGTGGGTGCTCGCGGTGGTCAGCGGAGTGATATGACTGCCGAGCAGCCATGCCTCGCCATCCTTGAGCAGCACATAACTGTCAACCAGCTGCAGCTTGCTGGCACGCAGACTCTTTACTTCCCAGCCGGCCAGGACCAGACCAGCCTCGAAACGATGTTCGATGAAGTAATCGTGTCGCGCCTTTTTATTTTGCGCGATGGTCCCTGTGGGGTGTTTCTTTTGTTTAGCCATAGGGGCGGCATTATAGGGAGTTGCGAGCGTGTCGGCTACGGTCAACCTGCGTGCTTGAGCGTGTTGGATGAATCCCGGACAATACAGGCAATTCTTTGGTTTTTTTCTTTCGCGGATCGGGCTGTTCTTTCGCGATGTTTGCCTCCGCAGTGGAAATGACGCACACATGACGACGCATATTCAACGTTCGGCGCTGCTGCCTTATCCGGCACAGGCGCTCTATGATCTGGTCAACGACGTGGCGCGTTACCCGGAATTCCTGCCTTGGTGCTCAACGGCCGAGGTGCTGGAAAGCAGTGATGAGCACATGGTCGCCAGTGTTGGCGTAGCGAAGGGTGGCTTGAGCCAGCACTTTGTTACGCGAAATGTGCTGGTGCCGGGTAAATCCATTGAAATGAATCTGCAGGAAGGGCCGTTCACCCAGCTGCATGGGGTGTGGGTGTTCAAAGCGCTGACCGACAAGGCCTGCAAGATCAGCCTGGACCTGTCATTTGATTACGCTGGCCCGATTGTGCGAGCGACGTTGGGGCCCTTGTTCAACCAAGCCGCCAATACGTTGGTGGATGCCTTCTGCCAGCGAGCCAAGCAACTGCATGGTTGAGATTGAAGTGGTGTATGCGGCCGTGGATCGTCAGGTTTTGCTGGCGGTGACGGTGCCCGAGGGGACTGGCTTGCGGGCAGCGGCGCAGGCGTCGGGGATCGCAGCTCATTTTCCTGAGCTGAATCTGGCGGATTGTCCCTTGGGTATATTCGGCAAGGTGGTCGCGGACGCGGAGCTGCGGGTTGTGCAGGCGGGTGATCGTATCGAGATCTACCGCCCCTTGCTGGTCGACCCTAAAGAGGTGCGCCGACTGCGTGCCGCCAAGGCGGCCTTGGCCAAACAGCAGAACTCATGAGTTTGCCAACCGGCAAATAGCAAAAAGCCCGGCATGCCGGGCTTTTTGTTGGGCGCCGCAAACTTATTGCGGGCTGGTGTCCAGAGGCTGTGGCGTCGGGACTGGGACAGTCTGCACGCCATCGACGTCTTTCTGGATCTTGTCGAGCAGCGAGCCTGGCTTGGCTGGCACTTCGGACTTCGGTTTCTCCGCTTCCTGCGCTGGAGCAGTCACGTTGGTACCGTTGTCCTTGCCAAGCAAGGCTTCATCTCGGCTCACGCCGGGCATGAAGTCGCCGGAAAGGCTCACAAGCTGGTCATTGCCATTGAAAATGACACTGACGCGTTCCTGCTGGCGTTCACCGCCACCAGGCTGGATGCTGTAGAGATAATCCCAGCGATCAGCATGGAAAGTGTCGGTCAGCAGGGGATTGCCCATGATAAACCGTACTTGCCGTCGGGTCATTCCCGGGCGTAACTGGTCTATCATGTCCTGCGTGACGACATTGCCCTGCTGGATGTCGATTTTGTAAACCCCGGGGAATGAACAACCGGCGAGTGCGAGCAGTCCCACAAAGGTGAAACTGGTTAGCAAGAGCTTGGTGTTTTGCATCGGTGGGCGACTTCCACTATCTTGGCTGGGACAACGTAAACGCCGATCATACCCGTATTAAGAGAAGCTGCGAAGCAGCATCCGCGAGAAAAGCTAACCATGGTTGAAAATAGCGAACTACGCAAAGCCGGTCTTAAAGTGACTCTGCCACGAGTCAAGATTCTACAAATGCTCGATTCTGCTGAGCAGCGCCACATGAGTGCCGAGGATGTCTACAAGGCGCTGATGGAGTCTAACGAGGACGTTGGCCTGGCCACGGTTTACCGTGTGCTGACCCAGTTTGAAGCCGCAGGGCTGGTGGTTCGTCATAATTTCGACGGCGGTCATGCGGTGTTCGAATTGGCTGACGGTGGTCACCACGACCACATGGTTGACCTGGATACCAACGAGGTTATCGAGTTCACCAGTCCGGAAATCGAACGCCTCCAGCACAAAATTGCTGAGGAGCATGGGTTCGATTTGGTTGACCACAATCTTGTGTTGTACATCCGTAAGAAAAAGTAAAAAGCGATGCAGATTCGCTCTGCAGAACGATCGAAGGCGACCTTAGGGTCGCCTTCGTGCTTTTTATAGAGGGAAAACTGTCAGTTCAGGCCTTTGTCGCGACGACCATTTTTTTCGCGTGTGCCAGGGACTCCTTGGTCAAATCAATGCCCCCGAGCATCCGCGCCACTTCTTCTACGCGCTCTGACTTGTTCAGCTTGGAAACGGCTGTGTGTGTCGCATCGCTGCCGCGTACCTTGTGTACAAATAGATGCTGATGCCCTTGGGCTGCCACTTGTGGCAAGTGGGTCACCGTCAGCACCTGCCCCCGATCTCCAAGGCGACGCAACAGTTGGCCAACAATTTCTGCTGTAGGCCCGCCGATTCCCACATCCACTTCATCGAATACCAGCGTTGGTACTCGCGAGGTTTGCGCAGTAATCACCTGAATCGCCAGGCTGATCCGCGACAGCTCGCCGCCAGACGCCACTTTGCCAGTGCCTTGAGTGGTTGCCCGGGGTTGGCGCTGACCAGCAGCTCAACCTGTTCCATGCCATGAGGTTGCAGTTCATTGCTGGCGTTGGCGCGTAACTCAATGGTGAAGCGCCCACCTGGCATGCCTAGGCGCTGAATCTCAAGTTCCACGGCGCTGGCTAGGCCGGTGGCTGCCTGCTGTCGCAGGTCGCTCAGTTCGCGTGCTTTTTCTTGATAGTGGCGTGCGAAGGAGGCGAGCTCATCGCCAAGTCGTTCGATGGACTCGTCATTTGCGTTCAGGGTTTCGATTTCATCCAGTAGTTTCTGCTGCAGGGTAGCCACTTCGGTCGGCTGGATTCGATGTTTGCGCGCCAGGGTATAAATAGTGTCCAGGCGTTCTTCTATTTCCTGCAGTCGCGCAGGGTCGGCATCGAAATGATCCAGGAAGCGATTCAACTCTCCCACGGCTTCTTCTACCTGGATCTGCGCACTGGTCAGCAGGGTGGTTGCTTCGCTCAGTGAGCCAGAGGCGCTGTTCACGCTGGACAGGCGATTGAGGCTGGCGGTCAGTGCATTAAGAACATTGCCGGAATCGCTTTCGCTGCATTGCTCGACGACTTGGCGGCAGATGCCCAGCAGGGTTTCGGCGTTGGTCAGGTTCTTGTGTTCCTGCTCTAGCTGTTCCAGCTCGGTCTCGCCCAGACCAAGGCTTTCCAGTTCTTCAAGTTGATAACTGAGCAGTTGATGGCGAGCGCGCTGTTCGTCACCGGAGTTGGAGAGACGCTCCAGTTCCTGGCGGGTTTGGCGCCAGCGCTGTGCGGCCAGCTGTACTTGTCGGGCAGGTCGGTGGCGCCGGCATACTCGTCGAGCAGGCGGCGGTGGGTGTCGGTTTTCAGTAGGGATTGATGCTCGTGCTGGCTGTGGATATCAATCAGCAGCTCGCCCAGGGCTTTCAGGTCGCCCAGGGGGCATGGCGTGCCGTTGATATAGCCGCGGGAGCGCCCTTCGGCGGTTATTACTCGGCGCAGGATGCATGGGCCATCGTTATTAAGGTCGCGCTCGGCCAACCAGGCTTCGGCTTCGGGAATGTCTGCCAGGTCAAAGGTGGCCAGGATATCGGCCTTGTCCGCGCCAGGACGCACGACGCCGCTGTCGGCGCGATCACCCAGGGTGAGGCCCAAGGCGTCAAGCATGATCGACTTGCCGGCACCGGTCTCGCCTGTGATTACGCTCATCCCGCGATCCAGTTCGAGGTCCAGATGTTCAACGATGGCGTAGTTGTGTACGGACAGGTGCACGAGCATGACGGGCGCTCCCAGGCTTTAGGTCTGGTTATTTATACAGTGTTTTGTTTGGGGCTGACAATCCTGGCGCTTAGCTCGATTTGCTTGATCGCCCGACTTTCTTAGCGCGATGTGGAATGGGTGCGAAGGAATTGACCCGCCTCACTCGAAAGACTTTTGGTAACCCTTGCGCTCTTGAACCTGGAAATTGTGGCCCCATATACCGGAACAGAAGCGCGAGTTGAGTTCGCGCATGATTTTGAAAGGAGAAAACTATGGCTGACGAACAGACGCAGGATACGCAAACTCCAAACGCCAATTCGGCTGCCGGTGATGAGCTGGCGACCCGTGTGCAAGTGCTCGAAGAGCAATTGGCTGCTGCGCAGGACCAGTCTTTGCGTGTTGCCGCCGATCTGCAGAACGTCCGCCGTCGTGCCGAGCAGGATGTAGAAAAAGCTCACAAGTTTGCGCTGGAAAAATTCGCCAACGATCTGCTGCCGATCATCGACAGCCTTGAGCGTGGCCTTGAATTGTCCAATCCGGACGACGAAAACATCCGTCCAATGCGCGAAGGGATCGAACTGACCCTGAAAATGTTCCAGGACACCCTGAAGCGTTATCAGTTGGAAGCTATCGACCCGCAAGGCGGCGAGCCTTTCAATGCTGAGCATCATCAGGCCATGGCCATGCAGGAAAGCCATGATCTTGAGCCGAACAGTGTATTGAAGGTGTTCCAGAAGGGTTATCAGTTGAACGGTCGCTTGCTGCGTCCGGCGATGGTGGTGGTGAGCAAGGCTCCTGCACCTGTTTCGCCTTCTATTGATGAGCAGGCTTGAAATTAGCCTTAGCGGCCCCATCTATAAGTCAAGCGTTTAAGTGCTACCGCAGTTAGCCACCACTGCTGCGGCAACCAAATTCAAGTTTCGGGAGAGTAAATCATGGGCAAAATTATCGGTATTGACCTGGGGACCACCAACTCCTGTGTCTCCGTGCTGGAAAACGGCGTTGCAAAAGTAATCGAAAACGCCGAGGGCGCACGTACCACTCCGTCGATCATTGCTTACGCCAACGACGGTGAAATCCTTGTTGGTCAGTCGGCCAAGCGTCAGGCTGTCACCAACCCGCATAACACCCTGTACGCGGTTAAGCGTCTGATCGGTCGTAAGTTCGACGAAGAAGTCGTGCAGAAAGACATCAAGATGGTCCCTTACAAAATCGCCAAGGCTGACAACGGTGACGCCTGGGTTGAAGTAAACGGCCAGAAAATGTCGCCGCCGCAAATCTCGGCTGAAATCTTGAAAAGATGAAGAAAACCGCCGAAGACTACCTCGGTGAAGCAGTGACTGAAGCGGTCATCACCGTTCCGGCCTACTTCAACGACAGCCAGCGTCAGGCGACCAAAGACGCCGGCCGCATCGCGGGCCTGGACGTAAAACGTATCATCAACGAGCCAACCGCAGCCGCTCTGGCTTACGGTATGGACAAGGCCAAAGGCGACCACACTGTGATCGTTTATGACCTGGGTGGCGGTACTTTCGACGTCTCCGTTATCGAGATCGCTGAAGTTGACGGCGAGCATCAGTTTGAAGTGTTGGCCACCAACGGTGACACCTTCCTGGGTGGTGAAGACTTTGACATTCGTCTGATCGATTACCTCGTTGACGAATTCAAGAAAGAAAGCGGCATGAACCTTAAAGGTGACCCGCTGGCGATGCAGCGTCTGAAAGAAGCTGCTGAAAAGGCGAAGATCGAGCTGTCTTCTGCTCAGTCGACCGACGTGAACCTGCCGTACATCACTGCAGACGCTACCGGTCCTAAGCACTTGAACGTGAAGATCTCGCGCGCCAAGCTGGAAGCGCTGGTTGAAGACCTGGTTCAACGCACCATCGAACCTTGCCGCATCGCGCTGAAAGACTCCGGTATCGACGTGGGTGCTATCAACGACGTGATCCTGGTGGGCGGTCAGACCCGTATGCCACTGGTTCAGAAGTTGGTAACCGAGTTCTTCGGTAAAGAAGCACGTAAAGACGTGAACCCGGACGAAGCTGTTGCCATGGGTGCTGCTATCCAGGGCGCGGTACTGGCCGGTGACGTGAAAGACGTGCTGCTGCTGGACGTTAGCCCGCTGACCCTGGGTATCGAAACCATGGGTGGCGTGATGACTGCGCTGATCGAGAAAAACACCACGATTCCTACCAAGAAATCGCAAGTGTTCTCGACTGCCGACGACAACCAAGGCGCTGTGACCATTCACGTGCTGCAAGGTGAGCGTAAGCAGGCTGCTCAGAACAAGTCCCTGGGCAAGTTTGACCTGGCCGAGATTCCACCAGCACCACGTGGCGTGCCACAAATCGAAGTGACCTTCGACATCGACGCCAACGGCATTCTGCACGTAGGTGCGAAAGACAAGGCTACCGGCAAAGAGCAGAAAATCACGATCAAGGCCAACTCCGGTCTGTCTGATGAAGAAATTCAACAGATGATTCGTGATGCTGAAGCCAACGCTGATGCGGACGCCAAGTTTGCTGAGCTGGCCGGCGCGCGTAACCAGGGCGATGCACTGGTTCACTCGACACGTAAAATGGTCGCTGATGCTGGCGACAAAGTGACTGCCGAGGAGAAGACTGCAATCGAAGCTGCCGTGGTTGCCCTGGAAGCCGCTATCAAAGGCGACGACAAGGCTGCTATCGAAGCCAAGGTTGAGGAGCTGTCCAAGGTCTCCGCGCCGGTTGCTCAGAAAATGTACGCCGAACAAGGCCAGCCGGCTGAAGGTGCTGCGCAACACGCAGAGCCTGAAGCCAAGCACGACGATGTTGTCGATGCCGAGTTCGAAGAAGTCAAAGACCAGAAGTAAGTTGGTCGCCCGGTTGACCGCTATCAAGCGGTGACTGGTAGGATGTCGCCGCGCGGGAGCTTGCTCCCGCGTTGGCGTGTCTGGGGTATGCGAATTTTTACAGCATGCGACAGCTGTCGGGTGCTGGCGGTGTGATCGGGAAAGCTCCTGCTTCCTGAGCGATATATACCGCGTTTTTTGGCTGGGTCTCGGCTAAAAGTAGTAACGACCAGGATCGTTGAATTGACGTGAGTTGGGTCCGGGCCTGTATTGGGGCTCAACGAGTTTGGCAAGGCTCAGGAGGGTCTGGCTGAACGTCCTTAAGAGTGCAAAGACTTATGGCAAAGCGTGACTATTACGTAGTGTTGGTGTGGAGCGCAGCTCCAGCGAGGCGGACCTGAAGAAGGCTTATCGCCGCCTGGCGATGAAGCACCACCCGGACCGTAATCCGGATAGCAAAGAATCCGAAGAGTTGTTCAAAGAGGCCAACGAGGCCTACGAATGCCTGTCTGATCCCAATAAGCGTGCGGCCTACGACCAGTATGGCCATGCTGGTGTCGACCCGAGCATGGGTGGCGGCGGTGCCGGTTTTGGTGGTCAGAACTTCTCCGATATCTTCGGTGATGTATTCAGCGACTTCTTCGGCGGTGGCCGTGGTGGTCAGCGTGGTGGTGCCCAGCGTGGCAGTGATCTGCGCTACACCCTGGAGCTGAACCTGGAAGAGGCCGTGCGCGGCACTAGCGTCAATATCCGTGTACCGACGCTGGTGAACTGCAAGCCGTGCGATGGTTCGGGTGCCAAGAAAGGTTCCTCGCCGATCACGTGCCCTACGTGCGGCGGTATCGGCCAGGTGCGCATGCAGCAGGGCTTCTTTTCGGTGCAGCAGACCTGCCCGCGTTGCCATGGCCAAGGCAAGATCATTTCCGATCCGTGCGACTCCTGCCACGGCGAAGGCCGCGTCGAAGAGTACAAGACTCTTTCGGTGAAAGTGCCGGCGGGTGTTGATACTGGCGACCGCATTCGTTTGTCGGGCGAAGGCGAGGCGGGTACGCAAGGTGGTCCTACCGGCGACCTGTACGTGGTGATCAATGTGCGTGAGCACTCGATCTTCCAGCGTGACGGCAAGCATCTGTTCTGCGAAGTGCCTATCAGCTTTGTCGATGCGGCCCTGGGTGGCGAGCTGGAGATTCCGACCCTTGATGGTCGAGTGAAGCTCAAGATTCCTGAGGGTACCCAGACCGGCAAGCAGTTCCGTATCCGTGGCAAAGGCGTTGCGCCGGTGCGCGGTGGTGGTGCTGGCGACCTGATGTGTCGTGTGGCGGTAGAAACACCGGTCAACCTGAATCGCCGCCAGCGTGAGCTGCTTGAAGAATTCCGCAGCTCGTTGGAGGGTGATGACTCGCACTCGCCAAAGACCACGGGCTTTTTCGATGGCGTGAAGCGCTTTTTCGGCGACCTGTAAGGGATGAGTATGCGACGTATAGCCGTGATGGGCGCTGCAGGGCGCATGGGTAAAACCTTGGTTGAGGCAGTGCAGCAGCGCTCGCCGGCCTCTGGGCTGACGGCAGCAATTGTGCGCCCGGGCAGCACGCTGATCGGCGCAGATGCTGGTGAGTTGGCCTCGCTAGGGCGTATCGGCGTTTCGTTGTCTGGCAGCCTGGAGCAGGTCGCTGACGAGTTCGATGTGCTGATCGACTTCACCTTGCCGGACGTGATGCTGAAAAACCTGGCATTTTGCCGTAAGGCAGGCAAGGCCATGGTGATTGGTACTACGGGTTTGACGGCTGAGCAGAAGCAATTGCTGGTGGAGGCGGGCAAGGATATTCCTGTGGTCTTTGCTGCCAACTTCAGTGTCGGTGTGAACCTGTCGCTCAAGTTGCTGGATCTGGCTGCGCGCGTGTTAGGTGATGAGGCGGATATCGAAATCATCGAGACCCATCATCGTCACAAGATCGACGCGCCGTCGGGTACTGCGTTGCGCATGGGTGAGGCGATTGCCGATGCGTTGGGTCGCGATTTGTCGAAAGTGGCTGTGTATGGTCGCGAGGGTCATACCGGTGAGCGCGCACGTGACACCATTGGCTTTGCGACCGTTCGTGGTGGCGATGTGGTGGGTGATCACACCGTGCTGTTTGCCACCGAGGGTGAGCGCCTGGAAATCACGCACAAAGCGTCCAGTCGCATGACGTTTGCCAAGGGTGCGGTACGTGCTGCACTCTGGTTGGAAGGTCGCGAGCCTGGTCTGTATGACATGCGCGACGTGCTTGATCTGCACTAATCAGTAGCTAAATCGGGGTCTCAGGCTTATCCTAAGGCCCCGTTTTTACCCGCTAAGCGACGTCCTGTCGCATTCCCCCTGCCTTTAAGGCTCATTAGCGGTGGACCAAAAAGCCTTTTTCTGTAAGCTACAGCTTTAGTGTGTCCACTAAAAGCGCGCAGAATAATTCAGTGAACAAGCGGGGTGACGTGTCCATACGTCACTCCGCTTTTTTACAACCTGCGATCGCCCTTTCAGGCTTTATTTACGGGAGGTCTTCTTGACTAAGCCAGCCATACTCGCCCTTGCTGATGGCAGCATTTTTCGCGGCGAAGCCATTGGAGCCGACGGTCAAACCGTTGGAGAGGTGGTGTTTAACACCGCCATGACCGGCTATCAGGAAATCCTTACCGATCCTTCCTACGCCCAACAGATCGTTACCCTGACCTATCCGCACATCGGCAACACCGGTACTACACCGGAAGACGTCGAGTCTGATCGTGTCTGGTCGGCTGGCTTGGTCATTCGTGACCTGCCATTGGTTGCGAGCAACTGGCGTAACACGATGTCGCTGTCCGATTACCTGAAAGCCAACAACGTTGTGGCGATCGCCGGTATCGATACGCGCCGCCTGACACGCATCCTGCGTGAAAAAGGCTCGCAGAACGGCTGCATCATGGTTGGCGACGATATTTCCGAAGCGGCGGCTATCGCTGCAGCTCAGGGTTTCCCTGGCCTGAAAGGCATGGACCTGGCGAAAGTCGTCAGCGTCAAAGAGAAGTACGAGTGGCGCTCCACTGTCTGGGACTTGAAGACCGACAGCCACGCGACCATCGAAGCCGCTGACTTGCCGTACCACGTTGTGGCCTATGACTACGGCGTTAAGTACAACATCCTGCGCATGCTGGTAGAGCGCGGCTGCCGCGTTACTGTAGTGCCGGCGCAAACCCCGGCCAGCGACGTGCTGGCTCTGCAACCGGATGGCGTGTTCCTGTCCAACGGCCCTGGTGACCCTGAGCCTTGCGACTACGCCATCCAGGCGATCAAGGAAGTGCTGGAAACCGAGATTCCGGTATTCGGCATTTGCCTCGGTCACCAGCTGCTGGCCCTGGCCTCTGGTGCCAAGACCCTGAAAATGGGTCACGGTCACCATGGTGCCAACCACCCTGTGCAAGACCTGGACACCGGCGTTGTGATGATCACCAGCCAAAACCACGGTTTTGCGGTGGATGAAGCGACCTTGCCGAGCAACGTGCGCGCCATTCACAAGTCGCTGTTCGACGGTTCCCTGCAGGGCATCGAGCGCACCGACAAGAGCGCGTTCAGCTTCCAGGGCCACCCTGAAGCCAGCCCGGGCCCGAACGACGTAGCACCGCTGTTCGACCGTTTCATCAATGAGATGGCCAAGCGACGCTAACTGAGTGGCTTGCAGGCGGCCCCGAACCTCGGTGGCCCCTGCAGGCTCTTCAAAGATTGTTCAAGACGGCTTGCCGACTGACCTGCGGATTTGAGTGACAAACCCATGCCAAAACGTACAGACATAAAAGCATCCTGATTCTCGGCGCTGGCCCGATCGTGATCGGCCAGGCCTGCGAATTCGACTACTCCGGCGCCCAGGCCTGTAAAGCCCTGCGCGAAGAGGGCTACCGCGTCATCCTGGTGAACTCTAACCCAGCCACCATCATGACCGACCCGGCGATGGCCGACGCCACCTACATCGAGCCGATCAAGTGGCAGACCGTTGCCAAGATCATCGAGAAAGAGCGTCCAGACGCACTGCTGCCGACCATGGGCGGCCAGACCGCTCTGAACTGCGCCCTGGACCTGGAGCGCGAAGGCGTCCTGGAAAAGTTCGGCGTAGAGATGATCGGTGCCAATGCCGACACCATCGACAAGGCTGAAGACCGTTCGCGTTTCGACAAGGCCATGAAGTCCATCGGCCTGGCGTGCCCGCGCTCCGGTATCGCCCACAGCATGGAGGGAGGCCAACGCGGTCCTCGAGACCCTGGGTTTCCCGTGCATCATCCGTCCGTCCTTCACCATGGGCGGCACCGGTGGCGGTATCGCCTACAACCGTGAAGAGTTCGAAGAAATCTGCGCCCGTGGTCTGGACCTGTCGCCGACCAAAGAGCTGCTGATCGACGAATCCCTGATCGGTTGGAAAGAATATGAGATGGAGGTTGTCCGCGATAAGAAGGACAACTGCATCATCGTCTGCTCCATCGAAAACTTCGACCCGATGGGCGTGCACACCGGTGACTCGATCACCGTTGCGCCAGCACAGACCCTGACCGACAAGGAATACCAGATCCTGCGTAACGCCTCTCTGGCGGTACTGCGCGAGATCGGCGTGGAAACCGGCGGTTCCAACGTTCAGTTCGGCATCTGCCCGGACACCGGCCGTATGGTCGTGATCGAGATGAACCCGCGTGTATCCCGTTCGTCGGCCCTGGCTTCGAAAGCCACCGGCTTCCCGATCGCCAAGGTCGCTGCCAAGCTGGCTGTGGGTTACACCCTGGACGAGCTGTCGAACGATATCACCGGTGGCAAGACCCCGGCGTCCTTCGAGCCGTCCATCGACTACGTCGTCACCAAGCTGCCACGTTTTGCTTTCGAGAAATTCGCCAAGGCTGATGCACGCCTGACGACTCAAATGAAGTCGGTAGGTGAAGTGATGGCCATCGGCCGTACCTTCCAGGAGTCCCTGCAGAAAGCCCTGCGCGGCCTGGAAGTCGGTGTTTGCGGCCTGGACGAGAAACTCGACCTGAGCAACCCGGAAAGCATGAGCGTGCTCAAGCGTGAGCTGACCGTGCCGGGCGCCGAGCGTATCTGGTACGTGGCGGATGCCTTCCGTGCCGGCCTGAGTGTCGAAGACATCTTCGGCATGAACATGATCGACCCGTGGTTCCTCGTTCAGATCGAAGACCTGATCAAGGAAGAAGAGAAGGTCAAGACCTTGGGTCTGGCCAGCATCGACCGCGACATGATGTTCCGCCTCAAGCGCAAGGTTTCTCCGACCAGCGTCTGGCCAAACTGCTGGGTGTGACCGAGAAGAACCTGCGTACTCATCGTCACAAGCTGGAGATCTTCCCGGTCTACAAGCGCGTTGACACCTGCGCCGCCGAGTTCTCCACCGACACCGCCTACCTGTACTCCACCTACGAGGAAGAGTGCGAAGCAGCGCCGTCGGGTCGCGACAAGATCATGATCCTGGGTGGCGGTCCTAACCGTATCGGCCAGGGTATCGAGTTCGACTATTGCTGCGTACACGCCGCCCTCGCCCTGCGCGAAGACGGGTACGAGACCATCATGGTCAACTGCAACCCGGAAACTGTTTCCACCGACTACGACACCTCCGATCGCTTGTACTTCGAGCCAGTGACCCTGGAAGACGTGCTGGAAATCGTGCGCGTCGAGAAGCCAAAAGGCGTGATCGTCCAGTACGGCGGCCAAACCCCGCTGAAATTGGCTCGTGCCCTGGAAGCCGCCGGCGTACCGATCATCGGTACCAGCCCGGACGCTATCGACCGTGCCGAAGACCGTGAGCGTTTCCAGCAAATGGTTGAGCGCCTGAACCTGCGTCAGCCGCCAAACGCCACCGTGCGTAGCGAAGACGAAGCCATCCGTGCCGCCAGCAAGATCGGCTACCCGTTGGTAGTGCGTCCGTCCTACGTACTGGGCGGTCGTGCGATGGAAATCGTCTACGAAGAAGAAGAGCTCAAGCGCTACCTGCGTGATGCAGTGAAAGTGTCCAACGACAGCCCGGTGCTGCTGGACCACTTCCTCAACTGCGCCATTGAAATGGACGTGGATGCTGTTTGCGACGGTACCGACGTGGTGATCGGCGCGATCATGCAGCACATCGAACAGGCTGGCGTTCACTCCGGTGACTCCGCTTGCTCGCTGCCGCCTTACTCGCTGCCGGCACACATCCAGGACGAGATGCGTGAGCAGGTCAAGAAAATGGCCCTGGAGTTGGGGGTTGTCGGCCTGATGAACGTGCAGTTGGCGCTGCAGGGCGAAGACATCTACGTCATCGAAGTGAACCCACGTGCTTCGCGTACCGTGCCGTTTGTTTCCAAGTGCATCGGTGTCTCCCTGGCCATGATCGCTGCCCGCGTGATGGCCGGTAAGACCTTGAAAGAAATCGGCTTCACCAAGGAAATCATTCCGAACTTCTACAGCGTGAAAGAGGCGGTGTTCCCATTCGCCAAATTCCCTGGCGTGGACCCGATCCTGGGCCCAGAGATGAAGTCCACCGGTGAAGTCATGGGCGTGGGCGATACCTTTGGTGAAGCGTTCGCCAAGGCCCAGATGGGTGCAAGCGAAGTGCTGCCGACCGGCGGTACTGCGTTCATCAGCGTGCGCGATGACGACAAGCCACTGGTTGCAGGCGTAGCCCGTGATCTGATCAACTTGGGCTTCGAAGTCGTGGCCACCGCCGGGACCGCCAAGCTGATCGAAGCTGCCGGCCTGAAAGTGCGTCGCGTGAACAAGGTGACGGAAGGCCGTCCGCACGTGGTCGACATGATCAAGAATGACGAAGTCACGCTGATCATCAACACCACCGAAGGTCGCCAGTCGATCGCGGATTCCTACTCCATTCGTCGTAACGCCTTGCAGCACAAGATTTACTGCACCACCACCATTGCTGCTGGCGAAGCCATCTGCGAAGCGCTCAAGTTCGGTCCGGAAAAGACCGTGCGTCGCTTGCAAGATCTACACGCAGGATTGAAGGCATGACCAAATACCCAATGACCGTCCAGGGCTTCAAGGCCCTGGAAGAGAGCACGCCCATCTGACCAAGGTCGTCCGTCCGAAGCTGAGCCAGGACATCGGTACGGCCCGCGAGTTGGGTGACTTGAAGGAGAACGCCGAATACCACGCTGCTCGTGAGCAGCAGGGTATGGTCGAGGCGCGCATTCGTGATATCGAAGGCCGCCTGCAGAACTCGGTGGTCATCGACGTCACGACCATTCCGAAGACCGGCAAGGTGATTTTCGGCACTACCGTGGAAATCGCCAACGTCGAGACTGACGAAAGTGTGGTCTACCACATCGTTGGTGAGGACGAGGCTGACTTCAAACTCGGCAAGATCTCTGTTGGTTCGCCGCTCGCCCGCGCCTTGATTGCCAAGGAAGAGGGTGATGTTGTGGCCGTGAAAACGCCTGGTGGCGTGATCGAGTACGAGATTGTCGAAGTTCGTCACGTCTGAAAGGCGGCGCCCGCTACGTGCGGGCGCCATGCTTTGGCAGCTCTCCCAGATGCTTTGGGTGGGTGGCCTGTGGTTGCTGCACATTGGTGTTTTACCGGCGCTGGGCCTGATTGGCCTGGCACCGTTGCTGATCGATGAGATCGACGGATTACTGAGTGCGTTGCTGGTGGGTTTTGCGGCGGCGTGCGTGATGGTCCAGGCGTTGGTGCTGGTCAAGGCTGAAGGCTTGGGAAGTTTGTGGCGGGATATTCGCGGGCAACTGCTGTTGATGGCGCTGTATGCGTGTGCAATGTATTGCATTGTGCATGTCTGGCTGCCGGAAGCGTTGCGCTGGCAGTTATTCAGCTATCTTGTGCTAGGGTTCTCCGGCTTGGTGTTGGTTATGCAGCCAGCACCAGGATGAGTGGCAGGGCGCGCGAAGCACGCCCGTGACCCTTTGAATCATTTGAAACGATGAACGTTCGACAGTTGCTTGTTGACGCTGAAGTTCTTGCGATACAGCAGCGCCATCTTGCCGATGACCTGGACCAGGTCTGCTTTGCCAACCTTGCACAGTTCTGCAATGGCAGCCAGGCGTGCTTCGCGGTCGAGGATGTTGACCTTGATCTTGATCAGTTCGTGATCGTTCAGTGCGCGTTCGAATTCGGCTAACACACCCTCAGTCAAACCGTTGTCTGCCACAATCAGAACTGGTTTCAGATGGTGGCCAATGGATTTGTACTGTTTCTTCTGCTCTTGAGTGAGCGGCATAATCTGACCCCTGCGTCTGATCTTGTAAAAAGCGGCGGCCAGTTTACCCGAGCGAGTCCGGGACCGCCCAGTTAATCACGACCCGTTTTATTTTTCGAGGTGGCCCGTGGCCCGTTCCAAAACTAGTCTTAAGTGGCTGCAAGAGCATTTCAACGATCCTTACGTCAAAAAGGCGCAGAAGGACGGTTACCGTTCCCGTGCCAGCTACAAATTGCTGGAGCTTCAGGACAAGGACAAATTGTTTCGCCCTGGCATGAGTGTGATTGACCTGGGCGCCGCCCCGGGTGGCTGGTCCCAAGTGGCCAGTCGTCTGATTGGTGGGCAAGGTCGTTTGATCGCCTCTGACATCCTTGAGATGGACAGCATCCCGGACGTGACCTTTGTGCACGGTGACTTTACCCAGGACGCCGTATTGGCAGAGATCCTGGAAGCTGTGGGAAATTCGCAGGTAGACCTTGTGATTTCCGACATGGCCCCCAATATGAGTGGATTACCGGCTGTTGATATGCCGCGAGCCATGTTCCTGTGCGAATTGGCATTGGATCTGGCGGGGCGGGTATTGCGTCCGGGTGGTGATTTCCTGGTCAAGGTCTTCCAGGGTGAAGGCTTCGACGAGTACCACAAGAACATCCGCAAGCTGTTCGATAAGGTGCAGATGCGCAAACCGGACTCTTCCCGGGACCGGTCTCGCGAGCAATATCTGTTGGCGCGGGGGTTCCGCGGCATCGAAGGCGCTGCCAGTGATGAGCGTCTTTGAAGGTTTGAAGGGAGTCGATAGGTTTTTTATATCGCTTTCGTCACGAAGCTTTACGAATATTGTGTAGTCAAAGTTTCACAAAGGGTTACAGACGGCGCCTGCCAGAGTTGTAGGTAATGTAGTAAGTTAGGCCGGTGAATATCATGCGAAGCGCGCGCCAGTAGCGGAGCTTGCTTCAGAGGGTAGTTAATTGAACGATATGGCAAAGAATCTGATCCTGTGGTTGATCATCGCGGCTGTTCTGGTGACGGTGATGAACAACTTCTCCAGCCCTAACGAGCCGCAGACCCTCAACTATTCCGACTTCATCCAGCAAGTTAAGGATGGCAAGGTCGAGCGCGTAGCGGTTGATGGCTATGTGATCACCGGCAAACGCAACGATGGCGACAGCTTCAAGACCATTCGTCCGGCAATTCAGGACAATGGCCTGATCGGCGACCTGGTGGATAACCACGTGGTTGTCGAAGGCAAGCAACCCGAGCAGCAAAGCATCTGGACCCAGTTGCTGGTAGCCAGCTTCCCGATCCTGGTGATTATTGCCGTGTTCATGTTCTTCATGCGCCAGATGCAAGGCGGTGCGGGAGGCAAGGGTGGGCCGATGAGTTTCGGCAAGAGCAAGGCGCGCCTGCTTTCGGAAGATCAGGTGAAGACCACCTTGGCTGACGTCGCAGGCTGCGATGAAGCGAAGGAAGAAGTTGGCGAGTTGGTCGAATTCCTGCGCGACCCAGGCAAGTTCCAGCGCCTGGGTGGCCGCATTCCACGCGGCGTATTGATGGTCGGTCCTCCTGGTACCGGTAAAACCTTGCTGGCCAAGGCGATTGCTGGCGAAGCCAAGGTGCCGTTCTTCACCATTTCCGGCTCTGACTTCGTCGAGATGTTCGTCGGCGTGGGCGCCAGCCGTGTCCGCGACATGTTTGAGCAGGCCAAGAAGCACGCGCCATGCATCATCTTCATCGATGAAATCGACGCTGTTGGTCGCCATCGTGGCGCCGGCATGGGCGGCGGTCATGATGAGCGTGAGCAGACCCTCAACCAATTGCTGGTTGAGATGGACGGCTTCGAAATGAACGACGGTATCATCGTCATCGCTGCAACCAACCGTCCGGACGTATTGGACCCTGCGTTGCTGCGTCCAGGCCGTTTCGACCGCCAGGTCGTGGTTGGCCTGCCGGATATCCGTGGTCGTGAACAGATCCTGAAAGTACACATGCGCAAAGTACCAATGGGTGATGACGTGGCTCCTGCCGTGATCGCTCGTGGTACGCCAGGCTTCTCCGGTGCTGACCTGGCTAACCTGGTGAACGAGGCCTCGCTGTTTGCAGCCCGTACCGGCAAGCGCATCGTTGAAATGAAAGAGTTCGAATTGGCAAAAGACAAGATCATGATGGGCGCCGAGCGCAAGTCCATGGTCATGTCCGAGAAAGAAAAGCAGAACACCGCTTATCACGAAGCGGGTCATGCCATTGTTGGTCGTGTTGTGCCTGAGCATGACCCGGTCTACAAGGTTTCGATCATTCCTCGTGGTCGGGCGTTGGGTGTCACTATGTTCCTGCCTGAAGAGGATCGTTACAGCCTCTCCAAGCGTGCGTTGATCAGTCAGATTTGCTCGCTGTACGGTGGTCGGATTGCCGAGGAAATGACCCTGGGCTTTGACGGTGTGACCACCGGCGCTTCCAACGACATCATGCGTGCCAGCCAGATTGCACGGAACATGGTGACGAAATGGGGCTTGTCGGAAAAACTGGGTCCGTTGATGTACGCCGAGGAAGAGGGTGAAGTATTCCTGGGTCGTGGCGGTGGTGGTCAAAGTGCTAGCTTCTCCGGTGAGACAGCCAAGCTGATCGACTCCGAAGTGCGCAGCATCATTGATCAGTGCTACGGCACAGCCAAGCAGATCCTGACCGACAATCGCGACAAGCTGGATGCGATGGCTGACGCGCTGATGAAGTACGAGACCATTGATGCCGATCAGATCGACGACATCATGGCTGGTCGCGCGCCTCGCGAGCCTCGCGATTGGGAAGGCGGTTCGGGTACCTCTGGCACTCCACCAGTGGTTCAGAATGAACGCCCTGAAACCCCGATCGGCGGTCCGGCGGCTGACCACTAAGGTTTGAAATGACTTCTGTGTCGTCCTCAACCCGGTTGCCTTGCGGCAACCGGGTTCTTGATTTGGCCCATACGCATGTCATGGGTATTCTCAACGTAACCCCCGACTCCTTTTCCGATGGCGGCCGCTTCGCTCAGCTTGATGCTGCGCTGCGTCATGCCGAGGCTATGGTGCTGGCGGGCGCAACCTTGATTGATGTGGGTGGCGAGTCCACCCGGCCGGGTGCGCGCGTGGTTTCTCCTCTGGAGGAGCTTGAGCGGGTTGCCCCGATTGTCGAGCGCATTGCCCGTGAGTTGGATGTGATCATTTCGGTGGATACTTCGACGCCCTCAGTGATGCGCGAAACGGCGCGCCTGGGCGCGGGTTTGATCAACGATGTGCGCTCATTGCAGCGTGATGGTGCCCTGGACGCTGCTGCCGCTACAGGCTTGCCGGTTTGTCTGATGCATATGCTGGGGGAGCCCGGGAATATGCAGGACAGTCCGCACTACGACGATCTACTGGGTGATGTGAGCGGGTTTCTTGCCGAGCGAGTTGCTCAGTGTGCCCGGGTGGGAATTGCTCCCGAGAAAATCATTCTCGATCCTGGGTTTGGCTTCGCGAAGACATTGCAGCACAATTTGAGTCTGTTCAAACACATGGAATCCCTGCATGCCCTGGGTCGGCCGTTATTGGTCGGGGTTTCGCGCAAGAGCATGATAGGGCTGGCCTTGAATCGTCCGGTGGGTGAGCGGCTGTATGGTGGTCTCGCGCTTGCAGCGCTTGCGGTGACCAAGGGTGCGCGTATCTTGCGTGTACATGATGTTGCCGAGACCGTGGATGTGGTGCGCATGATCGCCGCCGTAGAATCAGCCCAATAAGAATGATGGAGCGCTTATGACTAAAAAATACTTTGGCACCGACGGAATCCGTGGTCGGGTCGGCGAATTTCCGATTACTCCTGATTTTATGCTCAAGCTGGGTTGGGCGGCAGGTATGGCGTTCCGTAGCATGGGCGCCTGCCGCATCCTGGTGGGGAAAGACACGCGCATTTCGGGTTATATGTTCGAGTCTGCATTGGAGGCTGGTCTGTCTGCTGCCGGTGCTGACGTGATGCTGTTGGGGCCGATGCCAACCCCAGCGATCGCTTACCTGACACGTACCTTTCACGCTGAGGCGGGCATTGTGATCAGTGCGTCGCACAATCCTCATGATGATAACGGTATCAAGTTCTTCTCTGGCCAAGGCACCAAGTTGCCTGACGAGATCGAACTGATGATCGAGGAATTGTTGGACGCGCCGATGACTG
This sequence comes from Pseudomonas poae, assembly GCA_004000515.1. Lineage (GTDB taxonomy): Bacteria > Pseudomonadota > Gammaproteobacteria > Pseudomonadales > Pseudomonadaceae > Aquipseudomonas > Aquipseudomonas cremoris. Next base: position 2,510,464 of record CP034537.1, read on the forward strand.
TCGTGGACTCCAGCAAGCTCGGCAAAGTGTCGCGCATCAACGATGCTTCGGGTCGGTACATCGAGTTCTGCAAGAGCAGCGTGCCGAGCAGCACCAGTTTTGCGGGCTTGAAGCTTGTAGTCGACTGCGCCCACGGCGCGACCTACAAGGTGGCGCCGAGCGTGTTCAAGGAGTTGGGCGCACAGGTGACGGTCTTGTCGGCCCAGCCAGATGGTTTGAACATCAACGAAAACTGCGGCTCGACCCATATGGAGCAATTGCAGGCGGCTGTGTTGGCCGAGCATGCTGATCTGGGTATCGCGTTCGATGGTGACGGCGACCGCGTGTTGATGGTTGACCAGACGGGCGCGATTGTCGACGGTGATGAGCTGCTGTTCATTATTGCTCGTGACATGCATGAGCGTAACAAGCTGCAGGGCGGTGTCGTCGGGACCCTGATGAGTAATCTGGGCTTGGAGCTCGCCCTGGCGGACTTGGGGATTCCCTTTGTGCGGGCGAACGTGGGTGACCGCTATGTCATCGCAGAGCTGCTTGAGCGCAACTGGCTGGTGGGTGGTGAAAACTCCGGGCATGTAGTCTGCTTCCAGCACACCACTACCGGTGACGCGATTATTGCGGCGCTGCAGGTGCTGATGGCGCTTCGGACTCGCGGCGAGAGTTTGGCTCAGGCGCGCCAAGCGTTGCGCAAATGTCCTCAAGTGCTGCTCAACGTACGCTTCGCTGGCGGCGAAAACCCAATCGATCATCCTGCTGTCAAGGAAGCGTGCGAGCGCGTGACCCTTGCCATGGCTGGGCGTGGGCGAGTGCTATTGCGCAAGTCCGGCACAGAGCCTTTGGTGCGCGTCATGGTCGAAGGTGAAGACGAAGTGCAGGTTCGCGGCCATGCCGAAGACCTGGCAAAACTGGTAACTGAAATTTGCGCCTGAATTCGGCTTGCCAGTGATGATGTGGTTGGGTAACATCTGCGCCCACTTTGACCGACGAGGTACAGCATGCGTCGCACTATGGTAGCTGGTAACTGGAAGATGCACGGTACCCGCGCCAGTGTCGCTGAGCTGATCAATGGCCTTCGTCACTTGGCCTTGCCTAACGGTGTTGATATCGCGGTTTTCCCGCCTTGCTTGCATATCACCCAAGTGGTTGATGGCTTGAAGGGTAAGTCGATTCAGGTCGGCGCGCAGAATTCTGCGGTGGAAGCCATGCAAGGTGCGTTGACCGGTGAGGTTGCGCCGAGTCAGCTGGTTGATGCGGGTTGTTCCTATGTGCTTGTCGGGCACTCCGAGCGTCGTCAGATGATGGGCGAGCGTGATGGGACACTCAATCGCAAGTTCGCAGCGGCACAGGCTTGCGGCTTGATTCCAGTGTTGTGCATAGGGGAGACCCTTGAGCAGCGTGAATCAGGCAAAACTCTAGAAGTTGTCTCGCGTCAGCTGGGCAGCATCATCGAGGAGCTGGGTGTTGGTGCGTTTGCAAAGGCAGTAATTGCTTACGAGCCGGTCTGGGCCATTGGCACCGGGCTGACTGCTACACCGCAACAGGCGCAGGATGTGCACGCAGCCATCCGCGCTCAGTTGGCGGCAGAGAATTCTGAAGTCGCACAAGGTGTGCGTCTTCTATACGGCGGCAGCGTGAAGGCGGCCAATGCGGTCGAACTGTTCGGCATGCCGGATATCGATGGGGGGCTCATTGGTGGAGCTTCCCTGAATGCAGATGAGTTCGGTGCGATCTGTCGCGCCGCGGGAAACTGAAAAAATGCTGGAAACAGTCGTAGTCGTTTTTCATCTGTTGGCTGCCCTGGGCGTAGTTGCCCTGGTTTTGTTGCAACAGGGTAAAGGTGCGGATGCTGGTGCGTCTTTCGGTGCAGGTGCTTCAAATACTGTGTTCGGAAGCCAAGGTTCCTCTACCTTTCTTAGTAAGTTTACTGCTATACTTGCCGCCGGTTTCTTCATAACCAGCTTGGGGTTAGGTTACTTTGCTAAAGAGAAGGCTCATGTGCTGACTCAAGTAGGTTTGCCAAACCCAGCAGTGTTGGAAGTACCAAAAGCAAAACCGGCTTCTGATGATGTCCCGGTGCTTCAAGAGCAAAAGTCGGCTACTCCAGCGACTGACGTACCTCCAGCTCAAGAGCAAAAGTAAGAAGGGTTTTAAACGCTGTATTGCCGAGGTGGTGGAATTGGTAGACACGCAACCTTGAGGTGGTTGTGCCCATAGGGTGTAGGGGTTCGAGTCCCCTTCTCGGTACCAATTATCAGGAGAGCCCGCTGTTGCGGGCTTTCTTGTAGGTGGAAGGTTACATTGACCCTGTAAGGGATCGGTCGTATACTTCCGCCCCAGCTTTGTCGCGGGGTGGAGCAGTCTGGTAGCTCGTCGGGCTCATAACCCGAAGGTCGTCGGTTCAAATCCGGCCCCCGCAACCAGTTTAGCGGAGCCCCTTTTAAGGGGCTTTTTGTTAGCTGGACACTTTCAACGCCGCTGTTCGACGGCGTTTTCAAGGATGGGCGTTTCGCCCATTTTTTTATTTTGCACAGCATGCACATACATGCACGAGGGGGGTTCAGGTGTCGAGCAAGCTAGAAGAGTTGCAGGCCTTGCTGGCCCCGGTGGTCGTGGCCCTAGGCTATGAATGCTGGGGTATTGAGTTTTCGGCTCAAGGTCGCCACTCAATGTTGCGCGTTTATATCGATAAAGAGGGCGGTGTGCTGGTGGACGACTGTGCCATTGTCAGCCGCCAGATCAGCGGTGTCTTGGATGTTGAAGATCCGATCTCCGTTGAATACACCCTCGAAGTTTCCTCGCCAGGCATGGAACGCCCACTGTTCACTATTGATCAGTTTGCAAAATTTGCCGGTGAACAAGTGAAGATCAAGCTGCGATCTCCCTTTGAAGGGCGACGCAACTTTCAGGGCCTTCTGCGCGGTGTAGAAGAACAGGACGTCGTGGTGCAGGTAGAAGACCATGAATTCCTGTTGCCGATCGATATGATCGACAAGGCCAACATTATTCCCAGTTTTGACTGAGACGCGGATCCCGCGGATCCAATGGCTTGCGAAAGGCGAGGCGTACGATGAGCAAAGAAGTACTGCTGGTTGTTGAGTCGGTATCCAATGAAAAGGGCGTACCGGCAAACGTGATTTTTGAAGCGTTGGAGCTGGCTCTGGCCACTGCTACCAAAAAAGCGTTTTGAAGACGAAGTTGATCTGCGTGTGGAAATCAACCGCCACACCGGTGCCTATGAGACTTTCCGTCGCTGGACGGTCGTCGAAGAAGCCGATCTTGATGATCCGGCCATCGAAACCTGGCCAAGCAAGGTTGCGCAAACGCACCCTGGTGCCAAGGTCGGTGATGTCGTCGAAGAAAAGATCGAGTCGATCGAGTTCGGCCGTATTGCTGCACAGACCGCCAAGCAGGTCATCGTGCAGAAGGTTCGCGAAGCCGAGCGCGCTCAAGTCGTTGACGCTTACCGCGAGCGCCTGGGTGAAATCATCTCCGGCACCGTGAAAAAAGTTACCCGCGATAACGTGATTGTTGACCTGGGCAACAACGCTGAAGCGTTGCTGGCCCGTGAAGACATCATTTCCCGCGAAACCTTCCGTGTCGGCGTGCGTCTGCGTGCGCTGCTCAAGGAAATCCGCACCGAGAACCGAGGCCCTCAGCTGATCCTGTCGCGTACCGCGCCGGAAATGCTGATCGAGCTGTTCCGTATTGAAGTGCCGGAAATCGCCGAAGGCCTGATCGAAGTCATGGCTGCGTCCCGCGACCCGGGTTCGCGCGCCAAGATTGCGGTCCGCTCCAAGGACAAACGCATCGACCCGCAAGGCGCTTGCATCGGTATGCGCGGTTCGCGCGTCCAGGCAGTGTCGGGTGAGTTGGGCGGTGAGCGTGTCGACATCGTCCTGTGGGACGATAACCCGGCGCAGTTCGTGATCAACGCCATGTCGCCGGCTGAAGTGGCGGCAATTATCGTTGACGAAGATGCCCATGCTATGGACATCGCCGTTGGCGCAGACAATCTGGCTCAGGCCATTGGTCGTGGTGGTCAGAACGTGCGTCTGGCCAGCCAACTGACCGGTTGGACCCTGAACGTGATGACCGAATCGGACATCCAGGCTAAGCAGCAAGCTGAAACCGGTGACATCCTGCGCAACTTCATCGACGAGCTGGAAGTCGACGAAGACCTGGCACAGGTGCTGGTAGATGAAGGCTTCACCAGTCTGGAAGAGATTGCCTACGTACCGTTGGAAGAAATGCTCAACATCGACGGCTTTGACGAAGACACCGTCAACGAGCTTCGCGCTCGGGCCAAGGATCGTTTGTTGACTAAAGCCATCGCTACTGAGGAAAAGCTGGCAGACGCCCATCCGGCCGAAGACCTGCTCTCGCTTGAGGGTATGGACAAGGATTTGGCGATGGAACTGGCGGTGCGCGGCGTAATTACCCGCGAAGACCTGGCCGAGCAGTCTATTGACGATCTGCTCGACATCGACGGCATTGACGATGATCGTGCCGGCAAGTTGATCATGGCCGCCCGAGCCCATTGGTTCGAGTAACTAGGCGCGGCCTGAGGAGAGAAGTGCATGACGCAAGTCACGGTGAAACAACTGGCCGATGAGGTCAAAACACCGGTAGAGCGCCTGTTGCAGCAGATGCGTGAGGCAGGTCTGCCGCACACCGCCGCCGATGAAGGTGTGAGCGATAGTGAGAAGCAGTCTTTGCTGACTCACTTGAAGAGCAGCCACAAGGCGAAAGTGGAAGAACCGCGCAAGATTACATTGCAGCGCAAAACCACCAGCACCCTGCGTGTTGCTGGTAGCAAGAGCATTAGCGTTGAAGTACGCAAGAAGAAAGTCTTCGTACAGCGCAGCCCGGAAGAAATCGAAGCCGAGCGCAAACGCGAACTTGAAGAACGTCGCGCAGTAGAAAATGCCGCTCGTCAGAAGGCTGAAGAAGAAGCCAAGCGTCGCGCCGAAGAAGAAGCGCGTCGCCAGCCTGCTGCTGCGCAACCTGCTGCCACTGAAGCAGTTGCCGCGCCTAGCGCGCCGGTTGAAGCTGTGCGTGAGGCCGCTCCGGTTGCCGCCGCACCTGCTCCTGCTGCCGATGCTCGCAAGCGTGACGAACCTCGTCGCCCAGACAAGCCACGTGCTGACGATAACAATCGTCGCGGCGGTGGTGGCGATGGTGAGCGCAAAAACGCTCCGCATCGTGCCTCGGTTAAAGAGAAAGCGCCTGCTCCACGCGTTGCCCCACGTACTACCGACGAAGAAAGCGATGGCTTCCGTCGTGGTGGTCGTGGCAAGGCCAAGCTGAAAAAACGCAACGCCCACGGTTTCCAGAGCCCAACCGGCCCTGTTGTGCGCGAAGTGAAGATCGGCGAGACCATCACTGTTGGCGATCTCGCCCAGCAGATGTCGGTCAAGGCTGCTGAAATCATCAAGTTCATGTTCAAGCTGGGTACTCCAGCCACCATCAACCAGGTATTGGATCAGGAAACTGCCCAACTGGTTGCTGAAGAGCTGGGCCACAAAGTGACCCTGGTCAGCGACACCGCCCTGGAAGATTCCCTGGCCGAGTCCCTGAAGTTTGAAGGTGAGGCGGTTTCCCGTGCGCCGGTTGTGACCGTAATGGGCCACGTTGACCACGGTAAAACTTCCCTGCTCGACTACATCCGTCGTGCCAAGGTTGCTGCTGGCGAAGCCGGCGGTATCACCAGCACATCGGTGCGTACCACGTTGAAACCGACCGTGGCATGGTGACGTTCCTCGACACCCCAGGTCACGCCGCGTTTACCGCGATGCGTGCCCGTGGTGCCAAGGCGACCGACATCGTGATCCTGGTGGTTGCAGCCGACGACGGCGTGATGCCACAAACCATCGAAGCCGTTCAGCATGCCAAGGCAGCTGGCGTTCCGTTGGTCGTTGCTGTGAACAAAATCGACAAGCCGGGCGCCGATCTCGATCGTATCCGTAGCGAACTGTCGGTCCACGGCGTGACATCCGAAGAATGGGGTGGCGACACTCCATTCGTACCGGTCTCGGCGAAGATGGGTACCGGCGTTGACGAACTGCTCGAAGCCGTTCTGTTGCAAGCCGAAGTGCTGGAACTGACTGCCACTCCATCGGCTCCAGGCCGTGGTGTTGTGGTTGAGTCCCGCCTCGACAAGGGCCGTGGCCCGGTTGCGACCGTTCTGGTTCAAGACGGTACCCTGCGCCAAGGCGACATGGTACTGGTCGGTTCCAACTACGGCCGTGTACGTGCCATGCTCGACGAGAACGGCAAGCCAATCAAGGAAGCAGGTCCTGCTATCCCGGTCGAGATCCTCGGCCTGGACGGTACTCCGGACGCTGGCGACGAGATGAGCGTTGTGGCCGACGAGAAGAAAGCCCGTGAAGTGGCTCTGTTCCGTCAAGGCAAGTTCCGTGAAGTCAAACTGGCCCGTGCTCACGCAGGCAAGCTGGAAAACATCTTCGAGAACATGGGCCAGGAAGAGAAGAAGACGCTTAACATCGTCCTCAAATCTGACGTACGTGGTTCCCTCGAAGCGTTGAACGGCGCCTTGAACGGCCTGGGTAACGACGAAGTGCAAGTGCGCGTTGTCGGTGGCGGTGTCGGTGGTATCACCGAGTCCGACGCCAACCTGGCACTGGCTTCCAACGCTGTACTGTTCGGCTTCAACGTGCGTGCCGATGCTGGCGCTCGCAAGATCGTCGAGCAGGAAGGCCTGGACATGCGTTACTACAACGTCATCTACGACATCATCGAAGACGTCAAGAAAGCCCTCACCGGCATGCTTGGCAGCGACGTCCGGGAGAACATCCTGGGTATCGCCGAGGTGCGTGACGTGTTCCGCTCGCCGAAATTCGGCGCGATCGCCGGCTGCATGGTTGTCGAAGGCACCGTGTACCGTAACCGTCCAATCCGTGTACTGCGTGAAGACATCGTTATCTTCGAAGGCGAGCTGGAATCCCTGCGCCGCTTCAAGGATGACGCTTCCGAAGTACGTGCCGGCATGGAGTGCGGTATCGGCGTCAAGAGCTACAACGACGTCAAGGTTGGCGACAAGATCGAAGTCTTCGAGAAGGTTCAGGTTGCTCGCAGCCTCTAACTCGCGCACTTCCGGAGCCACGCGGCGTGTGGGCATGCAAATGCCCCGCGCAGCGTACGGACTCTAAACGCAACGCCCGGTCTGGCTTTTGTCAGGCCGGGCGTTTGCCAGACCCCACGGGTTTCACCGTGTGGCAGTAACAGGTAACAAGACATGGCAAAAGAATACAGCCGTACCCAACGTATCGGCGATCAGATGCAGCGCGAGCTGGCCCAACTGATCCGTCGCGAAGTCAAAGACCCGCGCGTTGGCCTGGTCACCATCACCGCCGTAGAAGTGAGCCGTGACGTAGGTCACGCCAAGATCTTCATCACCGTGATGGGGCAGGACAGCAGCGAAGAAATCGCGCAAAGCATCAAGGTGCTCAACTCGGCAGCTGGCTTCCTGCGCATGCAGTTGGCCCGTGAAATGAAGCTGCGCAGCGTTCCTCAGTTGCACTTCCACTACGACGAAAGCGTCGTGCGTGGTGCGCACCTGTCGGCCCTGATCGAGCGCGCCGTGGCTGAGGACAGCCAGCACCCGTCCACACCTGAAGACGCCAAGGAGTAAGCGGTGGCTCAGGTCAAACGTATCCGTCGCAACGTCAGCGGCATCATTCTGCTCGATAAGCCCATTGGCTTTACCTCCAATGCCGCGTTGCAGAAGGTCCGCTGGCTGCTCAATGCCGAGAAGGCCGGGCACACTGGCAGCCTTGATCCCCTGGCCACCGGCGTATTGCCGCTGTGCTTTGGTGAGGCCACCAAGTTTTCGCAATACCTGCTCGATTCTGACAAGGGTTACGAAACCCTGATGCAATTGGGCAAGACCACCACCACGGCAGACGCCGAAGGTGATGTTTTGCAGGTTCGCGACGTGACCGTTGGTCGTGCTGATATCGAAGCTGCTTTACCCGGTTTTCGCGGTGAAATCAGTCAGATACCGCCGATGTACTCGGCGCTCAAGCGTGATGGACAGCCTCTTTACAAGCTGGCACGTGCGGGCGAAGTAGTGGAGCGTGAACCGCGTTCTGTTACTATTGCGCGCTTGGAATTGCTCGCCTGTGAAGGCGACACCGCTCGCTTGGCCGTGGACTGCAGCAAAGGCACCTATATCCGTACCCTGGTGGAAGATATTGGTGAACAGCTCGGTTGCGGGGCGTACGTTGCAGAACTGCGACGCACACAGGCCGGCCCTTTCACCCTGGCCCAGACGGTTACGCTGGAAGAGCTGGAAGCGGTACACGCCGAGGGCGGCAACGAAGCAGTTGATCGCTTCCTGATGCCGTCGGACAGCGGTTTGCTGGATTGGCCATTGCTGCACTTCTCGGAGCACAGCGCGTTCTACTGGCTTAACGGCCAGCCGGTACGTGCCCCGGATGCACCGAAGTTCGGCATGGTGCGCGTACAAGATCACAACGGTCGCTTCATCGGTATTGGTGAAGTGAGCGAAGACGGGCGCATCGCGCCGCGTCGACTGATTCGGTCAGAATGACCGAACGAGGGTGGCTGTTAACAGGCACGGTCACTACTCATTTTTAGATACAGGGATTTGTCCCTGGCCTGTTGAAACTGCCCTTTGGGTGGTTTCCGGAAAAAAGGATTGCCTCATGGCTCTCGACGTTCAAGAAAAAGCACAAATCGTAGCTGACTATCAGCAAGCTGTTGGTGACACTGGTTCGCCAGAAGTGCAAGTTGCACTGCTGACCCACAACATCAACAAGCTGCAAGGTCACTTCAAGGCCAACGGTAAAGACCACCACTCCCGTCGTGGTCTGATCCGCATGGTAAACCAGCGTCGTAAGCTGCTGGACTACCTGAAGGGCAAGGACGTGAGCCGTTACAGCTCGCTGATCGCTCGCCTGGGTCTGCGTCGCTAATAAGCGATTGCGCTAGAGGTTGGTTGTCTGCCGTGTGCCAGTGGGATTCCCGCTGGCCCATGGTAGGCTCCCCAGCCTCAAGTTTTATCTGGATACACGTTTTACCCTGGACCAGGCTCGGGCCGATTCCCGACATTGCCCAAGAATTTCGCAAGAAGACAAGTTCCCCCAAGAGCCACAAAGAAGGTAGGACACCGTGAACCCGGTTATCAAAAAATTCCAGTTCGGTCAGTCGACCGTTACCCTCGAGACAGGCCGTATCGCCCGTCAAGCCTCCGGCGCAGTGCTGGTTACCGTTGACGATGACGTTACCGTATTGGTAACCGTTGTTGGCGCCAAGACCGCTGACCCAAGCAAAGGCTTCTTCCCTCTTTCCGTTCACTACCAGGAAAAAACTTACGCTGCCGGTAAGATCCCTGGCGGTTTCTTCAAGCGCGAAGGCCGTCCTTCCGAGAAAGAAACCCTGACTTCCCGACTGATCGACCGTCCGATCCGTCCGCTGTTCCCAGAAGGCTTCATGAACGAAGTGCAGGTTGTCTGCACCGTCGTTTCCACCAGCAAGAAGACCGATCCGGACATCGCTGCGATGATCGGTACCTCGGCTGCCCTGGCTATCTCCGGCATCCCTTTCGATGGCCCGATCGGCGCAGCTCGCGTTGCTTTCCACGAAAGCACCGGCTACCTGCTGAACCCGACTTACGAGCAACTGAAAGCATCGAGCCTGGACATGGTCGTTGCCGGTACTTCGGAAGCCGTTCTGATGGTTGAATCGGAAGCCAAAGAGCTGACCGAAGACCAGATGCTGGGCGCCGTACTGTTCGCCCATGACGAGTTCCAGGCTGTCATCAAGGCTGTTACCGAGCTGGCTGCCGAAGCTGCCAAGCCAACCTGGACCTGGGCTCCACAAGCCGAAGCCACTGAACTGCTGGGCGCTATCCGCTCCGAGTTCGGCGCTGCCATCTCCGACGCCTACACCATCACCGTCAAGGCCGACCGTTACGCTCGCCTGGGCGAGCTGAAGGACCAGGTTGTGGCCAAGCTGTCCGGTGAAGAAGGCCAGCCTTCTTCCAGCGAAGTCAAAGCTGCTTTCGGTGAAATCGAATACCGCACCGTTCGCGAAAACATCGTAAACGGCAAACCACGTATCGACGGTCGCGACACCCGCACCGTACGTCCGCTGAACATCGAAGTCGGCGTTCTGCCGAAGACTCACGGTTCGGCCCTGTTCACCCGTGGTGAAACCCAGGCCCTGGTAGTCGCGACTCTGGGCACCGCCCGTGACGCACAGCTGCTGGACACCCTGGAAGGCGAGAAAAAGACCCGTTCATGCTGCACTACAACTTCCCTCCGTTCTCGGTAGGTGAGTGTGGTCGCATGGGTGGCGCTGGTCGTCGCGAAATCGGTCACGGCCGTCTGGCGCGTCGTTCGGTACAGGCCATGCTGCCTGCTGCGGACGTGTTCCCGTACACCATCCGTGTTGTTTCGGAAATCACCGAGTCCAACGGTTCCAGCTCCATGGCTTCCGTTTGCGGTGCCTCCCTGGCGCTGATGGACGCTGGTGTGCCGATGAAGGCGCCGGTTGCTGGTATCGCCATGGGCCTGGTTAAAGAAGGCGAGAAGTTCGCCATCCTGACCGACATCCTGGGTGACGAAGACCACCTGGGCGACATGGACTTCAAAGTAGCTGGTACCGCTAAAGGTGTTACCGCGCTGCAGATGGACATCAAGATCAAGGGCATCACCGAAGAGATCATGGAAATCGCTCTGGGCCAAGCCCTGGAAGCGCGCCTGAACATCCTCGGTCAGATGAACCAGATCATTGGTCAGTCCCGTACTGAACTGTCGGAAAATGCTCCGACCATGATCGCGATGAAAATCGACACCGACAAAATCCGTGATGTTATCGGTAAAGGCGGCGCGACCATCCGTGCGATCTGTGAAGAAACCAAGGCTTCGATCGACATCGAAGACGACGGCTCGATCAAGATCTTCGGCGAAACCAAGGAAGCGGCTGAAGCTGCACGCCAGCGCGTCCTGGGTATTACCGCTGAGGCCGAGATCGGCAAGATCTACGTGGGTAAAGTTGAGCGCATCGTCGACTTCGGCGCATTCGTCAACATCCTGCCGGGCAAAGACGGTCTGGTTCACATCTCCATGCTGAGCGACGCTCGCGTTGAGAAAGTGACCGACATTCTGAAAGAAGGCCAGGAAGTGGAAGTGTTGGTACTGGACGTGGATAACCGCGGCCGTATCAAGCTGTCCATCAAGGACGTAGCAGCAGCCAAGGCTTCGGGCGTTTAAGTACTCCGGGCTTCAAGCTGTAGAAAGGACTCTTCGGAGTCCTTTTTTATGGGCGCTTGAAAGTGAAGCCAAATCAGCCGTTTACCTGCAGGCAAAAACCGCAACTTGCATGCAGGCACGATCGGCTTCATGCAAGTTGCACGATTTCGAAAATCTATGAATTTTATAAGTTGTTGATTTATAAGTGTTTTAAGTGGTTTTAAAACTTGGCACAGCGCCTGCAATATCCCTGTTAACGCTGCAGCATCTAGGTACACACACTGCAGACTTTTAATAAAACAGGAGTTACTCGTATGAAGAAGTTCGCTCTCGCTACTGCTACCGCTCTGACCCTGGCTATGGGGGCTAACGTTGCCTTTGCTCAAACTTCCCAAGCGCCGATGACCCTGGCCGCTGGTGAAGTGACTAAAGCCAAAGAGTCCACCTCTGACACGTGGATCACCACCAAAGTCAAAGCTGACCTGCTGACCGAAAAAGGCATTCCAGGTTCGGACATCAAGGTTGAGACCAACAAAGGTGTAGTAACCCTGTCGTCTGACGTAGAGATTTCCGAATCGCAAAAGCAACTGCTGTAGCGATCACCAAGAAAATCAAGGGTGTGACTGCAGTGTCCGCGGACAGCCTGCATGCAGGTGGCGCATACAAAGCTGACAACGTTGATAAAACCAAGGCTGCTGCTTCTGACGCAAAGGCGCTACTTCCGATACCTGGATCACTACCAAAGTGAAAGCTGATCTGGTTACCGAAAAAGGTATTCCTGGTACCGACATTAAAGTCGAAACCAACAAAGGTGTTGTTTCCCTGTCGTCGACTGTCGCAGTGACCGATGCACAGAAAACCACCGCAGTGAACATCACCAAGAAAATCAAAGGCGTTAAAGCTGTATCGGCTGATGGCCTGAAAGCAGAGTAACGCTTAATTTATCGCCTTGAACTAAGCGTCGGCGGCAACGAGTGAGCTAGATATCCACTCAATGCACCTCACGTGTTCATGCGACCGACCACAAGGATGTGGTCATTACAGGCCCCGGCATTCGTGTCGGGGCCTGTTCTATTGTGGGGTGGAATACTGCCGGCAAGGCGATGAGGTCAAATGTGGGAGCGGGCTTGCTCGCGAATGCGGTGTGTCAGTCACAGGTATATCGACTGTTCCACCGCATTCGCGAGCAAGCCCGCTCCCACATTTAGAGGTGTGTTGCTATGGGTTCACTCGGCATCCAGATGCATCGGTGTCACCACTCGACCATCCTTCTCCGCCTGACCCAGGTTGGCATCAATGAAGTACACCCGCTCATCTTCCAGTTGGCCTTTGTCCACCAGGTAATCCTTGATGGTGCTGGCGCGGTCCTGACCCAATTGTCGCAGCAGAACGTCACTGCCACTCCAGAACGTGATGACGCCTTCGCGCAGCTTCGCAGCGCGGTCATCGTCGCTCAGGTTTTTCCACTCGGCCGGCGGTTGCTGTTTGAGTCGTGTGCGGTAGATGCCTTCCAGCAGTGGGGCCTTTTCCTTCTCTGGGACGACAAGCAATGAAGCCTGGGCCGGGACCTTGTCCCCACGACGCTGAAGAATTTTGTAGTAGTTGTACTGGTATTCCCGTTCCAGGCGTTGGGCGGCCAGGAATGGGCCATCGCTGCTGGCTGCGGCGGTGCCTTCGATTTCCAGGCGCAGGGCAGGTCGCTCTTTGAGTGCCTTGGCCAGCGTATTCAAGGCGCCCTCGGCGTCCTTGCTCAATTCGCTGGAGCCGGCGGCAAACGACACATTCCCCAAATCCTCTGCGCCGCCTCCGCTGATCAGCCCGCCGATGAACTTGAACGGCGCGGTCGCTGCTCGCACCACCAGGTTACGCAGGGTCTGCCACACAATCGGCATGACGCTGAATTGCGGGTTGTTCAAGTCCCCGGTCACCGGCAGCTCGATGGAGATCTTGCCGTCGCTGTCTTTTTAGCAGGGCAATCGCCAGTCGAATCGGCAAGTCCACGGCGTCGGCACTGTCGACCTTCTCGCCCAGTTGTAACTGTTCCACCACTACTTTGTTTTCGGCCTTCAACTGGCCTTTGGTGATCACGTAGTGTAGGTCGAGGTTGAGACGACCCTTGCGAATGCGGAACCCGGCGAACTTGCCGGAGTACGGGGTCAGGGTGGTCAATTCGACACGTTTGAAACTGGTGGCAATATCCAGCGCCGCCATCGGCTCGAACGGGTTCACACTGCCTTTGATAGTTACCGGTGCATAACGGTCCACTTTGCCCTTGATATCGACACTGGCCGGTTTGGCTTGGCGGCTATCAATGGTGCCGATCTGTCCGTTGAGCTGTTGGATGGCGGTGGCAAAGTTGGGGGTCAGGCTGAAGTCGGCAAAGTTGGCCGAGCCGTCATTGATCGCAATCTGCCCTACATGAATACCCAGCGGTTTCTCTTTGCTGGCCGGCTTGGGGCCTTTGTCGGGCGGCTGTGGGATCAGCAGATCATCGACGTTGGTGGTGCGGTCATCATTGATCATGAAGCGCGCATACGGTTGCAGCAGGTTGACCTTGTCGATCGACAGGCTATCACCGTGCTGATAGTTCAAGCCCTCCACCACCAGGCGCTGCCATTTGACGAAATCGCGGGTCTTGAGCGTGTCGAGGGTGTGCAACTGGTCGACCTGTGCCCGGCCAGTGACCTGAAGCTTGAGTGGGTCAGTGCTTTTGAGGTTCACATCCAGGTTGCTGCCGAGCATGCCGCTGCGCAGTTCCAGGCGAATGAATGGGCTGATGTAAGACTGCGCAACCCGTAGGTCGATGTCCTGGGTATTCACTTTGAGCTTGGCGCTGACCGGGTTGAGGTTGACCTCGCCGGTCGCGGCGATCTTGCCCTGTTTGCCCAGGCCAGTGTCGATCTTCAGGGTAAACGGGCTTTGGTTAAGGCTGTCGAAGTTCTGCACATCAACATTCAGTGGGCCCAGTTCCAGCGCGACTGCCGGCTTGGCCTGACGGTCTGCCAGGTGCACCTGATAGTTACGCAGTTGCACGTCCTTGAGCAGTACTTGCCAAGGCTTGCTCGGCGCTGCGGGTTCCGGGTTGGGTGAATCGGCGGTGGCCGGCGCGGTGGCAGGTTCCGGTGCCTTCGAGGGTTTGCTCGGTTGGCTGGCGAACAGCTTCTGCCAGTCCAGTTGGCCATCGGCTTCACGGGCAGCCCAGGTTTCCAGCTTGTTGCTGCGGATCTTGCCGACCACGACTTGCTGTTTGGCCAAATCTACCGTGGTTTCACTGACATCCAGACGTTCCAGGCGTACCAAAGGTCGGCCATCCGGCGCCTTGATGGCAAACGGGGCGATGCTGGCGGCGGTGTTGGTCAAGTTCAGCTCGGTCTCTTTGGCCAGGCTGAATTTATAGTCAGTACTGAAGTTGAGTACGCCGTCTTCCAGTACCAGCGGCAAGGCGTCCCGCACATAGGGCCACCAGGCCTTCATCTTGCCGTCGGTGACTTTAAGCGTGCCTTCGGAGGTGATCGGTATCAGGCTGAAATTACCTTTCCAGTCGATCTGCCCACCCTCGGGGCCGACCGCGACCAAGGTCATGTCCGCGTTGTCTTCGGGCAAAGTGCTGAGGTTTTTCAGCTCGAAATCGAGCTTGTTGTAAAGAAATTCGATGGGCTCGCTGGGGCGCAAGTCCTGGAAGTGCACATAACCGCCGGCCAACTTGATGCCGTCGATACGCAGCGGAAACGGTTTGGCGTTGGGGTCGGCCGGGGTTGGTTCGCTGGGTGGTAGCTTGAAGAGCTGCGCCAGGTTCAGTTGGCCTGACTTGTCGAACAATATTTCAGTCTTGGGCTGGTCCAGTTGCACGTCGGCCAGGTGCAGCGCGCGTGTCCAGAGGCTGTCGATCTGCAAGTTGGCATAGAGGCGTTCGAAACCCACCTGTTCCTTGCCGGGCTCGCCGATTTTCAGGCCCCATACCGTCAGCTCCAGGCTGAATGGGTTGAGCTCGATGCGCTCGA
This sequence comes from Pseudomonas poae, assembly GCA_004000515.1. Lineage (GTDB taxonomy): Bacteria > Pseudomonadota > Gammaproteobacteria > Pseudomonadales > Pseudomonadaceae > Aquipseudomonas > Aquipseudomonas cremoris. Next base: position 2,525,699 of record CP034537.1, read on the forward strand.
TCCGGGCCGGCACTGTGGCGTAATTGGCCAGCTGTTGGTTGGCAATGCGAAGGGCAATGCCGGGCAAAATCAGGAAGCCCAGCAAGCTGTACAGGGCTAGAGCGGTCAACAAGGCGCCGATGGCGCGAATCAATCCTTTGGGCATGGGTGACGCCATCTATGTCAAACAGGAGTGCCTTGGAGTATGGCACGGGTTTTCGGTTCCGAAGATCCAGACTCTTGGGAAACGTACTACAGCTGGAGTATCAATGTTTTAAGAGGGGGCTGTTGATCCTGTGAAGGAAAATCCGCTCCAGGCGTCATGATTTTCCAGTCACGCACCGGGCGCCCGGCTTTTTCTGCGCAACGCAGTACCTGTTCACGCCAGTCCTCCATGCTGACTTTTGCCAGGTTGTTGCAGCAGATCAGCACGCCGTTGTCAGCGGTGGCCAGCAATGCAGGCTTGAGCAGGCTCTGGTAGTCGCGAAGCAGGTCGACGGTGCCGAATGCGCTCTTCGCCCATGCTGGGGGATCCAACAGCACCAGGTCGTACTGGCGCTGCTCCAGGCGTGGATAGCTCGGCAGCTTCTGCCCGCGACGTTGGGTAATCGGCAAGCCGGCCAGTTGACGAATGGCCGGGAAGTAGTCGGATTGCACGAATTCCATGGTCGGCAATTCCGGGTTCAGCAGGCCGTTTTCGCGCCCAACCGCCAGGTTGCCTTCGGCAAAGTCGAGGTTGCACACTTCACGGGCACCGCCGGCAGCGGCGCTCAGACCCACGCCGCAGGTGTAGGCGAACAGGTTCAGCACGCTTTTGCCGGCACTGTGTGCCTTGACCCAGCCACGGGTGTTGCGCAGGTCTAGAAACAGCAGCGGGTCCTGCCCGGCGTGTCGACCACGGACGCGGTAATTAAGGCCCCATTCGTGACCGACTAGGTCTTCCAGCGCGGCAGAATCGGCACGGTAGACGGTGTCTTCGCGGTCGATCCGCGAGTTGCCACGGGAGCGGTCGTTGTACACCAGCAACAATTCCAGCCCGGTGTACTGGTTGATCAGTTGATGCAGTTCCAGCAGCTCTTCGGTTTTCAGCGACTGGTGGAAGCTTTGTACCAGCAATTGCGGGCCGTAACGGTCGATGGTCAGGCCGCCGGCACCTTCCTGGCTGCCATGGAACAGTCGATAACAGTCGGTGCCCTGGGCGTGCAGCTCGTTGACCAAGTCTTGGCGATGATCGAGGGCGGCGCGCAGCGCCTGATTCAAGGGAGACATGGAGCGCGCCTTGCTGGGAAAAGAGGGCGCGAAGTTTAACAGCTATGAGGCGTTGCCTACATCAACCCCATCCGCCGATGGGCGCGCTGTACCGAACCGTTTCGCATCGCCCAGCGCAGTAGTGGGGCACTGCGTTTGACGCCGCTGCGGATCATCTGGCGTTGCAGCGGGCTCTGATGCTGATCGAGCATGTCGCTGGCCCAGTCCGGCAGCAGATCGATCCCGGCCTGCATCATCAAGGCCCCGAACGGCTTGGCCATAGTGCTGGGGGGAGGGCGCATTGAGCAGCAGGCGCAACACTTCGCGACTGCGTTCGTCGCACAACAACTGAGGGCGGATGCGCTCCAGATAATCCGAAACTTCCTGCCGTGAGCGCGGAACATGCCGCGCGCCCAGCCGTTCGGCCACCAGGGCGATTTCGCTGTAGTAACGGTCTTGGTCGCGGCCTGAGAGATGAGGGTTGCGGTAGCGCAGGTGTGCGGCCAGGAAGTTGCTGACCTCCGCCACATGCACCCAGGTCAGCAACTCCGGGTCGCTGGCCGCATAAGGTCGCCCATCCGGTGCATGGCCGACCACTTGCAGGTGAATGGTGCGCACTTTTTCGATCAACCACTCAGCATCACGCCGAGAGCCGAACGTGGTGCCGGAGATAAATTGCGAAGTCCGCCGCAATCTGCCGAGCATGTCCTGGCGAAAGTTCGAATGGTCCCACACGCCCGCCAGGGCCAGTGGGTGCAAGGCTTGCAGCATCAAGGCACTGATGCCGCCGATGAGCATGCTGCTGAAGTCGCCATGGACTTGCCAGCTCACCGAGTCCGGCCCGAACAGGCCTGGGTCGCCCTTGGGGTTTTCCAGGTCCAACTGGCCCAGCGATAGGCCGGTGAGGCTCATCAGCTGGTTTTCGATACGGCTGCGGATAAATTCCATGGCGACTCAGGGGTTCCTATCGGTTCAGGCGTTTGTCGATCAGGCCGTCCACCACGCTTGGGTCGGCCAGGGTCGAAGTATCACCGAGGCTGTCCAGTTCGTTGCAGGCGATTTTGCGCAGAATCCTGCGCATGATCTTGCCGGAACGGGTTTTCGGCAGGGCCGGCGCCCATTGGATCAGTTCCGGCTTGGCAAAGCTGCCGATTTCCTTGCTGACCAGCTCCAGCAGGTGTTTTTTCAGGGTTTCGCTGGGTTCCACGCCGTTCATGGGCGTGACAAACGCATAGATGCCCTGGCCTTTGACATCATGCGGGTAACCCACCACGGCAGCCTCAGCGACCTGGTCATGCAGCACCAGCGCGCTTTCGACTTCTGCGGTGCCAATGCGGTGGCCGGAAACGTTGATGACGTCGTCAATACGCCCGGTGATCCAGTAGTCACCGTCCTCATCGCGACGTGCGCCGTCTCCGGTGAAGTAGTAGCCAGGATAGGGTTTGAAATAGGTGTCGATCATGCGCTGCCGATCATGGTACACACCGCGAATCTGCCCCGGCCAACTGGCCTTGATTGCCAATACGCCGCTGCCGGCGCCGCTGAACTCCTTGCCCTGTTCATCCAGCAGCACGGGCTGTACGCCAAACATTGGCTGGGTTGCACAGCCAGGCTTGATCCGCCGGGCGCTCACCAACGGGCTGAGCATGATGCCGCCGGTTTCGGTCTGCCACCACGTGTCCACGATGGGGCAGCGCTGTTCGCCGACCGCGTTGAAGTACCAGTCCCAGGCTTCCGGGTTGATCGGCTCGCCGACGCTGCCGAGCAGGCGCAGGCTGGCGCGAGAGGTATTTTCCAGAGGGCCGTGGCCTTCACGCATCAGTGCGCGCAAGGCGGTGGGCGCGGTGTAGAAGATATTCACCTGATGCTTGTCGATCACTTGCCAGAAGCGCGAGCTGTCCGGGTAACTCGGCACGCCTTCGAATATCAGCGAAGTGGCACCGTTGGCCAGTGGGCCGTAGACGATGTAGCTGTGGCCGGTGACCCAACCGACATCGGCGGTGCACCAGAACACTTCGCCCTCGCGGTAGTCGAGGACGTACTTGAAGGTCATCGCCGCCTGCAGCAGATAGCCGCCGGTGGTGTGCAACACGCCTTTGGGTTTGCCGGTGCTGCCGGAGGTGTAGAGGATGAACAGCGGGTCTTCGGCGTCCATCGGCTCGGGCGGGCAGTCGTCGCTGGCGGCGTCCAGTGCTTGTTGGTACTTGAGGTCGCGGTCTTTGACCCAGATCAGGTCTGCGCCAGTACGCTCCACCACCAGCACCGTGCTGACATTCGGGCAACTGGCCAAGGCCTTGTCGACGTTTTGTTTCAGCGCCACTGGCTTGCCGCCGCGCACGCCTTCGTCAGCGGTGATCACGATGCGGCAGTCGGCATCGAGGATGCGGTCGCGCAGGGCATCCGGCGAGAACCCCCGAATACCACCGAGTGCACCGCGCCAATACGCGTGCAGGCCAGCATGGCGTAGGCCGCTTCCGGGATCATCGGCATGTAGATGCACACCCGGTCGCCTTTCTTCACGCCACGGATTTTCAGCACATTGGCCAGTCGGCAGACATTTTGGTGCAGTTGGCGGTAGGTGATTGTGGCGGACTGTGTCGGATCATCGCCTTCCCAAATGAAGGCCGGCTGATCGGCACGTTGCGCCAGGTGACGGTCGATGCAGTTGTAACTGACGTTGAGCTGGCCACCGGCAAACCATTGGGCGGCGCCGGTGTTGATGTCTGAGCTTTGGACGGTGTGCCAGGGCTTGATCCAGTCGAGAAAACCCTTGGCTTGTTCGGCCCAGAAGGTGTCGGGGTGTTCGATGGATTGGCGATAGAGGCGCTGGTAGTCCTCTTGACTGAGTTGCGCAGCCCGACGGACGGCATCGGCGGCAGGGAATGTGCTGATATCGAACATGAGCGGTCCTTATTCTTGTTTTAGCGACAAGTGATAAAGATGCACGCAGTGGGGGAGGGTTCAAGGCCAACGTCCAAACGAACGTTGGCCTTGGAGTTAACGCATCAGCCGCGATGACGGCCGCGGAAGTAGTTGATCAAACCTTGTGTCGAGGCATCGTCGGCCAGGGTTTCTTCGGCGCCGGTCAGGCGGTTGTAGACGCCCTTGCCCAGTTCCTTGCCCAGCTCCACGCCCCATTGGTCGAAGGCGTTGATGCCCCAGATCACGCTCTGCACGAACACCTTGTGTTCATACATCGCGACCAGAGCGCCCAGACGACGTGGGCTGATGCGCTCGACCACCAAGGTGTTGCTCGGGCGGTTGCCCGGGATCACCTTGTGCGGTGCCAGCTTCTGCACGTCGTCTTCGGCCATGCCCTTGTCGCGCAGCTCGGCTTCGGCTTCGCTGCGGGTCTTGCCGAGCATCAGCGCCTGGCTCTGGGACAGGCAGTTGGCGTACAGCCACTGATGGTGGTCGGACACTGGGTTGAAGCTGACGATCGGCACGATGAAGTCGGCCGGAATCAGTTGGGTCCCCTGGTGCAGCAACTGGTGGTAAGCGTGTTGGCCGTTGCAACCTACGCCGCCCCAGATCACCGGGCCGGTATCGGTAGAAACAGGCGTACCGTCCTGGCGCACGCTCTTGCCGTTGGATTCCATGTCCAACTGTTGCAAGTGCTTGGTGATGTTACGCAGGTAGTGGTCGTACGGCAGGATCGCATGGCTCTGCGCGCCCCAGAAGTTGCCGTACCACACGCCCAGCAAGCCGAGCAGCACCGGCATGTTCTGTTCGAACGGGGCGTTCTGGAAATGCTGGTCCATGGTATAGGCACCGGACAGCAGTTCCTTGAAGTTGGACATGCCGATGGCCAGCGCAATTGGTAAGCCGATGGCCGACCACAGCGAGTAACGCCCGCCGACCCAGTCCCACATCGGGAAGATGTTTTCTTCGCGAATACCGAAGGCCACGGCGGCCGCGTTGTTGCTCGATACGGCGATGAAGTGGCGATACAGCTCGGCTTCCGAACCACCCTGGGCCAGGTACCAGGCGCGAGCGGCTTGGGCGTTTTTCAGGGTTTCCAGGGTATTGAAGGATTTTGACGAGACGATAAACAGCGTGGTCTCGGCGCGCAGCTTCATGGTCAGTTCGTGGAATTCGCTACCGTCGATGTTCGCCAGGTAGTGGCAGCGCACGCCTTTGTGGGCGTAGGACAACAGCGCTTCGGAGACCAGCTCCGGGCCGAGGAACGAGCCACCGATACCGATGTTCACCACGTCAGTGATCGGCTTCTCGGTGTAGCCACGCCACAGGCCGTCGTGGATGCGACCGACCAGGTCAGTGATCTGGTTCAGCACCTTATGCACGTCCGGCATGATGTTCACGCCATTCACCGACAGCTTGTCGCCCACTGGGCGGCGCAGGGCGGTGTGCAGGGCCGGGCGGCCTTCGGAGGAGTTGACCGGCTCGCCGTTGAACAGAGACTTGATGGCGCCTTGCAGGTCGACTTCGTTGGCCAAACCCACGAGCAGGTCGCGGGTTTGGCTGGTGATCAGGTTTTTCGAGTAATCGAGGAAAAGTCCGCAGCTGCTCAAAGTGAATTGGGAAAAACGCTGAGGATCGGCATTGAACGCTTCGCGCATGCTGAAATCCTGCATGGCTTGGCGATGTTGATTGAGCGCTTGCCAGGCGGGCAGAGCGGTAACGTCATGAGGAGTGCGGTAGTACGCCATCGCTGCGGGTTTCCTTTTATTACGGGGACTGCCTTTAGGACACTTCAAAGCCCGGAACATCCCACCTGTCGTCAAGGATCGGGTTCCGGACAGCGCTAACCAAGAGCGCAGGGCGATTACATTAAACCTAGCGTGTGAATATGTCTTGGCTTTGTCTGCGCTGTGGCCGGTACTTTTTTATACCGGCACGGCGGGAAGGGCAACTGGAGGGGGTTAGTTGAGGTTCAGATGCAGGTTGTCGATGAGGCGGGTGGCACCGAGGTAGGCCGCCACCAGGATCACAATGTCGCGATCTTCGGCGGTGGCCGGACGCAGATGCACGCCTTGGCGCACTTCGAGGTAGTCCAGGCGCAACCCGGCGGCTTCGATCAGGCGCACCTGCTCGGCACGCAGTTTGGTGAAGTCGCGGTCACCGGCTGTGACCGCAGCGCCGATATGGCTGAGGCTGCGGTACAGGACGGGTGCGATGGCGCGTTGTTCTTCCGTGAGGTAGCCGTTGCGCGATGACAGCGCCAGGCCGTCGTCGGCACGCACGGTGGGCTCGCCGATGATTTGGATCGGCATGTTCATGTCATGGACCATGGCACGGATGACTGCCAGTTGCTGGTAGTCCTTCTGGCCAAACACGGCCATGTCCGGTTGGACCATGTTGAACAGCTTGCTGACCACTGTCGCCACGCCTTCAAAGTGCCCCGGGCGGCTTGCGCCACACAGGCCCTCGGACAATTGTGGGACGCTGACGCAGGTCTGGCCGGTCGTGCCGCCGGGGTACATTTCCTCGACAGTGGGCGCGAACAGCAGGTTGCAGCCGGCTTGCAGCAGCTTCTCCTGGTCGGCGGCCAAAGTGCGCGGGTACTTGTCCAGATCTTCGCCAGCGCCGAACTGCAGCGGGTTGACGAAGATGCTGGCGACCACGAAGTCCGCCTGTTGCGCCGCCTTGGTCACCAGGGTGGCGTGGCCGCTGTGCAGGTTGCCCATGGTGGGCACGAAGCCAATGCGTTTACCGGCGTTGCGGGCGTGGGTCACAGCGGCCCGCAGTTCGCGTACGGTTTTTACGGTGTTCATGCAGAGAATCCGTGTTCGGCGCCAGGGAAGGTCACGGCTTTGACTTCAGCGACGTAGGCGCTCAGGGCGGCGTGGATACTGTCCTGGCCGGTCATGAAGTTTTTCACGAACTTCGGCACGCGGCCGGTGATCGACAGGCCGAGCATGTCGTGCAGCACCAGTACTTGGCCGTCGGTGGCCGAGCCTGCGCCAATACCGATGACCGGTACTTTGACAGCCTGGGTAATTTCAGCAGCCAGTTCGCTGGGCACGCATTCGAGCAGGATCATCGCGACCCCTGCCTGTTCCAGGGCGATGGCATCAGCACGCATCTGGCGCGCCTGGGCTTCGTTGCGGCCCTGAACCTTATAGCCGCCCAGGATGTTGACCGACTGCGGTGTGAGACCCATGTGGGCGCATACCGGCACGCCTCGTTCTGCCAGCAGGCGGATTGACTCGGCGAGCCACACGGCGCCTTCTACCTTGATCATGTGCGCACCGGCACGCATCAACTTGCCTGCGTTCTGGAAAGTCTGTTCGACGGTGGCGTAATCCATGAACGGCAGGTCGGCAATGATGAACGCGCCATCGTTGCCACGCTTGACGCTGGCGGTGTGGTAGGCGAGTTCGTCGGTGGTCACTGGCAGGGTGCTGTCATTCCCTTGAAGAACCATGCCGAGGGAATCGCCCACCAGTAACACTTCAACCCCGGCCTGGCAGCTGGCGTGGGCAAAGGTGGCGTCGTAGCAGGTCAGCATGGTGATTTTTTCACCTTTGAGCTTGAGGCTCTGCAAGGTGGTCAGGGTAACGTCTGGCATGAAAAGGGTCCTCGTTCAGGCGCTTGGAAACAGCGAGTAACGCGCGTGAGTCTTCGTCTATACAGGCGCACTGTCTTGAGAGCAGTGCTTATAAGGCCTGGATTGCGCCCTTTAGCGCCGGGTTGGCGGCAGCGGGACGCCTATAGTCGTGAGGAGGGCACGGGAAGTCAATTGGATGTGTTACCGCATTGTTACGGACGGGGTGTTACCGCTGTTACTGATGCGATTCAGCAATGTGAACGGCGTTTTCGAAGACGCTGGAGATCAAAATGTGGGAGCTGGCTTGCCTGCGATAGCATCACCTCTGTCTCAATGAAAGACCGAGGTGTCTGCATCGCAGGCAAGCCAGCTCCCACATAGACCGAGTCATTCTTGCGGGATGCGTTCCAACCCGACAAATGGGCAACTCGTCAGCAGGTGGCTGAGATGTTGGCCATCAGGCAGTGTCAGCTCAGCGGGCGCCAACTCGGCCAGCGGATACAGCACAAACGCCCGCAGATGCATCTGATAGTGAGGCACCTTGAGGCGCGGCTCGTCGATCAGGCGATCGCCGAACAGCAAAATGTCCAGGTCGAGGTGTGCGAGGGCCCCAGCGCTCAAGGCGCTCGCGGCCCTGGTCGTTCTCGATGGCCTGCAAGGCGTCCAGCAGCTCCAGGGGTGTGAGGCTGCTGTCGAGGGCGGCAACCGCATTGGTATAGCGCGGCTGGCCCGGAAGCAGGGAGTCACTTTGATAAAACGCAGATACACCCGCAACGGTGGTGCCGGGCAATTGCGCCAGCGCTTCGATGGCGCTGCGCAATTATGCTGTTCCGGGGCAGCCAGATTGCTGCCCATGCCGATGTAGATACGTTCCACGTTTATTCGCCCGAGGTATCGGCCGCGCTGCGTTTGCGCTTGCTGCCACTGCGACGACGCTTCTTCGGGCCTTCGCCATCGCCTTTGCTGCCGAGGTCACGAATCATGTCGCGGCGCTCGCTGTCATTGGCGTCCTGGTAGTCGGTCCACCATTCGCCCAGGCCGTCGGTCTGCTCGCCGGCGCTTTCGCGCAGCAGCAGGAAGTCGTAGCCGGCGCGAAAGCGTGGGTTGTCCAGCAGCAGATCGGCACGTTTGCCGCTGCGGCGGGGCAGGCGCTCCTGCATGTCCCAGATCTCACGGATCGGCATGGTGAAGCGCTTCGGAATAGCGATGCGCTGGCACTGTTCGGCGATGAGTTCGTGAGCGGCTTCCTGCATGGCTGGAATCGGCGGCATGCCACGGTCCTGCAGGCGCAGCACGCGTTTTGGCAAGGCCGGCCACAACAGTGCGGCAAACAGGAACGCCGGGGTTACCGGCTTGTTCTGCTTGATGCGCAGGTCGGTGTTGATCAATGCCTCGCTGATCAGCGTGTGGGTATAGGTCGGGTTGTGTTCCAGTGCTTCGGCGCTGGCCGGGAACAATGGATCGAACAATTGCAGGTCGACCAACATTTCGAAGGTGTCGGCCGCGTAGCCCGAGAGAAACAGCTTGAGCACTTCTTCGAACAGACGTGCCGAGGGGATTTCCCGCAGCATCGGTGCCAGCTCGCGAATCGGTGCAGCAGTGTGCTTCTCGATGCCGAAGTTCAGCTTGGCGGCAAAGCGCACGGCCCGCAGCATGCGCACCGGGTCTTCCTGGTAACGCTGCGTCGGGTCACCGATCAGGCGAATCAGGTTGTTGCGAATGTCGTGTACGCCATTGGCGTAATCGAGGATGCGCTCGCTGACCGGATCGTAATAGAGGGCGTTGATGGTGAAGTCGCGGCGCTGCGCGTCTTCTTCCAGGCTGCCATAGACGTTGTCGCGCAAGATGCGCCCGCTTTCGTTGCGCGAAGACTGATTGGTGTCTTCCTCGTCATCGTTTTGCGGGTGACCGGCGCGGAAGGTTGCGACTTCGATGATTTCGCGGCCGAAATGGATGTGCACCAGCTTGAAGCGGCGGCCGATGATTCGCGCATTGCGGAACTCGGCGCGCACTTGCTCGGGCGTGGCGCTGGTGGCGACGTCAAAATCCTTGGGCGTGATGTTAAGCAGCATGTCGCGCACGCAACCACCTACCAGATAGGCCTGGTAACCGGCGTTCTGCAAACGTTCGACGATATTCACCGCATAACGGCTGAATTGAGCACGTTGCAGCGAATGCTGGCTGCTATTGAGCACTTCAGGCGTGCTGCGTTTGTGTTGCGTACGACGCAAGGGAGAACGGAATGACTGGAACAACTTCTTCAGCATGGGATGCACTGTTTGAAGGAATGTTCGGCCATAACGAAGAATGACCGCATGATGGGCGGGGATTCTAGCATTTAGTCAGGGGATGGTGTAGGAACAAGCTGCAGGCCTTGCGCCATAAGCCTTGAAAGGTCAAATCCCGGAAACTACAAGGGGAGCCGAAGCTCCCCCAGAAGTAGTTGCGTGCTCTATTTTTATTATTGGTTGCGGGCTTCTTGTTTTTGTTGATCGCCCTCGCCATGAAGCTTCACCTTCATGACACTCCCAATCGGGAGCCAAGAGCAAACGGATTGCTTTGGTCGCTGTGTTGCTGATCTACGATCCAACCAGTTCAGGCTCTGCCTTAGGGCAGTTTTTGTTGTTCTCGGCCTGGTTGCGGGGCAAGCCCCAAATGCAACGCCTCTCCAAAAGAATCAGTTAGCTGCGCCTCCGCCGTGTTGTTTTTGTTATGCGTGAGTCGATTCGTCTTATTTTTATTGTCTTGTACAAAGCTTGTTATTGTTTTTGTACTAAGCATATAGCAGGGTGCGTGCCAACTTTTGCACCGACCAACAAAACCAGGGGTTTGAGGCGATTTTTGGTTTTTGACAGGCCAAAAAAGCCGGGGCTTCGTTACCGTAAGCCCCGGCTTTTGTTACGCAAAAAATCAGCGGTAACAGTTTTTTCACAACTGAGGGTGTTACCTGTGGGGAGCACCCTCAACTCTCGCTGGCTACCCCGGTCTTGCGGCGTGGAATGCCCAGGCGCTGGCGGCGTTCCCACAGGCATTTACGGCTCACGCCCAGTTTGCGTGCCAGTTCAGTCTCGGTCATGTGGTCCTGGTGTTCTAGGACGAAATGCTGGAAGTAATCTTCCAGTGACAAATCCTCAGTCGGCTCATGGCTGGTATTGCTGCCACCGCCCTGTTGCGGGGCCAGGCCGATGAAATCGTCGTCTTCCAGGTCGCTCAGCTCGATATCAATGCCCAGCAACTCAGCGGAAATCTCCGGGCTCTCCGACAGGATTACCGCGCGCTCGACGGCGTTTTCCAGTTCCCGCACGTTACCTGGCCACGAGTAATGCCGAATTGCCTGCTCGGCATCCGGGGCAAACTTGAGGTCGTTACGGTTGATGCGCGCGCTCTGGCGTAGCAGGAACGCATTGGCGATCTCGTTGACGTCCGCGCCACGCTCACGCAGGGCTGGCAGCTTGAGTGCAATGACGTGCAGGCGGTAATACAAGTCTTCACGGAACTGGCCGATCTTGGCCAGGCTCTTCAAGTCACGGTGGGTGGCCGCGATCAGGCGCACATCGACCTTCTGCGATTGCACCGAACCCACTCTGCGAATCTCGCCTTCTTGCAGCACGCGCAGCAATCGCGCCTGAGCTTCCAGTGGCAGCTCGCCGATTTCGTCGAGGAACAACGTGCCGCCGTCCGCTGCCTCTACCAGGCCAGCACGCCCAGCGCTGGCGCCGGTAAAGGCGCCTTTCTCGTGGCCGAACAATTCGGACTCGATCAGCGATTCCGGGATCGCCGCACAGTTCACCGAGATCATCGGCGCTTTGGCACGCTTGGACAGGTTGTGCAGGGCGCGGGCGACCAGTTCCTTACCGGTGCCCGACTCGCCCTGGATCAACACATTGGAGTCGGTTGGCGCCACTTTGCGGATCTTGCTGTACAGGTCCTGCATCGGTGGGCAGGAGCCGATGATGCCGATTTCGCCGTTGCTGTTATCAACCCCGGGTTTGTCGGCGGTTTTGCCGGCGGGGCGCTGTTCGGCAGGCGCACTGCTGGCCGACTGACGGTCGCGCAGGATACGGGCCACGGCCTGGAGCATCTCGTCATGGTCGAACGGCTTGGCGATGTAGTCCACCGCGCCCATCTTCATGGAGTCCACCGCCGAGCGCAGGCTGGCGTAGCTGGTCATGATCAGCACCGGGGTGCCCTGGCCAAGCTTGATCAGCTCAGTGCCCGGCGCGCCCGGCAGGCGCAGGTCGCTGACAATCAGGTCGAACGTGGGAATGCTGAAACGCTCCTGGGCTTCCTGCACCGAGCCAGCTTCGCTGACCTGGTACTGATTACGTTCAAGCAGGCGACGCAAGGCAGAGCGGATAATTGTTTCGTCTTCGACGATCAAAATGTGCGGCATTGATTCAATTCTCTCGACGGTCTCAGTTCACAGCGGACGTCGCTTCGACATGACGCGGCAAGGTCACCCGAATACGGGTGCCGCGTTGGCTTTCGGTGTCAGCCGGGCTGTCGATGGTGATTTGTCCATAATGCTCTTCAACGATGGAATAGACCAGTGCAAGGCCCAGACCAGTACCTTCACCTGGGTCCTTGGTGGTGAAGAAGGGTTCGAACAATCGGTCCATGATGTTCTGTGGAATGCCGCTGCCTTCGTCTTCGACGATCAGGTCGACCGTATGCTCGAAAGCCTCGGTCTTGACACGTACCGCGCCACCGGCCGGGGTTGCATCACGGGCGTTGGACAGCAAGTTGATCAGCACTTGGGCCAGGCGTTGCGAGTCGCCGTCGACCCAGTGTTCCGGGTCGCACAAATTGAAGAACTGTACTTCGAAATTGCGCCGGTTCAAGGCCAGCAGCCCAATGGCGTCCTGCGCCACTTCGGCCAGGCATACAGCTTCATCCTGATTCTGATGCGCACCGGCGTGGGCGAAGCTCATCAGTGACTGCACGATGCGCGAGACACGCTTGGTCTGCTCAAGGATTTGCCCGCTGATCTCGGTGATTTCGCCGTCTTCCTCGCGTTCTTCCCGCAGGTTCTGCGCGAGGCACGCGATACCGGTGATCGGGTTGCCGATCTCATGGGCTACACCGGCTGCGAGGCGACCAATGCTGGCCAGGCGCTCGGAGTGCACCAGCTTGTCTTCCAGCATCTGGGTTTCGGTCAGGTCTTCCACCAGCAATACCAACCCACTGTTGCCAGGGGCAAGTGGCTCGTCGATGGCCGCTTTGTGCAGGTTCAGCCAGCGCGTCTGGCCGTCGAGGGCCAGGTGTTGTTTGTGCAAGTGTTCGTCGGGCAGGTTGATGAAGCCTTGCAGAAGCTCCTTCCACGGCTCGCCCAGAGTATTAAGACGCGAACCGACGACCCGTTGCGCGGCGATGCCGGTGAGTTCTTCCATGGCCTTGTTCCACATCAGGATCTCCTGATCCTTGGCCAGGGAGCAGACGCCCATCGGCAATTCCTGCAGGGTCTGGCGGTGGTAGCGGCGCAGGGCATCGAGTTCGGCTGCAAGGCCGGTAAGGCGCGAGTGGTAGTCCTCCAGGCGGCTCTCGATAAAGTGGATGTCTTCGGTCACGTAGTTTTCGCCACCGGCCTTGTAGGGCAGGAAGGTTTCCACCATGTCTTGGGACACGCTGGGACCCATCAGCCCTGACAGGTTGGCTTCGATACGGTCGCGCAGGCGACGCAGCGCATACGGGCGGCGTTCGTCAAAGGGCAAGTAGAGGTCGCGCAATGCCTGTTCGACTTCTTTTGCGCGGCCTTGGCGCCGAGCGGCTTGGCCAGTTGCGTGGCAAACTCCTGGGGCGAGGCGGCATGCAGTTCGCGGCGTTGTGGGCGGCGCACGTTATCAACCGCGCAGGCCTCGGCGGCGCTGGTTTCTTCGGGGCTGGCGTTGGTGAACAGCGAGATCAGGGTGAACATCAGCACGTTGGCGGCCAGCGACGCAATGGCCGCCATGTGCCAACTGGTATCGTCCAGCACGTAGATCATGTTCAGCAGCGGGATGTAGAAACCCTGCAGGTTGCCGACCAGCGGCAGCAGCATAGTCACGATCCACACCAGGATTCCCGCCAGCAGCCCGGCGATAAAGCCGCGACGATTGGCCGTCGGCCAGTACAGTACCGACAACACGCCTGGCAGGAATTGCAAGGTGGCGACAAACGCGACGATGCCCAGGTTGGCCAGGTCCTGGCCCGCGCCCAGCAGCAGGTAGAACCCGTAGCCGGCCATGATGATCGCGACGATCAGTGCTCGGCGTGTCCATTTCAACCAGCGGTAGATATTGCCCTCAGCGGGCGGCTGGTACAGCGGCAGTACCAGGTGGTTGAGGGCCATGCCCGACAGCGCCAACGTTGTGACGATAATCAAGCCGCTGGCCGCCGACAGACCGCCGACATACGCCAGCATCGCCAGGGCCGGGCTATTGGCGGCGATGCCGATGCCCAGGGTGAAGTATTCGGGGTTGGTGGTGGCGCCCAGTTTCAGGCCAGCCCACAAGATTAGCGGTACCGCCAGGCTCATCAGCAGCAGGAACAGGGGCAGGCCCAGCTGGCGCTGACCAGCGAGCGGGGGTTGAGGTTCTCGGTGAAGGTCATGTGATACATGTGCGGCATCACAATCGCCGAGGCGAAGAACACCAGCAGCAGGGTGCGCCACGGGCCTTCCTGCAGCGGAGTATGCAAGGCGGCGAGGGCGGTCTGGTTCTGCAGCAGCCACAGTTCCAGTTGCTGCGGGCCGTCGAACACGCCGTAGAGCGCGTAAAGGCCGACGCCACCGATGGCGATCAGCTTGATGACCGACTCGAAAGCAATCGCGAAGACCAGGCCTTCGTGTTTTTCACGGGTGGCGATGTGGCGCGAACCGAAGAAAATCGTGAACAACGTGATCAGCGCGCAAAAGGCCAGCGCGACGCGATGCTGCACGGGTTCGCGGGTGAGGATACTGATGGAGTCGGCCACTGCCTGGATCTGTAGCGCCAATAACGGCAGCACGCCGATCAGCATGAACACCGTGGTCAGTGCGCCGGCCCAGGTGCTGCGAAAGCGGAAGGCAAACAGGTCGGCCAGGGACGACAGCTGATAGGTGCGGGTGATTTTCAGGATCGGGTACAGCAACACCGGCGCCAGCAGGAACGCGCCGGACACCCCGAGGTAGCTGGAGAGAAAGCCATAGCCATATTGATAGGCCAGGCCCACCGTGCCATAGAACGCCCAGGCGCTGGCATAGACGCCGAGGGACAAGGTGTACGTCAACGGATGGCGAATGATCGCCCGCGGGATCATCCCACGCTCACTGATCCAAGCCACCCCGAACAACGCAGCCAGGTAGGCAGCGCTGACGAGCAGCATCTGGGTGAGGCTAAAGCTCATCGGCATCTTTTTGGCTCTGCAGGATGAAAGTCACGACGATCAGGATCAACCACAGCAGATAAGGGCGATACCAGGCGCCCGTGGCGTCGATCCACCAATCCATGATGGCGGGAGAAAACAGGTAGATCCCGACGACCAGCAGCAGGACCAATCGATAGATGTACATGTTGGCCTCTGATTGAAAAACTGCGGCGATGGTAACGGATGCTTGGCAAGCTGCAAGGGGCTTCAGCTCAATTGCGCTTCGGCCAGCGTAAGTGTGCGCGGGATCAGTGTTGCATCCCAGTGCGCGATGCCCCAATCCAGCAGTTCCCGTGGGTTGGCGTGTAGCAGTTCATCGCCGGCTCGTTGGCCGAGGGCACGCAAGGCTCTCGACAGCAAAGGCGTGGCCTGGTCGGGTGTCAACGGCGGGGAGCGGTAGGACTTGCCCAACTTGTTGCCGTCGGGCTGGATGATCAACGGCACGTGCAGGTAACGCGGTTGGCGCAGGCCCAGCAGTTCTTGGAGATAAAGCTGACGTGGTGTTGAGTCCAGCAGATCGGCGCCACGTACGATATCGGTAACACCTTGCCATGCATCGTCGAGGACCACGGCGAGTTGATAGGCGTACAGGCCATCACGGCGACGGATGATGAAGTCGCCTACATCGCGGCCCAAGTGCTGTCGGAATTCGCCCTGCACACGGTCAGTAAAGTGGTATTCCAACTCCGGTACACGCAAACGGATGGCGGCGTCTTGCTGGTCATGCCCGGCATTGCGGCATAGGCCGGGATAGATGCCGTTATAGGATTCCAACTGCTTGCGCGAGCAAGTGCAGGCGTAAGCCAGGCCATGGTTGAACATATCGTTCAGCACCTTGGCGTAGGCATCATGCCGCTCGCTTTGCCGGACCAGTTCCCCGTCCCACTCAAAGCCGTAGCTTTCCAGGGCGTGCAGAATCGCCGCCTGGGCACCAGGTTCTTCGCGGGGAGGGTCGAGGTCTTCCATACGCATCAGCCAGCGACCTTGGTTGGCGCGGGCGTCGAGGTAGGAGGCGAGGGCAGCAACCAGGGAGCCAAAATGCAAATGGCCGCTGGGCGTAGGGGCGAAGCGCCCGATATAGGTAGAGGCTGTCATGGGCCGGATACTACTGGAAAATCGGTAAACGCCAGAAACAAAAATGGGGCGTTGGTACGCCCCATTCGCTCAGCTCGGAAGGATTACTTGCCGACCTGTTTTTCCTTGATTTCAGCCAAGGTCTTGCAGTCTACGCAGAGGTCCGCGGTTGGGCGGGCTTCCAGGCGACGGATACCGATCTCGACGCCGCAGGACTCGCACCAGCCGTATTCTTCGTCCTTGATCAGCTGCAGCGTCTTGTCGATCTTCTTGATCAACTTGCGCTCGCGATCACGGGCGCGCAGTTCAAGGGCGAATTCTTCTTCCTGGCTCGCACGGTCGGCCGGATCAGGGAAGTTGGCTGCTTCGTCCTTCATATGGTCAACCGTACGGTCGACCTCCTGCATCAAGTCCTGTTTCCACTTGTTCAGGATCTTGGTGAAGTGCTCGCGCATGGGCTCGCCCATGTACTCCTCACCTTTCTTCTCTACGTAAGGTTCGAAGCCATTGAGGCCTTGAGTCTGCTGTTGCTTTGCTTGGGTGGACATGAATAGACCGCCTCTCACTCTTCTAATCCATTGCGCAGGATTGCAACGTCACCGACACCTGCCGGCCCTGCGGCTGCAAGCGGGCGAACTTACCAGATAGATTCGGGGTGCGCCACTCCCGGTTGTCGAGGCCCATGCCCCCAGGTCGCAAACGCAAGCGGCCCGTCGTGGCTGGGTATGAATCGTCTCGAATGTTGATTTTAGTCGTTTTGCAGGCGCTTGCTCGGTTCATCTGGGACGGCCGAGCAGGCAATAGAACATGTTTTACCGTGAGGGTTCGGTAGAATCCTGTTTTTGTCCTCACCGTTAAGGAAGGCTAATGGTCCAGCCCTACAGTGCGCGCAGTCGCGCCATCGAACCTTTTCATGTCATGGCGCTGCTGGCGCGTGCCAACGAGCTGCAGGCGGCCGGCCATGATGTGATCCATCTGGAAATCGGCGAGCCGGATTTCACCACGGCCGAGCCGATCATCCAGGCCGGCCAGGCCGCACTGGCCAACGGCAAGACCCGCTACACCGCTGCCCGTGGCTTACCGGAGTTGCGCGAAGCCATCAGCGGCTTCTACCAGCAACGTTACGGGTTGAACATTGACCCCGAGCGCATCCTGATCACGCCAGGCGGCTCGGGCGCGTTGCTGTTGGCCAGCAGCCTGCTGGTCGACCCAGGCAAACACTGGCTGCTGGCCGATCCGGGTTACCCGTGTAATCGGCATTTTCTGCGGCTGGTGGAGGGCGCGGCACAACTGGTGCCGGTGGGCCCCGATGTGCGCTATCAACTGACCGCTGACCTGGTGGCCAAACATTGGAACCAAGACAGCGTCGGCGCGCTGGTCGCGTCCCCGGCCAACCCGACGGGCACCATTCTCACTCGTGACGAATTGGCTGGGCTGTCGGGCGCAATCAAGGCGCGTAACGGCCACCTAGTGGTGGACGAGATTTACCACGGCCTCACCTACGGCACCGATGCCGCCAGTGTGCTGGAAGTGGATGATGACGCCTTCGTCCTAAATAGTTTTTCGAAGTATTTCGGCATGACCGGCTGGCGCCTGGGTTGGTTGGTGGCACCGCCAGCCGCAGTCGGGGAGCTGGAGAAGTTGGCGCAGAACCTCTACATCAGCGCGCCAAGCATGGCCCAATATGCGGCGTTGGCCTGTTTTACCCCGCAAACCCTGAGCATCCTCGAAGAGCGCCGCGCCGAGTTCGGCCGTCGGCGCGACTTCTTGCTGCCGGCGTTGCGCGAGCTGGGCTTCGGCATCGCCGTCGAGCCGGAAGGGGCGTTTTATTTATACGCTGATATCAGCAAGTTCGGCGGTGATGCCTTCGCGTTCTGCCGACACTTCCTCGAAACCGAGCACGTTGCCTTTACCCCAGGGTTGGATTTTGGCCGCTACCAAGCCGGTCATCATGTGCGGTTTGCCTACACGCAAAACCTCAATCGGCTACAGGAGGCGGTTGAACGAATCGCCCGTGGCTTGCAGAGTTGGCAAGGCTGATGCGCTTTCATCCTCCCCCTCGAAGAAGGCCGGCTGATTCGCCGCTACAAGCGTTTTCTTACCGATATTGAAACCATTACCGGTGAGTTGCTCACTATTCACTGTCCTAACACCGGCTCGATGCTCAATTGCATGGTTGAGGGTGGGCAAGTCTGGTTCAGCCGCTCCAATGACCCCAAGCGCAAGCTTCCAGGTACTTGGGAGATCGCCGAGACGCCCCAGGGACGGTTGGCCTGTGTCAACACTGCGCGGGCCAATCAGCTGGTCGAAGAGGCCCTGCGCGCGGGGGTGATCACCGAGCTCAATGGTTTTACCGCGTTGAAGCGTGAGGTGCCTTACGGCCAGGAAAACAGCCGCATCGATTTTCGCCTGGATTACCCGGACGGTGCCGCTTATGTCGAAGTCAAAAGCGTAACCCTTGGCTTTGACGGCTCCCCAGTGGCAGCCTTCCCCGATGCAGTCACTCAGCGCGGCGCCAAGCACCTGCGGGAGCTAGCCCATCTTGCGCGCGACGGTGTGCGGGCGGTGCAGTTGTACTGCGTGAATCTTTCGGGGATTGATGCGGTGCGCCCTGCCGTGGAAATCGATGCCGGCTACGCAGCGGCATTGCGTGAGGCCAAGGCTGCAGGCGTGGAGGTGTTGGCGTATGGCGTGCGGGTGACACCTGAAGAAATCTGCGTCGATCGGCGGCTGGACGTGTTGCTCGACTAGAGTTCTACCCACAAGCCCTGTGCATCTTCACGGCCGCGCAGGGCGGTGAGGTTTTGGCCAGCGCACGGGCCGGAAATGCATTCGCCACTTTCGATCAGGAACAATGCGCCGTGCGTGGCGCACTGGATCAGGCTGGCACTTGAATCGAGGAAGTGGTCGGGCTGCCATTCCAGCGGAATGCCGCGATGGGGGCAGCGGTTGATATAGAAGTAGGCAACACCGTCCCGGCGCACCGCCAACAATTTGCAACCATCGATTTCAAAACCAAGGCTGCTGTCTGGCGCGAGGGTGTCGGAGGAGCAGAGAAACTTCATTTCAATCCTTAAGTGCCTTGACGTTCAAATGCAAACAATTATCAAATGCCGGCTTCGCCCACTGGCCGCCTGGGCGCTCAATACGATGCCAGGCAGACGTTATCTGTCACATCGATGAGCGTTTGAGCGGCCCTGCCCTTGGAAGGAAACCCTGTTATGCGCCTGAGTGCCAGCGCTATTGCGCTTGTTGTCGGACTGCTGGTCAACCATGGGGCACAAGCCTCTGAACTGCCACAACGCTGGGTGAGTGCTGGTGGCGCGCTGTCGGAGTGGGTGACGGCCCTGGGCGGCGAGTCGAAGCTGGTAGGGGTCGATATCACCAGTCAGCATCCCGAGTCCCTCAAGGCGCTGCCGAGCATCGGCTATCAGCGGCAGTTGTCCGCCGAGGGCATATTGAGCCTGCGTCCGCAGGTGCTGGTGGGCACCGAAGAAATGGGACCGCCGCCGGTGTTGGCGCAGATTCGCAGTGCGGGCGTGCAGGTTGAAATGTTTTCGGCGCAACCGGACTTGCCGACGCTGAAAGGCAACCTTCAACACTTGGGCAAGCTGCTGGGCAGTGAGGCCAAGGCCGACGAATTGTTCAGCGGATATGAGCAGGCGCTCGATCAGCAGAAACGCTGGGTCGCCAAGGCGCAGGCCACGCAAAAGGCGCCGGGTGTATTGCTGTTGCTCGGTCACGCTGGCGGCAAACCGCTGATCGCCGGTAAGGACACTGCCGCTGATTGGGTGTTGCAGCAAGCAGGTGGGCATAACCTGGCGACACATAGCGGCTACAAGCCGTTTTCGGTGGAGTCGCTGGCGGGGTTGAGCCCTGATGTGCTGGTGTTTGCCGACCGTGCCCTGACCGGTGACGCGGCGCGTGCGGCCCTGTTCAAGGAGAACCCCATCCTGGCCTCGACGCCTGCCGCCAAGAGCGGGCGGGTGTTTGAGCTGGACCCCACATTGCTGGTCGGTGGCTTGGGGCCGCGCCTGCCGCAAAGCCTTGTCACATTGTCTGCCGGGTTTTATCCGTCCCAAGCTAAGCCTGCCCCATGACCTCTCTGGTTAAACCGCGAAACTTGTTTATCGGGCTGGCGCTGTTGTGCGTATTGGCAATCTGGCTTTCATTGGCACTTGGGCCCGTTAGCCTGCCGCTGCTGGATACGCTCAGGGCGGCCTTGCGCTTGATGGGTATGCCAATCGAGTCGCAAGGGTTGGAGCAGGCGGAGCTGATCCTGGGGCAGATTCGTTTGCCGCGCACATTGCTGGGGCTGGCCGTGGGCGGCGTACTGGCGCTGTCGGGCGTAGCGATGCAGGGGCTATTCCGTAATCCGTTGGCGGATCCGGGGCTGGTCGGGGTGTCCAGTGGCGCGGCGCTTGGCGCGGCGATTGCGATTGTCGGCGGTTCGTATTTTGGTGGGTTGCCGGATGCGCTTGGGCCTTACCTTTTGTCGTTGTGTGCGTTTCTGGGTGGGTTGGGCGTAACGGCGCTGGTCTATCGGCTGGGACGGCGCAACGGCCAGACCAATGTCGCGACCATGTTGCTGGCCGGTATTGCCCTTACGGCGCTCGCCAGTTCGGCGGTGGGCCTGTTCACCTACCTGGCGGATGACGCCACCCTGCGGACCCTGACGTTCTGGAACCTGGGCAGCCTCAACGGCGCCAGCTACTCACGGCTATGGCCGCTGTTGCTAGTGAGTGCCGGTGTGGCGCTGTGGTTGCCGCGTCGGGCCAAAGCGCTGAATGCACTGTTGCTTGGCGAGTCGGAGGCCAGTCACCTGGGGATCGATGTTGAAGTGCTCAAGCGTGAGTTGGTGTTCTGCACGGCCCTGGGTGTAGGGGCGGCGGTGGCAGCGGCGGGCATGATTGGCTTTGTGGGATTGGTGGTGCCGCATTTGGTGCGATTGCTGGCCGGGCCGGATCATCGCGTGCTGTTGCCCGCATCGGTGTTGGCGGGGGCGAGCCTGTTGTTGTTCGCTGATTTGGTCGCTCGGCTTGCCTTGGCACCGGCTGAGCTGCCTATCGGAATCGTCACCGCATTTATCGGTGCGCCATTTTTTCTTTACCTGTTGTTGCGGGGGCGTGCCTGATGTTGCGCGTGGAAGAACTGCAGATCCGTCGCGGCCGAAAAATCGTATTGGCGGATGTCACCCTGGATCTATTGCCTGGCGAAGTGCTCGGTGTGCTGGGGCCTAATGGTGCGGGCAAGAGCACATTGCTGGGGGCGTTGTGTGGTGAGTTGCAGCCGGATCAGGGCGGTGTGTTGTTGGACCAGCGGCCGTTGAGTGAATGGGGTGGGGTGCAGCGAGCGCAACGTCTAGCGGTATTGCCACAAACCTCGACATTGGATTTCGCTTTCCGGGTCGAAGAGGTGGTGGGTATGGGGCGTTTGCCTCATCAAACCGGGCGCATGCGGGACGATGAAATCATTGAGGCAGCCTTGCAGGCGGCAGATGTCGGGCACTTGAGTGGCCGTAGTTACCTGGCATTGTCTGGCGGCGAGCGCCAGCGCGTGCACCTGGCGCGAGTGTTGGCGCAGTTGTGGCCAGGTGAGGCGGGGCAGACGTTGCTGCTGGATGAACCGACGTCGATGCTTGATCCGTTACACCAGCACACAACCCTGCAGGCCATCCGTTCCTTTGCCGATCGTGGCGCAGCGGTGCTGGTCATTCTCCATGACCTGAATCTGGCGGCTCGTTACTGCGACCGCATTCTGTTACTGGAAGAGGGGCGTCCCCATGCGTTGGATACGCCAGTGCACGTCATGCGGCCTGAACCGCTGAAGGCCGTATTTGGCTTGGATGTGCTGGTGCAGGCGCATCCGGAGCGAGGGCACCCGCTGATCATTGCGCGTTGACGCCGGCCATTTAAATGGCAGTTTTCTACGGGCAAAAAAGACCCGGCAAGAGCCGGGTCAAATAACCGTGATTAGCCTGATGAGGAGATAATCTGAGAGTCCGAACCAATGGTCTTTCAGTTATCGGCTGATCTCGCGACCAGTTGTGATAATCATAACGATTCTCATTTGAGAGTCAACATTTGTTTTTGCACTGTTTTCTACTTTTGCCAAACGCTTGTTTGCGATGCCTGTAAATGCTGGCTGTGGTCGCCAATTTAATTTTTCTGCCGCGCCGCAATAGCGTCCAATTGACGGTTCAGCGCTTCCTTGCGCTCGGCAGGGATGTCGTTCCAGTGCACATCCATCAAAGCCCCTTCGATTGCATACAGCAGCACTTTCGATGCCCGGAACCCGCGTGTTCGCACGGCGCGGTAGGCATCAACCGCTCCCAGGCGACGTAAGTCGGATGCACTGTGGATGCCCACCGCATGCAGCCACTGTGCTGACGTCTTGCCGAGGTTTTTCAGGTGTTGCAGCTCATCGTTCATCAAGCCTCCTTGCGACGGCCGAATGGTTCGGTGGGAATCGTGACCAGGCAAGCCTGAAAAGGAGTGTAGCGCTCAGTAGGAAAAGTGCAGTTCTTTGGTCGGGAACGGCCTAAAAGCTTATAAGAATGGCGCGGGGATTTTGACGCAGGGTCGACGAAAAGCCCGGTACGCCTAAGCGTAGCCGGGCTTGAACAACGGTGGTTACTTGGTGCGGTAGCGCAGGCGAGTGCCGAAATTGACGGACATGAGGATCTCATCGGCGGTCAGTTCAGGCGGGAAGTAGGTGCCCGAGATTTGCGCATGGGCCAGGCTGGCGCCTTCCAATGAGCAATCGCGAAGGTCCAGGCCGCGCAGGTCGGCGGAACGGAAGTACGCATCCGTGAAGTCCACGCCTGTGGCATTCAGTTCGCGCAGGTCCAACCCGCGGAAGTCGCCACCGCGCATGTCGATGACGCCGTCCTTTGGCCGTTCCTGGTTGAAACCGCGAATATCGTCTTTATGCAGGAGCGAGTAGAGCGGGGTATCAAGAAGCTTAGGCTGACTCATGACGGCGACTCCTGTTGGATTTATGACGCCATTATAGTGCCACTATTCCTGAGGCGTGTGCCTTAGTAGGCAGCACGCCCAAGAAATTTTTCTTACAGGCCTGGCAGATGCTGGCGAATATGCGCGACCAAAGCGTCGAGAGTCCCGCTTTCGTTGGTTTCGACGCGCTTGCTGAGCAGTAGCTCCTCGGCTGTCAGCGGCTCGCGATTCGCCTGCTGCTCTTCAATGACGGTCAGTGTTGCGTCAGACGGATCGTTTTTATCCGCCTGACGTTGCGCCAACCAACTGGCGATAACGGCTTGCGGCGCGTTGCAATCCAGGATCAGGAACGGCGCGCCAGTCGCTTCGGCAACTTTGGCTGCGGCGTCGCGCTGTGCACGTTTCAAGAAAGTGGCATCCAGTACCACCGGGAAGCCGGCGCGCAGTACGGTATCGGCAATTTCATTTAGGCGAGCGTAGGTGGCTGCGCTGGCATCGGCCGCATAGATACCGGCCTGTGGTGTGTTTTCAACCTGCTGCTCGCCGAACAGACGCTTACGCTCTATATCCGAACGCAGGCGCACGGCCCCCAGTGCTTCTACCAGGCGCATGGCAACCTGGCTCTTGCCGACAGCCGAAACGCCGTGAGTAATTGCCAGGAAGCGCGATGGAATGGTGCTGTAGCTTTCCGCCAGGTTGGCGTAGTTGCGGTACTGGCGCAGGCTTGTGGCGCGTTGCACGGGGCTTGCATCGCCCGGCATGCTGAACAGCGCGATCTTGGCGCGTACCAGGGCGCGGTAGGCCTTATAGAAGTTCAGCACTTCGAGGCCTTGATAGTCGCCGGTCAGCTCCAGGTATTGGCTGATGAAGCGGCGAGCCAACGACTTGAGGCCACGGTCTTCCAGGTCCATCGCCAAGAAGCCGGTGTCGGCGTACACATCGGTAAAGCGGAACGGCTCGTTGAACTCGATGCAGTCGAAAATCACGACCTTGCCGTCGATCAAGGTGGCATTGCCCAGGTGGATGTCGCCGTGGCATTCACGGGTGAAGCCGTCCAGCTTGCGCTGTACCAGCAGCGGCTTGAGGCGCTCGAAGCTACTTTCGGCCCACGCTTGCAGCGCTTCAAGTTGAATCAGGTCGGCCTTGTCGCTGAGGAATGGGCGGATCTGGTCGAAGTTCTGCCGTACCGGCGCCATCACTTCGTCCGGTGTGCCTGCTGGGTGATCCTGTGGGACTTTCGGCGCGGTGAGGTGAAAGTGCGCGATTTGCTTGGCCATCTCATCGATGTGCGCACTGGTCAGTTCGCCGTTGGCTTGCAGGGTGCTGAGCAGCTGGCTTTGTGGGAACTGACGCATCTTGAGTGCGTATTCGATCACCGGGCCTTCGCCGCCCAGTTGCGGTGCTTCGGCCGTGCCGGTAATCGGCAACACTTCAAGATACAAATCATCGGTCAGGCGTTGGTTGAGGCGCAGTTCTTCGTTGCAGAAGTGACCGCGATCCTCCAGGGAGGTGAAATCCAGAAAGCCGAAATTCATCGGCTTCTTCAGTTTATAAGCGTAAGGACCGGTCAGTACGACCCAGGAAATATGGGTTTCGATAACGTGGAACGCTTCAACCGGGTGAGGGTATAAAGCCGGGTTTTGCAGGGCTGCGATCAGGGACTGGCTCACGGGCGATCCTTCAGAGTCTGGGGGAAATCATGGCGGGCATTATGGCTGCTGACGCCTGCCGTGCAAACCGCTGTCCGGTTCATGTTGATCGTCAATAAAGTGCGTATAATCCGCCGCCATGACTCGAACCCGATCCCCCCGTTCCCGTAAAAAACCTCCTTCCCGCGGCCTGCGCCCGTGGCTGGGCTGGGCGCTCAAGCTCGGCCTGGTTGGCCTTGTGGTGCTCGCTGGCTTCGCGGTGTACCTCGACGCTGTGGTCCAGGAGAAGTTCTCCGGCAAGCGCTGGACCATTCCGGCCAAGGTGTATGCACGCCCGCTGGAACTGTTCACCGGTCAGAAGCTGAGCAAGGATGACTTCCTCACCGAACTCGATGCCCTCGGCTACCGTCGTGAGCCTGTAAGCAATGGCCCGGGCGCCGCAGCTGTCAGCGGTAATACCGTTGACCTGAACACGCGCGGTTTCCAGTTCTATGAGGGGCTGGAAAAAGCCCAGCCCGTTCGTGTGCGCTTCTCCGGCGACTATGTGGCTGAGCTCTCGTCGCTCAATGGCTCGAAACTGCCGGTGGTACGCCTGGAACCGCTGATGATCGGCGGTATTTACCCGAAGAACCTTGAAGATCGCATCCTGATCAAACTCGATCAGGTACCGCCGTATCTGCTGGAAACCTTGGTTGCCGTGGAAGACCGCGATTTCTACAGCCACTGGGGCGTTTCGCCGAAGTCGATCGCGCGCGCTATCTGGGTGAACACCTCCGGCGGCAAGATGACCCAGGGCGGCAGCACGTTGACGCAACAATTGGTCAAGAACTTCTACCTGACCAATGAGCGCAGTCTCACCCGTAAACTCACCGAAGCCATGATGGCGATGCTGCTGGAGATGCACTACAGCAAGCAGGAAATCCTTGAGGCGTACCTCAATGAGGTATTCGTCGGCCAGGATGGCCAGCGCGCGGTGCACGGTTTCGGCTTGGCCAGCCAGTTCTTCTTTGGTCAACCGCTTTCCGAATTGAAGCTCCATCAAGTCGCGTTGTTGGTAGGGATGGTCAAGGGGCCGTCCTACTACAACCCGCGCCGTAACCCGGAGCGTGCGCTGGAGCGCCGTAACCTGGTACTCGATGTCCTTGAGCAGCAGGGCGTTGCCACGGCTGAGCAAGTGGCGGCGGCGAAGAAGATGCCGCTGGGCGTCACCACTCGCGGCAAGCTGGCGGACAGTTCCTTCCCGGGCTTTATCGACCTGGTCAAACGCCAATTGCGTGAAGACTACCGCGACGAAGACTTGACCGAAGAAGGCCTGCGGATCTTCACCAGTTTCGACCCGATCCTGCAGATGAAAGCCGAGGCGTCGGTCAACGACACCTTCAAGCGTATGACTGGCCGTAAAGGCGCTGACGAAGTGGAAGCCGCCATGGTCGTGACCAACCCGGAAACCGGCGAAGTCCAGGCCCTGGTGGGCAGCCGCCTGGCCAGTTTCGCCGGCTTCAACCGGGCGCTGGATGCAGTGCGGCCGATTGGCTCGTTGGTCAAGCCGGCGGTTTATCTGACAGCCTTGGAAAAACCGAGCAAGTACACCCTGACCAGTTGGCTGTCCGACGATCCATTGTCGGTGAAGGGCGCTGACGGCCAGGTGTGGACGCCACAGAACTTCGATCGCCGTTCCCACGGCACGGTGTTCCTGTACCAAGGGTTGGCGCATTCCTACAACATTTCCACATCGCGCCTTGGGCTGGAAGTGGGTGTGCCGAACGTGCTGAAAACCTTGGGTCGACTGGGCATCACACGTGAATTCCCGGCTTTCCCATCGATCCTGCTGGGTGCCGGTGCGATGACGCCGATGGAAGTGGCAACCATGTACCAGACCCTCGCCAACGGTGGTTTCAACACCCCGATGCGTGGGATCCGCAGTGTACTGACCGCCGAGGGCGAGCCGCTCAAGCGTTATCCGTTCCAGATCCAGCAGCGTTTCGACGCGGGTTCCATCTACCTGATCCAGAACGCCATGCAACGCGTGATGCGTGAAGGTACCGGCAGTTCGGTCTACAAGGCCCTGCCGTCGAACCTGACGCTGGCAGGCAAGACCGGTACGAGTAACGACTCGCGCGACAGTTGGTTCGCAGGTTTCGGCCAGGATGTACTGGCGGTGGTCTGGATGGGCCGTGACGACAACGGCAAGACGCCATTTACCGGTGCGACCGGTGCACTGCAGGTCTGGACCAGTTTCATGCGCAAGGCCGATCCGTTGCCGTTGAACATGCCGCAGCCGGATAACATCGTGCAGGCCTGGATCGATCCGCACACAGGGCAGGGCTCCGATGCCAACTGTCCGGGCGCAGTACAGATGCCGTATATTCGCGGCAGCGAGCCGCCACCCGGCGCCGCGTGCGGTGGCAGTGCGCCTGCTGACGCGGAATCGGTGATGGATTGGGTCAAGGGCTGGATGAATTAAGCAAAGAGGGTTTCACGTGAACAAGTGGTTGTTTCCAGCTATGACAGCTCTGGCTTTGCTCAGTGGTTGCTCCAGTGTGCAGCGCGGTTCCATTCCCGTGGTGGACTCGAGCACGGCCGTCTCCAACAACGATCGGATTTCGGCCAACGGCGGTTTCCGCCAAACCGTGACCAATCGTCCAGCCCAGGCTAAGCCGCAAGCCGTTCCTCAGGATTCTGGCGTGGTGGTTATGGTGCCGGGCGGTGGTGCAGCCACCGCCGCGCCGATCAGCGCCGAGCCGTGGACCCCCGGGCCAAGCACATCGGGGCCGATCGATTCCACGCCGATTCAAACGGCGCCGATCAACCAAGGTACCTACAACATGCCGTCGACGCCGAGTGGTATCCCGTCGTCGTCCAACTCCGGCGGCCTGTCGGCTGATGAGCAATTGGACGGTCCGGTACTGGCCCTGCTCACCACTGCCCAGCAACAGCAGGCGGGCGGCGACTTGAATGGCGCTTCGTCGAGCCTTGAACGTGCCCAGCGCGTTGCACCGCGCGAGCCGCAGGTGCTGTATCGTCTGGCCCAGGTGCGCATGGCTCAGGGTGATGCTCCACAAGCAGAGCAATTTGCTCGTCGCGGCCTGACCCTGGCCAATGGTCGCCCTGACCTGCAAGCCAACCTGTGGGCTTTGATCGGTGACGCACGTGCCGCGCAAGGTGATGCTGCCGGTGCCGCCCAGGCGCGGCAAAAAGGTAAGGTCAGCTACTGATGGATGAGCGTTTTCCCGCGATTGCCGAACAGTTATTGCTGATAGAGCGTGAGTTGCGCGTACAGGGCTGGTGGGACGAGGTGTCCCCCAGCGTCGAGGCGCTCAGCAGCGTCGAGCCGTTTTCCGTGGACACCTTGGACTTCCATCAGTGGTTGCAATGGGTCTTCCTGGTACGCATGAAGCAGATCCTTGAGCAGGACCTGCCGCTGCCTAATGCGTCGGGGATCATGGAAATGGCCGAAATGGTCTACGCCGATCGCCCGCAAGAGAGCCTCGGCTTGCGTAACGCGCTGAAAAAGTTCGACCAATTGATCGTCGACGCTCGTTAATTGCCTGACTGCCGGTTTTTCCGGCAGTCTTGCGCACATTTCTACCGCTTGACGACATTCAGGCGAGTTTTATCCCTCCTCAAAGCCCTTTCTTCTACGTTCTCATGCGCTTAGTTGGAAAAAAGCGCAATTATTGCTTGACTTGAAGGGCCTGAAACAGAAGAATCCAAAGTCCGCTGTATCGGGACTGCCAGAAGCAGGCCCGCTCAGCAGATCATGAGGCGCACATCCGCGCCGACCTGTTACACCCGCAACGCGTTACCTCGCGCTGGGTGGGAAAAGCCCGCAACACTTGGGACGATCCCAATACTTGCTCAGTCAGTGCTGACGTAGTCGGCGACCACCGTCGCTCATGCTCTGTTGAGAAGTAAACCTATTAAGACCCGTCGGTTTTCAACGGACGGTATTCTGGCGTTTTAGAGGTGAACAACGTGGAGCTTTTATCTGGCGGTGAGATGCTCGTCCGCTTTTTGCGTGACGAAGGCGTCGACTATATCTACGGGTACCCAGGTGGTGCTCTGCTGCATGTTTACGACGCACTGTTCAAGGAACCGGCTGTTACCCACATCCTGGTTCGCCACGAACAGGCCGCGACCCATATGGCTGACGGTTATGCCCGTGCCACCGGTAAAGCCGGCGTGGTGCTGGTAACGTCCGGCCCAGGCGCAACCAATGCCATTACCGGCATCGCGACTGCGTATATGGACTCCATCCCGATGGTGATCATTTCTGGCCAGGTGGCAAGCACCATGGTCGGTACCGATGCATTCCAGGAAACCGACATGATCGGTATCTCCCGGCCGATCGTGAAACACAGCTTCATGATCAAGCATGCGTCGGAAATTCCGGAAGTCATGAAAAGGCGTTCTACCTCGCGCAGTCCGGTCGCCCGGGCCCTGTCGTGGTCGATATCCCGAAAGACATGACCAACCCGGCTGAAAAATTCGAATACGTATTCCCGAAGAAAGCCAAGCTGCGCTCCTACAGTCCGGCTCTGCGTGGGCACTCGGGCCAAATCCGCAAGGCCGCAGAAATGCTGCTGGCGGCCAAGCGGCCAGTGTTGTACTCGGGCGGTGGCGTGATTCTGGGCGGCGGTTCTGCACCGCTGACCGAACTGGCCAAGTTGCTCAACCTGCCGGTAACCAACACCCTGATGGGCCTCGGCGCGTTCCCGGGCTCGGACCGTCAGTTCGTCGGCATGCTCGGCATGCACGGCAGCTACACCGCCAACCTGACCATGCACCACGCCGACGTGATCCTGGCCGTGGGCGCGCGTTTCGATGACCGCGTGATCAATGGCGCGAGCAAGTTCTGCCCGAATGCCAAGATCATCCATATCGACATCGACCCGGCGTCCATCTCCAAGACCATCAAGGCCGACGTGCCGATCGTGGGGCCTGTTGAAAGCGTGTTGACCGAAATGGTCGCTGCGCTCAAGGACATCGGTGAGGCGCCGAACAAGGAATCGGTTGCCAGTTGGTGGAAGCAGATCGACGAATGGCGCGGTGATCGTGGCCTGTTCCCTTACGACAAGGGCGACGGCAGCATCATCAAGCCTCAAACCGTGATCGAGACCCTGTGCGAAGTGACCAAGGGCGATGCCTTTGTGACCTCCGACGTGGGCCAGCACCAAATGTTCGCCGCGCAGTACTACAAGTTCGACAAGCCTAACCGCTGGATCAACTCCGGTGGCCTGGGCACGATGGGCTTTGGTTTCCCTGCGGCCATGGGCGTGAAGCTGAGCTTCCCGGACACCGACGTCGCGTGCGTCACCGGTGAGGGCAGCATCCAGATGAACATCCAGGAACTGTCGACGTGCTTGCAGTACGGTCTTCCCGTGAAGATCGTCTGCTTGAACAACGGCGTGCTGGGCATGGTTCGCCAGTGGCAGGACATGAGCTACAACAGCCGTCACTCCCATTCCTACATGGAGTCGCTGCCTGATTTCGTCAAACTGGTTGAAGCCTATGGCCATGTCGGCATTCGCATCACCGATTTGAAAGATCTGAAGCCGAAGATGGAAGAGGCGTTCGCCATGAAGGACCGCTTGGTATTCATTGATATTCAGGTGGATACCAGCGAGCACGTCTACCCGATGCAGATCAAAGACGGCTCTATGCGCGACATGTGGCTGAACAAGACGGAGCGTACTTAATCATGCGGCACATTATCTCCCTGCTTCTGGAGAACGAACCCGGCGCTCTGTCTCGTGTTGTCGGCCTGTTTTCGCAGCGTAACTACAACATCGAAAGCCTGACCGTGGCCCCGACCGAAGACCCGACCTTGTCGCGCCTGACGTTGACCACCGTGGGCCACGATGAGGTGATCGAGCAGATCACCAAGAACCTCAACAAGCTGATCGAAGTGGTCAAGCTGGTCGACCTGTCGGAAAGTGCCCACATCGAGCGCGAGCTGATGCTGGTCAAGGTCAAGGCCACGGGTGCCCAACGTGCCGAGATCAAACGGACTACCGACATTTATCGCGGGCAGATCGTCGATGTGAGCGCCAGCGTTTATACCGTTCAACTGACCGGTACAAGCGACAAGCTGGACAGCTTCATCCAGTCGATCGGGACGGCCTCGATTCTGGAAACGGTACGCAGTGGTGTCACCGGGATTGCCCGTGGCGACAAAGTACTCAGCATCTAACCCAAATTAGCGAATGGCCTTACGGCCTGGATATATAGAGGAACCTCATGAAAGTTTATTACGATAAAGATTGTGACCTGTCGATCATCCAGGGCAAGAAAGTCGCCATCATCGGCTACGGCTCCCAGGGTCACGCACAAGCGTGCAACCTGAAAAGATTCCGGCGTTGACGTAACCGTTGGCCTGCGTAAAGGCTCGGCTACCGTTGCCAAGGCAGAAGCCCACGGCCTGAAAGTAACTGACGTTGCTTCCGCTGTTGCGGCTGCCGACCTGGTCATGATCCTGACCCCGGACGAGTTCCAGTCCTCGCTGTACAAGAACGAAATCGAGCCGAACATCAAGAAAGGCGCCACCTTGGCCTTCTCCCACGGCTTCGCGATTCACTACAACCAGGTTGTGCCACGCGCTGACCTCGACGTGATCATGATCGCGCCGAAAGCACCGGGTCATACCGTGCGTTCCGAGTTCGTCAAAGGCGGCGGTATCCCTGACCTGATCGCGATCTACCAGGACGCTTCGGGCAATGCCAAGAACGTTGCGCTGTCCTACGCTGCTGGCGTCGGTGGCGGTCGTACCGGCATCATCGAAACCACCTTCAAGGACGAGACCGAAACCGACCTGTTCGGCGAGCAAGCCGTTCTGTGCGGCGGTACCGTTGAGCTGGTTAAAGCTGGTTTCGAAACCCTGGTTGAGGCTGGCTACGCGCCAGAAATGGCCTACTTCGAATGCCTGCACGAACTGAAGCTGATCGTTGACCTCATGTATGAAGGCGGTATCGCCAACATGAACTACTCGATCTCCAACAACGCTGAATACGGCGAGTACGTGACTGGTCCGGAAGTAATCAACGCCGAGTCCCGCCAGGCCATGCGCAACGCCCTGAAACGTATTCAGGACGGCGAATACGCCAAAATGTTCATCAGCGAAGGCGCTACCGGCTACCCTTCGATGACCGCCAAGCGTCGTAACAACGCCGCTCACGGTATCGAAGTCATCGGCGAGCAACTGCGCTCCATGATGCCGTGGATCGGTGCCAACAAGATCGTCGACAAAGCCAAAAACTAAGTCGTACGCATCAGGAAAAACGCGGCCTAGGCCGCGTTTTTTTCGTTTGGGGGCCGCTTCTGGTATAAAGCTGCATCGTTTGCGGGCGAACACTCGCCGCAAGTACTTGTCGAATTTTTTCACACCGTTGCAAGGTAAAGTCCATGAGCGAACGTCCCGAAGAGCCAAGCCAGGCTTCTGACGCCGAAAGCCTGCTACCGATCGATGAGCATGTCGAAGAAGGGCATGACGCGGAAGGCCGCAAGGTCCGGCATCGTGGCATCTATCTTCTGCCAAACCTGTTCACCACGGCGAACCTGTTTGCCGGCTTCTATTCCATCATCAACTCCATGAGTGCCCAGAGCGCGTTGGCAGCGGGGGATGCGGCGAGCGCCAGCAAATACTTCGGGTTTGCTGCCATCGCCATTTTCGTCGCCATGGTGCTGGATGGCCTTGATGGTCGTGTGGCACGGATGACCAACACCCAAAGTGCCTTTGGTGCCGAGTACGACTCGCTGTCGGACATGGTTGCCTTTGGTGTCGCGCCAGCGCTACTGGCGTTTGCCTGGGCGTTGGGTGATATGGGCAAGGTAGGTTGGATGGTTGCCTTCATCTATGTCGCGGGCGCCGCTTTGCGTTTGGCCCGCTTCAATACTCAGGTGGGGACAGCCGACAAGCGCTACTTCATCGGGCTGGCCAGTCCGGCCGCTGCGGGTGTGGTGGCGGGTATTGTCTGGGCGTTCAGCGACTACGGCATTCAGGGGTCGAAGATGTCGTTCCTGGTGGCCTTGATGGTTGCGGCGGCAGGTATGCTGATGGTCAGCAATATCAAGTACAACAGCTTCAAGGAGCTGGATCTGAAAGGGCGCGTGCCTTTCGTGGCGATCCTGGCAGTGGTACTGGTGTTCGCTGTGGTCTTTAGTGATCCACCGCGGATCCTGTTGCTGGCGTTTTTGGTCTACGCGGCTTCGGGCCCGGTTCAGTACTTGCTGCATCTGCGTCGGGACAAAACATTGTCTTAATGTAATTTCCCTCATACTCCGCAGTCTATTGGTGCATCAGTTCTCCAATGCTGCGGAGTTGCCATGCTAATCAAATTGTCCAAATCATCCGATTGCCATGAATCGGAAGTCACCCCTGAATCCCTCTACCTCTCTCGCCGCAGCTTGCTCGGTGGTGCGCTTGCCGGTATCGCTGCCAGCAGTTTGCCGCGTTGGGCCAGTGCTGAAGATGCCGCCCGTTATGCCGATGTCGAGCCAGGCAGTGCGCCGAACTGGTTTGCCGAGAAGCTGCCGGCCACCAAATGGCAGGCCGTGACGGTCAAGGATGAGGCTATCACCCCCTTCAAAGACGCAACCCACTACAACAACTTCTATGAGTTCGGCACAGGCAAGGGGGACCCGGCAACAAATGCGGGTTCTCTCAAGACCGAGCCCTGGAGTGTGGTGATTGATGGAGAGGTGGCAAAACCTGGGCGTTATGCCCTTGAAGACTTCATGAAGCCTTATCAGTTGGAAGAACGAGTCTACCGTTTGCGCTGCGTCGAAGCGTGGTCGATGGTCATCCCTTGGATCGGTTTCCCTATCTCCGCATTGCTCAAGCAGGTCGAGCCAACGTCAAAGGCTAAATACATTCGCTTTGAGACGCTGCAGGATCCCAAAAGTATGCCGGGGCAGCGCTCCAGTTTCGGCTTGATTGACTGGCCCTATGTAGAAGGGCTGCGTTTGGATGAGGCAATGAATCCTTTGGCCATTCTTGCCGTAGGTATGTATGGGCGCGAGCTACCGAATCAGAACGGCGCGCCGCTGCGGCTCGTGGTGCCATGGAAGTACGGTTTCAAGAGTGTGAAGTCCATCGTGCGGATCAGTCTCGTGAGCGAGCAGCCGAAAACCACTTGGCAAAGTATTGCGGCCGATGAGTATGGGTTTTACGCGAATGTGAATCCTACGGTTGATCACCCTCGTTGGACCCAGGCAAGGGAGCGTCGCTTGCCGAGCGGTCTGTTCAGTCCCAATGTGCGCGAAACGCAGATGTTCAATGGCTACTCGGATGAGGTCGCCTCTCTTTATGCCGGCCTTGATCTGCGGAAGAACTATTGATGCGCTACCCCATTTGGCGCGTTAGCGTCTTTATTGCTGCGGCGATATGGCCGTTGTTCTGGCTATTTGAAGCGTGGAGTTCTGCTCTGGGGCCTGATCCGGGCAAAGTGCTGGTGGATCGGTTAGGCCTGGGTACGTTGATTCTCTTGCTGATCACTCTCGCAATGACGCCGCTGCAAAAGCTGAGCGGCTGGCCGGGATGGATAGCAGTGCGCCGGCAGTTGGGGCTGTGGTGCTTTGCTTATGTGGTGCTGCATCTGGCAGCTTATTGTGTGTTCGTGCTTGGGCTCGACTGGTCGCAGTTGGGAGTGGAGTTGCGCAAGCGGCCTTACATTATTGTCGGGGCGCTGGGCTTCTTCTCGCTTCTGGTGTTGGCGATTACTTCAAATCGCTATAGCCAGCGACGCTTGGGGAATCGCTGGAAGAAGCTGCATCGCCTGGTATATGCGGTTCTCTGCCTTGGTTTGCTGCATATGTTGTGGATCGTGCGGGCTGATCTGAAGGAGTGGGCCATCTATGCCTCTATAGGTGTGTTGCTGCTGATCCTGCGGTTACCGCCAGTAATGCGCCGAATTCCACGGCTAATTGCCAGAAAATCACCTTCTGCAACAAAAGCGTAATTAAAGGTTGACGGCAGATTCTGGAGGCCT
This sequence comes from Pseudomonas poae, assembly GCA_004000515.1. Taxonomy (GTDB): domain Bacteria; phylum Pseudomonadota; class Gammaproteobacteria; order Pseudomonadales; family Pseudomonadaceae; genus Aquipseudomonas; species Aquipseudomonas cremoris. The sequence goes on from CP034537.1 coordinate 2,560,485, forward strand.
ATAATTCGCCCCACTTCCGGCGCAGTCGAAACGGAAAACTCCTTGGTAAACAATGAGTTATGTAGGTTTCGGCAGTCAGTTGCTTCAGTCCATCGAAGCCCGCAGGGAGTTGAAAAAGAGGTGTTGACAGCAGCGTGTAACGCTGTAGAATTCGCCTCCCGCTAACGAGTGATCGGAAGCGCAAGTGGTTGAAGTTGTTGAAGAAACCTTCGAAAACTTCTGAAAATAATCACTTGACAGCAAATGAGGCTGCTGTAGAATGCGCGCCTCGGTTGAGATGAAAGATCTTAACCAACCGCTCTTTAACAACTGAATCAAGCAATTCGTGTGGGTGCTTGTGGAGTCAGACTGATAGTCAACAAGATTATCAGCATCACAAGTTACTCAGCGAGAAATCAAAGATGTAACCAACGATTGCTGAGCCAAGTTTAGGGTTTCTTAAAAACCCAAAGATGTTTGAACTGAAGAGTTTGATCATGGCTCAGATTGAACGCTGGCGGCAGGCCTAACACATGCAAGTCGAGCGGTAGAGAGAAGCTTGCTTCTCTTGAGAGCGGCGGACGGGTGAGTAATGCCTAGGAATCTGCCTGGTAGTGGGGGATAACGTTCGGAAACGGACGCTAATACCGCATACGTCCTACGGGAGAAAGCAGGGGACCTTCGGGCCTTGCGCTATCAGATGAGCCTAGGTCGGATTAGCTAGTTGGTGGGGTAATGGCTCACCAAGGCGACGATCCGTAACTGGTCTGAGAGGATGATCAGTCACACTGGAACTGAGACACGGTCCAGACTCCTACGGGAGGCAGCAGTGGGGAATATTGGACAATGGGCGAAAGCCTGATCCAGCCATGCCGCGTGTGTGAAGAAGGTCTTCGGATTGTAAAGCACTTTAAGTTGGGAGGAAGGGCAGTTACTTAATACGTAATTGTTTTGACGTTACCGACAGAATAAGCACCGGCTAACTCTGTGCCAGCAGCCGCGGTAATACAGAGGGTGCAAGCGTTAATCGGAATTACTGGGCGTAAAGCGCGCGTAGGTGGTTTGTTAAGTTGGATGTGAAATCCCCGGGCTCAACCTGGGAACTGCATTCAAAACTGACTGACTAGAGTATGGTAGAGGGTGGTGGAATTTCCTGTGTAGCGGTGAAATGCGTAGATATAGGAAGGAACACCAGTGGCGAAGGCGACCACCTGGACTAATACTGACACTGAGGTGCGAAAGCGTGGGGAGCAAACAGGATTAGATACCCTGGTAGTCCACGCCGTAAACGATGTCAACTAGCCGTTGGAAGCCTTGAGCTTTTAGTGGCGCAGCTAACGCATTAAGTTGACCGCCTGGGGAGTACGGCCGCAAGGTTAAAACTCAAATGAATTGACGGGGGCCCGCACAAGCGGTGGAGCATGTGGTTTAATTCGAAGCAACGCGAAGAACCTTACCAGGCCTTGACATCCAATGAACTTTCTAGAGATAGATTGGTGCCTTCGGGAACATTGAGACAGGTGCTGCATGGCTGTCGTCAGCTCGTGTCGTGAGATGTTGGGTTAAGTCCCGTAACGAGCGCAACCCTTGTCCTTAGTTACCAGCACGTTATGGTGGGCACTCTAAGGAGACTGCCGGTGACAAACCGGAGGAAGGTGGGGATGACGTCAAGTCATCATGGCCCTTACGGCCTGGGCTACACACGTGCTACAATGGTCGGTACAGAGGGTTGCCAAGCCGCGAGGTGGAGCTAATCCCATAAAACCGATCGTAGTCCGGATCGCAGTCTGCAACTCGACTGCGTGAAGTCGGAATCGCTAGTAATCGCGAATCAGAATGTCGCGGTGAATACGTTCCCGGGCCTTGTACACACCGCCCGTCACACCATGGGAGTGGGTTGCACCAGAAGTAGCTAGTCTAACCTTCGGGAGGACGGTTACCACGGTGTGATTCATGACTGGGGTGAAGTCGTAACAAGGTAGCCGTAGGGGAACCTGCGGCTGGATCACCTCCTTAATCGACGACATCAGCTGCTCCATAAGTTCCCACACGAATTGCTTGATTCATTGAAGAAGACGATAAAGAAGCAGCCCGAAATTGGGTCTGTAGCTCAGTTGGTTAGAGCGCACCCCTGATAAGGGTGAGGTCGGCAGTTCGAATCTGCCCAGACCCACCAATTTTGTGTGGGAAACGCCTGTAGAAATACGGGGCCATAGCTCAGCTGGGAGAGCGCCTGCCTTGCACGCAGGAGGTCAACGGTTCGATCCCGTTTGGCTCCACCACTACTGCTTCTGAAAGTTTAAAGCTTAGAAATGAGCATTCCATCAGGTTGATGGTGAATGTTGATTTCTAGTCTTTGATTAGATCGTTCTTTAAAAATTTGGGTATGTGATAGAAAGATAGACTGAACGTTACTTTCACTGGTAACGGATCAGGCTAAGGTAAAATTTGTGAGTTCTCTTAATTGAGAAATTCGAATTTTCGGCGAATGTCGTCTTCACAGTATAACCAGATTGCTTGGGGTTATATGGTCAAGTGAAGAAGCGCATACGGTGGATGCCTTGGCAGTCAGAGGCGATGAAAGACGTGGTAGCCTGCGAAAAGCTTCGGGGAGTCGGCAAACAGACTTTGATCCGGAGATGTCTGAATGGGGAACCCAGCCATCATAAGATGGTTATCTTGTACTGAATACATAGGTGCAAGAAGCGAACCAGGGGAACTGAAACATCTAAGTACCCTGAGGAAAAGAAATCAACCGAGATTCCCTTAGTAGTGGCGAGCGAACGGGGACTAGCCCTTAAGTGGCTTTGAGATTAGCGGAACGCTCTGGAAAGTGCGGCCATAGTGGGTGATAGCCCTGTACGCGAAAAATCTCTTAGTCATGAAATCGAGTAGGACGGAGCACGAGAAACTTTGTCTGAATATGGGGGACCATCCTCCAAGGCTAAATACTACTGACTGACCGATAGTGAACTAGTACCGTGAGGGAAAGGCGAAAAGAACCCCGGAGAGGGGAGTGAAATAGATCCTGAAACCGTATGCGTACAAGCAGTGGGAGCCCACTTTGTTGGGTGACTGCGTACCTTTTGTATAATGGGTCAGCGACTTATTTTCAGTGGCGAGCTTAACCGAATAGGGGAGGCGTAGCGAAAGCGAGTCTTAATAGGGCGTCTAGTCGCTGGGAATAGACCCGAAACCGGGCGATCTATCCATGGGCAGGTTGAAGGTTGGGTAACACTAACTGGAGGACCGAACCGACTACCGTTGAAAAGTTAGCGGATGACCTGTGGATCGGAGTGAAAGGCTAATCAAGCTCGGAGATAGCTGGTTCTCCTCGAAAGCTATTTAGGTAGCGCCTCATGTATCACTGTAGGGGGTAGAGCACTGTTTCGGCTAGGGGGTCATCCCGACTTACCAAACCGATGCAAACTCCGAATACCTACAAGTGCCGAGCATGGGAGACACACGGCGGGTGCTAACGTCCGTCGTGAAAAGGGAAACAACCCAGACCGTCAGCTAAGGTCCCAAAGTTATGGTTAAGTGGGAAACGATGTGGGAAGGCTTAGACAGCTAGGAGGTTGGCTTAGAAGCAGCCACCCTTTAAAGAAAGCGTAATAGCTCACTAGTCGAGTCGGCCTGCGCGGAAGATGTAACGGGGCTCAAACCATACACCGAAGCTACGGGTATCACGTAAGTGATGCGGTAGAGAGCGTTCTGTAAGCCTGTGAAGGTGAGTTGAGAAGCTTGCTGGAGGTATCAGAAGTGCGAATGCTGACATGAGTAACGACAATGGTGTGAAAAACACCCACGCCGAAAGACCAAGGTTTCCTGCGCAACGTTAATCGACGCAGGGTTAGTCGGTCCCTAAGGCGAGGCTGAAAAGCGTAGTCGATGGAAAACAGGTTAATATTCCTGTACTTCTGGTTATTGCGATGGAGGGACGGAGAAGGCTAGGCCAGCTTGGCGTTGGTTGTCCAAGTTTAAGGTGGTAGGCTGGAATCTTAGGTAAATCCGGGATTCTAAGGCCGAGAGCTGATGACGAGCTAACTTTTAGTTAGCGAAGTGGTTGATGCCATGCTTCCAAGAAAAGCTTCTAAGCTTCAGGTAACCAGGAACCGTACCCCAAACCGACACAGGTGGTTGGGTAGAGAATACCAAGGCGCTTGAGAGAACTCGGGTGAAGGAACTAGGCAAAATGGCACCGTAACTTCGGGAGAAGGTGCGCCGGTGAGGGTGAAGGACTTGCTCCGTAAGCTCATGCCGGTCGAAGATACCAGGCCGCTGCGACTGTTTATTAAAAACACAGCACTCTGCAAACACGAAAGTGGACGTATAGGGTGTGACGCCTGCCCGGTGCCGGAAGGTTAATTGATGGGGTTAGCTAACGCGAAGCTCTTGATCGAAGCCCCGGTAAACGGCGGCCGTAACTATAACGGTCCTAAGGTAGCGAAATTCCTTGTCGGGTAAGTTCCGACCTGCACGAATGGCGTAACGATGGCGGCGCTGTCTCCACCCGAGACTCAGTGAAATTGAAATCGCTGTGAAGATGCAGTGTATCCGCGGCTAGACGGAAAGACCCCGTGAACCTTTACTATAGCTTTGCACTGGACTTTGAATTTGCTTGTGTAGGATAGGTGGGAGGCTTTGAAGCGTGGACGCCAGTCTGCGTGGAGCCATCCTTGAAATACCACCCTGGCAACTTTGAGGTTCTAACTCAGGTCCGTTATCCGGATCGAGGACAGTGTATGGTGGGTAGTTTGACTGGGGCGGTCTCCTCCTAAAGAGTAACGGAGGAGTACGAAGGTGCGCTCAGACCGGTCGGAAATCGGTCGTAGAGTATAAAGGCAAAAGCGCGCTTGACTGCGAGACAGACACGTCGAGCAGGTACGAAAGTAGGTCTTAGTGATCCGGTGGTTCTGTATGGAAGGGCCATCGCTCAACGGATAAAAGGTACTCCGGGGATAACAGGCTGATACCGCCCAAGAGTTCATATCGACGGCGGTGTTTGGCACCTCGATGTCGGCTCATCACATCCTGGGGCTGAAGCCGGTCCCAAGGGTATGGCTGTTCGCCATTTAAAGTGGTACGCGAGCTGGGTTTAGAACGTCGTGAGACAGTTCGGTCCCTATCTGCCGTGGACGTTTGAGATTTGAGAGGGGCTGCTCCTAGTACGAGAGGACCGGAGTGGACGAACCTCTGGTGTTCCGGTTGTCACGCCAGTGGCATTGCCGGGTAGCTATGTTCGGAATAGATAACCGCTGAAAGCATCTAAGCGGGAAACTAGCCTCAAGATGAGATCTCACTGGAACCTTGAGTTCCCTGAAGGGCCGTCGAAGACTACGACGTTGATAGGTTGGGTGTGTAAGCGCTGTGAGGCGTTGAGCTAACCAATACTAATTGCCCGTGAGGCTTGACCATATAACACCCAAGCAATTTGCTGACCTGAAAAGGCACCAGATTGCGGTGTGTGAAGACGAAATGAACCGAAAGTTCGACGTTCACAAAACACCGAAAGCTATCACATACCCAATTTGCTGAAGCGAGACCAACAGGTCACGACTCAGTACCCGAATTTCTTGACGACCATAGAGCATTGGAACCACCTGATCCCATCCCGAACTCAGCAGTGAAACGATGCATCGCCGATGGTAGTGTGGGGTTTCCCCATGTGAGAGTAGGTCATCGTCAAGATTAAATTCAGAACCCCTGATTGCTAACGCAATCAGGGGTTTTGTTTTGGGCGGTCGGAAAGTGCGAACAGGCTCATCACGTGGGCCTTAAATGCTAAAGTCCACGCCTCGATTTTGCTTTTCCCAAGGAAGCCGTTATGCCGGATGCAACGTCCCTAAGCGCTGGATTCATGGTGGTTCATGGCAACCGCCTAGACGAACTGCGCAGCCTGGTGGTCAGTTGGATGCGCCGCTATCCCTGGCCCCGCTGGAAAACGAAATCGCCTTGGTGCAAAGCAACGGTATCGCCCAGTGGCTCAAGCTCGCTCTGGCCGAAGATCCTGAAGACGATGACATGGGCGGCTGCGGCATTGCCGCCGCGATCGACGTGCAGCTCCCAGGCAGCTTTATGTGGCAGCTTTATCGTATGGTCCTGGGACGTGACGAAATTCCCCCCAAGTCCCTGCTCGATAAGGCCCCACTGACCTGGCGCCTGATGCGACTGCTACCAGAGCTTATCAATCAGCCGCACTTTGAGCCGCTGCAGCGCTTCCTCACGCACGACACCGATCTGCGCAAACGCTACCAACTCGCCGAGCGCCTGGCGGACCTCTTCGACCAATATCAGGTCTATCGCGCCGATTGGCTGGAAGACTGGGCCGCGGGCCGTCACCAGCTGCGCAATGGTCGCGGTGAATCCAAACCGCTCAATCCGGCCAACTGCTGGCAAGCTGAACTATGGCGCGCGCTGCTGCTGGATGTGGGCGAAGAAGGCATGGCTGAAAGCCGTGCGGGTGTGCATCAGCGTTTTATCGAACGCATCAATACCTTAGAGAAAGCCCCTCCGGGCCTGCCTTCCCGGGTCATCGTCTTTGGTATTTCCTCGTTGCCAGCGCAAGCGTTGGAGGCCCTTGCCGGCCTGGCGAGATTCAGCCAAGTGCTGCTGTGTGTACACAACCCTTGCCGCCACCACTGGTCCGACATCGTCGCCGACAAAGACCTACTGCGTAACGAATACAAACGCCAAGCGCGCAAAGCCGGCATGCCGGTCACCATCGATCCGCAAACCCTGCACCAGCACGCTCATCCACTTTTGGCGGCCTGGGGCAAACAAGGCCGCGACTACATCAGCCTGTTGGACAGCTACGACGATCCCAACAGCTACCGCGCCGCGTTCCGTGATGGCCGCATCGACCTGTTCAGTGACAGTGTCCCCACCACGCTGCTAAACCAGCTCCAGGACGATATCCTCGAACTGCGCCCCCTTAATGAAACCCGCGATCTATGGCCCGCCGTCGATCTGGAGCAGGACACCTCCATCCGTTTCCATATCGCCCACAGCGCCCAACGCGAAGTGGAAATCCTCCACGATCAACTGCTCCAACGCTTCAGCGCGGACCCCACACTGCGCCCTCGGGACATCATCGTCATGGTTCCCGACGTCGACAGTTATGCCCCGCACATTCGTGCTGTGTTCGGCCAACTGGAAAGAAGTGATCCCCGCTTCATCCCCTTCACATTGACCGACCAAGGCCAACGCGGGCGTGATCCTCTGCTGATCGCCGTCGAACATCTGCTCAAGCTTCCCGACAGTCGCTTCCCCGTCAGTGAGATTCTCGACCTGCTCGACGTTCCGGCCTTGCGTGAACGCTTCGCCATCAGGGAGCGCGACCTGCCCACGCTGCACCGCTGGATCGAAGGCGCTGGCATTCGTTGGGGCCTCAACGCCGAACAACGCGCGGGTCTCGGCCTACCCAATGAACTGGAGCAGAACAGCTGGCGATTTGGCCTGCGCCGGATGCTATTAGGTTACGCCGTCGGCACGGGTGCAGCCTGCGAAGGCATTGAACCCTACGATGAAATCGGTGGCCTCGACGCCGCGCTGATAGGGCCATTGGTAGCTTTACTCGACGCCCTCAATGACGCACACCAAGCGCTGTCCCAGCCAGCGTCGCCCCCCGAATGGGGCGAACGTCTACAGCGCCTTATGCAGTTGTTTTTCCTGCCCAGCAGCGAACACGACGACTACCTGCTGGGCCAGCTTGAGCAGCTCAGGGAAACATGGCTGGAAACCTGCGAATCCGTTGGCCTGCAGGATGAACTACCGCTCACTGTAGTCCGCGAGGCATGGTTGGCCGGCCTGGATCAGGGGCGTTTGTCTCAGCGCTTCCTCGCCGGTGCTGTCAATTTTTGCACTTTGATGCCCATGCGTGCGATCCCGTTCAAGCTCGTTTGCCTGCTGGGCATGAATGATGGTGATTACCCGCGTGCACAACCGCCTCTGGACTTCGACCTGATGGGCAGTGACTACCGCCCCGGCGACCGTTCACGCCGCGAAGACGACCGTTACTTGCTGCTGGAAGCGCTGCTTTCCGCCCGCGACCAGCTCTACATCAGTTGGGTTGGCCGTAGCATCCGCGACAACAGCGATCGTCCGGCTTCGGTCCTGATCGGCCAACTGCGCGATCACTTAGCCAGTGGCTGGCACCTTGCGACCAGCGACGAATCGCTGGTCGATGCCATGACCCAGGAGCATCCGCTGCAACCTTTCAGTGCCCGCTATTTTCACGCAGGCGACCCACTCTTCAGCTACGCCCGCGAATGGCAGTTGCTCCACGAAGCGCAAGAGGCCAGCCCTCAAGAAGACGAGCTGCCCCAGCACCAACAGGAAGAACCCTTGACCCTTGGCCAACTGCAGGACTTCCTGCGCAACCCGGTCAAACATTTCTTCAGCCAACGTCTGAAAGTGTTCTTCGAAGCCGCCGAAGTGCCGTTGGCTGATGAAGAGCCCTTCGTCCTCGACGCGTTGCAACGCTACAGCCTGAGTGACAGCCTGCTGAACGCCGCATTGAGCCAGCCCGACCGACTCGACCAAGCCCTCGACGCCCAGGCTCGGCGTCTGCAAGGCAGCGGTTTGTTGCCCATGGTTGGTTTTTGGTGAATGCTTGCGCAACGAGCTGATCGAGCCCTTACCCGATCTGTTGCAGCGTTACCAACAACTGCTAGCCCTCTGGCCCACGCCGCACACGGGCGCAGAGCCGATCAGTTTCGAGCATCAAGGCATCCAGTTGGAAGGGTGGATCAGCGGCCTGCACCGACGCAGTGATGGCGACTTGCTAAGTGTCACCACCATCCCTAACAGCATCGGCTCGATCAAGAGCCGAAAGTGGCATCGCCTGATTCGTCCTTGGGTCAATCACGTGGTCGCCTGCGCCTGCGGCCTGCCGCTGAGCACGGGTTTGGTCGCCAGCGATGACACCTTGCTACTGCCACCCCTGGATAAAGCCATTGCCCAGGACATCCTCGGCAACCTGCTGCTGGCCTGGCACGCCGGGATGAACAAACCGCTCCCTGTCGCGGTTAAAACCGCGTTCGCGTGGCTCGGTCAAACCGACCCCGCCAAGGCCGAAGTCGCCGCTCATAAAGCCTACGAAGGCGACGGTGTGAACACCGATGGCGAACGCCGTGAAACCCCAGCGCTCACCCGGCAATTCCCCGACTACGCCGCACTTATTGAAAGCGAAGAGTTCGAAGGCTGGTGCGAAACCCTGTACCGCCCCCTGATCAACGCTCCATGGCGATCACTCACCAGCCAGGAGGCCGGCGCATGAGCAGCAAACCCTTGGCCCTGGCCTTCCCGCTAAAAGGCAGCCAGCTGATTGAAGCCAGCGCCGGCACCGGTAAAACCTTCACCATTTCGGCGCTCTACTTGCGCTTGGTACTCGGTAATGGTGGTGACGAGTCGGGTTTCGGCCGCGAATTGCTACCGCCGCAAATCCTCGTAGTGACGTTCACCGATGCCGCTACCAAGGAGCTGCGTGAGCGCATTCGAATCCGCCTGGCTGAAGCTGCACGGTTCTTCCGTGGTGAAATCGAAAAGCTCGACCCGCTCATCAGCGACCTGCGCGACCAATACCTCCCGGAGCAATGGGCCGCCTGTGCCAACCGCCTGGACATCGCCGCGCAATGGATGGACGAGGCCGCCGTCTCGACCATCCACAGTTGGTGCCAGCGCATGCTGCGCGAACATGCATTCGACAGTGGGAGCTTGTTCACCCAAACCCTGGAAACCGACCACAGCGACCTGCTCGGCGAAGTGCTGCGCGACTACTGGCGGTTGTTCTGCTACCCGATGCACGACGATGCGCTCAACTGGGTACGCAACAACTGGGGCGGCCCTGCTGCGTTGATGCCGCGTGTGCGTGCACTGTTCGGCAGTGATCGGCCCACCGATGAAACCCGCGACCCTGCCGAGCTGATCAACGCCTGCCTGCTAGAACGCCGTGAAGCGCTAAAAGCACTCAAGGCGCCCTGGCAACAGTGGGCCATCGAGTTGCGCGACATTTGCCTGCAAGCCGTGGCCGCCAAAGCGGTGGACGGGCGCAAGATGCAAGCCCGCTACTTTGAACCCTGGTTTGAAAAGATCAGCGCCTGGGCCGCTGATGAATCCCTGGAAGAGCTGGATATCGGCACCGGCTTCACCCGCCTGACGCCCGACGGCATGGCCAAAGCCTGGAAGGGCGAGCCGCCGTACCACCCTGGCATCGAGGCGATGGCCGGCCTCAAGGCTGCCCTCGACGCATTGCCAACCCCCGACGCCGCCGTGTTGCAACACGCCGCCGGTTGGGTCGGCAAACGCTTCGAAGAGGAAAAGCGCCGTCGTGCAGAAATGGGCTTCGACGACATGCTGGTTCGCCTCAATGCCGCCTTGCAGGCCGAAGGTGGTGAACGACTGGCCAGTGTGATCCGCGAGCAGTTCCCGGTGGCCCTGATCGATGAATTCCAGGACACCGACCCGGTGCAATACAGCATCTTCGACAGCATCTATCGCATCGAAGAAAACCACCTCGACAGCGGCCTATTCCTGATCGGTGACCCCAAGCAGGCGATCTACGCCTTCCGTGGCGCCGACATCTACACCTACCTGCGCGCACGCCAGTCCACCACGGGTCGCCACCACACCCTGGGCACCAACTTCCGCTCCAGCCACGCGATGGTCGACGCGGTGAACCATGTGTTCCAGCGTGCAGAAACGGGCCGTGGTGCATTCCTGTTCCGCGAGTCGGATGGCACCAACCCGGTACCGTTCCAGTCGGTGCTCTCCCAAGGCCGCAAGGAGCACTTGCAGGTCGATGGTCAAACGCTGCCGGCGATGAACCTCTGGCACTTGCCCACCGATCAGCCGATTTCCAACGTGGTGTATCGCCAACAACTGGCTGCGGCCTGTGCCACACAAATTGTTGACCTGCTCAACGGTGGGCAGCAGGGAAGCGCTGGTTTCCTACAGCCCAACGGTAGCTTCAACGGCGTACTCCCGTCAGACATCGCCATCCTCGTACGCGATGGGAAGGAAGCTCAGGCCGTGCGCGCCGAACTGGCCGCGCGTGGCGTGCGCAGCGTGTACCTGTCCGACAAGGACTCGGTCTTCGCGGCCCAAGAGGCCCACGACCTATTGGCATGGCTCAAGGCCTGTGCCGAGCCTGACGTCGAGCGCCCTCTGCGCGCCGCGCTCGCTTGCGTCACGCTGAACCTGTCACTGCCCGAACTTGAGCGTCTGAATCAGGACGAGCTCGCGTGGGAAACCCGCGTGATGCAGTTCCGTGGCTACCGCGCGATCTGGCGTACCCAAGGCGTGCTGCCGATGCTGCGGCGCTTGCTTCACGACTTCAAACTGCCGCAAACCCTGATCGCTCGCAGCGACGGCGAGCGCGTGCTGACCAACCTGTTGCACCTCAGCGAACTGCTGCAACAGGCCGCTTCAGAGCTCGACGGCGAACAGGCGCTGATCCGTCACCTGGCCGAACACCTGGCGCTGTCGGGGCAGGCCGGTGAGGAGCAGATCCTGCGCCTGGAAAGCGATGAGCAACTGGTCAAGGTCGTCACCATTCACAAGTCCAAGGGCTTGGAGTACGACCTGGTTTTCCTGCCCTTCATCTGCTCGGCCAAACCGGTGGATGGCAGCCGGTTGCCCCTTCACTACCACGATGAAAACGGCCGCTCCCAAGTCAGCCTGCGCCCGACTGCCGAGCTGATCGCCCAAGCTGACGATGAACGTCTCGCCGAAGACCTGCGTTTGTTCTATGTGGCGCTGACTCGCGCCAAGCACGCCTGTTGGCTGGGCATCGCCGACCTCAAGCGCGGCAACAGCAACAGCTCGGTGTTGCACCTGTCTGCCGTAGGCTACCTGCTCGGCGCTGGCGCATCACTGGGCGAGTCCGCTGGCTTGACGCGTTGGCTGCTGGATCTGCAGGAAGGCTGCCCGGCGATCCATTACGCGCAGGTGCCTGACGCCCAGGACATCCTGTTCCATCCGCCCCGTAATGAAGCCACCTTGCTCGCGCCCTTGCTACCCACACGCAAGGCCGCTGAAAACTGGTGGATCGCGTCCTACAGCGCCCTGCGCATTGGCGACAGCATGAGTGCCGCCACGCTTGAGGCACCGGAAAGTCCACAGGCCCAGAAGCTGTTCGATGACGAGCGTCTTGACCCGGACGCGCCTCGCGAAGTGGCTGCGTCCGGCGGCGATATTCACCGTTTCCCACGCGGTCCGAACCCGGGGACGTTCCTTCATGGCCTGCTGGAATGGGCCGGTGGAGAGGGCTTCAACGTCACAGCGCAAGACATCGAAAACGCCGTAGGCGCCCGTTGCAACCGACGTAACTGGGAAGGCTGGATCCCCACCCTCTGCGGCTGGCTGGGCCACTTGCTGCAAACGCCGCTGCCGGTGGATAACGACTGCGTCACCCTCAGCAGTCTGCAGCAGTACCAGATCGAGATGGAGTTCTGGTTCGCCAGCCACAAAGTCGACGTACTCGCCCTCGACAAACGGGTGTGTCAGCACACCCACAATGGCGTGTCCCGTGTCGCCGCTGAACCGGTACTGCTCAACGGCATGTTCAAGGGTTTCATCGACCTGACTTTCGAGCACGACGGCCGTTACTACGTGGCGGATTACAAATCCAACTGGCTTGGTCCTGACGATTCAGCCTACACCCAGGACGCCATGGAACAGTCGATCCTTAATCATCGGTACGACCTGCAATACGTCCTTTACCTACTGGCCCTGCACCGCCAGCTCAAGGCGCGGCTGCCGGACTACGACTATGACCGCCACATCGGCGGGGCGCTGTACCTGTTCCTGCGCGGTACTCAGTCCGCCAGCAGAGGCGCGTATTTCACCCGTCCACCACGGGAACTGATCGAGAGCCTGGACCTGATGTTCCAAGGCAAACCCATCCCGCCCAAGGCCGAACCCGCCTGGGAACAAGGAGTCCTGCTATGAGCCTGTCGCCGCTACCGCTTGAGGCGTTGATGCCCCTCAGCCGCGCCGCCGACCTGGTGCAACTGCTGGAACGCTGGGTTGACCGTGGCTGGTTACGCGCCTTGGACAAAGCCTTCGTCGGCTTCCTGCACGAACTCGACCCACAGGCCGATCCGTTGGTGCTGCTGGCGGCGGCGCTGACCAGCCACCAATTGGGCCACGGCCACGTGTGCCTCGACTTGTTCGAAACCCTCAAGGCACCGGACTTTGCGCTGTCATTGCCGCCCGAAGGCGACCTGCAAACCGGCGCCATGCTGCTGCCCTCGCAACTGCTCGACGGCCTCGACGGCACCCACTGGTGCCAGGCCTTGGCGTCCAGTCACCTGGTTGCGCTGGCGGGCGATGGCAGTGAGTCCGCCCAGAGTCGTCCGTTGGTGCTGTCCGGCACGCGCCTGTACCTGCGCCGTTATTGGACCTACGAGCGGCGCATCGATACCGCTTTGCGCTTGCGCCTTGCCACCCAGGAAAGCGTCGCCGCCGACCTGCCTCAGCGCCTCAATAGCCTGTTCAACCAACCGCCGCCCGATGGTGTGATCGACTGGCAAAAGCTCGCCTGCGCCCTGGCCACTCGCGGTGCATTCAGCATCGTCACCGGTGGCCCCGGTACTGGCAAGACCACAACCGTGGTGCGCCTGCTCGCCTTGCTGCAAGCACCCGCCGTGGAGGCCGGCAGCCCGTTGCGCATTCGCCTGGCTGCGCCAACCGGCAAAGCCGCTGCACGCCTTACCGAGTCCATCAGCCAGCAAGTGCAATCGCTGACGGTGCCGGACAATGTGCGGGAAAAAATCCCGACGCAAGTCACCACCGTTCATCGTCTGTTAGGCAGCCGTCCGGGCACGCGTCACTTCCGGCATCACATCGGTAACCCGTTGCCGCTGGATGTGCTGGTGGTGGACGAAGCCTCGATGATCGACCTGGAAATGATGGCCAACCTGCTGGACGCTTTGCCGCCCCATGCACGCCTGGTGCTGCTGGGGGACAAGGATCAGCTCGCCTCGGTAGAAGCAGGCGCTGTGCTCGGTGACTTGTGTCGCGACGCCGAGGCTGGCTGGTACAGCCCCGAGACTCGCCAATGGCTGCAAGCCGTCAGTGGTGAAGACGTCAGTGCGAGCGGGCTGCAGGAAGACCTCGACGGCACTCATCCCCTGGCCCAACAAGTGGTGATGTTGCGTTACTCGCGGCGTTTCGGCGAAGGCAGCGGCATTGGCCAGTTGGCTCGCTGGGTCAACCAGCAGAACGCTGAAGAGGCCCGTAAATTATTGGCCGCGCGTACCCATAAAGACCTGTTCTGCATCAGCCTCAAAGGTGAGCACGACCCCGCTTTGGAGCGCCTGGTACTGGACGGCCAGGGCGACGGTGCCCAGGGCTATCGCTACTACCTCAACCTGTTGCAAAGCGCGCGGCCAGGCCTCGACACGCCGCGCGAAGATCACGCCTGGACCCATTGGGCGCAACAACTGCTGCAAGCCTTCGACGCGTTCCAACTGCTCTGCGCCGTACGAAAAGGTCCTTGGGGTGTGGAAGGGTTGAACCTGCGCATCACCACCGCCTTGCGCAAAGTGCGTTTGATCGAGGGCGATGAGCAATGGTACGAAGGTCGCCCGGTGTTGATGACACGCAACGATTACGGCCTGGGCTTGATGAACGGTGATATCGGCATCGCCCTCAAGCTGCCGGAAAGCGACGGTGGCCCCCAGGTGTTGCGCGTGGCCTTCCCGCGTAACGATGGCCAGGGCGGTGTGCGTTTCGTGCTGCCCAGCCGGCTCAACGATGTGGAAACCGTGTATGCCATGACCGTGCACAAATCCCAGGGCTCGGAATTCACCCACACTGCGCTGATCCTGCCGGATGCATTGAACCCGGTACTCACCAAAGAGTTGATCTACACCGGCATCACCCGCGCCAAGCGTTGGTTCAGCCTGATCGAACCCCGTGGCGGTGTGTTTGAGGAGGCGGTGCGACGCAAGGTCAAGCGCTTGAGCGGGTTGATGCTGGAGCTGGGGCATGAACCGGGAAAAACTGACTGATAGGTCATGCAATATTTCTGATTCAGCCGTCTGAATTTTCTGAAAAATAGCGGCCCTCGCGAAGACCTACTCTTCGCGGGGTTTTCCGCCGCTGTGCTATCGTTGCGGCATCATCCAAAAGACACCTGAGAGAATCGCTGCATGAACGTGGCTGTCTCGCCCACAGAGCGCAGTTTGAGCTGGAGACGCATGTTACTGGTGGCGGTTCTGTGCCTGCTCGCGCCGCGTGCATTTGCCCAAGCACCTAGCCCTGCCGATCACCGCGCCCAAGCGGTGACTCAAGTGGTACTCGGCATCCTCAGCTACGCCCGTTGGCCGGTGGAGCCTGCGCAATTGCGCTTGTGCATCATCGGGCCCACGCAATACACCGACGACTTGATCAAAGGCACCACCCAGGCCACTGGCCGCCCAGTAGTCGTGCAACGCCTGTTGGCCGACCACTCGGATATCGTCAGCGCCTGCGACGCGGTGTACATCGGCAAACTCAGCGCCGATGAGCGCAGCCAGCTGTTTGCTTCGTTGATCGGCCACCCGGTGCTCAGCATCAGCGAAGGCGGCGACCAGTGCACGGTAGGCAGCCTGTTCTGCCTGCGGGTGGGCGATGAGCAGGTGTCGTTTGAAGTCAATCTCGACTCAGTGGCGCGCAGTGGCGTGCGCATTCACCCCAGCGTGCTGCAATTGTCCCGTCGCCGAGTGCCTGCGTCATGAGCGTCGTGAAAGCACGACCGACCCTGCGCTCGGTCATCGGCCGGGGGCACCTGATCCTGGCACTGGTGGCGGTGAGCCTGGCCAGTATCTCGCTGACGCTGCTCGGTGTATTGGCGTTGCGGGTCTATGCCGAACACAACCTGCATCTGATCGCTCGCTCCATCAACTACACCGTGGAAGCGGCGGTGGTGTTCGACGACAGCGCAGCGGCCACAGAGGCCCTCAGCCTGATTGCCTCCACGGAAGAGGTGGCCCAGGCTGAAGTCTTCGATGTTAACGGCAAGTTGCTGGCGCAGTGGGTGCGTCCGGAAACCGGGATGCTCTCGCGGGTTGAACTGGAAATAGCGCACACGTTGCTCGAACAACCCATCAGCCAACCTATCCTGCACCAAGGGCGAGTCATCGGCAGCATCCACCTGACTGGCCATGGCGGCAGCCTGCTGCGCTTCCTGCTCAGTGGCCTGGCCGGGATCCTGATCTGCACCGCCCTCAGTGCCTGGGTTGCGCTGATTCTGGCGCGACGCTTGTTGCGTGGCATTACCGGCCCGTTGCAGAGCTTGGCCAGCGTCGCCCACGCTGCCCGTAGCGAGCGCGATTTCGACCGTCGCGTGCCGCCTGCGAAAATCGCCGAACTGGACAGTTTGGGCAGCGACTTCAACGCCTTGCTCGGCGAAATGGAAGCCTGGCAAAACCACCTGCAAAGCGAAAACGAAACCCTCGCCCACCAGGCCAATCACGACAGCCTCACGGGTTTGCCCAACCGTGCGTTCTTCGAGGGCCGTTTGATTCGTGCCCTGCGCAGCGCGGCCAAGGCCAATGAGCGCGTCGCGGTGCTGTACCTCGACAGCGATCGTTTCAAAGAGATCAATGACAGCTTTGGCCACGCCGCCGGTGATGCCGTGTTGGTGGCCGTCGCCGAGCGCGTACGTGCACAATTGCGCGAAGACGACCTGGTGGCCCGCCTGGGCGGTGACGAATTCGCCATCCTGCTGGCACCGTTGCACAAGGTCGAAGACGCCCAGCGCATCGCCGACAAAATCATCGCCAGCATGGATGTGCCAATAGCCGTGCCCGGCAACACCCAGGTGTTGACCTCCCTCAGTATCGGCATCGCTATCTACCCCGATCATGGCGCCACGCCTGGCACTTTGCTGAATGCCGCCGATGCGGCGATGTACCAGGCCAAACGTTTGTCTTCGGGCGGCCAGCAAACGGCGGAGTCGGAGAACTCCGTCGTCAACGTTCAACACAGGAGTTGATCCCTTGTTCTCGACCGCACGTTTTATGTTTATCACCCTGCTGGTGGCGCTGCTCGCCCTCGGCGGCTGCCAAACGGCGCCACCCAAAGGCCTGACCCCGGCACAGATCGCCGTGTTGAAGCAGCAGGGCTTTGAACTCACCGACGAGGGCTGGGCGTTCGGCCTGTCCGGCAAAGTGCTGTTTGGCAGTGATGTCGAGGCGCTCAACAAACCCAGCACCGACATCGTCGAACGCATCGGCAAAGCCCTGCTTGGGGCAGGCATTGAGCGCGTACGCGTGGATGGCCACACCGATGCGTCCGGCAAAGAAGCCTACAACCAGCAACTGTCCTTGCGCCGTGCCAAAAGCGTGGCAGCGGTGCTAATCGGCGTGGGCATGAAAGAAGAAAACGTGCAGCTACGCGGCCTGGGCAGCAGCGAACCGGTGGCGTCGAATACCACGGTGGCGGGGCGTACGGAGAATCGGCGGGTGTCGATTGTGGTGATTGCGGACTGACCGGATTCACTCAGTCCTGACTTGAAATGCAATCAAAATGTGGGAGCTGGCTTGCCTGCGATAGCGGTGTATCAGTACTGGATGTAACGACTGACACACTGCCATCGCAGGCAAGCCAGCTCCCACATTTACTGTGTGGCATGCACCAGGACGCTTTAATCCGCAAACCGCATCTCCCGCGTCTCGCCCATCAATAACCCCTGGTTCTGCTCCGTCACCTCCCGGATGTAGTCCCACAACAACGTAATCCGCTTCAACTTCCTCAGATCCTCCCGGCAATACATCCAGAACTGCCGCGTAAGCGTTATCTCCTCTCCCAACACGGGCAACAAACGCGGGTCCTGCGCCGCCAGAAAGCACGGCAATATCGCCATTGACCGTCCCTGTTGCGCCGCCACGTACTGCGCAATCACGCTGGTGCTGCGCAAGCTGGCGCTGGCGCCGGGTACCACATTCGCCAGGTAAAGCAGTTCTGAGCTGAACGCCAAGTCATCCACATAGCTGATAAACGGATGCTCAGCCAAATCTGCCGGGCGTTGGATGGGCGGGTGTTGGTCGAGGTATTCCTGGGTCGCGTACAGCTGCAGCTTGTAGTCGCACAGTTTGCAGCACACATAGGGGCCGTGTTCCGGACGTTCCAGGGCGATGACAATGTCGGCTTCGCGCTTGGACAGACTGATGAAGTGGGGCAGGGGCAGGATATCCACCGAGATCGCCGGGTAGGTATCGACGAAGTGGCTCAACTGCGGGGTGACGAAGAAGCTGCCGAAACCTTCGGTGCACCCCATGCGCACATGGCCGGACAGTGCCACGCCGGAGCCGGACACCTGCTCGCAGGCCATGTGCAAAGTGCTCTCGATGGACTCGGCATAGCCCAGCAAACGCTGGCCTTCGGGGGTGAGAACGAAGCCGTTGGTCCGGGATTTTTCGAACAGCAGCGTACCGAGGGACACTTCCAGCGAACTGATGCGCCGCGACACCGTGGTGTAGTCCACCGCCAGACGCTTGGCGGCGACGCTGGCCTTGCGGGTGCGGGCTACTTCAAGAAAAAACTTCAGGTCATCCCAGTTCAGGGAGCCCAGCGATGTGATGTTTTTTTGCATATTGGACCGGCTTTTATGTGCGTTCTTATTAGAGATTTGCACATCTATACTCCAAAAACTGTCCGAACGCCTCATTCTTCAAGGCGATTCAACGCCTTGGTTCTCTAGCATAAATATAAGATTTGGAGACCACATGAACGCATCTGCCGATATTTCCGTGCAACAGGTCAAGTTGCTGATCAACGGCGAGTGGGTCGAGTCCAAGACCACCGAGTGGCAAGATATCGTCAACCCCGCCACCCAAGAAGTGCTGGCCAAAGTCCCGTTCGCCACTGCCGATGAAGTCAACGCCGCCATCGACGCCGCCCACCGCGCCTTCCAGACCTGGAAGCTCACGCCTATCGGCGCACGCATGCGCATCATGCTCAAGCTGCAAGCCCTGATCCGTGAACACTCCAAGCGCATTGCCGTGGTCCTCAGCAACGAGCAGGGCAAAACCATTGCCGATGCCGAAGGCGATATTTTCCGTGGCCTGGAAGTGGTGGAACACGCTTGCTCCATCGGCACCTTGCAGATGGGCGAGTTCGCCGAGAACGTCGCCGGTGGCGTCGACACCTACACCCTGCGCCAACCTATCGGCGTGTGCGCCGGTATCACCCCGTTCAACTTCCCGGCGATGATTCCGCTGTGGATGTTCCCAATGGCCATCGCCTGCGGCAATACCTTCGTGCTCAAGCCGTCCGAGCAAGACCCACTGTCGACCGTACTGCTGGTGGAATTGGCGCTTGAAGCCGGTGTGCCGGCGGGTGTGCTCAACGTGGTGCATGGCGGCAAGGCCGTGGTGGATGCGCTGTGCACTCACAAAGACATCAAGGCTGTGTCCTTCGTCGGTTCGACGGCGGTCGGTACTCACGTCTACGACTTGGCCGGCAAACATGGCAAACGCGTGCAGTCGATGATGGGCGCCAAGAACCACGCCGTGGTGCTGCCGGACGCCAACCGCGAACACACCCTTAACGCCCTGGTCGGTGCCGGCTTCGGCGCGGCGGGCCAACGTTGCATGGCCACCTCGGTGGTGGTGCTGGTGGGCGCGTCCAAGCAATGGCTGCCGGACCTCAAGGCGCTGGCGCAAAAGCTCAAGGTCAACGCGGGCAGCGAAGCGGGCACGGATGTCGGCCCGGTGATTTCCAAGCGTGCCAAGGCGCGCATCCTGGACCTTATCGAAAGCGGCGTGAAAGAAGGCGCCAAGCTGGAGCTGGACGGCCGCGACATCAAGGTGCCGGGCTATGAGCAAGGCAACTTTGTCGGCCCGACCTTGTTCTCGGGCGTGACCACTGACATGCAAATCTACACCCAGGAAATCTTCGGCCCGGTGCTGGTGGTGATCGAAGTCGCGACCCTCGATGAAGCCATCGCGCTGGTCAACGCCAACCCGTTCGGCAACGGCACTGGCCTGTTCACCCAAAGCGGTGCGGCGGCGCGCAAGTTCCAGAGCGAAATCGACGTGGGCCAGGTCGGCATCAACATCCCGATCCCGGTGCCGGTGCCTTTCTTCAGCTTCACTGGCTCCCGTGGCTCCAAGCTCGGCGACCTCGGCCCGTACGGCAAGCAAGTAGTGCAGTTCTACACCCAGACCAAAACCGTCACCAGCCGCTGGTTCGATGACGACACGGTCAACGATGGCGTCAACACCACCATCAACCTGCGCTGATTCCGGGAGACGACCATGAAGATTGCATTTATCGGCCTGGGCAACATGGGCGCGCCTATGGCCCGCAACCTGATCAAGGCTGGCCACGCGCTGAACGTGTTCGATTTGAACCAGACCGTGCTCAAGGAGCTGGCCGAGTTGGGCGGCAGCATCAGCGACTCACCACGTGATGCGGCGGGCGGCGCTGAACTGGTGATCACCATGCTGCCGGCCGCGGCCCATGTGCGCAGTGTTTGGCTGGGTGAAGACGGCGTGCTGGCAGGCATCGGCAAAGGCGTGCCGGCAGTTGATTGCAGCACCATCGACCCGCAGACCATCCGCGATGTGGCGGCTGCAGCAACCAAGCAAGGTGTGACCGTCGCTGATGCCCCGGTGTCCGGCGGCACGGGCGGCGCCCAGGCTGGCACGCTGACCTTTATGGTCGGCGCCACGCCGGAACTGTTCGCCACCCTGCAACCGGTGCTGGCGCAGATGGGCCGCAACATCGTGCATTGCGGTGATGTGGGCACTGGGCAGATCGCCAAGATCTGCAACAACCTGCTGCTGGGCATCAGCATGGTCGGCGTCAGCGAAGCCATGGCCCTGGGCGATGCGCTGGGCATCGACACCCAAGTGCTGGCGGGCATTATCAACAGCTCCACCGGGCGTTGCTGGAGTTCCGACACCTACAACCCATGGCCGGGCGTGATCGAAACGGCGCCGTCGTCGCGTGGTTACACCGGTGGGTTCGGTGCCGACCTGATGCTCAAGGACCTGGGCCTGGCCACTGAAGCTGCGCGTCAGGCTAAGCAACCCGTGATCCTCGGCGCCGTGGCGCAACAGTTGTACCAATCGATGAGTCAGCGTGGGGAAGGGGAAAGGACTTCTCGGCGATTATCAACAGCTACCGCAAGCCCAAATAACGTTTACCTGTAGTGAGCGGGCTTGCCCCGCGCTGGGGGGCGAAGCCGCCCCAAATTCAGGCACCGCGGTCTAACCAATACGCCGCGTTGCATGGGTTTAGGGCGGCTTCGCCCCTAACGCGTGCTCACCACAAAGAGCAATCAGGCAAATACAAAATACTTACGCACGGTCTCGACCACTTCCCACGTCCCCTTCATCCCCGGTTCCACCACAAAGATATCCCCAGCCCGCAGGTGAATCGGCTCCAGGCCTTCCGGGGTGATGATGCAGTAGCCTTCCTGGAAGTGGCAGTATTCCCATTTCACGTAGTCCACGTACCACTTGCCCGGTGTGCAGATCCAGGTGCCCATGATCTTGCTGCCGTCTTCGCTGGTGTAGGCGTTGAGGTTGACGGTGTGCGGGTCGCCTTCGAGTTTTTCCCATTTGCAGGCATCCAGGACCGGCAAGGGATGGGTATCGCGCAGTACGGTGATGGGCTTGGACATGATGTCTCCGAGGCAGGGAATGGAAAGATCCACCCTAAGGCCTTGGAGGTTGCGCCAGTGGTCTGAACTCGACATCGGGATGCTCAGAAGCGCAACGCAAGGAGATACCTCTGACACCCGCTCCCACATTAGATCTGTGTGGGCTGTTCGACTGGGTCTGGCTGATAGATTTGTGCGCTAACCGGCCATTTCCTCGCAGTAAGTGCGAAAGATTTCCCGTCTTACGCCAGAATTCGCAAGAAAATTCGCAGCAGGCCCTCGTATCATTCACTCCAGAATGAGTGAGAGCCTTGAAATGAACCCAATAAAAACGTGGTGGGATATCAGCCCGCCCTTGAGTACGGCAACCCCGACCTGGCCGGGGGATACGCCGTTCCAGGAAGAGCGCGTATGGCAGTTCGGCCCGGAGTGCCCGGTGAACGTGGGGCGTATCACCTTATCGCCGCACACCGGCGCCCATGTGGACGCACCGCTGCATTACAGCGCGGATGGTGCGCCGATCGGCGAGGTGTCGCTGGATGTGTACATGGGCCCGTGCCGGGTACTGCATTGCCTGGACAGCGGCGCATTGGTGCAGCCGCATCAACTGGAAGGCCGTGTGGATAACCTGCCGGAGCGTGTGCTGCTGCGCACTTATCCACAAGCGCCGCTCACTGAATGGGATTCAAGTTTCACCGCGATCGCCCCGCAAACCATCGAGCTGCTGGCCCGCCTCGGCGTGCGTTTGATCGGCATCGACACCCCGTCCCTGGACCCGCAACAGTCCAAGACCATGGATTCCCACAACGCCGTGGCGCGCCATGGCATGGCGATCCTCGAAGGCATCGTGCTTGATGACGTGCCCGAGGGTGACTACGAACTGATCGCGCTGCCGCTGCGTTTCGCCAACCTCGACGCGAGCCCGGTCCGCGCCATTCTCCGCCCGCTCAAGGAGCCCACGCGATGAGCCAATGTCCCTTCTCTGCTGATTATCAGCCGCCCGAAGAATGGCATAACGCCGAACTGAATTTTTCCGAGTCCATGAGCTACGGTGACTACCTGGACCTGGGCAAAGTCCTCAGCGCCCAGCACCCGTTGTCGCCGGACCACAACGAAATGCTCTTCATCATCCAGCACCAGACGTCCGAGCTGTGGATGAAACTGATGCTCCACGAGCTCAAGGCCGCCCGCGAACACGTGCGCCTGGGCGAGTTGCCGCCGGCGTTCAAGATGCTGGCGCGGGTGTCGCGGATCTTCGATCAACTGGTGCACGCCTGGGCGGTGCTGGCGACCATGACCCCGTCGGAGTACAAGGCGATCCGGCCGTTCCTGGGGCAGTCATCGGGGTTCCAGTCGTTCCAGTACCGCGAGATCGAATTTATCCTCGGCAACAAAAGCCCGGCACTGTTGCGGCCTCACGCCCATCGCCCGGCGTTGTTGCAGGAGCTGCAGGTGGCGATTGCCACGCCGTCGCTGTATGACGAAGCGATCAACCTCATGGCCAAGGCCGGGTTGGCGATTGACCCGCAGCGTGCCGAGCGCGACCCGACGGCGGCGACGGTGCACGATGAGTCTGTGGAAGCGGCGTGGCGCGAGGTGTATCGCGACCCGAGCCGGTATTGGGATTTGTATCAGTTGGCCGAGAAGTTTATCGACCTGGAGGACTCGTTCCGCCAGTGGCGCTTCCGCCATGTGACCACGGTGGAGCGGATTATCGGTTTCCAGCCGGGTACCGGCGGCACCGAAGGCGTGGGTTACCTGCGCAAGATGCTCGACACGGTGTTGTTCCCCGAACTCTGGCGAGTGCGCTCCACCCTCTAAACAAAAAAGCCCCGGAAGACCGGGGCTTTTCATTTGGAATGCATTCAACTGTGGGAGCTGGCTTGCCTGCGATAGCGGTGTATCAGCCAACACATCCAGCGCCTGACCCACCGCCATCGCGGGCAAGCCCGGCTCCCACAGGTATCACTGTGCGTTCACTACCGCGTTGCTTTTACGAACGCGCAACCGATACGCCACATAGATAATCCCCACCCACACCGGCATCGCAAACACCGAGTTGCGAATCCCCGGAATCGCCAGCATTACGCTGATGATCACCACCATGAACGCCAGGCACAGGTAGTTGCTGAACGGGAACCAGAAGGTCTTGAACGACGGCGTTACGCCTTGTTCGCCCATGGCCTTGCGGAACTTGATGTGGGTGAGGCTGATCAGCGCCCAGTTGATCATCAGCGAGGCAACCACCAGCGCAAACAGCAACTCCAGCGCACTGTGTGGTGCCACGTAGTTGACCACCACGCACAGCATCGTCACCAACGCCGAAATCGCCAGCGCCCGCAGTGGCACGCCTTGCTTGTTCAGCTTCATCAGTGCTTTTGGTGCGTCGCCTTGCTCGGCCAGGCCGAACAGCATGCGGCTGTTGCAGTACACGCCGCTGTTGTACACCGACAGCGCCGCGGTCAGTACCACGAAGTTGAGGATGTGCGCGGCGGTGTCGTTACCGATCAACGAGAAGATCTGTACAAACGGGCTGCCGCTGTAGGCATCGCCCGACGCGCCGAGGGTTTGCAGCAGTTGATCCCACGGGTACAGCGACAGCAATACGGTCAGGGCGCCAACGTAGAAAATCAGGATCCGGTAAACCACCTGGTTGATCGCCTTCGGGATCACCTTGCGCGGCTCGCTGGCCTCGGCAGCGGTGATGCCCACCAGCTCCAGGCCACCGAACGAGAACATGATGAACGCCATGGACATCAACAGCCCCATGCCGCCATTCGGGAAGAACCCGCCGTGACTCCACAGGTTGCTGATGGACGCTTGCGGGCCGCCGGTGCCGCTGAACAGCAGATAGCAGCCGAGCACGATCATGCCGACAATCGCCACCACCTTGATGATCGCGAACCAGAACTCGGCCTCACCGAAGAACTTCACGTTCAGGGTGTTGATCAGGTTCACCGCAACAAAGAACACCAGCGCGCTGACCCAGGTTGGAATTTCCGGCCACCAGAACTGGATGTACTTGCCCACCGCCGTCAGTTCGGCCATGCCGACCAGCACGTAGAGTACCCAGTAGTTCCAGCCCGCCAGAAAGCCTGCGTAACCGCCCCAGTATTTGTGCGCGAAGTGGCTGAAGGAACCCGCCACCGGCTCCTCGACGATCATCTCGCCGAGCTGGCGCATGATCAGGAACGCGATAAAACCTGCAATCGCATAACCCAGGATCATCGATGGGCCGGCCGACTTGAGTACGCCTGCCGAACCGAGGAACAACCCCGTGCCAATCGCCCCTCCCAAGGCAATCAGCTGAATATGCCGGTTCTTCAGGCCGCGCTTGAGGCCCACCGGGTTAACCATGTCATCCGCCATTAACATTCCCTTCTACTTTTTTTTTCGCGAGGGTTGATTGCACGCAGCACCAGCCCCTCAGAAGTGCTGAGGGGGCAGATATTACTCTGCGTAAACTTTTCGTAATACTGTTGAGCGTCGCGTTCGTGCCGAGAGGGTTACTTGCGCACCACCAAATCCAGCACCTCATCCCGATCCTTGATCTTCTGCAGCACGATCTCCGAACGAATATCCACTACCCCCGCGGTGCGGTTCAGGTGGTTCACGATAAAGTCCGAAAAGTGCTTGAGGTTGCGCGCCTGTACCCGCAGCACATAGTTGCTAGCGCCGGTGATCACATAGGCACTGGCCACCTCCGGCCAGCCCTGCACCTTCTTGATAAATGTCTCATGCCAGTCCTCTACATCCTGGCGCAATGACAGGTGGACGATGGCTTCCAGTTCGATCCCCAATTGCTCGGCATTCAGCACCGCGCGGTAACCGCTGATGATGCCCTCGCTCTCCAGCAAGCGCAGGCGACGCAGGCAGGCAGACGGCGAGAGCGCGACTTTCTCCGCCAATTCCTGGTTACTGATTCGGCCATCCTGTTGCAGGAAATGCAGGAGGCGCAGGTCGGTGGCGTCGAGAATCATGGTTAGAATAAATCCGCGTGTTTAGAGGTTTAATTCGAATTTCCTACGGCTTAATTAGCCTGTTACCCACCACTTTGCACGAAAATTCTCTAAAGCTTCGTTCATTATTTGCTGCATCTTCACTTGTAAGAACCAGGACGAACCATGACCAGCCGAAGCCATTGCCAAGCCCTCGATGTCCAGGATCCGCTGGCGCCATTGCGTCAGCAGTTCGCCTGCCGGACGGCGTGATCTACCTCGACGGCAACTCGCTTGGCGCGCGTCCGGTGGCGTCGCTCGCGCGGGCGCAGCAGGTGATCGCCGAGGAATGGGGCAATGGCCTGATTCGCAGCTGGAACAGCGCCGGTTGGGCGGACCTGTCCCAGCGCTTGGGCAATCGCCTGGCCCCGCTGATCGGCGCGCGCGACGGAGAAGTGGTGATCACCGATACCACGTCGATCAACCTGTTCAAGGTACTCAGCGCGGCGTTGAGCGTGCAGCGCCTGCGCCAGCCAAATCGCAAGGTGATCGTCAGTGAGGCGAGCAACTTTCCCACCGACCTGTACATCGCCGAAGGCCTCACTGAGTTGCTGCAACAGGGTTATTCCCTGCGGTTGGTCAACAGCCCGAACGAACTGCCGCAAGCGATCGACCAGGACGTGGCGGTGGTGATGCTCACGCACGTCAACTACAAGACCGGCTACATGTACGACATGCAGGCGCTGACCGCGTTGAGCCACGAGTGCGGCGCGTTGAGCATCTGGGACCTGGCACATTCGGCGGGCGCGGTGCCGATCGACCTGCATCAGGCCGAAGCGGATTACGCGATTGGCTGCACCTACAAATACCTCAACGGCGGGCCGGGCTCCCAGGCGTTTGTGTGGGTCAATCCACAGCTGGTGGATGTGGTGCGTCAACCGCTGTCGGGGTGGTTTGGGCATACGCGTCAGTTCGCGATGGAGTCGGCCTACGCGCCGAGTGCCGGCATTGCGCGTTACCTGTGCGGCACTCAGCCGATCACCTCGCTGGCGATGGTGGAATGCGGCCTGGAGATTTTTGCCCAAACCGATATGGCCAGCCTGCGCAGCAAATCCCTGGCGTTGACCGACCTGTTTATCGCGTTGGTCGAAGAGCGTTGCGCAGCTCACGGGCTGGAACTGATCACCCCACGTGAACACGCCAGGCGCGGCAGCCACGTCGGCTTCGAGCATTCAGAAGGGTACGCGGTGATCCAGGCGCTGATCGCCCGGGGCGTGATTGGTGATTACCGTGAGCCGCGCATTATGCGGTTCGGTTTTACGCCGTTGTATACGAGCTTCACTGAGGTGTTCGACGCGGTGGAAATCCTCGGCGAGATCCTCGACAAGCGCACCTGGGACCAACCGCAATTCAAAGTGCGCAACAGCGTGACCTGATACAACGTAGATCAAAATGTGGGAGATTCTATGTTGCAGGGCAAACCTGACCCCACATACTGGCATTCAAGATGACCTTGGTATTGGGTGTGCAGTTCCTGGTGAATCTGTCGGCGGTGTACTACGGGTTCTTCCGCAAAGGCAGGGCCAAGGCGTCGAACAAGGCCTTGGCGTAACCGGGCAGGTTTTCAAACGAGCGCGCACTGAGCAGCAGCGTTCGGCAGGCCCACTCTTCGCGCAAGGGTTGGGCCTTGAAACGGCGTTCTGCCGGCCAGCGCTCCAGTGCGGCCTGGGGCACGATGCCCAGGCCAGCGCCGCCGGCGACCATGCGAATCACCCCATCAAACCCATCGGCGCGGATGCGTGTTTGCAGGCGAAATCCTGTGTGCAGCGCCTGCTCTTCCAGGTACACCGCCAACGCGCTGTTGGCAGCCAGGCCGACGTAGTCGTATTGCAGGCTGTCGATAAAGCTCGCGTTTTGCGCCGTCAGTGGGTGATCCAGCGGCATGATCAGCACCAGTGGGTCATCGCGAAAGGGCAGGGTTTGCAGGCCGTGGGTGTCCACCGCATCAGAGATGATCCCCAGGTCCGCCGTGCCCTGGCGCAATGCCTGGGTAATGCGCAAGCTCGGCAACTCCTGCAGGTCGATATCGAGGTTGGGATGCTCGCGCAAAAGTCCGCCAGCACCTCCGGCAGGTATTCGCTGAGGGCGGTGGTGTTGCACAGCAGGCGCACCTGGCCTTTGACGCCGTTGGCGTATTCGGCCAGGTCCTGTTGCAGGTGCTCGGCTTGTTGCAGCAGCAGGCGGGCGTGACGGGCCAGGGCAATGCCTGCGGGTGTGGGGGTGACGCCACGGCGACCGCGCGCGAGGAACTCGATTCCCAAGGACGCTTCCATCGCGCGGATGCGGGCACTGGCAGCCGCCAGGGATAAATGGCTGCGGGCTGCGCCGGCGGTGATGTTGCCGGTGTCGAGGATGTGGAGATAGAGGCGCAGGTCGATCAGGTCAAAGTGCATGGCTGGGGTTCTCGAGTGATAGAACTGGCCTCATCGCAGGCAAGCCAGCCCCACACTTGAATGTATTCACACATCAAAATGTGGGAGCTGGCTTGCCTGCGATGACGGCGTCAGCCTCACACAAAACAAGAGGCTGCCTCAGTATATGGCGAATTTCCGAATCCGCCGTCACGCGCCACAATGCCCTTATGAATACCTTCCTAGCGTTCTATCAAGACATCGGCCCAGCCCTGACCCTGCTGGTATTTGGCACCTTCCTGCTGGCCGGCACCGTCAAAGGCGTGATCGGCCTCGGCTTGCCCACCGTCGCCATGGGCCTGCTCGGCCTGGCTATGCTGCCGGCGCAGGCTGCGGCATTACTGATCATTCCTTCAACGGTCACCAACCTCTGGCAACTGGCATTCGGTGGCCACCTGAGTGCCTTGCTCAAACGACTGTGGCCGATGCTGCTGTTGATCTTTCTTGGCACCGGGCTCGGTACGGTATGGTTGGGCATGGACGGTGGCGGCTGGGTCGTTCACGCGTTGGGCGGGGCGTTGCTGGTGTATGCGCTGAGCGGGTTGTTCCTGCCCACGCTCAAGGTCAAGCCTGCGACCGAACGCTGGCTCGGCCCTTTGTGTGGGGTGATCACTGGCGTAATCACCTCGGCCACGGGTGTATTCGTGATTCCGGCCGTGCCGTATCTACAAGCCCTGGGCTTGAATCGCGATCAACTGGTGCAGGCGTTGGGGCTGTCGTTCACCGTGTCGACCCTGGCCCTGGCCGCCGGGCTGGCCTGGCGCGGCACGCTGGGCGGTGGCGAAATCAATGCGTCGCTGCTGGCGCTGATACCGGCGCTGCTGGGTATGTGGCTGGGCCAAGTGGTGCGCCAGCGCATCAGTGCGGTGCTGTTCAAGCGCGTATTTTTCGTCGGTATGGCGCTGTTGGGCGGTCATCTGCTGATCAGCGGTTAACAATAACTTGTTATTCGTGCATTCCGGTCAAATGTATTTTGCCGCGCCGCCGCTTATTCCGAGGGCCGGAGGTCGATAGTCTGCATCCAGACATTTTCAACCTCTGGATAACTTCCCATGAAAAAAGTACTCCTGCTTAACGGCGGCAAAAGTTCGCTCACTCCGATGGCCGCTACAACACCACACTGCATGATGCCGCCCTGGCCGTGCTGGACCGTGGCGGTATCGACGTCAAGGTTACGCATATCGACGAAGGCTACGACGTGGCCGAAGAAGTCGCCAAATTCCTCTGGGCCGACGTGATCATCTATCAGATGCCGGGTTGGTGGATGGGCGCGCCGTGGATCGTCAAGAAGTACATCGACGAAGTCTTCACCGAAGGCCACGGCAGCCTGTACGCCAGCGATGGTCGCACCCGCTCCGATGCCTCGCAGAAATACGGCAGTGGCGGCCTGATCCAGGGCAAGCAGTACATGCTGTCCCTGACCTGGAACGCACCGCAACAAGCCTTCGACGACCCCAGCGATTTCTTCGAAGCCAAGGGTGTGGACGCCGTGTATTTCCCGTTCCACAAGGCCAACGAATTCCTTGGCATGACCGCGTTGCCGACCTTCCTGTGCGTGGACGTGATGAAACGCCCAGCCATCGAAGCCGACGTGGCGCGCTACGAGCAGCATCTGGCGCAGGTGTTCGATCTCTCGGTGTAAGCTGCTGCGAACCGATAACGAGGACAGCCTGTGAAAGCCCGATCCGACGAGCTACAAATCTTCGTCAGTGTGATTGAGTGCGGCTCGATTTCCGCCGCGGCCGAGCAGGTCGGGCAGACGCCGTCGGCGGTCAGCCGCACGCTGTCGCGCCTGGAGGCCAAGCTCGACACCACGCTGATCAACCGCACCACACGGCGCATGGACCTGACCGAAGAGGGCAAGTACTTCTTCGAACAGGCCAAGGTGATCCTGGCGCAGATGGAAGAGCTGGAGGAGCGCCTGTCGTCGCGCCAGAAAAAAACCGGCGGGGCGCTTGCGCATCAATGCGGCGGTGCCGTTCATGCTGCATGGAATCGTGCCGTACATCGCCGAGTTTCGCAGCCTGTACCCCGAGATCCAGTTGGAGCTGAACAGCGACGACTTGATCATCGACCTGCTGGAGCAGAGCACCGATATTGCGATCCGCATCGGTGCGCTGGCCGACTCCACCTTGCATGCCCGCTCGCTGGGGTGCACGCCGCTGCATATCCTCGCCAGCCCCGCTTACCTCAAGCAATACGGCACGCCGGACACGGTGGCCGAACTGGCGGGCCACACCTTGCTCGGCTTCTCCCAGACCGAAACGCTCAACCATTGGCCGCTGCGCCATGTGGAAGGCGACCGCTGGTTGATCCAGCCCAGCGTTTCTGCGTCCAGCGGTGAAACCGTGCGGCAGTTGGCATTGGAAGGGCAGGGTATTTGCTGCCTGTCGAACTTCATGACCGTCGACGACATCGACGCAGGGCGCCTGGTGCCGGTGCTGGAAGCATTCAACAGCGGGTATCGCCAGCCGATCCATGCGGTGTTCTACCGCAACTCGCAGCTGGCGCTACGCATCCAGTGTTTCCTGGACTTTATTCAGGCCAAACTGGCGCGGTATGCCTGCTGATTCGTGACCGTCGCGCAAGATTGAATTGGGTGGCACGGGCTTATTCGTCGGGGAGCGCTCCTTGATACTGGGCCTATCACTTACCCCGTCAGGAGCATCTTCCATGAACGTATTCGTTACCGGCGCCGCAGGTTTTATCGGTGGTTCCATCGCAACGGGCCTGGTCAAGGCCGGCCACTCCGTTACGGGCCTGGTGCGCAGCCCCGATCAAGCCGCAGAGATGACCGCGCTCGGCATCACCCCGGTGATTGGCACCCTGGATGACGCCGCTGTATTGACCGAGCAGGCGCACAAAGCCGACGCGGTGATCAACGCCGCTAGCAGTGATCATCGTGCTGCGGTGGAAACGTTGTTGGCTGCCTTGAAAGGCTCGAACAAGCCGTTTTTGCACACCAGCGGTTCGAGCATCGTGGGTGATGCATCGGGCGGCAAGGCCAGCGACGTTATCTACTTCGAAGACGACTTGCCGGAGCCGACGGTGGACAAGGCCGCACGCGTGGCGATCGATAACCTGATCCTCGCTGCCGCCAATGACGGTGTGAATTCAGCGGTGATCTGCAACACCCTCATCTACGGCCACAGCCTGGGCGTGAAACGTGACAGCGTGCAATTGCCGCGGTTGCTCAAGCAGGCACGCAAGAGTGGGGTGGTGCGCCATGTGGGGACGGGGCAGAACATTTGGTCCAACGTGCACATTGAAGACGTGGTGGCGTTGTATCTGCTGGCGCTGACCAAGAATGTGCCGGGCACCTTCTACTTTGTCGAAAGCAGTGAAGCGGCGTTTGTCGACATGACCACCGCCATTGCCCAAGCACTGAACCTGGGTGAGCCGCAGGATTGGCCGTTGGCTGATGCCGAGGCCGAGTGGGGCTATGAAATGGCCAATTATGGCTTGGGCTCCAACAGCCGGGTGCGTGGCAAGCATGCGCGTGAGTTGCTGGGTTGGGTGCCGAAGCGCACGTCGGTTGTGGAGTGGATCCGCCACGAGATGGTGTGATGTTCGCTTAGCACCGAGTTGCCCTTATCGCAGGCAAGCCAGCTCCCACATTTTGATGTGTGATTACATTCAAGTGTGGGAGCTGGCTTGCCTGCGATGGCCGCACCTCGGTCTTCCAGACTAGCCCCACCCCCGCAATTCCGTACCATTCCCCGCCTTATCCCCCGCATTACCCTGGTACCTCATGAACCTCACCCGTCTGCGCGCCGATGCCCTGGCCGGCCTCACCACGTCGTTTGCGCTGCTGCCCGAATGCATCGCCTTTGCCCTGGTGGCCCACCTCAACCCGCTGATGGGGCTCTACGGCGCCTTTATCATCTGTACCCTCACCGCGTTGTTCGGCGGTCGGCCGGGTATGGTCTCTGGTGCGGCGGGGTCGATGGCGGTGGTGATCGTCGCACTGGTGGTGCAGCACGGCGTCGAGTACCTGCTGGCGACGGTACTGCTGGGCGGGTTGATCATGATCGCCTTCGGCCTGTTGCGCCTGGGCAAGCTGGTGCGCATGGTGCCGCACCCGGTGATGCTCGGGTTCGTGAACGGCCTGGCGATCATTATCGCGCTGGCGCAGCTGGAGCACTTCAAGAACGGTGAGCACTGGCTCAGCGGCACGCTGTTGTACGTGATGATTGGCCTGGTGCTGGTGACCATGGCCATCGTTTATCTGCTGCCGCGCATTACCCGTGCGGTGCCGCCAGCGTTGGTGGCGATCCTCGGCGTGGGCCTGGCGGTGTACCTGCTTGGCCTGCCGACGCGCACCCTCGGCGACATGGCTCACATCGCCGGTGGCCTGCCAACCTTCACATTGCCACAAATCCCCTGGACCCTGGAAACCCTCGGTATCATCGCGCCGTACGCGTTCCTGATGGCCATGGTCGGCCTGCTGGAAACGCTGCTCACCCTCAACCTCACCGACGAAATCACCGAGACCCGTGGTTACCCCGACCGCGAAAGCGTGGCCCTGGGCGCGGCGAATATGGTCTCGGGCGTGTTCGGCGGCATGGGTGGCTGCGCGATGATCGGGCAAACCGTGATCAACTTAAGCTCCGGTGGGCGCGGGCGATTCTCCGGGGTGTTTGCCGGGGTGATGATCCTGTTGTTCATTCTGTTTCTGTCGCCGTTTATCGAGCGGATTCCACTGGCAGCGCTGGTGGGGGTGATGTTCGTGGTGTCCCAACAGACTTTCGCCTGGGCCTCCTTGCGGGTAGTCAACAAGGTGCCGCTCAACGATGTGCTGGTGATTATTGCGGTGACGGTGATTACCGTGTTCACCGACCTGGCCACGGCGGTGTTGTGCGGGATTGTGATTGCGGCGCTGAACTTCGCCTGGCAACAGGCTCGCGAGCTGTACGCGGATGAGCATTTGGAGGCCGATGGCAGCAAGCTCTATCGCCTGCACGGTACGTTGTTCTTTGCCTCGACCACGCCGTTCTTGAACCAGTTCGACCCCGCCAACGACCCGGCCCAGGTGACGCTGGATTGCCGTCACCTGAGCTTCGTCGATTACTCGGCGATTGCCGCGCTGATGACCCTGCGCGAGCGCTATGCCAAGGCCGGTAAGCATCTGCGGGTGCTGCATTTATCCGAGCGCTGCAAGAAGCTGCTCAAGCGCGCCCGAGTGCATCACGACTGATCGATCACGGCCCGACCAGGTCTTCCAGTTCCTGGGCGCGGGTCTGAGTCATGTCCAGCACGCAGCCGGAGCCATTGACCTGGTCGATGGTGCCGCCAGTCGCGCTGCCTGCAAACGCGCAATTGGCGTCTCGGTACTTTATCCACAGGCGCTGCACGTCTTGCAGTTGCTGCTTGCGCGCGCCTTCCTGGGCGGCGAGGGCGGTCTTGTAGGCCGTGTTCAGGCGCTTGTCCTGCACCTTGGTTTCCTTGGCATTGCAATTGACCATGTCGGCGGTGGTGTTGGCGGTGTCCATGCACTTTTTCAGCGCGGCGTTATCGGCGGCTGAGGCGGTGCCGCAGACGGCAAACAGCAGGGCGCTGACGGCGAGTGAGGTGCGAATCATGGTCGGTTTTCCTGGGCATGAGGGGTTGCGCATTCTATGACTGAATGGCGGCCACTGAGTTTCCGACATCCTCTGATCTTCATGTAAGAACACCCCCGAATTTTCATGCATGGCTGTCGGGCATATCCCCGCGCGACAGCGCTTGTCTGTGGGCGAAAATTACTTTCATAAAAATTGAAAATACTCCTCGGTAATGATTTATGAGTTTCACAACAGATTCGACGTGACCCTTTCCGAGGAGTACCGCATGGCCGCATCACCGGGCTTCGGGCTATTGGCATACGCTGCCATTGCCATCATTGCTTTGATCGTGCTGATTGCACGTTACCGACTCAACCCGTTTATCGTCATCACTCTGGTATCCATTGGCCTGGCGCTGATGGCCGGGATGCCGGCGGACACCATCATGGGCTCCTACGAGGCGGGTGTCGGCAAGACACTGGGCCATATCGCCCTGGTGGTCGCGTTGGGCACCATGCTTGGCAAGATGATGGCCGAGTCCGGCGGCGCCGAGCAGGTGGCGCGCACGCTGATCAACCGTTTCGGCGAGCGTAACGCCCACTGGGCCATGGTGTGCATCGCGTTTCTGGTGGGGCTGCCGCTGTTTTTCGAGGTGGGTTTTGTGTTGCTGGTGCCCATCGCCTTTACCGTGGCGCGGCGCGTCGGCGTGTCGATTCTGATGGTCGGCTTGCCGATGGTCGCCGGCCTGTCGGTGGTGCATGCACTGGTGCCACCGCACCCGGCGGCGATGATGGCGGTGCTGGCGTATAACGCGTCGGTGGGTCAGACCGTGCTGTACGCGATCCTGATCGGCATTCCTACGGCAATCATCGCCGGGCCGGTGTACGCCAAATTCATCGTGCCGCGTATTCACCTGCCCGCAGAAAACCCGCTGGAACGCCAGTTTATCGACCGTGAGCCGCGCACCCGATTGCCTAGCTTCGCGCTGACCATGGGCACCATCCTGTTGCCGGTAGTGCTGATGATGATCGGCGGCTGGGCCAACGTGATTTCCACGCCGGGTACCGGTTTCAACCAGTTCCTGTTGTTTATCGGCAACTCGGTGATTGCGCTGTTGGTGGCGACCCTGGTGAGCTTTTTGGACGCTGGGCCTGGCACAAGGCTTCAACCGCGAAGCTATCCTCAAATTCACCAACGAGTGCCTGGCACCGACCGCGAGCATTACGTTGCTGGTGGGTGCGGGCGGCGGCTTGAACCGCATCCTGGTGGACGCGGGCGTCACCAACGAAATTCTCGGCCTGGCCCACGCTTTCCACCTGTCGCCGCTGGTGATGGGCTGGTTGTTCGCCGCGTTGATGCGCATCGCCACCGGTTCGGCGACGGTGGCGATGACAACCGCGTCGGGCGTGGTTGCGCCCGTGGCCATGGGCTTGGGTTATCCACACCCCGAATTGCTGGTGTTGGCCACTGGCGCCGGCTCGGTGATCTTTTCCCACGTGAACGACGGCGGCTTCTGGCTGATCAAGGAATACTTCAATATGACGGTGATCCAGACCTTCAAGACCTGGACCGTGCTGGAAACCCTGATTTCAGTGGTCGCCTTCGGTCTGACTTACGGTCTGTCCTGCATTCTGTAACCCCGGAGACCCCATGGACATCCTCTACCAGATCCGCGCCCGCCAGGATTCCTTCAGCGCCGGCGAGGGGCGTATCGCCAAGTTGATGCTCGACGATGTGGGGTTTGCGGCGTCGGCCAGCCTGGAAGAACTGTCGCAACGGGCCGAGGTCAGCACAGCCACGCTGTCGCGGTTTGCGCGTAGCGTGGGGTGTCGGGACTTGCGGGATTTGCGCCTGCAACTCGCGCAGGCCAGCGGGGTTGGCAGTCGCTTTCTCGACCCCGCCGGGTTGCCGGAGCAGTCGGCATTTCACCGGCAGATTCTGGGGGATATCGAAGCGACCTTGCGCCAGCATTTGTCGGGTTTCAACCAGGCGAGTTTTGTCGACGCGGTCAGCCTGCTGGGCAAGGCGCGGATGATCCACGCCTTCGGCATGGGCGGCCCGTCGAGCCTGTGCAGCGAGGAATTGCAAGTGCGCCTGGTGCGTCTGGGCTACCCGATTGCCGCCTGTCACGACCCGGTGATGATGCGCGTAACCGCTGCAACCTTGGGCCCCGAGCACGCCTTGATCGTGTGTTCCCTGACCGGCCTTACCCCCGAGCTGTTGGACGTGGTGGCGTTGGCGCGCAACTACGATGCACGCATCGTTGCGATCACCCTGGCCGATTCTCCTCTGGCCCAATTGGCGGACGTCGTGCTGCCGTTGCAACCGGCCGAAACCAGTTTTATCTACAAGCCCACTGCGGCGCGCTACGGAATGCTGCTGGCCATCGACCTGCTCGCCACCGAGCTGGCCCTGGCCATGCCGGACGACAACCAGGAACGCCTGCGCCGGATCAAGCTGGCCCTGGACGATTATCGCGGCGGCCCTGACAGCCTGCCGCTCGGAGACTGATATGAAGTACGACACGTTGATTCGCCAGGCGCTGATCATTGATGGCAGCAACACGCCGGGGTATCTGGCCGATGTGGGGCTGCTTGCCGGGCGCATCGAGACGATTGGCGATCTCTCGGCAGCGACCGCCGAACATGAAATTGATGCCCGTGGCCGCGTGTTGGCGCCGGGTTTTATCGACGTGCACACCCACGATGACACCGTGGTGATCCGTCATCCGCAGATGCTGCCCAAGCTCAGCCAGGGTGTGACCACAGTGATCGTGGGCAACTGCGGCATCAGTGCTTCACCGGTGAGTTTGCGCAACGACCCGCCGGACCCGATGAACCTGCTCGGCACGCGTGAGGCGTTCACTTACCCACGTTTTGCCGATTACCGAACGGCGGTGCAAAACGCTCACCCTGCGGTCAATGTCGCGGCCTTGATCGGCCACACGGCGCTGCGCAGCAACCATATGGACGACCTGCACCGCACTGCCACGCCGGATGAAATCGCGGCCATGCGCGTGCAACTGCACGAGAGTCTTGAAGACGGCGCCCTCGGGTTATCCACCGGCCTGGCCTACGCCAGCGCGTTCAGTGCCGAGACCGATGAAGTGCTGCAACTCAGTGAAGAACTGACCGCATTCGGTGCCGTATACACCACCCATTTGCGCAGCGAATTCGAACCGGTACTGGAGGCGATGGACGAGGCGTTCCTGATTGGCCGGCACGCCAAGGCCCCGGTGATCATTTCCCACCTCAAGTGTGCCGGCGCGGGCAACTGGGGGCGCAGTCCGCAGTTGTTGGCCTCGCTGGAATTGGCGGCGAAAACCCACCCGGTAGGGTGTGATTGTTATCCCTATGCGGCGAGTTCTTCGACGTTGGATTTGAAGCAAGTCACCGATGCATTTCGCATCACCATCACCTGGTCGACGCCGCACCCGGAGATGGGCGGGCGCGACTTGCAAGACATCGCCGCGCAATGGGACGTTTCACTGATGGACGCCGCACGCCGCCTGCAACCGGCGGGGGCGGTGTATTACGGAATGGATGAAGCGGATGTACGACGCATCCTCGCGCATCCGTTGTCGATGGTCGGGTCGGATGGGCTGCCCGAAGATCCGTTCCCCCATCCACGTTTGTGGGGCGCGTTTCCACGGGTGCTTGGGCATTTCAGTCGGGATGTGGGGTTGTTCCCGTTGCACACGGCAGTGCACAAGATGACCGGGTTGTCGGCGGCACGCTTCGGCTTGTCGGAACGTGGCGAAATCCGCGAAGGACACTGGGCCGACCTGGTGTTGTTCGATCCGTTGCGGGTGCGCGATGTGGCGGATTTCAAAGAGCCGCAGCGGGCGGCAGAAGGGATTGACGCGGTGTGGGTCAACGGCGTGTTGAGTTACAGCGAAGGGCAGGCGAACGGCCTGCGGCCGGGTCGATTTCTGGCGCGTAGTGGGGATTTGCGTAAGGGTTTTTCGTCTCTATAGTGGTCGTTTTCATACACGGACCGGTCGCCATGCACTTAGGAAAAGTCACCCCCATACTGCGGATCTTCGACGAGGCCAAGGCGCTGGAGTTCTACGTCGACTTTCTGGGATTCAAGGTCGATTGGCAGCATCGTTTCGAGGCGAATTTTCCGTTGTACTTGCAGGTGTCGTTCGGCGAGTGTGTGCTGCATTTGTCCGAGCATCATGGCGATGCTTCACCGGGCGCAGCGGTGCGGATTCAGGCGCAAGGGGTGGATGCATACCAGCAGCAACTGCTGGCCAAGAATTACCGTTATGCCAAGCCTGGCGTTGAAGAAACGCCTTGGGGCTCGCGGGAGATGAGCATCAAGGATCCCTTCGGCAATCGGTTGGTGTTTGTCGAAGAGGCAATCTAGGTTTGTACAATAGGTGACGAGGGAGCGTGCTCCCTCGCCAAGGTGATGTTTCTTACACCCGGAAATGGCTGACCATCTGCTGCAACTGGCTGCCCAAACGCGCCAGCTCCACGCTCGATTTAGCCGTCTCGTCGCTGGCCGTTGCGGTCTGCTCCGACACGTCACGCACGTTCACAATGCTGCGGCTGATCTCTTCGGCCACGGCGCTTTGCTGCTCGGCGGCGGCGGCGATCTGCTGGTTCATCGACTGGATATTCGACACCGTGCGAGTGATGTTCTCCAGTGACACACCGGCCTTGCGCGTCAACTCGACACTGCTGTCGGTCAGGCTGCGGCTGTTGTTCATCACGTTGGCTACTTGCTGGGTACCATTCTGCAAACCGGCGACCAGGCCTTCGATTTCCTCGGTGGACTTTTGCGTGCGCTGGGCCAGGCCACGCACTTCATCAGCCACCACGGCAAACCCACGACCGGCTTCACCCGCACGTGCTGCTTCGATGGCGGCGTTGAGTGCGAGCAGGTTGGTCTGTTCGGCCACAGCCTTGATCACGTCCATCACGCTGCCGATCTTGTTGCTCTCTTGCTGCAGGTGCGTCATGGCGTCAGTGGAGCGTGCCACTTCGGCGGCCAGGCGTTCTATCTGGGCGATGGCTTCGGCCACCACTTTGTCGCCTGCGCGGGCTTGGCCATCGGCGTCGGCTGCGGCCTGTGATGCTTGCTCGGCGTTGCGCGCGACTTCCTGCACGGTGGCGGTCATTTCGTGCATCGCGGTGGCGACCTGATCCGTCTCGATCTTCTGGCTGTTGACGCCGGCGCTGGTTTGCTCGGTGACTGCCGACAATTCTTCGGCGGCGCTGGCGATCTGGGTTACGCCATCGCGAATGCCGCTGATCAATTCGCGCAAGGTCGTGCCCATGCGCTGGATGCCCTGCTGCAGCACGCCTAGTTCGTCGCGGCGGGTGACTTGGATGTTGTGGCTCAAGTCACCGGAAGCGATGCGTTCCACCACCGCCAGGGTTTCCTGTATCGGGCGAGTGATCTGGCGGGTAATGACCAAGGCCGCAATGATGCCAACCAGCAAGGCCAGCAATGTGCTGATCAGTTGCAGGCTGCGGGCCTGGGCGCTCTCGGCGTCGCGGCGATCAAGTTGGATGTCGTAAAGCTTGTCGCTGATGGTGACGATATCGTTGCCTTGCACCGTCATTTCGGCACGGGCGCTGACGATGTTGGCGTTGGCCGCCTTGTAGTTCTGCACGGCGCTGCGATAGGCGCCAAGGGCCGATTCCAGCGCCGTCAGTGCGCTTTGCTGGCTGGCACCGAATACGGCGCTCAGGTCCTTCAAACCGGTGATGGTTTTTTCGATTTGTGCGGCGGCGCGTGCTTCGGTGTCGGCGCTGACGTTGCCGGTGTAGCCGCGTACTTCATAACGCGACAATTGGAATTGCATTTTGGCGTCGGCCACCGCCTGGAACTGCGCCAAATGCTCCGAGCTGTCGGGCATTTGTTTTACGCTGGTTTCCAACGTGTCGATCTGGGCATTGGCGATGTCAGCTTTGTCGCCCATGGTCTGGCGCGCAGCGCTGCCATTACGGTAGGCCTCGCGCATTTTGTTCAAGGACTGCTGGTACGCGGTGATGATGGATTTCTGCTCGTTGAGCAGCTTGACGTTATCCGGGCTCTTGAAGCTGTTCAGCAGTTTTTGCTGTTGGGCGATGAAGGCGTCCAGGTTGGTCTGCACATTCTGCGCGGCGGTTTCGTCACCGTTGGCCAGCATGTACTGCAGGCGTGCAACACGCAGTTTGGTCAGCGACGCATTGAGCTGGGTGATGTCGCTCATCCAGTTGCTGCGGTCGATCAGGCCGCCCAGGCTGGTCCAGCCGGTGAGGGCCAAAATCGAGGTGAGAACCAGCACCAGGCCGAAGCCCAGGCCGAGTTTGAGGTTGACGCTGATGTTACCGAACCAGCTGTTCATCGAATGCTCCGCAAAAATTAAAACTGAGTGCTGGGCGGTGTTGTTGTTTGAGCCAGCTGAGGTGTATGGGGAGGTATCGGCGTCGAGCGCTGAATCTGAAATGCCATTTGTCAGACAGTTTCATAAATGGCCCTGCACGCAGTGCGGGCAGGGCCAGGTGAGCCGCTTTCCGTCAAGGGGCGGGCACCAGATGAATGGTGCGTTTGAGGGCTTCAATCAGATGGGTTTGGTACAGGAAGCGTTGGCCGCGCAACGCTTCCCAGCGATCAATGAAGAACTGGCCCTTATCATCGATCTGGATCGGTGTGACCACGATTTCTCCACTGTTGGATTTGTGTACCAGATGGGTTTCGTGGAGCGATGGGCGCTCGATCTGGAAATGCCCAATGTCCTTTAGCCGAGAGCGGCTCGCAGGCGCGGGGGCGGATGGCCGGCCTGCCGGCAATTCCCATTTCCAGGAGAAAGTCGCTGCGAAAGGCGGTCCATGAATACTCATCGACGATCCAGCCTCCAACGCGCAGGGTTCGCGCCGAATCAGCCGGCATATCACGTACGAGCAGGCTCACGGCATCCTGCAGTTGAGCGATTCCCGGAACCAGTTCGTGCATGTCGACATGGCCACTGCCCATGAAGGCCACCCATTTATGCGGCCCGTAGGCGGCCTGATCGGCTTTGATGACCTCATTGGCGAAGTAGCTGAACATCGTATTGCGTGGGCTGGTTCCTTTGGCTCCCTTGACGTGGTAGCTCGCGATGCAGTCCAGCGCGCGTACCCGAATGCCGTACTTGTTGGCTGCCTTGACCACGTTGGAATAGTTGTCAGGGCCTGTGTACATGGGCATGTGCCCGTTGTCCTGTTGTTTCAAGTAAGCCTTGAGGTAGCTCGGCATTATCAGCGTGTCGTGGAAGGTGTTCAGTTCGTGTTGGAGCAAATCTGTCAGCAGGTGCTCGACGTACAGAGTCTTGACCCCTAGTTCCTTGAGCCGCTTCATGTGCTTGATCAGGAAGTTCTTGCTCGATTGCGCTGCGTGGGCTTCGCCGATGATCAGGCCCAACTTGTATTGATACACCTGCTCAATGAACTCTTCTTCGCCGGTTGTGGTTGCGATGCGAGCCAGGGATGGGCGAACGGGTGGCGTGTAATCCCTGAATGTGGCCCTGGCACGATCCAGCAAGTCCTGGCGCATCGTGGAGAACGCCTGGAAGGCCGGGTAGCCTGGATCGTTGATGTCCCCCATGCTATAGCGAGTGTCCAGGCCGCGATGGGAGCCGGCCAGTAGCCGAGTTTGGGCCTGCAAAGGGGGCGGCATATCGAATTCGCTGTAATGCGCAACGCTGACGGCGGGCATGGGGGCTGAGGAGTACCGGGTTTGACCCGCGCATGGTGGGAGGTCAACAGGGTCGTTGTGTAATGCCCTCGCGACAACCCGGGCGCAGAGGTGTCGGCCGCAACACCCAAGGACTGACCGGGTGCTGCGTCCACGACTCGCAATGCCAGCGTGTTTTGCAAGTCTGGCAGGCCTGGCACTGTTTCATAGGTACCCAGCCGATTCTGCTCTACCAGGGCGATCCAGCCTTCATCCGCGTTCTTCGCGGTATTTCGTTCGATTACTTTATGCGAGTAGAAATTTCTCAAGCGGCTGGACCGAGGCATAAAGCGCTCGCCGTCTCTTAGGTCCAACAGATGGTTCATGTGGTAGGAGCAGGTTGCGTCCAGCCCTTCAACCGCAATGTTGTGCTGATGGGCTTGCAGCATCAGTGTGCGAAAGGTGTAGGGTGCTTCACGGGTGTAGCCCAGCGCCAAGTCGACCCGCGCTAGGTGATCCTCGATGCTTTTAAGGGCGCTGGCGATGTTGCCCTTTGCTTGCCGGTTGATAATGGCGAGTTTTTTGCGAAACAGATCGGCTGGCAGGTTTTCGATGTACAGGCGTCTTACGCCCAGTTCGGCCAGGGTTTTAATGTTCTCGATCAGCAATTGTTTGCTGGCGATGGAGGTGTTGACCGCGCCAACGACTAACCCTTTGTGCTGAACCAGCAGCTTTTTCAGAAGCTCTGCGTGTGTTGTTTGCGCGGCCAATTCGGGTAGTTCGCCACGAACGGGGAGCGCTGGAGGCGTCTGGAAGAAGGCGTTGGCGTCCTGGGTCAGGCGGTCCACCTGGCGAGCATAGTGGGTGCGCACGGGTTGCAGGGATTGATGGGCATTGCTCTGGGATGCGTGTGCGGCGACGGCGTTCCAGTCCTGAGTGATGCGGGTATTGAAGTCTGGGGCGAGCAGGGCCCTGAAGTTTTTGCTCTGGTCGGCCGGCGTCTCGTAAATCGCCAATGCGTTGTCAGTCTCGTCTACCAATTTTTGATAACTGTCCCGACCGCCTCCGGCGACTCCCGAGCGAATCCATTGCCCGTCTGCCCCTGATTAACCAATCGACCGGTGGAGAGCATTTGCCCGCTTACCGGATCATTGCGGTAGAGCAAATGGCGACCCAGGGCATCCGGGGTTTGAGGCGTCCACAGTGTTTGCCCTTCATACAACACCGGTTGCATGGTTTTGGGTGGATCGGGCAACAGTTGTTTGAGGTGTTCGGCTTCTACAGCCTGGTTGCCGGTCCTGATGACCGGGCGCACCGGTGTCATTATGTTGAAAGGGCCGGTGAAGGCTGGGCGCAGGTCAAACAGCAAGGCGCCGACGAGGTTGGCGAGATAGCCGATGTAATGCATCAGCGCGCCGCTGTTGTCGCCTTGATAGTAGGCATCAATCCCCAGCATGGCCTCCTTGAACGCCAGCAACCCACCCAGGCTCAGGCTTAAGGCGGGAAACGGGATAGTCGCAATGGCGGTGACCCATTCCGCGCAGGTCCATAGAATGCCGGTGATCATCTGCGTGCGGTTGACCGTCGTCGCGTGCACATCGTCGAT
This sequence comes from Pseudomonas poae, assembly GCA_004000515.1. GTDB lineage: Bacteria > Pseudomonadota > Gammaproteobacteria > Pseudomonadales > Pseudomonadaceae > Aquipseudomonas > Aquipseudomonas cremoris. Next base: position 2,603,273 of record CP034537.1, read on the forward strand.
CTTGCGTTGCAGGCGCATGTTGTAGAGGTCGTGGCGCAAATCGGTGAGTGGCATGGCGCGCACGAGGGGGGCGTGGCGGGCGGGGCTGGGTGTGGTGGGGTTGATATCATCCGGCAGCGTTTTTTTGCGTCCTGTAAAAATTGGCTGATACGCACCTTGGACTGGACCGGCACCCTCTCTGCGAAGTAGGCAAGAAAGCCGTTGTCTTTTTTTACCAGGTAGTTGAACAGCCGTGCCTCACGAAACCCGACAGTGTCCGGGGCATTGGGGGTGTAGAGCATCACCGGCTCGTTGGCGTGGCGGAACAGGTAGCAGCCGTTCACCCAATCACCCTCAATGGACAGACGATGCACCTGGTAGGTATTGCGCGACGCGACGCTGGTGTCGGGCATGCTGTCGATGGCGCGCTCCAGCCAGGCCAGGTCCTGGCTGGCGATATGGCCTTGCAGCCGCGATTCCAGGGCTGCACTTTTCATTTGTAGTTGGGTGACTTTCAGGATTGCCTCCCGGCGAGCGGCATAGCCTTGGCTGTCGGCGGGTAGCAAGCGTTTACGCACTTCGTCGGCATAACGCTGGCCGATCCACACGCCGGTGACTGAGCGGGCTACGTTCTGCGCGGTCAAGGGGTGAGGTCGACATCCGGGGGCCCTCGAAAGGTGGCTGACGCTGAAAATTTTTCATTGATAAAGCCAATTCCGTCTTCGTAGCCGTCGCGATACAGCTGCGTGTAGGAAAGAGGTTTTGGCGGTTGGCCTAGCAAGGGTGTGGGGGCGTGGGCAAACACGCTGTCAGGATCTACGTCGTTCTTATCTTGGCCCAACAACTTATTAAGACTGAGCTTGGCTTGCTTGTGCAGGAAGGTTTTGAAGTCATCGAAGTTGGCTTCTGAGTCGTGTCGGGCGTTGTAGGTTTGCAGGGCGCCGACCGCGTCATTGCTGAAGGTGGTCAGGCGCATTCGGTCTGCTGCGCTGGCGGCGCGATAGCTGGAGGGAGTGCCGTGTTGATAGTCGTCCACCAACCGACTATCGAGCAGGTGCGTCACCATGGCATCCAGGCATTCGGAGTAGCTGTACGAGGGGCTGAAGGTGACTTCAAGGTGTTCATCGGCATCTGGCCTGAAGCTCAGGGACCGCAGGAATAACGCCATTTTCGGGCGAAAGCGCAACGCCACCTGTTCCATTATGTAGTCGCTCATGGAGCGGTTATTGGCGCGAGTGCTGTCATCGGCCCAGGCAAGCATGTGGGTCTGGCATTCACGTTCACTGTTGAAGGCAATAAACGATTGGGCGCGTGGTGACTCCGGCGTGCACAGCAGCAGGCGTTTGACCTCACCCGCGGCGCTCTCCTCGCGCAGTACCCACAGGTCCTTGAGTTGAGCGCCATGCAGCGAAACGGTGTGTGCACGCAAGCGTGTTTCGGGCAGCTCGCGCAATTGCTCGAACAGACGGAAGTCAGCCGCGTTCAACTGGCCCTGTAGATTGGCGATAAGCGCCAGTGTCACCAGACGTTGATCCTGCAGGGTGCGGGCGGCCAGGCGAATTTCCGGCTTGGCCTGCGTGGTTTTTTTGAACGTGGGCGAAGTCCAGGCGCGGTTGCAGGTCCTTCAGCAACGTCTGTAGGTTCGGAGGGGTCAGTGCTGCGTGGGCGGTACTCAAGGCGGCACCGGCATAGGTGAGCGTGGTGTGCTTGATAAAGGCCGACCCTGGCAATTCGTCACCGGTATGCAGGCCACGCAAGCTCAGTTCAACCAGGCTGTGGCTCTGCGTGTACGTGCCCACATGCGGCACCGTGCGACGGGTGGTGACAAGCAGTTGATCGGGGTTCAGGTCGTGGATGTCGAGGTCCTCGGCCAGTTGTTCGACCAACTGGAAGTGCGCCAGGGACTGAGGGTTCGCCGCCGGGCCCAAAGCGTTGATAAAGGCCTGGCGTGCACGGTTGTAGACGGTGATTTGTTGCATCAGCGCCGATCGCTGAGTGTCCTCGGCGCTGCGGAACCAATTCGGCAAACTCTCATGCAGGTGCCATTCCAGCAAGCGTTGCGCGCGCAGGCCTAAGCGCAAGGTCAGATCGGGCAATGCATCGGTCAACGCTTTGTCCAGAGCGTCGATCAGTTTGGGGGCGTCCAGTGGCTGGTCCAGCGCGTGCTTGATGTCCTGGCGACGCTTTTCGAGGATGGCATCCCAGGTGTATTCGAACAGCGGCGCCCCCTCGATCGGGCGCAACGCCAGGGGCCAGATCCCCGTTACGTCCAATGCCTGGTAGCGAACCGGCAGATGCCGAATGAACTCTGCGTGCCCGGCCGGCAGGGCAAAGGCCTCCAGCAGGCGCTGATCCAGTTCCTGCAGCGAAGGGAAGGCTTCCAGGCCACGGGAGGGGGTGAAGAGCAGCACGGGGCCGACATCGTGGGCGGTCGTCAGGTTATCAACTACCGGGCTCGATTGCCGCGTCAGCACAAAGGCTCCGGCAAACTCGACGGTCTGGTCCTGGTAGGTGAAGGTCAGTGCATACATGCCCGGGCGAAAAGCGGGGCCCAGGCTGCAGTCTTCGAGCATGCGCTGGTCCGTGGCGGCCAGCAGGTGGTCGCTGACGTTGAGCCTGGCTTCGTGCTCCAGTGCTACGCTGCCGGCGGTCACCGCCATGAAGGTCCGGCGGCCCTGACGCTCGATGATGTCTGTCTCAACCAGGGCTTGCAGATTTTTGTCGAGATCAGCCAAGCTTTTTTTGCCGGCTTCGGTGCTGAGTCCGACCTGGGTCATGTCCTTGTACAAGGCCCGCGACTGAGTGAGTAGCTTGGCGTTGGCATCCTTCAGGGTGATATTGAGCTTTTCCAGCGCCATCAGCGATTCGGGTAATGCCACGGGTTGCCGGGTGCGTGCGCGCAGCGTGGGGTCGATTTCCAACAGATGGGTTTGTACGGTCTGGAGTGTGGGTGTAGCAGGTGGGTGATTTGGAGTGCTCATCGGCACAGCCCCCATGAAGATAAAAGGAATCCTCAGCTTGGGGGGCAGGGCACGGGCGACGGCGGTAAATAGCTATGCGCGCGGCAGGGGAGGGGCTCATCAACAGGCAATGTTCTGTGCTAGTCTGCGGGCCCTTTTAGTTCTGGATGGCACGGGAATAGCGGCCTCTGCGCCGGTATTCAGTGTTGTCCTACAGCGGAGCCTTCCATGTCCGAAGTTAATCTGTCCACCGACGAAACCCGCGTCAGCTACGGTATTGGCCGTCAATTGGGCGACCAACTGCGCGACAACCCGCCACCGGGTGTGAGCCTGGACGCGATCCTGGCCGGCCTGACCGACGCCTTCGCTGGCAAGCCAAGCCGAGTTGACCAAGAGCAAATGGCCGCCAGCTTCAAGGTTATCCGCGAAATCATGCAAGCAGAAGCGGCTGCCAAGGCAGAAGCGGCTGCTGGCGAAGGCCTGGCGTTCCTGGCTGAAAATGCCAAGCGTGATGGCATCACCACCCTGGCTTCCGGCCTGCAATTCGAAGTGCTGACTGCCGGTGATGGCGCCAAGCCGACCCGTGAAGACCAAGTGCGCACTCACTACCACGGCACCCTGATCGACGGCACTGTGTTCGACAGCTCCTACGAGCGTGGCCAGCCTGCAGAATTCCCGGTAGGCGGCGTGATCGCCGGCTGGACCGAAGCCCTGCAACTGATGAATGCCGGCAGCAAATGGCGCCTGTACGTGCCGAGCGAATTGGCTTACGGCGCTCAAGGCGTTGGCAGCATCCCGCCGCACAGCGTTCTGGTGTTCGACGTCGAGCTGCTCGACGTTCTGTAAGACCTTGCAGCAATGGCGCCGGCTTCATGTGGGAGCTGGCTTGCCTGCGATAGCATCACCTCGGTAGCAGGGTTGACCGAGTTGTCTGCATCGCGGGCAAGCCCGGCTCCCACACGAAATCGGTGCATTCAGGTTTTGCGGGTAGTTTCATGGATGGAATTTGCCATTCAACTCGGTGGCCGGGCGCAACGCTCGGGCATAGCAGAACAGAAACAGATTGCGCACCACTTCCTTCAACACGCCAGGTTCACTCGAACTCAGGCCATTCACGTCCAGGTCACCCTGGTCCTGCAGTTCATTCAGCGCTTCTTCTTCCAGCACAGCACAGACTTCGCCGGTTTCCCGATGCAGGATTCGAAGGTAAGGGTGTGGGCGGTCCAGCCAGGCATCTATCAAATAAGTCATGGGTCGCATCTCCTTGATGGGTTTCAATGAGAATAATTCTTATTCGTAGAATAGCAAGTGCCTATTGGCGGATTCTGGTTTTTCTGTGCGGTTATTGCGTGGGATCAAAGGAGAGGGCGAAACGCCATCCCGCGGCGGGCGCGGGATGGAGGTTGCAAAATCAGACTTTGCGCACGAACTCGGACTTGAGCTTCATCGGGCCGATACCGTCGATCTTGCAATCGATATCGTGGTCGCCATCGCACAGGCGGATGTTCTTGACCTTGGTGCCGACCTTTACCACGAGCGAGGTGCCCTTGACCTTGAGGTCCTTGATCACGGTGATGGTGTCGCCGTCCTGCAGGACATTGCCCACAGAGTCTTTCTTCACGGTTTCATCACCGGCCGCTTCGGCCTCGCCGTTGGCGGACCACTCATGGGCGCATTCCGGGCAGATCAGCTGGGTGCCGTCTTCGTAGGTGTATTCGGAATTGCATTTTGGGCAGGGTGGCAACGTGCTCACTAAGGCTCCTTGAGAGTCAGGGATGGCTAAAGGGCGCACATTATATAGGGTTTTGCAGTCTTACAGGTTGTGTGAAATCTAAATGTGGGAGGGGGCCCTCCCACACAGGCACGCGCTTTAGTGAGTGCGCGCGACCGCAAACTCGCTCAGCTCAACCAGGGCATCCCGGTATTCGCTGGCAGGAAGGGCTTCCAGGCACTTGATCGCACGCGCCACGAAATCACGCGCCAACTGCGCGGTGTAGTCCAGCGAACCCGAGGCTTCGACCGCTGCACGGATGGCTTCCAGGTCTTCGATCCCACCTTTCTGGATCGCCTTGCGCACCAGGGCGGCCTGTTCCGGCGTGCCCTCGCGCATGGTGTAGATCAGCGGCAAGGTCGGCTTGCCTTCGGCAAGGTCGTCACCGACGTTCTTGCCCAGGGTTTCGGCGTCGCCACGGTAGTCGAGCAGGTCGTCCACCAGTTGGAACGCCACGCCCAGGTGGTCGCCAAATGTGCGCAGGGCTTCGGCCTGTTCGGCAGTTGCGCCACACAACGCGGCGGCGCTGTGGGTGGAGGCTTCGAAGAGCATCGCGGTTTTGCCGCGAATCACTTCCATATAGGTTTCTTCGGTGGTGCTGGCGTCCCGGACCTTGGACAGCTGCAGTACTTCGCCTTCGGCGATGATGCGCGTGGCCTGTGAAAGAATCTTCATCACCGGCATCGAGCCCAGCTCGACCATCATTTCGAACGAGCGCGAATACAGGAAGTCGCCCACCAATACGCTGGGAGCGTTGCCCCACATTGCATTGGCGGTCTCGCGCCCACGGCGCATGCCGGACATGTCGACCACGTCGTCATGCAGCAGGGTGGCGGTGTGCAGGAATTCGATGGTGGCGGCCAGCAGGCGCAAATCATCGCCTTCACGGCCCAGGGCCTTGCCGCACAGCAACACTAATAAAGGGCGCAGGCGTTTGCCGCCCGCCGACGTAATGTAGTCACCAATTTTGGAGACCAGCGGCACTTTAGAAGTCAGTTGCTTCTTGATGATGCCGTCGACGGCGCTAAAATCGTCCGCGACCGCGCGGTAGAAAGCTTGGGGTTGCATCAGCGACAGTCGCTCCAGAAGGGTTGCGCGGCATGCTAGGACCCTGACCCCCGGGTGTCAAGGCGCGATGGACGGCCCCTTGCAAGCCTCTTATAGCTTGCGTACAATCGCGCACCCTGAACTTCCTGGGCAGCACCTGCCTTACGCAATTGCATTCGGGACGTCCATCCCATGCAGCCATGCCAGCCAATACCTCTTCTTATAAAGAGCTGGGTGAGCAGGATTATCGGAGAAATACCATGTCGTACGCAGTAATTGTTACTGGTGGCAAGCAATACAAGGTCGCCCCAGGTGAATACCTGAAGATCGAAAAACTGGAAGTCGCTACTGGCGAATCCGTTACTTTTGATCGCGTTCTGTTGGTCGCCAATGGCGATGACGTGAACATCGGCGCTCCAGTTGTTGCTGGCGCTACCGTTGTGGCTGAAGTGATCTCCCAAGGTCGTCACGATAAAGTCCGCATCATCAAGTTCCGTCGTCGTAAGCACCACATGAAGCGTATGGGCCACCGCCAGTGGTACACCGAGATCAAAATCACCGGTATTCAGGCTTAATTTCAGCCTAATTCCTCACTAGGAGAATTGACTCATGGCACACAAAAAAGCTGGTGGTAGTACCCGTAACGGTCGCGACTCAGAAGCCAAACGCCTTGGCGTTAAGATGTATGGCGGCCAGAAAATCATTCCGGGCAACATCATCGTGCGTCAGCGCGGCACCCAATTCCACGCCGGTTACGGTGTAGGCATGGGTAAAGATCACACCCTCTTCGCGAAAATCGAAGGCGTGATCAAGTTTGAAGTAAAAGGCGCTTTCAACCGCCGTTACGTGAGCGTTGTCGCAGCTTAATTGCGAGATCGCTGGAAAAGCCCTGTCTTGCGACGGGGCTTTTTCGTTTGTGGAGTGAGTCTCTTGCAAAGCTGTTTGTGATGGGCTCAGGCGCTGGATTTGCGGTCGCTGATTGAGGTCGCTGCGCTCATTTTTGCAAGAGTCTTATGTCTTGGTTTCTTAAGCTCGTCCATGCGACGAGAGGCGTTTTGTTATGAAGTTCGTTGATGAAGTTTCCATCCGAGTAAAAGCAGGCGACGGCGGTAACGGTTGCATGAGTTTCCGTCGCGAAAAATTCATCGAAAACGGTGGCCCCAACGGCGGTGACGGCGGTGACGGCGGTTCCATCTACATGATGGCCGACGAAAACCTCAACACCCTGGTCGACTACCGTTACACCCGGCACTTCGATGCCGAGCGTGGCTCCAACGGCGGCAGCACCGACTGCACCGGCAAGAAAGGCGAAGACCTGGTGCTGCGCGTACCGGTCGGCACCACGATCATCGACTCGGCCACCCAGGAAGTGATTGGCGACCTGACCAAGGCCGGCCAGAAGCTGATGGTTGTGCAGGGCGGCTGGCACGGTCTGGGTAACACCCGATTCAAGTCCAGTACCAACCGTGCGCCGCGCCAGACGACCCCTGGCAAGCCGGGCGAGCAGCGTGACCTCAAGCTGGAAATGAAAGTACTGGCCGACGTGGGCCTGCTGGGCTTGCCGAACGCCGGTAAAAGTACCTTCATCCGCTCGGTCTCGGCCGCCAAGCCGAAAGTGGCCGACTACCCGTTCACCACCCTGGTGCCAAACCTGGGCGTGGTCAGCGTCGACCGTTGGAAAAGCTTCGTGATCGCCGACATTCCTGGCCTGATCGAAGGTGCTTCCGATGGCGCGGGCCTGGGGATTCGCTTCCTCAAGCACTTGTCGCGTACCCGTCTGTTGTTGCACCTCGTCGACATGGCACCGCTGGATGACACCAGCGCGCCGGACGCTGCCGAAGTGATCGTCAGCGAGCTGACCAAGTTCAGCCCGTCCCTGGCCGAGCGTGATCGCTGGTTGGTACTGAACAAGTGCGACCAGATCCTCGAAGAAGAACACGAAGAGCGCGTCAAGGAAATCGTTGACCGCCTGGAGTGGGAAGGTCCGGTCTACGTGATCTCGGCCATCGCCAAAGAAGGCACCGAGCGCCTGACCCGCGACATCATGCGCTACCTGGAAGACCGTGCCGACCGCCTGGCGGCCGACCCGGTCTTCAAGGCCGAACTGGCTGAACTCGACCAGCGCATCGAAGACGAAGCCCGCGCTCAGTTGCAGGCTCTGGACGACCAGCGTGCCCTGCGTCGCAGCGGCGTGAAGTCGGTCCATGACATCGGTGACGACGATTGGGACGAAGAAGACGTGGATGATGAAGATGGCCCGGAAATCATTTACGTGCGCGACTGATCCGTTGCGATAGCTTGAACGCCGCTCCTTTAGAGCGGCGTTTTAGTATCCGGGTATAACGTTATGGGCCGCGCTGGGTCGCGCAGCCCTCAATCTAAGGTTGATGATGATGCGGAGCAAAGTGACAGGTGCGCAGCGCTGGGTCGTAAAGATCGGAAGTGCGCTGCTGACGGCAGATGGCAAGGGGCTGGATCGCGCAGCCATGAGCGTCTGGGTCGAGCAAATGGTGGCCTTGCATGAGGCTGGCGTCGAGTTGGTATTGGTATCGTCCGGGGCGGTTGCCGCCGGGATGAGCCGCCTTGGCTGGACCGCGCGACCCAGCGCGATGCACGAACTGCAAGCCGCCGCCGCCATCGGTCAGATGGGCCTGGTGCAAGCCTGGGAATCCAGCTTCGCCGAGCACGGCCGCCACACGGCGCAGATCCTGCTGACCCACGACGACCTGTCCGACCGCAAGCGTTACCTCAACGCCCGCAGTACCTTGCGCGCACTGGTGGAGCTGAAAGTCATCCCGGTGATCAACGAAAACGACACCGTGGTCACCGACGAAATCCGCTTCGGCGACAACGACACCTTGGCCGCCTTGGTAGCCAACCTGGTGGAAGCCGACCTGCTGGTGATCCTCACCGATCGCGACGGCATGTTCGACGCCGACCCGCGCAACAACCCAGATGCCCAGTTGATCTATGAAGCGCGTGCCGATGACCCGGCGCTGGACGCCGTCGCCGGCAGCGTTGGCGGTGCCCTGGGCCGTGGCGGCATGCAGACCAAGCTGCGCGCTGCACGTTTGGCGGCGCGTTCCGGTGCCCATACCATCATCGTTGGTGGGCGCATCGAGCGCGTGCTGGACCGTCTCAAGGCGGGTGAGCGCATAGGCACGCTGTTGTCGCCGGAACGCGGCATGCTGGCGGCGCGCAAACAGTGGCTGGCCGGTCATCTGCAAACCCGTGGCACCTTGGTGCTGGACGATGGCGCCGTGTCGGCCTTGTCCCAGGGCAACAAGAGCCTGCTGCCGGTTGGCGTCAAGTTGGTGCAGGGCAGCTTCCGTCGTGGCGAAATGGTGGTGTGCGTCGCGCCGGACGGCCGTGAGATCGCCCGTGGCCTGGCCAACTACAGCGCCCTCGAAGCGCAGAAAATCATTGGGCAGTCGTCTGACGCGATTGTGGGTCTATTGGGTTACATGGCGGAGCCGGAACTGGTGCACCGCGATAACCTGATCCTGGTCTAAGCAAAGGAATTACACGATGCGCATATTGAAAGGATTGATCGGCCTGCTGTTGGCGATGCCGCTGCTGGCGTCCGCCGAGGAAATCGGCCAGGTGTCGACCGTGTTCAAGTTTGTGGGCCCCAACGACCGGATCGTCGTCGAAGCGTTTGATGATCCCAAGGTCGATGGCGTGACGTGCTACCTGTCGCGGGCCAAGACTGGCGGCGTCAAAGGCGGCCTGGGCCTGGCCGAAGACCGCGCCGAAGCCTCGATTGCCTGCCGCCAGGTGGGCCCGATCCGCTTCAAGGGCGAGCTCAAGGACGGCGACGAAGTGTTCAAGGAGCGCACCTCGCTGGTGTTCAAGACCATGCAGGTAGTGCGCTTCCTCGACAAGAAGCGCAACACCCTGGTTTACCTGGTTTACAGCGACCGCCTGATCGAAGGCAGCCCGCAAAACGCAGTGACGGCGATTCCGATTCTGCCCTGGCCTACCGCTCAGTAACCCGCGAGCGAGTTTTGCAATCGGCGTCTATGATTGCAGGCTTGCGGGTTGTAATCTCGAAAGCCGCTTTGCTAAGAACATGGGATATCTGGAGTTCGTCATGAGTGCTTTCCACGACCTGAAACTCAAAGCTTTGGACGGACAAGAGCTGCCATTGGCGCCTTTCAAGGGGCAAGTTGTACTGGTGGTGAATGTGGCCTCCAAATGTGGTTTGACCCCGCAATACGCGGCATTGGAAAACCTCTATCAGCAGTACAAGGACCAGGGGTTTACCGTGCTTGGCCTGCCGTGCAATCAATTTGCTGGCCAGGAGCCGGGTACCGAAGAGGAAATCCGTGAGTTCTGCAGCCTCAACTACGGCGTGACCTTCCCTCTGGGTAGCAAGCTCGACGTCAACGGCCATGACCGCCATCAGCTGTACCGCTTGCTGGCGGGTGAGGGCGCTGAGTTTCCGGGTGATATCACCTGGAACTTCGAAAAATTCCTGCTGGGCAAGGATGGACGAGTGCTGGCGCGCTTCTCGCCACGCACCGCGCCGGATGATCCCTCCATCGTCCAAGCCATCGAAAAAGCCCTGAGCTGAACACATCTCCTTGTGGCGAGGGAGCTTGCTCCCTCGCCACAGGTAAGTGTCCATTGACTACCCTCGCTTTTACCCCTTAATCACTCAAATCAATAGTGATGTTCAAGGGCGTGCGCGACCAATATTATCCACGTCATAAACCCGCCTTACGTGGAGCATCCCTATGCCTGTCCAAGCCTTGTTCAAACCGTTCCAGCTCGGTGCATTGCAATTGTCGACCCGCGTAGTCATGGCGCCCATGACCCGCTCGTTCTCCCCGGGTGGCGTACCCAACTCCAAAGTTATCGAGTACTACCGCCGCCGCGCTGCCGCCGGTGTCGGCCTGATCATCACCGAGGGCACCGTGGTCGGCCACCCAGCCTCCAACGGCTACCCCAACGTTCCGCATTTCTACGGTGAAGCGGCGTTGGCCGGCTGGAAGAAAGTCGTCGACGCGGTGCACGCCGAAGGCGGCAAAATCGTTCCGCAACTGTGGCACGTGGGCAGTGTGCGCCGTGTCGGCACCGAGCCTGACGCCAGCGTGCCGGCCTACGGCCCGATGGAAAAACTCAAGGACGGCAATGTGGTCGTCCATGGCATGACCCAGCAAGACATCAAAGACGTGATCAACGCCTTCGCCCAGGCTGCCAAGGATGCCCAGAGCATCGGCATGGACGGTGTGGAGATTCACGGCGCCCACGGCTACCTGGTGGACCAGTTCTTCTGGGAAGGCAGCAACCAGCGCACCGACGAATACGGCGGCAGCTTGGCCAACCGTTCGCGCTTTGCCATTGAGCTGATCCAGGCGACCCGCGCAGCGGTAGGCCCTGACTTTCCGATCATCTTCCGTTTCTCGCAGTGGAAGCAGCAGGACTACACCGCCCGCCTTGTGCAAACCCCTGACGCGCTGGGTGAATTCCTCAAGCCGTTGTCTGACGCTGGCGTGGACATTTTCCACTGCTCCACCCGTCGTTTCTGGGAGCCGGAATTCGAAGGTTCCGACCTCAACCTCGCCGGCTGGACCCGCCAGCTCACCGGCAAACCGACCATCACTGTTGGCAGCGTCGGGCTGGACGGCGAGTTCCTGCAATTTATGGTCAACACTGACAAAGTCGCGCAGCCGGCCAGCCTGGAAAAACTGCTGGAGCGCCTGAACAACGACGAGTTCGACCTGGTTGCCGTGGGTCGTGCACTGCTGGTGGACCCAGACTGGGCAGTCAAAGTGCGCGAAGGGCGCGAGAGCGACATCTTACCGTTCAGTCGTGAGGCGTTGACGACCCTGGTGTAATGGGCGAGAGGACGGGCAGTGGATGCCCGTCCTTGCACACGCCCCGCAACTGGCGTTCAAACTGCTCGATAATCGCCGGCCAGCCCTGGCGGCTGGCATGCTGGCGCGCATTCAGGCGCATGCGGCGCAAGCTTTCGGCGTCCTCCAGCAACCAATTGGCGGCATCACAAAAAGCGCCCTCATCACCCGGCATTGCCAGCACACCGTTGTAGCCGTGGCGAATATGCTGGGTCGCAGCGGCCTGGTCATAGGCCACCACGCCCAACCCTGACGCCATCGCTTCCAGCACCACGTTGCCGAAGGTTTCAGTGAGGCTGGGGAACAGGAACACATCGCCCGATGCGTAATGCCGTGCCAGCTCTTCGCCGCGCAAGGTACCGCAGAAAATCGCCTCTGGCAGCTCCTTTTCCAGCGTTGCCCGTTGCGGGCCGTCGCCGACGATGATCAGTTTCATCTGGCGCAATGGATAGGTGTCCTGCAGCGTCTCGAAGCAGCGCTTGAGCAAACCGAGGTTCTTTTCCTGCGCCAATCGGCCCACATAAAGCACCGCGGTTTGCTCACTGTTCAAAGCCCAGCTTTCCCGCAGCGCGTTATCGCGTTTTGCCGGATGGAACAATTGACTGTCCACCCCGCGCGCCAACATCCCCAGGCGCTCGAAATGTCGTCGCTCCAATTCCAGGCGCTGGCTGGCGCTGGGCACCAGGGTCAAGGTCGAACGGTTGTGGAACCAGCGCAGATAGTGAGTGACCATCCGGCTCAGCATGCTCAAGCCGTATTGGTTCGAGTACTGCTGGAAGTTGGTGTGAAAGCCGCTGACCACGCTGATTCCTAGGCGGCGGGCTGCACGCAAAGCCGATAGCCCCAGAGGACCCTCTGTCGCGATGTACAGCACGTCCGGACGCTGACGGGTCCAGCGCCGCAGCAGTTTATGCATCGACGATTGGCCCCATTGCAGGCCCGGGTAACCCGGTAGCGGCCAGCCACGGCATAGCAGCAACTCGTCGTCACTGGGGCGGCTCTGGTCGCTGCCCTGGCGCGGGCGCACCAGCTCGACCTGATGGCCGCGTGCGCGTAAACCCTCGCACAGGCGGCCAAGGGTATTGGCCACCCCGTTGATCTCCGGCGGGAAGGTTTCGGTAATCAGAGTGATGTGAAGCGAGGCTGTCGTCATGACCCACAGTGTCACCGTGGGCCATGTCGTCATTGTGTCATTGGGATGATGGATTTATGACTTGGCTACAGTCTGCCGTGCCATCGCCTCGGCGCCTTGCTCACGCACCCAGAACAACGTCGCCCCGGCCACTGCCGCCGGCATCATCAGCAGGTTGACCACCGGCACCAGCAACACCAGGTAAACGATGCCGCCGAAGCTCATGCTCTGCCAGCGTTTCTGGCGCAGCCAGGCAAGCATTTCGTTCCAGCCCAGCTTGTGGTTGTCGGCCGGGTAGTCGATGTATTGGATAGCCATCATCCAAACGCCAAACAGCAGCCACAACGGCGCTGCGACCAGGTTGACCACCGGAATGAACGACAGGATAAACAGGCCGATGGCCCGGGGCAGGAAGTAGCCCAGCTTGCGCATTTCGCGCGCCAGGGTACGCGGCACCATGGCAATCAGCTCGCCCCAGCTGAAAGCCGGGAAGTCATCGGTGCCTCGCACCACCACTTCGACTTTCTCCGAGAGAAAGCCGTTGAACGGTGCGGCGATGATGTTGGCAAGCATGGTGAAGGTGAAAAACACCATCAGCACCACCAGCACCACGAACAACGGCCACAGCAGGTAATTCAAAAAGCTCAGCCAACTCGGCAACGTCGGCATCAGGGTATCGACCCACAGGCTGAACTGATGGCCGGCGAAATAAATCAAGCCGACGAACAGCACCAGGTTGATCGCCAGCGGCAGCAACACAAACAGCCGCAAGCCTGGGCTCAACACCAGTTTGAGGCCTTCACGCAGGTATTGCGGGCCAGAAAGAGCAGGGGCGGGCATGGAAAACTCCGAGCAAAGGGGCGAACGCGCCGACCTTACCGGCTTTGCCACACAGGCGAAAGCGGCGACATCAGCTGTAACAAACGCGTCGATCAACCGACTCGACTGCATAGAGACCACCTATGAGCTGGATTGTTATTCCGTATTTCCTTAATCTTGCCCCCCTCTATACGCTGCACCCATTATTTTTCAGGACGTGCGAGTTCAAGCCTTCCCAAGTGCTTCGCGGTCCTTTTTTATTCCAGCCGCCTTGTTGTCCGGGTGGTCGATAGGAGTGAGTCATGTCTGATACCCGTCATTCGCGAGTGATTATTCTCGGTTCCGGCCCTGCCGGTTACAGCGCTGCGGTCTACGCTGCCCGGGCCAACCTCAAGCCGCTGCTGATCACCGGCATGCAGGCGGGCGGTCAACTGACCACCACCACCGAAGTCGACAACTGGCCGGGCGACGTCCACGGCCTGACCGGCCCGGTGCTGATGGAGCGCATGAAAGAGCACGCCGAGCGCTTTGAAACCGAGATCGTCTTCGACCACATCAACAAGGTCGACTTCTCCAAGAAGCCTTACAGCCTGACTGGCGACAGCGGTGTGTACACCTGTGACGCACTGATCATCGCCACCGGCGCCAGCGCCCGTTACCTGGGCCTGCCATCGGAAGAAGCGTTCATGGGCAAGGTGTTTCCGCCTGCGCCACCTGCGACGGTTTCTTCTACCGCAACAAGCCGGTCGCCGTGGTCGGTGGCGGCAACACTGCCGTGGAAGAGGCGCTGTACCTGGCCAACATCGCCAGCACCGTGACCCTGGTTCACCGCCGCGAGACCTTCCGCGCCGAGAAGATCCTGATCGACAAGCTGCACGCCCGTGTCGCTGAAGGCAAGATCATCCTCAAGCTCAACGCCACCCTGGACGAAGTCCTGGGCGACAACATGGGCGTGACCGGTGCCCGCCTGAAAAACAACGACGGCAGCTTCGACGAGCTGACAGTCGACGGCGTGTTCATCGCCATCGGCCATACCCCGAACACCTCGCTGTTCGAAGGCGTGCTCGAAGCCAAGGATGGTTACCTAGTGGTGCAGGGCGGCCGTGAAGGCAATGCCACTGCGACCAACCTGGAAGGTATCTTCGCTGCCGGTGACGTGGCTGACCACGTGTACCGCCAGGCCATCACCTCGGCCGGCGCCGGTTGCATGGCGGCACTGGATGCCGAGCGTTACCTCGACGGTTTGAAGGACGCTGCGTTCTAAACCCGTTGAACTAAAAAACCGGCTGCGAGGCCGGTTTTTTGTGTCCGCAATTCAAACAACACCACAGGATAAATGTGGGAGCTGGCTTGCCTGCGATAGCGGTGTGTCAGCCACCACCGCCATCGCGGGCAAGCCCGGCTCCCACATTGACCGAGTTCTGCTCTTGGATCAGCGGCGGGTCAGGGGTTGTGCCGTGAACTTCACCCCGGCCAGACCATGCGCAATCAACGCACGGATGTTGCCATGGTCACTCCCCCTCAGGCGTCGCCACCACAGAACGGTAATGCTCGCCAAACGCCAGCAACGCTTCCTGGTCAGTCAAGCCTTCCAGCAACGCCAAACCCAACGTCTTGCACGACCCTTCATTCTGTCCAGCAGCGTTTTCCACGTCGCCATTGGTGAAGGCTTGTGGCTGGTAGTCGTAACTTGCGGCCACAAACGCCAAGGTGTCGGCAAAAACGTGTTCGCCGCTATTGAGGCTGGCGCGCAGGGCATTCAAATCAGTCATGGGTTTTTCCTTTGGCGAACGCCGCTTGTTGGTCGGCGCTGGCTTCTTTCTGGTATTGGGCTTTCCACTCGGCGTACGGCATGCCGTACACCACTTCGCGGGCGTCATCGAGGCTCAGCTCGATATGGCGCTCATCGGCCTCGGCCTTGTACCACTTGGACAAGCAGTTACGGCAGAAACCGGAGAGGTTCATCAGGTCGATGTTCTGCACATCCTTGCGGCTGTCCAGGTGCGCCACCAGCCGGCGGAAGGCGGCGGCTTCGAGTTCGAGGCGTTGTTGGTCGTTCATAGGGTTCACGCAAATCTCTAGAGTTAGCGGCTGGCCGCCAGGGTAATCGACACCGACTCGGCAAAGCGCAGCGCATGGGGCTTGTCCACTTCGACTTCGGCGTACAGCACCGATTCATTGCCCATCACCAGGTCCAGCAGTTCCTGGGTCAGGCGCTCCAGCAGGGCGAAGCGGTTGCCCTCGACGTGAGCAATGATCGCTTTGGTGATGGTGCGGTAGTTCAGCGCGTGGTCGATGTCATTGTCGCGCACGGCGTCCTGCGCGGCATACAGGATGGTCAGGTTGATCAGCACATCCTGCTTGTTGAGGATCTCGTCCTCATTGATGCCGATGTAGGTGCGCAGGCACAGGTCCTTGACCCGGATGCGCGCCATGCCTGGTTGAAGTTGTGGCATTGCTACTTGCTCCGTCCGATCAGTTGCAGGAACTCCATGCGCGTGGTGTTCGATTCGCGGAACGCGCCGAGCATCACCGAGGTGTTCATGGTTGAATTCTGTTTTTCCACGCCGCGCATCATCATGCACATGTGCTTGGCTTCGATCACCACCGCCACGCCGGCGGCCTGGGTCACGGACTGGATGGCGTCGGCGATTTGCCGCGTGAGGTTTTCCTGGATCTGCAGGCGCCGCGCATACATGTCGACGATGCGCGCCAATTTCGACAGGCCCAGCACCTTGCCGGTCGGAATATAGGCCACGTGGGCCTTGCCGATAAAGGGCAGCAGATGATGCTCACACAGCGAGTACAACTCGATGTCCTTGAGGATCACCATCTCGTCGTTGTCGGAGGTGAACAGTGCGCCGTTGACGATTTCTTCCAGGTTCTGCTCGTAGCCATGGCACAGGTACTGCATCGCCTTGGCGGCACGCTTAGGGGTGTCGAGCAGGCCTTCACGCTCCGGGTCTTCGCCCAGGCCTTTGAGAATCTCGCGGTAGTGTTGGGGCAGGGATAAGGTCATACAACATCCTCACAAACGGCTTACTTGATATGCCGCCCGCCGTTGACGGTCAGGGTGGTACCGGTGACATAAGGGTTATCCAGCAGGTAACGCACGCTCTGGTAGATCACCTCGGGCCCGGGTTCGATGCCCAGTGCCGACTTGGCCAGCACCTTGGCGCGGTAGGCCGCGTCATCGCCTTCGTTGAACATCACCATTGCCGGGGCAATGCCGTTGACCTTGATCGACGGCGCGAACTGCGCGGCGAACGACAGCGTGAGGCTGTCGAGCCCGGCCTTGGTGGCGCAATAGGCGATGTGCTGGCGGCTACCCTGCGCACCACGTCATCGCTGATATGCACGATGTCGGCGGGTGTCGAGCGTTGCAGCAAGGGTGAACAATGCAGGTTGATCAGGTACGGCGCAAGCATGTGCACGCTGAACATGTCGGTAAACGCGCGGCTTTCTTCGCCAGGCGTTTCTGCGATCCAGGCCGAGGCGTTGTGGATGATTGCGCGCAGGCTTTGGGTGTGGGTGTTCAGCGTTGCGATAAACGCCAGGATGCCGGCCTCATTGGAGAAATCGGCAAACACACCGATCGCGCCGCGTTCGCGCAAGGCTTGCACGCCGGGGCGTTCGCTGCGGTAGCTGAAAATCACCGAGTGGCCTTCGTCCAGCAAGCGCTGGGCGCAATGCAGGCCGACACGCTGGCCGGCGCTGGTGATCAGGATCGGGGCGTTCGTTGCAGTCATGGAGGGCTCGATTCGCTGGCAGGCTCAAATCATACCAGCGACCGGGCCCCTGTACTCACGCGGCGGCTTCGGTGGCCTTGCGCGGTGTGGGCGTGGGGTGCAGCCAGTTGGCCAGCAGGTGAGTCGACAGCGGAATGAACAAGTAAACCATCAGCGGCGTGAGGGCCAGGGTGCTGACGAACACACGGGGGAGCAGGTCCAACTCACTGAGCAACGGGCCCAGTACAAAGTTGAAGATCAGCGACACCGGAAAAAACGCCAGCCAGATCGCCACGGCTTGTTTCCAGCGTGGCGGGCGTGCGCCGACTGCGCCGAACCAGCCATCAATGCCACTCACGCGATGTTCCGATGGGTTGGCAAACAGCTCGCTGCCACGGCTTAACCAGGTACTGCGCGAGGCGGAGAATTCCCAGGCATGCAGGGTCTTCTCATCGGCGAAGCGGAAAATGATCTGGAACTCATCATCATTGGGCGGCGGGGCAAGTACGCCCGAACCCAGGTAACCGGGGAAGTCGGTGGCCAATTGCTCGCCTTCACGCAGCCAGGCCATCAATTCTTCGTAGCGACCCTTGGCCACGCGACGCGCAACCATCAGGGTGACGGGAGAGGTAGACATTGTGTATCTCCGTATTTGTGGGTGCACTTGACCGGGTAGGCGGTGCACCAGGCATAGCGGCGGGTAGAGCTGCTACGCTTGAAAAAAGCAGGCAAGGATTATTCCTGTTTTGCCAAAATACGCCAGACACTTCTGACGGACCGCCGAAAACCTTGAATCAGGTGCGCTAAACAGCGTTAAATGCGACCCTCCCTACATGGACGTTTTCGACTCCAGATGCCCGAAATCACTGCTCCTCTTCGCGAAACCGCATCCGCTATCCACGGCGATAGCGAGGTGTTGTTCCCGATTCGCGAAGTTGCGCGCATGACAGGCGTGAACCCCGTCACACTGCGCGCCTGGGAACGGCGCTACGGTTTGATCCAGCCGGTTCGCACCGAAAGTGGGCATCGGCTGTACTCAAGCACTGATATCGACACCGTGCACCGCATCCTCGATTGGATCGAGCGCGGCGTTGCGGTGAGCAAAGTCGGGAGAATCCTTGCCCGTGACGCTCAGCACGCCGAAACTGCTGCGCTCGCAAGAGCTGACACGGAGGTGGACTGGAGCCAGTGGCAGAGCCAACTGCGCTCGGCCGTCAGCGCCTTCGACGACCGTCAACTCGACCGGCTCTACGGCCAGATCTTCTGCGCCTATCCCATCGACGTGGTGTTTGAAGATATTTTGATGCCGCTGTGGCAACAGTTGCTGCGTCATCAGGGCCACTTTGGCCAAGCCAGTGAATGGCTGTTCTACGACAACTTCCTGCGTTCACGCACTGCCCAACGCCTGCAACTGGCCTGTGCTGCGCCGGTGCCCAGGGTACTGCTGTCGGCCATTGCCGGAGAGTGCCGTGAGCTGGAACTACTGGTGGCCGGTGTGTTGATGTCGGGAGAGAAATACTCGGTCAAGGTGGTCGGTGTCGGCCAGCCTTTCGATGAACTGACGCTGGTGTGTGAAAAGACCCGCCCCCAGGCGCTGGTGCTTTTTCCAACCGCTCCCCGAGTAGCGAGCTGCCGCTGCGGCTCCAGCGCCTGGCGCTGACGTTGGATTGTCCCTTGCTGCTGGCCGGCGATGCGTCAGACCTGATCCAGCCCGACTTGTCGGGTTCTTCCATCGGCTGCCTGGGCAATGAAGGGCGCTTGATGCAGCGCCGCTTGCAGCAGTTTCTAAGTGGTCACCTGGACACCTGATCTCAGGCGTGGACTTCGGGGTGCACCAGGCGGTGCTGATGCAGGATGAACTGGCGCAGGCGCTCGGTTTCGTCGGCATCGGCCTGGCTTAGCCGATAGGCGAACAGCCCGCGCGCGGTTTCGCGCTCGAACGTCCCGCGCAGCGCAATGCGCTCATAGCCCGAAGGACTGAACCACAGGGAGAAGGTTTTGGGCGGTTTGACCCGGCCACGTATCTCAACCAACACACCCTTGAACGACACTTCATGCACCCACAACGCGCTGGCGTGCCCCCTGATGTTTTCCAGCGCCACCGCTGCTTCCAGCGCCAGGCGCCACGGGCGAATCATGGGGCCGTCTTCGAAGATCGTCGGCACGCCCAGGCGCAGGTGCACCGCGTGAAACTCATCTTCCACCAGATGCAGGGGGGAACGTGAGTTGCTGGTTGTCGAACTGCGCCTGGATCGTCACGTGGTCGTGGGCGGCCAGGCGAGTGAGCAAATCACGAATCTGTGCGCCGCCGTTGACGGTCAGGCTCGACGATGCATCCCGCAGGTTGAGCTGCGGGTTGTGGTGCATCATCTGAATGAAATCCAGCTCGTCCTGCGTCAACAATGTGTCGCGTTGCATGGGGCTTGCTCAAGGGCTAAGTGTTAAAACGCCATTATCCTCTTAATGACCGTTTTTTCTAATTAATGTTAGATCCGCCCGTCGCTTTGAGTGCGGCCAGCTCGGCCTTGAGCTCGGCCACTTGGGCTTCCAGCTGGGACACACGTTGTTGGGCTTTGACCTGGACCGTGACGTCTTTTGCACGCCCACGAAGTACGTCTGCTTGTCAGCCGGGTTGTAAGTGGTTGATAGCGAAAGCTCATTCCAGAAGTGCGTGCCGTCCTTGCGAAAGTTGCGCAGGGTTTCACGGCAAGTGCCGCCGCTGGCGAGGGCTTCGCGGATAGCGATCAGGGCCGGTTGATCACGGTCGCCGGACTGCAGGAAACGACAGTCCTGGTAGAGGATCTCGTCGCGGGAATAGCCGGTCAGCCGCTCGAAAGCCGGATTGACGTAGATCAGCGGCAAGTCCTTGCCTTCCCGTTCGGCGATAACGATACCGTCGTTGGATGCGTTGATGACCATTTGCATCAGTTGGGCGTTAATCATTGCGGGCAAATCCGTGCTTTAAGGTTGTCGCAAGTCTAAGACAACGTAGCAATCTGTCCATGTGATCGAGACGTTTTTTCGTCCGCCGCAGTTGAGCTGCTAACATCCCACGCTTTCGCTCAACTACAGGATCAGATTGATGAAAGTCGCCATCCTTTCCGGCTCGGTCTACGGCACGGCGGAAGAAGTTGCCCGCCACGCCGCCGGTATCCTCAACGCAGCCGGTTTCGACGCCTGGCACAACCCCCGCGCCACCTTGGCGGATGTGCAAGCGTTTGCACCGGATGCGTTCCTGGCGGTGACATCCACCACCGGCATGGGTGAGCTGCCCGACAACCTGCAACCGCTTTACTCCACCCTTCGCGATCAACTGCCCGCGGCCTTCCGTGGCCTTCCCGGCGCAGTGATTGGCCTGGGCGACGCCAGCTACGGCGACACCTTCTGCGGCGGCGGCGAGCAAATGCGCGAGCTGTTCGGCGAGTTGGGTGTGCGTGAGGTGCTGCCGATGCTGCGCCTGGACGCCAGCGAAAGCGTCACCCCCGAGGCCGACGCCGAACCCTGGTTGGCCGAGTTGGTCACTGCACTGCGCGGTTGACCGGAAACTCGCGCAACAACGCCAGCCAGGCCTGGGCGGCTTTCGACAGATAGGCGCCCTCACGCCAGATAAACGCGATGTCCCAGCGTAGGTAGTCGGGCGCCTTGAGCGTCAGGCGCACCACACCCGGTCGCACCAGTGCACGGGCAACCACGCTGGGCAACAGCACCACGCCCTGGCCGGCCGCGACCAGCGCCGCCAGAAAATCTGCCTGCCCGCTACGCCCGACTTCCTTCGGCGTGAAGCCCACCCCTTGGCAGGCCTGCAGCAGTCGGTCGTTCAGCACAAAACTGCGTTGGTACATCAGAAAGGGTGTGTCGGCCAATTCCTCCAGGCGTACCTGGGCGTTTTGCGCCAGCGGGTGATCCATCGGCAGCAGGGCGTCCAGCGGTTCATCGCAGAAGGGCTGCCAGGCGAATGCCGGGTCGCTGGGCATCAGGCTGCCGCCCACATCCAACTCACCGCTCAGGATCGCCTGTTCGATGGTACGGCTGCCGCCTTCCAGCAGTTGAATGGTGACCTTCGGATAGCGCCGCCGGTACTCGGCAAACAGCCCGGCGAACAAGGTGTCGCCCGCCAGCAGCGGCAAGCCCAGGCGCAATTCGCCACGGGTCAGTTGCTGCATGTCATCCAACTCGCTGAGCAACTCGCCCTGTAGGCGCAGCATGGCTTCGGCCCGTTGCAACACCACCTGGCCGGCGGCGGTCAGGCGGATCTGCGAGCCGGTGCGCTCAAGCAACGGCGTGCCCAGGCTCTGTTCAAGCTGTGCCACCTGTTTGCTGACGGCGGACTGGCTGATGTGCAAGGTTTTGCCCGCTTGGGTGAAACCGCCTCGATGGATGACTTCGACAAAGCTGCGCAGCTGTTTGAATTCCATGATCCTAATTCCAATTTGGAATGGCTGGCAGTCTAACAATTCGCTGTGGGGATGGGAGGTGACTCTTTAAAATGAGCGCCTACGAGGAATCAAAGCTCATGAAACATTTCATCCGTCTGCTGATTGAACTGGTCGTGTTATTGGCCATTTACCTGTTTGGCTGCCAACTGTCGACGTGGCTGGCGTTGCCGATCCCTGGCGGTGTGGTCGGCCTGGGTTTGCTGTTGGCAACCTTCGCCAGCGGCCTGGTCAAGCCGGCGACCCTGCAACTGGGCGCGGGTGTGTTGATGGCGGAAATGCTGCTGTTCTTTATTCCCGCACTCATGAGCCTGCTGGACTACGGCGGCCTGTTGCGCAACGACGGCTGGCGCATCCTGCTGGTGATCGCGTTCAGTACGTTGGCGGTGATGCTGGTGACGGCCTTTACCGTGGAACTGGTGTGTCGCTGGAAGCTGCGCCATGAAGCTTGAACTGATGCCGTTGTTCTGGCTCGCCCTGACCTTGGGCGCCTATGTGTTCAGCCGTTGGATCTACCGTCGCACCGGGCGCTACCTGTTGTCACCGGCGATCCTGGTGCCGGTGCTGCTGCTGGCGGTGGCCGTGCCACTGAACACTGCTTATGCCGAGTATGCCGCCGACACCCATTGGCTGATGTTGATACTGGGCCCGGTCACCGTGGCGTTTGCCGTGCCGATCTGGCAACAGCGTCGCTTGCTCGCGCGTCACTGGTCGGCGTTGTTGCTCGGCATGATCGCGGGCAGCGTGGCGTCGATTGCCACCTCGTTCGGCTTGGCCAAGGCGTTGGCGCTGGACAGTTCGGTGACGCTGTCCCTGGTGCCCCGTTCGATCACCACGCCGTTCGCCATGCCGGTGTCTTCCGACCTCGGCGGCGTGCCGGAACTCACTGCTGTCTTTGTGATGTTCACCGGTGTGTTCGGCGCCATGCTTGGCGGCGTGCTGCTTAAGTGGCTGCCGCTGCGTACACCGATGGCGCGGGGCGCATTGTTTGGCGTTGGCGCGCACGGCGTGGGTGTCAGCCGTGCGCGGGAAGTGGGCGGCGAAGAAGGCTCTGTGGCGGGCTTGGTGATGGTGTTGACGGGCTTGCTCAACCTACTTGCAGCGCCTTTATTGGCGGCGCTTCTCTGACGCCGGTTCGCCAGATTTAAACTATTCTCAACGCTGACTCGTACGGTCATCAAGCTGGCTGCCAAGGCAACTACGGCGGGCAGGGCGTCTGACTAGACTGGCCCTTCACCTAAAAAAATAATAAGAAAATGCGCCAAGGAGGTCATTGTCGTGAGCCTAGCCCCCGTTCTATCGCCACAGAATGTCAAAGATCAGGTCAGTGCTGCCGAGTGGCAGGCCCGCGTCGACCTGGCGGCCTGCTATCGCCTGGTGGCGTTGCACGGTTGGGACGACCTGATCTTCACCCACATCTCGGCCAAGGTGTCGGGCACCGAAGACTTCCTGATCAACCCCTATGGGCTGATGTTCCACGAAATCACGGCGTCGAGCCTGGTCAAGGTCGACCAGGCCGGCAACAAGCTGATGGACAGCCCCTACGAGATCAACCCGGCGGGCTACACCATCCACAGTGCCATCCATGAAGTACGCCATGACGTCACTTGCGTGCTGCACACCCACACTGCGTCGGGTGTTGCGGTGGCCGCGCAGAAGCAGGGCGTATTGCCCATCAGCCAGCAATCGATCTTCGTGCTGTCGAGCCTGGCCTATCACGCCTACGAAGGCGTGGCGTTGAACCATGATGAGAAGGCGCGCTTGCAGGCCGACCTCGGCGACAACAATTTCCTGATGCTGCACAACCACGGCCTGCTGACCTGTGGCAGCACCATCGCCGACACTTTCCTGATGATGTTCACCTTCCAGCGCGCCTGCGATATCCAAGTGCTGGCGCAAAATGGCGGTGCGGAGTTGATTCCCATCGGGCCGCAGATTCTCGCAGGCGCTAAAGCGATGGTCGCCGCCGTCACCAAGAGCGCACAAGGTATGGTGGCGCGCTGGCGTGGCCAGCGTTGCTGCGCAAGTTGGACAGCCAAGACCCGGGGTATAAAAGCTGATGCCACTCGCCGAGATCCCGCTCAGAGCCTGGCGCAAGCGCGGGCAGAGCTTTGTGTTCCGTGGTCGCACCATCCGTTATTGGGTGGCGGGGCAGGGTGAACCCCTGCTGCTGATCCACGGTTTTCCCACCGCCAGTTGGGACTGGCATTACCTGTGGCAACCCCTGGCCCAGCGCAACCTGGTCATCGCCTGCGACATGCTGGGTTTTGGCGATTCGGCCAAACCGTTGGATCACGCGTACTGCTTGCTGGAACAGGCCGATTTGCAGCAGGCCTTGTTGGAACACGTTGGGGTCGACCAGGCGGTGCATGTGTTAGCCCATGACTACGGCGACAGCGTGGCCCAGGAACTGCTGGCCCGGCACTATGAAGGCCGTTTCCAGATGGCCAGTTGCGTGTTTCTCAACGGTGGCTTGTTCCCCGAAACCCATCGCCCGGCGCTGGTGCAGAAGCTTCTGCTCAGCCCCCTGGGTTGGATGATCGGTCGCGCGTTCGGTCGCAATGCGCTGTCCAACAGCTTCAGCCAGATCTTCGGCCCTAACACCCGCCCCAGCGAAAGCGCCCTGGATGATTTCTGGAGCCTGATCAATTGCAACGAAGGCACGCGCATCCTGCACAAGCTCATTGCCTATATTCCGCAGCGCAGGCGCATGCGTGAGCGTTGGGTGCAGGCCATGCAGCGCGATGAAGTACCGCTGCGGGTGATCGACGGTGAAGTCGACCCGATTTCCGGCGCGCACATGGTGGAGCGGTACTGCGAGCTGGTCCCGCACGCTGACACGGTGTTGCTGGCCAACATCGGCCACTACCCGCAGATCGAGGCACCGGTGCAGGTGCTCAAGCATTACTGGGCGTTTCGTGAACGGATTGCCGGCCCTGTGTGGGAGCTGGCTTGCCTGCGATGAAAACACCTCGGTCCATATGAAAAAACGCGGTGATGCTATCGCAGGCAAGCCAGCTCCCACACAAGCCTGCTCTCCCACAATCATCCCCCAGCCTTATCGCGCACCATTCAGCCCCAGCCGACTTTATTGTGACCCGCGCCTGTGTGCCTGACACTCGACCCATTCCCATTGTCGCCATTGGAGTTCGGTATGAGTGAGTCAGTGCAGTTCCAGGATAAGGTCGTGATCGTCACCGGTGCCGGCGGCGGATTGGGCCGGGCTCATGCGCTGCTGTTCGCCAAACACGGGGCTAAAGTGCTGGTCAATGATCTGGGCGGCTCCACTCAGGGCGAGGGCGCCAATGCCTCGGCTGCCGACCGGGTGGTTGCTGAAATCCGCGAAGCAGGCGGTACTGCCGAAGCCAACCATGACTCTGTCACCGACGGTGACAAGATCGTCCAGAACGCCCTCGACGCGTTCGGCCGTATCGACGTGGTGGTCAACAACGCCGGCATCCTGCGCGACAAGACCTTCCACAAAATGGACGACAGCGATTGGGACCTGGTTTACCGGGTGCATGTCGAAGGCGCCTACAAAGTCACCCGCGCCGCGTGGCCCCATCTGCGCGAGCAAGGTTACGGCCGGGTGATCTTCACCGCGTCCACCTCGGGCATCTACGGCAACTTCGGCCAGTCCAACTACGGCATGGCCAAGCTGGGAGTGTACGGTTTGACTCGCACCCTGGCGTTGGAAGGGCGCAAGAACAACATCCTGGTCAACGCCATTGCCCCCACTGGCGGCACGCGCATGACCGAAGGCCTGATCCCGCCGCAGGTGTTTGAGCGTCTCAAGCCGGAGTTGGTCAGCCCGTTGGTGGTGTACCTGGGCAGCGAAGCGTGCCAGGAAACGTCGGGGTTGTTCGAAGTGGGCGGCGGCTGGATCGGCAAGACTCGTTGGGAGCGCAGCCTGGGGGTGGGCTTTGACCCTGAGGCCGGTTTCTCTCCCGACGATGTGGCAGCGCATTGGCAGCAGATTTGCGACTTCGACGGTGCGGCTCATCCCAAGGACAACATCGAGGCGTTGAAGGAGATGATGGCCAACTTACAGAAGTACAGCCTCTGATCGTTGCTTGAAAAGATTTGAATCCTGCGGGGCGCTGATGGCGCCCCGTTTTATTTTGGCATAAAAAGGCCGCTGCAAAGGCAGCGGCCGAAGTAAGACGTTGGATCAAGGAGCGACAAATCAACGTCAGTGAACACCGTTAACAGATTGAAAACAGGCATCAATCCATTCAAGACTGGCTTTTCTTCCGGTTGGGGAAGCGGGCCGTTTGCCCTGAAAGCGAGATAAGAATAGTCGCTTGTAACAAAATGAGTAATCCCGATTCATGACAAGGACTGTTGCGAAACTGGCAACAGTCGGTCTGGGCGCTATCCATTCCCCTGATAACCCGCCATCCACCCGATCCATGCTCGCGCCAAGACCCCGGCCAGAGCGCCCGTTAATCCTTTTGAGCGACAACACGAATCCCTCCTTGGTGCGCTTATCGCTCCTGATGCGCGGCAGTAGGGTGGGGTCTTCTGTCACTCACCGGGGAAGACGCATGACAAAAACAACAATGCGCGCCATCTTCAGGCCACAGGCGCTGGCCGCTGCGGTTGCACTGGGTTGCTGTGCCCAGGTACAGGCTGTTTCGTTCAACATTGGCGATGAGATCGAAGGGCAATTCGACTCATCGCTGTCAGTGGGCGCGAGTTGGGGCATGCGCGACGCCGACAAGAAGCTGGTGGGCACCGTCAACGGTGGCACCGGGCAGGCGTCTACCGGGGATGACGGCCGGCTGAACTTCAAGAAGGGCGAGACCTTCTCCAAGATCTTCAAGGGCATTCACGACTTGGAGCTCAAGTACGGCGACAGCGGCGTGTTCGTGCGCGGCAAGTACTGGTACGACTTTGAGCTGCAGGACGAAGACCGCGAATTCAAACAGATCAGCAATCACCATCGCGACGAGGGAGCTCGCTCATCCGGCTATGAGTTGCTCGATGCTTTTGTGTATCACAACTACGCCATTGGCGATCAGCCGGGCAACGTGCGACTGGGCAAGCAAGTGGTCAGTTGGGGCGAAAGTACCTTTATTGGTAACTCCATCAACAGCATCAACCCCATCGACGTTTCGGCTTTCCGCCGTCCGGGGGCCGAGATCAAGGAAGGGCTGATTCCGGTGAACATGCTGTTTGCCTCCCAGAGCCTGACCAACCAACTGACGGTAGAAGGTTTCTACCAGTTGAACTGGGAAAACACGGTGCTGGATAACTGCGGCACATTCTTCGGTGGGGATGTGGCAGCCCATGGGTGCAATAGCAATTACACCGTGGGTAATCCGGCCATCGCGCCGTTGCAACCTGTGGCTGCAGCATTTGGGCAGGGGTTTGAGGTAACGCGCGAAGGTGTGATTGTGCAGCGCGCACGGGATCGGGATGCCCGCGATGGCGGGCAGTTCGGTGCGGCCTTGCGCTGGTTGGGCGATGACACCGAGTACGGCCTGTACTTCATGAATTACCACAGTCGTACACCCACCGTCGGCACCATCACCAATACCGCGAACCCACTCACACTTGCCGCGATCTCCGCCGCCGCCAACGCTCGTGCGCCCAACAGCGGCCCCGGCCTGGTCCAGAGCCTGATGCTCGGACGCGGCCAGTACTACCTCGATTACCCGGAAAATATCCGCCTGTTCGGCGCCAGCTTTTCCACCACCTTGCCCACCGGCACGGCGTGGACCGGGGAAATCAGCTACCGGCCCAATGCGCCGGTGCAGCTCAATACGACTGATCTGACCCTGGCCTTGATCAACCCGGTCTCCGGCCAACTGGCCTCACCCATCCGCAGCAACTTCGGCGACGACAACAAAGGTTACCGCCGCAAGGAAATCACCCAGATCCAAAGCACCATGACCCAGTTCTTTGACCAGGTGCTCGGTGCCGAGCGTCTGACCCTGGTGGGCGAGGCGGCCTACGTGCACGTCGGCGGGCTGGAAGACAAATCCAAGCTTCGCTACGGCCGTGATTCGGTCTACGGCGCCTATGGTTTCCAAGGCGACACCGACGGCTTTGTCACGGCGAACTCCTGGGGCTACCGCGCCAGGGCGATCCTCGACTACAACAACGCGCTGTTCGGGGTGAACCTAAAGCCCAACCTGTCGTGGTCCCATGACGTGGCCGGTTATGGTCCCAACGGCCTGTTCAACAAAGGCGCCAAGGCCATCAGCATCGGCGTGGATGCGGATTACCGCAGCACCTATACCGCCAGCCTCAGCTACACCGACTTTTTCGGTGGCGACTACAACACCCTGACCGACCGCGACTTCCTTTCCTTCAGCGTCGGCGCGAACTTCTGATCACGGTTTGAAAAGGACAACTTCATGCGCAAGATGATTCTGCAATGCGGCGTATTGGCCCTGAGCCTGTTGGCTGCCAACGTCATGGCCGCCGTGACACCGGAAGAAGCCGCCAAGCTGGGTACCACCCTGACCCCGGTCGGCGCCGAAAAAGCCGGCAACGCCGATGGCTCCATTCCGGCCTGGACCGGTGGCATCCCGAAAAACGCCGGTGCCGTGGACAGCAAGGGCTTCCTCGCCGACCCATTCGCCACTGAAAAACCGCTGTTCGTAATCACCGCGGCGACGGTCGACAAGTACAAGGACAAACTTTCCGAGGGTCAGGTGGCGATGTTCAAGCGCTACCCCGAGACCTATAAGATCCCGGTGTACCCGACCCACCGCACGGTCAACCTGCCGCCGGATATCTACGAGTCGATCAAGCGCAGTGCCTTGAACGTGCATGCGATCAACGACGGCAACGGCTTGGAAAACTTCACCGGCAACCGCTACTACGCGTTCCCGATTCCCAAGAACGGCGTGGAAGTGCTGTGGAACCACATCACCCGTTACCACGGCGGCAACCTGCGCCGCATCATCACCCAGGCCACCCCGCAGACCAACGGCAGCTACACGCCGATCCGTTTCGAGGAAGAAGTGGCCGTGCCGCAACTGATCCCCGACATGGACCCGGCCAAGGGCGCCAACGTGCTGACCTTCTTCAAGCAATCGGTCACCGCGCCGGCGCGCTTGGCGGGCAACGTGCTGCTGGTGCATGAAACCCTCGACCAGGTGAAGGAACCGCGCCTGGCGTGGATCTACAACGCCGGCCAACGCCGCGTTCGGCGTGCGCCGCAAGTGGCGTACGACGGGCCGGGCACCGCCTCCGACGGCCTGCGTACCTCGGATAACTTCGACATGTTCTCCGGTGCCCCCGACCGCTACGACTGGAAACTGGTGGGCAAGAAGGAGATGTACATTCCCTACAACAGCTACAAGCTGGATCAGCCGACGCTCAAGTACGACGACATCATCAAGGCCGGTCACATCAACCAGGACCTGACCCGCTACGAGTTGCACCGCGTGTGGGAAGTGGTCGGCACGGTCAAGCCGAGTGAGCGGCACATCTACGCCAAGCGCCACATGTACATCGACGAAGACAGCTGGCAAGTCGCGCTGGTGGACCACTACGACGGCCGTGGCCAACTGTGGCGTGTCGCCGAAGGGCATGCGCAGTTCTACTACGACCACCAGGTGCCGGCGTACACCGTGGAAACCCTGTACGACATCATCGCCGGTCGCTACATCGCCCTGGGCATGAAGAACGAGGAGAAGAGCAGCTTCGTGTTCGGCTTCGCCGCCAAGGCGGCGGACTACACCCGGCTGCCCTGAGGTCCGAGGGCATACGTTAACTTCCAATCACAGTGGGACCAACATGTGGGAGCTGGCTTGCCTGCGATAGCATCGCTTCGGTGTCACTGACAGATCGAGGTGCCTGCATCGCAGGCAAGCCAGCTCCACACAAACCCCTCTCACCTCTGGTTCTGTGCATGTCCTTCAATCACCCTGCTGAATACTTCTTCAACAACCGCCAGCCACAGGACTAGGGTAGGCGCCAGGTTGCAAAACAATAAAAAAGCAGGATGCAGCAATGACCGCCATGACACGCTGCCTGGACCGTCCTGGATTCATGCCCCGGCTGTCCTCCCATCATTTATTGCGTCCGCGCCTGGCCGAGCCTTTGTTGGCAGCGCAAGCCAGGGTCAAGTTGCTGTGCGCCCCTGGCGGCAGCGGCAAGAGCGCGCTGCTAGCCGAATGCGCCTTACAGGCACCCAAGGGCTGCCAGGTGTACTGGCTGCCGCTCAATGGCGTGGCCTTAAGTCCCCTCGAACTTTGCCAACGCCTGGCGCAAAACCTGGGCTTGGCGTTTATCGATGAAGCCACACTGCTGCGGGACCTCTCCCGCTGGCTGTCGCCTGCGTGGTTGTTCCTGGATGATTTCTGCCGGCTCCCCACGCCGGACACCGATGCCTTGCTCGACCGTCTGCTCACCGCCAGCAGCCCGGCGCTGACCTGGTGGTTGGGGGCGCGGCGGCGCCCGATGTGCAATTGGCCGCGCTTGCTGCTCGACGATGAACTGCTTGAATGCGGCGCCGACCTGGCGTTTACCCCTGCCGAAATCCAGCAGTTGTTCAACCATTCGCCGGGGCAGTCTGTCGACAACGTGCTGCAGTTCAGCGCCGGCTGGTGCGCCGGCGTGCGCATCGCGTTGCTGGGCGATGGTCATCCGCAAAAGACCTTGCTCGACTACCTGCAACACGAACTGTTCAGCACCTTGCCAACCGAATTGGCCGACGCCTGGCGCGTGCTCGCCCACCTGCCGCGCTTCAACGCTGGGTTGTGTGAGCACCTGTTTGGCTATGGCGACGGTGATCAATATTTGCGTGACTTGCAGGCCCTCGGTGCGTTCATCCAGCCGTGGGAAGACACTGACTGGCTGCAGGTCTTCCCGCCGCTCGCGCAATTGCTGCGTGACGAGCCGTGGCCAGCCAAGCGCTCCTGGCACCGACGCGCCTGCCAGTGGTTTACCGCCGAACAGGACTGGCAGGCCGCCTTCGAGCAGGCGTTGCTGGCCGAGGAGTACGAAGTGGCAGTGAGCCTGTTGCAGCACTTCAGTTTCGAGGACCTGTTCCGTCAACAGAACGCCGTGTTGCTGTTGCGCCTGCATGAGCAGCACGGCGATGAATTGATGCTCGGCTCGGCGCAACTGGTGGGCCTGGTCACCGCGGCGTTGCTGTTTGCCGGACGTTTTGACCAGGCCGCGCAGTGCATCGACCAGTTGGCGCGGTTTGCCCCGCAGCCGACGGCCGCGCAGCAACGCTACCTGCTGGCGCGCTGGCAGGCGCAATGGGGTTGGCTGTTGCATTTGGGCGGTGATGCCGAGCGTTCTCGTGTGCATTTTCTTGAAGCGTTGCAAGCGTTGCCCGACAGCGCGTGGACGTCGCGACTGATGTGCCTGTCGGGGCTCACCCAACAAGCCTTGTTGCGCGGTGAGCTGGACGTGGCCCAGTCACTTAATCGTGAGGCGCTGTGCCTGGCGCGTGCCCATGGCTCGTTGCTGCTGGAAGCGCTGCTTGAGCTGGACCATGCACAGTTGCTGGAACAGCGCGGCGCACCGTATCGCGCGCAAAGCTTGCTGGAGAATGTGCAGGGGATACTGCTCAAACAACGGCTCAAGGCCGGGCCCTTGGTAGGACGTATCGCTTTGCGGCGTGGGCATTTGGCATTGCGCCAGGGGCAGGACAGCCTGGCCGCAGAATGTTTCGAGAACGGCTTGAAGATGTGCCTGCACAGTCAGGACAAACGTGTGCTCTACGGGTTTCTAGGCCTGGCGTTGCTGGCTGCCAACCGCGGCGACTATGCCCAGGCTTTTGTCCAGTTACGCGACGCCGAGCGCCTGATGCAGCAACGCCAGGTACCGGACACGGTATACCGCGCGGTATTGCTGCTGGTCAGCGGGCACTTCTGGTTGCAGCAGGGCCGTGCGGAGTTGACGGTGGAAGCGGTGCGCCGTGTGCTGCGCCATTTCCGTGGGCCCACGGCCAAGCAAGCGCCGCCGGCAACCCTGGAGCTGATCCCACGGCTCGAGTATCTGCTGGTGTTGGCCGAGGTCAAAGTGGGCTGCGCCGAGCAGCCGGTGGCCCGGTTGATGGCATTGTTGGAAAGCACTCATCAGCGCGGCATGCTCTGCCTGGAGACCGAGTTGCACCTGGTGCTGGGGGAAGTGGCCTGGCGGGTCGGCGATCCTGTTCTTGCCCGACGGTCGCTGCAAACCGGGCTGGAGCTGGCGGCGCGCTGCCAGGTTCAGCAGGCCATTCGCGAGCTGCGTCTGCGTTCGCCAGGCTTGTTGAGTGAGTTGGGCATGGAGCCTCAGGCCTCAACGCCAGGTACCGTGGAAAACCCCCTCAGCCAGCGCGAGTTGGAAGTGTTGCAACTGATCGCCCAGGGCAGCTCGAACCTGGAAATCGCCGACCGGCTGTTTATCTCCCTGCACACCGTCAAGACGCACGCGCGGCGTATCCACAGCAAGCTCGGTGTGGAGCGGCGCACGCAAGCGGTGGCCAAGGCCAAGACGTTGGGCTTGATGGTCTAGGCGCAGAACGCCTGGCGGTACTCGCCGGGCGTGGCGCCCATGGTTTGGCGAAAGCGATGGGTAAAGTGGCTGGCGCTGGAGAAACCGCACATCCACGCGATCTCACCCAAGGGCAGGGCGCCGCTGCGCAGCAGGGCCTGGGCGCGGGTCAGCCGGCGCGCCAATAGATATTGGTGAGGCGGCAAGCCGAAGCTTTGGCGGAACATCCGCGCGAAATGGTATTCGGACAGCGCGCACATCCCGGCCAGTTGCCCGAGGCTGATCGGGTCTTCCAGGTGCTGGTCGATGTACTCCACCAACAACCGCCGTTGGTGCGCGGCCAATCCGCCTTTCAAGCGCAACCCTTCGCGAGCGCCGACCTGGCTGAGCAGGGTGTGGCTGAGCATTTCATGGGCCAGGCTGCTGGTCAGCAGGCGTTCGGCGGGTTCATGCCAGTTCAACGCAATAAGCTGATGGAAGCGACGCGCTTGGCTGGGGGCTTCCAGGAACGTGCTTTCGCGCAATTGCAGCGTGCGCGGTTCGCGGTCCAGCAGGGTGACGCAGCCGAGGGCGAATTGCTCCGGGCTGAAATACACGTGTGCCAGGCGGATTTCGCCGTTGATCACCCAGGCGGATTGATGTTCGGCTGGCAGGATGCACAGCTTGTCGGGCCCGCCCTTGGTGCCCGGCTGGTCACGCCGAAAGGTGCCGGTGCCACCGCCGATGTAGCACGACAAGGTGTGATGGCTTGGCGCCTGGTAGTCCTGGGCATCGTGATGGTTGCTCCACAAGGCCGCAGACAAGCCGTCACCGAGCTCGGCGCAGGCCTCCAGGCGTGCGTTGGGCGAGCGGTTAAGGGCTTGAAAGACTTGCAGCGATTCCAGATCAGGCATGGTGAGTACTCTTTGACGCCTTGCATCCTACTCCGCGCGGCGATGGCTGTGATCCCACCTCCCGACAAAAGCGCAAGATTGTGCAAGCGCCTTGCGCGGGTTCAGGGCAACACTGTGGCTCAATCGATGGAGCCCGCTATGAACCTTTCCCTGTACCTACTCACCGTGCTGATCTGGGGCACCACCTGGATCGCCCTCAAATGGCAGTTGGGCGTAGTGGCGATCCCGGTGTCCATCGTTTATCGCTTTGGCCTGGCGGCGCTGGTGCTGTTTGCGCTGTTGTTGGTGAGCCGCAAGTTGCAGGTGATGAACCGGCGCGGGCATTTGATCTGCCTGGCCCAGGGGCTGTGCCTGTTTTGCGTGAACTTCATGTGCTTTCTCACCGCCAGCCAATGGATCCCCAGCGGACTGGTGGCGGTGGTGTTTTCCACGGCCACCCTGTGGAACGCGCTGAATGCCCGAGTGTTCTTCGGCCAGCGGGTGGCGCGCAACGTATTGATGGGCGGCGGGCTTGGTCTGGCAGGGCTGGGCTTGCTGTTCTGGCCAGAACTGGTGGGACATACCGCCAGCCCGCAGACCTTGCTCGGCCTGGGCCTGGCGCTGCTGGGGACGATGTGTTTCTCGGCGGGCAATATGCTCTCGAGCCTGCAACAGAAGGCCGGGCTCAAGCCGCTGACCACCAATGCCTGGGGCATGGCCTACGGCTCAGCGATGTTGGCCACGTACTGCGCGGTGCGCGGTATTCCGTTCGAGATGGATTGGAGTGCGCGGTACATCGGCGCGCTGTGGTACCTGGTCATCCCGGGTTCGGTGATTGGTTTTACCGCGTACCTGACCCTGGTCGGGCGCATGGGGCCGGAGCGTGCGGCGTATTGCACCGTGTTGTTCCCGGTGGTGGCGTTGAATGTGTCGGCGTTTGCCGAGGGCTACCAGTGGACGGCACCGGCGCTGGCGGGGTTGGTGCTGGTGATGTTGGGGAATGTGTTGGTGTTCAGGAAGCCTAAGCCTGTGAACACGATCCTCAAGGTACAGCAGGTCTAATGTGGGAGCTGGCTTGCTTGCGATAGCGGTGTATCAGCCAGCTCACTTTTAACTGACCCAATGCTATCGCAGGCAAGCCAGCTCCCACCTTTGAACTCAGTGTGCTCGTTATTTCAATCCAAGCCGCTTTGCCATGCGCCCCAGGTTGGCGCGGTCCAGGCCGAGTTCGCGGGCGGCACTGGCCCAGTTGCGCTGATGGCGTTCCAGGCAGGCGCTGATGATCTGGCGCTGAAAGTGCTCGGTGGCCTGACGCAGGTCGCCGGTGACGATGGGGATCTCCTCGGTCGGTGCTTCGATGGCGGGCGCGCTAACGTCCGGCAAGTCCAGGTCCTGGGCACTCAGGCTGAGAATCTTCGGCCGCTCGCGGCAGTTACCCAAGGCTTTCAGGGCACTGCGGCCGATCAGGTGTTCCAATTCACGCACATTGCCCGGCCAGTTGTAGGCCAACAGCGCCGCCTGCGCATCGGCGGTCAGGCGCAGGCTGCCCAGGCCCATGCGTGAGCGGTTCTGTTCGAGGAAGAAGCCGGCCAGCAGCAGCACATCCCGCCCGCGCTCGCGCAAGGCTGGCACTTGCAGCGGGTAGACGCTGAGGCGGTGGTAGAAGTCGGCGCGGTAGCGGCCGTTGCGCACTTCGTCGGCCAGGTCGCGGTTGGTGGCGGCGATCAGGCGCACATCCACGTGGTGTTCCTTGTCCGAACCCAGGCGCTGTAACTGGCCACTTTGCAACACCCGCAGCAGCTTGGCCTGTACGGACAGGGACAGCTCGCCCACTTCATCGAGGAACAGCGTGCCTCCATTGGCCAGCTCGAACTTGCCGCGCCGCTCGTTCAGTGCGCCGGTGAAGGCGCCGCGCACATGGCCAAACAGCTCGCTCTCCACCAGGGTTTCCGGCAGGGCGGCGCAGTTGAGGCTGATCAGCGGTTTGTCGGCCCGCGTTGAGGCGGCGTGGATCGCCTGGGCCACCAGCTCTTTGCCCACCCCGGTTTCGCCGGTGATCAGCACGGTAAGGTCGCTGCCGCCCACCAGCTTGATCTCTTCCACCAGGTGCTTGTGCGCCTTGCTCTGGCCGATCATTTCCTTGTGTTGCTGGCCGCTGGCCTCGCGGTAGATTTCGGCGCGCAGGGTCAGGCGTTCGATACGTTCGGCCACGTTGACGGTGGCCGCGGCGAGGCTGGCGAAGGCTTGCAGGGCGTCCAGCTCGACGCGTTCGAAGCGCTCAGTGTCGAGGGCGTCGAGGGTCAACAGCCCCCAGGGCTGATCGTCGACGAACAGCGGGCAGCCCATGCAATCGTGGACTTCCAGATGCCCATGCAGGCCATCGACCAGGCCGTCATAGGGGTCGGGCAGTTCGCTGTCACTGTCGAAGCGCGTCGGACCAGGGCTGCTCAGCAGCACGGCAAAGCGCGGGTGCTCACTGACCTTGAAGCGCCGGCCCAGGGTGTCGGGACTCAGGCCATCCACCGCCAGCGGCACCAGCCATTCACCGTCCAGGCGCAGCAGGGCGGCGGCATCGCACGGCAGCAGGGCGCGCATGGCTTGCAGCAGGCGGCGGTAGCGCTCGCCTTCAGGCAGTTCGCGGGACAGGTCGGCGACCAGGGGCAGCAGGGTGGTGAGCAACGATTGCGCAGTCATAATGACTCCTTGTAGTCCTTATGACTATACGGCGTAGGAAGTCATACTGACTACATTGATTTTAAGTCATTGATAAATAACGATTTATAAGTTGGCACGAATACTGAGTAAGCAAAGGCAATCAGTCAAAAGACCCAGGAGTCTGCCATGCTTAGTGCCCAAGACCGTGCCATCGTCAAATCCACTGTGCCCCTGCTGGAAAGCGGCGGCGAAGCGCTGATCACCCATTTCTACCGCATGATGCTCTCCGAGTACCCAGAAGTTCGCCCGTTGTTCAACCAGGCTCACCAGGCCAGCGGCGACCAGCCCCGTGCCTTGGCCAATGGCGTGCTGATGTACGCGCGGCACATCGACCAATTGGACCAACTGGGCGACTTGGTGGCCAAGATCATCAACAAGCACGTGGCCCTGCAGATCTTGCCGGAGCATTACCCGATCGTGGGCGCGTGCCTGCTGCGGGCCATTTCCGAAGTGTTGGGCGATGAGATCGCTACCCCTGAGGTGATGAGTGCCTGGGGTGCGGCCTACGGCCAATTGGCGGATATCCTGATCGGCGCTGAAGCGGCGATTTATGACGAGAAAGCCCAGGCGCCGGGTGGCTGGCGGGGGCGCGGCCATTTCTGCTGGTCAAGCGTGTGGAGGAGAGCGACGAAATCATCTCCTTCTACTTTGCCCCGGTGGATAACGGCCCGATCCTGGCCGCAGCCCCAGGCCAATACATCGGCATGAAACTGGTGCTGGATGGCGAGGAAGTGCGCCGCAACTACTCGCTGTCGGCCCTGAGCGATTCGGGCCTGTACCGCATCAGCGTCAAGCGTGAGGCGGGTGGGCGGGTGTCCAACTACCTGCATGATCAGGTGCCTGTCGGTGCAACTATCGACCTGTTCCCGCCCTCCGGTGAGTTCACCCTGGCCGCCAGCGACAAGCCCCTGGTGCTGATCAGCGGCGGCGTGGGTATCACCCCAACCTTGCCGATGCTGGAAGCGGCTCTGGCCACACAGCGCCCGGTGCACTTCATCCACTGCGCGCGCAACGGCGGGGTGCATGCGTTCCGTGACTGGGTCGATGGCCTGGCGGCGCAGCATCCGCAGCTCAAGCGTTTTTATTGCTACGCCGAGGACGATGGCGTGAGCCCGGCGGCGGACAAGGTCGGCCTGCTGAACCAGGAGCAACTGGCGGCGTGGTTGCCGGAGCAGCGGGATGTGGACGCGTACTTCCTGGGGCCTAAAGGTTTCATGGCGGCGATCAAGCGCCACCTCAAGGCGTTGGGTGTACCGGAGAAGCAAAGCCGGTATGAGTTCTTTGGGCCGGCTGCGGCGCTGGAGTAAGTTTTAACCGTCACATCGAGTCGGCGCCATCGCTGGCAAGCCCGGCTCCCACAGGGAAATGGGGTGCTCTGTGGGAGCCGGGCTTGCCCGCGATGGCGTTCGTCCATTCACAACATTCCTCCTGATTAATCCGCTGTTAACGCCTCTCTGTTTAAACCACTCTCTGTGTGTAAACTTGCGGCCATTGGCTCGACCAGACAAAGGGAAACTTAAGATGAGTGACGAATTGCGTTTAGGCAGGGAGCGGCGCTTTCTGGTGTTGCTGGGCATCATCTGCCTGGCGCTGATCGGCGGTGCACTTTATATGCAGGTGGTACTGGGCGAGGCACCTTGCCCGCTGTGCATCCTGCAGCGTTACGCCTTGCTGTTGATCGCGATCTTCGCGTTCATCGGCGCAGCCATGCGCACCAAGGGTGCCCTCACGTTTTTTGAAGGGCTGGTGATACTCAGTGCCCTCGGCGGCGTGGCGGCAGCCGGTCACCATGTGTACACGCAGTTCTTCCCCGAGGTCAGTTGCGGCGTCGATGTGCTGCAACCGATTGTCGATGAACTGCCACTGGCCAAAGTGTTCCCGCTGGGCTTCCAGGTCGATGGCTTCTGCAGCACGCCTTACCCGCCGGTGCTGGGCCTGTCCTTGGCGCAATGGGCGCTGGTGGCGTTCGTGCTGACAGTGATCCTGGTGCCACTGGGTATCTATCGCAATCGCCAACGCAACGCCTGAGTCGCTGCCTCAAAACGCCCCGGTCCTTCTTGAGGGAAGGCCGGGGCGTTTTTGCTGCGGGGATTTGTGAACGGAGCGTGACGCAGGACAATTTCAGGTGTGCGCAGTGTGCGACATGTTGTCACACGGAGGTTGCCGCAGGACGTTTCTGACCCGGTAAACCGGCGCTTAAATTTGCATCGCAAGGGTAAATTGTGCTGTCAGTTCGTCGTTTACACGCCGCCACAAGGCGTGCGCCACGTGAGTCATTCGGTGATGTCCGAATGCCTTGTTTTATGGGGGTTGCAACGGTTTTGCATGCCCTTACAGCGCGTAAGGGATGGGGTGGGTTGCCCAATAACACGGCAATTTTTGTGGTTTTTGTTGAGAATCGAACGCGATAAGATCGCGAACACTTGCAATAATGGTGAAGGATTATTGCTGTAATCGATAAAAATTATTTCTTTATAAGACATGGTTTATACATCGCTAGCTAACTACAATCGCCCGCACTGAATGTCCGGTGCTGTTCAATATTTGAGCACTGGAGCGGTCGAGGGGCAGATGGATGGCTCTGTGCGACCCCAAGGTTCCGGCAGCCTTTCAACTACCCGCACCAAATGGAATTGGTCTGTAACAAGGCCTTTAACCACGAAATCGAATAAGAACTCACCGCAGGTCCGTGAAACGTACAGTTATGGCGTGACGGGCAGGCTCTTATTCAATCGAAGAGAAATGCCAACCCTTGGCAGGGTGAAGTGTTGGCGATCAAAACCCAACTGCATTGCGCAAGCTGCTTTAGAGGTCGTGAGATGAGTAAAACAGGTACCCCGATTACTAGGCTTTTGCCGCTGCTTGGCATGATGTTAATGCTGGGAGGCTGCAAGTGGACCTTGATGGACCCGAAAGGACAGATCGGTCTGGATCAACGAAACCTGATCATCACCGCCACCCTGCTGATGCTGTTGGTTGTGGTGCCTGTGATCATCATGACCTTCGCCTTCGCCTGGAAATACCGTGCGTCGAACACCAGCGCGACCTACGCGCCGAAGTGGTCGCACTCCACCAAGATCGAAATCGCGGTGTGGCTGGTCCCGGTTCTCATCATCATCGCCTTGGGTTACATCACCTATAAGTCGACCCACGAGCTGGACCCTTACCGTCCGCTGGAATCCGACGTCAAGCCGATCAACATCGAAGTGGTCGCGCTGGACTGGAAGTGGCTGTTCATCTACCCGGACCTGGGTATCGCCACTGTCAACGAGATCCAGTTCCCGGAGAACACCCCGCTTAACTTCCGGATCACCTCCGACGCCGTGATGAACTCGTTCTTCATCCCTGCTCTGGGCGGCCAGATCTACGCGATGGCAGGCATGCAGACTCGCCTGCACCTGATCGCCAACGAAAAAGCTGAAATGGAAGGCATCTCCGCTAACTACAGCGGCGCTGGCTTCACCGGCATGAAATTCAAAGCGATCTCGACGAGCCAGGAAGATTTCAACGCCTGGGTAGCCGAAGTCAAGGCCGCACCTAAACAGCTTGATCAAGCTGAATACGACGCCCTGACCAAACCAAGCCAGAACAACCCAGTCGCCCTGTACTCCACGTACGAGCCGGACCTGTTTCAGAAAATCGTCGACAAGTACGAAGGTATGAAGCCAGGCAAGCCGGTCAAGCACGAGAAGAAAGAAGTGGCCGCGGTTGAAGGTTCTGACACGGGCTCGCATTCAACTGCTGGGGCAGAGGAGTAAACGATGTTTGGTAAATTAAGTTGGGATGCGGTCCCGTTCCACGAGCCGATCGTAATGGTGACCATCGCCATGATCGCGCTGGTGGTCTGGCACTGTTTGCAGCAATCACGTACTACAAAAAGTGGACCTACCTGTGGACCGAGTGGTTGACGTCTGTCGACCACAAGAAAATCGGTGTCATGTACGTCATCGTTGCCATGGTCATGCTGCTGCGTGGTTTTGCCGACGCCATCATGATGCGTACCCAGTTGGCCATGGCCACCGAGGGTTCGCCTGGCTACCTGCCGCCTGAACACTATGACCAGATCTTCACCGCTCACGGTGTGATCATGATCATCTTCATGGCGATGCCTTTCTTCACCGGCCTGATGAACCTTGCCTTGCCGCTGCAGATCGGTGCCCGTGACGTTGCCTACCCGTTCCTGAACTCCCTGAGCTTCTGGCTGCTGGTCTCCGGCGTTGTACTGATCAACCTGTCCCTGGGCGTCGGCGAATTCGCCAAGACCGGTTGGGTTGCGTATCCGCCGTTGTCGGGTATTCAGTACAGCCCTGGCGTGGGTGTGGACTACTATATCTGGGCGCTACAGTTATCAGGACTAGGGACGACACTGACGGGGGTCAACTTCCTGGCCACCGTCCTGAAAATGCGCGCCCCTGGCATGAAACTGATGGACATGCCGATCTTCACCTGGACCTGCACCTGGGCAAACGTCCTGATCGTGGCTTCGTTCCCGATCCTGGCCGCTACCATGGCGCTGCTGTCGCTTGACCGTTACCTGGATTTCCACATTTTCACCAACGAACTTGGTGGCAATCCAATGATGTACGTGAACCTGTTCTGGGCATGGGGTCACCCTGAGGTGTACATCCTGATCCTGCCAGCGTTCGGTATCTTCTCCGAAGTGATCTCGACCTTTACCGGCAAGCGCCTGTTCGGTCACCACTCGATGGTCTACGCATCGGGCGCGATCTCTGTACTGGGCTTCATGGTTTGGCTGCACCACTTCTTCACCATGGGCTCGGGGGCCAGCGTCAACGCCTTCTTCGGCCTGGCGACGATGCTGATTTCCATCCCGACGGGGGTGAAGCTATTCAACTGGCTATTCACCATCTACCACGGCCGTCTGCGTATCACCAGCCAGGTTCTGTGGACCCTGGGCTTCATGGTGACCTTCGCCATCGGCGGTATGACCGGCGTACTGCTGGCCATTCCGGGTGCTGACTTCGTGCTGCACAACAGCCTGTTCGTGATCGCTCACTTCCACAACGTGATCATCGGTGGTGCTGTATTCGGTTACATCGCTGGTTTCAGCTTCTACTTCCCTAAAGCGTTCGGCTTCAAGCTGCACGAAGGTTGGGGCAAGGCTGCATTCTGGTTCTGGATCTCTGGCTTCTTCGTCGCGTTCATGCCGCTCTATGCACTGGGCTTCATGGGCATGACTCGTCGTCTGAACGCCACTACCAACCCTGAGTGGGTGCCGTACCTGTACGTCGCCATGTTCGGTGCGCTGATGATCGCTGTAGGTATCGCCTGCCAGCTGATCCAGCTGTACGTGAGTATCCGTGACCGTAAGCAGAACGCTTGCGACTCCGGCGACCCATGGAATGGCCACACCCTGGAATGGTCGACTTCGTCGCCACCTCCGTTCTACAACTTCGCCGTGATCCCTACTGCGAACACCATTGATGCGTTCACCGAAGCCAAGGAAGACGGTACTGCGTACCAGAAGCCGGTTAAATATGAACCGATCCACATGCCGAACAACACCGCCACTGGCGTGGTGATGGGCGCGCTGTTGACCGTGTTCGGTTTCGCGATGATCTGGCACATCTGGTGGCTGGCAATCGTTGGCCTGGTGGGCACCATCGGCTACTTCATTGTCCACGCAGCACGTGATGATCAAGGCTACATGGTCCCGGTCGAAACGATCGAGCGCATCGAAGCCGAGCAGCACGCTCGCCTGGTCGCCGAGAAGAAAATCCCGGCCAACCGTGTAGAAACCTCGTTGGAACAGGCTTAAACCATGTCGAACTTAGTGACCAATGCTGGACACGCCCATGTCGATGACCATGGGCACGATGACCATCACCACGACTCGGGGCCGATGACCGTTTTCGGTTTCTGGCTCTACCTGATGACCGACTGCATCTTGTTTGCGTCGATCTTCGCGGTGTACGCGGTACTGGTAAACAACGTAGCGGGTGGCCCGTCGGGCCACGACATCTTCGAACTGCCTTACGTGCTCGGCGAAACCGCCTTGCTGTTGTTCAGTTCGATCACCTACGGCTTCGCCATGTTGGCCTTCTACAAGGGCAACAAGAAAGGCGTACTGAGCTGGTTGGCACTGACCTTCCTGTTCGGCCTGGGCTTCATCGGCATGGAGATCAACGAGTTCCACCTGCTGATCTCCGAAGGCTACGGCCCGCACCGTTCCGGCTTCCTGTCCGCGTTCTTCACGCTGGTAGGCACCCACGGTCTGCACGTAACTGCCGGCCTGCTGTGGATGGCGGTGATGATGTATCAGGTCAATAAACACGGCCTGACCAACACCAACAAGACTCGCCTGAGCTGCCTGAGCCTGTTCTGGCACTTCCTGGACGTGGTCTGGATCTGCGTCTTCACCGTTGTTTACCTGATGGGGACTCTGTAATGGCTAATGCACACTCCCATGACCATGACAGCCATGATGCGAGCCACGGCAGCGTTAAGTCGTACGCCATCGGCTTCATCCTGTCGGTAATCCTGACGCTCATCCCGTTTGGTCTGGTGATGTACCCGACCCTGCCAAAGTCGATCACCTTGATGATCGTGCTGGCATTCGCGGTGATTCAGGTTCTGGTTCACCTGGTGTACTTCCTGCACCTGGATCGCTCGAAAGAGCAGCGCGATAACGTGATTGCGTTCGTGTTCGCAGGCCTCGTAATCCTGCTGCTGGTTGGCCTGTCGATATGGATCATGTTCAGCATCCATACGTTCATGATGGCGAAGTGAGGTAAGACCCGATGTCGCTTAAGCACTTTATCCAAATCACCAAACCGGGGATCATTTTCGGTAACGTGCTTTCTGTGGCAGGCGGCTTCTTCCTGGCCTCCAAGGGGCATGTCGATCTGGCCATCTTCCTGGCTGCGATGATCGGCACGTCCCTGGTGGTAGCTTCCGGATGTGTGTTCAACAACTGCATCGACCGTGACATCGATATCAAGATGGAGCGCACCAAGAACCGCGTGCTGGTCCAGGGCCTTATCTCCCTGAAACTGGCACTGGTCTACGCGACCGTCCTCGGTGTTGCCGGTGTGGCGTTGTTGTACAAAGTGGCCAACCCGCTGGCGGCGCTGTTTGCCGTGATCGGGTTTGTCATCTACGTCGGTCTCTACAGCCTGTACCTCAAGCGCAAGTCGGTTCACGGCACGCTGGTGGGCAGTCTGTCGGGGGCGATGCCGCCGGTGATTGGTTATGTGGCTGTAACCAATAGCTTCGACATGGCCGCGCTGACGCTACTGGTGATGTTCAGCCTGTGGCAGATGCCGCATTCCTACGCCATTGCGATCTTTCGCTTCAATGACTACCTGGCTGCTTCGATTCCGGTTCTGCCGGTCAAGCGTGGCATCCAGGTGGCCAAGAAACACATCCTGCTGTACATCCTGGCCTTCCTCGTGGCGACCTTGATGTTGACCTTCAGTGGCTACGCCGGCATGAGCTACCTCGCCGTCGCTGCCGCCATGGGCATGTACTGGTTGTACATGGCCTGGACCGGCTACAAGGCGGTGGATGACACCGTCTGGGCGCGCAAGCTGTTCGTGTTCTCGATCTTCACCATCACCGCGCTCAGCGTGATGATGTCCCTGGATTTCCAAGTGCCGAAAGAGCTGTTGCTGACCTACGCTCACTGAGTGTCGCAGCTGTTGAAAAAGCCCCGCCTTCGAGAGAAGAGCGGGGCTTTTTTGGGGCGGGATCCAGGTTACTGCTGAACGATGCTGTACCCCTCGAACGCGCTCTGCTGCTGCAGTGCAGTGATCACACTCTTGCGGCTCAACGGCTGTTCGGTGCCCGAGTTATCCACAAAGCTTTCCACTTCCAGCTCGGCCTCATCGCCTTCACCCACAAAGGCGAAACCGAGGAACTCAAATGCCTCGCGGTCAACGTTCAGCTTGGAACGCGGCGTGCGCAGCGGCAGGGTGACACTGATGCCGTCCTTGCTGATCACAAACACTTCGGCTTCTTTCTTGGGGCGTGCGGCCTTGCTCTTGCCCGAGCTTGGGTTGCTGATGGCCTGGTGGCTTTGGTTCAGCACCTTCAGGGCCAGGCCGTAGACCAGTTCCTGGAACTCAGGGTCGTCCTTGAAGCTGGACAGGATACGGCTGATAGAGAATTTGCTGCTCAGGTCTTCCAGTGCGGCGCTGTCAGCGGCCTCGGCGTCCTTTAGCTGCTTGAGCTGGCCCATCAGGTCGTAGGCTTTGTCGTCGTCAAAGGCGTCGTGGGCCTGGCGAATGGCGACGCGCAGTTCGCGGATCTGGTCGCTTTCCTTGGAGGTGTGGAAGGCGTCCAGCACCATCTCGCTGATGATCTTGGCCGCTGGCAGATGCTGTGAAAGATTGATGGCGTTTTCGTATTCAGCTTTGGAGTGCAAGGCGACTACGGATTCTTCGTGGTGGGAATCGGACATTGAAATTTCACTTCAGTAAACGGGGACAAAAAAGCGTCGGGCATTTTCAGGGGGGAGGGGGATCAGGTCAAGGCAGCACAATGCCCTTATCGCGACGCAAGGCATTCAGCGCGCGCTGCAGTCGGACTGCGCGACCGCAAAACAGACCTACGGTAAACCCCGAGACCGCGCCGATGGCCATCAACATCGATGGCGTGCTTAACAGCAAAGGATGCACGGCTTGCTGAAAGCCGAAGTAATACTTCACCGCGAAGAACAGCTGTGAGATCAGCAGGGTCTTCCAAGTGCCCGGCAGCACCAGGGTTTCGCCATTGGCGTCGAGCTGGGCTCCCTTGGCGTTGAA
Organism: Pseudomonas poae; assembly: GCA_004000515.1. Lineage (GTDB taxonomy): Bacteria > Pseudomonadota > Gammaproteobacteria > Pseudomonadales > Pseudomonadaceae > Aquipseudomonas > Aquipseudomonas cremoris. The sequence continues at coordinate 2,647,807 of CP034537.1, forward strand.
CAGCAAGATCCCCACCACGCTGCCGGCCAGTGCGCCGCCGACCCAGGCGCTGCTCGACAGCAGGGAAGGCACCAGCGACATCAGTGACCACACCATCAGCACCACCGGCAGGATCATCAACGAGCGGCGGTTCTCGCGCCCCCCAGGCAGGCCTTGATACCGTAGTAGCAAATCCACAGATAGACGGCGTAGACCCACAGGGGCGTGCCTTGGAGGATGTCGAGCATTGAACGCTTCCTTGCAGAAATACAGGGCTATTTTCAGGTAAGGCGCATTAGGTGGTCAGTAGTGATAGCGGCACATAAGTATCTGAACCTCATCGTCTTCTATTCCATAGACCAAACGATGCTCTGAAGTGATCCTCCGGGACCAAAAACCACTGAGGTTGTGTTTGAGGGGCTCGGGTTTTCCAACACCGTCGAACGGGTCTCGTTGGATTGCCTTGATCAGGAGGTTGATGCGTTTGAGCCCTGCCTTATCGTTCTGTTGAAACCAGAGATAGTCGTCCCAGCCTTCAGGGGTAAAGAGTATTTTCATTCTTCAATCAACCGCCTTGGTTTGGCTCTACCGCCTCGCAGGCTGTTGATTGAGTTGATCAGGCGCTCTGCGTTTTTAGGCGAGCGCAGCAAATAGGCCGTCTCTTCCAGCGCATTGAACTCGGATAACGAGATCATAACCACCGGCTCACCTTTCTGTCGGGTCAGCAGGAGAGGGATGTGGTCTTCGTTAACTCGGTCCATCGTTTCGGACAGATGAGCACGAGCATTTGTGTAGTTGATGGTTTCCATGGTGGGGCTCCTGATTCGATGGAGAGAACGTACAGAAATACGTACATATCTTCAACAAGCATCTTATCAACGGTTGTGGTTACGACGCTGGACTTCGATTTGGCGCTGACCCATATCAACACCTCCCTTCGACAAATCCGTTACAACACCCAGGCCTGATGAACCCATAAAAACAACCACTGACCTGCGCCGAGGGGACCACCCCACGCCAGGTGATTAAAGGATTAATGCGATGGCGCTTTCTCTTGCACGCCTGGCCTTGCTGGGGGCGACGCTGTGTCTGGCGCTACCCCTGCACGCCAACTTCCCCGACACCTCACTGATTGAACACGGCAAGTACGTCGCGCAGTTGGGCGACTGCATCGCCTGTCACACCGCCAAGCAAGGAGAGGTGATGGCCGGCGGGCTGGAGCTGAGCACGCCGATGGGCACGATCTTTTCGAGCAACATTACACCGGACCGTGGCACCGGCATTGGCAACTACAGCTTTGAACAATTCGACCGGGTCATGCGCGAAGGGGTGACGCCCAGCGGTATGAACCTGTACCCGGCGATGCCGTATCCGTCCTACGCCAAGATGAGCGAAGCGGATATGCGCGCGTTGTATGCCTACCTGATGCAAGGCGTAGAGCCGGTGCAAAGGCTAACCTCGACGCCGACATGGGCTTCCCCTTCAACCAGCGTTGGGGCCTGGCGTTTTGGAACTTGATGTTCCTCGACAAACAGCCCTTCACACCTGCCCCTGCGCGGGATGAGCTGCTCAATCGTGGCGCCTACCTGGTCCAGGGCCTCGGCCATTGCGGTTCCTGCCATACCCCGCGTGGCCTCGCCTTCCAGGAAAAAAGCCATGAGTGATGAAGGCCGCAGTGGCCAGCATTACCTGGCCGGGGAAACTGTTGAGCACTGGCGTGCCCTGAGCCTGCGCAACCTGTGGACGGTGGAAGACACTGTGCAACTGCTCAAGACCGGGCAAAACCGCTTTGCCACGGTGGCCGGCAACATGGCCGATGTGATTCACCACAGCACCCAGCATTTCAGTGACTACGACCTCACGGCCATCGCCAGTTACCTCAAGTCCCTGCCGCCGGGTAAAGACGATTTGCCGATGCCCTCCGTGGCCCATGCACCCGCCGCGTCGCCTGCCGATTTGTTCACCAGCCGTGGCGGCCTGGGTTACATGCAGTTTTGCAGCGACTGTCACCGCAGTGACGGCGCTGGCGTAAAGGGTCTGTTTCCGCCGCTGGCCGGAAACCCGGGCATTGTTTCCAGCAACCCGACGTCGCTGCTGCACATCACCCTTACCGGCTGGGAAACTGCACAAACGGCCGCTCACCCACGGGTCTACACCATGCCCGGTTTCGCCCGGCTGCAAGATCAGGAAATCGCTGAAATCCTCAGCTTCGTGCGCACACGCTGGGGCAATGAAGGCACGCTCATCAGCGCAGCCCAGGTAAAAAAGCTGCGCGACCAGCTCAACCCGTCCACCACCGATTCATCAGCCTTTGAAACCCCACGTCTGGCCGATCTGCTCGCCGCACCCAACGCCGATCAAGTGGTTCGCGGTATGCGTCTGCACCTGCAGACCAAGGCACTGCTACCCAACAATGTCGGCAACGCGCTTAACTGCACCAGTTGCCATCTCAATGCCGGCACCGTGGCGGATGGCTCGCCGTTTGTGGGTGTCTCGGCGTTCTTCCCCAGCTATGCGCCGCGTGCGGGCAAGGTGGTGACCCTGGAAGAACGCATCAACGGCTGCTTCCGTCGCTCGATGAATGGAACGCCGCTGCCACCGCAATCAGCGGACATGCAGGCGATGGTCGCGTACTTCGACTGGATGAAAAACAACACCCGCCCCGAAGACAAGGTCGCCGGACGTGGCGTGGGCAAGGTCGACCCGGCGATCAAGCCGGACCTGGCCAATGGCAAGCAGGTCTACGCCAAACAATGCGCGGTGTGCCATGGCGACAATGGCCAGGGCCTTGTGCGGGCAGACGGCGAGCAGATCTACCCGCCGCTGTGGGGCGAGCAGTCGTTCAATATCGGTGCCGGCATGGCCCGCACGTATACGGCGGCGGCGTTCGTCAAACGCAACATGCCGATTGGCTTTCACGAGAAATTCCCGTTGGGCCAGGGCGGTTTGTCCGACCAGGAAGCGGTGGACGTGGCGGCGTATTTCTCGGGCCAACCGCGCCCGGACTTCCACGACAAGGTCAAGGATTGGCCGAACGGCGGTAAACCCGTGGATGCGCGTTACTAGCTCAGCTGTTTGAGGCAGGTTTCGAGAATATCGAGGCCTTCCTCCAGCACCGCCGGCTCGATGGTCAGCGGTGCCAGCAGGCGGATGATATGGCGCGACTTGCCGCTGGGCATCAGCAGCAAGCCTGCGTCCCTTGCCAGGCTTAGCAGTTGGGTCAGTTGCTTGGCAGCTGGCGTGCCGTCGGCATTCGCCAACTCGATGCCGCGCATGGCTCCGACACCCGTAAGACGGCCGAGGTAGGGTGAAAGCCCTTGGCTGCGCCAGGCTTGATACCGGCTGACGATGGCTTCTTCCTGTTGCGAGCTCCAGGTTTTCAAGTGTTCATCGGTCATCGCGTCCAGCGTGGCCAAGGCGGCTGCGCAGGCGATCGGGTTGCCGGAATAGGTACCGCCCAGGCCGCCTTTGGGCAGGTTGTCGAGCAGTGCCTTACGCCCGACCACCGCACCCAGCGGCACGCCACCGGCGATGCTTTTGCCCAACAGGATCAAGTCCGGCTCAATGCCCAGGCGAGAGAAGGCAAAGCGTTGGCCGGTACGGCCGAAGCCTGATTGAATTTCGTCGGCAATCAACAGGATGTTTTTTCGTCGCACAAACGCCGCAGTGCCTTTGCGAACTCGATATCCAGGGCCAGGAAACCACCTTCGCCCTGCACCGGTTCGAGGATGAAACAGGCCACGTCCTCAACATCGATTTCCACGCTGAACAGGCGGTCCATAGCTTTCAACGCTTCGGCACAGGTCACGCCGTTATCGGCGCTGGGGTAGGGCAGGTGATACACCGGCCCCGGCAGTACACCAACCTTTTGCTTGTAGGGCGCAACCTTGCCGTTGAGGTTCAGGGTGGCCAGGGTACGGCCGTGGAACGCGCCGTCGAAGGCGATCACGGCGGTGCGGCCCGTGGCGCCGCGCACGATTTTCAAGGCGTTTTCCGCCGCTTCCGCGCCGCTGTTGGTGAGCATGCCACTGACCGGGTAGGTCACCGGGATGAACGCGCTCAGGCGCTCCATCAGTTCGATGTACGGCGCGTGGGGGCGGCGTTGAAGGCGTAGTGGGTGAGCTTGGTGGCTTGATCGCGAATCGCCTCGACTACACCCTGGTGGCAATGCCCAAGGTTGAGCACGCCGATGCCGCCGACAAAATCGATGTAGCGTTTGCCCGTGGTGTCCCAGACCTCGGCGTTTTTACCGTGGCTGAGGCTGATGGGGTGAACGATGGAAATCGATTGGCTGATGGTTTCGTGGCTCATGAATCCTGGACTCGGCAGTGACGGGCGTCTTTTATCTAAGCCGTGTGCCGGGCCCTGTCGCAAACGAAATAAAGTCGCCGGGTCATTATTAAAAGTCGGGATGTGCGCCCAGATAGTCAGTCATCCAGTTCAGGAAGGCCTTCACTTTGGGGATCTCGCCGGCATGCTCGGCATGGGCGATAAAGTGCGCGCCGTCGCTGGGCATCGTGTAGTCCCATGGGGTCATCAAGCTGCCGTTGGCCAGCTCCTCAGCCACCAAATACTGTGGGACCAACGCCACGCCATAACCCGATTGCGCCGCGCGGATACACATGTAGAACGTGTCGAAACGCGGCCCGTGGTAGCTGTTCTGCGAGTGCAGGCCCTGTTCCAGGAACCATTCGTGCCAGGCCTCAGGGCGCGAGGTGCATTGCAGCAACGTGTGGCGGGACGAGGCATCGCTGCCCTCGGCGACAAAGCCTGGTGCACATACCGGCACCACGGCCTCGCGAAACAGCTCGATGCACGTCGCCCCCGGCCATGAGCCCTGGCCAAAGAAAAACGCGATGTCGGCCTTGGCCTGCAGCACATCGAACGGTTCCAGTTCGTTGCGCACGTCCAGGTGGATATTCGGGTGCAGGGCCGCAAAATCCTTGAGCTTGGGCACCAGCCAGCGATCACCGAAGGTCGGCTGGGTGGCGATGCGCAGCACTTCGGTCTCGCCACCGTAAGTGAGGATGTAGCGGCTGGAGATGTCCACTTGGGTGAGGATCTTGTGCACCTCCGTGAGGTACAGCGAGCCCGCCGGCGACAGGTACAAGCGCTGGCGTACCCGTTCGAACAGGTTGTGGCACAGCATCTCTTCCAGCTGCGCCACCTGTTTGCTCACCGCGCTTTGGGTCAGGTGCAGCTCTTCGGCGGCGCGGGTGAAACTCAAGTGGCGGGCGGCGGCTTCGAAGCATTGCAGGGCGGTCATCGAAGGGGTCAAGCGTTTTGAAATCATGAAGTTCATTCCAAATCGGAAGGAGCCATTGCCTAAAAGGTCGTTTGTGGCAGTGCGGTAAAGCCGTGGATACTGCCGGGCAGCACTATAAACCGGCGCGGGCTGTGCAGCGCCGAATAATAAGGAATGACAGGGAGCGCCTTGCATGACCCGATTGAAAACCACCTTGGCCGCACTCAGCGCCACCGCCGTCTTGGGCTTGGCCGGCACCGCGCACGCGGGCGCGACGCTGGATGCGATTCAGAAAAAGGGTTTTATCCAGTGTGGCGTCAGTGATGGGTTGCCAGGCTTTGGTGTACCGGACAGCAAAGGCAAGATGACCGGCATCGATGTGGATGTGTGCCATGCGGTGGCCGCCGCCGTGTTCGGCGACGCGTCGAAAGTGAAGTTCAGCCAGTTGACTGCCAAGGAGCGTTTCACTGCGTTGCAGTCGGGTGAGGTTGACGTGATCTCACGCAACACCACCTGGACCAGTTCCCGTGACTCGGGCATGGGCCTGGTGTTCACCGGCGTGACCTATTACGACGGCATTGGCTTCCTGGTGAACAACAAGCTGGGGGTGACCGGCGCCAAGCAACTGGACGGTGCGACCGTGTGCATCCAGGCAGGCACCACTACTGAACTGAACGTTTCCGATTACTTTCGTACCAACGGCATGAAGTACACGCCGATTACCTTCGACACTGCCGATGAAAGCGCCAAAGGCTTGGAGTCCGGGCGCTGCGATGTGCTGACCACCGACCAGTCGGGACTGTACGCACAGCGCATCAAAATGGCCCACCCGGACGAGTTCGTGGTGTTGCCGGAAGTGATCTCCAAGGAACCCTTGGGACCGCTGGTGCGCAAAGGCGATGACGAGTGGTTCAGCATCGTCAAATGGACCCTGTTCGCCATGCTTAACGCCGAGGAAATGGGCATCACCTCGCAGAACGTCGAAGAGCAGGCCAAGACCACCACCAACCCTGACGTTGCGCGACTGCTGGGCGCCGACGGCGAGTACGGCAAGGACCTGAAACTGCGCAAGGACTGGGTGGTGCAGATCGTCAAGCAGGTGGGCAACTATGGCGAAGTGTTCGAGCGCAATATCGGCCAAGGCAGCGTGCTGAAGATCAAGCGCGGGCTCAATGCGCTGTGGAACAACGGCGGTATCCAGTACGCGCCACCGGTCCGGTAACCCCGCGCTTATTCTGAAACCCCATCCTTCCCCGCCGCCTTGGCGCGATACAACGCTTGATCGGCACGTGCCATCAAGGCAGCGGGGGATTCACCCAATTGGCGTTCGGCCACGCCCAGGCTCAGGGTCACGTTCAAAGCCCCTCCCAGTGGCATGTCCTTGAGTTTCTGGCGCACGCTCTCGGCCACGGCCTTCGCCGTTTCCAGTGAGCTTTCGGGCAGGATCACCATGAATTCATCCCCGCCCCAGCGAGCCAGAAGATCGCCTTCGCGCACGCAGTTTTCCAGGCACTCCACCACCCGCACCAGGGTCTGGTCGCCCACGCTGTGACCGTGAAGGTCGTTGATCGGCTTGAAGTCATCGATATCCACCGCGATCAGTGCCAGCGGCAGGCGGAAACGCTGGGCGCGGTCAGATTCTTCCAGCAACACCTTTTCCAGGCGATAACGGTTGGCGACCAGGGTCAGGGCGTCTCGTTCTGCCAGGGAGCGGTTTTCATCCAACTGCAATTGCAGTTGTTGGTTGACCCGTGACAACTCGCGCGTGCGCTCGGTGACCAGGGCCTCCAGGGATTGATTACGCCGCTCTAGTTGCTCAATGGAGTTTTTGCGCAGGTCGATATCGCGGTGCGCACCGACCATTCGCGCTACCGAGCCGTCGGCATTGCGCGAAATCACATAACCACGGTCTTCGATCCACAGGTAACTGCCATCTTGTTTGCGGCATCGGTATTCGATTTGATAGTGGGGCGCGCGACGGGTGATGTAGTCATCAAACACCGTCATCACTTGGGGGTAGTCGTCTGGGTGGATCACGTTCTCCCAGGTAAACACGTTGTTTTCCAGGGAGTGGCGCGGATAGCCCAGCATCTCGTACCACCCCGGGCTGCGGTAGACGAACCCCGTGTTGGCGTTCCAATCCCAGATCCCGTCGCTGACCAACTCCAGAATGGTGTGCAACATGTCCGCGTTGAGGTGGGAAAAATCATCCATCAACGGGCTATTGCCGGAAATATCGTCCATTTGCCTGCTCCTTGCCGGTGGCAGGCGCTTAAGGCCTGCTCATATTTGACGCCGATACTCCGTGGCTGGCGCTACTGTACAACGTGGCTTGGGTGCTTTGAATAGGACGGTAGTGCTGCTTTAGGTGGGTAGCAATGAGCTATTACTTCGGTGCTACCATTTTCGTCCGCGCATTCCCATCTGCGTTGTGTTGGTAAATCGCCACCGGTTGACCCTGCTCGTTGAAAAACACCTGGCCAATCCCCGCCGAGTTCCATAACCGCTCACCAGCCTCGGCGTGTTCAGGAATATGCGGCACCACCTGCATGGTGCGGCGACGGGTGAACCAGTTGAGGGGCGAACGGGGGGAATAGAGCCAGCGGTTTATGCGGTCGAACCACTCCAGCAGGCGCGGGGGAAATTCGTTCTTGATGCCGCTGCTGGTGATCTGCCAGATCCGGGGGCCGGCGTTGCGATGGCGGATCAGCACTTCGTAGACGAACGAATAATGCACGTCACCGGAGAGAATCACGTAGTTACCCGGCGTGCGTGAATGGCGGAAGATATTCAGGATCACCTGGGCGGCACCACGATGGGCCATCCAGTTTTCGGCATCCACCAGCAACGGGTGGCCACACCAACTGAACACCTTCTGCACCGTCTCGATCAGCTTGACGCCAAAGACCGGCGCGGGCGAGACGATGATGGCGCAAGGATGGTCGAGCAGATCCTGTTGCAGTTCGCTCAAGGCTTCCCAGTCCAGCAGGCCCGAGGGTTGCGCGAGGGTGAACTCGCTGCGCCAGCGCCGGGTACGCGTGTCGAGTACCACCAGGGCCGGGGTGGTTGGCAATATGTAATGCCATTGCTGGAATTTCAGCAGCGCGTCGACCAGTTCATCCTGTGCGGCTGCGTTCAGGTGATTGGTCTTGACCTGGCTGGCAAGCGCTTGGGTGTGGCTCACCAGTTCACCAAATACCGCCGGTTGGTTACCCCAACCTTGGCATAGCAGGTAAGCGAGCAAGGCGTTGCCGATGATGCGCTTGGAGAACGGATGGCCGTAGGCGGTCTCTTCCCATTGGGCGCTGAGGTTCCAATCGTCGGTGATGTCGTGATCGTCGAAGATCATCAAGGTAGACAGGTGGGCAAACACCCGGGCGACGCCTGGCAGGCCGTCGCGGAACCGGTCGATCTGCACCTGTTCTCGGGCATATCGTGCCTGTTCTTCGACGCTCAGTTGCGGCGGGTGCGGGGTGATTAGCGTCCAAGGCGTGGGCGACCAGACCAGCAAGTACATTGCCAGTACCTCGGCGAAGGTCACCAGATGGTTGTCGGCCGTACTGCTGGTGAAAATCGGCTTTTTCACCCCACCAAAGAAGCGCTCGCGCAGGGTTTCGTTACTGTCCAGCGCCGGCAACAGGTCGGCGCGATGATAGTAGCTGGCCCGATGGCCGTAGAGACTGGCGCTGTCGTCTACCACGGCACCTTGCAGGTATTCGTCGAACAAGCCCAGGCGTGCAATCAATGCGTGGATCGCCCGCAGCATCGGCCCGGCGACATCATCTGCGTACACCTGGTCACCGCTCATCATCAGCAAGGCCGGGCGTTCGGCTGGGGTGTGGGCGTCGGCCAACAGCCGGTCGACACAGAGCAGGCCTTCGTCGGCACTGTGATGGGGTTTTCGGCAAGAACCATGCACCAGTTGATGGATACGGCTGTGAAGGATGAAGTTCGGGGTGCGCGCGTTGGCGTACAACAGATGGGGCGCCCACTCGGCAATGCCGGCGTTGTCGATCAGCAGGTCATAGCAGATGACCACGTCCTGAGGCAGGGCGTCTTCCAGTGGCACGTCGATCAAATGGATAAACGCTTGGCGGCCAACTGGCACGATTTGGCACTGGTGCTGGTCCAGCCGGATGTCCCGCGTCTGTTCAGCGACACTCAGTCTTAACGTCAGCGTCAGTTCGCGGCTGCCTACCAGCCAGAGCACCAGGCGCTGGGGTTCCAAGCGGCGTAGCAACGGGCCGGCGAGTACGGTGGGCAGAGTGTCGGGATGCGGCATGCAGGCTAGGTTCCAAGCGGTATCGGACCGGCAAGGTTAGCGCAGCGAATGTGAGTGTTTTGTTAAGAACCACGACATTGAAAGGACAGGGGGCCGCACAAGTATTGCCCCCGGTGTCTGCAGCTAGCGCCGGATCAAGTGTGCGAGTCCCCAATCACCTTGGGCACCGTAAAGCGGAACTCACTGCCACGGCCCACCTCACTTTCGGCAACGATCTTGCCGCCATGCGCCTGGATTATGCCTTGGGTGATGTACAGCCCCAGCCCACTGCCGGTTGGGTTGTTTTCCGTCTGTGTCCAATAGCGATCAAACACATGTGGCAATTGCTCCGGCGTAATACCCTCGCCGGAATCGCGTACCGAGAACACAATCTCCTCGCCATTGCTCATGGCGCTGATGCCGATATTGCCTTGGCGCGGCGTGAACTTGATGGCGTTGCCGATCAGGTTCGACAGCACTTGGAACAGGCGCTCCGGGTCGGCATTGATCTGCAGGCCAGGCTCGGTGTTGAAGGACAAATCGATGCCTTTCTCCATCGCCAGCGGTGCGAGCAGGGAATAAGCCTCTTCGAACATCTGGCTCACGTCCAAGGAAACGGGTTTGACCACATAACGCCCGGCCTCGATTTTTGAGGTGTCGAGCAGGTCTTCCAGCAGTACGTTCATACGGCCAGCGGCCTGCTGCATGGTGTCGATCGCCGAGGAAATCCGCCGCGAGGTGTGTGGGCCATCGGAGCTGAAGGCTTTTTGCATCATGCCGCACAGCATGGAAATCACGGTCATCGGGTTACGCAAGTCGTGGGACACCACCGCCACCAGTTCATCACGCGCACGTACCGCTTGCTGCTCACGCAACACTTGGCGGGCCAGGTCGTTTTCCAGCGCTGAACGGCGCAGGTCATTGGCGGCGAAGCGGTCACCATGACTCCACTTGGTGGAGATGCCGGCCATTTCCACCTTCCAGATTTCAAACGAGGTACGTGGGCGAAGGCGCAGGCCGGCGTCGGAGGTTTCCAGGTCCAGCGGCTTCTTCGGGTCGCCGCTCCAGTTGATGTTTTCTTTCACTTCCGGGCGAAACCACAGCACGCCGTTATCCACTGGCTTGGGCAAGCTCATGGCCAACACGCCACTGGCCACCTGCTGGAAGTCGACGGCCGGTGGGTACACCGAGGCCAGGTTGTGACTGGAAAACACCGGCTCGCCGTTTTCCTGCAGCCACTTGTGCAAGGCACGGATTTGCGCCGGCTCCGGGCAGTTGCCGTAGCGGTGCAGTTGTTTGTCTTCGATGATTGCCACGCCGCCGGACAGGGTCAGGTCCATCAGCAATTGACCTTGCTGGGCCAGGCCGTCGAACACGTTTTGCTCGGAGGCTTGCATGGCCTCGGCCAGCAGTGCCAGGGCTTCGACTTTTTCTTCGCGCTGGCGGTTCAGCTCCAAGGCTTCCATGGCGCTGATCTGCAGCGACAGCACCTGGCCGATGGTTTGGCAGGCGGTGCGCAGGTCATTGGGTACCAGCAACGGTTCGCGGTTACCGCAGCTGATCAGGCCCCAGAGTTTGTCGCCCTTCATCAGCGAAATGCTCATGGACGACAACACACCCATGTTCTGCATGTACTGGCAGTGAATCGGCGACACGCTGCGCAGGGTGGCAAAGCTCAAATCCAGCGGTTGACCGGTGTCGGGGCGCAGTTTGGGCAGCAGTGGCACTGGCTCGTAGGCCGCATTCGGGATGATGCGTAGCCAGTTGGTGCGATACAGCTCGCGGGCCTGCTCGGGGATGTCGGACGCCGGGAAGAACAACCCGTTGAACAGTTCCATGGACGGCGCCGACGCTTCGGCGATCACCTGGCCGTGGCCTTCGTCTTCGAAGCGGTAGATCAGCACGCGGTCGTAGCCGGTCATGGCCTGGATTTCATTCACGCTGATTTCGTACAGCGCTTGCAGGGTTTTCGCCGACTGCAAGCGTTGCAGCATCTGCCCAGGTCACTGGTGCGACCGTTCAGCGCGCGTGGTCGGAAGTCTTTGAGCAGCGGTTCGAATTCCAGCACCAGCACGTTTTGATGGCGATGCAGCAAGCCTTCGAATTGTGCACCGTTGAAGGTGACGTGCAGCGGCGGTGCATCGATGAATGTGTTGCTCTGCGCCATCTCCAACACGGCTTTGGCGGGCTCGGTGCCCACCAGTGTGTGCAGCGGTTGGCCTAGCAATGCTTCGGCCGCGTGGCCGAACAAGGTGCCGACGTTGGCGCTGGCCTGGATGATCGTAAGGTCCGGTTCCGACAAGGTCAGCAGCACGCCGTGGGGCTGGATCGCCCCGGAAAACGGATGGGCTCGTCGGCGCAGTTGGCAAGCAGCTCTTCAAAATCTTCGGGTTTCATAGCAGTACCTCCTGGCTGTCGAGCCATTGCTCAAAGCAGCTGAATGTCGAACGGGCTGCATCCACCGCGCGCTGTTTGGCGGGGGTGTCCAGCGGCAGGCGGCCCAGGTAGTCGAGAAAGTCTTTCCAGCGCCGACCGGTCTCGGCGCCGTATACATCAAGGAATGCTCCACCGTTATCGGCATTCACACCCAGGCGTTGGGCCATTTCCCGGCGCAAAACCTGGCCACCCAGCGTCGCACCTTCCAGCACATACAAGGCACCGAGGCAGGCGTCGGGTGTATCGAAAGTTGGCAGTTCGGTGCACCGCGGCAGGGCGTGGACAGTGCGCTCATCCACACCCAAGGCGTTGAGGTCGTGCAGAAGGGTTGGCGTTTTCACACGCAGTACCGGGTCGAAGCCTTCAGGAATCAAACCACTGTCGTACAACGCCACTTCCATTGGCGCATAAAACCCGTAATACGCTTGGAGCAAACGCCGGTACCACTCGGTATCCAGGCGCTCAGAGAAAAACGGCAGGCGCTTTTCCAACGCTACGTGCAGCAGGGCAGTGCCTGTGCGCAGCGTTTCCAGCAAAGAGGGCGTGGCCTGTGAATGCATTCAATAAGCTCGAACTGTGGGCCTCTCGGCCATGAATGACGCGTGAAATGGGCGACGATTCTACACACCTCAAAGCATTCACCTGGACGCACAAGGCGAATAGGCTGACCGGCGGATCAGAAAAGTCGCTCCTTGCCTCATTAGTGACCGCAGAGCCTGGGACGAAGTTCGGTTTAAGTGATATCGCAGCGCTATCAATGCATGCGTGATCCTTGCTGCGTCAGCGCGGTTTGCACGCACTCGATCAGATGTTCGCTGCTCCAGGGTTTGGGCAGGAACCGCACAGAACTCCCCAGTTGCGCCGCCAACTTTGCGTTACCGGACGTCAGCACCACCGGCACCGTTGGCCAACGATGCGCCACCACTCGGCTCAAGTCGTAGCCATTGAGCAACCCCGGCATCTGAATATCGCTGACAATCAGGTCCACCGGGTCATCGCCCCGTTCCAGGTAAATCATCCCTTCATCTGCCGATGGGAACGAAGTCACCACAGCCCCAAAGTCTTCCAGTACATCCACCATCAACGAGCGAATGATCTCGTCGTCTTCCAACACTAAAATCGATGGCTGAGCCATGATCCTTACTCCACCATCAGGGTTCATTAACGTGGAGTAGAACACGTCTAAATAGGTTCGATTGGATGTATTCAAGGCGATGGGTGGTCATAAGAATGCCGTTGCAGGATACTCCGCCCACCTCAAGGAACTACGCACAAGGCAGTCAATCGTGAATGACCCGGATCTGGGCAACCGCATGATCAAAGTCGACCATGCCGGAGAGCATGGCGCGATCTGTATCTACAGCGGCCAGTTGTTCATGGCCCGGTTCTTTGCCCCGAGCATGGTGGCTGAACTGCAGGAGTTTCTGTCGCACGAACGTCGCCATCGCGCTGTGTTCCAGGCCGAGTTGCAACGACGCGCTTACCGCCGCTGCCGCAGCTATTGGCTGTGTGGCCTCGGCGGTTGGGTGCTGGGTTTGGTTACCGGTGTGTGCGGACGCAAGGCCATCGTTGCCACCACGGTCGCGGTTGAAAGCGTGGTGCTCAAACACCTGGCCCATCAACTGCACGCACTGCGCGATATCGACCCGCAGGCTGTGGTCGCCATCGCTTCGATCGTCGAAGAAGAACAACATCATCACGACCATTCGGCTGCGCAGATTGATGCACGCGACCCGTGGTTTCGCGCGCTCACACCGGTGGTCACCGCCTGGACCGAAACCGTGATCTGGATGGGCATGCGTTCCTGACAAACAGGCATAATCGCCCGCTACACCTGCTGTGGAGCCTCCCATGAAGTCTGCCTTGTTGACCCTCGCCCTGATCCTCACCACCAGCCCTGCCTTCGCGGCCGGCGATGCCGAGGCGGGTGGCAAGCTCTTCACCAAAACCTTCGGCGGTTGCCACAGCATCGGCGAAGGCGCACGTGGCGGTTTTGGACCCGAACTCAACGGCATCATCGGCCGACCTGCCGGTACCACCACCGACTATCAGTATTCCGACGCGATGAAAAACTCCGGCGTGGTCTGGACCCGCGACAAACTCGCCGCCTATATCGAAGCGCCGAAAAAAGTCGTGAGCGGTACGCGCATGATCTTCTGGGGCATCAGCGACCAGGACAAGATCGCCGACATCCTGGCCTACCTCGAAACCTTCCAGCCGGAATAATCACTCGCGCACGTTCTGGAACAACATCAGCCGCGCGCTCTCGTGCAGCCCTCGGGTCAGCCCCTGCAGACGCTGAAATTCTTCGGGGTGTTGCTCTGCCACGTCTTCTCGCGGGGTTTGCGACGCCAGGTCATGCAGGGTTGGCGAACTGCCGTCGTGCTGCATCTGCAGCAGGAAGTGCTGGGTCACGCCGCCGATGATCGGGAAGGTACCTTCGCGTAATACCAGCGGCACCACACGTTCGCCCTCGGGGGCTGGCTGCTGGATATCGCGGCCCATTGCAGCGTTGCGAAACGGCATGCCTGCCATGCCCGCCACGGTGGGCAGCAAGTCGGCCAGGCCCACGGCTGCGTCGATGACCCGAGGCTTGAGGCCGGGGGCGTGGATCAGCAGCGGCACGTTGTTACTTTCCAAGCCCAGCTGTTCGAAGGCGGGCGCCATGTGCGGGATTTGGCTGATGCGCGTGTTGTGGTCGCCGAAGAACACAAAAATGCTGTTGTCGTACCAGTCGCCGGCCTTGGCGATTTCCATCAGGCGGCCGATGTTGTAGTCCAGCAGGCGCACCGCGTTGTATTGCTCGACGCTGCGCGAACCGGCGGCCTGGACTTGCTCCAGGGTCACGTCTGCTACCTGGAAACCATCGTTCTGCTTGGGGATGGTGAAGGGGCGATGATTGCCGGAGGTCTGCAGGTAGGCGAAGAACGGTTGGTCCTTGGGCACTGCGCGTAACAACGCGTCACCCTCCTTGAACAGATCCAGGTCGGAAATACCCCACACGTCTACCCGTGGCGAACGCCAGTGGCTTTCTTCATACAACTGCACACCGTCGATGCTCTGGCGGATCAGCGCATTGATATTCGCCCAGCCGGCGTTGCCGCCGATCATGTAGAACTTCTGATAGCCCTGGAACGTGTTGATCAGCGTGTGTTGCCGCGTGATTAACGGGTTGCGCGTAGCGGTCTCCTGGCGAGTGACATCCGGCACGCCGCTGATACTCGCCCACACGGTCTTGGCAGTGCCGGTGACAGGCACATAGAAGTGCTTGAAGAACCAGCTTTGGGTGGCCAGTTTGTCCAGGTTCGGTGTGGGGTTCAGCGGGTTGCCGTAGGCGCCGACGGCACTGGTGCCGAGGGATTCAAGCATCACGAAAATCACATTGGGCGGGCGCTCTCCCGCCAGTCTATAGGGCTGCACGTCTTGCTCGCGGGTGAAATTCAGTTGCTGCGCATCGGGGTTGTCTACCCCGAGGTAATGGGCGATTTGCGGGTAATGCTCGCGCACCTTTGCTCATCAAATTGCGATTGGCCGACCTTGAGCGTGTCGTACAAAAACAGCACCGGGTTAAGGCCCACGGCGGCTACCTGGCTGTTGCCGGAAAAGAACGCATCGCTCCAGCGCAGGGGCACCGGGTTTTCCAGGTTGAGGTTGGCAACGCGACCGAGCAGGGCCAGCAGCACGGCGACAACGCCGACCAGCGAGACTGACGCAAGCGTCCATTTACCGATGACGGGTTTGGGCTGATCCAGGGTCAACCGTTCCAGGCACACCAGCGCCCACACCCAAAGCGCCACGGCGGCCAGCCAGCAGGCGGTTATCCACAACACAGGGTAGGTTTCCCACACCATCTGTTGAGAAATCTGCGCGTCTTGCAGGTAACGCAGCACCGTCGCGTTGATGCGCACGCCAAGGTAGGCGTAGTGGCCGAAGTCGATGATGTACACCAGGCCGACCACGGCCAACGCCACGACCAGATACCCGCGCGCCAGCCAACGCAAGGCGGGCAAGGTGATGAGGTTCCAGCGCGGCAGCCAGGCCAGCAGGGCCAGGGGTAGCAAGAGCAACACCGCCAGGCGCAGGTCGAAACGCAAGCCGATGCCGAGGGTTTCCAGTAGGTGCGGGGTGTTTAACGGCAGGCCCGAAAAGCTGACGACGAACACCAGCCGCAGTGCAGCCAGCAACATAAACACCAAGCCGATTGCGCCCACGCCGTAGCGCAGGCGGCGTGATTGCAACGCAGTCATTTTTTCCTCATTCTTTAAAACGACGCAGAACCTATGTGGGAGCGGGCTTGCCCGCGATAGCGGTGTATCAGTCACCGTTGTTTTAACTGAACCAACGCTATCGCGGGCAAGCCCGCTCCCACAGGTTGAATTGCATTAATCCAGCGATGACGCAGTAGATCGCCAACAGCGGATCGACCAGATAATCCCAATAGTTCTCTGACGCCTTGAGCCGCAACGCAAACGCCAACGTGCCCGCCACTAGCATCCACACCGCCAACGTATTGCGCAGCCACAACATCACCAGCGCCGCCAAGGCCACCAGCACAATCATCGGCCGAGGGTTGAACCCCCAGCGGTATGGATCGAAATACGTCAGGCCCAACGTCGCCGGGTACAGCACCAGGCACAGCACACCAAACAGCCCCAACATCTGCACGCGGTGAGGGCGCCCCAGCGGCTGCACCACCCCCAATCGACTCAGTGCCACCCCCCCAACAACACCAACGTGCTGAACGCCAGGTCATCGGTAAAACTGCGCACATACGCCGCCAACGGCAGCTCATTGACCGGGATGAAACTCACCGCCACCAGTATCGGCAGCAACCACGGCCGCCAAGGTGCGGTAAAACGCAGCGCACACAGGGCCACAAAGCCCAGCAACACAAAACTCAAATGGGCCTGCCAGAGGGAAACCATCACAGACGCTCCGCCAGCCAGGCTTCGTTGAAGCTGACATGTTTGATAAAGGTGTTATTCCACGAATAAACCAGGTGGTAGGTGCCGTCCGGGCTGCGGCTGAAATACGGGTATTCGTACTCAAAATCGCAACCAACGGGTTTGCACACGCGGTAATCCAGGCTGCTCAGGAAGCGTTCTTCCAAAGGCAGGCGCCTGGCGCCGCTGGATGCGCGGAAACCTTCGCCGATAATCGCCTTGTAAGCCTCGGGGAGAACGGTTGGCCCAGTGGGTCCGGCGATTGGTCCAGTTCCACCACGGTGCGCCACTGGCTGAGCTGGGCGTCGGTGCCATAAAGGCTGAGCTTGAAGCGGCCATCTTGCAGGTCGTTGAGTGCCACCAGCAAACCGTCGTCTTGCGTGGCCACTGCCGCCAGCGATGAATTGGGGTTGGCCGGCTCCAGCGGGTAAGGCTCGCTCCAGGTTTGTCCGGCATCCGTGGTGCGGCTGGCCAGCACGCGGTGATGGGTGTCGCCGGCGTAACGCAACATCGCCACGGCGCGCTGGCCGTCCAGTGGCACGATGGTCGGTTGCAGCGAATGCTTGCCTCGGCTAATGCGGAATTTATCGATCACCGCGCCATCGGCGCTCAAGTACAGGTACTCGGCAAACTTGCCCATGAACTCGTGATACACCGGCAAACCGATGGAACCGTCGGCATGGAACACCGGCGCGGCACGCACCAGGGTGCTGATATTGAAGAAGGGCGAGGTCACCAATTGCCTCGGCGCCGACCAGCTGGTGCCCAGGTCATCGGAGACCATCACGTTGATCGCACTGGCGGCCCAGCCACCCACCGACACCGACACGTAAAACATCCACAGGCGTTTATCCGGCGCCAACGCGATCACCGGGTTGCCGAGTTTGCGGATATAACGCTGGGTGCCGTCGCGGGTGCTTTCGCGCGTGGCCAACACCTGCTCGGCACCCCATTCGCCACTGTGGGCGTCAAAGCGCGCGGTACGCACCTGCACATCGGCGGCGCCTTCGCGGGAGCCGGCGAACCACACCGCCATCAAGTCGCCACCGGGCAGGGCGGTGACAGAGGACGAGTGCACAAAGTCGGTGAGCTGCGTCGACACAAACCGGCTGGTGTACTGCGGGGCCGCCGCGACTTTTTCGGTGTTCGGATTCACCTGGGCGAACGGCGCCAGCACATGGGGCGGGTGGCTTTGCCAGGCGGCGAAAAACACCGCCAGCACACTGAAAATCAATAAGGCGGAGCGCATAGAGGACCTGTGGATAAAGGATTACTGCGCACGCTCGTCCGGCAGGCGCTTCCTGCGACCGGTGAGCATGGATAACGGCAGGTTGTCCCGCACCTGGATACTTTCAAACACCGCCGCCAGCACATGGATACACACCAGGCCCAGCAGCACATTGGCGGCCGTTTCGTGGACTTGCAGCGGCCAGTCAGCGCCCCACAGGGCATCGACCTCTTCCATCAGAAAGCCGCTGACGCCAACCGTGAGCAAGGCCAGCAACATCAACAGCATCACCAGCGCGCCAATCGGCGAATGCCCCAGGCGATGCTGCGGCTGACCGTTGAGCAGTGAGCGCATGTGGGCATTCAGGCGCTTGGGTGTAGGCCAAAAGTCTGCCCAGCGTGCGCTGCGCGGTCCGACAAACCCCCATACCAAACGCACCAGCAGCCAGGCAATGGCGTAGTAGCCCAGCCAGACATGCCAGTCGTCGCCCGCTTCGTTAAAGAAGTAATTGGCGACGAAGACCCCGGCGATCGACAGATGAAACAGCCGTACCAATGGGTCCCACAGGAGCAGGGAGTCGCCTTGCATCAGCCCTTGATCTCAGTCTTCACGGCTTTGCCGGTGACCGGGTCGTGGTAGATCTCGACCTTGCGCTTGTCTTTGTCGAAGCCGTAGATCTCGTAGCAGTTACCGTCGGTGACCTTGAACTTGCTGATGGTGTAGCCTTCGGCCTTGAGCTTGTCCTGGAAGGCTTTTTCGTCTTGCCATTGCGAGCGCTCGGCGGTGGTGCACTGCGGCCCGGCGAGGGCCAGGGGGCTGGCGAGGACGAGGGACAACAGGAGAATTTTGCGCATGGAAAAGCTCTCAGCAGAGTTGGGAGATTTCACAGTGCTAAACCAACCTTAGTGCAACCTTAGTTGGCAACGACCCGTAACATGTTTGCCGAGGGCGTCCGCGCAAAACCCGGCATGATTTCGCCGTTTCCTACAGAGCACCAACAATGCGCCTACTCCTTGTCGAAGATGATCGTGCCCTCGGCCAGGGGATTCGCGTGGCTTTGGGAGCCGAGGGCTACACCCTTGATTGGTTGCAGGATGGCGTCGCGGCCCTGCATGCGCTGCGTACCGAATCGTTTGATTTACTCCTGCTCGACCTCGGCCTGCCACGGCTCGATGGCCTCGACCTATTGCAGCAACTGCGCGCCGAGCAACACGACCTGCCGGTGCTGATTCTCACCGCCCGCGACGGCACCGCCGAACGCATCGCCGGCCTGGACGCCGGTGCCGACGACTACCTGGTCAAACCCTTCGATGTCGAAGAACTCAAGGCCCGCGTCCGTGCCTTGTTGCGCCGTAGCCAGGGGCGTGCGCAACCGCTGCTGGAACACGCCGGCATCAGCCTTGACCCGGCAACCCAGCAAGTGCGCTACCTGGACGCGGAGATCATCGTGACGCCGATGGAGTACCAACTGCTGCACCAACTGATGGTGCGCCCCGGCAAAGTCGTCACCCGCGAGCGCCTGTCCCGCGCGTTGTACGGCTGGCAGGACCGAGTCGAAAGCAACACCCTGGAAGTGCTGATCCATAACCTGCGCAAAAAGTTATCCACAGAGCTGATCCGCACCGTGCGCGGTGTCGGCTACGTGCTGGTACTTACCCCATGAACTCGGTCCGCGCACGCATCCTCATCCCGGTGTTGGTGCTGATTCTGCTGGGCAATGCCCTGATCAGTTGGTTGGTGCTGCGCGACAGCCACCACGAAATCGAAGAGGTCTACGATGCCCAACTCGCCCAAAGTGCGCGCCTGCTGCAGGGCGTATTGCGCCAACGCGACCCTGGCGAGGCCGACTGGGACCGCCTCTATCAAGCCTTCGACCAGGCCATGAGCCGCGTGGGCGAGGAGGGCGTCGCCCACCCTTATGAAACCCGCCTGACCTTTCAGGTGTGGCGCACTGACGGCCAACTGCTCGTGCGCTCCGCCGAAGCGCCGGTGCTGGCGGCACCGCCTGCGACCCTCGGCTCCCATGACCTGATGGACAACGGCAATGACTGGTGCGCCTTTCTTCTGGCCGACCCGCAACAGGGATTGCTGATTTGGGTGGGCGAGCGCGATGACATCCGCCAGGACGTGATCCAGCGCATCATGGGCCACACCCTCTGGCCCACGCTGATTGGCGTGCCATTGCTCACGGTATTGATCTGGTTGTTCATCGGCTGGGGTCTGAAACCGTTGCGTGCGATGGCCTCGTCGATTCGCGGACGTAACAGCGACACGTTGCAGCCCCTGCATTTGGCGCCGCTGCCCAGCGATCTGGAACCCATGCAAACCGCGCTGAACCGGCTGCTGGTGCAGGTCGACAATTTGCTTGAGCGCGAACGGCGCTTCATCGCCGACGCCGCCCACGAACTGCGCACGCCGTTGGCGATCCTGCGTATCCACGCGCAAAACGCCCAAAGCGCCGAGACCCCGGAACAACGCCGCGAAGCCCTGGACTTCCTGGTCAACGGTGTCGACCGCGCCACCCGCATCGGTAGTCAACTGCTGACCATGGCCCGTATCGAACCGCAACTGAACAACCCGGTGCGCAGTCGTGTGCAACTGACGGAGTTGGTGCGCGAAGAACTGGCTGAGCTGGCGCCACTGGCCATGGAAAAAGGCGTGGAACTGGTGCTGGAAGGGGAGGAGGAGGTTTGGGTGGAAACCGAGCCCGTCGCACTGGCGATTGCGTTGCAAAACCTGGTGACCAACGCGCTCAACTTCTCGCCTGCTGGCAGCGAAGTGAAAGTGGTGATTGGTGCCACCAGCCTACGCGTGGAAGACCAGGGGCCGGGGATTGATGATGCGGAACTGGGGCGACTGTTTGAACGGTTCTACAGCCGGGGTAACGCCAACGGCGCCGGGTTGGGGTTGGCGATTGTGGAGATGATCGTCGGTAAAATTGGTTGCCGCCTGGCACTGCACAACTTGGCACAAGGCGGTTTGTGCGCACGGTTGGATTTCTGACCCGCCGCCCATGCCCTGTGGGAGCGGGCTTGCTCGCGAAGGCGGCGTGTCAGTCGATACAAGCGCTGGCTGATCCACCGCTTTCGCAGGCAAGCCAGCTCCCACACTTTGAACTGCGCCAGGCTCGGAAAATAGCCACCCCGCCAATCCCCTGTGGGAGCTGTCGAGCCTTAGCGAGGCTGCGAAGGGATCACCTCGGTGCACCTGGAAAACCGCAGCACCTGTATCTCAACCGCGCCAGTGCGGAACATTCTGTTCAATCTCAGGTCCAGTCATCACCCCATTCACACCGATAAGGACATCCCCCTGTGAAGCGAATTGCTCTGCTTTCCCTCATCACGCTGGCCCTCTGCGCCTGCCAATCCAACCAACGCAACTCATCGCCAACCCTGCTCAAAGACGGCATCCAGCTGCGCCAAAAAACCGTAGCCGTCGACGCCGACCACGCCAAAGTCATCATGAAAGCCAACGGCGGCACCAACCCCGTCGAATTCTCCATCCGCCGCGAAGGCGACCCCGACCAGCGCATGGAAACCCTCGGCACCGTGATGGACACCGGCGAAGGTAAAGTCTTCAACTGGATCGCCAAACTCAACCAAACCGTCGCCAGCGCCGGCTTCAAGCGTTTCCCGCAATTGGAGACCCTGGCCGATCCTGGCAAGAAGCTCACCGTTTCCAGCACGGCAGGCAGCCAGGGCAACGGGGTTTACTACAACTGCGGGCCAGTGATGAGCACGTTTAGCCCGGAGAAGGCCAAGGTGTATTTGGTGGAGTTTCAGTTCAAAGGGGAGCGGTGTGAGCAGCATGTGTTTGATGTGACGGACCCGGCGCAGCGGGTTCCGGTGGACGGGGTGGGGAGTGGGGTGAAGGCGAGTTGATGGGCTCTGGCGTTTGGCTGGGGATTTTCGTAGGTAGAGCATGCGCGTACACCACACCGTTGAAGGTGTGGGTACAGCAGTCGCAAAAGGTTCGCATGCGTTCAGGTGTCAGCTGCGGGTTTACCTTTTGTAGCAGGCCCGCCTCGTCGACCCATAAGCCGCTGTAGTAAGTGTTGTCATCCGTTCTCACGTATTCCTGTTTGTCGCTTTCGTGGAGCGCGACCATCCAGAAGATTGGATCGGGGTGGTCCAGGCGGGCGTTGGCTTCACTGAAAACGGGGTCCCATGGTTGGCCGACCTTGGACAGGAGGAAGCGGTACAGCGGTGTGTAATCGAAACCGTGGCGATGGTGGCTGTGCATGGAGCTGCGAGTGGATTGTGCGAGTTTTTCTTTTTGGTGTTTCGTTCGTATCGATAGGCGCGGTAGCTACCGTGGCACACGCCATGGGTGCGGGTGTTGACTGAGCGGTAGAGGGGCGCTTTTTCATGGTTGGCCTCATTGATTCTTGGACTGCTTGGGTGGTGGGGGCCAGGCGCCTTGGTAGCCGAACGATATTTGATAGTCGAACTGGTCGGGTTCAATCATGTGCTGGAAATACGGCTGAATAATCGTTATCCACTCTGCCATCACGTTGAATACGTCGGCATATATCGCGGTTTCTTCGCCTAAACCCAGTGCTTCAAAAACGCTGTCTGAATCTTCGATATCTGCTGAGTACTCATCCGCTTTCAAGTCATTGCTGTGTGTTTCGTACCATCGCAATCTGATTTTCATAACCATTTTTTGGCTTCCTCTCTATCTGTAAATTCTACGTTTTGGGTCCGCCGGTCCTCGGCGCTCGGCGGTATAAGGATCAAACGCACCGAGGTGTTCCAAGTCACTGTTTCGATAGACTTCCAGCTCACCCTTTTTCGAGTCCCACTCAAATATTTTTCGTCCTTTTGCGTCTATCCATCGTTCACGTAAGCCAGCTCCACCCCTTCTTGGTGTCACGGGCCTTTGGGGAATCAGGCCGGGGAAGCCTGTTATGTCTTCGGCCTTGGGTGCAGGGAAGTAATCATGGTCTGGGTTCTTGAGCCCTTTCCTTGGCTTATTAACCACCACATACAACGGCCGAACGCCCGACTCCACCGGGAACACCAGAATAAAATCCCGATACTCCGGCGGATAAACCGGGTTCACCAAAATCTGCGCAGCCTTCTCGTTCGGCGGGTAAATCCAAATCACCGGCGCCTGCGGCGCAGCCTCCAACGCCGGAGTCCCCAGGGTGTCACCCGGATCAACCGCAGGCGTCCAGATCAGCTCTACCCCTTCACCCAAGTCCGCAACAAACCGATCACCACGGCTTTGGAACTGCACCACATCAATCATCTGCCACTCGGCATTGTTGCCGGTGTAAAACCCATAACCCTTGAGCGTGCCGTCCTCCAACTGCTCAACCTGCAAACGCATTTGCGAGCGTGCCCGCTGCATTGAGCGCAATTGCTCATCGGTGTAGAGCGCGCTATCGCCCAATGCCGATGGCCAGGCCAGCGCCACCAAGCCCGTCAACAATCCACCCACAACCGTCCCGACTGCGGCAGCCGCCGACTCCACCACCGCCGTACGCAAGGCCAATTGGCCCAGGCCCATGGGCAAGGCGCTGCCGCTGATCTTGCGCAAGGAAACTACGCCCTGATCGTCGACCTCGCGCCCACCCAACAGGCAGAAGTGGCCGTACTCCTTAACCAGTTCCAGCGGTACGAAACCAGTGGGGTCAGCGTAGTGGGTGATGCCATCGGGCAGTTGGCAGGGTTTGGTGAAGACGCAGCCGGGAGGCTTGGCGGGCGTAGTCGTTGGGACAGGGGGAGGGTTGAATAGATGGATGGGTGGCGAGTAAGCCCGCCGCACCGGTTGCGGCGTCAGGATTCGCTGTTTGAGTTGTTCTTCTTCGGTGAGGGGGTAGGCGCGTTCTGACATGGCGGGCTCACTTCCTTGTGTGGGGGGAGTGAGCCTATGGGCGTGGGGGCAGTGGCCGGAATCGGACTTTTTCGATGGTCTCCGTGGGAAAAATCAGCTGGTTTCATCGACGACTGGCACGCGTGGCTGTTGCCTTTCAGTCAGAACTTGCCGGTCTTTTTTTGCCTATCGGTCAACCCAACAGTTGCTTGGAAATCAACCGCGAAATTTCAACAATCGACGTCTTCCCCGTGAATTCAAACCTCACTTTCCCCAACGACGAAAAGTAAACCTCCAACTCCGAATCCAGATCAAAGGTCCCGGACGTTTCAACCGAATACGCCACGATATTTTTGTACGGCAGCGACGTGAAGTCCTTCTTGCTGCCGGTAATCCCCTGCACGTTCACCGCGATAATTCGTTTGGTGGTGAACACCACGCCGTCGCGCATGGCCTTGTACGCGTCCACCACTTCTTCGCCGTCCAGCAGCAGGGCGCTTACGCGTTCGGCGTATTCGTTGTTTTGTTTGAGTTTGAAGAAGCCTTTGTTGTTGAAGTCGATCATGTGTCTGCCTTTTTGGGTGTATGCCGTTTTGCTCACGGATCTGTATCTAACGCGCGCATTTTGAACGCCCTACCATGGCGACCAACCTTACAACCTTGGCCAGATGTTTCAACAAACGGAGCCGAACCATGCCTGAGCTGTCCAGCTGGCTTGCCTATGCGCTGATTTCCCTCGGCATGGTGCTCACGCCCGGCCCGAATATGATCTATCTCATTTCGCGCTCGATCTGTCAGGGGCGCACGGCCGGGTTGATTTCGCTAGGCGGCGTGGCGCTGGGTTTTTGGTTTATATGCTGTGCGCGGCCTTGGGGATAACGGCCTTGGTGATGGCGGTGCCGTTTGCGTATGACGCGCTACGTTTCGGGGGCGCGCTGTACCTGATTTACATGGCTTGGCAGGCAGTCAAGCCCGGCGGCCGTTCACCGTTCCAGGTACGAGACTTGCCAGAGGACAGCCCGCGCAAGCTCTTCACGATGGGCCTTGTGACCAACCTGCTGAACCCCAAGGTGGCGGTGATGTATTTGTCGTTGCTGCCTCAGTTCATCGATCCGAACGGCCACGGCAGTGTGCTGGCGCAATCGTTGGTGCTGGGCTTTACGCAGATTTTCATCAGCGTGAGCGTCAACGCGGCGATTGCCACCATGGCGGGCTCCATCGCGGTGTTCTTCGTCACCCGGCCCGGTTGGCAGGTGGTGCAGCGCTGGCTGATGGGCTCTGTACTGATGGGGTTGGCGGTGCGGATGGCGGTGGAAGGGCGGCGGTAGGTTGCCTTACTGGATGTCTTTCAAGTAATCCTTAAGCGTGGCTAACGGTGCGGGCAGTTCGTCGAGTTGATCGACGTTCTGCACGCTTGCGGCCAGCCGCTGCAATTCACGCCCTAGCACGGTATCGACGCCGCCCACCGCGACAAGCGCTTGCCCCACACATTCATCAACTTTCACCAGAATCGCGGCCAGGTCTGCCTGGCGCACCAGCAGGCCAAACACCTCCCTGTCATAGCCCACCATGACCGGGTCATCGCGCAAAATCGGGCTGCCGCCGTCCTGCTCATGCACCAACTTAAGTGCAAAAGCGCCACAGCTTCCAGCGTCAACTCCATGGTCTCGGTTCCTCTGCTTACGGGGGGAGGGCGATGATCACTGTTCTACAGCGCAAAAAACAACCCCTTGCATCAGCGCTCCAAAATCAACGTCACTCGACGATTAGGGACGTGTTCCTGGGCGATGGTGTTGTCAATCAGCGTCTGGGGACCGAGATGATGTTGGCGATGTTTGCCCGTTGTAGTGCTTTGCGTTTCTAATTATTATTGGGAACAATTCTTATTCGTAGGGCTCCTTATGCCTCCGCTTCCCGAGCCCGTCGCCTCACCCCTCAGCGTTGGCTGCCTCTATAGCGCTCACCATGGCTGGATTCAGCGCTGGCTCGCCCGAAAGCTCGGCAACGTCAGCGATGCCGCCGAGTTGGCCCATGATGTGTTTGTTCGGCTCTTAACCCATCCCCGTGAATTTGGCAGCGACGGGCATGCGCGTGCGTATCTCAGTACGTTGTCGCGCAATGTGTGTGGATTTTTTCCGGCGTAAACAGGTAGAGCAAGCGTGGCTTGAGGTGTTGGCGACTCGGCCGCAGGCGTGTGCACCTTCGGAAGAGCACCGTGCGTTGGTGCTGGAAGCGTTGGTGCATTTGCAGGCGATGCTCGATCGGTTGCCGGCAAAGGTGTCCGAGGCGTTCTGCCTGGCCCAGATCGACGGCTTGAGTTACCGCGAGATTGCACAGCGCATCGGCGTGAGTGAGCGCACCGTCACCAAATACATCGGCCAAGCCATGTTCCAGTGCATGGTGCTGGAAGCCGAGTTGGACGGCGCCCTGTCATGAGCACTCAATCCGGTGGCCTTGACCATGCCACCTTGCAACAAGCTGCTGACTGGTATGCACGCCTGAGTGCCGAACCCACGGCCTTGCCATTGCATGAGGCGTGGCGCGAATGGCATGCCAGCAGCGAGATCAATCGCCAGGCGTGGAGCTACGTCGCTCGCGTGGGGCAGCGTTTTGCGCCATTGCAGGTGGATGTGGCAGGTGCCAACAAAACGCTGGAAAACCTGCGGCATTCCCAGCGTTCGCGGCGGCAGGTGTTGCGCGGGTTGTCGGTTGTCATGGGCGGCGCTTTGCTGGGCTGGGGCAGTTGGCAGCAGCGTTGGTTGCCAGGGGCGTGGAACGCGGACTTTCATACGGGGACTGCGGTGTTGGGTGAGCAGCTGTTGGCGGACGGTTCGCGAATCTGGCTTAACAGTGACACGGCACTGGACGTGAATTTCAGCGTCGGGCTGCGTGAATTGAAACTCTACAAGGGCGAAGTCCTGATCAATACCGGTGGTGACCCTCGACCGTTTGTGGTGGATACCCCGCAAGGTCGCCTGCGACCTTTGGGCACGCGGTTCAGCGTACGCGAACAAAATGGCCGCACGCTGCTTAATGTGTATGAAGGCAGCGTGCTGGCGAACTGCGCCGACACTGATCAAGCCCGAATTGTGCAGGCCGGGCAGGGCGTAGCGTTTGATCGTCAAAGCGTGTCGGCGACGCAGCGTGCGCAACCCGGGCGAGAGGCGTGGGCTAATGGCGTGCTGATGGCGAACGATATGCGCCTGGGGACTTTATTGGTGAGCTGGCAAGTTATCGCCAGGGGCATTTGGGGATTGATCCGCAGGTGGCCAATCTTCGCGTGATGGGCACTTATCCCTTGCAGGACACCGATCAGGTGCTGGCCATGTTGGAGCAAGTGCTACCCGTGCGGGTTGAGCGGCGCTTTGCCTGGTGGGTCAACGTGGTACCGCGCTGATTTTTTAATCCGTGCTTCCGGTTTTGGATTTTCATTCGAATTAGAGAAGGACAACGGCTTGATGCCTCCTTCGACCGGAACTGTTTTATGTCCTCATTCTTGCGTAACTCTCCCCAACCGTTGGCCCTGGTAATTGCGTTTGCCTTGGCTGTGCCTGCCAGTCTGAGCCTTGCACCGCTGGCGGCTGCGGCTGAGCAAACGAGCGTACAGCGCTTCGACCTGCCGTCCGGTGCGCTGGCCGACCAGCTCAACCAGCTCGCCACCCAAGCGGGCATCTACCTGGCGGGCAATGCCGCGCTCACAGCTGGCAAGACTGGCCCGGCGCTGCATGGCAGCTATACCGTAGACCAGGCGCTGCAGACAGTGCTGGCGGGCAGCGAGTTGACAGTGGTGCAGACCGGCGAGGGGCGTTATCAATTGCAGCCTGGGGCGGGCGGAGCCTTGCAACTGGGCGCAGTGTCGATCTCTGGCATGGCGCCGGGGTCGACCACTGAGGGCACCGGCCTGTACACCACGTATTCGTCCAGCAGTTCGACACGGCTGAACCTGACCCAGAAGGAAACACCGCAGTCGGTCACGGTGATCACTCGTCAACGCCTCGACGACCAGAAACTCACCAACCTTACCGAAGTGCTGGAAGCTACGCCGGGCATTACCGTGCTGCGTGTAGGCGTGGGGCGGAGAACGATACCTATTGGTCCCGTGGCTTCCAGATCAACAACTTTGAAATCGACGGCGTGCCGACCTCGGCGCGGCTGGATAACACCACTCAGAACACTGCGATGTATGACCGTGTTGAAGTGGTGCGCGGCGCCACAGGTTTGATTAGCGGTTCAGGTACGCCGTCGGCGACGATCAACTTGATCCGCAAGCGGCCGACTGCCGAGGCACAAGCCAGCATCACCGGCGAGGCGGGCAGTTGGGATCGCTATGGGACGGGCTTTGATGTGTCGGGGCCATTGAATGACAGCGGCAATATCCGTGGTCGTCTGGTGGTGGACTATAAGAAGCAGAACTCGTGGGTGGATCGGGTCAACACCGACTCGCAGCTGGTGTACGGGATTTCCGAGTTCGACCTGAGCGAAGCGACCATGCTCACGGTGGGCTTCAGCTATATCAACAACCAGGTCAACGATCCGCTGCGCACCGGTTTCCCGATGTTCTACAGCAATGGCAACCGCACCACCTTTAGCCGTTCCGCCAACAGTGCGCCGGACTGGGCTTATAACGACCGCAAGCAGACCAATATCTTCACCTCCCTCGAGCATCAGTTGGATAACGGCTGGAGTGGCAAGGTGGAAGTCAGTCATACCCAGAACCAGTTCGATGAGCTGATCAACTATATGAACGGCAGTATTGATCAGGACACGGGGCGGGTGCTTATCTGTATCCCAATCGTTGGTCGGGCACGCCGCGTCAGAACAACCTCGATGCCTATCTCACCGGGCCATTTAATCTGTTTGGGCGCGAGCATGAGTTGATCGCCGGCGTGACGATGTCGCGCTACAACGAAAACACGCCGAGCCATGGCGGCTGGTTTGGGAGTTGGACCGGTTACGACGGCACCGTGCCTAACATCTTCAACTGGAACGGGAGCGGTGCGAATATTCCGAACACCACGCCCGTGGGCAAGACTCATATTGAAGAAGACCAGTACGCGGCTTATCTCACCTCGCGCTTGCACGTCACCGACAAGACTTCCGTGATCCTCGGCAGCCGCGTGACAGACTGGAAGCGCAGCAATGAAGTGGTAGCGTTCGCCGACCCAAGCCAGACCACCGAGAACAAGGAAACCCGCAACGGTGTATTCCTGCCCTATGCCGGTATCGTTTATGACTTGAGCAGCACCTGGTCGCTGTATGCCAGTTACACCAAGATTTTCAATCCGCAGGCCTACGGCATTCAGGACGCGAGCTTCAAGGCATTGGACCCGCAGGAAGGTACGGGTTATGAGGTTGGGGTCAAGGGCAGCTTCAACGACGACAAACTCAACGCCAGCCTGGCGCTGTTCAAGATTGACCAGGACAACCTGCCGGTGTTTGTCCGCGACCCTGATATCTACCGTGCAGAGCAGGGCACGACCACCAAGGGGGTAGAGCTTGAGTTCAACGGTGAACTGAGCGAAGGCTGGCAAGCGTCTGCCGGTTACGCCTACAGCGTGAGCACCAACGCTGAAGACCAGCGCATCGTTACCACCAGCCCGCGCCACAGCCTCAAGACCTTCACCACTTATCGCCTGCCGGGTGTGTTCGACAAGGTAACGGTTGGCGGCGGGGTTAACTGGCAGAGCAAGACCGGGATGGACTTGCATACGTTCGACCAGGGCAGCTATGCGTTGACCAACCTGATGGCGCGGTATGACATCAGTAAAAACCTCAGCGCCAC